>NZ_AMSF01000064.1 GCF_000334915.1 Dyella ginsengisoli LA-4 | reverse complement strand
GGGGGGGGGGGGGCCCCGCCACGATCCAGTGACGTATCGGTCGGGGGAAGGTGAGTGGAGTTCAAAGACTATTACGACATCCTGGGCGTGAAGCCCGATGCCAGCGAGGCGGAGATCAAGGCCGCCTATCGCAAGCTGGCGCGGCAGTACCACCCGGACAAGAACAAGGAGCCGGGCGCCGAGGACAAGTTCAAGGCCGTCAACGAGGCCAACGAGGTGCTGCGCGACAAGGAAAAGCGCCGCGCCTACGACCAGGTGCGTGCCGGCGGCTACCGTGGCGGCGAGCAGTTCCGCCCGCCACCGGGCTTCGGCCAGGGTTACGATTTCGGCGAGGGCGGCGGCGACGGCGATTTCAGCGACTTCTTCGAGAGCCTGTTCGGTCGCGGTGGTGGGCACCGGGGTCAGCCACGGGCGCGGCGCGGTCGCGACGTGCAGGCCCAGGTGCAGATCGACCTGCAGACCGCGTTTGACGGCGGCCGCACCCGGGTGGCGCTGCATGACAGCCACGGCCATGAGCGCGTGCTCGAGGTGAAGATCCCGGCCGGCATCCAGCCGGGGCAGGTGATCCGCCTGTCCGGCCAAGGGCATGCCGGTGCCGCCGGTGGACCCAGTGGCGACCTGCTGCTGGAGGTGGCGATCCGCGACGACGCCCGCTTCAGGCTCGATGGCCGCAACGTGCTGCACGTGCTGCCGATCACTCCATGGGAAGCGGCGCTGGGCGCCACGGTGCCGGTGCCCACACTAGGTGGCGCGGTCGACCTGCGGATCCCCGCCGGTTCGCAATCCGGTCGCAAACTGCGCCTGAAGGGGCGCGGCATGCCGGGGGCGCATCCTGGAGATCAGCTGGTGGAGCTGTCCATCCGCACGCCGCCAGCCGAGGACGACAAGCAGCGCAAGGCCTATGAGTCCCTGCATAAGCATTTCGCGGACTACAACCCGCGTAGCTGACCTGCCTGCGGACACGCAAAAGCAGAACGGCGCCCTCGGGCGCCGTTCTCGTATCCGGAAGCGCGGAAGCTCAGCCCGGGAGCAGCTCGGTCAGCGTGGCCACCAGCTCGTCTTCCTTGATCGGCTTGGTCACGTAGGCCTTGGCGCCCTGGCGCATGCCCCAGACCTTGTCGGTCTCCTGGTCCTTGGTGGTCACCAGCACCACCGGGATGTGCGCCGTGGTCGGGTCCTTGCTGATCGTCCGGGTGGCCTGGAAGCCGTTGAGGTTCGGCATGACCACGTCCATCAGGATCAGGTCGGGCAGTTCGCGCTTGGCGGCTTCCACGCCGGCGGCACCGTCCTCGGCGGTGAGGGCCTCGTGGCCAAGCTTCTCCACGACGCGTTTGAGACCGAGCAGCTGCGACGGGGAGTCGTCGACGATGAGGATGCGGGCCATAAGGTGGGGATCCCTTGTTCGAAGTGAATGGATTCTAAGGCGCGCCCGACGCGCTTCCAAGTCGAGGCGGCGATTGGGGTCAAGTGTTGGCGTGGCGCACGATGGTACGGCCGAAGGAGCCGCCGGCAAGCATGGCGGGGAACACCCCCGGCAGCTCCTCCAGCGTGACTTCGCGGGTGGCGATGCGATCCAGGTGCAGGGGCTTCCACGGAGCGGCCAGGTGTTCCCAGACCCGCTGGCGCTGGTCCCGCGCGGTTCCGGCCGAGGCAACGCCCAGCAGGTTCACGCCGCGGATGATGAACGGCATCACGGTACTTTCGAAACCGATGCCGCCGGCATTGCCGCACAGCGCCACGTTGCCATAGGGGGCGATCAGCGGCAGCAGGCCGGCGAGCATCGCTCCGCCGACGTTGTCCAGCGCGCCGCCGAAACGGGCGGAGTCCATCGGTTTGCCGCTGAATGCCAGTTCGTGGCGGTCCAGGCACTGCGCCGCACCGAGCTGGCGCAGAAACTCGAAATGGTCGGCCTTGCCGCTGATCGCGTGGACTTCGAAGCCGGCGCGGCTGTAGATGTCGATCGCCAGCATGCCCACGCCGCCGGTGGCACCGGTCACGGCGAGCGGGCCCTGTTCCGGGGTCTGGCGGTTGTCGAGCATCTGCAGCAGGCCCAGCGCAGCGGTGAAGCCGGCGGTGCCGAGGATCATGCTCTCGCGCAGCGAGAGGCCGTCGGGCAGGGGAATCGTCCAGCGAGCGTCCAGCCGCACGTATTCGCCGTAGCCGCCGTCGCGCGTCTCGGACAGGCCGGAGCCGGTGCAAAGCACGGCGTCGCCCTCCCGGAACGCCGGATCGGTCGAGGCGACCACGTGACCGGCAACGTCGATGCCGCCGTTGAGCGGGAACTGCCGCAGGATCCGCCCCTTGCCGGTGCCGGCCAGCGCATCCTTGAAGTTGACCGAGGAGTAGGCCGCCTTGACCAGCACCTCGCCGGGGGAGAGATCGCCGCTGTCCATGGTTTCAATGCCGGCACGGTAGCCGGCATCGTCCTGGCGGATGCGAAAGGCGCGGAAGGCAGTCATCGGCACGTCCTCGGATCAGGCCCGGATGCTGGCCGGGCCGATCACACGGGCAGCCTGGCCTCCGTCGTAGTCGATCATCCAGTCGAACAGCTCGGGCATCGAAGAGCCGAACCATACACTGTCGCGCTGCCCCGGTTGAACAAAGCCCTCGTCGACCATGTGGCTCATCAGCGTCTTGAGCCCGGCGTAGTAGCCGCGCACGTCGAGGAAAGCGCAGGGGTAGCGGTGCAGTCCAAGCTGGGCCCAGGTGAGCATCTCGAACATCTCGTCCATGGTGCCGAATCCGCCGGGCAGGGCGACGAAGGCATCGGACAGCTCGTACATGCGCGTCTTGCGCTGGTGCATGGTTTCCACCACCACAAGCTCGGTCAGGCCGGTATGCGCGACTTCCTTCTCGACCAGCTGGCGCGGGATCACGCCCACCACCTTGCCGCCGGCGGTCAGCACCGCATCGGCCACGGTGCCCATCAGGCCGACCTTGCCACCGCCGTAGACCAGGGCGACCCCGCGTCGGGCCAGCTCCGTGCCGAAGTCGCGCGCCAGCGCGAGGTAGGCCGGGTCGTTGCCGTTGGCAGAGCCGCAGTAGACGCAGAGGGAGGTGATGTGGGGCATGGGGCGAGAAGTGAGTTAAGAGAAGTGAGGAGTGAGAGGTGCCGTGCGAGGCAGCAGGTGGATGGTGGCGACGAGGAAGGGATCAGGGGATGTGGGGAAAAGAGCGAGCCGGCATTGGCGTTTCTCTCACTTCTCACTTCTCACTTCTCTTCACTCACTCCTAAAAAAGACAGCCCGCCCATGTCACCACGAGCGGGCCGCGATGTATCAACCGGGCGATCAATTGCCCTTGTGGATGGCGCGCTTGTCGACCGACAGGGCGGCCTCATGCACGGCTTCGGACAGCGTCGGATGGGCGTGGACGATGCGCGCCAGGTCTTCCGACGAACCCTTGAACTCCATCGCCACCACGCACTCGGCGATCAGCTCGGACACGCCCGGGCCGACCATGTGCACGCCGAGGATGCGGTCGGTCTCGGCGTGGGCCAGCATCTTCACCTGGCCGAACGCCTCGTTCATGGCCACGGCGCGGCCGATGGCGGCGAACGGGAAGGTGCCGACCTTGTAAGGCACGCCTTCTTCCTTGAGCTGCTTCTCGGTCTTGCCGGCCCAGGCGATCTCCGGCTCGGTGTAGATGACCCACGGGATGGTGTCGAAGTTGACGTGGCCGGCCTTGCCGGCGATCCACTCGGCCACCGCCACGCCTTCCTCGGAACCCTTGTGCGCGAGCATCGGGCCGCGCACCGCGTCGCCGATCGCCCATACGCCATCGACGCCGGTGTGGTTGTGCTCGTCGACCACGATGCGGCCACGCTCGTCCAGCTTCACGCCGGTGTCGTCGGCCAGCAGGCCATCGGTGTAGGCGCGGCGGCCCACGGCCACCAGCAGCTTGTCGACCACCAGGCTCTGCTCGCCGTCCTTGTCGGCGTAGACCAGGTGCACGCCGTCCTTCTTCACCTCGGCCTTGGACAGCTTGGCGCCCATCTTGATGTCCAGGCCCAGCTTGGTGAATTCCTTGAAGGCGATCTTCGCGATGTCCGCATCGGCCGCGCCGAGGAACTCCGGCATGGCCTCGAGCACGGTCACTTCCGCGCCCAGGCGGCGCCACACGCTGCCCAGCTCCAGACCGATCACGCCGGCACCGATGACGCCCAGGCGCTTCGGCACCTCGGTGAAGTCCAGCGCGCCGGCATTGTCGACGATGTGCTTGCCGTCGAACTTGGCGAACGGCAGCTCGATCGGCACCGAGCCCGAGGCCAGCACGACATTGGTCGCGCCGATCGTCTGCTTGCTGCCGTCGTTGGCGGTGATTTCCACCTGGTTGCCCTTGAGCAGCTTGCCCTTGCCGTAGAACGCAGTGACCTTGTTCGCCTTGAACAGCTGGCCGATACCGCCGGTGAACTGCTTGACGATCTTGTCCTTGCGGCCGATGAAGGTCGTCAGGTCGACCTTGGCGCCGTCGACGGTGATGCCGTGCACCGGCAGGTTGTGCGCGATGTTGTAGAACTGCTTGGACGAATCCAGCAGCGCCTTGGACGGGATGCAGCCGACGTTGAGGCAGGTGCCGCCGAGGGCCTGCTTGCCGTCCTTGCCGGTGAAGGCGTCGATGCAGGCCACCTTCAGACCGAGCTGCGCGGCGCGGATCGCGCCGACGTAGCCGGCGGGGCCGGCGCCGATGAAGATGACGTCGAATTTCTGGTCGCTCATGGCGGGGTTCCTTGCTGGCGAGCATCGGGCTCGCTGGTGAAGCGGAAGGTGGGCTCGATTGCCGGAAAGGCAACCGGCAAGGCCGTGGTTTCAGGCGCTTGCCGGCATCGGAGCCTCGTTACCTATTTTCTGATGGCGGGGGCCGCCATCAGAGACCAAGAAGCATGCGCTGCGGGTTCTCGAGCTGGTTCTTGATGTCGACCAGGAACAGCACCGCATCCTTGCCGTCGATGATGCGATGGTCGTAGGACAGCGCCAGGTACATCATCGGCGCGGCGATCACCTGGCCGTTCTCCACCACCGGACGCTCCTTGATGGTGTGCATGCCCAGGATCGCGCTCTGCGGCGGGTTCACGATCGGCGTGGACAGCAGCGAACCGAAGGTGCCGCCATTGGTGATGGTGAAGGTGCCGCCCTGCAGGTCGTCCAGGCCCAGCTTGCCGTCGCGCGCCTTCTTGGCGTAGCCGGCGATGCCCTTCTCGACGTCGGCGAAGCTCATGTCCTGCACGTCGCGCAGCACCGGCGTCACCAGGCCCTTGTCGGTGGACACGGCGATCGAGATGTCCTGGTAGCCGTGATAGATGATGTCGTTGCCGTCCACCGAGGCATTGATGACCGGGTGGCGCTTGAGCGCCTCGGCCGCGGCCTTCACGAAGAAGCTCATGAAGCCGAGCTTGATGCCGTTCGCCTTCTCGAACGACTCGCCCAGCGTCTTGCGCATCTTCACCACCTCGGCCAGGTTCACCTCGTTGAACGAGGTCAGCATGGCGATCGAGTTCTTCGACTGCATCAGGCGCTCGGCGATGCGGGCGCGGATGCGGGTCATCGGCACGCGCTCTTCCGGACGGGCGCCCGGGGTCGGCTTCGCGGCCGGTGCGGCGGCCGGGGCGCTGCCACCCTTGGCGTAGTTGACCAGGTCTTCCTTGGTCACGCGGCCGTCGCGGCCGGTGCCGGCGACCTTGGAGGGATCGATCTTCTCTTCCTCGGCGACGCGGCGGCCGGCGGGGGAGAGGTCGTCGGTGCCCTTGCCGGAGGCCGCGGGGCCGGCGGCCTGGGCCGGGGCGGCCGCCTTCGGCGCTTCAGCGGCCGGAGCCGGGGCCGGAGCGGAAGCCGCGGCGCCTTCCTCGATGATCGCGATCACCTGCTCGCTGTTCACCGTGTCGCCTTCGGCGTGGCGGATCTCCTTGAGCACGCCATCGACGGTAGCGGGCACCTCGAGCACGACCTTGTCGGTCTCGAGATCGACAAGGTTCTCGTCGCGCTTGACCGCGTCGCCGACCTTCTTGTGCCAGGTCGCGATGGTGGCGTCGGAGACGGACTCGGGGAGAACGGGGACTTTGACTTCGATGGACATCACAGGGTCCTTGCTGGGGTTGGCACCCGTCCGTGGGTGCAGGAGCAAAGCGGCCGTCCCGGCCACGCTATTCGGAATAGGTTACTCGGCCGAATGGTCGGTGCCGATCGGGGCGACCAGCGCCTGCTCGACCAGCGCCGCCTGTTCGGCGTTGTGCTCGTTCAGATGGCCGGCGGCCGGTGCTGCCGAGCGCGCGCGGCCGGCATACGACAGCGTGTGCTTCGGACCGATGCAGGCCTGCAGGTGGTGGCGAATCTGGAACCAGGCACCCTGGTTCATCGGCTCTTCCTGGCACCAGATCACCTCCTTGGTGGCGCTGAAGCGGGCCAGCTCGGCCGTCACTTCCGGACGCGGGAACGGATAGAGCTGCTCCACGCGCACCAGCGCCACGTCCTCGAGGCCGCGCTTTTCGGCTTCCTCGAGCAGGTCGTAGTAGACCTTGCCCGCGCACAGCACCACGCGCTTGACCTTCTTCACCGGCAGGTCGCGGTGCTCGCCGAGCACCAGCTGGAACGAGCCGTTCGCCAGTTCGTCCAGGGTGGAGACGGCCAGCTTGTGGCGCAGCAGCGACTTCGGCGTCATCACGATCAGCGGCTTGCGCACCGGGCGCAGCATCTGGCGGCGGATCATGTGGAAGTCCTGCGCCGGGGTGGTCGGCACGCAGACCTGCATGTTGTTCACCGCGCACAGCTGCAGGAAGCGCTCGAGGCGGGCGGAGGAGTGCTCCGGGCCCTGGCCCTCGTAGCCGTGCGGCAGGTACAGCGCCAGGCCGCAAAGGCGGTTCCACTTCGACTCGCCGGAGCTGATGAACTGGTCGATCACCACCTGGGCACCGTTGGCGAAGTCGCCGAACTGGCCTTCCCAGATGTGCAGCGTGTCGGGGTCGGTGGTGGAGTGGCCGTACTCGAAGGCCATCACCGCCTCCTCGCTGAGCAGCGAGTCGATCACCTCGACGTTGGCACCGTCGCGGAGGGTGGCCAGCGGCATGTAGGTATGACCGTCCTTCTGGTCGTGCAGCACCGCGTGGCGATGGAAGAAGGTGCCGCGACCGGAGTCCTGGCCGACCAGGCGCAGGTTGCTGCCGCCGTCGATCAGGGTGGCGTAGGCCAGGTTCTCGGCGAAGCCCCAGTCGGCCGGGACCTCCCCGGCGGCCATCTTGCGGCGGTCGTCGTAGATCTTGTTCACGCGCGACTGCAGCGTTAGGTCGCCCGGCAGGTCGAGGATGCGGTTGGCCAGCTCCACCAGCTTCTTCTTCGGCACGGTGGTATCGGCCGGGGTCGACAGCGAGTTGTTGTAGAAGCGCGCCCAGTCGATCTCCAGGTCGCGCACCGGGGTCGGGTTGAACTCGGCCAGCGGCGAGCCGGCCTCCAGGCGGTCGCGGTAGGCATCCAGGCGCTTCTGGCCATCGCCCTCGGCGATCACGCCTTCCTTCTGCAGTGCCTGGGCATAAAGGTCGCGGGTGGTCGGGCGCTTGCGGATGATCTGGTACATGAGCGGCTGCGTCGCTGCCGGCTCGTCGGCCTCGTTGTGGCCGTGGCGGCGGTAGCACACGACGTCGATGACCACGTCCTTGCGGAACGTCTTGCGGAACTCGTAGGCCAGGCGGGTGACTTCGATCACCGCTTCCGGGTCGTCGCCGTTCACGTGGAACACCGGCGCGTTGACCATCTTGGCCAGGTCGGTGCAGTACATCGTGGAGCGGGCGTCCTGCGGATTGGAGGTGGTGAAGCCCACCTGGTTGTTCACCACCACGTGCAGGGTGCCGCCGATGCGGAAACCGCGGGCCTGGGACATGTTGAACAGTTCCATGTTCACGCCCTGGCCGGCCAGCGCCGCGTCGCCGTGGATCAACACGGCCATCGACTGCTGGTGCTCGGTATCGCGGCGGCGCAGCTGGCGCGCGTGCACGGAGCCGGCGACCACCGGGTTGACGATCTCCAGGTGCGACGGGTTGAACGCCAGCGCGACATGCACGCCGCCCTTCGGCGTCTTCAGGTCGGACGAGAAGCCCATGTGGTACTTCACGTCGCCGGAATACGACGGATCGTCGATGTGCTCGAACTTGCCCTCGAATTCGTCGAACAGGGTCTTCGGCGGCTTGCCGAGGATGTTGACCAGCACGTTGAGACGGCCGCGGTGGGCCATGCCGATCACCAGTTCCTTGATGCCGTTGTCGCCGGCCATGCGCACCACGTCGTCGACCAGCGGGATGAGGCTGTCGCCGCCTTCCAGCGAAAAACGCTTCTGGCCCACATACTTGGTGTGCAGGTAGCGCTCCAGGCCCTCGGTGGCGGTGAGCACGTCGAGCAGGTGGCTCTTTTCTGACTTGTCGAGGCCGGCGCTGCCGTTGGCCTGCTCCAGGCGGCTGTAGATCCAGTTCCGCTGGGCGTGGTCGGAGATGTACATGAACTCGGCGCCGATGGTGCCGGTGTAGATCTTCTTCAGCCGGGCCAGCAGCTCGCGCAGCTTCATGCGCTGGCCGCCGCCGGCATAGGTGCCGCAGTCGAACTCGGTGTCCAGGTCGGCTTCGCTCAGGCCATGGAAGGCCAGGCCGAGGTCCGGGGCGTCCATCTTCTGCGCCAGGCCCAGCGGGTCGAGATCGGCGCCCAGGTGACCGCGCGAGCGGTAGGCGGTGAGCAGACGAAGCACGCCAGCCTGCTTGCGCGCATGGGCGTCGTCGACAGTGGCGACGGCACTGCGGCGCTGCTTTTGCGCAGACTCAATACGCGCAATGGCCGCGGTGTGGGAGACATCTCCCGACGCGCGGCCATTGAAGGTCTGGAAGTAGCTGTTCCACTCGGCGGGCACGGAGCCCGGGTCGCTCAGCCACGCCTCGTAAAGTGCTTCGACATAATCGGCGTTGCCGCCTGCGAGTTGAGAGGACTCGAAGAACTCGCGAATCAGGTTTGTGCTCACGTTACCACCGGTTGGGGGGAGGGGGCCGTCGACGCTGCCCGTGGCGCAGCGGAGGGCTGGCAAAAATCTTGTTAATTATAGCGCCGGGCTGCTGCGTCGCGACAACCCGGGCGTGGGGTTGGACGATGGTCTATGCAAGGGGGCCGACCGCCGTGATCGCCGGCTGGGCGGGGCTTGTGCCGGAACGGCGGCCCGAATCGGGCGGGCCCGCCCGTTCAGCCACGGTCTAGAGGCCAAGCGCGAGCAGTTCGGTAGCCGGCACCGAGCGCTCCCAGACCTCGTCGAACTGTTGCATCAGCGGCGCCTGCCCGGCACGGTCGTGGCGCGAAGCCCGACCCTGCGGGCGATCGTGGTCGGGCAGGAACAGGTAGCCACCGGCATCGTTGAGCAGCCAGCCGGCGCGATTGGCCAGGTCCACCTCTTCCACCGGGCGGCGGATCTGGATCACGCTGGACAGGCGCTGCGCCAGCGCAACCAGCCGGTGTCCGTCGCGCAGGGCAGCCCCGGTGTCGTGCAGAAGAATGCGGATGCGTGCACCGCGACCGGAGGTGGCGACGCGGCGGAGTTCGGCCAGTTCCCCGGCGCTGGCGTAGTGCTCGCCGTCCAGCCGAGGCAGGTGGATCGCCAGCATGTGGCGGGCGTCGGCCAGCAGCAGGTGCCGGGTGGCGTCTACCGAAGGTCGATCCTCGGCAGGCAGCAGGCCTGAGTCGCGGGCGGGGCGTGGGCCGGGGGCCGCGGACGTCAGCGCGCGGCGGAGGGGCTGATGCATGCGCCCGGCCGCTTCGAACAATTCACCGGCCGGTACGAAGCCTTCCCGGGCGTAGAACGGCACCAGCTCCACCGGGGCATCCAGTCGCAACTCGTCCCAGCCGAAGCTGCTTGCCCGCTCGATCAGCTGGCGCAACAGGGCGGTGCCGACCCCGTGGCGCTGCCAGGTGGGCAATACCGCGACGCGGCTGATCCGCTGGTCCGGCGTGAGCCGGGCGGCGCCGATCGGGCAGTCGGTATCGTCACGGGCGATCAGGTGAAGGGCCTGCGGGTCGCCGTCGTCGAACTCCCACGCGGCCGGCAAACCCAGCCCATCGATCAACACCATCCGGCGCAGCTGGCGGACCGCCTCGCGGTCGCCATCACGGGCCCAGTCGGCACTGACGATATGGAAGTTCTCGAGCTTCACCCGCGCTTCGCCTTGCGCGGAACCAGATGGCCGTCGTCGAGCAGGGCGACCAGCAGGGCCTGCTCGGTGGCGTCGGGTGCGCCAGCGAGGGCGATCTCGCGTTCGGTGCACAGTCGCTGGGCCAGCGTCGGCGTGGCCGGGTGGGCCTGGCCGTTGACGAACAGCATGCAGTCGTTGCGGGTGCGTGCCCAGGCCATGCGCGACCACGGGTGACGCACGAACGACACGCCTTTGGCCAGCAGCTTGTCCAGGGCGGCGGCCGTGACCGGCCGTTCGGCCGGCGCCGGCTGCTGGGCCAGCCGGTAGCGGGTGATGAAGCGGCCGAACCAGTCCAGCAGAGTCGCGTCGTTGTAGGCCCCGGCGAACGGCAGCACGGAGCGCAGGCGCTCCAGCGCGTTGCGGTCGATTTCGCCCGGATTGCGGGCCGCCGCCAGGTCCGGGTCGGTGTAGCGGGCCTCTTCGGGCAGGCGGTCGGCCAGGTAGTCGGCGAAATCGCCGATCAGTTCGGCCTGGGATGGAGCGCGCATGCCGACCGAGAAGGTCATGCAGGGGCCGCCGAAGGCCACCCCGTCATGCGGCACGTTGGGCGGCAGGTAGAGCATGTCGCCCGGCTCCAGCAGCCATTCGTGGGTAGGCTCGAACTGCGCCAGCTGCTTCAGCTCGACGTCGGGGCGGAAGTCCTTCGGCGCATCCGGGTCGGTGCTGATCGCCCAGTGTCGCTGGCCCAGGCCCTGGATCAGGAACACGTCGTACTGGTCCACGTGCGCGCCCACGCCACCGCCGGGCTCGGCGTAGGAAATCATGACGTCGTCCACGCGCCAGCTCGGCAGGAAGGCGAACGGTTCGAGCAGGGCGGCGACGTCGGCATCCCACTTGTCCACGTCCTGCACCAGCAGCGTCCAGTTGGCGTCGCCGGTGGTGGCGAAGTCGGCTTCGTCCAGCGGACCGGTCTTCACCTGCCAGCGGTCGCGTTTCTCGTCGTGGCGGATCAGTCGCGACAGCGCCCCGTCCTCGCAGGCCAGGCCGGCGAGGTCTTCCGGCGCGATCGGCGGTTCGAAGCCGGGGAAGGCATTGCGCACCAGAAGCGGGCGTTTTTGCCAGTAGTCGCGCAGGAACTGGGCGGTGGACATGCCGAGCGGCTGGCGGGCGGAACCGCGCACCTCGATCGGCAGCGGCTTGCGGGAGGGGGAGGAGATGGCCATGGGCGCAATTGTAGCCATGGCCGGGGGCCCCATGTCCGGTCGGCATAAGGACATCGCCAATGATCCTTTGGGCGCGCGCCCGGGCGAGGGCAAGCTGGTGCCATCCCGGTTTGGACGTCCAAAGGATTTGCCCGTGAACGCTACGCAGCCCGCCCTCGCGGCGCCGTCCGGCCTGGGCGAGGAACGCCAGACCCTGCTGCGCCAGCTGGTCGACGGCCTGGAGCCGGCCCAGCTGTACTGGATCGCCGCCTACGCCGCGCAGCAGGCAGCGCATCCGGTCGCGCGCCAGGCCCAGGCGCCGGCTGCCCGCCTCACCGTGCTGTACGGCAGCCAGACCGGCAATGCCCGCCGGGTCGCCGAGCGCTTTGCCGCGGAGGCCGAAGCGGCCGGCCTGCCGGTGCGACTGGTGCGGGCCGGCGCCTACCCGGTGCGCGAACTGGCGAACGAGCGCTATCTCGCCGTGGTGGTCAGCACCCAGGGCGAGGGCGAGCCGCCGGACGACGCGCGTGGTTTCGTCGAATTCCTGGCCTCCCGCCGCGCGCCGAAGTTGCCGGCGCTGCAATACGCAGTGCTCGGTCTCGGCGACTCCAGCTATCCGTTGTTCAACGCCATGGGCCGGGCCGTCGACGCACGGCTGGCCGAGCTCGGCGCGAAGCGGCTGGCCCCGCTGGCCGAGGCCGACGTGGACATCGAACCGGTGGCCGGACCCTGGGCCGAAGGCGCGTTGGCACTGGTGCGCGAAAGGCTCGCCCGCGAACTGCCCACCGCCTCGGTGACGCCGCTACGGGCAGCACCGATACGGCCGCAGTTCCATCGCGACCGGCCATTTCCGGCGCCGGTGCTGGCCAACCAGCGCATCGTCTCGCGGCATGCCGACCGCGATGTGCGCCATGTGGAGCTGTCGCTGGAAGGCTCCGGCCTTCGCTACGCGCCGGGCGACGCGCTGGGCGTGTGGCACCGCAACCCGTGGTCGCTGGTCGACGCCTTCCTCGCTTCGCTGGCGCTGGACGGTGACGCCGCGGTCGCCCGCGACGGCAAGACCCTGCCGTTGCGGGAGTGGCTGGCGCGCGAGCGTGAGCTGACGCGGTCCAGCCGTCCACTGGTGCAGGCTGTCGCCGAGCGTGCCGACAGCGCGGTGCTGCGCGCCATCCTGGAAGACGCCGAGGCGCTGAAGGCACTGCTTGCCAGCCATCAGCCGATCGACCTGCTGCGTGCCTATCCTGCCAGCTGGGATGCCGCGGCACTGGTCGCCGCGCTGCGCCCGCTGACGCCACGGCTGTATTCCATCGCCTCCAGCCCGCAGGCGGTGGGCGAGGACGAGGTGCACCTGACCCTGGCGGTGGTGGACTACCACGCCCACGGCGAGCCGCATCTCGGCGCCGCCTCGCGCTGGATCGCCGATGCCGACGAGGACGCCACGCTGGACGTCTTCGTCGAGGCGAACGAACGCTTCCGGCTGCCGGCGGACGGTGCGCGCGACGTGATCATGATCGGCCCCGGCACCGGCGTCGCGCCGTTCCGCGCCTTCGTGCAGGAGCGCCAGCAGGCAGGCGCGACCGGGCGCAACTGGCTGGTGTTCGGCAACCGGCACGCCGCCGACGACTTCCTCTACCAGGTCGAGTGGCAGCAGGCGCTCAGGGACGGCGCGCTGCACCGGCTGGATGTGGCCTTCTCGCGCGACCAGGCCGGGAAGCGCTACGTGCAGCACGTGCTGCGCGAGCGTGGCGCCGAGCTGTACGCCTGGCTCGCCGGCGGTGCGCATCTGTATGTCTGCGGTGATGCCGCGCAGATGGCGAAGGACGTGCACGCCGCGCTCGTCGAGATCGTCGCCACCCACGGCGGCACGACCCCCGAGGCCGCCCAGGCCCGGCTTTCCGAATGGCTGCAGGACGGGCGCTACGCCCGCGACGTGTACTAGAAATGAGCGAGACCCAATCCTTGCCCGTGTCCGAGATGGAGCGCATCAAGGCGGCCAGCCGGCTGCTGCGCGGGACCATCGTGGACGGGCTGGCCGACCCGGTCACCGGTGCGATCAGCGACGACGACAACAAGCTGCTGAAATTCCACGGCAGCTATCAGCAGGACGACCGCGACCTGCGCGACGAACGCCGTCGGCAGAAGCTGGAGCCGGCATATTCCTTCATGATCCGCGCGCGCCTGCCGGGCGGCGTGGTGACGCCGGCGCAGTGGCTGGCGTTCGACCGCATCGCCACCGAACACGCCAACGGCACACTGCGCATCACCACGCGGCAGACCTTCCAGTGGCACGGCGTGATCAAGCGCCGCCTGAAGCCGACGCTGCGCGCCATCCACGATGCGCTGGCCACCACCATCGCCGCCTGCGGCGACGTGGTGCGCACCGTGGTCAGCAGCGCGAACCCGGAAGTGCCCGACACGCACGCGCTGGCCTACGCCTGGGCCGCGAAGCTCTCCGAGCACCTGGAGCCGCAGACGCGGGCGTACCACGAGATCTGGCTGGACGGCGAAAAGGTCGTCGGTGAGGAGCACGAGCCGCTGTACGGTCCGACCTACCTGCCGCGCAAGTTCAAGATCGGCCTGGCGATCCCGCCGTTCAACGACATCGACGTCTTTGCCCAGGACCTGGGCCTGATCGCGATCATCGAGGGCGGTGAACTGCGCGGCTTCAACGTCGCCATCGGCGGCGGCATGGGCGCCAGCCACGGTGATCCGACGACGTATCCGCGGCTGGCCAGCGTGATTGGCTTCGTCACGCCGGAGCAGCTGATCGCCGTGGCCGAAGGCGTGGTCGGCGTGCAGCGCGACTGGGGCAACCGCAGCGAACGCAAGCACGCGCGGTTGAAATACACGCTGGATCACCGCGGCTTGGAAAATTTCGTTGCCGAGCTGGAGTCGCGCCTCGGCTTTGCGCTTGCGCCGGCGCGACCGTACGCGTTCGAGCACAACGGTGACCGCTACGGCTGGACCGAAGGTGGGGATGGGCACTGGCATCTCACCCTGCACATCGAGGCCGGGCGGCTGGCCGATGTGGGCACCGTGCGTTCGCTGAGCGGCCTGCGCGAGCTGGCGAAGGTGCACACCGGCAGCTTCCGCATGACCTGCAACCAGAACGTGATCGTTGCCGACGTGGCAGCGGCCGACCGGGCACGCATCGATGCGCTGATCGCTGAGTACGGCCTGGATGGCTACGCCCGGTCCAGCCCTATCCGTCGCCATGCGGTGGCCTGCGTGGCGCTGCCGACCTGCGGTCTGGCGATGGCCGAGAGCGAGCGCTACCTGCCGGACCTGCTGCCGAAGCTGGAAGCCCGGCTCGAACACCACGGCCTGGCCGACGCACCGATCCTGCTGCGCCTGTCCGGTTGCCCCAACGGTTGCTCGCGGCCGTATCTGGGCGAGATCGCGCTGGTCGGTCGCGCGCCGGGCCGCTACGACCTGCGCCTGGGCGCCGACTTCCGCGGCCAGCGGCTGAATCACATCTACCGCGAGAACATCGACGAGGCCGCCATCCTCGCCGCGCTCGACCCGCTGTTCGCCCGTTACGCCACCGAGCGCTTTGTGAGTGAGGGCTTTGGCGACTTCCTCGTGCGCACCGGCGAGGTCGGTGTGCCGCAGAAGATTCCCGCACAGGTGACTGCGTGAATCCTGCCTACCTCGACGCCGCTGCCCGCGATCCGGCCGTGCTCGGAAGGCTGGATGAATGGATGGGCCGGCTCAACGCGCCGGAGCGGGTGCGTTGGGTGATGCGCAACGTGCCGGGCCCGCTGGTGCTGTCGTCCAGCTTCGGGGCGCAGGCGGCGCTTATGCTGCACATGGTCACGCGCGAACAGCCGGATATCCCGGTGGTGCTGATCGACACCGGTTATCTGTTCACCGAGACCTATCGTTTCGTGGACCAGCTGGTCGACCGCCTCAAGCTCAACCTCAAGGTCTACCGCTCCGCGATGAGTCCCGCGTGGATGGAGGCCCGTCATGGCCGGCTGTGGGAGCAGGGCGAAGCGGGCATCAAGCGCTACAACGAACTGCGCAAGGTGGAACCCATGCTGCGCGCACTCGCCGAACTCGGCGCCGCCGGCTGGTTCTCCGGCCTGCGCCGCGTGCAGTCGCGCAGTCGCGAGCAGATTCCGTTCGTCCAGCGCCGCAACGATCGCTGGAAGTTCCACCCGATCGCCGACTGGCGCGACCGCGACGTGGGCCAGTACCTCGCCCAGCATGGCCTGCCGTACCACCCGCTGTGGGACCAGGGCTATGTCTCGATCGGCGACGTGCACACCACGCGCCCGTGGGAGCCGGGGATGGAAGCCGAGGAGACGCGGTTTTTCGGGCTGCACCGCGAGTGCGGCCTGCACGAGGCGGTGTAGGCAAGGCGGCCGGGAGCGTCTCTTCAGCCCGGTGGATGCGCATGGCGGGCGGTGGATCCAGCGTGCGCGGGAATGAGTGTGGGGGATATGCCCGACCGCCCGACAGGCAACGGGGAGGCCCGATCCGGGCGCCAGGCGGACGACCGGCACTCCGCCTGCCGGTCATTCCGGCATGGGCCGGTACCCGGGGACTCTTCGCATGGGTCTGGCTCCCGCAACATGCCGTCGCGCTTGCCGTGCGGGCCGTCGCGGGATCGGCATGCAGCGTCCGTCAGGCCTTCGCAGTCACCGGTTTGCCTGCCACCCTCACCGCCCGCTCGCGCCACGTCGGTGCCGTCGGCCATTCCACCGCCTCGCCGGCGGACAGGTGTCGGGCCAGCGCCTTGCGGTCCAGCTGCGGCGCGAAGTCGGCGATGAACGCGAGCGCGAACTCGCGCGGCACGCCGTCCCGTCGAAGCGCCACCCAGGTGGTGCACGGCGCGAACAGCGCGTCGGCGGAAAGGATGCGCAGATCCGATATGTCCGATGGGAGCAGGGCCATCTCGGCCAGCACGCCGATGCCGAGGCCGGCGCGCACGTAGGTCTTGATCAGGTCGGCATCGGCCGCGGTCATCGCGATCTGCGGGGTCAGCCCACGGGACTCGAAGGCGCGGCGCAGCGAGGACTCCGGTTTCAGCGACGAGTCGTAGCTCACCAGCGGGTGGGTGGCCAGCTCTTCCAACGTGGGCGCGCGATCGAGTGTCGCCAGCGGATGATCCTTCGGCACCACCACGCGGCGCTGCCAGCGGTAGGCGGGCAGGGCAATCACACCGGCCGGCGGTGCCCCGGCAGTGCTGACCACGGCCATGTCCACACCGCCGCCGGCGAGCAGATCCATCAGCTCGGCGTCGGCCGCCGGCTGCAGGTGCACGCTTACCTCCGGATACTGCCGGTTGAGCGCGGCGATCGCGCCGGGCAGGGCGAAGCGTGCCTGGGTATGGGTGGTGGCGATGCGCAGCGTGCCGCGCGCCTCGTTGCGCAGGTTGGCCGCCACCGACTGGATGTTGCCCACCTCGGCCAGGATCGTCCGTGCGCGCTCGAGCACCTTGCCCCCGGCGTGGGTGATCGCATCCAGACTCTTGCCCTTGCGGTTGAACAGCTGGAAGCCGAGCTCCTCCTCCAGCTGCTTGAGCTGCTTGCTCAGTCCCGGCTGGGTCGCGTGCACGCGCTCGGCGGCGACGGTGATGTTGAGTCCGGAGTCGGCGATCGCGATCAGGTAGCGCAGCTGGGTCAGCGTCATGCGGATGCCCCCGGCGGGCACGGGCGGGCGCCGGCTGGTTCCGGCGGCAGGTGGGCGGGGATGGAGGTGGACGGAATGATCTTCATTTGGACGTCTATACATCCGTTTGTTGCGGCGCGTCAAGCGAATGTCATTCCATCCTGCTCATAACCGGGCGGAATAAACACCTTTCCACAAATCATTTGTGGACGAGGGGTTGCGTTCCTAGCTTGGCTGGATGCGCCGCCCGGCGCCCCCAGGCGAGTAACCGACCGCGATGAAGCTGTACCCCCTGTTCGCCGACCTGCACGAACGGCCCGTCCTGGTGGTGGGAGGCGGCAGCGTGGCTGAGCGCAAGGCGGCCATGCTGCTCGATGCCGGTGCCCGGATCACTGTCGGCGCACCGGTGCTGTCGCCCGCGCTGCAAGCCTGGGTGGTGGCCGGGCAGATCGCCCACCGCGCCGGTACGTTCGAGCCGCACTGGCTCGACGAGGCCTGGCTGGTGGTGGCCGCCACCGACGACGCCGGATTGCACCAGCGCATCGCGGAACTGTCCGCCGCGCGACGCATTTTCGTCAACGTGGTCGACGACGCGGCGCGCTCCAGCTTCCATGTGCCGGCGGTGATCGATCGCGCGCCGATCACCATCGCGATCTCGAGCGGCGGCGATGCCCCGATGTTCGCCCGCCTGCTGCGCGAACGGCTGGAAACCCTGCTCGATCACTCGCTCGGCACGCTGGCCACGGTGGCGGTAAAGCTGCGCAAGCGCATCCGCCTGCGCCATCCTCAGCCGGCGGCGCGGCGCCGCTTCTACGAGCAGCTGTTCGCCGGACGTGTCGCCGGGCTGGTGCGACGCGGCCGCGTGGACGAGGCGCAGGCCGAGGCCGAGCGCCTGCTCGCTTCGGATGCCGCCGCTGCTTCCGGCAGCGTTGTGTTGGTCGGTGCCGGTCCTGGCGATCCGGGTTTGCTGACCCTGCGCGCACTGCGTGCGCTGAACGAGGCGGACGTGATCCTGCACGATCGGCTGGTCAGCGCCGAAGTGCTGGCGCTGGCGCGCCGCGATGCCGAGCGCATCGAGGTGGGCAAGCAGGCGGGCCACCACCACACCACGCAGGAGGGCATCCACGCCTTGATGCTCGAACACGCCCGCGCCGGTCGCCGGGTGGTGCGACTGAAGGGCGGCGATCCGTTCGTGTTCGGCCGCGGCGGCGAGGAGCTGGAGTTCCTGCGTGGGCATGGCATCCCCTATGAAGTGGTGCCCGGGATCACCGCTGCAGTCGCCTGCGCCGCCTATGCCGGCATCCCGCTCACCCACCGCGACCACGCCCAGTCGGTGCGCTTGCTCACCGCGCACTGCAAGGCGTCGCACGACACTCTGGACTGGCCCGCGCTGGCCCGGGAGCGGCAGACCCTCGCGGTGTACATGGGCGTGTCGCAGCTCGAAGCGTTCCAGCAGCGCTTGATCGCGCACGGCCGCGCGGCGTCCACGCCGTTCGCGCTGGTCGAGAATGGCTCGCGCCCGGAACAACGGGTGGTCACCGGTACGCTGGGCCGGCTCGCCCGGCGGGCAGCCGAGCAGGCGGTGAAGTCCCCCGCACTGCTCATCCTGGGCGAGGTGGCCGCGCTTGCCGGGTCGCTGGCCTGGTTTGGCGCTCCTCCGCTGGATGAAGCGCCGACCCCACCCCGTCCAGGGTGTGTCGACCGGCCGGCCGGCGCCGACCGCCTGCTCGCCGCCATTCACCACGCCTGAACACCTTTCCTCCGGAATCGGTGCAGCATTACCGATTCCGTTCCCCACCTTCCGGTCCCAGGAGCGATCCATGATCTACGACAACATCCTCGACACCATCGGCGATACCCCGATCGTGAAGCTGCACCGTCTCGCACCGAAGGGCGTGGACGTGTACGTGAAGGTGGAGGCTTTCAACCCTGGCGGTTCGGTGAAGGATCGCCTGGCGCTGGCGATCATCCTCGACGCCGAAAAGCGCGGTGTGCTCAAGCCCGGCCAGACCGTGGTGGAAGCTACCTCGGGCAACACCGGCGTCGGGCTGGCGATGGTCTGCGCCGCGCGCGGCTACCCGTTCGTGGCGGTGATGAGCGAGACGTTCTCCATCGAGAGGCGCAAGTTGATGCGCGCCTACGGTGCCAAGGTGGTGCTGACCCCGGCCGCCGAGCGCGGTACCGGCATGGTCGAAAAGGCCAAGGCGCTGGCCGCGAAGCACGGCTGGTTCTGGGCCAGCCAGTTCGAGAATCCGGCCAACCCGGCCTACCACCGCAGCACCACCGCAGCGGAGATCCTGCGCGATTTCGCCGGCAGGCGGCTGGACTACTTCGTCACCGGCTGGGGCACTGGCGGCACGCTCACCGGCGTGGGCGAGATGCTCAAGC
Source organism: Dyella ginsengisoli LA-4 (assembly GCF_000334915.1). Classification (GTDB taxonomy): domain Bacteria; phylum Pseudomonadota; class Gammaproteobacteria; order Xanthomonadales; family Rhodanobacteraceae; genus Dyella_A; species Dyella_A ginsengisoli_A. Next base: position 38,420 of record NZ_AMSF01000064.1, on the reverse strand, counting down.
TGGCACGGCCGGAGGTGAAGATCATCGCCACCGAGCCAGCCGGTGCCTCGCTGCTGGGCGGCAAGGAATGGCAGCCGCACAAGATCCAGGGCTGGACCCCGGATTTCGTGCCGGGCGTACTGAACCGCGAGGTGGTCGACGAGCTGCGTCCGGTCACCGACGAGCGCGCCCGCGAGGTGGCCCGGGCGCTGGCCAGGGAGGAGGGTATCTTCGTCGGCCTGTCCTGCGGCGGCACCCTGGCCGCGGCGTTGGACGTGGCCAAGGACGCGCCGCAGGGCTCGGTGCTTTTGGCGATGCTGCCGGACACCGGCGAGCGCTACCTCTCCACCTACCTGTTCGAAGGCGTCAACGAGGGTTCGGACGAGGTGGAGTGACCCATGCGCTGACCACTACCAGGGTCGCAGGATGAAGACTGCATCCTGCGACCAGCGGGTTGCGTCGGACCCGCCTCACATGGGCGGGAATGCCCCGCCGGAGCCGCAACGGTTCGGCCCCTTCGAGGCGCAACCGGGGTGCTAGGATGCGCTGGCATCGGAACCCAAGGAGGGCAGGCGATGGCTACGACGACGACCGATCTCTACCGCTCGGTGATGGGTGGGGGCTTCAAGAGCATAAAGCTGGGCGTCTATCCCGGGGACGGGGTGCTGGATCCGCGCTGGGAGCCGAAAGAGTATTTCAGCAGCAAGCTCAAGAAGATGGTCACCAGTCAGGCAGATGTCACCGTGGTGACCGGGGGCGAGGATGTGCCGGAGGTGTTGCCAGATGGCGGCACTTCGCTGCATGACGTGCCTGGTTGGTTTCCCAGCAAGGAATTCTTCATTCCTTCCGGCACCGAGTACTCCGATGAGGTGATCCGCATCGTCAAGGACGCCAAGCTCAAGACTAGTCCGTACAACCCGAAGCTGAAGGGCTACCACTATCAACTCGAGCCGCGCACCCGGATGACGGTCGAAGCGTTCAAGGGGGCGTTGGACAACATGGCGCGTGCCGCGGTGGCACGTCAGTGTGAGATGGTCAAAAAGTGACTGCCCCAGCAGCAGGTGAGCGAATGCCAAGCATCAGCCATCAGACATTGATCATCTCGATACAGGCCGTGGCTTCGGAGATCCGGAATTTGCGCGCGGCACTGGCCGAAGGTGACGCCGAGCCGGAGGAGTACCAGCTGCTCGAGGACTGGCAGCACGCTGCCGATGACCTGGAGCGGGCTTACGACGAGGCGGCCAGAACAGTGCTCAACCTGCCGCCCTACGACGAACTGGTCGGTGGATAGCGCCAGCGTTTCCGGCGCCCGCCTGCAGCGCTAGCATGCGTGTTTCCCCCGACCCGGAGATCGTGCATGAAGCTCTACTACCTCCCCGGTGCCTGCTCGCTGTCGCCCAACATCGTGGCGCACGAACTGGGCATTACGCTCACGCTGGACAAGGTGGACGGCAAGACCAAGCTCACCGCATCGGGCGAGAACTTCCTCGAGGTGAACCCCAAGGGCTACGTGCCGGCGATCCGGCTGGACGACGGCGAGGTGCTCACCGAGGGTCCGGCCATCGTGCAGTACCTGGCCGACCTGAAGCCGGAGAGCGGGTTGGCCCCACCGAATGGCACGTTGGCGCGCTACCGCCTGCAGGAGATCCTCACCTACATCAATTCTGAAGTGCACAAGACCTTCAGTCCGCTGTTCAATCCGGCGACCTCGGACGAGGCCAGGGCCGAGCGCGTGGATTACCTCAAGCGCCGCTACGGTTACATCGAGAGCATCCTGTCGCGCCAGCCGTACCTCATGGGCGATCACTTCAGCGTGGCCGATGCCTACCTGTTCGTGGTCACCAACTGGTCGCGCGTGATCAAGCTGGACCTGAGCGAATTTCCCGCGCTGCTGGCGTTCCAGAAGCGCGTCGGCGAGCGGCCTGCAGTGCAGGCGGCCATGCGCGAGGAAGGCTTGATCAAGTAACACGGAAGGGCGAAGGGCGCCGCTGCGCGGCACCCTTCGCCCGACAAGCCCCACATCCTTCGGGGCACCATGCTCTGGCGCGAGGCGCCCGCTACTTGGCCGGGTGATCGTCGGCGCCGGTGATATCGATTCGCTGGTGATCCCTTGCGTTTTCCAGCACGGCCTGGTCGAGCTTCCACTGGCCAAGCGCCTCGGTGGCCTTCACGTACACCGTCCCCTTGCCCTGCGGCCCTTCGACGTCGAATACGAGGCTGGCCTCGCCATCGGGTCCGGAGACGCGGATATTGCCATTGGGAAAGCCACCGGTAATCGGCTGGCCAAGCATCTGCACGGCCGTGGGATTGGAGTTGACGGCCCTGACGGCCATCTCGTAGGCCTCCGAGTTCTTCAGCATCGCGATGATGGCGGCGAACAGGCCGGCCATCATGATCGCGAACAGCCCCAATCCAAGCACACCCCCCAGAGCCCATTTGCGCTGGGTCGCCTTGAACGCCTCGACACTCTCCCAGCGCTTGTTCTGCCAGGCCCAGGTGCTGCCCTTGGCGCCAAGCACGAAGGGCATCGCCATGTTCACCAGCGGCACGAACATCAGGAAGGCGATGAAGGTGTTGTTGCCGATGCCCCAGATCCAGCTGAGCAGGAACGCGCCCCAGTTCCAGCGTTTGATCTCGGCCGGGACGGCGGCGGCGCTGCCGCCGCCCGATGTGTTTTCCATGAACTTCCCCGTGGTTGGTAGGCGGATGCCTGGATGAAGCGCTGCGCTGGGCCGATGGCGGTATTGCCGGCCTGATCTGCGCGTGCACCAGCGTGGCTGCGTCGCCAGGGGCCTCGGATCCTGCATCGGTGCCTGCTGAATGACTGTCTAGTCCTTGTCGTTTCTAGCCAGTCGCGCCTGCAGCTCCTGAACTTGTTTCTGCAGACGGAGCACGGAGCTTTGACCGAGCAGGATGATGCCCAGCGCGAAGGCCGCCAGAAGCCAGCCCTCGGCGCCCAGGCCGGTGTGTCGTGCGATGGACGAGCCGGAAAACGATGCGATGACAACGCCGGCGATGGCGGACAGGTCGCCGAGGGCTTTCATGTTCATGGGTCTTCCCTGAAGTGTCTGCCGCGAGGCTACTGCGAATTGTTCGCCCTCAGGTATCTCACCGTGCCCGGGCAGGTTGCTGCTCAGGCAAAGTGTTCTGCTGCTTCTGGCGGAATCACCCAGCCATGCATGCGCGATTCGTAGACCGAGACCGTCGGCGGCGGAAAGTGCGGATCGGCGAAGGCGCCGACCGGGATGGCGACAAAGCCCGGCATGGCCTGGGGTTCGTAGTACACGGTGTCACCGCATAAGGGGCAGAAGTGGAAGATGCAGGTCGTTCCCTCATCACCGGTCCGCGCGTAGGTGGTAGAGGTCCCGGACACGCTGACGTCCTCGCGGCGGAATCGTGCCTGTTCCGAGAAAGGACTGCCGGTGCGTCGCTGGCACGCCAGGCAATGGCAGATCGAGATGCGTACCGGTTCGCCGCTCACTTCGGCGATGAGCCGGCCGCAGGTGCATGAGGCATGGCGGATGGGCATGGCTGCTCCTTGGAATGGTGAGGCTCGTCGGGTCGGTCGATCGCGCTGCTCCTGGCTTCTGGATCGTGCGCGTAATCCATGCAGGCATTGCTGATGACCATGGGCAATCTAATACGGATATCCTCGTCAGATCCCTGGGACAGCGAGATGGACTTCGATGCAGGATGCGCTCTCTTGCTTCATTCCCTGCCACTGTCGAGCAGTCGCATGAGGCCTGTTTTCGTCGGATCTGGAGGGCATGGTCCCGGCCATGGTGTCAGGGTAGTCGGGACCGCGCGACACGGAGAAACCCATCCGGGTCGGAGGGGTTCCCGCAAGCGCACTGGATTCCGGCAAATGCCCGCGGTGAAACCCTCGCATGGATTGGGCTTGCGTCTCCTCATCGTGACTCTGGTTCTGATCGCCTGCCTTGCCAGCCCGGCACGCGCTCAGTCGTTGAGTGTGGATATCTTCGGCGGCACCAAAGCAGCCATTCCGATCGTGGTGGCACCGTTTGCCGATCAGGGCGCGGGACTCCTGCGGACCGATGTGGCCGAGGTGATCCGCAACGACTTCGACCGTTCCGGCAGGTTTCGCGCGCTGGACAAGGCGGACGTCGTCGAGACGCCGTCACGAGGCGCGGACATCCGGTTCGCCACCTGGCGGTTGCTGAAGCAGGACCTCATCGTCGTCGGTCGCAGCAGGGCCGCCGGCAACGGCATGGTGCAGGTGGCGTACGAACTGTGGGACGTGAACAAGGCCCAGCGCCTGCTGTCCCAGGCGATGCCGCCTGTCCCGGCGGCTGACCTGCGCAGCGTGGCGCATCAGATCGCCGACGCCATCTACGAGAAGATCACCGGCGTGCGTGGTGCGTTCTGGACGCGCATCGCCTACGTCACCTCGGTCGGGCGGGGCAGCCACCAGAGCTACTCCCTGATCGTGGCCGACTCTGACGGCTTCAATCCGCAGGTGGTCGCGGGCCACGCGAAGGAGCCACTGCTCTCGCCTGCGTGGTCGCCGGATGGAAACAAGCTCGCCTACGTGTCGTTCGCGAGCGGCAACTCGGCGATCTACGTGCAGGACCTGACCACCGGTGCGCGCACCCTGGTGTCAGGCCACGCCAAGGGCATAAACGGCGCGCCGGCGTGGTCGCCGGACGGCACCCGGTTGGCCATGTCACTGTCCTACGTGGGGAATCCCGAGATCTTCGTGATGAACCTGGCCACGCACCGGGAGACTCGCCTGACCAACAACCTCGCGATCGACACTGAGCCGGTGTGGTCGCCCGACGGGAAAAGCATCTATTTCACGTCCGATCGTTCCGGCCAGCCACAGATCTACTCGGTCCCGGCGACTGGCGGCGCGCCCACCCGTGTGACCTTCCAGGGCCAGAGCAATTACGACTGCGACGTGAGCTACGACGACAAACAGATCGCGATGGTTCAGGGGAACGACAACGTGTACCGGATCGCCATCCTCGACCGCAGCCTGGGCGATCAGGTGCGTTTCGTGTCACCGGGGCCGTACGAGGAGTCGCCCAGTTTTGCGCCAAACGCCAGTATGTTGCTGTATGCCTCCAGCAACGGTTCTCACGGCGTGCTGTATTCCGTTTCGGCCGATGGCAGCGTCCGCCAGCGCTTGATGCTGTCCGACGGCGACGTGCGTGAACCTGCCTGGGGGCCGTTCCGGCCGCGTTGAGCGACAGGGCAAAACAAAACGCCCCGGCGGATGACCGGGGCGTTCTGCATTCATCGGGGCCGAGGAGACTCTAGATGTCCCTGGCCAGTTCCTCAGCCAGGCCGATGTAGCCGCCCGGGGTGAGGGCCAGCAGGCGTTGCTTGTCGGCGGCGGGCAGGGCGAGGCCGTCGATGAAGGTGCGCATCGAGTCCTTGGTGATGCCCTGGCCGCGGGTCAGCGCCTTGAGCTGCTCGTACGGCTCGGGCAGGCCATGGCGGCGCATCACGGTCTGCACGGCTTCGGCGAGCACTTCCCAGCTGGCGTCCAGATCCGCGGCGAGGCGGTCCGGGTTCACCTGCAGCTTGCCCAGACCCTTGGCCAGCGACTCCAGCGCGACCAGCGTGTGGCCGAAGGCGGTGCCCAGCGCGCGCAGCACGGTGGAGTCGGTGAGGTCGCGCTGCCAGCGGCTGATCGGCAGCTTCTCGGCGAAGTGGCCGAGCAGCGCATTGGCGAGACCGAAGTTGCCCTCGGCGTTCTCGAAGTCGATCGGGTTGACCTTGTGCGGCATGGTCGACGAACCCACCTCGCCTGCCTTCAGCGCCTGCTTGAAGTAGCCCAGCGAGATGTAGCCCCAGATGTCGCGGGCCAGATCGATCAGCACGGTGTTGGCGCGACGCACCGCTTCGCAGTATTCGGCGACGCCGTCGTGCGGCTCGATCTGCGTGGTGTAGGCGTTGTAGTCCAGGCCCAGGCTCTCGACGAAGCGCTGCGAGAACGCCCGCCAGTCCAGCTCCGGGTAGGTGATGGCGTGGGCGTTGTAGTTGCCCACCGCACCGTTGATCTTGCCGCTGATCTCCACCTCGGCCAGCTGCTTGCGCTGGCGCTCCAGACGGGCGACCACGTTCGCCAGTTCCTTGCCCAGCGTGGTCGGCGAGGCGGTCTGGCCGTGGGTGCGCGAGAGCATCGGCAGCGCGGCGTGGGTGTGGGCCAGCGTGCGCAGGGTGGCGATGATCCTGTCGAACGCCGGCAGCAGCACCTGGGTGCGCGCGTCGCGCAGCATCAGCGCGTAGGACAGGTTGTTGATGTCCTCGCTGGTGCAGGCGAAGTGCACGAACTCCTTGGCCTTGGCCAGCGCCGGATCGGCGTCCATGCGCTCCTTGATGAAGTACTCCACCGCCTTGACGTCGTGGTTGGTGGTGGCCTCGATGGTCTTGATGCGGGCGCCGTCCTCCACCGCGAAACCGTCGGCGATGGCCTTCAGCGTGGCGATCTGGGCGGCGGAGAACGCCGGCAGCTCGGCGATGCCCGGCTCGGCGGCCAGCGCCAGCAGCCAGGCGATCTCCACCTGCACGCGCCGGTGCATCAGGCCGTATTCGCTGAAGATCGGACGCAGCGATTCGGCCTTGCTGGCGTAGCGGCCGTCCAGCGGGGACAGGGCGGTGAGGGTAGTAAGGGCCATGGAAAATGCCTGGATTCCTGAGGAAGCAAGCCGGCAATTGTAGCCGCGACACCCGCGTGCTGCCGCTTCATGGCTTGCCGGAATGTTCTGGCGCCAGCGGCCCTGTTCCGATTGATCATGAAATTCATACGACGTATAGTTTTGTACAAAGTATGATTTTTGGGTGTTCCATGAAAAAGCCGAGCGTCTCCGCTGAATCCGGGCGCCGCGAGCGAAAGCGGCAGCGGCTGGCCTCGCATTTAGCGGCAACCGCATTTGAGCTGTTCGAAGAGCAGGGCTATGACGCGGTCACCATGGAGCAGATCGCCGCCGAAGGAGATGTCGCCAAGGCAACGCTTTACAACTACTTCCCCATGAAGGAAGCGCTGGTGGCGTTCCGCTTCAACGAGGAGATCATCCAGGGGATGCAGGCGCTGGCGGCTGAGCTGGATACACAAGTCACGTTTGCCGCACGTATGCGCTTGCTGTTACGCGCGTCAGCGGCCTGGCATGCATCGAAGCGGCCGTATCTGCCGCATTACCTGCGCTACATCAACAACCATTCGATGACCGGGGACATCAAGCCGGACACGACCACCGCAAGCAGTACCAGTTGGAAGGTGCTGGCTGAGATGTTCAAGGCGGCCCAGCAGCGTGGAGAGGTGGCATCGGCGATACCCGCGGAAAAGCTCGCCTGGTCCTTCGAATTCCTGCTCTACGGCGCGGTAACCGGATGGTTGATGCACCCGGATCGCGATCTGGTAGATGAATTTCTGCTTGTGTTCGATTTGCTGATGAAGGGGGTGGCCGCCAATACCGGTCCAGCGGGGGCCGCAGCAAGATCATCCCGTCAGCGCGGTGCGGCGCGTTCTTCCGTTTGATCTGCCTATCTCCGGTCCTGGGGTCTTCGTATGGAAACTGCACAAGCGCGCGAATCTACCGTAGTTCGGCCATGGCCCCTGGGCCTTCCGTTGTTGACCGAGGTGCGTAGAGATCCATTGGGGGCGATGGAACGTTTTCATGCCGAGTGCGGGGACGTCGCGCACCTGCGTGTGCTTTCCACCGACCTGTATTACCTGTTCCATCCGGCCCTCGCGCGTAGCGTGCTGGTGGATCATCAGGACATTTTCACCAAGGAAGAGCGCACGCTGGATATTTTCCATACGGTCCACGGTGCCAATGTGATCACCACCGACGGCCCCGTGTGGGAGCGTCAGCGACGCATCCTCAAGGGGTCTTTTACCCTGCAACGGATCGAGGCCTGCTCTGGATTGATGGCTGCTGCGGCTGACCTGGGCATCAGCAGCGAACTGCCCCAGCGCGGTGGTGAAACGAGCCTGATCGATGTCGACCGTTTTACGACGCGGATCACCATGGATGTCATTCTTCGGGCGCTTTTCGGTTATCGGGGCTCCCGCTCCCGTGAAGAGTCGGACGCGATCTCTGGTGCCGTGCGCGCGTTGTCGCGCCAAGTGATGCGCGAGTTCTTCTGGCCGGTGCGCCCATCGTCGTGGTGGCCATATCCAGGGCGCGCGGACAAGCATCGTCATCTGGAGTTGCTGCGCGGACTCATCGAACCGCGGATTAGGGAACGCAGGGGTGCCACCGAGACGGCCCTACCGCCGGCAGCGGACATGCTGGACCTGATGCTGGCTGCGCGTGACGAGGCGGCGGACGCAGAGTCTCCGGCGTTGACCGATGAGGAGATCTACGCCAACTGCATCGGTCTGTTCGGTGCGGGCCACGACACGTCAGCCAGTGTGTTGGCGTGGTGGATTGGGCTGATGGCGGCGCATCCCGATGTGGCCGAGCGAGTGCGAGAGGAGGCGCGCGCCCGGCCAGGAGTGCCCGGTTCCGCACGCAGCCTGGGCGAAGCCCCTTACCTACACGCTACGCTAAAGGAAGCCATGCGCCTGTACCCGCCGTCGGCGGCAACGTTCACGCGCAAGGCGACACGAGAAGCGCATCTCGACGGCCTCACCATTCCATGCGGTGCCTTGGTAGTGATTCCCATCTGGAGCTTGCATCGCGACGATCGCTGGTTCCCCGCGCCGGAGGTGTTCCAGCCAGAGCGCTTTCTCCCGGGTGCGGCGACTGTTCCCCGCGGAGCTTTCATGCCATTCGGGGCGGGGCCGCACGTTTGCCTGGGACAGCAGTTTGCGATGGTCGAAATGGCACTGATCGCCGACCGACTGCTGCAGGCCTACGACTTCGCTCTGCCCCGTGGAACGGATCTCCCGGTGCCTCGGGTGGAACTGGTGCTCAAGCCGGCGTCGCCGTTGAGAGTCGAGTTCACTCGCCGTCACTGAGCATGGCCCCTTCCCCACTGAGCGGTGTGCGCACCGATTGGTATGCGCTGCCGGGATATCGGACAGAGGCGATATAGTCGGTTCTTCCTCTCTTCCCTGGAGTCGATATGAGCGGATTCCGCATCGAACACGACAGCATGGGCGAGCTGCGGGTGCCTGCCGATGCGCTGTACGGCGCGCAGACGCAGCGGGCGATCGAGAATTTCCCGGTCTCCGGGCTGACCTTGCCACGCGCGTTCATTCGCGCGCTCGGCCTGATCAAGGCCGCTGCCGCCGAGGCCAACCTGGCGCTGGGACACCTGAAGAAGCGGCAGGCCAGCGCGATCCGCAAGGCCGCGCTGGCGGTGGCTGACGGCCAGTTCGACGACCAGTTCCCGATCGACGTGTTCCAGACCGGTTCGGGCACCAGCACCAACATGAACGCCAACGAGGTGATCGCCCACCTGGCCGGCAAGGCCGGCGCCAGGGTGCACCCGAACGACCATGTGAACTACGGGCAGAGCTCGAACGACGTGATCCCCACGGCGATCCACGTCAGCGCCACCCTGCTGGCTGCCGGAGAGCTGCTGCCGGCGCTCAAGCACCTGAAGAAGACCATCGAGCGACGCGCGCGCGAGCTGAAGAACGTGGCCAAGACCGGCCGCACCCACCTGATGGATGCAATGCCGGTGACCTTCGGCCAAGAGCTCTCCGGCTGGGCCGCGCAGATTGGTGCCGCGATCGAGCGGATCGAGGATGCGCTTAAGCGCCTGCGTCGCCTGCCGCAGGGTGGCACGGCGGTGGGCACCGGCATCAATGCCGACCCGAAGTTCGGCGCCACCTTCGCACGCGAGCTGAAGAAGCTCAGCGGGCAGAAGTTCGAGACCGCCGACAACTACTTCGAGGGCATGGCCGCGCAGGACGGCGCGGTGGAACTGTCCGGCGCGCTGAAGACGCTGGCGGTGGCGCTGATGAAGATCGCCAACGACCTGCGCTGGATGAATTCCGGTCCGCTGGCGGGCCTGGGCGAGATCGAGCTGCCGGCGTTGCAGCCCGGCTCGTCGATCATGCCGGGCAAGGTGAACCCGGTGATCCCGGAGGCCACGGCCATGGTGGCGGCGCAGGTGATCGGCAACGACGCCACCATCACCATCGCCGGGCAGTCCGGCAACTTCCAGCTCAACGTGATGCTGCCGGTGATCGCCTACAACCTGCTGCAGTCGCTCGCGCTGTTGGCCAACGCGTCGCGCCTGCTGGCGAACAAGGCGATCGACGGCTTCAAGGTGAACCAGGCCCGGGTGGACGAGGCGCTGGCGATGAACCCGATTCTGGTCACCGCGCTGAATCCGGTGATCGGCTACGAAAAGGGGGCGGCGACGGCCAAGCAGGCCTACAAGCAGAAGCGCCCGATCATGGACGTGGCGCTGGAGACCACCGGGCTGTCGAAGGACGAGTTGAAGAAGCTGCTCGACCCGGTGGCACTGACCAAGGGGGGCATCCACAGCGGTGGCTGATCGCCGTGGCTATCGACGGTCTGATTCACTGAACGGAAACGCCCGGTGCCTGCCGGGCACCGGGCATTGCGTGGCGGCTACCCTTCGCCGGATCAGGGGTGCGGATGCACCAGCGCACCGAGTTTCCCGGCGGCGAGCGCGACATGCACGGCATGCCCCCTGCGTTCGAGCGTGAGCTTTACCGGGTCCTGCATGTGCGCGTTCGCGTAGGTCACCAGATCCTTTACATGGGCGACGGACTGGCCATCGACGGCGGTGATGCGGTCGCCCGCATGCAGGCCGTCACGGCCGTCAGGTGTGATCATGGCGACCACGACGCCCTTGCCGTCCTTCGAGGACAGGTTGAGGGCCTGTCCGTTGGCTCCCTTCCAGGTCAGGCTCTCGGCGGTGCCGTGCATGCTGACGTACCAGCCGGCATGGGCGGGGGCGGCCAGTGCAGCGGCCAGGGCGAATGCGGCGGTCAGCGCGATATGACGCATGTGGATCTCTCCTTGAAGTGGCCGTGCCCCCGTGACCGGGCGGCTTCCTGCGGCAGGTTGGTCAGTCGTTGTCGCTGTCGTCGTGGATATTCTTGCCGCAGTCGTCCACGTCCTTCTGCGTCATGGTGGCGTAGGGGCGGAACTCCGGCATCGACGCGGCCAGTTTCTGTTGCGAGGCGAGCATCTCGGGCATGCGTCCGCACAGCTTGAGCGCGGCAGCCTTGATCTGCTCGGTCTGTGGCTTGATCCGCGCTTCGATGTCCTTGTCGCTCTTTCCGGTCAGTGCGCCCCAGATGGCTTCCTTGGCGGCCTGCGTACCGATGGCGGCGCCGCTGGCGCCGATGTCCATGCCGGCCTCGGCGACACCGATGATCTGCTGGCGATAGTCCAGCAGCATGGTGTGCTGTTCCGGCGTGGCCGACACGGTCTTGCCGGCGATCACCAGGTCGCCCTGCGGGGTGATCACCGCCTTGGGCCGGTTGCCCTGGTCGTGGGGCTCATCGTGGTCGTCGCCGACGTTGACGTGGACATTGCTGATGTCGATGTCCTGCGTGACCAGCTCGCGCTTGGCCTGGTCGATGCCCTTCTGCACCTGTTCGGCGATGAACGAGGGCGAGGTCTTCTGCTGGACCTCTTTCGCCGCATCGGCCATGCCACTGGATGCGCTGGAGGCGGCGGAGTCGGTCTGGTCGCTTCTGCCGCAGGCGGCCAGTGGCAGGGTGATGGACAGTGCCAGCAGGGCGGCGGTTATCGCACTACGTTTCATGGAAAGCCTCCTTGTTCGTCGGGATGGGGCGCGGTGCCGTAAGCCCAGTGCACTGCCGGATCAGTTGTCGTTGTCCTTGCGACAGTCGTCCACGGCGTTTTCGCCGATCAGTCCGCCGTAGGGCTTGAAAGCAGGGAGCGCCGCAGCGAGTTGTCCCTGCGCCGCGCGGATGCCGGCGAGGTCGTCGCAGATCTTCATCGCTGCCTGTTCGACCTTGTCGGCCTGGGCCTGCACCCTGGCGTCCGCCGACTTGTCGTCGCCGCCACTGACAATGCTGGCTGCCGCTCCCTTGAGTGCCTCGCCGGCAATGGCTACGCCAGCCTTGCCGGTTTCGATGCCGTGAACACGCACGGCGGTAGCGGCGGCGTAGTACTGCAGCAGCAGGGCACGTTGTGCGGGTGTTACCTGCACGGGTTGGCCGTCGACGCTGAACTCACCGGTATGGTCGATGCTGGCGACGGGGCTGCCGACGGCATGCAGGCGGACCTGGTCACCGGAGACCCGGATGGCGCCGTTCGCGATGCTCGTGTTGCTCAGGGAGCCGTGGTCGCCGCAGGCGGCAAGCGCTGCCATGGCGAGAGCGAGCAGGACAGGTTGAATCAGTTTCATGAGACGCTCCGGAGATCCTTTGCCGGGAAAGAAAACGCGGCGGCCCTGCGGCCGCCGCAACGGGGAGAACTTGCGTCAGCTGTCGTCGCGCCAGCGGCGGAACCAGATGGCCCCGGCGATCAGGCCCGCGCCGATCACCACGCCGATCCACAGGTTGGGCGTGGCGACGGCGGCCCAGCTGCGGCTCAGGTTCATGATGTCCAGGCCGCTTTCGCCATTGATGGTCAGCGCATGCGGACTGCCGTTGTAGGCCGTGAAGCTGCCACCGGGGAACACGCTGAACAGGCCGCGGACCACGATCTCCTTCCAGAACCAGCTGGCGGGCAGGTTGAACAGGCCCATGATGCCGAACCAGCTGATCAGCAGGCCGGAAGCCACCGGCAGCACCACCGCCCAGAGGAAGGGCTTGGTTCGTGCCCAGGCCGAGCACAGCAGCAGCCAGCCGGCGGAGGGCAGGGCCCACAGCACGTACACCGGGATGTAGCCGAGCAGGTTGCCCATGACCCGGAACGGGTGGGCCAGGGTGAGCAGCTGCCACACGTTGACGCCGTGGAAGGACAGCGTGATCGCGACCATCACCAGTTGGGCAAAGCCCGCTGCGATGCCGGCCAGCACGGCGATCACCGGAGCCAGCACGGTCGCACTGACCAACTTGGACAGCACCGTGCTCGTGTCGGAGATCGGCAGCGACTTCCAGAACAGGATGCTGCGGTCGCGGCGGTCGTCGTACAGGGCACCGAGGCAGTAGAAGAACACCACGAAGCCCAACACCACGGTGATGATGGCCATGGAGGAGTACATGGCCACATCCAGCGCCATGCCGACCTTGCTCATGTCGCCGGCATCCATCTGCGACATCACGTTGCGCAGCTCGCCGCTGGCGCCGAAGTTGACGCCGTGGCGGGCGCCGATCACCTCGGCGGTGATGATGCCCATCAGGTTCAGCAGCAGGAATACGCCGCCAGTGATCACCGGTGCCCAGAGGAAGCCGCCGCGGTGCTCCCAGAACTCGCGCTTGACGAGCCAGAGGAAGGTTTTCATTGGTAAGTCCCCTTCATGGTGGCGACGAACAGGTCGCTGACGGAGGGCCGGCGGGTTTCGCCCAGACCTTCCAGCACAGCCTTGTCGGCGCCGTCGAACAGGAAAATGCTCTTGCCGAACACGGTGCGTTCGTCGATCGGACGCAGCGCACGTGCGGCCTCGGCGCGATCGGCGCTCACCATCACCTCGACGAAGCGGTCGCCCATGGCGTCCATGTCGGTATCCAGCACGATCTTGCCGTCGCGGATGAACATCAGGTCGGTGAGGATGTGTTCGATCTCCTCCACCTGGTGGGTGGTGACGATGATCGTCTTGTCCTCGTCGAAGTAGTCCTCCAGCAGGCGCTGGTAGAACTCCTTGCGGTAGAGGATGTCCAGGCCGAGCGTCGGCTCGTCCAGTACCAGCAGGCGGGCGTCGATCGCCATCACCAGGGCCAGGTGCAGCTGCACGATCATGCCCTTGGACATCTGCTTCACGCGCTGGTTGGGGGTGAGCTTGGTGCGCTTGAGCAGTGCTTCGCACCTGGTGCGGTCGAAGCGGGGATGGATCGCCTCGACGAAGTCGATCGCGTCATGCACCTTCATCCAGCGCGGCAGCACGGCCACGTCGGCGATGAAGCAGACCTGTTCCATCAGCTTGTTGCGCTGGGTGCGCGGATCCAGACCCAGCACGTGCAGCTCGCCTTCGAACGGGGTCAGCCCGAGAATCGCCTTCAGCGCGGTGGTCTTGCCGGCGCCGTTCGGGCCGATCAGGCCCACGATGCGGCCGGACTCAATGGTGAAGCTGGCATCGTCCAGGGCGATCGTGTTCTTGTAGTGCTTGCGCAGGCCGCGCGCGGTGATCACGGCGTTCATGCGGGTTTCTCCGTGCCGTCGCCGGCTTCTCGCAACAGGGTTTTCAGGTCGAGCCCGAGCCGCTGCAACCGGGCAAAGAGGGTCGGCCACTCTTCGCGCAGGAAGCGCTCGCGCTCGGACTTGAGCAGTGCCTCGCGCGCTCCATCGTTGACGAACATGCCCAACCCCCTCCTTTTTTCAACCAGTTGATCATCGACCAGCTCCTGATAGGCCTTGGAGACGGTCAGCGGATTGATCTGGAAATCCGCTGCCACCTGGCGTACCGACGGCAGCGGGTCGCCCTCGTTCAAGGCGCCGTCCAGGATCATCGCCACCACGCGTTCGCGCAGCTGGCGGTAGATCGGGACGCTGTCGTTCCAGGTGATGGTCATGAAGTTATTCCTTGGTGCTGATGCGGCCGAGCTTGTTGCCAAACGAATAGTAGGGCATGGCCATCGGCGCCCCGATCAGCGGCAGGTCGGCTTCGGCGCGGACGCCCAGGCCGCCCGGAGCCGGCTGGCCGATCACCTCGGTGACGGCGGTCAGCGCGGCGGCGCGCATTTCCTCGGCCGAGGGGGTGACGTTGACGGGAGCCAGGTCGATCACCTTCACACCATTGATCTCGGCAACCGGAGCCACGGTGATGCTGTGGTTGACGGCGGCGAGGCTGGCGGCGGTGATCAGGACGGCGGCGGACAGCGCGAGCAGGTTCGGTGCTTTCATGGCGGGTCTCCTTTAGTGACCTCGTGGACCGGTGTTGTAGTGAACTATAACACCATATTCGGAGCCGTCAATAGACCGAATCGAAATTCACAACATGACTGATGGCCTATGCCGAAAGCCGGGTGCCTGCGCCGTTTCACCAGCGGGAGCCCATGCGGCCGGCCCTTCGTGCCCGGTATCGGGGCGGGAGATTCCGGCCATTCCGCCGGCCGGGCCGGGTTAGTCGGGTTGGTCCGGAAGCGGGCAAGGCGTCGATGCACGGCGCGTCGGGATTGCGGCCGTCAGGGAGATTCGGGCAATGGGGCGCCCATGCATCGGGGCCTGGGCGGTGCGATGGCCCGGTCCGCACGGAGGATGCCCCGGCGCGAACCGTCGGCGCCGGAGAACAAGGCGTCCGGGATGCGCCGAGGGGCGGGCGGATCGCTACGTGTATATGCTGCGCGGCCGGCACGCCCCGGCATCAGGGGAGCTCCACGGTGGGGAACTCCGGCCGCGCCGACGGTCAGCGAGCGGCTGACCGGTGCGACGAGATATGTGCAACGCGCGGTGGGATTGAAGGGTCGGCGACCTGTGCCGGAGGCCCCACGGGCGGGTGATCCTCCGGCGCGGGCGAGCCCGGATATGGTACGACGACCGTAGGCGACGCCTTGCTCGCGGCGCCGACAGGGACGCGCAGCGGTTGGTCAGGCTGCCTTGCGAAGAGCCAGCTGGCCGATGGTCGCGTTGGCGTGCTCCATCGCTTTCTGGCGGGCCTCGTCGCCCATCGCCACGCCCTCGGCACGGACAAACTCCACATCGGTGATGCCGATGAAGCCCATCGCGGTGCGCAGATAGTTTTCCTGGAAGTCCATGGCCGCGGCCGGACCCTGGCTGTAAATCCCGCCGCGCGACGAGGCGATCACCACGCGCTTGCCACCAGCCAGCCCCTCGGGGCCATTGGGGCCGTAACGGAAGGTGCGGCCGGCCACCATGACGCGGTCCAGCCACGCCTTCAGCGTGCTGGTAATGGAAAAGTTGTACATCGGCGCGCCGAGCACCACGATGTCGGCGGCCAGGAACTGCTGCAGTACGGCTTCGTCCTTCTGGGCGGCCTCGCTGCTGGCGTCGGCGTGCGGTTGCCAGTGCGGCAGCGGTTCGGCGGCGAGGTCGCGATAGGCAACGGTACTGGCCACACCGTCGCGCTGGAGCTGGGCGACGATCGAGGCGGTGAGCTGGCGCGACACGGAATGGCCGCCCAGGGCGCTGGTATCGAGATGCAGAACGTTCATGGGAATCCTCGTTTTCATGCCAATGCCGGGTGATCCGGCGCTGGATGAAACGATAGATTGGAAACAATTAATGGATAAGATGGGTATTTCGGGACGTATCGTCCCAAAAGGGAAACGATCATGTATCCATTGACCGGTACTCTGCAGGACCTCAACGATCTCTACTTCTTCGCTGCCGTGGTCGAACACAAGGGCTTTTCGGCTGCAGGGCGGGCGCTGGGCATTCCCAAGTCGCGCCTGAGCAAGCGCATCGCTCAGTTGGAAGAGCGTCTGGGTGTGCGCCTGCTGCAGCGGACCACGCGGCGCTTCGTGGTGACCGAGGTGGGCGAGCGCTTCTACGGTCATTGCCGGGCCGTGCTGGAAGAGGCGCAGGCGGCCCAGGACGCCGTGGACGAGCTGCGTGCCGAGCCGCGTGGCATGGTGCGGCTTAGCTGCCCGGTGTCGTTGACCCAGACCATGCTGGCGGACGTGCTGCCGGACTTTCTGCTGCAGTACCCGAAAGTGCAGGTGCGCGTGATGGCGTCGAACCGCCGGGTGGATGTGATCAGCGAGGGGGTCGACGTGGCCATCCGCGTGCGTACCAAGCTGGACACCGATGCGACCCTGGTGGCACGCAGCTTCGGCCACTCCCGGGTGCTGCCCGTGGCAAGTCCCCGATTGCTGGACGAATACGGTCGTCCGTCCACGCCGCAGGAACTGTCCGCATTGCCGGCGTTGTCGATGCAGGAACACGACGGCACACAGAGCTGGGAGCTGATCGACGCAGCCGGGGAGCGGGTGGTGGTGGACATCCAGCCGCGGCTGGTCTGCGGCGACTTCGCCATGCTCTTGTCGGCCGCCCAGCGCGGCGCGGGCGTGGCCATGCTGCCGGAGTTCGTCTGTGCCCCGGCAGTCTCGCGTGGCGAACTGGAAGTGCTGCTGCCGGAGTGGGGCACACCCGAGGGCATGATGCACTTCGTCTACCCGAGCCGGCGTGGACAGCTGCCTGGCGTGCGAGCGCTGGTGGAGTTCCTTGCCGAGCGGCTGCCAGCCGCCGCGCGGCGCGAGAGCGACATCTGCACGGGCCAAAAGCCGAACGCGCCAGCCGCGTGACGCGTGCTAGCATCGACGTTTAGCCATCCAAACGCACAGACGCCAGACACATGCAGATAACCAGCAAGCTTCCCGTGGTCGGCACCACCATCTTCAGCGTGATGAGCCAGCTCGCGGCGGAGCACAAGGCAGTGAACCTGGGGCAGGGCTTCCCCGACTACGAGCCGCCGCAGGCGCTGCGTGAGGCGGTGACCCGGGCGATGGCCGAGGGTCGCAACCAGTATGCGCCGGGCATCGGCCTGGCGCCGCTGCGCGAGGCGATCGCCCGCAAGACCGAGCGCCTGTACGGCCATGCGGTGAACCCCGACACCGAGGTCACGGTGACCTCCGGCGCCACCGAGGCGATCTTTTCGGCGATCGCCGCGCTGGTGCGCCAGGGCGACGAGGTGATCGTGTTCGATCCGGCCTACGACTGCTACGAGCCGGCGATCGACCTGCAGGGCGCGCGGGCGGTGCACATTCCGCTGACCCAGCCCAGCTTCGCGATCGACTGGCAGCGCGTGCGCGATGCCATCACGCCGCGCACGCGGATGATCCTGGTGAACTCGCCGCACAATCCGTCCGGCGCCGTGCTGTCGGCCGACGACCTGGACCAGCTGGCCGACGTGCTGCGTGACACGGGGATCATCGTGCTGTCCGACGAGGTCTACGAACACATCGTCTTCGACGGCGCCGCCCACCAGAGCGTGCTGCGGCACCCCGAACTGGCCGCGCGCAGCGTGGTGGTGTCCAGCTTCGGCAAGACCTACCACTGCACCGGCTGGAAGGTCGGCTATGCGGTGGCCCCGGCCGCGCTGAGCCACGAATTCCGCAAGGTCCACCAGTACGTCACCTTCTGCACCTTCCATCCGGCGCAGGTCGCCTTCGCCGAATTCCTGGAGAGCCACCCGGAGCACTACCTGGAGCTGCCGGCGTTCTACCAGGCCAAGCGCGACCGTTTCCGCGCGCTGCTGGCACCCTCGCGCTTCAAGCTGCTCGACGTGCCGGGCGGCTACTTCCAGCTGGTCGACTACTCGGCGATCCGCGACGAGGACGACCTCGCGTTCTGCCAGTGGCTGGTGCGCGAGGGTGGCGTGGCGGCGATCCCGCTGACGCCGTTCTGCGCCACGCCGCCGGGCACCCGGCTGGCACGGCTGTGCTTCGCCAAGAGCGATGCCACGCTGGAGCAGGCGGTCGAACGCCTGGTGCGCCTGTGAGCATCCTGCAGCCGCTGGTCGTCACCCTCGTGCAGGGCGCCACGCGCTGGCACGACGCCGAGGCGAACCGCGATTACTACGGCAGTCTGGTGCGCGCGCATGCGGGCGCGACGGACCTGTTCGTGCTGCCGGAAACCTTCCTGTCCGGCTTCAGCAACGACACCCGCGTCAGCGCCGAGACGATGGACGGACCGGGCGTGGCGTGGCTGCGCGCGCTGGCTACCGAGGTCGGCGCGACGATCACCGGCAGTCTGGCGATCCGCGAAGGCGAGACGGTCTACAACCGGATGCTGTGGGCGACCCCGCAGGGAGACCTGCAGCAGTACGACAAGCGCCACCTGTTCCGCATGGCCGGCGAGCACACCCGCTACGGCGGCGGCCGCGAGCGGCTGATCGTCGAGCTGAAGGGCTGGAGGATCCTGCCGCAGGTCTGCTACGACCTCCGTTTCCCGGTGTGGCTGCGCAATGGCCGCAACGAACAGGCAACCGGTGGCATGGACTACGACCTGGCGCTGTTCGTGGCCAACTGGCCGGCGCCGCGCCGGCAGCCGTGGCGCACGCTGCTGCGCGCCCGCGCGATCGAGAACCTCAGCTACGTCATCGGCGTGAACCGCGTGGGCATGGACGGCAACGATCTTCCGTATGCGGGCGACAGCGCCGTGCTGGATCCGGTGGGCGAGCCGCTGATCGAACTGGGTGCGCAGGAGCAGGTGGCGACCGTGCGCATCGATCCGGCGCCACTGCTCGCCCATCGCGAGCGCTTTCCCGCCTGGATGGATGCCGACGCGTTCCAGCTGCTGTCGTGAAGGATGACGGGCGTGTAGGGGATTTCTCGGCATGCCTGTCGGGTCATCGCGCGACGATGAGCGAGGCGCGGAAAAAGGTGATTTCCTCCACCTTTTGCGCTTGATCCGCCACATCTCCGGCCCGTAGCCTTGCGCGGCGTCTGGCGGAACCGGGGCACGGCAAGTGCGCTTTGGCCGCTGGCGCAAAGCCAGGGGATGCAAACCAATGCTCAAGGACGAGTTCATGCGGGCGCCGTCGCGCGCGCCCATCACGTACCACGTCGTCGACGTTCCGCCGATGCCGCCCGACGGCGGACCGGCACGCTAGGTCGCCGCCGCCAGGGCCGGACCGGTCCGCGTTGCGGCTATCCCGAACCTTCCGCACATGGCTCCCCGCGCGACGGGGACGGATGGTCTTGGCCCGCGCGGCGGGGTTCGGTGGTTCGACGCTCCCTCCGTTCCTCCCACTCGTTTCCATCATGGAGTAATCATGAGAATTGACTCTCTCAAGCAGGGCGCTCTTGCCCTTGCGATCGTTGCCTTCACGGGCCTGGCCGGCTGCTCGACCCTGCAGACCGGCGGCGGCAAGAACCCGGTCGCCGGGTCGGCCGGCGGCGCCAACAGCAAGAACGCCAATCCGACCCTCGAGCATTGCCCGAAGCCGCTGGGGACGCTGGCCGTGGAGGAGGACGAGGGCGAGCCGTGGTACGCCATGCTGACCCAGCAGTACCACTTGCCGTCGACCACGCCGCTGATCCGCATGATGATCCAGCAGAGCAACTGCTTCGTCGTGGTCGATCGCGGTCGCGGCATGACCTCGATGATGCGCGAGCGCGACCTGGCCGCTTCCGGTGAATTGCGCTCGAGCAGCAATCTGCGACCGCACCAGATGGTGGCCGCCGACTACGTGGTGACGCCGAACATCCAGTTCTCGCAGGACACGGGCGGCGGGGCGGCGGGCCTGGCCGGGCTGGTGCCCTACGGTGCGCTGGTCGGGGCGGTGGTCGGCTCGATGAAGACCAGCGAGGCGTCCACCACGCTGATGCTCACCGACACCCGGTCGGGCGTGCAGGTGGCGATCGCGCAGGGCAGCGCGAAGAACATGGATTTCGGGTTCGGGGGGCTGTTCGGTGGTGCGGGTGCCGTCGGTGCTGCCGGCGCGTACGCCAAGACGCCGCAGGGCAAGGTGATCGCGGCGGCTTTCCTCGACTCCTACAACCAGATGGTCAAGGCGGTGCGCGAATACGCGCCGCAGCACGTATCCGGTGGCCTGGGCACCGGCGGTGCCCTTTCCGTGGATGGCGAGTCCCCGTCGGGTGCAGGTGATGTGGCGGGCCTCTCGCTCCGGGATGCGCAGCGCAAGCTGGCGTCGCTCGGTCTCTACAAGAGTCGCATCGACGGCCGTCCGGGCCCGGGCACTTCGTCCGCGCTGAGCAGTTTTCAGCGCATTCGGGGTCTGGACGTGACCGGCAAGCTCGATCCGGCCACGGCCAAGGCACTGCAGCAGTAGCGTCCGCGCGGCATGGTTTCGCCGCCGTCACGAAAAAGCCGCCCATTCGGGCGGCTTTTTCGTCTGCAACCGCGGACGACTCGGATCCGTCAGTGATTGCCACCGCGGTTGCCGCCGGGGCGCTTGCCGCCACGACCGCCGCCGCTGTTGCCGCCCGGCCGGGGGCCCCGGTTGCCGGCGTTGCCGCGATTGCCTGCATTGCCACGGTTGCCAGCGTTGTTGCCACGGTTGCCGCCTGGGCCGCGCTTTTCGCCGCCGAAGCCGCTGTAGGGAGCCGCCGCGCCGGCGGCACCCGCGCCACCGCCGCCGCGACGGCGCTTGGCGCCACCGGGCTTGCCCTGGCCACCGCCGGCCGGCTGGCCGTCACGGGTTTCACCGGCGAACCAGGTGCGCACCGAGGGCAGTTCCTGGCCGGGCGCCACGCCGCGCTTGCTGCGGCTCTTGCGGGGCTGGCCCGGGCGCTCCGGGCGGGCGACGTTGCCGTTCACCTCGCGACCGGGGCGACGCCCCTTGCCGCGCGCCGGTTCGTCGCGGATACGGTCGAACGCCCGCAACTCGCGTGCTTCGTCGGCGGCGGCGCTGCTCCACGCGGTGGCGGCGCCGCGTTCCGGGCGGTACTCGGTGACGTGGCGAGGGGCACGGCGCTGGTGCAGCACCGGGCTGAGCGTCAGCACCGGCTGGGGCGCGCCCAGCCCGGTGAGCTTGCGCAGCTCCTTCACGGCGTCCTCGCCCAGCGACTCGCAGTCGCCGCGGCGCAGGGCGCGCGGCAGCTGCACGTTGCCGTAGCGGATGCGCTTGAGACGGCTGACCAGGAAGCCCTGCGAATCCCACAGGCGGCGCACCTCGCGGTTGCGGCCCTCGCGGATCACCACGCGGAACCAGCTGTGGCTGCCGCCGCGGCTGATGATGGCGATGTCGTCGAAGCGGGCGGGGCCATCCTCCAGTTCCACGCCGGCCTTGAGCCTCTCGATGATCTCGTCGGGCACTTCGCCATGGACACGGCACAGGTACTCGCGCTCCAGCCCGCTCTTGGGATGCATCAGCGCGTTGGCGAGCTCGCCATCGGTGGTAAGCAGCAGCAGGCCGGTGGTGTTGATGTCCAGCCGGCCCACGGCGACCCAGCGCGCGCCCTTCAGGCGCGGCAGTTCCTCGAACACGGTGGGGCGACCTTCCGGATCGTCCCGGGTGGTCATCACGCCTTCTGGCTTGTGGTAGACCAGCACCTCGGTTTCGTCGCGGTTGTCGGTGGCGACGACGAACTGCTTGCCGTCGATCACCACGCGGTCGCCGGCATGCACGCTGGCGCCGATGGCGGCCGGCTGGCCGTTGAGCTCGACTTCGCCCGCCTGGATGCGCTGCTCGAGCATCCGGCGCGAGCCGAGCCCGGCGTTGGCCAGGACCTTGTGCAGGCGCTCTTCCAGAGCGGGCTCGTTTTCGGCCCGTGCGGGGCGCTTGAGGGTAAGTAGGGATTTCTGCGGCGCAGTCATGCGCGTGACTCCTCAGGAATGCTTGTCGGCGTCGCCGTTGTCGGCGTCCGCGGGGATCGCTGCCTCGTCGGCAGTGGTCGGTTCGGTGGACAGCCCGTCAGGGGCTGGCGGGGTGCCGTCGCGCGGGTGCGCGACGGACGAGGGTTCTTCTTCGGCGCCATCGGAGGCCGCGGCGGCTTCCTCGGTGTCATCGTTCGCGGCCTCTTCCGTGCCGTTCGGATTGGCGGCTTCGGCGAGATCATGAACGTCGAAATCCGCGCCCGGGTCGATATCGTCTCTGGCTGCGGTGGCGTCGGCCGGCTCTGCCGGATCGGCATCCCCGGCGCTGGCCGCCGCCTGCGCCTCGGCCTCTGCCTCGGGATCGATCGGCAGGTCCTTCACCACCCGCGCCGGCAGCGGTTCGGGCTCGAAGCGCAGCTGCGGGTCTTCCATGTCGCGGATCTCCGACAGCGGCGGCAGCTCGTCCAGCGACTTCAGGTTGAAGTAGTCGAGGAACGCGCGGGTGGTGCCGAACAGCGCGGGCCGGCCCGGCACGTCGCGGTGGCCGACCACGCGGATCCAGTCGCGCTCCTCCAGCGTCTTGATGATGTTGGAGGACACCACCACGCCGCGGATCTGTTCGATCTCCGGGCGGGTGATCGGCTGGCGGTAGGCGATCAGTGCCAGTGTCTCCAGCAGCGCGCGGGAATAGCGGCTGGGGCGCTCGGTCCACATCCGCGACAGCCACGGATGCACGGCCTGCTTCACCTGGTAGCGGAAGCCCGAGGCGACCTCCTTCAGCTCCACGCCGCGCCCCTCGCAGTCGCCAGCCAGCGCCTCGAGGGTGCGCGCGACGAGCTCGCGGGTCACTTCGTGTTCTTCGCCGAACAGCTCGACCAGCTGGGCCATCGTCAGCGGGTTGCTGGAGGCAAGCAGGGCGGCTTCGACGATCGGCTTGAGCTGCTCGATGCCGAGCGGCTCCTGGCGGTCCGGTTCGTCGCGGACTGGGCTGGCGAGTTCCTGGTTGTCACTCATAGGCGGAGGCTTCTCCGGCGGATTCATCGGTGGGCGCGTCGGCGTCGGTGGCGTCCTGGTAGTCGCCCGCGTCGGCCTTGGCCCGGAGGTAGATCGGCGCCAGCGGCGCCTCCTGCACGATCTCGATCAGCATTTCCTTGGCCAGCTCGAGCATGGCCAGGAAGGTCACCACCACGCCGAGCCGGCCTTCGGCCGGATCGAACAGCGTTTCGAAGCGCTGGAAATTGACGCTCTCCAGCTTGCCCAGCAGTTCGCCCATGCGCTGGCGGACGCTGAGGGCCTCGCGCTTGATGGCGTGATGGCCGAACAACTCCGCGCGGTGCATCACGTCCTTGAGCGCCAGCAGCATTTCCTTCAGGTCCAGCGGTGGCGGCAGGCGGATCACCGTGCGCTCGCCCGCGTCGACCTGTACCGGCACCGTGTCGCGTTCCACGCGGGGCAGGGCGTCGATGTCCTCGGCGGCCTTCTTGAACCGCTCGTACTCCTGCAGCCGGCGGACCAGGTCGGCGCGGGGATCCTCTTCCACCCCTTCTTCGGTGGGCGGCCGCGGCAGCAGCAGCCGCGATTTGATCTCGGCCAGGATCGCGGCCATCAGCAGGTATTCGGCCGCCAGTTCCAGCCGCATGACATCGCGCATCAGCTCGATGTAGGCCATGTACTGGCGGGTGATCTCGGCGACCGGGATGTCCAGGATGTCCAGGTTCTGCCGGCGGATCAGGTAAAGCAGCAGGTCCAACGGACCCTCGAACGCTTCCAGGATGACTTCCAGCGCGTCCGGCGGGATGTACAGGTCCTGCGGCATCTGCAGCATCGGTTCGCCGCGCACGATCGCCAGCGGCATCTCCTGCTGCTGCGGCATCGAAGCGAACACGTCCGCTGGACTGGTTGTCTGAGGCTCGCTTGGCTCAGTGCTCATCAATGCATGTCGTTGGGCCACCGCCCGGAAAGACGGTGATTGCACACGATTGGTACCGGACCCGTCCATCCGGCTCGCGCCGAGGGATACGGGGCTTGCACGCGCCGACGTAGCCGCGCTGTGTGGAAACGCTCCTTGCTGCAGATGCCCGGCCTGGCTGGCGCCTTGGTTGCGAATGCCCGGCGATATCCCTGGGGAATCATCGGGCGGGTCGCGACCAACCGCTGGGCGTCCGGTCCGGGATATGAGCCACGGTCGAGGCGCACGTGCCGTTGGGCGTCGGAGACGCTACGGGCATGTCAGTCGGTCGGCGGAGAGCATCGAACGTGGCTCTCGGGACGCTCTCCACTGCCTCGCCGGCAGGATGGCGCCCTGTCTTAACCCCACGAATGGCCCAAGGGTAATGGCTGGTTTGCCGCAAGTCCAGCAGCCGGGAGGCCATCGCATCATCGGGGCGCAATGTGCCGCTGATCGTCCATCCTTGGCACTCCGGCCCGGTTCGTCATGGTCGTCAGTGCCGCTTCGATGGCCGTTTGGTGCGAATGGCGGATCTGACTTCGGTTCTGGCACATCGCTTGCTTCACCCGCTTGTCCCTGCGTGGACTTCGTGCCCCAATACGGTTCTGCCGGATCGGGGGCCGCGCGTCGGGAACATTCTTCACCGGCAGGTCCTCCCGGACCCTTCGGTGCGAGGGAATCAGGCCTCCGGGGGACGGGGCAAGCGAGGGAGCATGATGGCAGTAGACAAGAATGCGACGGGCTTCGGCGAGGAACATCTGCGCCCGGCCAGGATGCGCATCGAGACAACGGTGCTGATGAGTCGTGGAGACCAGTCGCACCCGAGCGAGCTGGTGGATATTTCGGCCACTGGCCTGCTGGTGCGGCGGCCTCTGGGCTGGTCCGGCGAGCTGGGGGAACCGTGGGTGCTGGACATGATCTTCGGCAGCGACCTGCACATCCATCTGGAGGCGACGGTGGCACGGATCTCCGACCATCACGTCGGATACGCGTATTCCCGGATTCCCGAGGACAAGCAGGTGCCGCTGTGGAATCTGCTCGGCGGTTACGCCGACATCCTGGAGCAGTGGAACAACTGAGCGCGACCGTTTCGCAACCCCGCACAGGAAAACGCCCGCGTCACGCGGGCGTTCTTGCATCCGCGGGCACCTGGCCGGTCAGTGGGTGACGGCCGGCTTCTTCTCGTCCCGCAGCTCGCGCCTGAGGATCTTGCCGACGTTGCTTTTGGGCAGGTCGTCGCGGAACTCGATGAGTTTCGGCCGCTTGTAGCCGGTGAGGTTCTCGCGGCAGAACTCCTTGAGCGCCTCGACGGTGAGGTTCGGGTCCTTGCGCACCACGAACAGCTTCACCACCTCGCCTGAGTGTTCGTCCGGGACGCCCACGGCCGCGACTTCCGACACGCCAGGGTGCTGCATCACCGTGTCTTCGACCTCGTTCGGATACACGTTGAAGCCGGACACCAGGATCATGTCCTTCTTGCGGTCGACGATGTAGAAGTAACCGTTCTCGTCCATCCGGGCGATGTCACCGGTGTGCAGCCAGCCATCGTCGCCGAGCACCTTGGCGGTCTCCTCCGGGCGCTGCCAGTAGCCCTTCATCACCTGCGGACCCTGCACCATCAGTTCCCCCACTTCACCGACCGGCAGCGGCTGGTTCTCTTCCGACCAGATCGCCACGTTGGTGGACGGGATCGGCAGGCCGATCGAGCCGTTGTATTCCTTCAGGTCGAGCGGGTTGATGCAGGCGGCAGGCGATGTCTCGGTGAGGCCGTAGGCTTCGGCCAGGGTGCAGCCGGTGACCTTCTTCCAGCGTTCGGCCACGGCACGCTGCACCGCCATGCCGCCACCCAGCGTCAGGTGCAGGCGCGAGAAATCCACCTCGGCGAAGCCGGGCGTGTTGAGCAGGCCGTTGAACAGCGTATTGACGCCGGTGAGCGCGGTGAAGCGCGACTTCTGCAGCTCCTTGACGAACCCGGGCATGTCGCGCGGATTGGTGATCAGCCAGTTCA
This sequence comes from Dyella ginsengisoli LA-4, assembly GCF_000334915.1. Lineage (GTDB taxonomy): Bacteria > Pseudomonadota > Gammaproteobacteria > Xanthomonadales > Rhodanobacteraceae > Dyella_A > Dyella_A ginsengisoli_A. The sequence continues at coordinate 12,271 of NZ_AMSF01000064.1, read as the reverse complement.
GGCCGCCCAGGCGCATGAACACCAGGCCGTTCGCCGTCAGCGAGAAGATGTGATAGAGCGGCAGGGCGGTAATGATGACCTCCTCGCCCTCCTTCGCATTCCGGCCGATCCAGCTGCCGGCCTGCAGCATGTTGGCCACCATGTTGCCGTGGCTGAGCATCGCGCCCTTGGCCACGCCGGTGGTGCCACCGGTGTACTGCAGGAAAGCCAGGTCATCGTGGCTCAGCATGACTTTCGGCAGCGGGTGATGAGCCCCGCGCGCCAGGGCATCGTTGAAGCGCACGGCCTGCGGCAGGTCGTAATCCGGCACCATTTTCTTCAGGTGCTTGGCCACCGTGTTGACCAGCATGCCCTTGAGGCCGCCGAGCAGGTCGCCCACGCCCGTGGTGACGATGTGCTCGATATGGGTCTCGGCGACCACCTGCTGGACCGTCGAGGCGAAATTGTCCAGCACCACGATCGCCTTGGCGCCGGAGTCTTCCAGCTGGTGCCTGAGCTCGCGGGCGGTATAGAGCGGGTTGGTGTTGACCACCACCAGCCCCGCACGCAGCGCGCCGAACAGGGCCACCGGATACTGCAGCACGTTGGGCATCATGATCGCGATGCGATCGCCCTTGACCAGCTTGAGTTCGCCGGAGAGATAACCGGCGAACTTCGCGCTCATCGCGTCGATCTCGCCGTAAGTGAGCTGCTTGCCGAAGCTGGCGAAAGCCGGCCGCTCCTTGAACTTGCCGAAAGACTCCTCGAGCACCGCGACGACGGATGCGTAGGCACCCAGGTCGATCTCGGCGGGGACACCCTCCGGATAGTGGTCAAGCCACGGACGCTCTTTGCTCATGGTGATCCTTGCGCTCCTGGAAACGGACAGCCGCCTGCCGCGGCCGGTCATCGACATGACGCGGCATTGGAGCATACGCTCGCGTATAGCGGCAAGCCGCGCCGCAACGACCCGGAAGCCTCCCGCATGCGCCTGCACCGATGCCTTTTATTGCTGCTTCTGGCGACCGTTTCCGCAGTGCTGGTCGGGTGTCATCACCGGCCCGCCGAGGAGGCGGTGCGGCGCGCGGTGGCCGCGACGGAGCATGCGGCCGAGGCGGTCGATGCCGGAGCTTTCAGGGATCGGCTGAGTGAGGATTTCACCGGCAATCGGGGCGAGGTCGATCGCCGGCAGCTGGTCGACCTGTTGCGCCTGGCGCGGCTGCGGGGCGAGACCATCCACGTGCTGATGGGGCCGCTGTCGATCGAGCCGCGTGGCGATCGTTTCCTGGTGACATTCACCGTGACGCTCTCCAGTGGCGGCCGTCTGCTGCCTTCCGATATGGGGATCTACCGGGTCGAGAGCGCATGGCGCCGGGAAGGTGGTGACTGGGTCTGCTACGCGGCCACCTGGTCGCGACCGCGGTAGCGCTGAGCCGGAAGAAAGAAAAACGCCGCCCGGAGGCGGCGTTTTGCCGGGGCGGACAGCCCGGATGCTCAGGCCGACTTTCTGCCGGCCAGCTGGCGCAGCACATACTGCAGGATGCCGCCATGGCGGAAGAACTCGCGCTCCTTCGGCGTCAGCAGCATCACGTTCACGGTGAACTCTTTCTTGCTGCCGTCGGCGGCGGTGGCCACCACCTTGGCTTCCTTCGACTCGCCGCCGCCCAGGCCGGTGATCTCGAACGACTCCTTGCCGGTAAGGCCCAGTGACTGCGCGTTCTCACCTGCCTTGAAGGTACACGGCAGCACACCCATGCCGACCAGGTTGGAACGGTGGATGCGCTCGAAGCTCTCGGCGATCACCGCCTTCACGCCCAGCAGCAGGGTGCCCTTGGCCGCCCAGTCGCGCGAGGAACCGGTGCCGTACTCCTTGCCGGCCAGCACGATCAGCGGCGTCTTCTCTTCCTTGTACTTCATCGCCGCGTCGTAGATCGCCATCTGCTCGCCCGAGGGCACGTGCAGGGTGTAGCCGCCCTCGACCCCGTCCAGCATCAGGTTCTTGATGCGGATGTTGGCGAAGGTACCGCGCACCATCACGTCGTCGTTGCCGCGACGGGAGCCGTAGGAGTTGAAGTCCTTCGGGTCGACGCCCTTCGAGATGAGGAAGCGGCCCGCCGGGCTGTCCTTCTTGATCGAACCGGCCGGCGAGATGTGGTCGGTGGTGATCGAATCCCCGAACAGGCCCAGCGCGCGTGCGCCGTGGATGTCCTCGATTGCATCGAGTTCCATCGTCATGCCGTCGAAGTACGGCGGGTTCTTGATGTAGGTGGAATCGTTCCACTGGTAGACCGCCCCGTCAGGCGAGGCGATCCGGTTCCAGCGGCTGTCGCCCTTGAACACGTCGGCGTAATTCTTCTCGAACATGGCCGGGTTGATCGCGCCCGCGATGGTGTCGGAGATCTCCTGGTTGCTCGGCCAGATGTCCTTGAGGAATACGTCCTTGCCGTCCCGATCCTGGCCGATCGGCTGGTGCGTCAGGTCGATGTCGAGCGTGCCGGCCAGCGCGTAGGCAACCACCAGGGGCGGGGAGGCCAGATAGTTCATCTTCACTTCCGGATGCACGCGGCCTTCGAAGTTGCGGTTGCCCGAAAGCACCGAGGCGACGGCCAGGTCGCCTTCGCCCACGCCCTTGCTGATCTCGGCCGGCAGTGGACCGGAGTTGCCGATGCAGGTGGTGCAGCCATAGCCGACGATGTAGAAGCCCACCTTCTCGAGCTCCTTGAGCAGGCCGGTCTTCTCCAGGTAGTCGGTGACCACCTTGGATCCCGGGCCGATCGACGTCTTCACCCACGGCTTGGCGGTCAGGCCCCTGGCGGCGGCCTTCTTCGCGACCAGGCCGGCGCCGAGCATCACGGCCGGGTTGGAGGTGTTGGTGCACGAGGTGATCGCGGCGATCACCACCGAACCGTCCCTCAGGTCGAAGGTTTCGCCGCCCTTGCTGACGCGCACGCTGCCTTCGCCCAGGCTATTGGCCTCGTTGCCGATGGCCGCCGAGCCGCCCTCGTTCTGGAAGCCTGCGGCGTCGCCGTTCTTTTTCCTGCGATTGGCGGTGAGTCCGCCGACTGCGTCGTGGAAGCTTTTCTGCACGCCTTCCAGCAGCACGCGGTCCTGCGGACGCTTGGGGCCAGCCAGCGAGGGCTTCACGTCGGCCAGGTCCAGTTCCAGCGTGGTGGTGAACTCCGGCTCCACCGCGTGCTCGTCGTGCCACATGCCCTGGGCCTTGGCATAGGCCTCGACCAGGGCGATCTGCTCGTCGCTTCGGCCGGACAGGTGCAGGTAGTTCAGCGCTTCCTGGTCGACCGGAAAAATGCCGCAGGTCGCGCCGTACTCCGGCGCCATGTTGGCGATGGTGGCGCGGTCGGCCAGCGCCAGGTGCTTCAGGCCCGGGCCGAAGAATTCGACGAACTTGCCCACCACGCCCAGCTTGCGCAGCATCTGGGTGACCGTCAGTACCAGGTCGGTGGCGGTCACACCTTCGGCCAGTTTGCCGGTCAGCTTGAAGCCCACCACCTGCGGAATAAGCATCGACGAAGGCTGGCCCAGCATGGCCGCCTCGGCCTCGATACCGCCGACGCCCCAGCCCAGCACGCCGAGGCCGTTGATCATGGTGGTGTGGGAATCGGTGCCGAACACGGTGTCCGGGTAGGCCCAGCGCTCGCCGTCGACCTCGCCGGCAAACACCACGCGGGCCAGGTGCTCCAGGTTCACCTGGTGCACGATGCCGGTACGCGGCGGCACCACCTTGAAGTTGTTGAAGGCCTTCTGGCCCCAGCGCAGAAACGCGTAGCGCTCCTGGTTGCGCTCGAACTCGATCTCGACATTCTTTTCCAGCGCCGACTCGGAGCCATAGGTGTCCACCTGCACCGAGTGGTCGATGACCAGTTCGGCCGGCGCCAGCGGGTTGATCTGGGTGGCGTCGCCGCCGAGCTTGACCACGGCATCGCGCATCGCGGCGAGGTCGACCACGCAGGGCACGCCGGTGAAGTCCTGCAGCACCACGCGCGCGGGCATGAAGGCGATCTCGGTGTCCGGCTCGGCCTTGGCCTTCCACGTGGCCACCGCCTCGATCTCCTTGGCGGTCACGGTCACGCCGTCCTCGTGGCGCAGCAGGTTCTCCAGCAGGATCTTCAGCGAGTAGGGCAGGCGCTTGAGGTCGAACTGCTGGCCCAGTTTGGCCAGGCTGGCGAACCGGTAGGTGGTGCCGTTGGCCGTGAGGGTGTCGCGGGTGGCGTAGGTGTCCAGCATGGCTAACTCCTTTATTGCTTGAGGCTGGCGGACGCAGGGCGTAACAGCGACATGGTACGCGCGTCCTGGTCAAGGCGACGTGGCGATGCGATGGCGGCGTGCCACCACGGATCTTCCCGGCCCATCGGGACGCGATCGTGTCGAATCGTGCGCACCGTGATGTCGGGTCGCCGGCCGGTGACGACAAGCGCGGTGGTGGGGCCACCTCTTGCACGATTTCGAACGCTCCCGGAAACGGTGTCTTGCGTTGCGGCTGGCTTGGCGCGGCTGGCAAAATACGCAGGTTAAGTGCCGCCGTGAGGCGGCTTCGGGCCTTGCTTTCATGCTGGTCGATGGTCGCTTTCCGGAGAGGTTTTTCCGGAGTGGCATCCACCGTTGAACGGCGACGGGCAGGGCCACCCGGTACCCGCGCGCACCCACCCCAAGGGACTCAAAATCATGCTCACCGCTTATCGCCAACTCGCCGCCGAACGCCAGGCCCTCGGCGTCCCGCCGCTGCCGCTCACCGCGCAGCAGACGGCCGAACTGATCGAGCTGCTGAAGCAGCCGCCGGCCGGCGAGGAGGCCTTTCTGGTCGAGCTGCTGAGTGAGCGCGTGCCGGCCGGCGTGGACGACGCGGCCAAGGTCAAGGCCTCGTATCTCGCCGCCGTGGCCCTTGGCACCGAAGTCTGTCCGCTGATCAGCCGCGAGAAGGCGACCGAGCTGCTCGGCACCATGCTGGGCGGCTACAACATCCATCCGCTGATCCAGCTGCTGGACGATACGCAGCTGGGCGGCATCGCTGCCGAGGCGCTGAAGAAGACCCTGCTGATGTTCGATTCCTTCCACGACGTGAAGGAAAAGGCCGACGCCGGCAATGCCCACGCGCAGGCCGTGCTGAAGAGCTGGGCCGAGGCCGAGTGGTTCACCTCGCGTCCCGAGGTGCCGGAGTCGCTGACCATCACCGTGTTCAAGGTGCCGGGCGAGACCAACACCGACGATCTGTCGCCGGCGCCCGACGCCACCACCCGCCCGGACATCCCGCTGCACGCGCTGGCGATGCTGAAGAACAAGCGCGAGGGCGCGCCGTTCCAGCCGGAAGAGGACGGCAAGCGCGGCCCGATCCAGCTGATCGCCGACCTCAAGGCCAAGGGCCACATGGTCGCCTACGTCGGTGACGTGGTCGGCACCGGCTCCAGCCGCAAGAGCGCCACCAACTCGGTGCTGTGGTGGACTGGCGAGGACATCCCGTTCATCCCGAACAAGCGCTTCGGCGGCGTCTGCCTGGGTTCGAAGATCGCCCCGATCTTCTACAACACCATGGAAGACGCCGGCGCGTTGCCGATCGAGCTGGACGTGTCGAAGATGGAGATGGGCGACGTCGTCGAGCTGCGCCCGTATGAAGGCAAGGCACTGAAGAACGGCGAGGTGATCGCCGAGTTCCAGGTGAAGTCGGACGTGTTGTTCGACGAGGTGCGCGCCGGCGGCCGCATCCCGCTGATCATCGGCCGTGGCCTCACCGCCAGGGCGCGCGAGGCGCTGGGCCTGCCTGCCTCGACCCTGTTCCGCCAGCCGCAGCAGCCGGCCGACACCGGCAAGGGCTACTCGCTGGCGCAGAAGATGGTCGGCCGCGCCTGCGGCCTGCCGGAAGGCAAGGGCGTGCGCCCGGGCACCTACTGCGAACCGAAGATGACCTCGGTCGGTTCGCAGGACACCACCGGTCCGATGACCCGCGACGAGCTGAAGGACCTGGCCTGCCTGGGTTTCTCGGCCGACCTGGTGATGCAGTCGTTCTGCCACACCGCGGCCTACCCGAAGCCGGTGGACGTGAAGACCCATCACACCCTGCCGGAATTCATCTCCACCCGCGGCGGCATCTCGCTGCGCCCCGGCGACGGCGTGATCCACAGCTGGCTCAACCGCATGCTGTTGCCGGACACCGTCGGCACCGGCGGCGACAGTCACACCCGCTTCCCGATCGGCATCTCGTTCCCGGCCGGCTCCGGCCTGGTCGCGTTCGCCGCGGCTACCGGCGTGATGCCGCTGGACATGCCCGAATCCGTGCTGGTGCGCTTCAAGGGCGAGCTGCAGCCGGGCGTGACGCTGCGTGACCTGGTCAATGCGATCCCGTACTACGCGATCAAGCAGGGCCTGCTCACGGTCGCCAAGCAGGGCAAGAAGAACATTTTCTCCGGCCGCATCCTGGAGATCGAAGGCCTGCCGGACCTGAAGGTGGAGCAGGCGTTCGAGCTGTCCGACGCCTCGGCCGAGCGTTCGGCCGCCGGCTGCACGGTGCGCCTGAACAAGGAGCCGATCATCGAGTACCTCAACAGCAACATCACGCTGCTGAAGTACATGATCGCGCAGGGCTACAAGGACGCCCGCAGCCTGCAGCGCCGCATCGCCAAGATGGAAGAGTGGCTGGCCAGCCCGCAGCTGCTCGAGCCGGATGCCGACGCCGAATATGCCGCAGTGATCGAGATCGACCTGGCCGACGTGCACGAGCCGATCGTGGCCTGCCCGAACGACCCGGACGACGTGAAGACCTTGTCCGACGTGGCCGGCGCCGCCATCGACGAGGTGTTCATCGGTTCGTGCATGACGAATATTGGTCACTTCCGGGCGGCGTCCAAGCTGCTGGAAGGCAAGCGCGACATCCCGACCAAGCTTTGGGTGGCCCCGCCGACCAAGATGGACGCGCAGGAGCTGACCAAGGAAGGCCACTACGGCACTTTCGGCACCGCCGGCGCGCGTATGGAGATGCCGGGCTGCTCGCTGTGCATGGGCAACCAGGCGCAGGTGAAGGAGGGCGCGACGGTGTTCTCCACCTCGACCCGCAACTTCCCCAACCGCCTGGGCAAGAACTCCAACGTCTACCTCGGTTCGGCCGAGCTGGCGGCGGTGTGCTCGCGCCTGGGCCGGATCCCGAGCAAGGCCGAGTACATGGAGGCCATGGGCGTGATCAACGCCAGCGGCGCGGCGATCTACAAGTACATGAACTTCGACCAGATCGAGGACTTCAAGGAAGTCGCCGACACCGTCGCCGGCTGAACCGGCCCGCGATGAGCCCGACAAAGCCCGGCCCCGTGCCGGGCTTTGTCGTTATGCTTCCCCGCACGCCAGGCGGGCAGCCCTGCTCCCGGGCACTGAGGAACCCAATACCCGGATGATTTCCAGCCTCCTGTCGGTCGTCTCGCTGCGCGATCTCACCCTGGTCCAGGCGGTCAGCCGCCATGGCAGCTTCAACAGCGCCGCGCGGGCCATGCACATCAGTCCGTCGGGCCTGTCGCATCAGGTGCAGAAGGTCGAGCAGGCGCTGGGTGCGCCGCTGTTCGAACGCGGCGGGCGACGCATCGTGCCTACCGCCGGCGGCCAGCGACTGCTGGCTCAGATCGCCGCCGTGCTGACTGCAGCCGAACACCTGCAGCAGGCCGCCCGCGCCGGCCAGGTCGCCTTCGGCGGCGAGCTTCGGTTGGGCGTTCCCGCCTCGCTCGGGCCGTATCTGTTGCCGCACCTGATCGCGCCGTTCCCGCAGCACTTTCCGGGTACCCGGCTCAGCCTGTCCGAGGGCAAGCCGAAAGGGCTGCTGCGCCGCCTGCACGAGGGCGAGCTCGATGCCGTGCTGGGGCCGCCGCCAGCGGTGTCGCCCGCGGGCATCGCCAGTCGCCCGCTGTTCTTCGAGCCATGGGAGGTGATGCTGCGGGCTGATCACCCGCTGGCCGGAAAGTCGACGCTGGCGCTCAACCAGCTGGACGCCGCCGAGGCCACGGTCATGGCCGAGTACCACCAGGACGGCGTCGCCGAGGCCGGCCAGGTACAGGACGTGAGCCTGGAGAGTCTTGCCGCACTGGTCGAGCTGCGCGGCGGCTATGCGCTGGTACCGGCGCTGGCGCGTGACCGGTTGTCGTCGATTGCGGCGGTGACCCTGGCCAAGATCCGTGGGCCGGCGCCCGGTCGGGATATCTCCCTTTACTCACGCGAGGCTTCGCCGTGGGGCGAGGATCTGATCGCGTTCGCCGAGCTGCTGCGGCAGATCGCCCGGCGCCGGCCGGGACTGCGCCTGCTCGACTGAGTGGCGGGCGTACTGCCTCAGCCGTTGTCCAGGGTGGAGCCGGTGAGCAGGCCGCGGGCGAGCATGGCGCACTGCTTGCGGTGCAGTAGCAACTGCCACTGCCGGCCACCGACCTGCCGCCACAGCACCGCTGAGCGGACGGCCGCCAGCAGGCTGGTGCGCACCCGCTCGACGATGGCTTCCTGGCGCAGCATCTGGGGATTGCCGGTGACCATCACGCGCGGCTTCAGCGTGGACAGCGTGGATACGTAGAGCGCGGCCAGCCGGCCGATCACCTGCGGCGAATACCTGCCGAAGTGGTCGATCTGCCGCTGCGCGGCCAGCAGGCCCTGCTGCAGGTCGTTGCGCAGATTGCCGTGGCGGGCGAGGGTGCGCTCCAGTCGCATCACGGTGATCGCCATGCGGGTCACCGCCATGTCGCTGGAGCTGTCCTCCAGCTGGGTGATCAGGGTGCGCAGCCCCAGCCGCAGGGCCGACGTGCGACCGTAGACGCCGACCACCGAATCCGCATCGATGCGGAAGACGCTGTCCACGCTGGTTTCGAATGCCGCCTCGTCGCAGCGCCCCTGATTCGCCAGCTGCTGGGCGAGCGAGGTGGCCTGGAACAGTCCGGCTAGGGCGAGCACGCGCTCTTCGTTCATGGCAAACAGGCTGGGGACCACTTCTCACGACTCCGATGAAACAGGGGGCAGGCCGCCAAACGGGGCGTCGGTAACGGCAATCACGGCACCGCCCAGGCAGGCCTCGCCGTCATAGAAAACCACCGACTGCCCAGCCGTGACAGCGCGCTGGGGCTCGTCGAAACGCACCTCCAGCCGCTCGTCCCGCAGCAGCACTTCGCAGGCAACGTCGGTTTGGCGGTAGCGCGTCTTGGCGGTGCAGCGGAAGCGACTGGCAGGCGCTTCGCCCGCGATCCAGTGGGGGTTGTCGGCCACCAGCCGGGTTGACTGAAGCCAATGGTTCTCGCCGCCCTGGGCCACGTACAGGATGTTTGCCGGCACGTCCTTGCCGACCACGTACCAGGCTTCGCCGCTGGCGCCGTGGCGCCCGCCGATACCCAGGCCCTGGCGCTGGCCGAGGGTGTAGTACATCACCCCCTGGTGTTCTCCAACCTCCCTTCCGTCGGGAGTGCGCATGGCGCCGGGCCGGGCCGGGATGTACTGGCCCAGGAACTCGCGGAAATCGCGTTCGCCGATGAAGCAGATGCCGGTGGAGTCCTTCTTGGCGTGGGTCGGCAGGCTGGCCTCGCGCGCGATGACACGCACCTGTTCTTTCGCCAGTTGCCCGATCGGGAACAGCGTGGCGGCGAGCTGGGCCTGGCCGATCGCATGCAGGAAGTAGGTCTGGTCTTTTGTCCGGTCCGCTGCGCGGAGCAGCCGGTACCTGCCGTCGCGCTGGTCGACCTGTGCGTAGTGGCCGGTGGCGATCTTCTCCGCGCCCAGTGCGCGGGCCTCGTCGAGAAAGGTCTTGAACTTGATCTCGCGGTTGCACAGCACGTCCGGATTCGGCGTGCGACCGGCGCGGTACTCGGCCAGGAAGTGCTCGAACACGCCGTCCCAGTACTCGGCGGCGAAGTTGCGCGTGTGGAACGGAATGCCGAGGCGTCCGCATACGCCCAGGGCGTCCTTGCGGTCGGCATCGGCGGTGCAGGGTCCGGAGCGCTCGTCCTCTTCCCAGTTCTGCATGAACAGGCCTTCGACCTCGTGGCCGGCCTGCTGCAGCACCAGGGCGGCGACCGACGAGTCGACCCCGCCGGAGATGCCCAGCATCACTTTCACGGGTAACGATCCCCGTCGAGCAGGCTGGTCACCGTGGCCAGCGGCAGGCGCTGGCCCGCCAGCCAGGCGTCGATGCTCAGCAGCACCAGCGGGCTGCGCAGGCGGTCGCCGAGTGCCTCGATCTCCTCGCGGGTCAGCCACAAGGCACGCCGGATGCCGGTGTCCAGCGGACGGGCCGGATCGTGACCGATCGGGCGCGCAGCGAAGCTGAATCGCACCACGCCATCGCCGTGCTCGGTGCTGCGCCACTGATGGATGCCGATCAGGTGCTGCAATTCGACCGTCCAGCCGGTCTCCTCCAGCGTCTCGCGGGCCGCGGCAGTGAGCAGGCTTTCGTGGTCGTCGAGGTGGCCGGCCGGCTGGTTGTAGGCCAGCCGGCCGCCGACTTCCTCTTCCACCATGAGGTAGCGGTCGCCATCCGCCACCACACAGGCGACGGTGACGTGCGGGCACCACACGGACGAGGATGACGAAGCGGGCATGTCGGCTTGCCTTGCGGCACTGGAAAAGCGTTCATTGTGCCATCACCTCTGTCCCCGTCGCCAAAGCTGCATCCCCGGCGGCGTAGAATCCGTATCAACCGGCAAGCGACCTATTTTTTCCTGATGGCAAACCAACCCGAACACGAGCAGAGCCCCGGACACGGGCTGGCGCTGGAACCCTCCCGTCCGGAGGTGGCACGGCCGCCGCTGTATCAAGTTCTGCTCATGAATGACGATTTCACTCCCATGGACTTCGTGGTGGAGGTGCTCCGCGGCTTCTTCGCCATGGACCAGGAGAAGGCGGTGCAGGTGATGCTCCACGTGCACACCCGCGGACGGGGTGTTTGCGGCGTGTTTACCCGGGAGGTGGCCGAGACGAAAGTCACCCAGGTGAACGAATATTCACGTGCCCATCAGCACCCGCTGTTGTGCACTATGGAAAAGCTGTAGGCGACCCCACTTTGGCGATATCGCGGCACCCCCACGCCGCAGCCATACAACCGGGAGACGGTCCGGATGTTCAGCAAGGATCTCGAAGTCACCATCGGCCAGTGCTACAAGCAGGCACGCGAACAGCGTCATGAGTTCATGACGGTGGAGCACCTGCTGCTTGCCCTTACCGACAACCAGTCCGCGTCCGGCGCCTTGCGGGCCTGCGGCGCCGACATTCCGCGGCTTACCAGCGAGCTCGAAAAGATCATTGCCGAGACCGTTCCCGTGCTGCCGCACGGTGACGAGCGCGACACCCAGCCGACGCTGGGCTTCCAGCGTGTGCTGCAGCGTGCGGTCTACCACGTGCAGTCCTCCGGCCGGAAAGAGGTCACCGGTGCCAACGTGCTGGTGGCGATCTTCGGCGAGAAGGACTCGCATGCCGTGTACTTCCTGCACCAGCAGGAGATCACCCGGCTGGACGTGGTCAACTACATCTCGCACGGAATCGCCAAGATCGGCGAGGAGCCGTCGGCCGGCCCGGCGGCCGGTGAGCGCGAAGGCGAGGAGGCAGGCGAGGGCAAGGGCAATCCCCTGGCCGAGTACGCCAGCAACCTCAACGAACTGGCGCTGGAGGGCAAGATCGATCCGCTGATCGGTCGGGCCGACGAGATCGAGCGCACCATCCAGGTGCTGTGCCGACGTCGCAAGAACAACCCGCTCTACGTCGGCGAAGCCGGTGTGGGCAAGACCGCGCTGGCCGAGGGCCTGGCCAAGCGCATCGTCGACGGCGAGGTACCTGAGGTGCTTGAGGACGCCACGATCTGGTCGCTCGATCTCGGCGCACTGGTGGCCGGCACCAAGTACCGCGGCGATTTCGAGAAGCGCCTGAAGGCGGTGATCGGCCAGCTCAAGAAGCAGCCGGGCGCGATCCTGTTCATCGACGAGATCCACACCATCATCGGCGCCGGCTCGGCCTCCGGCGGCACCATGGACGCCTCGAACCTGATCAAGCCGATGCTGGCCTCGGGCGAGCTGCGCTGCATCGGCTCGACCACCTTCCAGGAATTCCGCGGCATCTTCGAGAAGGACCGCGCCCTGGCCCGTCGCTTCCAGAAGATCGACGTGGTCGAACCCACCGTGGCCGACTCCATCGAGATCCTGAAGGGGCTGCGCAGCCGCTTCGAGGAGCACCACGCGGTGGCCTACACCAACGAGGCGCTGAAGGCGGCTGTGGACCTGTCGGTCAAGCACATCCCCGACCGGTTGCTGCCGGACAAGGCGATCGACGTGATCGACGAGGCGGG
>NZ_AMSF01000063.1 GCF_000334915.1 Dyella ginsengisoli LA-4 | reverse complement strand
CCCGGGAGCCGCAGCAGGTGGGCGACGCGGAACGGCTTGCGGCTGTCGTCGACGAACAGCTGCGTATCGCGGCGCACCGTGCCCTGCCACACACGGAACACGCCGAGCTTGCCGACGAACGGGTCGTTGACGATCTTGAACACGTCGGCGATCACGTGCTGCGCGGGGTCGGCGGCGACCGGTACCGGCTTGTCCTGGGCATCGAGGAAGGGCGGCGGGTTGGCTTCGCCCGGGTGCGGCAGCAACCGGACGGCCAGATCCAGGAATTCGCGCACACCGGCGCCCGAGCGCGCACTCACGAAACAGATCGGCACCAGGTGCCGTTCGCGCAGGCACTGCTCGAACGCGTCGTGCAGCTGCTGCGGCGTGATCGCGTCCTCGCCGGTGTCCAGGTAGGCGCCCATCACGGTCTCGTTGATCTCCACCACCTGGTCGATCAGCTGCTGGTGCGCCTCGCCCAGCGAGGAGAAATCGGTGTCGCCCTCGCGCTGGAAGAACGCGTCGCGCACCTCGGTGCCGCCCGCGGCAGGCAGGTTCACCGGCAGGCATTCGCGGCCGAACGCCTCGCGCAGGTCCTCCACCAGCGCGGGCAGCGCGGCGGCGTCGCTGTCGATGCGGTTGACCACCAGCACGCAGGCCAGGCCACGCTGGCGCGCGTGCTCGACCATGCGACGGGTACCGTGCTCGATGCCGTTGGCGGCGTTGACCACCACCGCCACCGTGTCCACCGCGGCCAGCGCCGCCAGCGCGGGGCCGCGGAAATCGGCGTAGCCGGGGGTGTCGATCAGCTGGATGCGGCAGTCGCCGTGCGTCAGCGAGGCCAGGCAGGTGTCGATGGAATGGCCGCGGGCCTTTTCCTGCGCATCGGTGTCGGAGAAGGTGTTGCCGCGTTCGATCGTGCCCTGGGCCTGGATCACGCCTGCGGCGTACAGCAGGGCCTCGAAGAGGCTGGTCTTGCCGCTGCCGGCGTGGCCGGCCAGGGCGATGTTGCGGATGTTTTCGGTAGGTACCACGGGGGGCGCGTTCATGACGGCCTCCCGGGTCGTTCGACAAGGCTTGGTGGGCAGCCGGTCCACCGCGCTGGATGCGGCGACCGGCGGGCTTGGCTGGCGGGAAACTTGCTCCTCGATACGGACATGACAGGACCCTCCTGCGCGCGAACGCGGGTCCCGTGCCGGCGTCGACGGCGCCGCACGAGGCCGCGGGGCGCGGCGTTCGTTGACGGGCCGTCATGGTCGTCCGCGGCGCGCGTGCGTCCGGGCGGTCATGGCGGAGAGAGGCGGCGAAAGCCGCCCGGCGAGGGTTCTCCCATCCGGCGCCGCGGTCAAGGGGCGGCAAGGTCGCAGGGAACCCGGCGCGCTGCCGGGGGTCCGTAAGACCTCGCGGTTTGTCCGGGGAGGAGTCTGGTCCACACCTTGCCGGAGCCGCGCCATGCCTCACGAGGTCGCTCATCGAACCCACGCCTTTGCCCGACCCGCACCGTTGGACACCGCCGCCCGGGTTGGCCCCGCTGGACGATGACACGCGTGCCCTGCTGCAGCGCCTGCGCCGCCGTCCCTGGCCGCGCGGGCGTCGCCGCAGGCGGCTCGCCTGGGTCGTGGTGGCGCTGCTGCACGGGTTCTTCGCGCTGGTGCTGTGGCACGCGATGCAGCCACGGCCGGCGGTGCCGTTCGACGTTGGCGAGGTGGCTCCGGATGCCTCGGTGCTGCAGGTGCGGTTCATCCCCCGGACGAGCCAGCCGGCCCCGCCTCCGCCGCCGGCCCTGCAGGCACCACAGCGGCCTCCGCGGGCACACGAGACGCCCAGGCGGGACGCCATGCAGGTGCAGCCGACCGGGGCAGCTCCGGCCCCGGCCACAAGCGTGGCCCCGCGGCTGCCGTCGTTGTTCGATCGCGATGGCGTGGCGCGCCTGCCGGTGGCATCGGCCAGCACGTCGGCACCCGTGCCGGACTACATCCAGCGCAAGCCCACCGGCGACATGAAGGTGATGCAGCACACCTCGCCGGTGCCCTACCGTTCGACCCGCTTCGAGCAGTATTTCCCGCCGCCGGGCGAGAACGCCGCACAGGCGGGGCTGCGCAAACTGGTCGGAGCCCTGCACGGCAAGGGGCCGAGCAGCAAGACCGTGAACCTGCCGCACGGTGTGCACCTGAAGTGCAAGACCCTGCTGGGCGTTCCCACGCCGTTCTGCGGTCTGCCGCCGGCCCCGCCGCCGCCCAACGATGGCGACGAACGCCTGAACATGCCGCCGCCACCGCTGGCGAAGGATCCGCATGCGCCGGCACCGCCGTCGCTGGCCACCTGCATCGCGGCCTATCGTGCGCAGGGGCCGCTGCCCTACGGTTGTCCGGTCGATACGCCGGCGCGCGCGGTCGACGAGGAACTGCGCGAGTGCGTCGCACGCTATCGCGCCGGGCAGCGGCTGCCGACATGGTGTCCGGCGGACACCGCGCAACGCGCCAAGGCGTCGCCCGAGAGGGCGGACACCCGCAAGCCCTGAGCGCATCGCCGGTCGCCTGTGGGCCGTTACACTTCCGGCATGCCGCCCCCGTCCCCGGATCGCGACGTCCCTCGCGCCATCGTCCTGCTGCAGTCGCCACGCGAAGCGGCCGAACAGGCGCGCGTGTACCGTCGGCGCACCCGGCAGAGGCCGCGTGACCGCTGGCTGCGCGTGATCGCGCTGGTGGCCAGCCTGTGCGTGCACTTCGGCTTCCTGCTCGGGGTGGTGCTGGGTCCGGTGTACGTGCCCGAGCTCCCTCCCGAACAGCCCGGCGAAGCACTGCAGGTGCGGTTCATCGAGAAGCACAAGGACGAGCCGCCGCCCCCGCCGCCGCCGCCGCTCGGCGCGTTGCCGAAGAAGGTCGGGCCGGTGCATCGCGGCACGGTCAGCAGTGGCGCGTTGCGCGTGGCCCGCGCCGCATCGCCGGCCTTGCCGGCGGTACCGGCACCGAGCCCGCTGCCGGTGCCATCGATCGAGCCGCCGGTGATCGACGCCGTAAAGCGCACGGCGGTTCCCCGCCCGGACAAGGTCGTCGCCGCCAGACCGCCGCCGGTATCCGTGCCGAAGCCGGCGCCGGTACCGACACCGGATCTGCAGCCGGTGCCATTGGCCGGCGAGCCGCCCACGGTCACGCTCGACAGCCCGCCGATGGCCAAGCCGGTGCCGCCGAAATTCCAGCCGGAGCCACCGCGCAAGCCTCAGCTGGAGGGCAATCGGCCGATTCCGCCGCCCGCTTCGCTGGCGATGCCGGAGCTGCCGCCGCAGTCTCCGCCGACGCTGGCGCCGCCCACGCTGGCGTTGGATACCCGCGTGCCGGCGAGCCCCGCACCGGCCAGCCTGGTCGTGGC
Source organism: Dyella ginsengisoli LA-4 (assembly GCF_000334915.1). GTDB lineage: Bacteria > Pseudomonadota > Gammaproteobacteria > Xanthomonadales > Rhodanobacteraceae > Dyella_A > Dyella_A ginsengisoli_A. The sequence goes on along the minus strand of NZ_AMSF01000063.1, from coordinate 60,974 downwards.
CCGCCCCGAGGTAACTGCCGCGCCGCCGGCCCCGGATCTGTCGCCGGTGCCGCTGCCGGCCCAGGCCGCGCCGACGGTGAACCTCACGCCGCAGTTGACGCCGCCGGGTCCGGTGGTGGCCGTGCAGCGTCCATCGATCCAGGCCCCAGCGATCGCCGTCGCCCCAGCCGAGGAGCCGGAACTGGCCGCGGTGCCGGTGGCGCCCAGGGCACCCACGCTGAGCGATCGACCGACACCCCCGGCGTTCGCCGCTCCGCAGGTGGAGCCGCCGGCGGCGAAAGTCGCGGTGACCGTCGCCCGGCCGGAATTGTCGCCGGCGCCTGCCGAGGCGGCGCCGAAGCCGACGAGCACGCCGGCTTCGGCGTCGGCAGCGAAGACGACCGCCGCAAGCGCACCCGCCCCGGCCGAGGCAGATTCGCCCGCCAGCGCCACGCGGGAGGGCCCGCCCGACGTCAGCTCCGCCCCGGATGCCGCGCCGCAAGGCAGCGACACCGCCGCGCCGGGGTCGCCACAGGGGAAGCCAGCGCCGCTGCTGATCGGCAGGGACGGAAGCATCGTGCTGCCGGCGCCCGGGCAGGGAGCGGGCAGGGCGCCCGGCGCGCCGGCGCAGGGAAGCTCGGCGCAGGGTGCCGACCATGGCATCGAGGGCAACCCCGCACTGGGCCAGTACATCCAGCTCAAGCCGCACGGCGATACGCAGATCATGCGACACCGCGCGCCGGACATCGGCTACCGGCCGACCCGCTTCGAGCAGGACTGGGCGCCGGAGGGCGAGAGTTCGATCGACAGCGCGCTGCGCCACGCGGTGGAGAAGACCACGGTCAAACACACCTTCCATCTGCCGCGCGGCGTGCGTATCGAGTGCGCGGCGATGCCGCTGTTCCCGATGGCGCTGCTCGGCTGCCACAACCCCGACCCGCCGCCCAAACCGCTGGAGCAGGCGATCTACGACCGGCTCAACCTGCCGGCCACGCCACTGGCGCCGCCCCCGCCTGCGCCCGCCACCGTTGAAGCGCCTGCACCGGTCACCCCGATCCGGCTGGACAACACCGTGCAGTGCGCCAGCGCCCGCGTGGCCGGCGCGCCGCTGCCACCGGGATGCGCCGATCCGCTGGCGCCTACCCGTCCGGTGCCGTTGCCGGCGCGGACCAGTTCGTCCAGCTGGGTGCCGGCCAGCGACCAGTTCCAGCCGGTGCACTGACGGGTCAGCGCGTGCGCAGTGCGAGCATGGCGCTTTCCAGCGCGAACACGTGGGGATCGTCGGCACCGAGCGAGCGCAGCGACGCGGCGAGTCCGAGCAGGTAGTCGCGGTTGGGACCGCTGGGGCCTGCGGCGTCTGCGATCTGGCGGGCGATCACCGGTTCGGGCGCCGGACCCAGCCAGGCGCCGTTGCCGGGAGGGGCAATGTAGGTGACGGCACTGGCCGGGCTGCCGCCGTCCATTTCGAGTTCGACGGTCTCGCGTAGGTAGCCGTTTTTCTCGCGCACGTCGAGGGCTGCGAGCGTGGCCGGGCGGATGCGGAAAGCCAGGCCCAGGCAGCGCGCGCCGGCCTCGCGGACAAGCGTGACCACCCGGCCCGGCGCCTCGGGCGTGCCGCGGTGGTCGTGCGAGCCCTGCCAGAAGCGCCGCGCCCAGCCATGCAGCGTCGCCGGGTGCTGCTCCAGGCAGTCGAAGCCGGTCTTGTAGAGGATCGATCCGTAGCCGAACAGCCAGATGCTGTCGCGGTCGAGCAGCTCGGTCCGGTGTCGGTTGGCCAGGGTGGTATCCAGCATGGGCGGCAGGTGTGGATGGTCAGTCGGCGGCGTGCGGGTGGATCGCCTCCACCAGCGCCAGCAACTGGTCGCGGAGCTGATCCATGCGGGCCGGCGGCAGCTCGACCTGGCAGCGCATGTACGAAGGCAGGCCGGCCGCCCGCTGTTTCAGCGCGCGGCCGCGCGGCGACAGTGTGATGCGCACGCGGCGCTCGTCCTCGGGGTCGCGCCGGCGGGCAAGCAGGCCGTTCGCCTCCATCCGCTTGAGCAGCGGGGTGAGCGTGCCCGAATCCAGCAGCAGTGCCTCGCCGATCTCGCCGACGGTGCGCGTGCGGTGTTCCCACAGCACCAGCATCACCAGGTACTGCGGATAGGTCAGTCCCAGTTCGTCGAGCATGGGACGGGCCAACCGGGTCATCCGGTTGCTCGCTGCGTAGAGTGCGAAGCACAGCTGCTGCTTGAGGCACAGCGAGGGCTGCGGATCCGGCATGGGCGGGGTGGGACGGCGTGGCATGGGCGGCAGGGTGGCCCAGACCGGCGGCGCGGACAAGTCGTGGCGACCGGTCCGCGCCGCCGGCGGTCAGGCCAGTGCCGGGTAGTCGGTGTAGCCCTTCGAGCCACCGCCGTAGAGCGTGTCGCCGTCCAGCGGGTTGAGCGGCGCATCCTCGCGCAGCCGGCGCGGCAGGTCGGGGTTGGCGATGAAGGCGCGGCCGAACGCCACCAGGTCGGCCTTGCCGCTGGCCACCGCCTCGATCGCCATGGCGCGGTCGTAGCCGTTGTTGACGATCCAGGCGCCCTTGAACGGGCGGCGCATCGCGGCGTAGTCGAACGGCTGCGGCTCGCGGTTGCCGCCGGTCTCGCCCTCGATCACGTGGATGAAAGCCAGGTCCAGCGTGGCCAGCCGCTCCACCGCGCGGTTGAACAGCGCCTGCGGATCGCTGTCGGCGATGTCGCCGAACGGGGTCAGCGGCGACAGGCGCACGCCGGTGCGGCCGGCGCCGATCTCTTTCGCCACCGCCTCGCACACCTCGAACAGCAGGCGCGTGCGGTTCTCGATGCTGCCGCCGTAGGCATCCGTACGCCGGTTGGTCTTGTCGCGCAGGAACTGGTCGATCAGGTAGCCGTTGGCGCCATGCACCTCGACGCCGTCGAAGCCGGCCTCGATCGCGCGGCGCGCGGCGATGCGGTAGCTGTCGATCAGCGCGGGGATCTCCGTCAGCTCCAGCGCACGCGGTTCGGAGACGTCGCTGAAGCCCTCGGTGGTGAACACCTTGGCGTCGGCGCGGATCGCCGACGGCGCCACCGGCGCCTTGCCGCCGGGCTGCAGCGAGGTGTGCGAGATGCGCCCCACGTGCCACAGCTGCAGCACGATGCGGCCGCCGGCCGCATGCACGGCGTCGGTCACTTCCTTCCAGCTGGCCACCTGGGCGTCCGAATGGATGCCGGGGGTGGCGATGTAGCCCTGGCCCTCGGGCACCACCTGGGTGGCCTCGGCGATGATCAGGCCGGCGCTGGCGCGCTGGCTGTAGTAGGTGGCCTGCAGCGCGCCCGCGGTGTTGCCCTCGCCCGCGCGGTTGCGGGTGAGCGGAGCCATCACGATGCGGTTGGGCAGCTTCAGGTCGCCGACGGTGATCGGCTGGAACAACACGGAAACGTCGGCCGGGCGGTCGGTCATGGGAACTCCTCGGGATGGGGTGGAAAAGACGTGGCGCGATTGCGCTGCATGGCAGCTGGGGAGCGCCATTCGTATTTCAAGCGATTGGATTGTACGCAATGGAAACGTGGTCGGATCGTGAGTACGCTCAGCCGGCCAGCCGGGTGCGTCGCCACCACTGCGAAAAGCTGCCGCAGGTGCCCGCCACCGGAGTGAACAGCCGCGGGACGGGGTGCCACTGAATCCTCGTTCCGGCCGGGCCGAGCGCCTGGCGCAGGTGCGGATCGTCGACGGCATGCACGCTTTGCGCGCCGGCCAGCGCGGCGACCAGCTGCGGAGCGGGAGCCAGCCAGCGCAACGGCGCCAGCGAACGCTGCCGTTCGGCGACAAACGCCCAGCGCCGCGCCGACCATGGCCAGCGCCGGTGCCAGTCGTCAATTGCCACGGCCACGGGGAGGGCGTCCCCCGGCAGGTCCGCCGGTGCCGCGCGCAGCGCCCACGGATGCACCAGCCACACGTCGCGCCCGTGCACGGCGGCGGGGTCGGGCGCGCCGTGGCCACACGCGGCGGATGGGCCGTCGAGCAGTGGCGGTTCGTCCTCGCCCTGCGCATCGTCGCGGGTTTCGGCGGCTGCCGCCGAGGGATCACGGGCGATCCGGTCCAGTGCCTCGTAGCTGCAGTCGATCGCGGTGCCGGTGCTGTGCCAGTCACGCGGGGCGTATTTCGCCACGTTGGCCGCGTTGAACAGGTAGGGCTTGTGGCTGCCGGTGCCGGCCACCCACTGCCAGCTCAGGTGGTTGCTGGCGAGGTCGCCGTCCAGCAGGTGCCCGTAGAGCCAGTCCGCGCCGGCACGCCAGTGCACCTTGCGCAGGTGCACCACGTAGCTGGCCAGCCACATGCGGGCGTGGTTGTGCAGGTAGCCGGTGGCGTACAGCGTGGCCACCGCGCGGTCGATCGCCGGCACGCCGGTGCGGCCCTGGCGGATGTCCGCGGGAAGGGTGTCCGCATAGGTGGAGTCCGGCAGCGGGCCGGCGTGCAGCGAGTCGAGGATCGCCTCGCCACGACGCTCCCAGACGTGATGGAAGTACTCGCGCCAGCCGAACTCGTAGACCAGCTTGTGCTGCGGCTCCAGCCGATGGCGGGCGGCGATCCCGGCGTGGGCTTCCGGCAGCGTGAGCACACCGTGGGTGAGATAGGGCGAAAGCCGGGTAACTGCGCCGTCGAGGGCGTTGCGGCTGCGCGCGTAGTCGGCTGGACGCACCGCGGCGAGCCGGGCGAGGGCGGCTTCGCGGGTGGGCGGGAAGTCGTCGGGGGTCATTCGAACAGGTCGGCCTGTGGTGACGGCGATGGCGGCGCGGCGCGGCGACGCCGCCGGGTGCTGGTGGGCAGGCCGCTGCGGCGGGAACCGTGGCGGCCCTGGATCGCGTCGGCCTCCGCGCGGGCGCGCGGATCGCGGCGCACGGCGTACAGCCGTTCGCGGGCGCTGGCCAGGGCGACCTTCTCCTCCACCAACGGGGCTGGATAGTCGCGGCCGATCACGCAGCCGGCCGCGCGCTGCTGCGCCGGGTCCATCCGCCACGGCTCGGCCAGCAGCGGCAGCGGCACGTGCGCGAGTTCCGGCAGCCAACGGCGGATGAAATGGCCGCCCGGATCGTGGTCGCGCGCCTGCTTCGCCGGCGAGTACATGCGCAGCGTGTTGATGCCGGTGGTGCCGCTCTGCATCTGCATCTGGCTCCAGTGGATGCCCGCCTCGTAATCGAGGAACTGGCGCGCCAGGAACAGCCCCGGTTCGCGCCAGTGCAGCCACAGGTGGTAGGCGGCGAAACTCACCAGCATCGCCCGCATCCGGAAGTTGAGCCAGCCGGTGGCGCGCAGCGAGCGCATGCAGGCGTCGACCATCGGGTAGCCGGTGGCGCCGGCGCACCACGCCTCGAAGCGCTCGCGGTCGAATTCGCCCTCGCGCAGGCCGTCGGTCGCCCGGGCCAGGTTGCGGAACTCCAGCGACGGCTGGCTCTCCAGCTTTTGCATGAAGTGGCAGTGCCAGCGCAGCCGCCCGGCGAAACCGCGCAGGGCGCGGCGCACATCGGTGTCGTCCCGGGTTGCAAGGGTCGCCACGGTGGCCTGGTGCACCTGGCGCATCGACAGCATGCCGAAGGCGAGGTAGGGGCTGAGCCGGCTGCCGCCGCGCTCGGCGCGCAGCGGACTGGAGATCGACTTGAGGTAGTCGTGGCCGCGGTGGGCGAGGAAGCTGGCGAGCGTCGCCTCTGCCGTGGCCTCGCCGGCCATCTGCAACTGCTTGCCGTGCGGTGGCAGGCCAAGCCGGGCGAGATCGGGCAGATCGTGCGCCTCGAGACACGCTTCACCGCGGAAGCCCGCGGGCGTGGGGATCTGCGGGGCATCCATCCGTGCCTGCCAGCGCCGGGCCCAGCCATCGCGCGAGCGCAGACGGCGCACCGCGCCGGTCTGGGGAAACTCCGTCCAGGCCACGCCGCGGCGCCGGCACCACGCAGCTACCGCCTGGTCGCGACGGTAGCTCCAGCCGGAGCCGGTTTCCTCGTGACTGAGCAGCTCGTCGAAGGGGAAACGCGCGCGCAGGCGGTCGAACACGCTGCACGCCTCGCCCACCTCGACCAGCAGCGGCAGGCCGCGGGCGGCCAGTGCCCGTCGCAGTTGTGCCAGGCCCTCCAGTGCGAACGCGACGTGGGCCGACGAACCCTCCGGGCTGGCCAGCCAGTCCGGCTCGATCAGGTAGACCGCCGCCGCCGCGTCGGCCCGTGCGGCGGTGGCCAGCGGCGCGTGGTCACGCAGGCGCAGGTCGCGCTTGAACCAGACAAGGGAACGTAAAGGCATGCGCCTGGATACGCGCGCGACGCTCCTTCCGATGCCTGCGGCCTTCTGCGCTCAGAGCAGCCGCAGCAGTTCCTTCATCAGCGGCAACCGGCGCACGCGTACCGCGGTGGCGCGGAATACCGCGTTGGCGAGCGCCGGTGCGGCGGTCGGCATGGCCAGGAAGCTGGCGCCGGCGGGCGGCCGGTCATTGTCCGCGATCACCACGACTTCCACCGCATTCGGCAATTGCGCCATGCCGGCCAGGCCGTAGGCGCTCCAGTCCCGTTGCTGCACCTGGCCATCCCTGACGGTGATCGCCTGGTTCAGCGCCTGGCCGAGCGCGTCGAGCGTGGCGCCGGCAAGCTGGCCTTCCAGCCCGGTGGGGTTGATCGCACGGCCGATGTCGGCCACGCAGACCGCGCGCTCGATGGTGAGCTGCTCGCCCTGCATCGAGGCTTCCACCGCGTGCGCGACATAGGCGCCGTCCATGTACCAGGCGGCGATGCCCAGGCCGTTGACGGTGTGCAGCCAGGTCGGCCAGTCGATGCGCTCGGCGGCCAGTTTCAGCACGTTGGCCAGCCGGCCGGTGTCCAGCGCACCGCCGCCGGGCAGCGGCAGCTGGCGCGGCTCGCCGATCACCCGCAGGCGGGTGTCCAGCGGGTTCTCGCGCATCACGTGGGCGATCTCGTCGATGAAGCTCTCCACGGCGAAGGCCTGCGCCGTATCGGGCATGCCGCGCATCGGACCGCGCGGGGTGACCGCCTGCAGCGCGTACCAGTCCAGCCGGAAGTTCGGCACCAGGCCGGCCGGGAGATGGCCCGGATCGGCTTCGGCGGTCCCCAGACGGCCTTCCGGCACGCCACGGCCGGCCAGCGCCGGTGCGGTGGCGAAGCGCTGGCTCCAGGCCAGCAACTGGCGCTTGCGGCCAATGATCGCCTGCATCGCATGCACGCTGCCGGAGCGGTAGAAGTCGTGCGCGAGATCGTCCTCGCGCGTCCACAGCAGCCGCACCGGTTTGTCGAGCATCTTGCCCAGCATCACCGCCTCGGCCACGTAATCGTGGTCGAGCCGGCGACCGTAGCCGCCGCCCACGCGCGGTATGCGGATGGTGATCTGCGCCGGCGACAGGCCAGTGAGCCGCTGCACCACGGCCAGTGCCTGCTGCGGTGCCTGGGTCGGAATGACCAGCTCGGCGCGGTCCTTCTCGATCCGTGCGAAACAGTTCATCGGCTCGGCCGTGGCATGCGCCAGCCACGGCTGGACGTAGGTGGCCTCGATGCGCCGGGCGGCTTTCTTGCTGGCGGCATCGACGTCGCCGTCGTTGCGCATGCGAAGGGTGGGTGCGTCGTCGCCTGCGAGCAGGGTCTGCGCCTGCTGCTCGATGGCAGCAGTGGACTCCCCCGCGGCCGCGCCGGGTTTCCATTTCAGTTCGAGCGCCGCGCGACCGCGCAGTGCCGCCCAGGTGCTTTCCGCCACCACGGCGATGGCGGCGCAGCGCGGCGTGGTACCCGGTGCCTGGCCCTTTTCCGGCGCCAGGCGCAGGACCTTCTGCACGCCCTTGACGGCCAACGCCTTGGTCGTATCGATCCGGTCCAGGCTGCCATCCGGCCACGGACAGTGCGCCAGCACGGCCACCAGGGCGTCGTCGTTGGCGTGGTCGATGCCGAAACGGGCCTGTCCGGTGACCACGGCCCGCGCATCGGCATCGCCGGCGCCCTTGCCGATCAGGGTGAAACGGTCCGGCGTCTTGATCGGCACGGGTACCTTGGGTGGGTCGATCTTCGCGGCGGCCTCGGCCAGCGCCCCGTAGCCCAGCCGCCGGCCATCGCCGGCGATCACGTGGCCGGCCTCGCAGCGCAACTGGTCCGCCGGCACGCCGAGCTGGCGCGCAGCGGCCTGCAGCAGCAGCCAACGGGCCAGCGCACCGGCCGGGCGCAGGTCGTTCCACGCCGTCGGCACCGAGGTGCCGGTGCCGCCGAGCTGGTGGCCGTAGACGAAGCGGGTAGCGCCGTCGACCTGGGTCGTGTCCGGCCCCAGTGCGATCACCTTCACGCTCGTCCAGTCCGCGTCCATCTCGTCGGCGATGATGCGGGCCAGCGCGGTCGCCGCACCGGTGCCGGTTTCCGGGTCGCGCGCGCCAATCAGCACGCTGCCATCGGCATCCACGCGCACGTAGGTGCCCAGGCCGTAGAGCTGGTCGCCGAGCCAGCCGGCGGGCACCGGCGCATCGGCGGCATCGACCAGCGGAATGCCCACCACCAGCGCCCCGGTGGCGCCGGCCAGCACCTGCAGGAAGCGGCGCCGCGACAGCCGGATCATGCCTGGCCTCCCTTGGCGGCGCGCTGGATCGCCTTGCGCACGCGGGTCTGGCAGCCGCAGCGGCAGAGGTTGGGCAGGGTGTCGATGTCGGCGTCGGTGGGATGCGGCTTGCGGTGCAGCAGGTCGACGCCGGCGATCAGCCAGCCCGGCGTGCAGTAGCCGCAGCCGATCGCGTCCTCGTCGATGAAGGCCTGCTGCAGCGGGTGCAACTGGCCGTCGGGCCCGGCAAGTCCCTCCACGGTCACCACGGATTTGCCGGCCAGCCGGGCCATCGGCAGGGTGATCGCCGAAATCGCCTTGCCGTCGACCAGGACCAGGTCGGCGCCGCCGGTTCCCCTGGCGTCGGCGTACTTGGTGCCGGTCAGGCGCAGCACGTCCCGCAGATACCAGAGCAGCGGCAGCTCGGGGTCGCCGGTGTGGCGGAAGTCCTCGCCGTTGATCCGCAGACCGATGCCGTCACGGACCTTTTCCGGCGTGACGGAGGTGTCCGGATTCGCCAGCAGACCCTGGTCCTGCAACTGCGTCATCAAACCGCTCCCGAGGATGATCCGGGCATTCTCGCATCCCCTGCGAGGGTTAGGGATGGGCGGGCCTGAACAGATGCTGCCAGACGAAATACACCGGCGCGCCGGCCAGCATGATCAGCACGCCGATGCCGGCATTGCGGGGATTGCTGCACATGGTCTCGACCACCACCCAGCCGATCACGCCGACGAACAGCAGCGGCAGCAGCGGATAGCCCGGCACCCGGAAGCTGGTGCCGGTACCGTCGTGGCGCCGGTACCAGAACAGGGTCAGCACGCCGATCGCGCAGGCCAGCCAGTCGGCGAAGGTGGCGTAGTCCAGCAGCTGGCCGTAACTGCCGGACACCACCAGCACGATCGACCAGCCCGCGAGCAGCACGATCGCCAGGTTCGGCGTGCGATGCACCGGGTGCAGCCGCGCCACCGAGCGGAAGAACAGCCCGTCCTCGCCCATCACCTGCAGCACGCGTGCGCCGGCCACCACGGTGATGTTGCAGAAGCCCAGGGTGGAGATCGCCACGCCCAGCGAGATCGCCTTGGCGCCGACAGTGCCGAACACCCGCTGCATCACGTCGGCCGCCGGCGCGTGGCTGGCGGCCAGTCCCTCGTGGCCGAGCGCGGCCAGGTAGGCCACGTTGACCAGCGCGTAGGCGACGATCACGCCGAGCATGCCGAGGAACAGGGCGCGCGGCAGGGTGCGCTGCGGCTGGTCGACTTCGCCGGCGAGGTTGTTGAGGTAGGTAAAGCCGGAGTAGGCGAACAGCACCGGCAGCGCCGCGCCCATGAAGCCCACGCCGTGCCGCGCCTCATCCACGCCCAGCACTGCCTGCGCGCCCTGGCCCACCCCGGCCAGGTACAGGCCGCATCCCACCAGCGCGGCGACCGCGGCCAGCTTGAGCACCGAGAAGGTGTTCTGGATCGTCGCGCCGAGGCGGATGCCGAACAGGTTGATGCCGGCGACGAAGGCCAGCGCAGCGACTGCCAGCGGCGTGGCCGCGCGCGGCGGCAGGTCGAACAGTGCCGAGGCGTAGCTGGCGAAGATGGTGGCCACCGCGGCGGTGGATCCGGAGTAGATCACCAGCAGCATGGTCCAGCCGAACAGGAAGCCGGCCAGTGGGCCGAAGGCTTCGCGCAGGTAGACGTAGATGCCGCCGGTGTTCGGTCGCCGCGCGCCGAGCTCCGCGTAGCACAGTGCACCGACGAGGGTGAGCAGACCCGCACCGACCCACATCGCCAGCAGGGCGATACCCGATTCGGTGCGCGCCGCGGCCACGCCGGGATTGAGAAAGATGCCGCCGCCGATGATGCCGCCGATGACGACCATCGCCGCGTCGCCAAGGCGCATGCTGCGCAGATAACCGTTCGGGGTGTTGGGCATGCGCGGGCGATCCGTTTGCGGGAGGCGGGAGAGGAGGCGGCATCATGTCGGTCCGCGGCAAGAGCAGCAAGCGCCTACTCCCCTTGTAGGCGCATGCTGACAGGCTCGCTGCCCGTGGCTGCCCATACTCCCGCGGCTGTTGCCACGGCCATGGGGCCGAGGTGCAGAGATCGCCAACCACAGGGGAGTCACCGATGAGCAAACGCTTCACCATCGCCGTTGCGGCGATGGCCCTTTCCTGCATCTCCACCGGCTCGCTGGCCGCGACCACCTCGGGCCAGTTCTTCCTCAATGGCACGGTGGGCCAGTCGACCTGGCACGACGACGGCTTCAACACGAACAACAAGGACACCGCCACGGCGTGGCGCTTCGGTTACGCATGGAACGTCGATCAGCTGAGCTACGGCTTCGAGGCCGGCTATGCGGACCTGGGCAAGGGCAAGGGCAACCTTTATTCCGGTTACGGCAGCACGGACCTGTCGGGCGGCGCCACCGGCCCGCTGGCGGGCGTCAACATGACCTACCGCTTCCGCAACCGCATGTTCATCGACGCCCGTCTCGGCTGGATGCACGACAACGTCCGTTTCGATATCGGCGGATCCAGCTCGAGCTATTCCGGTGATGGTGGATACGCGGGTATCGGTGTCGGCTACGACGTCAACGAGCACTTCGGTGTGGGCGTGGCATACGACCGCTACAACGTGCGTGCCCAGATCAACGGCTCCCGGTCTCAGGATGGCGTGGACGTGTTCTCGGGGTTTGCCGAAGTTCGCTTCTGAGTCCGTTCGGCGGGGATCGAAAAAGCAACGGCCGCCCATCGGGCGGCCGTTGTTCTTCAGGTGCTGGTGACTTACCAGCGGAAGCGCATGAACGCATCCAGGTTGCTCACGTCCAGCGTGCCGATACCGGCACCCGGGGTGTAGTGCGGTGCGCCCTGGTAGAACCAGTTGTCGCCACCGTTGACGCTGTTGAACGGCGAGTAGCGGCCATAGCCGAACACCGCCTGCAGGAAGTACACCTGCGGATTCCACAGTCCGATGCGGTGCCCCGAGCTCTGTCGCAGCAGGGCGGTGATGCCGTTGAGCTGCGGGGCCACGAAGCTGGTGCCGCCCTGGCCGGCCGTCAAACCACCGTCGGTACTGGAATACACCAGGTATCCGGTCTCCGGGTCGGCGTTGAGCGAGATGTCCGGCAGGTTGCGGCCGGCGAAGTGCGACGGCAGCTTGAGCAGCGTGGTCGGACCGGCGGTGGGGTCGTTGTAGTCCAGCGACTGGTGACGCTCGGTGCGGCGGATGCCCCGGGTGAAGTACTGATAGAACGGCTTGCGCCAGTAGCTGCTGACGCCGCCGCCACCGCCCACTGCGAACAGGTCGACCACGCCCTTGCCGAAGTTCGTGTCGAAATAGTTCTGCAGGTAGTCCCAGCCCCACACGCTTTCCTGCGAGACCGATGCCACGGGGCCGTTGCCGAAGGCAAAGCTGAAGGGCGTGGTGGTGCCGCCGGCTGCGGTGATGTACGGGTCGGATGCCGGCGAGTCCACCGTCAGCGGTGCACTGAATTCACCGGGGCCGGTGCCGTAGCCGAGTCCGCGCACGGTGTCGTAGGCCCCCGAGTCGCCGGCCGCGGCGAACACCGACTGGCCCTGCACGGCGGCCTCCATCAGCAGCGTGTGGAAGGCGCGCAGCGTGCCGACGTCGCGGGTGTCGTTGACGCGGGCGCCGTCGACGTTCAACGCCGCGAAGTTGTAGATCTCCGGTGCGCCCCAGCTGGTGGAGATGGCGTCGGCGCGGTTGTCCACCACCGCCTGGGCCAGCGCGTTGACGAAGCTGGCGTTGGTGTTCGGCGCGTCGTAGACGAGGATGTCCGCATCCGGCGCCAGGCCGCCGGCCTGCTCGACGTCCAGCGCGGTCTCGCCGCTGCCGCTGTTGATCGCGCCACCGCCATCGACATGGATCTGCTCGATGCGGTGCGACTTGGTGGTCAGGCCGATCGCACTCCAGTAGGCCTCGGCATCCGCAGGATCGAAATTGGACAGCGTCACGATGGCGACGGTGGAGCCCTTGCCGGTGATGCCGCGCTGATACAGCGGGTTGATGTTGTAGAAATTGGCCACGTCGCCGACGGTGTACTCGCCCGGCTGTCCCGACGCGGTGGGATTGCTGTCGGCGGTCTTGGCCCGGTTGGCGCCGATCGCGTTCAGGCTGGCCAGCTTGGGGGCGGCCTGGGGCAGGTGCGGCGAGCTCAGCCGGTGCGACAGGAAGCTCGATTCGTTGTCCAGGCCGACGATCGCGTCCACCTGGCCGGCCAGGCCGGCCGGCATCACCACGTCGCCGGTCGGGCGGTGGTAGAGGCGGCCGTTGGCGCGCAGCCGGTAGCTGTGAATGGGCGTGCCGAAGGCGGCGCTGAACTGGGCCAGCGTGCCGCTGACCTGCAGCGTGACGCGGTTGGCCATCACGTCGCCGCGCAGGCCCTGCGAGGCAAGGTATCGCTGTACGCGGGCGATCTCGGCGTCGGAAGCGCCAAAGCGCCGGGCGAATTCCGCGGTGCTGAGGAAGCGCTGGAAGTTCGCGCTGCCGGGGGTCACGGTCTGCTGGATGTAGTTCGCCAGTCCGTGCTCATCGCGCAGGCGGAGCATCAGCGTGACGTTGACGGTCTGCGAGGCGTCGGCAGCGCTCGTGGTGGCTGCCTGCGGCGCATCCGCGGCGCTGGCGAGCGATGCGCCGGCGAAGAACAGAGCGAGGGTGGCGGCGAGGGTGGTGCGGTGAAGCGTGGATCGCATGAGACTCTCCTTAGAACACGGCCGGATCGGAGGCCACGACAGTTCGCGCACGGCACGACCCGTCGCGCTTCAACCCGATGGGCGAGCGCGTCATCCGTAGCGATGACTTCGTTGTTTCCCTGTACGCCGCCGCGTCCCCCGCAGACCGCGATGGCGTTCTGTGAGCTTGCACCCAAAATCGTTCCAAGTGAAGTGCTAGCGGGTCGGCATTTTTCCTAGCACGGTCGGCGTCAGGTTCAGTTCGCCGCGTACGGTGAGCGCGCAGGCGCCGCCGATCGTGATTGCTCCGGAGTACGCATCGCGCGCGACGTCGACGATGCCATCGCGCCCGACCTCACGCCCCTGGCTGGCTCGATAGTGCAGGCCGTATCCGGTGTCGCCGCGCGCTGCCAGCCAGGCCATGATCGCCGCGTTGGCGCTGCCGGTGACCGGATCTTCCGGAATGCCGTCGGCCGGACAGAAGGCCCGCACCGCCATCGCCGCGGTGCCGTCGGTCTCGCGCCCGAAGACGCTCACCCCCACGGCTGCATGGTGTCCACACAGCGCCGCCACTGCGGCCAGGTCCGGCTGCAGCGTGCGTACCTCGTGCGCTTCATGCAGGTCGCAGACCAGCCAGTGTGGGCCGTTGTCGACCAGTCGTACCTCGTCCCGTTCCAGCCTGGCCGGCAAGGCCGCGGCCAGCCGCTCGCGCAGGTCGTCCGCGATCTCGAGGATCCGCGCCGGTGGCGCCTGGACGTGGATCCGGCGGGCGCGGCCATGCCCTTCCACGCGAACCGGCAGCAGCCCCGCCGCACATTCCTGCACGAGCGAGCTTTTGCCGGTATCGACCAGGCCAGCCTCGATCGCGGCATAGGCGCTGCCGACGCTGGGGTGTCCGGCAAACGGCAACTCCTGGCGCGGGGTGAAGATGCGCACGCGGTAGTCCGCCTCCGGCGTGGTCGGCGGCAGCAGGAAGGTGGTTTCCGACAGGTTGGTCCAGCGCGCGAACGACTGCATTGCCGCGTCGTCGATGTCCTGCGCATCGATCACCACGGCGAGCGGATTGCCGAGCATCGGGCGGTCGGAAAAAACGTCCAGCTGCATGAAGCGACGGGCGGGCATGGCAACTCCGGAAGAGGGGGGCGAAACGGCACCATGCCAGCGGCACGCAGCGCGGGCAACGTGCCGCCGGCGTGTCGCGACATGCGGGCGGCGCACGAAACGGGCTGTCCTTTTCTGTTACGTTTCACGGCCCTTCGGCGCACGTTGCCGGGGGACTTCAACCGATCACACAAGGAAGCAAGATGAGCAGGAAGCTTGCCGCGGCGTGCCTCGCCGCGTTGGTGCTGTCGTCCGCCGCCCACGCGGAAGGCAAGCAGTATTTCGTGGATGCCGCATTGGGTGCCTCCGACGGCCACCTGGATGGGAGTTACCGCTACAGCGACCGCCTGGACGGCACGGACGTGGCTGGCGCGGTGCGTGTCGGCGTGATGTGGCAGGGCCAGGCGGACTGGGGAATCGAGGCCGGCTACGTCGACCTCGGTCAGGTGTCTGACCAGTACATCGTCTTCCCGTCCAACGTGACGAACGAATCGCGTACCCGGGGCATGCTGGTGGGTGGCAACTTCACCTACCGCTTCGATGCGCCCTGGTACCTGTCCGCCCGCGGCGGCTGGCTGCATAGCTGGACCGATCTGCGCACCCGCGTCGACGGACCCTACGGCGCGGCGCCCTCGGCCTCGGCCAGCGGCGATGGCTTCTACGTCGGGGTGGGGGGCGGCTACGACATCAGCGAACGTCTCAGCATCGGCCTGCACTACGACCTCTATCACGTGCAGGCTTCGGGTGGCGGGGCCGACCTCAGTGGCGACATCGGCACCGCGATGGTGCAGCTCGAATACCGGTACTGACCCGAACCGGGACCGTGGGGCAGTGCGCCTCACGGTCCGGGTCACCCCTGGTCGCTGTCGCCATGGACGTCTGGCCGCCTGTTCGCCGGAATCGGGAACTGGCCAACAGACCGGATCCGCCATGGCGGCTAAGGTGTGTCCGCAGTGCGTACTTGCGCATGTGCAGATCGTGATCCGGTTCACAGGGGTGTTCGATGTTCGGCAAACGGGCGGTGGCGTTCCTCGCCGCTTTGATCCTCGCGCCTGCCGCATACGCGGCGGCGCCCCAGTATTTCGTCGATGTCGGCGCCGGCAGCGCGCAGGCGCGGCTGGGCGAGCCCTCGGGGACCGGTTATCGACGCGACGGCAATGACGTGGCGAGCGCGATCCGCGTCGGCGTTCGGTGGCGCGGCCGGGTCAGCCTGGGCATCGAGACCGGGCTGACCTACCTGGGCAGGTTCTCGGACAGCTACAACCTGCCGGGGGCCAGCGTGCACGACCAGGTGCGCGTATCGGCGGGTCTGCTTGGCGTCACGGCGACCTACCGCGCCGATGCACCCTGGTACATCAGTGCCCGTGCCGGCCTGCTGCATGGCTGGCTGGATATCAGTTCCCAGGTCAAGCCGCCGATCTACGTGGTCAGTGGCAACGGAGAAACGGCGGGCAATGGCTGGTACGCAGGCGTAGGCGGTGGCTATGACATCAACGACCGTTTCAGCGTCGGCGCTCACTACGACTTCCATCACCTGAACGCCTCGCGCAACGGCATGCGCATGGACGGCCACGTCGGCACGTTGATGCTGCAGCTCGAATACCGCTACTGAGTGGGCATGGCCGGGTGCGGCCCGGTGCCACGCGGTTTGGCCCGGTCGCGGCCGCTGGGGCAAAATAGCGGGCTGGCGCCGTCGAGATCCCCCCGGCGGGCCCTGATCCCCGCGAGCCGCCCATGACCGCCATCAAGCAGGAAGACCTGATCCAGTCCGTCGCCGACGCACTGCAGTACATCAGCTACTACCACCCGGTCGACTACATCACCAACCTCGCCGCCGCCTACGAGCGCGAGGAATCTCCTGCGGCCAAGGACGCGATGGCGCAGATCCTGATCAACTCGCGCATGGCCGCCGAAGGCCACCGCCCGCTGTGCCAGGACACCGGCATCGTCACGGTCTTCCTTAAAGTGGGCATGGACGTGCGCTGGGAGGGCTTCACCGGCTCGCTGGAAGATGCCGTCAACGAAGGCGTGCGCCGCGCCTACAACGACCCGGACAACAAGCTTCGCGCCAGCGTGCTGGCCGACCCGGCCGGCAAGCGCAGCAATACGAAGGACAACACACCGGCGGTGATCAACGTCTCGATCGTGCCGGGCGACAAGCTCGACGTGATCGTCGCGGCCAAGGGCGGCGGTTCGGAGGCGAAGAGCAAGTTCGTCATGCTCAACCCGTCCGACTCCATCGTCGACTGGGTGCTCAAGACCGTGCCGACCATGGGCGCCGGCTGGTGCCCGCCGGGCATGCTCGGCATCGGCATCGGCGGTACCGCCGAGAAGGCGATGCTGCTGGCGAAGGAATCGTTGATGGAGCACATCGACATCCAGGAGCTGATCGCCCGCGGGCCGAGCAACCGTGCCGAGGAGCTGCGCATCGAGCTGTACGAGAAGGTCAATGCGTTAGGGATAGGCGCGCAGGGCCTGGGTGGCCTGACCACCGTGCTCGACGTGAAGATCAAGGACTACCCGACCCACGCGGCCAACCTGCCGGTGGCGATGATCCCCAACTGCGCGGCCACCCGCCATGCGCACTTCACCCTGGATGGCTCCGGCCCGGTCGCGCTCGATCCGCCCTCGCTGGAGCACTGGCCCAAGCTCACCTACAACCCGACCAACGCGCGCCGGGTGAACCTGGACACCATCACCGCCGAGGAAGTCGCCAGCTTCAAGCCGGGCGAGGTGCTGCTGCTCAACGGCAAGCTGCTGACCGGTCGCGACGCCGCGCACAAGCGCATGGTCGACATGCTCAACAAGGGCGAGAAGCTGCCGGTCGACTTCAAGGGGCGCTTCATCTACTACGTCGGCCCGGT
This sequence comes from Dyella ginsengisoli LA-4, assembly GCF_000334915.1. Lineage (GTDB taxonomy): Bacteria > Pseudomonadota > Gammaproteobacteria > Xanthomonadales > Rhodanobacteraceae > Dyella_A > Dyella_A ginsengisoli_A. Next base: position 43,796 of record NZ_AMSF01000063.1, on the reverse strand, counting down.
CGATCCGGTGCGTGACGAGGTGGTCGGCCCGGCCGGCCCCACCACCGCCACCCGCATGGACAAGTTCACCGAGCAGGTGCTGGCGCAGACGGGCCTGCTCGGCATGGTCGGCAAGGCCGAGCGCGGGCCGGCGGCGATCGAGGCGATCAAGAAGCACCGTTCGGTGTATCTGATGGCGGTCGGCGGTGCGGCCTACCTGGTGTCCAAGGCGATCAAGGCCTCCAAGGTGGTGGGCTTTGCCGATCTGGGGATGGAGGCGATCTACGAGTTCGAGGTCAAGGACATGCCGGTGACGGTGGCGGTCGATTCGGCCGGTACCTCGGTGCACAAGACGGGGCCGCAGGAGTGGCAGGCGCGAATCGGGAAGATTCCGGTCGTTGTTGAGTAATTGGGCACTGCGCGCATTTGCTTCCTCATTCCGTTCCGGGAGATCGGCGCTGTGTTACCCGTGGCCCTCACTGCCGTCATTCCCGCGAACGCGGGAATCCAGTGACTCTTGGCTATGCGGTTACGCTGCTGGAAAAGAGCAAGAGCGTTTCGTCCTCCTTCGGGGGCCGAGTCACTTCTCTTTGCATGGCCAAAGAGAAGTAACCAAGAGAAAGGCCACCCCGCTTTCGCGCCTCCCGGGCCGTTGGCCCGGGAGGTACGCGTCCGGGCTGCGGGGTTTGTCGACAGTCCATCCATGGACTGACGCCAAACTGGCTCGCATCCCTGCGAGCCACCCTTCGGGCTGATCCTCCGCCCGGCCGCCGCTGCAGAGGGGGGGGAAGATCAAAAGCCGCGCGCAAAGGCTCGGCGATCGCTCACGCGATCACCATCGCCTTTGTGTTGTTGTCCATGTCGATGCCGATGCTGTTGCTGAAGCTGAGGCCGTAGTCGCAGTTATTGCCGCTGCCGTCGCCGTCGCTCTGGCTGTAGCTGTAGCTGTAGCTGTAGCTGTGGCTGTGGCTGTGGCTGTGGCTCTTGCCCTTGCCCTTGCCTTTGATCCCCACCTCCCTTGTGAGGCGGTGAGCCGTGGACGACAGGCCCGCAGGGGCATCGGCATGGATGCCGATGCCTTTTCGCCAGTGCATGGATGCACTGTCGAAAAGCCCGGCCGCGGCTCACGGACTTGCCGGGCGCAGCCCGGGAAGCGCCGAGGAGGGTCGCCTTCTCTTTGGTTACTTTCTCTTGGCGACCCAAGAGAAAGTAACTCGGTCGCCGAAGGCGAACGAAACGCTCTTGCTCTGAAAATATCCCCGTGTCGTCACCGGCCGGCACCTCGAGTGAGGCCTACGAGTCACGAGAAAGCTAGTTAGTCGGGGTATTTGGATGTCTAAACGTCCAAACATGCCGCCCAGTTGCAATCGCGTTGCCGCAGCGCAACACTGGCGAACCTTCCACGCCACCTGGCCCAACTACCCGTGACCCCGCCCACCCAAGCGCCGCTCCCCGCGGACGCCCCCTGGATCGTGATGAAGTTCGGCGGCACCTCCGTCGCCACGCTTCCCCGTTGGCAGAACATCCGTGAGCTGGTCGCCAGCCGCCGCGCCGAAGGCGCGCGCGTGCTGGTGGTCGTCTCCGCGCTGACCGGGATCACGGACGCACTGAAACAGCTGTGCGGCGAGAGCGACCGGGCGAAACGGATCGCGGCGGCCGACGCGATCGCGCAGCGCCACTACGACCTGCTGGCGCACATGCAGCTGGAGACGCCGCCGACGCTGGCCGAACGGCTGCGTACGTTAGCGGAGCTGGCCGACAAGGGTCCGGCCGAGCTGGGCGAGCTGGCCTGGTCGGCGCAGGTGCAGGCGCACGGCGAGCTGATGTCCAGCGCGCTGGGCGCGGCCTTTCTCAGCCACAGCGGCGTGCCGACCGAATGGGTCGACGCGCGCGAGTGCCTGAGCGCGATCGCCCTGCCCAACCAGAACGAGCGCACCCGGCTGCTCTCGGCGATGGTCGATGCCCGCCCCGATCCGGCGCTGAACGCGCGCTTGGCTGAGCTGGGCGAGGTGTTCATCACCCAGGGCTTCATCGCCCGCGAGGCCGACGTCGAAGGCAGCCGCCGGCGCACGGTGCTGCTCGGCCGCGGCGGCTCGGACACCTCGGCTTCGTACTTCGGCGCCCTGCTGAAGGCGGCGCGGGTCGAGATCTGGACCGACGTGGCCGGCATGTTCACGGCCAACCCGCGCCAGGTGCCGGGCGCGCGCCTGCTGCAGAAGCTGGATTACGAGGAGGCCCAGGAAATCGCCTCCACCGGTGCCAAGGTGCTGCATCCGCGCTGCCTGTCGCCGCTGCGCGAGCCGCGCGTGCCGCTGCTGATCAAGGACACCAACCGGCCCGAGCTGGAAGGCACGGTGATTGGTCCGGAAGTGCGCGAGCACGCGCCCAGCGTCAAGGCGATCAGCGCGCGCAAGGGCATCACCCTGGTGTCGATGGAGTCGGTCGGCATGTGGCAGCAGGTTGGCTTCCTGGCCGACGTGTTCGCGCAGTTCAAGCAGCACGGCCTGTCGGTGGACCTGATCGGCTCGGCCGAGACCAATGTCACCGTGTCGCTGGACCCGACCGAGAACCTGCTCGATTCCGACGCGGTCGCCGCGCTGGCCGCCGACCTGGCCAAGGTGTGCCGGGTCAAGGTGATCGCGCCGTGCGCGGCGATCACCCTGGTCGGCCGCGGCATGCGCTCGATGCTGCACACGCTGTCCGGCGTGCTGGCCGAGTTCGGCCAGTTGCGGGTGCACCTGATCTCGCAGTCGTCCAACAACCTCAACCTGACCTTCGTGGTCGACGAGAGCGTGGTCGACGAACTGCTGCCGCACCTGCACGAACTGCTGATCGGCGCCGGCGCGCTGCGCACCGACGACAGCGCGCTGTTCGGCCCGAGCTGGCAGGCGCTGTACGGCAGCGGCGAGGCGCCGGTGGCGGCCTCCGCCTGGTGGCGCGAGGCCGAACGCGAACGGCTGCTGGCGATCGCTGCCGAGGCCACGCCACGCTACGTCTACCACCTGCCCACGGTGCGCGCGCAGGCGCGCGAGCTGAAGACGCTGGCCGCGGTGGACCGCCTGCACTACGCGGTGAAGGCCAACACGCACCCGGCCATCCTGAAGGCGATTGCCGAAGAAGGCTTCGGCTTCGAGTGCGTCTCGCCGGGCGAACTGAAGGCGGTGATGGCGGCGGTGCCGGAGAGCGCGCCGCTCTTGTTCACGCCGAACTTCGCCCCGCGCGAGGACTACGCCTGGGCGTTGACCACGCGGGCCACCGTCTCGCTGGATTCGCTGTACCCGCTGGAGCATTGGGGCGACACCTTCCGCGGCCGCGAGATCGTGCTGCGGCTCGACCTGGGTCGCGGCCTGGGCCATCACGAGAAGGTGCGCACCGGCGGCAGCGGCAGCAAGTTCGGCCTGCCGGTGGAGCAGCTCGATGCCTTCCTGCGCCTGGCCGACCGCCATGGCGTCACGGTGCGCGGCCTGCACGCGCACCTGGGCTCGGGCATCCTCGACGCCGGTCACTGGGGCGAGGTCTACGCGCAGCTGGCGAGCCTGGCCGAGCGGATCGGCAGCGTGGCCTTCCTGGACATCGGCGGCGGCCTCGGCGTGCCCTCGCACCCGGGCGAGGCGCGGCTGGACATGGTGGCGCTGGACAAGGTGCTGCGCGAGGTGAAGGCGGCCTATCCGCACTACCAGCTGTGGATGGAGCCGGGTCGCTACCTGGTGGCCGATGCCGGCGTGTTGCTGGCCAAGGTCACCCAGCAGAAGGGCAAGGGTGCGCTGCGCTACCTCGGTATCGATACCGGCATGAACAGCCTTATCCGCCCCGCGCTGTACGACGCCTGGCACGAGATCGTGAACCTGACTCGCCTCGACGAACCGGCGACCGCGCTGGTCCAGGTGGTCGGCCCGATCTGCGAGAGCGGCGACGTGCTCGGCACCGACCGCCGCCTGCCCGAGGCCAGCGAGGGCGACGTGGTGCTGATCGCCCAGACAGGCGCCTACGGCAAGGTCATGTCCTCGCCGTACAACCTGCGCGAGGACGCGCAGGAAGTGATCCTCGACTGACGGCGCTCTGCCTCCTCGCTGCCCGTGGAACGACGGGCAGCGAGGAGGCGGCGCCGTTAGAATCTGCGCTTGCGCCGAGCCGCGGCCGGCGAGGAGACTCATGTGAACCATCCGATCCAACCGCGCCTGACCCAGGTGTTCCGTTTCCTGCATGCCCGCTACGCCGATGGCGTGGCCGAGCTGGCCTACGCCTTCGACGAGGGTGAGCCGCTGGTCGAGCGCATCCGCTTTCCGGCCGCGCCGGCCCTGCCGCCGGCACGCCAGGCCGCGTTCGACGCGGCGCTGAAGCTGCTGCACCTGATTGCCGGCGTGAGCTACTACAAGGCCGGCGTGCCGCCGCAGATCGAGGTGGCGAATGGTCCGCTGGACGACGCCACCGCCGACCTGCTCGACGCGCTGTACCTGCACGGGCTGGCCGAGTTCGCCTACCGCAACGGGCTGGACCTGCGCGGTCGCATCCATTTCCCGCGCGGTGGTCAGGCGCTGCCGGCGATGCCTGCGCTGGGCCTGCCGAAACGCACCCTGGTGCCGATCGGTGGCGGGAAGGATTCGCTGGTGGCGGTCGAGGCGATCAAGTCGATCGGCGGCGACGCCACCGCGGTGTGGGTCGGCAACTCGCCGCTGATCGCCGCCTGTGCCGAGCGCACCGGGCTGCCGACGCTGAACATCCAGCGCGAGCTGGCGCCGGGGCTGTTCGAGCTGAACCGGCTGGGCGCGTGGAACGGCCATATCCCGGTGACCGCGGTGAACTCGGCGATCCTGGCCGTGGCGGCTATCCTCTACGGCCACGATTCCATCGCCTTCGCCAACGAGCGCTCGGCGTCGGCGGCCACGCTGGAGTACGACGGCCAGCAGGTGAACCACCAGTGGAGCAAGGGCTACGCCTTCGAGACGCTGCTGTCCGACTGGCTGCACAGCCACGTGGCGGCGGATCTGGACTACTGCTCGCTGCTGCGCCCGTATTCGGAGCTGGCGATCACCCGTGCGTTCGCGAAGCTGACGCCGTATTTCGACAGCTTCTCCAGCTGCAACCGCAACTTCCGCATCCTCGGACCCAAGCCGGCCGACCGCTGGTGCGGGCAGTGCCCGAAGTGCCATTTCGTGTTCCTCGCCCTGGCGCCGTTCCTGCCCAAGCCGCGGCTGCTGACGATCTTCGGCCGCAACCTGCTGGACGACGAATCGCAGGCGGCCGGCTTCGACGCGCTGCTGGAATACCAGGATCACAAGCCGTTCGAGTGCGTGGGCGAGGGCGCCGAGGCACGCGCCGCGATGTATGCGTTGAGCCAGCGGCCGGAGTGGGCCGAGGATGCGCTGGTCGCCCGCTTCCGCAGCGAGATCCTGCCGCAGCTCGATATCGCGCAGCTGGCGCTGGAGCCATGGTTGCAGCCGTCCGGCGAGCACCGCGTGCCGGCCCGGCTTCAGGCGGCGCTGGCGGCGATCGGTTGATGCGCCACCGTGCCCCTGTAGGAGCCCGCTCGCGGGCGATGCTCCTGGCTTTGATGGTGATCAGGAGCAAAGGCATCGCCCGCGAGCGGGCTCCTACCGGGGGTGACCATGCGTATCGCTGATCTTGGCAACCAGCGCGTGGCCGTCTGGGGCTTCGGTCGGGAAGGGCGCGCGGCAATCCATGCGATCCGCGCGCAGCTGCCGGATCTGCCGCTGGCCCTTTACTGCAGCAAGGAGGAAGTCGAGGCCGCGCGCGCGTTCGATCCGGCGCTTGCCGTCTTCGGCCACGAACCGGATGCGGTCGCGCTGTCGGCGTACGACGTGGTGGTGAAGTCGCCGGGCATCTCGATCTACAAGCCGGCGGTGACCACCGCGCAGGCGCAGGGCACCGTGTTCACCTCGGGCACGGCGCTGTGGTTTGGCGAGAACCCTGCGGCACGCGTCGTGGCGGTGACCGGCACCAAGGGCAAGAGCACCACCACGGCGCTGCTCGCGCACTTGGCCCGTTCGCTTGGCATTCGCACCGCGCTGGCCGGCAACATCGGCCTGCCGTTGCTGGAGCTGCAGGGGCAGGCCGCCGAACTGTGGGCGATCGAGCTGTCGAGTTTCCAGACCGGCGAGGCCGGTCCGGTCGAACTGGCGGTGATCACCAGCCTGTACGAGGAACACCTGGACTGGCACGGCTCGCGCGAGCGCTACGTGGGTGACAAGCTCAAACTCGGCGACCAGGCGCGCACCCTGCTGGTGAACGGCCAGCAGGCCAACCTGCTGGCGCAGACCGCCGGCCATCCGGATCGCCGCGTGTTCGGCGACACCCAGGGCTGGCACGTCGCCGACGGCTTCATCCGCCGGGGCGCGCGCGACGTGTTCCCGGTGGCGCAGCTCGGCGTGCCCGGCCTGCACAACGCGCTCAACGCCAGCGCCGCGCTGGCGGCGCTGGATCTGCTCGGCTACGACGCGCTGGCCGCGGCGCCGGCGCTGGCCACCTTCCGCCCTTTGCCGCACCGCCTGCAGCCGCTGGGGCGGCGCGCTGGCCGCGACTGGATCAACGATTCCATCGCCACCACGCCGCCGGCCGTGGTCGCCGCGCTGGAGAGCCTGCCGGGCCGCGAGGTGGCGGTGCTGGTGGGCGGCTACGACCGCGGCGTGGACTGGGCACCGTTCGTCGCGTACGCGCAGGCGCATCCGCCCCGGGCGATCGTCTGCATGGGCGCGAACGGGCCGCGTATCGAGGCGGCGTTGCGCGCGGGGGCGGTCACCTGTCCGGTCGCGCGCGTGGCGGACCTGGCCGCGGCGGTGGAGGCGGGGCGTGCCGCCACGCCTGAGGGCGGTGTGGTGCTGATGTCGCCCGGCGCGCCGAGTTTCGACCAGTTCAAGGATTACGCCGAACGCGGCCGCCGCTTCGCCACGCTGGCCGGCTTCGAAGCCGACGCCACCGGCATCGATGGCCTCGGCATCCGCTGAGGCGCCGGTCGCCTGCCCGTTGTGCGGGGCGGCGACCGGTGCGCCGTGGCGCGAGGCCACCGGCGTCTATCGGCACTGCACGGCCTGCGATCTGGTCAGCCGTGACCCGGCCACCTGGCTCGATGCCGAGGCCGAGCGCGCGTATTACGGCACGCACGACAACCGCGTCGATGATCCGGGTTACCGGCACTTCCTGAGTCGGCTCGCCGATCCGCTGATCGCCTGCCTCGCGCCCGGCGCGCGCGGCCTGGACTACGGCTGCGGCGCGGCGCCGGCGCTGGCCGTGATGCTCACCGACGCCGGCTTTCCCACCGTCGGCTACGACCCGTTCTTTGCGCCCGATGCCGGCCTGCTCGATGCCCGCTACGACTTTGTCACCTGCACCGAAGTGCTCGAGCACATGCACGATCCGCTGTGCGACCTCGCCCGCATCGATGCGCTGCTCGTGTCGGGCGGCTGGCTGGGCCTGATGACCGAGCTGCGCCCGCCGATGGTCGACTTCCCCCGCTGGCACTACCACCGCGACCCGACCCACGTCGGCTTCCATTCGGAGGCGTCGCTGCGCTGGATCGCCGCGTGCTTCGCGTGGCGGGTTGAGAGCGTGGGGCGGCGGGTGATCCTGGTGCAGAAGTCGGGGTGAGCGAATGACGTGTGCGATGCAGATCGGGCCATTGCATGACGCCCGGCCTGTCGGATCGAGCGTGCATGACCGTCGGGGCTGAAGCCCCTCCCACAGAGGCTCGGACATGCATGCGCTTTCTGTGGGAGCGACTTCAGTCGCGACGACGCCCGGCCTGTCGGGTCGAGTGTGCATGACCGTCGGGGCTGAAGCCTCTCCCACAGAGGCTCGGACAAGCATGCGCTTTCTGTGGGAGCGATTTCAGTCGCGACGGCCGGTGGCTGCGGCTTACCAGATCTTCACGCGCTGGTCCGGATCCAGGTACATCGTCTGGCCCGGCTTCACGTCGAACGCCTTGTACCAGTCGTCCATGTTGCGCACGGTCTCGGCGCGGAACTGCGCCGGGGCGTGCACGTCGGTGGCCGCGCGCACGCGGGCCGCGGCATCGCGGGTCTTCGAGCGCCAGGTTTCGCCGAAGGCGATGAAGAAGCGCTGGTCGCCGGTCAGGCCGTCGATCACCGGCGCCGGCTTGCCGCCGAGCGAGGCGTGGTAGGCAGCCAGCGCGGCGGTGAGGCCGGACACGTCGGCGATGTTCTCGCCCAGCGTCTGCTGCCCGTTGACGTGCAGGCCCGGCAGGATCTGGTAGCCGTCGTACTGCTTGACCAGCTTCTGGCCCGCGGCCTCGAAGTGCTTGAGGTCGTCCGGCGTCCACCAGTTCGACAGCTTGCCCTGCGCATCGAAGTCGGCGCCGGTGTTGTCGAAGCTGTGGCTGATCTCGTGGCCGATCACCGCGCCGATCGAGCCGTAGTTGGCGGCCGGGTCGGCCTTCGGGTCGAAGAACGGCGCCTCGAGGATCGCCGCCGGGAAGTTCAGCGCGTTCTGCAGCGGCAGGTTCACCGCGTTGACCGTCTGCGGGGTCATCCACCACTCGCCGCGGTCCACCGGCTGGCCGATCTTGGCGCGCTGGTGCTGGTACTCCAGCTCGACGGCGCGCAGGTGGTTGCCCAGCGCATCGTCCGGCTTGACCGTCAGCGAGCTGTAGTCGCGCCAGGTATCCGGGTAGCCGACGCTCACGCGCAGCGTCTTGATCTTCTCCTTGGCCTTTTCCTTGGTCGCCGGCGTCATCCAGGTCAGCGTGTCGATGCGCTGGTCGAAGGCATTGACGATGTTCTTCACCATCGCCTCGACCTCGGCCCTGGACGAGGCCGGGAAGTAGTTCTTCACGTAGATCTGGCCCACCGCATCACCGAGGTCGGTGCTGGTGGCGTCGATCGCATCCTTGGCGCGCGGGCGCTGCTGCGGGATGCCCTGCAGGTCGTGGCCGTAGAAGCCGAACGCCAGGTCGGCGTAGCCCTTGGGCAGCAGGCTTGCGCTGCTGTTGATGGTGTGGAAGCGCAGCAGGGTCTTCCAGGCGGACAGCGGCTCGCTGCCGACCAGCTTCGCCAGGCCGGTGACGGCCTCCGGCTGCCACACGTCGATGGTCTTCACGCCGTCCAGGCCGGCGGCCTTGAAGTAGGCGGACCAGTCCAGCCCCGGCGCCTTCTTCGCGAAGTCGGCGGTCGGCCACAGGTTGTTCGCCTTGTGCACGTCCTGGCTGTCGACCAGGCTGGTCTGTGCCTTGGCGATCCTGGTTTCCAGCGCGAGGATGGTCTTGGCCTCAGCCTCGGCGTTCTTGTCGCCGGCCTGCTTGAGCAGGGCCACGACGTAGGCGTGGTACTGCTCGCGGATGGTCTTGGTCGCGGCGTCGTCGGAGAGGTAATAGTCGCGGCTGGGCAGGGCCAGGCCGCCCTGCAGCAGGTAGGCGATGTTCTGCGACGGATCTTCCAGGCCCTGGGTGACGAACAGGCCGAACAGGTGGCTGGTGTGGAAGTTGGTAGCGTTGATCGGGTCGACGTCGGCGCGCAGACGGCTGCCGAGCACCTTGGCCAGGTCGTCACGGGACTTGATGCCTTCGATCGCCGACAGCTCCGGTTTCAGGGGCGTCAGGCCGGCCTTCTCGATCGCGTCGGTGTTCATGTACGCGGCGTAGTAGTCGGCGATCTTGCGCTCGTTCGAGCCTTCGGCCGGCTTGCTGTCGCCGGCTTTCTGGATCAGTTCGGCGGTGCGCTTCTGGGCCAGTTCGTAGAGCTTGAGGAACGAGCCGGTGCTGGAGCGGTCCGCCGGGATCTGCGTGTCCTTGAACCAGGTGCCGTTGGTGTACTGGAAGAAGCCGTCGCCGGCGGGCCTGGATTTGTCCATGCCGGCCAGGTCGATGCCGATCGGGGCTGGCGCGGGCGCGGCGGCGGTCTTCGGCGCGGTGCTTGCCGGGGCGGGGGCCTTCGACGAAGGGGCTTCGGAATGACCGCACGCGGCGAGCGCGGCGCAGACGGCGGTGGCAAGCATCCAGCGGGTTGGCTTCATCGGAGAACTCCGGGTGGGGAAATCCCCACACCATACGCTCCCTTTCCGAGCCCCGCAGCATGACCGACGGCGCATGCGCCGTCGGCGTCAGCGCTCCAGCCGGTAGTTGAAGCTGGCGCGGCTGAAGGTCGTGGCATCTTGCGCCTCGAAGCTCCAGCGCTTGCTCAGCCGGTAGCGCAGGGTGATCACCTGGCCCGGTTCGAACAACCCCACGCCGTAGCTCAGGTACAGCCGCGGCGAGAGGTATTTGCCGACGGTGAACGCCGAGCTGCCGTTGAGCGCGTCGCTGCTGGACACGCCGATGTCGTCCACGCCGAGCTGAGAGCCGATGCGCTTGGCCAGCAGGTCGCCGCCGGCCGAACCCAACGCCTGCGCGGCGGAGTTCACCATCGAACCCTCGCCACCCTTCACCTCCGACAGCGGCTTGCCGGTGATCAGGTAGGACAGCGCGTCGGACTGCTCCATCACCGGCTGCGAGAACACGCTGAGCACCGGCCGCTGCGCCGTGCCGGACACGTACAGGCCGACCTTCTGGCCCTCGTCGATGGTCGCGTTCGGGTTGAGCCGGCGCACCGCGCGGATGTCCAGCCGCGGGTTGTCGATCGGGGTAGTGGCGAAAAGCAGTTGCCCGCGCTCGATGGTGAGGTTCTGGCCGTAGGCGCGATAGGTGCCGGACACGTCCACCTGGCCCTGACCGGTGGTGGCGCGGCCGGGCCGCTCGCGTACCACCAGCTGGCCGCGCAGGTTGCCGTCCAGCCCCATACCGACGAGGTGGGTGCGCTCGCCCAGGTCCACCGCCACGGTGGCGCTGATCGGCATCGCTCTCGCCCTGGCTTCCTGCTGCTCGTCGATCACCACCACGTCGGGCGACGCCTTGGTGGCGCCCGCACCGGGAAGGCGAGAGACGTCGATGTCGGCGCTGTCCAGTGCGACGCGGCCGGTGACGTCCATGCCCTGTGCGTCCTGCTTGAGCACCAGCGTGGGCGAGACGACCACGCGCGCCGCGGGGATGTCCGCGGCGGTGACCTGCTGACCCTGGAACACCAGTTCGGTGGATGCGTCGGTGCCGAAGCCGACCGTGCCGCGCACGCCCAGCGTGCCCTTGCCCGAACGCAGCGTGCCGTCCACGTGCAGCTGCCGGGCGTCGCTGCTGGCCAGCGTGATGTGACCGTCGGCGAGCTTGAGGCCGGCCGCGGGGATCTCCGCGGCGAGACCATCGATGGTCGCGTTGCCGGCCAGCGTGGGCGAGGCGAGTGTGCCGCCGACCTGGAAGCGCCCGGCCAGCGAGCCCTTCACGTTGGCCAGCTCGGTGGTGAGCAGTTCGACGAAGCCGAGCTGGCCGAGTTGCACATCCACGCTGCCGGCCAGCGTCCGGTCGGGACCGGACATCGCCACCTGGCCGTCGACATGGCCGCCGCCGTCGAGCAGGGCGTGCACGGTGGCATGCTGACTGCCGGGGGCAAGGCGGGCGTCCAGGGCGAGGTCGCGGTAGGCGAGCAGCGGATGATCGCCGTGGTCGCTGTAGTTGATGGCGCCGCTGGCGGAGCGGATCGTTGCGTGGCCATCGAGCGTGCCGTCGGGCTTGCGCCTGATCGCGCCGTCGCCCTCGAGGGTGCCGTCGGCACGCATCGGCAGGTCGGCCAGTCCGGCGGCGTTGAGGATCAGTGCCAGTGGCAGCGCGTGCAGGCGGTAGCTGGCGTCGAGCGTACCGGCCCGGTCCTGGCTGGCCGAGGCGCACAGCAGCGGTTCTCCGGCAGAAAGGCACAGTTCGCCGGCCCGCCAGCCGCCATCGCGGTAGGCCAGTGCCGTGGCCTGCTGCAGCCGCCAGCGAGGCAGGCCCTCCGGGGCCAGGTCGAGCGTGCGGAGGGTGCCGGTCCAGGCGCCGTTGCGCAGTGAGCCGTCGAGCGCCAGCCGACCGGACAGCTGGCGTCCGGCGACATCGAGGGCGAGCCGGTGGGTCGCCTCGCTGCCCTCGGCCAGCAGGTGCATGCGGTCGAAAGCCAGCCCGTTTGCGAGCAGGCCCTGGCCCTGCACGTCGAGCTTGCCGGCCAGTCGGCTCAGGTCGGGCAGGCCGACGACCAGTTGCAGATGGTCCAGGCGATCCTGGCGCCAGCCGAGCCGGTCGCCCTGCAGCGTGCCGTTGATGCTCAGCCGCGGCGCCAGCCCGCGCACGACCAGGTGCCCCTGCAGGCGGCCGCTGGCGTCGGGCAGCCAGTCGGACAGCGAGGCGATCGCCAGTCGCAGCTCGGCGTCGTTCTGCGCCCCCGGCTTGCCCTCCACGTGCAGGCGGCTGTTGCCGGAGGAGAGGTCCAGCGTGCCGTCCAGCACGCCGGACGGTGACAGGTGCAGTTCGCCGTGGCCGCCGAGCGTGCGCTGACGGAGCTTGCCGCCCAGCCGCCCGAGCGCCAGCGTGGCCTCCCAGCCGCTCGCCTGGCGCCGGCCGCGCGTGCGCAGATCGGCGTCGATGGCCCCGGGCCAGCCGGCAACCAGTTCGCCGGGATCGAAATGCTGCGCCTGCATGTCCAGCTGCCAGCCCAGCGACGGCTGCAGGTCGATCGTGCCGCTGGCGACCAGTTGTCCCTTCTTCTGCTTCAGGGCGAGCGTGCGCAGCGCGATCGAGGTCGGCGTGCCGTCCAGGTCGACGGCCAGGTGGGCCGGTTGTCCGGGCGGTCCGAGCGAGACGTCGCCATGGGCCTGGAAGTGCTCCGTGCTGCCCTTGGCACTCAGCGAGCCATCCGTGGCCAGCGCCTGGCCGACCAGTTCCTTCGGCAGCGTGACGCCCTTCCACTGCACCTTCAGATCGGCGCTGAGCGGCGTTGCGGACAGTTGCACCAGGCCACTGGCCTGCAGCGAGCCCGGGATCTGCGGCGAGGCAAGGGCGAGTTGTTCGAGCTGCAGCGTGTCGAGGCTGTCGCTCAGACGCGCGCGCAGCGGCTGCAGCTGCAAGGTGGTGTCGTTCACCTGCACGGTGCCATCGATGCGGCCGCCGCGACGGTCACCGCTGGCCTCGAGCGACAGCGCCAGCGCATGCAGCGGTCCCTGGCCGAGGATCGGCGAGGGATCGAAGCGCGGCGCCTTCAGCGTGGCGGTCCATGGATAGTCGCCGTGCTGTTCCAGCGACACCTGCAGGGTGGCCGCGGCCGGGCTGGCCAGTGCCAGTTCGAGCTGCGCCGTGCGGCCATCGCCGTGGGCCTGCAGCCGACCGCTCCAGGTGGTGTCGCCGAGCTTCCAGCGGAAGCGGCCCTGGCCCTGGCCGCGATAGTCGGCCGAGGCCAGTTCGCCGGCCAGGCTCACCTGGCCATCCGGACCGGCGAGTTCGAGCCGGCGCAGCGTGATGCCGCGCCCGGTCCAGCGGCCGGCGAGGTCGATGCGGTCGGCGGCGAATACGGGTTGCCCCTGGCGAGTGATGCGCAACTGGCCGGTATGCAGGCGGTCGACCTGCACATCCAGCGGCGGCTGCAGGTCGAAGCCGCTGCCCGTCGCAGGTTGCGGCGAGGGTGGCGGCAGCACCACCGCGATGCCGTCCGCGTCCAGCTCCAGCACGTGCAGGCGCTTGCGCAGCAGGGCAGCGACGGACAGATCCAGCCGCGCCCGCGCAACCCGCACGTCTAGTCCCTGGGCGTCGCGGTAGCGCAGGCGCTGCACGGTCAGCGGGCCGAGCAGGCGGCCTTCGGCCTGGCCGACGCTCAGTGCGCCGCCCGTCGCGGCGCTGGCGCGGGCGATCGCGAAGCGCAGGCCGCCCTGGGTGCCGAGCAGCCAGCCCAGCGCCAGCGCGATCGCCAGCACCACGGCGAACAGGCCGGCCGACAGCGCACGCAGCCAGCGGCGGCGGGGACGGGCGGGGCGTGCTGCGTCGGTCATGCGCGCCTCCTCACAGGTCCGGTCCGATCACGATGTGCAGCTCGATGCCGTGCTTTTCGCGACTGTGCACCGGCGTGCCGAAATCGACGCGGATCATGCCCACCGGCGACAGCCAGCGCACGCCCAGGCCAGCGCCGATCTTCGGCCGGTAATCGGTGCCGGTGAAGGCATTGCCGGCATCGACAAAGGCGGCAATGCCCCACTGCCTGGTGAAGTAGTGCTCGACCTCGGTGCTGGCCACCAGCAGGTTGCGGCCACCGATCACGCGGCCGTAGCTGTTCTTCGGGCCGATCGACTGGAAGCCGTAGCCGCGCACCGAGCGATCGCCGCCGGCGAAGAAGCGCAGCTGCGGCGGCAGCGCGTCGAAGTTGCCGGTGCTGGTCATGCCGGCGCTGCCACGCAGGATCAGCCGGTTGCGGCCGAGAAACGCACGGATCCACTTCGCGTCGACGGTGAACTGGGCGAAGCGGGTGTCCGACAGCAGCGTGCCCGCGGTGCTGCGCACGGCCAGGTTGATCGACCAGCCCCTGCGCACGAAAGTCGGGTTGTCGCCGCGCTTGCGTCCCAGCGAGGCCTCGGCGAACACCAGCGTGCTGCGGCCGTGGTCGATGCCCGGTGTGTTGTCCGGTTCGCCGCTGCGCTTGCCCACGGTGAAGGTGCCGGACAGCGCGTGCACCCCCAGCGTGCGGGTCCAGCCGTGCCACAGCCGGGTGTCGTTGCCGACCAGTTCCAGTGTGCGCGACTGCGAAGTGTCGGTGTTGGCGTCGCGGTAGTTGGCGCCGAAGTTCAGGCTGTGCTGGTTCTTGCCGGGGCGGGGGATGGTGTAGAAGGTGGAGAGCGTCTTCAACCGCTGCGCCACCACCAGTTCGTTCTTCCATTTGTGGCCGCTGCGGTTCACCCAGCGCCGCTCCACCCCGCCGCGCAGGCCGAAGCCGGTGTCGGTGCCGATGAACGGGCCGCCGGTGTAGACCGTGCGCTTGGCCGGCACCAGCTGCACGCGCACATTCACGGTGCCGTCCTTTGCGTCGTCGACGTCGGGCAGCACGTTGACCACCGAGAAATAGTCGGCGCCGTTGAGCGCCTGCTGCAGGTCGAGCAGTTTGTCCTGCGAGAAGTAGTCGCCGGGCCTGAATGGCACGTAGCGGTCGAGGAAGCCGTCGCGGAACTGCGAGCCCTCGAACTGCACCGGGCCGAAGCGGTAGCGCGGGCCGGCCTCCCAGGCGAGCCGGATCACCGCGCTGCGGTCCGCGCGCGTCACCTCGACGCGATGGGTGAGCAGCTTGGCGGCGAGGAAGCCGTTAGCGGTGAGCTGGCCGCTCAGCGCGTCGCGCGCGGCGTCGTAGACGCCGTCGTTGAGGGTCTGGCCCTTCAGCTGTTCGATCGCCCGTTCCGCGCGTCGGATCGGCGCGATCGCCAGCGCCGCCTGATCGAGGTCGACGTGCACGGCGGTGATCTTCACCGGTTCGCCCGGCTTCACGTGCAGCGTCACCTGCCAGTCGGTGCCGATCCGTTCGAGGTCGGCGTCCACGCTGGCGTCGTAGTACCCGTAGGGGCGCAGCGCCGTCTGCGCCTGGTCCGGCGCACGGGCGTAGAGCCGCCGTACCTGCGCGTCGCTGACCTCGCGCGTGGCGTACTGCGACAGCTCCACTCCCGCGACGATGGCTGTCTTGAGCGAGTCGTCCACGCCGTCGACCACCAGCTTCACGCCGGCATGCGCAAGGCCGGGCAGCAGGGCGACCAGGGCGAACAGGCTCAGGCGTCGGAAGCGGCGCATGGACGGGGCGACATCCCTGTGGAACGTGAAAATCCGCGGGAGCTTACCCGAGCCGGCGTGCGCTTCCGATGAACAGTCGCGCCTCATCGTCCGGATTGTCAGCCCGCCTTGTCGCCGGCCTTGTGCGCGATCCAGGCGCCGATCACCGCGGAGAAATAGGGGATCGACTGCGCGCCCAGGATGAACATCCACAGCGTGCCCTCGATATAGCGCGTGCCGTAGCTCAGTGCCATGCCGACGATGCAGCCGACCAGCGCGATCGCCATCAGCAGCTCCTCGCGCACCGGGGCGAATGCGGCGAAGCCCGATTCGCCCAGCCGGCGGCTCTTGGCGGTGACCACGAACGAGGTCTTCTCGCGGGTCAGGCCGTGCAGGATGCCGCGGGCGATGGCGTGGCTCAGGCTCATGCTGGCCAGCGAGGCCATCAGCGTGTCGTACCAGCCGCACGGGACGCGGGCGCGGTACAGCACGATGCCGAAGATCGCCTTGGCGAAGAAGAAGCCGATCACCGGGATCAGGAACAGCTGCATCGGCAGGCTGAAGTACTGCGGGAACGCCACCATGCCGGCGGTCCAGAACAATGCCATCAGGGTGAAGATCAGGTGCAGCGCATCGGCGAACCAGCTGAACCAGCCGGTGAGGAAGTGGAAGCGCTGGCCGGATGACAGCGGGCCCTTCTTCACCATCCAGTGCCAGCGGCCCTTGAGGATCTGCATCGCGCCGAAGGCCCAGCGGTAGCGCTGGCTCTTGTATGCCTTGAAATCGGCCGGGGTCAGGCCCTTGCCCATCAGTTCGTCGACGTAGACCAGCTCGTAGCCGGCGTGCATCAGGCGCAGGCCCAGCTCGGCGTCCTCGCAGATGGTCCACTCCGACCAGCCGCCAGTGCCCTCCAGCGCGCTGCGCCGGACCATGGTCATGGTGCCGTGCTGGATGATCGCGTTGCGCTCGTTGCGGTGATGCATGCCGATGCGGAAGAAGCCGTCGAACTCCCAGGCGGTCATGCGGCGGAAGCGGTTGTGCTCGAAGTCGCGGTGCGCCTGCGGGCACTGCACCACCGCCACCTTCGGGTCATGGAAGTAGCCGGTCAGGCTGGCCAGCCAGTCGTGGCGCACCTCGTAGTCGGCGTCGATCACCGCCACCACGTCGGCGCGCGGGTCGGTTTCCTTCAGGCCGAAGTTCAGTGCGCCGGCCTTGAAGCCGGGCCACGGCTCGAGGTGGAAGAAGCGGAAGCGCGGGCCGAGCTTCTCGCAGTACGCCTCGACCGGCTTCCACACGTCGGGGTTCTTGGTGTTGTTGTCGATCACCAGCACTTCGAAATTGTCGTAGTCGAGCGCGGCGAGCGAGTCGAGCGTGACCTGCACCATCTCCGGCGGCTCGTTGTAGCAGGCCAGGTGGATCGACACGAACGGCTGCTTTTCCGGCGGATCGGGTCGCAGCATGCCGGCGTGGCGGACCCAGCCCCGGCGCCACAGCACTTCGGTGAACTCGAAGCCGTTGATCAGCAGGATGGCCAGGATCGCGATCTGCGCCGGGAACAGCAGGGTGAGCATGGTCCAGTCGACCCAGCTCAGGTAGAAGTTGAACGGCAGCGTGGCCGACCACACCACCAGGCCGCAGGCCAGCTGGATCAGCGCGGCGAAGAAGAACCGGCCCATCAGCCTGAAGCGGCTGAAGCGGCGGCCGAACCAGATCATCGGCAGCAGCGCCAGCAGGCTGGCGGCCAGCGCCTTGGCCGGCCACGAGGTGTCCTCCACCACCGGTCCGGTGAACGGGAACTTCGGCTGCCGGTCGGCGTTGAAGATGCCCCAGTAGGCGCCGGTACGGCCTTCGCCGAGGGCCTCCTTCCACGGCTGGTCGAACGCTTCCAGCAGGTAGTAGTCGATGTGGCGCGCCTGGGCGGCGTTGAGCCAGTGGCGGATGAAGATCGCCTCGTTGGACACCGACGGCAGCGCGTATTTCTGGCGGTCGCCGTTGGACGGCCAGCCGATCTCGCCCACCACGATGTGCCTGGTCGGGTACATCCGCTGGATGTTGTCGTAGGCGCCGAGCGCCGCATTCAGCGCGTTGTCGCGGTCCGGGTCGACGCTGGTGCCGATGCCGTTCCAGAACGGGAACAGGTGGATGGTGATGAAATCCACGTGCTGGGCCAGCTCGGGGTACTTGATCCAGATGTAGTCCGGCTCGGCGATCGACACCGGCTGGCGCACGTGGGCGCGCACGCGGTCGAGATAGCGGATCATCTGGTCCAGCGACTGGTCGCCGCGGAACAGCACCTCGTTGCCGACGATCACCTTGTCGATCGTGTCGGGATAGCGGTTGGCCAACGCGATCAGCTGGTCGATCTCGCGCTCGTTGTTGCCGCGGCGGGTGTCGATGTTGGCGCCGGCCATCACCTTCAGCCCGTCCTGGTGCGCGAGCCGGTAGACCTGCGGATTCTCCTGCGTGGAGTAGGTGCGGATGTGCCCGGTGTACTTGCGCAGCAGCTTCAGGTCGCTGTCGATCTGCTGGTCGGACGGGAAGTCCTGCTTGAGCGGGTTCTGGTAGCGCTGGAAGAACGACACCGAGAAGCCGTTGATCGGCCCGCGCCAGTCGTCCGGGCCATGCGGCCGGTTGCCCCACCACCACAGGCCGAGGTTCATGGCGGCCACGAGAACCGCAAGCAGGAGGGCTACCAGCAGGGGATGGCGACTGTCGTTCGTGGCTTGCGTGGCGCTCAAGAAAGATCCCCGTGAAAGCCTCCACGACGAAGGCCGGAAAGCCCGCGGAGCTTACCGAAACCCGGGCGACGGGCCAATAAAACCGCGGTCGCGTGGTCAGCCGCGCCTCAGGCCCGGCGGCCGCTTCCGGGGGCGGCTACCTGTCGCGGGCGTTGCGTCGCGCGCCCACTGGGCCGATCCTCTGTCCCATCGTCGAAAAGGCATGCAAACGATGCAGGAGCCGCCGCACGAACCGGTGCGCCTGTCCGGGGAACAACTGGTCCGCCTGATGGAGCTGCAGCGTCGGCTGCTCGACCTGGTGGCGCGCGGGGGACCGTTGCCGGAGCGGCTGGGCGAAGCTTGCCGCCTGTTCGAGTCCTTCGTGCCCGGCGCCATGGCCACGGTGATGCGGTTGGGGCCCTCCGGGCGGCTGCACTTCGCCAGCGCGCCCAGCGTACCCGCCGCCGTCCAGATGCTGCTGGACGGCGTCGTTCCGGGCCCGGACTCCGGCTCCTGCGCGTGCGCGGCCTGGACCGGCGAGCCCGCCTTCGTCAGCGATGCCCGTGAGGATCCACGCTGGGCCTCGCTGCGCGACGTGGCGGCGGAGCACGGGATCGGCGCCTGCTGGTCGGCCCCGGTGCGACTGCAGTCGCGGGAAGTGGCCGGCACGTTCGCGTTGACCTCCTTCGAACGTCGCCTGCCCGACATGCTTCATCGCCAGCTGATGGAGCTGGGCGCCGGCGTGGCCGGTCTCCTGTTCGACCAGGCGGCGGAGCATGAGCGCCAGGAGTCCGAGGGCGCGGAACTGCGGCGCATGGCGTTGGTGGCATCCCGGGTGCCGGTCGGGGTGGCGATCACCGATCTCGACGGGCGCATCCAGTGGGTGAATGAGGGCTTCCGCAGCCTCGGTGGCCTTGGCGACGAGGACTTGCTCGGGCACCTCCGCAGCGAGGTGATGCTGGGCGAGCGCACCGATCATAAGGCCCTGCAGGCCCTGCATGAGGCGATCGCTGCGTGCCAGCCATTCGCCGGGATGCTGGTGGACTACCGGCGGGACGGTGGTTTCGCCATCGTGCAGGTTGCCAGCACGCCACGGCGCGACGCCGCGGGCCGTTGCGAGGGGGCACTGCTGGTGGAGACCGACGTAACCGCCAGCCGCCGCCTGGCCGACTTCAATGCCCTGCTGGCCGAGGTCACCGAGTGCGCCTCCGCCTACGACGATGCCGTGCCGCTGTTGCAGCGCGTCTGCGAGCTCGCGGTAGCGCACGCGGGGCTGTGCCTGGCCTGGGTCGGCCAGCCGGGGCCGGATGGCTGGTTCGAGTTCCTTGCCAGCGCCGGCCCGGCGATCGGCTACATGGAGGGGCTTCGGATCAGCGCGGATCCGGCGCTGCCGGAAGGCGGCGGATCCAGCGGGCGCACCTGGCGCGAGGGGGGCGGCTACTACAACCGCTCGTTCGCCCACGCCGGCTTTCTCGCTCCATGGCGGGAGCGCGCCGCGCGCTTCGCGATCGGCGCCAGTGCCACGCTGCCGATCCGCCGGGGCGGCCGCATGTGGGCGGTGCTTACCGTCTACCACCTGCGCGAGGACATGTTCGATGCCGAGCTGCGGACGGTGCTCGAAGCCATCGCCGGCAGCATCTCGAGGGGCCTGGACCGGCTCGACCTGGTACACCGCGAACGCGAGATCCAGGCGCTCAACCAGTCCATGCTCGACAGCACCACGGTGGGGGTTTTGCTGCTGCGTGAGCGGGTCGTGGCGCGGGCCAACGAACGCGCCGCCCAACTGCTCGGCGCCGCCGGTGCGCAGGCACTGCTCGGCACGCGCGCGATCGATCTCTACGCCGACCGTGCGCAGGGCGAGGCCATGCCCGGGCGCATCGCGGAGGCGTTCGCGAAGGACGGGCGCGCGGTGATGGAGGTGGCGGCCCGTCGCCTCGACGGCGACCAGGTCTGGCTGAGGATCGAGGGGGCTCCGTTCCCGCGGACGGGCTTCGACCAGATCTGGACGCTGGTCGACATCAGCGGACAGCACGAGGCGCTGGCCTCCCAGGCGCTGCTGGCGCGCGCGCTCGCCTCGGTCAAGGAGGGGGTGATCATCACCGATGCCGAACAGCGCACGGTCTACGTGAATCGGGCCTTCGAAACGATTACCGGATACGGCCCGGACGACATCCTCGGCCGCAACTGCAATCTGCTGCAGGGCGAGCTGACCGATCCGGGCATGCGCGCCAGGATCACCGCTCGCCTGGTTGCCAAAGACAGCTTCGAGGGCGAGATCCTCAACTACCGCAAGGATGGTCGCAGCTTCTGGAACCTGCTGGCGATCACGCCGCTGCGCGACGAGGCGGGGCAGGTGACCCATTTCGTGGGCGTGCAGCGCAACATCGACGAGATCCGCGCCTTGCGCGACCGGCTCGAGTACCTGGCCTTCCACGACGACCTCACCGGCCTGCCGAACCGGCGCGAGCTGGACCGGCACCTGCCGGGCGCGATCGCCGCCGCCCAGGCCGCGCGACGGGCGCTGGCGGTCGGCAAGATCGACCTGGACGACTTCAAGGTGGTCAACGAGAGCTTCGGTCCGAGTCGCGGCGACCAGTTGCTGCAACAGCTGTCCCAGCGCATCCGCCAGCGGCTCGCGCCGGGCGAGTTCCTGGCGCGCGTGGGCGGCGACGAGTTCGTGGTGGTCCTGTCGGGCCGCGGCTCCACCTTCGCCGACGACGAGCTGGATGCCTGCGCCCGTCGCCTGGGCGAGGCGTTCGCCGATCCGGTGTCACTCGCGCCGGGCCTGCAGGTGGAGGTCTCCCAGAGCATGGGTATCGCGCTGTTTCCCGACGATGGCGCCGAAGGCGGCCTGCTGCTGCGCAATGCCGAGGAGGCGCTGTACCAGTGCAAGCAGAATCGGCGCAGCCGCCGACGCTGGTGGCTTCGCCACGGAACGACACCGGCAGCGGATGCCCACGTCGAGCAGTCCATCGCGGCCTATGGCGAGGAGGCCTCCCGCCTGCTGCGCAAGCTGGTATCGCAGACGGAGACAGTGCAGCAGACCTTCATCGAGGAGTTCTACCGGCGCCTTGGCGACGAGCCGCATTCGCGCGAGATCCTCGAAGGGCTGGCGCCCGCCGACCTCGCCCTCCTGCGCGAACGCCAGGGTGAACACCTGCGCCGACTGGCCGGTGGCGACCTGTCGTGGGAACGGCTGCAGGAAGAGAGCCGGCGGCTCGGACGCATCCACGCCCTGGTCGGCGTGGACGGTGCCCAGCTGATGTACTGGATGGCGGTGTATCGCGACATGCTCAGTGCCCACTTCAACGCCCAGCCGATGCTTGCCCGCGAGCGCTACCAGGTGGTGCAGCTGCTGGATCAGCGCATCCGCGACGACATGCAGATCCAGCTGCAGGCGCAGGCGGAGACGAACGAGCAGTTCGTCGAGATGGTCATGCAGGCGCTGCCTGCCTCCTGGGGTTCGTGGACGGATGCGATGGGCAGCGAGCTCGCCCAGCTTGCCCGGATGCCCGGCATCGCCTGCGCGCTGGTGCTGCGGCAGAGTTCCGAGGGCGTGTTCAGCGTGGAGGCCAGCGATGGGCCGCTGGCGCCGCAGGTGACTTCACTGTTTGCCGCCGAAGGCGGCGAGATCGGGCCGCTGCGCCCGCCTGCCGATTCGCTGCTGATTCGGGCCTGGCAGTCCGGTCGGGTGCATGCGTCCGCCTCGCTCGTGCGATCGACCCGCGTCGACAGCTGGGGCGAGCTGGACGAGCACATGCTGCGCCTCGGGATCCGTGCCGGAGCCCATCTGCCGGTGCTGGATGCACAGGGGCAGCCGGTGGCGCTGCTGGTGGTGCTCGGCCGCTTCCCGCGCCAGTTCGGCGGCACGGTGATGCAGCAGTTCACCCGCAACCTGCAGCAGCGCTGGAGCGAGATCTGGCAGCGCGGCACGCGCCCGCCGCCGCCGGTCTCGCAGGAGCAGGCGGTCGCCTATCGACGCCGGCTGTTCGAGGGCGGGCTGCAGATGGCGGTGCAGCCGATCGTGGACCTGCGCGATGGCAGGCTGGCCAAGGTGGAGGCGCTGGCGCGGCTGGTGCTGGAGGACGGGACCATGGTCGGCCCCGACGTGTTCATCCCGCTGCTGCGCCAGGCCGAGCTGGACCGCCTGTTCGTGCGCGGGCTGGACCTCGCGCTCGCCGCGCTGGGTGCCTGGCAGGCCGAAGGCCTGGTGGTGGACGTGTCGATCAACCTGCCGCCGCTGACCCTGGCCGAGCCGGCCTGCGCATCCTGGGTGGCGCAGGCACTGGCCACGCACCGTGTAGCGCCGCACCGGCTGGTGCTGGAGGTCCTGGAGACCCAGCAGTTCGACGAGCTGGTGCGCGACGAGAACGTGCAGCGCCTGCTCGATCTCGGCGTGCAGCTGGCGATGGACGACCTGGGCTCCGGCTACAGCAGCCTGCGCCGGCTGGCCAGCCTGCCGTTCAGCGCGATCAAGGTCGATCAGGACCTGCTCAAGCGCCTGCGCATCGAGCCGGCGCAGACCATCAGCCTGGTCAGCGCAGTGATCCAGATGGGCCGCGACTTCGGCTGCGACGTGGTGGTGGAGGGGCTGGAGGATGCGGGCATGATCGAGGTCGCCCGTCTGCTTGGCGCCCGCTACGGGCAAGGCTATGGCCTCGCCCGGCCGATGCCGGTCGAGGCGCTGCCGTGCTGGCATCGTGAGACACGCATGCCCGACCTGTCCGCGCCGCTGTCCACGCGCATCGGCGCGGTCGCGTTCCAGTGGTGGTCGATCAGGCATCGCTCGCTGCACGCCGCCACGCTCGACGCCTGCCCCATGAGTGTCCTGTTGGCGCAGTTGGGCGACGCCGGGCAGGCGGCACGCGTGCTCCACGATCGGCAGCACGCCGAGCCGCACAACAGCGCAGTCGCCCGCGACCTGCTCGATGCACTCGAGGCGCTGGTGCGATCGCGCCTGGTCGACTAGCTACCCCTTTGCTGGAGATGGAGGATCTTTTTCCTCCGGATGCGGTCTGCGCCTGCGCAGCCGGACCTCACCTGCGCGCAAGTTGTTGCAGATGTTCCGCGCGGGTGGGGTTGGCACGACGTGACCGCGTTGAATATCAGGGCGAAGCCGTTTCGCCGAGTGCCCTGCACGCGCCGCGTTCCGGCGACGAGTGCGGACGTGTTCCGGAAACAAGGAAAGGAATTGATGAAGAAGAGTTCAATGAGTGCCGTGATCGGCATGCTTCTGGCGGCCGGTGCGATCGGTCATGCGCGTGCCGCGACGGCACCCTCGGATGTCACCCGCGCCACGCTGGACAACGGCCTGCGCGTGGTGATCGTGCGCGACACGCTGGCGCCGGTGGTGACCACCGAGCTGAACTACCTGGTCGGCTCGGACGAGGTGCCGGCGGCGTTCCCGGGCACGGCGCACGCGATGGAGCACATGATGTTCCGCGGCAGTCCGGGGCTCTCGAAGGACCAGCTCGCGGCGATCGCGGCGAACATGGGCGGTGCGTTCAACGCCGACACCACCCAGGGCGTGACCCAGTACTACTTCGTCACGCCGTCGCAGGACCTGGACGTGGCGCTGCACGTCGAGTCGCTGCGCATGCGCGGCGTCGACGTGACCGAGAAGGCCTGGGCCAAGGAGCGGGGCGCGATCGAGCAGGAGGTCTCCCGCGACCTGTCCAACCCGTCCTACAAGGCGTACGAGCAACTGCAGGCGCAGCTGTTCGCCGGCACTCCCTACGGGCATACGCCGCTCGGCACGCGCGCTTCGTTCGACAAGACCACCGCGGCGATGCTCAAGCAGTTCCACGACACCTGGTACGCGCCGAACAACGCGATCCTGGTGATCGCCGGCGACGTCGATCCGGCCGCCACGCTGGCCAAGGTGAAGCAGGAGTTCGGTGACATCCCTCGCAGCCAGCTGCCGGCCCGGCCGGGGTTTTCGTTCAAGCCGGTGCAGGCCAAGGCCGTTGCGCTGCCGACCGATAGCCCCTATGGCTCGGTGTACCTGGCCTACCGCTTGCCGGGCATGAAGGCCAAGGACTACGCGGCGGCCGCCGTGCTCGGCGAGGCGCTGGGTTCCCAGCGCGCCGCGCTGTTCGGCATGGGCATGGACGGCACCGCGCTGTACGGCGGCTTCTCCGCGCAGTTCATGCCGCAGGCGGGCTTCGGCATGGCGGTGGGCATCTTCCCCCGCGGCGGCAATCCGCAGCCGGTGCTGGCGCGCATGCGGACGATCCTGGCGCAGGCGGCCAGCAAGGGCGTGGATCCGGCGCTGGTCGAGGCGGCCAAGCGCAAGGCGATCGCCGCGCTGGAGTTCGACAAGAACTCGGTCGATGGCCTGGCCAACGCCTGGTCGCGGGCGCTGGCGTTCGAGGGGCTGGATTCGCCCGAGGCGATCAAGCAGGCGATCGAGGCGGTGACCCCGGCGCAGGTCGACGCGCTGGCCAGGGCGACCTTCGATCCGACTCATGCGGTGACCGCCATCCTGACGCCGGAGAGCTCGGGCAAGCCGGTGGCGGGCAAGGGTTTCGGTGGCGCGGAAAGCTTCGCCTCCAGCCCGGACAAGCCGGTGCAGCTGCCCGAGTGGGCGGCCAAGGCCTTCGCCAAGCTCAGCGTGCCGAAGTCCTCGCTGCATCCGGTCGACTACCACCTCGCCAACGGCATGCGCCTGATCGTGCAGCCGGAGGCGATCAGCAACACCGTGGTGGCCTTCGGCCGCGTGCAGACCAACCAGGATCTGCAGGCGCCCAAGGGCGAGGAGGGCGTGGCCGACGTGCTGGGCCAGCTGTTCCAGTTCGGCACCACCCACCTCAACCGCCTGCAGTACCAGGCCGCGCTCGACGCGATCAGCGCCCGAGCATCCGCCGGCAGCAGCTTCTCGCTGGCGGTGCCGTCGGCGCACTTCGAGCAGGGCATGAAGCTGCTGGCCGATGCCGAACTGCATCCGGCGCTGCCGGCGCAGGCTTTCGCGATCGTGCAGCGGCAGACCGCCGGGCTGGTCGCCGGCCAGGTGCAGTCGCCGGGCTTCCTGACCCAGATCGGGCTGGACCAGGCGCTGCTGCCCGCGGGCGATCCTGAGCTGCGCCACGCCACGGCGCAGAGCGTGATGGGACTGACGCTGGACAAGGTGAAGCAGTACTACGCACAGGTCTTCCGTCCCGACATGACGACCCTGGTGGTGGTCGGCAAGGTCGATCCGGCGCAGGTGAAGCAGGTGGTCGAGCAGACCTTCGGGGCGTGGAAGGCCAGCGGCCCGAAACCCGTCGTGGACTACGCCGCCGTGCCGCCGAACCACGCCGGCCAGCTGCACGTGCCGGACGCCAGTGCCAGCCAGGACAGCGTGACGATGGCGCAGACCATCGATGTGACCCGCGACGATCCGGACCGCTATGCGCTGAACCTCGGCAACGAGGTGCTGGGCGGCGGCTTCTACGCCTCGCGGCTGTACCACGACCTGCGCGATACCCGCGGCCTGGTCTACAGCGTCGGTACCAGTTTCGACTACGGCAGGAACCGCAGCACCTACTCGGTGGACTACGGCGCCGATCCTGACAAGGTGAAGGCGGCCAGCGCGCTGGTGGTGCAGGACCTGAAGCAGATGCAGACGACGCCGGTATCGCCGGCCGACCTGGATCGTGCCAAGGGCATCCTGCTGCGCCAGATGCCGCTGGGCGAATCCAGCTTCGGCGGCATCGGCGGGCAACTGCTCGGCCTGGCCATCGAGGGCAAGCCGCTGGACGCGACCACGGTGGCGGCGAAGCACTACCTGGAGATGACCGCGCCGCAGGTGCAGCAGGCGTTCGCCAAACACGTGCGGCCGGAGGCCTTCGTCACGGCGGTGAAGGGGCCGGCGCCGAAGGGTTGATCAGGGACCGGCGGTGGGCGATCCGCCCACCGCCTTGCTGAAACGAAAAGCCCGCCGTTCGGCGGGCTTTTCGTTTCATCGGTGCAGCCGGCTCACTTCAGCAGCGAACGCAGCATCCACGCGGTCTTCTCGTGCTCCTTCAGGCGGCCGGTGACCATGTCGGCGGTGCCCTCGTCGCCGGCCTTGTCGGCCACCTTGATCGTCTCGCGGGCGGTATGCGCCACGATCTCGTGGCCTTCCACCAGCTGGCCGACCATGTCCTTCCAGTCCGGCACGCCGGCTTCTTCCTTGATCGCGCTCAGCTTGCCGAACTGGCTGTAGGAGCCCGGGGCGAACACGTCCAGCGTGCGGATGCGTTCGGCGACCTCGTCGGCGGCCAGCCACAGCTCGTTGTACTGGGTCTCGAACATGGCGTGCAGGCTGTTGAACTGCGGACCGGTCACGTTCCAGTGGAAGCTGTGGGTCTTCAGGTACAGCGAATAGGTGTCCGCCAGCAGCTTGGAGAGCTGCTTGGCGATCGCCTCGCGGTCCTTCTTGGCAATACCGATGTTCATGGCCATGTGCTGCTCCTACGTTCTTGTCTCAAATAGAGAGTGGAATGAATTTATCGTCTTATCCCTTGCTCGGGAAATGAATCCTGATGATGTGGTTGATAGCTTGCAACTATCGTCGTTTTCCTTTGTTGTGCTCTCGTTCAACGGTACCCTTGCCGGCCTAACGGTTGCCGCTTGGTGCGCGTTCGCAGACGCCCGGCAGTTCCGTGTCCATCAAGGATGAGGCCTTCCGCACATGAGTCGAAGCAGTTCAATCGAGCCAGCGAGAGCCGGCATTGCGCTTGAGGCTCGCACGCCAACTCGGCGCTGTTGACATCTCTTCTTCCGGCATCTTGTCGGGAGCCATGCTCCTGATGTCGTTCGGAGCGCATGAAGAAGCGGCCAGTCGCGACATCAAGTGCCTCGTCGGCAGATTGCGATGCCCGGTTTGTGATTGCCCTTTTGGAAGGCTGGCCCGTGCGGCTGGACAGGATTCTCACAGGAGGAGAAATTTTCATGCTCAAGGCTGACATCGCGTGGGGCGATCTCTCACAGAATCCGGAATGGAAGCATGGCGTCATCGCCCTGGGGCGCAGCCAGATTGCTCCGTTTCAGCATGCCGCGCTCGAAACACTGGTGGTGCAAACGCAGGAACGGTGGTTCGCTGTCGTGCGAGAGCGGGTTGCCGGAGCAGCGGTTAGCGAGAACGCCAGCTTCCAGAACGTCGATAGCGAGCGGTTCGATGAGCTGTATCGGGCATGCCTGCTGTGGCCGCTCGACTATGTAATGGTCGAGGTCGCCAAGCAGGGGCGCAGAGTCAAGCTCCGCGCCGGCATGCTCGGCGCGGCGCCCGTCTACTGCCGTGCGACGGACGAGCAGGTGAGAGTGTCGTGGGACTTTGCCGATTTTCTCTCTGACAGGTTGCCGATCGATTTCGAGGCTGCCAGCTGCAGCCTGGGCCTGGAGCAGGTCTATTCTTCCCGGCAGATATGCATCGGCGTGTACCTGCTCACCGAGCGGGCCACCCTCTATTTGGAACCAGGTCGCGCGCACTACCGCTATCCGTCTCCATTTGAGGTGCCTGCGGCACCTGCAATGGAGTGCGCCGACGCGGTGAGCATGTTCGACCAACTGTTGCGGAGGGTCATCGCGAAGCGGCCCGCAGCTCCCGGCCGCATTGCTGTCGAGTTGAGCGGGGGGATGGATTCAGCGGCAGTCGCTTGCGCCTTGGCCGACCTTCATGGCCCGGTGGCAAGCAGGGGAATTCTTGTCGGGGGCGAATGCCGAGTGCCGCAGGTCGAACGTCGCCGACAGATCGCGGACCGGCTCCGATTGTCCGACGAAACGGTGGACATCGATGCGATCCCTCCCTCACTCGATCTGAGTCCCGATGGGCACAAGGCGTACGTCAACACGGAGTATTACCTTGAAGCCTTCGAGACACTGTGGAGCACGGCACGCGCTCAAGGTCGCGACCTCATGTACACCGGTCTCGGTGGAGACGAGTTGTTCATGGGTACGGGCGTTGTCGCGGAGGACAACGTCGCAGGCGGCAGGTCGATCGGAGATCCGCAGCGCTTTGCCAGGCAGCTGCTGACCCCGCGTGCGTTGAGCGCACTGCGTTCGTTGCATGCCTTCGACGCTCCGGCCGGTCCGGTGCCATCCGTGATGGCCAGTGTCAGCAAGGCGCACCATCTGATGCAGCACGGCATGTGGCCAATCAATCCGCTGAGCGATCCTGACCTGATGGTTTTCTGCTATCAGCTGCCGCTGGAGCTTCGCCGCAGACGCACCACGATGCAGCTGTATCTTGATGCTCGTCTGGGCGAGGATGTTTTTCCGCGCAACTACGCCAAGGAGACCTTTGCACAGGTCTTTCCGGAGCTGATTGCTCGGCATAGGACCGCCCTCGCGGGGCAATTGCGGGAATGCGCGCTTGCAGACCTCGGGCTGGTCGACCAGCGAGCCGCGCTTGCGTTGCTTGATACGGTGGCGACCACCAAGGCGGTGGCGCCTACGTCGCCATTGATCAATTTCTTATGGACGGAGAGATTCGCAAGGCAACTGACGTGATCCTTCGGACAGGAACGGGCGGCGCCTTGCCATGCCGTGTCGCCTGGCAATGGAATTAGTTCGGGTGTTAGATTCGGCAAGCCGCCAGGAAGCGGCATATGAGATGGAGCTGATATGAACCAGTTGCAGATTGTGACGGAAGGTGCCTCGGATGAGGCCAACACCTTCGGCATCCAGCTTGAGCAGCCGATGTCGAGCAACGTAGGCAAGTCGCTTTACCACAAGCCCTACGGCATGGTGATCGATGCGGCCAAGCAGGACGCCAGGGTGCTTGAGGGCTAAACCAGCCCGGCCCGGTATTCGGGCGGTTGATTACGCCGTCCCGCTTGCGGGACGGCGTTTCTATATGCGGTTGGTCGGCAACACCGCGAGGGCGGGGCGCTATCATTCCGCGCCATGTCTTCCTCTTCCCCTCCTGCCAGCTTGGAACCTCGTCTACGTGAAGCGCGTCGGGCGCTCGATAGCGTTTCGACCCGGGATTTCGGTCGTCTGCTGGGGCGCTGGCGTGGGTTGTTGCGAGAGCCAAGCGCTGCGAAATTCAACGCGCTGATGGTGGATATCGAGGCGTCGGCAGCCAGGCGCCAGGTACGCGCAACAGCCAAGCCCGCGGTGATGCTGGACGAGTCGCTGCCGATCACCGCGCGCGCCGACGAGATCGTCGAACTGATCCGCAAGCACCAGGTGGTGGTGATCGCCGGCGAGACCGGCTCGGGGAAGACCACCCAGCTGCCCAAGCTGTGCCTGGCCGCCGGGCGTGGCGAGGCCGGCATGATCGGCTGCACCCAGCCGCGCCGGCTGGCGGCGCGCTCGGTGGCCGCCCGCGTGGCGGAAGAGCTGGGTACCACGCTGGGCGACCAGGTCGGCTTCCAGGTGCGCTTCACCGACAAGGTGTCCGAGCGCAGCCTGGTGAAGTTCATGACCGACGGCATCCTGCTGGCCGAGACGCAGGGCGATCCGTGGCTGTCGAGCTACGACACGATCATCATCGACGAGGCGCACGAGCGCAGCCTCAACATCGACTTCCTGCTCGGCTACCTCAAGCGTCTGGCCGCGAAGCGGCCGGAGCTGAAGATCATCGTCACCTCGGCGACGATCGACACTGCACGTTTCGCCGAACACTTCGGCGATGCGCCGGTGGTGTCGGTGGAGGGTCGGGCGTATCCGGTGGAGCTGCGCTGGCGTCCGGTCGATGAGGCAAAGGGGGGGCAGAGTCGCCTTTCGTCCGCGAAAGGCGACTCTGACCCCCGTTTGCAGCAGGGCAGCGCCGAGCACATTGCCCAAGTCATCGACGAAATCATCGCCGACCGCAGCCTCGGCGGCGGCCCCGGCGACGTGCTGGTGTTCCTGCCCGGCGAGCGCGAGATCCGCGATGCGCACCTGCTGCTGTCGCGCCGGCAATATCGTGAGACCGAAATCCTGCCGCTGTACGCGCGGCTGTCGGCCACCGACCAGGACCGGGTGTTCAAGCCCGGCCCGAAGCGCCGCGTGGTGCTCGCCACCAACGTGGCCGAAACCTCGCTCACCGTGCCGCGCATCCGCTACGTGGTGGACACCGGCACCGCGCGGGTGAAGCGCTACAGCCAGCGCAGCCAGCTCGAGCGGCTGCACGTGGAACCGGTGTCGCAGGCCGCCGCCGACCAGCGCAAGGGCCGCTGCGGCCGTATCGGTCCGGGCATCTGCTACCGCCTGTACGACGAGGCGGACTTCGCCGCGCGCCCGGCCTACACCGATCCGGAACTGCTGCGTTCCTCGCTGGCCAACGTGATCCTGCGCATGCTGGCGCTGAAGCTGGGCGAGGTGGACGAGTTCCCGTTCCTGGAGGCGCCGGACCCGCGCGTGGTCGCCGACGGTTACCGCCGGCTGGCGGAGATCTCGGCGATCGACGAGCGGCGCACGCTCACCGCGATCGGCCGCGACCTGGCGCGCCTGCCGATCGACGTGCAACTGGCCCGCATGCTGGTGGAGGCGCGCCGGCTCGGCTGCCTGCGCGAGCTGCTGACGGTGGTGTCCTTCCTCAGCATCCAGGATCCGCGCGAACGTCCGGCCGACGCGCGCGGGCAGGCCGACGCGGCGCATGCGGTGTTCGCCGATCCGAAGTCCGATGTCCTCGGCGTGCTCAACCTGTGGCGCGCCTATCATGACGCCAGCGAGGAGCTGACGCAGTCGAAGCTGCGCGACTGGTGCTCGCGGCATTTCCTGTCCTTCCTGCGCATGCGCGAGTGGCGCGAGCTGCATCGGCAGCTGCTGCTGGTGGTGGACGAGATGGGCTGGTCGAGCCGCGAGGGTTCCGCCGTCGAAGCGACGACGGGCGACCAGGTTACCGCTCCGCCCCAGGGGCGCGGCCGGCCCAGCCGGGCCGAGGCCGGTCGACCGGCTCGGCGTGGTGGCAAGCCGGAGAAGGGGCAGGGCGGGGCGACGGTGCAGATACGTGGTCGCCGGCCGTCGGCGCCGGACAAGGCATCGCCCGCGCCGGTCGACGATGAGGCCGCCGCCAGCCGCCTGTTCGAGGCCGTCCATCGCAGCCTGCTCGCCGGCCTGCCGACCCAGGTCGGCCGCAAGGACGAGAAAGGCGTGTTCCGCTCCACACGCGAGCGCAAGTTCCAGGTATTCCCCGGCTCGGCGCTGGCCAAGCTGCCGCCGAACTGGGTGTTCGCCGCACAGATCCTCGATGTCGGCGGCAAGGTGTGGGGCATGATGTGTGCCCGCGTCGAGCCGCAGTGGATCGAGGAGCAGGCCGCGCACCTGGTGAAGTCCAGTTGCCGCGAGCCGCACTGGTCGAAGAAGCGCGGCTGCGTGGTGGCCTACGAGCAGGTGAGCCTGTTCGGGCTGAACCTGGTGGAGCGGCGCGCGGTGACCTTCCAGTCGCAGGATCCGCCGCTGGCGCACCAGATCTTCCTGCGCGAGGCGCTGGCGCGCGGCGACATCGAGGCGAAGCTCGACTTCGTGCGCGCCAACCAGCGCGTGCTGGAGGATGCGCGCGGCATCGAGGCGAAGCAGCGACGCGAGGGCCTGATCCGCCACGAGGACGAGCTGGTCGCTTTCTTCGAGGGCAAGCTGCCGGAGGACATCGCCGGCACCCGCGCGCTGGAGGCCTGGTATCGCCGCGCGCGTCCGGCCGAGCAGGCAGCGCTGCGCTGGTCGATCGACGACGTGCTGGTCGGCGGCGCCGGGCTCGACCCGAAGGCATTCCCGGCAGCCATGGACATCGGCACCCAGCGCTACCGGCTGGAGTACCGCTTCGTGCCCGGAGACGAGGCCGACGGCGTGACCCTGCACCTGCCGCTGGCGATGCTCAACGCGCTGCCCACCGCGCGCTGCGAATGGCTGGTGCCCGGCCTGCTCGGCGAGAAGGTGGCCGAACTGATCCGCGGCCTGCCCAAGGCGCTGCGCCGCAACTTCGTGCCCGCGCCGGATTTCGCGCGCGCCTTCGTCGAGGCCGAGGCGCCGCGCGACGAGCCGCTGGCGAAGGCGCTGGCCGCGTTCCTCAAGCGCACCACGGGCGTGGAGATCACCGCCGCCGAGTTCGCCGCGGTCGAGCTGCCGGCGCACTTTTCCATGCGCTACCGCCTGCACGACGACAGCGGCCGCACGCTGGCCGCCTCTCGCGATCTCGCCGCGCTGCGCGGCCAGTGGGAGGGCCAGGCACGCGAGGCGTTCTCGCGCAAGACCGACGTCGAGCTGATGCGCGAGGATGTCGCCACGTGGGATTTCGACGAGATCCCGCCCGAGGTGCGCTCGGCGGGCGGCCTGCTGGCCTTCCCGGCGCTGGTGGATCTGGGCGAGACGGTGGCGCTGCGCGTGTTCGAGCGTCGCGACGAGGCCGCCGACGCGCATCGCGACGGCGTGGTGCGGCTGCTGCGCAATGCGCTGGCCAGCGACGTGAAGCAGGCGCGCCGGCGCCTGCCGATCGCCAACGCGCTGTCGCTGAAGTACGCGCCGCTGGGCAGCATCGACGGCCTGCGCGAAGACCTGGTCGAGGGCGGGTTCGCCGACCTGCTCGAGCGTCACCCGCTCGACGTGCGCACCGCCGGCACCTTCGAGGCGCTGCGCACGCAGGCGGCGCGCGAACTGTTCGGTGCGGCGATCGAGCGGCTCAAGCGGGTCGAGCCGGTCATCGAGGCGCAGGCCGACCTGAAGCCGTGGCTGGAGCCGCCGCTGATCGGCTTCGCCCGCGCCAGCTACGACGACCTGCACGAACAACTCGACGCACTGCTCGCCCCCGGCTTCGCCCGCACGTTCACGGTAGAACGGCTCGGCCACCTGCCGCGGTACCTGAAGGCCATGCGCCTGCGTGCCGAGCGCCTGCGCCAGGACCCGGCGAAGGACCAGCAGCGCATGCTGCAGGTGTTGCCGTACTGGCGCGCGTACCTCAACCACCGCGCCGAGGGGCGCGATGGGCTGGAGGAACTGCGCTGGCTGATCGAGGAGTGGCGCGTGTCGCTGTTCGCGCAGGAGCTGAAGACCGCCGAGCCGGTGTCGGCCAAGCGGCTGGCGCGGGCGCTGGAGGCGGTGGAGGCCGCCTGAGCGGGGTTACTTCACCCGCTCGACGTGCACGCTGCCATTGCAGCCGTCCACGTACATCAGCCAGCTGCCGAACAGGCTGGGCTTGACCTTCACCGCCGGGGCCGAGGCGCTGCCGCAGGCCGGCTGGTCCGAGCCGACCTGCTTCCACTGCTGGCCGTTGTCCAGGGTCATCACGTTGTGGCCGTTCCAGCCGTCGAAGTGACCGACCAGATGCGTCTCGATGGCCGTGCGCTTTTCCTTGTCCGTGTAGAACACCGGTTGGCCGTTGCTGGTCACCATCTTCGTGCGTGTCGTCGGGTGGGCTGCGAGCCACGCATCGAGGTGGGCCAGTTCGTCGGCGGAGAGCTTGTCGAGACCCGCTGTGTGGAAGTCGGCCGCGCTCATGCGGTCGCGCAGCGAGGCAGTCTGGTCGGGCGACGCGGCCAATGCAGCGACCGGCAGGGCGAGCAGGGCGGAGAACAGGGGGGCAAGGCGCATGACGGGCTCCAGCGGAACGGGGGGAGAAGGCGTTCGGTAAAGGCAAGGATGCATAGAATGGGACAAGTTCCCGAGGCGAGTCGATGATTCCTGCAGCCACTCCCGCTCCCGGCGGGCTGACGCGCTGGCGCGTTGCCCATCCGGATGCCGGCCCCGTCATCGGCGCGGCGATCGATGCCTGCGCCGTCGCGCCGGTCGACCAGACCGAGTGCACCGACGTGCTGGACCTGTTGGTGATGCTCGACTGCGACGCCGTCACCCAGTCCGCGGCGCTGTGGTTCGCACTGGCACAGGCGGCGCCGGAGGTTTACGAGGCGAAACAGGCTGCACTGCCGGCGGACGTGCGCCTGCTGGTGGACGGTCAGCAGGCGGCGGAGAAGGTGTGGACGCTGCATGCGCAGCCGGGCGGTGCGGCCAGCTCGGAAGGGCTGCGCCGGCTGTTGCTGGCGATCATCCGCGACGTGCGCGTGGTGTATGTGCTGCTGGCGCGGCAGCTCGCCCGCATGCGCGCGGCGATGGCGCTGGATGACGCGATGCGCGTCCGGCTGGCCCGGCTCACCCGCGACATCCACGCGCCGCTGGCCAATCGCCTGGGCATCTGGCAGCTGAAGTGGGAGCTGGAGGATCTGGCCTTCCGCTACCTCGAGCCCGACACCTACCGCCGCATCGCCTCGCTGCTGGACGAGCGGCGCGAGGACCGCGAGCAGTTCATCCGCGAGTCGCTGGCCGAGCTGCGCCGCTCGCTGGAGGCCGCCGGCATCCGCGCCGACCTGGCCGGGCGGCCGAAGCACATCTACTCGATCTGGAAGAAGATGCAGCGCAAGTCGCTGGCTTTCTCCGACCTGTACGACATCCGCGCTGTACGCATCCTGGTCGACAGCGTGGCCGACTGTTACGCCGCGCTGGGCGTGGTGCACGCGCTGTGGCCGTACCTGCCCGGTGAGTTCGACGACTACGTGGCGCGGCCCAAGGCCAACGGCTACCGCTCGCTGCACACCGCGGTGATCGGCCCGCACGGCAAGACGCTGGAAGTGCAGATCCGCACCCACGAGATGCATCGTGCCAACGAACTGGGCGTGGCGGCGCACTGGCGCTACAAGGAAGGCGGTGGCGCCGACGCCGAGTTCGAGGCGAAGATCGCCTGGATGCGCAAGCTGCTCGAGCCGCGCGCCGATGGCGAGGGCGAGCTGGCCGCCGGGCTGCAGACCGAGCTGGTCGAGGACCGTGTCTATCTGCTCACGCCCAAGGGCGAGGTGTTCGACCTGCCGCACGGCGCCACCGTGCTGGATTTCGCCTATCACGTGCATACCGAGGTCGGGCATCGCTGCCGCGGGGCCAAGGTCAATGGCCGCATCGTGCCGCTGACCTACCAGCCGCGCAGCGGCGACCGGGTGGAGATCCTCACCACCAAGGTCGGCGAGCCCAGCCGCGACTGGCTGTCGCCGCACCACGGCTACCTCAATACCGCGCGGGCGCGCGAGAAGGTGCGCGCCTGGTTCCGCCGCATCGCGCACGACGCCAACCTTGCCGCCGGTCGCGCCATGCTCGAGCGCGAGCTCAAGCGCCTGGCGCTGCCGAATGCCGATCTCGCTGCGCTGCCGGCCCATTTTCATCTCAGGACCCACGACGAACTGCTGATCGCGCTGGCACTGGGCGAAGTGGCGCCTGGACAGATCGCCCGCCTGCTGCAGGAGGCGGCGCAACCGCCGGAGCCGGCCTCGCCTCCGCCAGCGGCGTCGAAGGTGCCGACGATCGACCAGGGTGCGCTGACCATCGAGGGCATCGGCAACCTGCTCACCGTGCTGGCACGCTGCTGTCAGCCGCTGCCGGGCGACCCGGTGCGCGGCTTCGTCACGCGCGGGCGCGGCGTGTCGGTGCATCGCGCCGATTGCCCCGCGCTGGCCCGCCTCGCCCGGCGCGATCCGGACCGGGTGATCGAGGTGAGCTGGGGGCGGGTGCCGGCGCAGGCCTACCAGGTCGACATCGAGCTGCATGGCTACGACCGCAAAGGCCTGCAGAAGGACGTCACCGCGGTGATCAGCAACGCCAACATCCCGATCATCGCCTCGTCCAGCCGCATGTTCGTGCGCACCGGCGAGGTGGAGATGCGCTTCACCCTGCGCGTGCGCGACTACGAGCAGCTCTCGCACCTGCTGGCGAAGCTGGTGGCGCTGTCCAACGTGGTGGATGCGCGCCGGGTCGGCGCGCGCTGAGCCGGCTGGCAGTTGAATGGCCGTCCGAACCCGGGCGGCCCGGCCGGGGTCCGATGCTAAGCTTCGGCGGTTATCGACCTGGCGACTCACGATGAGCGGACGCAACGACCCGCGCGGCCCGCAAGGGCGCACCGAACCCACCCTGGGCAACCTCGACGACCTGGATCGTCCGGCACCGGTGTCGCCGGCCCCGGACGACGGACTGCCCCGGGTGGACGTGGAAGCGCCGCCGCATCGCGCGGCGGCGTCGCGCGCGCGCCGCGCGCCCGAGGTGGATCCGGACGAGTCACCCGCGCGCAGGCGCGGCTGGCTGGTGCCGCTGGCCCTGCTCGTGGTGGTGGGGCTGGCGACGGTGGCCTGGCTCAACCAGGACACGCTGCGCGGGCTGGTGCCCCGCACCAGCTTCAACGACGTGCTCTCCCGCGCCAATGCCGCACTGCAGGCCGGGCATCTGGACGGTACCGACGGCACCAGCGCGCGCGAACTGTTCCAGGCCGCGCGCGCGCTCGAGCCGGACAACGACCGTGCGCTCGATGGCCTGCGTGCCGTCGGCCAGGCCGAGCTCGCCCAGGGCCAGAAGCAACTTGGAGCCGGCGACCTCGATGCTGCCACGCAATCCGCCTCGGCCGCGCGCGAACTGCTCGGCGGCGGTACCGACGTCGACCAGCTCGACCGCGCGATCGCCCAGGCGCGGCTCACCCACATGCATGCCTCTGACATGGTCGAACGGGCGCGCGACGCCCTGGCCCAGGGCAAGCTGGACGGTCCCGACGGCGCCGCGGCGCTGTTCGCACAGGTGCTCGCCGCCGACCCCGGCAACGCGGTGGCCTCGCACGGCCTGGACCAGGTCGGCGGCGCCTACGCCGACCAGGCGCGCAAGGCGCTCGACGCCGGTGACGCCGCGACCGCGGGTGCGGCGATCGACAAGCTCGCCTCGCTGCTGCCGCGCTACGGCGACCTGCCGTCGCTGCGAGCACAGCAGGCCCAGGTGCAGCGCGCCCACGACGATGCGGTGAACCAGGCGGTAACCCAGGGCATGGACGCGTTGCGCGCCGGTCGCATCAGCGGCTCCGGTGACGACACCGCGCTGGCGTACTTCCAGAAGGCGCTGACGCTGGACCCGAACAACCCTGCTGCCCAATCGGGCCTGGGCAAGGTGGTGCAGGCGCTCACCGTGCAGGCCAACGCGGCGATCGACAGCGGTGACGACGCCCAGGCCAGGGCCCTGCTCGACCAGGCCCAGGCGCTGGCGCCGAAGTCCGCCGACCTGGCTGCCGCCCGGGCACGATTGGGCCGGGCAGCCCCGGCCGCGGCCGGATCGTCGGCCCCGGCTACGCAAGCCGGGGCCGCGCCGACCGGCGCCGCCGGTGGAACAGCCAGCGCCTCTCCGGCGGCGCCGGCGAAAGACGACGCCGCCGGCGCCCTGCTGCAGCCCAGCCTGACCCCGGCACAACAGGCCCAGGTCAGTTCGCTGGTGCAGCAGGCGAAAGAGGCCGCGCAGCGGGGCGACATCATGCTGCCGCCGGGACAGAGCGCCTACGACCTGTACCGCAGCGCGCTGGCCATCGACGGCAACGACAAGGCCGCGCGCGATGGCCTGCAGAACCTGCCGGCGACGGTGATCCAGCTGTTCAACCAGGCGCTGCAGGGCGGCCGTCTGGCCACCGCCGGCGACATGCTCGGCAACCTGGCGGACTTGTCGCCGGGCGATCCGAACCAGGGTCAGCTGCGCAATCGCCTCGCCGAAGCCTGGCTGGATCGCGCCGAGCAGCAGCTGGACAGCGGCGACCGCCCGGGCGCCTCGCAGTCGCTGGATCGCGTGCGCAAGCTGGCGCCGCAGCATCCCCGGTTGGCTGAGCTGACCGCACGCCTGAACAACGCCGGGCGGTGATCGCATGACCCTCCTGGTGCTGGGCGCCAGCAGCCAGATCGGCCGCTTCCTGCTGCCGCGACTGTGCGAGATCGGGCATGACGTGCTTGCACTGAGCCGCCGGTCACAACCGGCGCGGCCCGGCGTGCGCTGGATCGAAGCTGGCCTGCCCGATGCGATGCCACGCGACCTGCCGCCGCTGTCCGGCATCGTCAGTTACGGGCCGCTGCTGCCGTTCGCGCAGTGGCTGGCGCAGGCGCCGCTGCGCGGGTCGCCGCGCATCGTCGCGACCAGTTCGATGAGTGCGCAGACCAAGCGCGACTCCGTCGTGGCCGCCGAGCGGGAGATCTCACGACTGCTGCTGGAGGGCGAACAGACGCTGGCGGATGCGTGCTCGGCGCGGGGACTGGCTTGGATGGTGCTGCGCCCGACCATCGTCTATGGCGCCGGGCTCGACCGCAGCCTGACCCCGATCGCCCGGCGCGCTGCGCGACTGCGGATGTTTCCGCTGCCGGCGGGACGCGGACTCCGTCAGCCCGTGCACGCCGACGACATCGCCCTGGCGAGCATCGCCGCGCTGGACCCGTCCGCGGCCAGCGGCGGAATCGTGCCGATCGGCGGCGGTGAGCGCCTGACTGCAGCGCAGATGTTCTCCCGCGTGCGCGACAGCCTGCCGGTCGCCACGGTGCCGCTGCCGGTGCCGCGCGTCGCCTTGCATCTGGCCGCGCGTCTGGCACCGAAGCTGCGCGGACCGCTGGAACGCCTCGACGAGGACCTGGTCGCCGACAACGCGGCGCTGACCCGGCTGCTCGGCGTGCAGCCGCGAGCGTTCCGGCCGGACGCCCGCTGCTGGGGGCTGGCGCGCTGATCCGCCCGCGGATCGCCTGCATCGTGCCCGCATCCTGCCCCGCCCGCGGGGCGGGCATTCATATTTGCGCCGGGGGCGAGGGCCTATCATCGATCCCCGTTTTCCCCGGGAATCCCTCGCGTTGGCCTTTCTGACCCGACTGCAATCCTTCGTCCGCACCGCCTGGCCGTGGGTGCGCGTTCCGTTCTGGATCGGGGTGGGGCTGTTCTTCGGCTTCCTGCTGCCCTACACGCTGGTGCTCAACAAGCGCGTGCAGGACCGCTTCAACGACCTGGTGTTTGCCGTGCCCACGCGGGTCTTCGCGCGCCCGCTGCTGCTCGAGGCCGGCGAGCCGATGACGCCGGCCGCGCTGGAGCTGGAGCTGACCTTCGCCGGCTACAGCGACGACGGCAAGGGCGAACTGCCCGGACGCTGGGGCAGGCACGGCGGGCGCTACACGATCTCCTCGCGCGGCTACGCCGGCCCGGACGGCGGCGAGCTGCCCAAGCGGATCACGGTCACGATGGGGCGGGGCGTGGTCGCCGCGGTGGCCGATGCGGCCAGCGGCAAGCCGCTGAAGCAGGCGCACCTCGACCCGGCGCGCATCGCCACCGTGTACGGCGCCCAGCAGGAGGAGCGGCGCATCGTGCACCTGGCCGACGTGCCGCCGCTGCTGGTCAGCGGCCTGCAGGCGGTCGAGGACCGCGATTTCAAGCACCACATCGGCATCGACTTCACCGCGATCCTGCGCGCGGCATTCGCCAACCTGCGCGCCGGCCACACGGTGCAGGGCGGTTCGACGCTGACCCAGCAGCTGGTGCGCAACCTGTTCCTGGACCGCAACCAGAACTTCACCCGCAAGTTCAACGAGGCGATCCTCTCGCTGCTGATCGAGGCGCACTATCCGAAGTCACGCATCCTCGAGGCCTACATCAACGAGGTCTTCCTCGGCCAGCAGGGCAGCCAGGCCGTGCACGGCTTCGCGGCGGCGGCGGAGTTCTACTTCGGCCGGCGGCTGGAGGAGCTGCGGCCGCAGGAGATCGCGTTGCTGGTCGGCATGGTCAAGGGGCCGAGCTACTACGATCCGCGGCGCTATCCCGAGCATGCGCTGGCACGCCGCAACCTGGTGCTCGAGCAGTTCGCCAAGACTGGCCTGATGACCGCCGCCCAGGCCAGGGCGGCCGAGGCCACGCCGCTGGGCATCGCCGACAACGCGCAGCTGCCGCACAACCGCTTCCCGGCCTTCATGGACCTGGTGCGCCGGCAGATCCGGGCCGACTTCGACGATGACACCCTTCGTGCGGGCAACCTGTCGATCTTCACCACGCTCGATCCGGCCGCGCAGCTGTACGCTGAGAAGGCGGTGACCGACGCGGTGAAGTCGCTGGGCAAGCGCGGCAACGCGGTGCAGGCCGCCGGCGTGGTGACCGATGCGCACACCGGCAGCGTGCTGGCGGTGATCGGCAGCAAGACGCCAGGCGATCCCGGCTTCAATCGGGCGATGGACGCGCAGCGCCCGGTCGGCTCGACCATCAAGCCGTTCGTCTACCTGGTGGCGCTGACCGACCCGGCGCACTGGAACCTCGGTACGCTGCTGGACGACAGCCCGGTCAGCATGCGCCAGCCGGACGGTTCGATGTGGGAGCCGCACAACGACGACAACCAGTCGCACGGCATGCTGCCGATGGTCGATGCGCTGGCGCATTCGTGGAACCTGGCGACCATCCACCTGGGGCTGGAGGTGGGTCTGCCGCGTATCCAGGCGTTCCTGGAGTCGTTCGGTTTCAAGGACATCAATCCCAGCCCTTCGTTGCTGATCGGCGCCCAGGACATGGCTCCGCTGCAACTGGCGCAGCTCTACGAATACCTCGCCTCCGACGGCCATGCGCTGCCGCTGCTCGCCGTGCGTGGCGTGGTGGATGGCAACGGACGCACCATCAAGCGCTACGAAGTGCAGGAAGGTCCCGGCGAGTACCAGCCGGCGGTGCGCCTGATCACCTGGGCGATGCAGCAGGTGGCGCTGTTCGGCACCGCGCATTCGATCGGCGACTCCGGGCTGGCCTGGCTCAACGCCGCCGGCAAGACCGGGACCAGCAACGACACGCGCGACAGCTGGTTCGCCGGCTTCACCGGCGACCGTCTGGCGGTGTTCTGGATGGGCCGCGACGACAACAAGCCGACCGGCCTGTTCGGTGCCACGGGTGGTCTGCGCATCTGGCGCAACCTGTTCGCACGGCTGCCGACCCGTCCGCTGTCGGCCGAGCCCGGCCCCGGCCTGGAGATGGCCTGGATCAACCCCGTCGACGGCAAACGCACCGATCCGCAATGCAACGGCGCGCGCCAGCTGCCGGTGGTCGCCGGCAGCCTGCCGCCGGAGGTCGACAGCTGCTTCTGGCAGCGTGTCGGCAACTTCTTCGGCGTCGGCGACAACAACAATCCGCCGTCGCAACCCGCGCCAGCACCCAGCCATTAAGCCGCAGCCATGTCCGTGTATCGCATCCACCGTGTCCTCCCCGTCGCCGCCGCCGTGTTGCTGGCCGGCTGCTTCGCCGACAACCCGCCCGCACCGCCGTCGCCGCCACCGCCCTCGCCGCAGGCGATGGTCAATGCGATCCGCGCCGCCGGTGAGCGCGAGCAGTCGGTGATCGACGTCAGCCCGCTGCGCGATCCGGGCGTGGCCTCGCTGCAGGACGCCGCCGAGGCCGACGAGCGTGCCGGCGATTTCAAGAATGCTGCCGGCAAGCTCGACCAAGCCCTGCGGCTCAGCCCCGAGTCGCCGGACCTGCTGCAGGATCGCGCCGAGCTGGCGGTCCGTCTGCAGGATTTCCCGGTGGCCGAAAAACTGGCGCAGAAGTCGTGGTCGCTGGGGCCGAAGCTCGGCCCACTGTGCGTGCGCAACTGGCAGACCGTGGTGGAGATCCGTCTGCACGCCAGGGACGCGCAAGGTGCCGCCGATGCACGCCAACAGGTGCAGGCCTGCCACAAGCCGGGCATCAATCGCTTCTGAGCGGGGTGCCTCGGCGCGCAGCTGATGGCGAGCCGTCGCGCTCGCCGTTCGCCGCCCCCTCGGCCATACTTGGCGAGATGATCGATCCCGATGACGCCGCGCCCGACGACGTCGGTGCGCTGCTCGGCGCCGACGGCCCGTTCGCCCGCGAACTCCCCAACTTCGCTCCGCGTGCCGCGCAGCAGGACATGGCGCGCGCGGTCGCGCACGCCATCGCCGAGCGCGAGACGCTGATCGCCGAGGCGGGCACCGGCACCGGCAAGACCTTCGCCTACCTGGTGCCGGCGCTGCTGTCCGGCGGGCGGGTGATCGTCTCCACCGGCACCAAGGCGCTGCAGGACCAGCTGTTCTTCCGCGACCTGCCGCGGGTGCGCTCGGTGCTCGGCAGCCGGGTGAAGACGGCCCTGCTGAAGGGGCGCGCCAACTACCTGTGCCTGTACCGCCTGGACCAGACCGTGCGCGACGGCGGCAGCCTCGACCCGAAGCAGTCGCATCAGCTGGCGGCTATCCGCCAGTGGTCCGCACGCACCCGTCACGGCGACCGCATGGAACTGGCCGAGGTGCCGGAGGAGTCGCCGCTGTGGCCGCGGGTCACCTCCACGCCGGAGAACTGCCTCGGCGCGGAGTGCCCGTTCTTCGACGACTGCCACGTGATCAAGGCGCGCCGCGAGGCGCAGGAGGCCGATCTCGTCGTGGTGAACCACCATCTGCTGTTCGCCGACCTGGCGCTCAAGCAGGAAGGTTTCAGCGAGATCCTTCCGGGCGCGCAGGCCTTCATCCTCGACGAGGCGCACCAGGTGCCCGAGCTGGCCGGCCAGTTCTTCTCGCAGAGCGTGAGCGCACGGCAGCTCTCCGAGCTGGGCCAGGATGCGCTGACCGAGTGCAGCGGCATCACCGGTGCGATCGGCCTGCTGCTGGAGCCGGTGGAGGCCCTGCAGGAGGCGCTGAAGAAGCTGCGCGCGGTGATGGAGGCATTGCCCGCGCGCGGTCCCTTCGCCGAACTGGAAAACCGTGCCGCCGTGCGCGACGGTCTGCGCGACCTGGTCGAGCTGGTCGCCGCGCTGTCCGACCAGCTCGCTTCGCAGGCCGACCGCTCGCGCGGCTTCGCCAACGTCTACGAGCGCTCGCTGGCATTGAGCGAACGGCTCGAGCGCATCGTCGAAGGCCAGGCCGGCGAGGCGCGCGGCATCGACGTGCGCTGGTACGAATTGTTCCCGCGCGGCTTCGCCATTCACGCCACGCCGCTGGACCTGGCCGCACCGCTGCGCGCGATGCGCGAGCGCACCCAGGCGGCGTGGATCCACGCCTCGGCCACGTTGTCGGTGGGCGGCGAGTTCGGGCATTTCGCGCGCCAGCTGGGGCTGGACGATCCGCAGACGCTGAGCCTGGAAAGCCCGTTCGACTACGCGCGCCAGGCGCTGTGCTACCTGCCGCCGGGCCTGCCGGATCCGGCCACGCGCGACTACACCGACCAGGTGATCGAGGCCGTGCTGCCGGTGCTGGATGCCTCGAACGGCCGCGCGTTCCTGCTGTTCACTTCGCACCGCGCGCTGCGCCGCGCCGCCGACCTGCTGCGCAGCCGGGTGCCGTGGCCACTGTTCGTGCAGGGAGAGGCACCGCGCCATCGGCTGCTGGAGGAGTTCCGCGCCAGCGGCCACGGCGTGCTGCTCGGCGCCGCCAGCTTCTGGGAGGGCGTGGACGTCGCCGGCGAGGCGCTCAGCGTGGTGGTGATCGACAAGCTGCCGTTCGCCGCACCGGACGATCCGGTGCTGGTGGCCCGGCTGGAGGCGCTGGAACAGGCCGGCATCAATCCCTTCATGGGCTGGCAGGTGCCCAGCGCGGCGATCGCGCTCAAGCAGGGCGCCGGCCGGCTGATCCGCGACGTGCACGACCGCGGCGTGCTGGTGCTGTGCGACCCGCGCCTGCTCGGCAAGGGCTACGGCAAGCTGTTCCTGGCCAGCCTGCCGCCGATGCCGCGCACGCGCGAGCTTGCCGACGTGCAGACATTTTTCGCGTAGCGCACGGCAGGGCGCCCGCCACGGGCGGGAGACGCCACCGCTGAATAAAGGCGCGATCCGGCCTGTATCGGGGGGGGGG
>NZ_AMSF01000062.1 GCF_000334915.1 Dyella ginsengisoli LA-4 | reverse complement strand
GGGGCGAGCCGCTGGTGGCCGGCAGCGTGCTGCTGTCCGGGCCGGTCGAGCTGACCGTGCGCCACAGCGGCGAGGCCACTGCCGCGGCGCGGATCGGCGCGCTGGCGCGACGTGCCCAGGGCGGTCGCATGACCGCCGCGACGACCGCCGATCCGCAGGCCAGCCGTTTCGTCCAGCGCGTGCTTGTGCTCACCCTGCTCACCGCGCTGGGCTGGCTGCTGGTCGATCCTGCCCGCGCGTTCGAGGCGGCGGTGGCGGTGCTGGTGATCGCCTGCCCCTGCGCCTTCGCGCTCACGGTACCGGCGACCCGTGCCCGCGCTTTCGGCGTGCTGGCCGCGCGCGGCGTACTGGTCGCCGACGGCGCCGCGCTGGAGCGGCTGGCGCAGGTGGACTTTGCCCTGTTCGACAAGACCGGCACGCTGACCCATCCGGGCTTCGTGCCGGACGACATCGTCGTCTGCCGCGGCACGCGCGACGACGCCCTGCGCCTGGCCGGCGCGCTGGCGCAGGGCAGCAGCCATCCGCTGTCGCGCGCGCTGGCGCGGCTGGCGGCCGAGGTGGCGGCCACGCCGCTGCCGACGGTCGAGAACCTGCGCGCGCTCCCCGGCGTCGGCCTGTCCGGCCGCGTCGACGGCTGCGCGCTGCGGCTGGGGCGCGCCGACGCGGTGCTCGACG
>NZ_AMSF01000061.1 GCF_000334915.1 Dyella ginsengisoli LA-4 | reverse complement strand
GGCAGGCGGAGGGCGGCCACCCGCCCGATGACGGGTGGCCGCGAGACAGCGACTTACTGGTAGGTCAGGGTGAAGCCGACGGACGAGGTCACCAGACCGGCGGTGGTCGATGCCGCCGTGGCGATGTACTGCGCCTTCATGCCGGTCGTGCCCGAACCGCCGCTGATGGCGATGGTCGGCGCGTTGGCCTGGGTCGAGGTGTTGATCACCGCGTTGGACGAGTTCAGCAGCTGGACCTGCACGTTCGAACCGCCGGTGGTCGTGGTGTTCTTGAGGTTGCCGGTGGTGCCGTCGATGTTGGCACCGTTGAAGGCCATGGCGGCGCTGGTGGTGTTCGCATCGCAACCGCTGACGCCGACGGTGAAGGAAGTGGTGCCGGCGACGGCGCCGACGGAGCCGAAGGCGCCGGTCATCACGGTCGGCAGCGCCACGGTGGTG
This sequence comes from Dyella ginsengisoli LA-4, assembly GCF_000334915.1. Lineage (GTDB taxonomy): Bacteria > Pseudomonadota > Gammaproteobacteria > Xanthomonadales > Rhodanobacteraceae > Dyella_A > Dyella_A ginsengisoli_A. The sequence goes on along the minus strand of NZ_AMSF01000061.1, from coordinate 59,055 downwards.
CCGGGACCGCCATTGATCGAGATGGTGCAGGTGTCGGCCAGGACCTTGCCGGTGAAGTTGATGGTGCCGGTGCTGGCCGCGTGGGCCGGCGAGGCGGCAAAGGCCAGGAAGCCCAGGCCGGCGACAAGGGCGGTCGAAAGCAGCGTCTTCTTGTGAAGCATGGGGTTCCCCCTTTGATGATCAGGAAAGTGAATCAGGACAGCAGCCAATCGTTGGTGGTCTTGGATACCGCGAGTGGATCAAAGCAAGCGGCATGCCATGTTTTGCCAATTTTGGGATTTATCCAGAAAAATCCCATGTTTAACAGCTTGTTGAGAATAGTTCCTCAGGATCTTGCTGCGAAATTCGCAGGCCCGATTGCGACATGCCGCGTCACAAATTGCAATCCAGATCACACTTTTGGCCTAAAGTTTTGTCAGGCATCGCCGACATACGCCGCCCCATGTAAAGCTTGCTTGACATGGGGCGGTGCCGGACCTAGGCTTCCTGTCAAGCACGCTTGACAGGAGGGGTCATGAAGCAACTGGACGACAGGCTGGATTGCCGCGGCGGGGCGGCGGCATGAAGCGACTTTCCGAACGCCAGTACCGGCGCCAGATCGGCGTCACCATGACCCTGTACGTCACCGCGATGCTGGTGGTGTGGCCGCTGGCGAAGGCGGCACCAGGGCTGTGGGAGAAGGTGGCGCTTACTCTGGTGCCGGCGCTGCCGATGCTCTACGTCATCGGGCTGCTGGCCTACAAGATCGCCTCCAGCGACGAACTCGAGCAACGCACCCACCTGGTCGCGCTGGGCGTGGCCACGGCCGTGACCGGTTCGCTGAGCCTCGTCGGCGGCCTGCTCGCCACCTCCGGCGCGATCCGGCTAGACGGCACCGTCCTGATCTGGGTGTTCCCGCTGATCATGTTCAGCTACGGGGCAACGCACTGGTGGGTGGTCACCCGCCGCTACGGCGGCAGCATGGACTGCGACGAGACATCGTCCTGGTCGCTTCCGCTCTATTTCCTGCTGGTCGCCGCTTTGCTCGGTGTCGCAACCCTGTTCGCGTGGTGGCGTGGGCACATGGACGGATTCAGCCTGGGCGTGATGCTGGGAACGCAGGCCAGCTTCGTCGGGTTCGCCGCATGGACGGCCTGGCGCCGTTGGCGTCGCCGTCGGGTCGCCGGGGACGTGGTCGGACCATGACCCTCCCGCCCTCCACTCCAGCGGGGCGCACGCTCCGATGAACAACCGCGTCCGCGACCTGCGCGGAGCGCAAGGCTGGTCGCAGGCGGATCTGGCCGAGCGACTGGATGTCTCGCGCCAGACCGTCAATGCCATCGAGACGGGCAAGTACGACCCCAGCCTGCCGCTGGCCTTCAAGATCGCCCGGCTGTTCGGACAGCCGATCGAATCCATCTTCGACCCGGGGAGCAGCACGTGAGCATGAATCGAAAAGCCCGCATGGGCGTGGCCGTCGCCGTGGCGGTCGCGATCATCGCGGCCAACCACGTCCGCCATCGCGAGGCGCCACCGGCCGTGTCGACACCGGCATCGGCCAGCACCGCTGCATTGGACACGCCGGTGAAACCGGCTCCACCGGCCACCTTGAAGCTTGGCTCGCTCACGCTGCATGCGTGCGAGCTGGGCCAGCCCGACAGTGGCCGGACCAGTGCTGCCTGGTGCGCGCCGTTCGACGTACCGGAAAACCGCGCCGATCCGCACGGTCGCCACATCACGCTCAAGCTGGCCGTGGTGCGCTCGGAGGCCGAGGTCCCGGCAAAGGACATGCTGGTGTTCCTCGCCGGGGGACCGGGCCAGGCTGCGACCGAGAGTGCCGGCGCGGCAATCGCCGCGCTTGGCCCGCTGCTGGCGCACCGCAACCTGCTGCTGCTCGACCAACGCGGTACCGGCGGCTCGAACCCGCTCAGCTGCAAGGACGAAAGCAAACCGGCCACGCCGGACGAGGATATCGACAACGACCCGGCCAAGCTCAAGGCCGAGATCCAGCGCTGCCTGTCGCAGGTGGAGAAGAATGCCGATCCGCGCTTCTACACCACCACGGTCGCCGCGCAGGACCTGGAGGATGTGCGCAAGGCACTGGGCTCGCCGACGTTCGATCTGGTCGGCGTCTCCTACGGTACGCGCATGGCGCAGCAGTACCTGATGCACTATCCCGACGCGGTGCGCTCGGTCGTGCTCGATGGCGTGGTGCCGAACCAGCTGGTGCTCGGCGAGGACTTCGCGCGCAACCTGGATGACGCGCTTAAGGCGCAGTTCGCGCGCTGCACCGCCGATCCGGCGTGCAAGAAGCGCTTCGGCGATCCCTACCAGACGCTGTACCAGCTGCGTGATGCGCTGCGCGCCAATCCGCATGTGGTCAGCTTCCGCGATCCGCAGAGCTACCAGACCGTGCAGCGCAGGCTCAGCGAATTCTCGCTGGCCAGCGTGGTGCGCATGTTCGCCTACACGCCGCCGACGGCCGCACTGCTGCCGCTGTCGATCGACGCCGCCGCGCACGGCGACGTCGGGCCGCTGCTCGGGCAGGCCAAGCTGCTTTCCGGCGACCTGGCCGACACCATGAACGGCGGCATGCAGTCCTCGGTGATCTGCAGCGAGGACGCCGACCTGTTCACCCCGCGGCCGCAGGACAAGGACACCATTCTCGGTACGCGGATGATCAACGCGCTGACCACCGTGTGCAGCGTCTGGCCGCACGGCACGCGGCCGAAGGACTTCCACGATCCGCTGAAGAGCGACAAGCCGGTGCTGCTGATGTCCGGCCAGTACGACCCGGTGACGCCTCCCCGCTACGGCGACGAGGTGCTGAAGGGGCTGACCGATGGGCGCCATCTGGTCGCGCCCGGCCAGGGCCACAACGTGATCAACGCCGGCTGCATGCCGAAGCTGGTCAAGCGGTTCGTCGAGGATCTGCAGCCGAAGACGCTCGATGCGTCGTGCCTGAAGCGCCTGCAGCCGACGCCGATGTTCATCGATTTCAACGGAGCGACGCCATGACCAGGCAGCAAACCCGTTCTTCCGCACTGCTGTGGGCGGCGGCCATCGTCGTCGCCGCCTTGCTTGGTACCCCCGCGTTCTTTTCCCAGATCCTGCTTCCGCTGCTGGCGGTGACATCGCTGCTGCCGCGGGCCGGTTCGTGCCTGACCAGGAGCCCTACGCCATGATCGAGGTAAAGGATCTGCACAAGGCCTTCGGCAAGGTGAAGGCCGTCGACGGCGTCACGTTCGCTGCACGCGACGGCCAGATCACCGGCCTGCTCGGTCCCAACGGTGCCGGCAAGACCACCACGCTGCGCATGCTCTACACGCTGATGAAGCCCGACCGCGGCCAGGTGCTGGTGGATGGCATCGACGCGGCGGTCGATCCGCTTTCGGTGCGCCGCCGGCTCGGCGTGCTGCCGGACGCGCGCGGCCTGTACAAGCGGCTCACCGCGCGCGAGAACATCGACTACTTCGCCCGCCTGCAGGGCCTGCCGGAAGACGAGCTGCGCACGCGCCGCGAGGCACTGGTGTCGGCGCTGGACATGGCCGATATCGCCGACCGGCGCACCGAGGGCTTCTCGCAGGGCCAGCGGGTGAAGACCGCGATCGCCCGCGCACTGATCCACGATCCACGCAATGTGATCCTTGACGAGCCGACCAACGGACTGGACGTGATGGCCACCCGCGCGTTGCGCGAATTCATGCGCAACCTGAAGGCGGAGGGGCGCTGCGTGCTGTTCTCCAGCCACATCATGCAGGAGGTCGGTGCGCTGTGTGACCGCATCGTGGTGATCGCCCGCGGCCGCGTGGTCGCCGACGCCACGCCGGACGAGCTGCGCGAGCAGACCGGCGAGGCCAACCTGGAGGAAGCCTTCGTGAAACTGATCGGCAGCGAGGAGGGTCTGGCCGCATGAATGCCCCGATGACTCCCGTACGCCGCGCCCGTGCCGTGCTCACCGTGTTCCTCAAGGAAGTGCGGGAGAACCTGCGCGACCGCCGCACGCTGACCAGCGCGTTCCTCACCGGCCCGCTGCTGACCCCGCTGATGTTCGTCATGCTGATCAACTTCAGCATCAACCGCGAACTGGACAAGGCCGAGCAGCCGCTCAAGGTGCCGGTGATCGGCGCGCAGTACGCGCCCAACCTGATCAACGCGCTGAAGGAGGGCGGCGTGGTGCCGCAGCCGCCGGTGGCCGATCCGGAGCAGGCAGTACGCGACCAGCGGATCGACCTGGCCCTGCGCATCCGCAAGGATTATCCCGAGGCCTGGCGCAAGGGCCAGCCGGTGCAGGTGGAGCTGATCTACGACTCCTCGCAGCGCGACTCGCGCACGCCGGTGGACCGTGTCACCGACCTGATCGAGCACTACTCGAAGATGCAGGGCGCGATGCGGCTGGTCGCCCGCGGCCTGTCGCCGGCCACGGCCACGCCGTTGGTGGTAGCCAGGCGCGACCAGGCCACGGCGCAGTCGCGAGCGGTGCTGCTGTTCAACATCCTGCCGTACCTGTTCGTGCTGACGCTGTTCATCGGTGGCATGTACCTGGCGATCGACCTCACCGCGGGCGAGCGCGAGCGGCAGTCGCTCGAACCGCTGTTCGCCAACCCGGTGCCGCGCTGGAAGATCTTCCTGGGCAAGCTGGCGGCGATCTGTGCGTTCTCCACCGCCAGCCTGGTGATCTGCCTGGTCGGCTTCAGCGTCGTCGGCCGCTTCGTACCCACCGAGAAGCTCGGCATGGAGCTGCACCTGGGGCCGTCGTTCGCCCTGCACGTGCTGCTGCTGCAGGCGCCGATGATCGTGCTGCTGGCCTCGCTGCAGTCGCTGGTGGCGGCGTTCGCCAAGAGCTACCGCGAGGCGCAGACCTACGTGTCGCTGCTGATGATGCTGCCGATCCTGCCCAGCGTGGTGCTTATGGTGATGCCGATCAAGCCGCAGGACTGGATGTACTCGGTACCGCTGCTGGGCCAGCACCTGGGCATCCTCGACCTGGTCCGCGGCTCGGGCGTCAGTCCGCTGCACCTGGCGCTGTGCCTGGGCGGCAGCGCGGTCGCCGCGGTGATCGCCGCGGGTATCACGATGCAGCTGTACCGCTCGGAGCGGCTGGCCATTTCCGGCTAACTGAAAAGCGAGGAGTGAGCGGAGGGGAGTGAGGAGTGAGGAGTGAGTAAAGAGGAGTGAGGAGTGAGGAGTGAGAGAAAAGCGTGGTGCGCGCACTTATCGCTCACCTGCTCCTTTTGCCACTCACGTCGCCGCAAGTGCGGGCAGGCGAATGAGGTAGTGCAAGCGCGAGGCTTTGCTTTTGCTCTCTCTCACTCCTCTTTACTCACTTCTGATCCGAGACCCAATCCGCCACTGCCTCCGGGTGCTCCAGCTGCAGATGGTGCCCGCCGGCCAGGTGCGTGACGCGGATCGCGCGCACGCAGCCGGCCCGGCGCTGCATCGGGCCGCTCGGCAGGTAGGAGGTGGCCGGATGGGCCAGCAGCAGGCGCGTCGGCGCCTCGATGCCGGCGAGCAGGGCATGGATCTGGCTCTCGGCCAGGCGCATCGGGGTGAGGCGATTGATCCGTGGATCGCTGCGCCATTGCCAGCCACCGTCGACCGCGCGGACGGCGCGCTCGATGATCGGTCGGGCCTGGTCCGCAGGCAGGCCGGTGGCCAGGGTGCGCGCGCTGATCGCCTGCTCGACGCTGGTGAATGTGCGCAGCCGCTTGCTGGCCGGTTCGGCGGCGAGTGCATTGCGGAACCGCTGCAGGGTCTGCGTGCCGTCGTCGCCAAGCAGGCCCAGGCCTTCGATCAGCAGCAGTCGCTCGATCCGCTCCGGCCGCGCCGCGGCGACCATCGAAGCGACGCCTGCACCGAGCGAATGGCCGAGCAGCGTGAAGCGGTCCAGCTCCAGCGCGTCGGCCGCGGCGAGCACGGCGCGCACGTACTCGGGCCAGTGGTAGCTGGCGCCCTCGGGCAGATGATCGGAGTGCCCGTGCCCGGGCAGGTCCAATGCGATCACGTGGTGGCTCGCCGCCAGGCGTGGCGCCAGCCGGGCGAAGCTGCCGGCGTTGTCCAGCCAGCCATGCAGGGCCAGCAGCGGTGGCAGCTGCTCGTCGCCCCAGCACTGCGCCGCAAGGGTGAGCGTGGGCAGGGCGATGCGCCGTTCGCGCGGCGAATCCCCGGTCTTCATCCGGTACGGCCACCCATCGCGTCGGCGCGGCCTTTGGCTGCGTTCTGGCGCAGCAGTGCGGCCTTGGCGTCGTAGTCCGGGGCGAACTCGGGCCAGCCCTGCGCGTGGCGCTGCACCAGGTCGGCCATGGCCTTCACCTGATCGGGCGAATCGTTGAGCGCGGGAATGTAGCGCAGGTCCGTTCCACCGCCGGCGAGGAAGAACTCGCGGTTCTGCATCGCGATCTCCTCCAGCGTCTCCAGGCAGTCCACGGCGAAGCCGGGCGAGATCACGTCGAGCTTCTTCACGCCATCTTTCGCCAGTTGTTTGACCGTCTGGTCGGTGTACGGGTGCAGCCAGCGCTCGCGGCCCACACGTGACTGGAAGCTCACCAGCACCGCGTCCTCGCCCAGCCCCAGCTTCTCGCGCAGCAGTCGCGCCGTGGCGTGGCATTGGCAGAAGTAGGGATCGCCTGCGCGCAGGTAGCGCTCGGGGATGCCGTGGAAGGACAGCAGCAGCTTGTCGCCGCGGCCGCGTTCTGCCCAGAACGCTTCGATGCTGCGCGCCAGCGCGTCGATGTGCGCCGGCTGGTCGTGGTAGTCGTTGACCAGGCGCAGCTCGGGCGGCCAGCGCAGCGTCTTCAGCGTGTCGGCCACCGCGTCGATCACCGAGCCGGTGGAGGTCGCGGAATATTGCGGGTACAGCGGCAGCACCAGCAGACGCCGCACGCCTTCTCGCTGCATCGCCTCGATCCGTTCGCGCACCGAGGGCCGGCCGTAGCGCATCGCCAGGTCCACCCGCACCGGCCCGGGCAGCCGCCCGGCCAGTTCCGACTGCAGCGCGCGGGCCAGTCCTTCGCTGCCGGTGCGCAGCGGCGAGCCGTGCTCGGTCCAGATGCGCGCGTAGGCGTGGGCCGAGCGCCTGGGTCGAACGCGCAGGATGATGCCGTGCAGGATCAGCCACCACAGCCAGCGGGGATACTCGATGACGCGCGGATCGCCCAGGAATTCCGCCAGGTAGGGGCGCACGGCGGCGGCCGTGGGGGCTTCCGGTGTGCCAAGGTTCACCAGCAATACGCCAGCCTTGGGCGGCTGGTCGTGGGCGTATCCGGCCAGGCCGGTATAGTGGCGGCTCATGTGCGTCGGCGTCGGTCTGGAAAGGGCCTTCCAGTCTGCCACAGGGCCGGCTCCGGCCCGCTAGGTCCGCGACCGCACGATCGTCACCCCAACCTTCAAGAAATTGCGGAGCCACCCCATGCTGAAAGCTTCCCTGCGTCGATGGTCGCTGCTTGCCCTGGTCCTGCTGCTGCCGGCGATGGCCGCGCGCGCCGAGGACGCCCCGCTGGACCGCGCGCACAACGCCGTGCGCGTGCTCAACGAGATCATGCAGGCGCCGGACAAGGCGATTCCGCAGGACCTGCTGCGCGATGCCAAGGCGATCGCGGTGATCCCGGACATGGTCAAGGCCGGCTTCATCTTCGGCGGCCGCCGCGGCGAGGGCCTGATCTCGGTGAAGACCCGCGACGGCACCTGGTCCAACCCCAGCTTCATCACCATGACCGGCGGCAGCATCGGCTTCCAGGCCGGCGTGTCCTCCACCGACGTCATCCTGGTGTTCCGCACCCAGCGAGGGGTCGATTCCATCGTCAACGGCAAATTCACCCTTGGCGCGGATGCTTCGGCGGCCGCCGGCCCGGTCGGTCGTACCGCCACCGCCGCCACCGACGGCCAGATGAAGGCGGAGATCTACTCGTATTCGCGTTCGCGTGGCCTGTTTGCCGGCGTGGCGCTGGACGGCTCGGTGCTGCGCATCGACTACGACGCCAACGCCGCCGTGTACGGTGCCGGCATCACCCCGCGGCGCATCTTCGAGGGCGGCGTGAGCAACGTGCCTGGTCCGGTGGTCGATTTCCGCGACCGCCTGGAGGAGTACACTTCACACTGATCGGATGGCGCGACCCCGCCCTGCGGGGTCCACCCTCCCACCAGTTGGGCTTTCTGAGGACATCATGAGCATCTGGCATCTCATCATCCTGCTTGTCGTGGTCGTGGTGATTTTCGGCACCGGCAAGCTGCGCAACGTCGGTTCCGACCTCGGTGGCGCGATCCGCGATTTCAAGAAGGGACTGAACGGCGACGATGCGTCCGATGCCGATGCCAAGGCGCGCCAGGATGACGAGCGCCTGCGGGCCGACCCGCCGCCATCGTCGACCAACGCCGGCACGACGCAGAGTCAGCGCGACTCCAGCGACGCCAAGTAAGCACGTCGACGGCGTGCGGCCATGATCGAGATCAGCTTCGGCAAGCTGCTGCTGCTTGCCGTCATCGCGTTGATCGTGCTCGGACCCGAGAAGCTGCCGGTGGCCGCGCGTACCGCCGGCACCCTGCTGCGACGACTGCGCTCGGGCTGGGACAGCGTGCGCGCCGAGGTCGAGCGCGAGCTGCAGGTGGAGGAGATCCGCCGCGCCGCCCGTGAAGCCGCCGCGCAGGCCGAGGCGGCCCAGGCCAAACTCGACCAGGTGCAGGCGCGGGTCGACGAGACGGCGCGCAAGGCGGGGCAGGCGGCGGCGGATGTCTCCACGCTGGCGCAGGCCGACCCGGCGGCAGAGCCGACGGCGGACACTGCCGCACCGAATCCGGCGGAGGCGCCGCTGATGACCGGCAAGCCGACGGCGGCGCCATCCAACCCGTCGTCCGACGAGGTGCCGCGTGGCCAAGGCTGACGAATCCATCGATCTGGAGCAGGGGCTGTTTTCGCACCTGCTGGAACTGCGTTCGCGCATCGTGCGCGCCAGCGTCACCGTACTGCTGGTGCTGCTGGCGCTGGTGCCGCTGGCCAACCGTCTGTACACCGAGCTGGCCGCGCCGCTGGTGGCCCGGTTGCCGCACGGCGCCCACCTGATCGCGACCGAGGTGGCCAGCCCGTTCGTGACGCCGCTGAAGCTGGCGTTCTATGCAGCGCTGTTCATCTCGATGCCGATGATCCTGTACCAGCTGTGGGCCTTCGTCAGCCCGGGCCTGTACAAGCACGAGAAGCGGCTGGCGCGCCCCCTGCTCGGCGCGGCGCTGGTGCTGTTCTACCTCGGCTGCGCGTTCGCCTATTTTCTGGTGCTGCCGGCGGCATTCCGCTTCCTCGCCGCGGTGACGCCCGAGGGCGTGGAGATGATGACCGACATCAGCCACTACCTCGATTTCGTGATGCTGATGTTCTTCGCCTTCGGCCTGTGCTTCGAGGTGCCGGTGGCGGTGGTGATCCTTGCCGCGATCGGCCTGGTGAGCCTGGAGAAGCTGCGCAGCGGTCGCCGCTTCGCGATCGTCGGCGCGTTCACCGTCGCGGCCTTCATCACGCCGCCGGACATTACCTCGATGATCATGCTGGCGGTGCCGATGTGCCTGCTCTACGAGCTGGGCATCCTTGCCGTGGCCTGGTTGCTAAAGCCACAACCGAAGCCGCCGGCCGACAAGGCGGCCTGACCGTATGCATCCGCGCGCGGCGCAGCTGATCGGACAGCTGGCGCTGGCGCCGCACATCGAGGGTGGGCACTTCCGTCGCATCCACACCGCTGCCGTTCCCGACGGTGAGCGGTCACCACTTAGCGCGATCCAGTTCCTGCTCGCGGCAGGCGAGCAGAGCGCCTGGCATCGGGTGGATGCCCACGAGGCCTGGCATTTCGTGGAGGGCGACCCGCTGGAGCTGCTGGTCTACCACGCCGCGGAGGATCGGCTGGAATGCCTCCGGCTGGGGCCGTTCGGGCACGGAAGCGGCGCAGCCGAACCCGTGCATGTGGTGCCTGCAGGTGCCTGGCAGGCAGCCCGGCCGCTGGGCGACTACGCGCTGTGTACCTGCCTGGTGGCCCCGGCATTCGAGTTCGCCGGCTTCACCCTGCTCGACGATCCCGAACTGGCCGCGCGGCTGGGCGAACGGGCGCCACAGATCCGGCGCTGACCCACGGCGTTCAACGCGATGCGGGCGTCGCCGCCGGGCGGTTCAACGCCAGGCCCTTGAGCACGTTCATCGCCTGCGACAGGGCGTAATCCTTGGTCGCCAGCTTGGCGTTCTCCGCGCTGCCGTCGTTGTTGATGTCCTTGCCGTTGCTGCCGTCTTCGTTCGCCAGGTGATGGCTGAGGTCCGCCTCGGAGCTGATCAGCTGCGGTGCGCTGTCGGCCTTGCGCACGCTGAGGTCGGCCAGCGCGATGTCCGGCTTGATGCCCTCGGCCTGGATCGAGGTGCCGTTGGGCGTGTAGTAGCGCGCGGTGGTGATCTTCACTGCGTGGTCGGCATCCAGCGGCAGCACGGTCTGCACCACGCCCTTGCCGAAGGTGCGGCGGCCGACGATCAGCGCGCGGTGATTGTCCTTCAGCGCGCCGGAGACGATTTCGGCGGCCGAGGCGGTGCCGTTGTCCACCAGCACCACCAGCGGCGCACCGTCGAGCAGGTCGCCCGGGTGGGCGCTGAAGTCCATGTTGGCGTCGGCCAGCCGGCCCTTGGTGGTGACGATGGTGCCGGAATTCAGGAAGTCGTCGCTGACTGCCACCGCCGAGGTCAGCAGGCCGCCGGGGTTGGAGCGCAGGTCGAGGATCGCGCCTTTCGGCTGGCCGTGCTTGGCGATCAGTTCGCCGAGCTTCTTCTCCAGGTCGGGCGCGGTGTCCTCCTGGAACTGGCTGATGCGGATGTAGGCGTAGCCGGGCTCGATCTCGCGGACCCGCACGCTGGGCACCGAGATCTTCTCGCGGACCAGCGGCAGGTCGACCAGCTTGTCGCTGTTCTCGTGCACGATGGTCAGGGTGATCCTGGTGCCCGGTGCGCCACGCAGATCCTTGAACATCTTGTCGATGTTCTCGTCGGTGACCAGCTTGCCGTCGATCTTGACGATCACGTCGCCGGGCTTGATCCCCGCACGGGAGGCGGGGGTGTCGTCGATCGGCGCGACGATGCGCAGCGTGTCGCCGTCCTCGATCACCTCGATGCCCAGGCCGCTGTAGGCGCCGGTGGTGTCTTCGTTGAGCTCGGCCAGACCTTCCTTGTCCAGGTACTCGCTGTGCGGGTCGAGGCCGGCCAGCATGCCGGTGATTGCCGCCTTCATCAGCGTCTTGTTGTCCACCTTTTCCACGTAGGCCTGGCGCACGACCTCGTAGACCCGGCTGAAGTTGCGGATGTCCTCGAGATCGACCGGATCGCTGCCGGCCGTCGAACTGGCCGCCGCCGGAGCGTCGCCGCCGGAAGCGCCGGCAGGAGCGGCCTGGCTCCAGGCGGTCGGGGCGAGCAGCAACAGGGCGATCAGGCCGTAGGGGAAAACACGCATCGGGGGACTCCGGACTGCCAGGCTTGGGGGCGCTTCGCGCGTTCCCGATTGGACCACGAAAGAGGGGCGGAAATTCCGTCGCACGTCGCGCCGGCCAGCCTGCGCGACGGCTCGCGCTGCGTCAACGGTGACGGGCCAGCCAACTGCGCGGGTCGACCGGCTTGTTGGCGTGGCGCAGCTCGAAGTAGGCCCCGGTATTGACGCCGGTCGGCGCCATGGCGGTACCGACGGCTTCGCCGGCCTCCACGGTGTCCCCGACCCGGTGCAGCAAAGCCTCGTTGTTGCCGTACATGCTCATCCAGCCGCCGCCGTGGTCGAGGATCACCAGCATCCCGTAACCGCGCAGGAAGTTGGCGTAGACCACCCGGCCCTTCGCCACCGCGTGCACCTCGCTGCCGCCCGGCGCGCGGATCAGCACGCCGTTGCCGTAGCTGTGCACCTCGCCGGGCGCCGGCCAGGGCAGGCTGCCGCGGATGTTCGCCAGCACTTGTCCCTTGCTGCTGCCCGGGCCGTTGCGCCGTTCGGCTTCGCGAGCCGCCTTGTCGATGGCCGCCTGCAGCCTGCTTACCAGGGAGGTCAGCGACCGTTCGTCCTGCTTCAGTGCGGCCAGCCGATCGCCTTCACTCCGGTAGGTGGCATCGATGGCGTTGGCCAGCTTCTTCTGTTCGGCGCGCCGGGCGCCCAGCACCCTGGCCTGCTCGGCCTGCTGGGCACGCGTGGCCTCCAGCGCCTGCTGTTCCTGGGTGATCGCATCCTGCAGCGATTGCAGCTTGGCGAGGTCCGCCATCAGCTGCTGCACGCGCTGCACCCGGTCCTGCTGGAAATACTTCGAATAGGCCAGCGACCGGGCGATGCGTGCCACGTCCTCGTCGCCGAGCAGCAGGCGCAGGTCCGAGCCCTGGCCGAGTGCATAGGTGGCGCGCAGCAGCTCGGCGATCGCCTCCTTCTGCCGGTCGAGCTTGCCCTGTAGCTGGGATCGTTGCTGTTGCAACTGTTCCAGGTCTTTCTGCTTGGCGGCGATCTGCTGTTCGGTCGCGCGGACCGCACTCGCCGCCGCGGCCAGCGCGCGGGCCCGACGGGCCAGTTCGGCATTGATCTTGTCGCGCTCGCTGGCGGTCTGCTGGCGACTCTTGGCCAGCTCTTCCATGCGGCTGCGCACGTCGTCGAGGCGCTGCTCCGCCTTGGCCTTTTCGGCCGCGCTCTGGCCGCTGGCGTGGGCCAGGACGGGCGGGACGGGGAGCATGAGGAGGCCGGCGAGAAGCGGCAGCAGGGGCAGGTGACGTCGGGCGGCATTGGGCATGCGGTCGATTATCGCCGAGCGCCGTGACCGCGGCGAGCGGGCCGGATCGGACCGGTCCGGAACACCTTGCGGGCACTACCCGCGTTTTTACGTTTAGACGCCCAAATGTCTTTGACGCGGCGCGTCATTTGTGCGTACAGTCGGGGGGCACGTCTTGTCAATCGCCTGCGGCGCGTGCGCCGCAGGCTTTGCTGTCTCCCACCGTTCCACCTGGCGAATCGAGAGAGGAAGGCACCCTTGCGACAACACACCACCCCGGGCCTGTACGACGCGAGTTTCGAACACGACAGCTGCGGCTTCGGCCTGGTGTCGAACGTGGACGGGCGCGCCAGCGCCTGGGTGGTGGATACGGCTTTCGAGGCGCTGGCCAAACTTTCCCATCGCGGCGGCGTGAACGCCGATGGCGTCAGCGGCGACGGCTGCGGTGTGCTGATCCACCGCCCGCAGCCGTGGCTGCGCGCGCTGGCCAAGTCGGCCGGCATCGCGCTCGGCGAGCGTTTCGCCGCCGGCGTGGTGTTTCTCGATCCGGCTGGCGGCGACGCCGCGGCGGTGCAGCTGGAGCGCAGCCTGCGCGAGGAAGGCGTGGACACCGCCGGCTGGCGCGAGGTGGCGGTGAATGCGGACGCCTGCGGCCCGCTCGCCGCCGCGGCGCAGCCGCGGGTGCGGCAGATCTTCGTCGAGCCGGGCGAGGGCATGGCCGAAGAGGCTTTCGAGCTGGCGCTGTTCCGCGCCCGTCGCCGCGCCGAACACGCGCTGCGCAACGACGAGCATTTCTACGTGATCACGCTGTCGGCCGACGTGGTCGGCTACAAGGCGATGGCCGCGCCGGGCAGGTTGCGCGAGGTCTATCCGGACCTGCAGCACGCGGCGCTGACGTCCGATGCGGTGGTCTTCCACCAGCGCTTCTCCACCAACACCATGCCGCAGTGGCGGCTGGCGCAGCCGTTCCGCCTGCTGGCGCACAACGGCGAGATCAACACCATCCGCGCCAACCGGCGCTGGATGCAGGCGCGCGAGGCGATCCTGCGTTCGCCACGGGTCGACCTGAGCGACATCGGGCCGCTGGTGCGGCAGACCGGTTCGGATTCCGAAAGCCTGGACAACGCACTGGAAGTGCTGCTCGCCGGTGGCCTGGACATGCTCGCCGCGATGCGCGTGCTGGTGCCGCCGGCGTTCGCCGCGCGCGAGGGCATCGACGAGGATCTTGCCGCGTTCTACGAGTACTACGCGCTGCATTCCGAGCCCTGGGACGGTCCGGCCGGGCTGGTGATGTGCGACGGCCAGTACGCCGCCTGCACGCTGGACCGCAACGGCCTGCGCCCGGCGCGCTGGGCGCTGTCGGCCGACAACCACCTGATCGTCGCTTCCGAGGCGGGCCTGTGGGACGTGCCGTCCGCCCAGGTGGTGGCCAAGGGTCGGCTGGCACCGGGCGAGATGATCGCGGTGGACCTGAAGGCGCACCGCCTGCTGCGCGATGCCGACATCGATGCGATCAACCGTTCGCGCGCGCCGTTCCGCGACTGGCTGCGCGCCGGCGTCAGCTACCTGGAGTCGGACCTGATCGATCCGTCGCTGGCTGCCGAGCCGCTGCCGCCGGACGAGCTGCACCGCTACCAGAAGCTCTACGGCCTGACCCGCGAGGAACGCGAGTCGGTGCTCAAGGTGATGGCCGACCTGGAGGCCGAGGCCACCGGCTCGATGGGCGACGACACGCCGATCGCGGCGATGTCGCGCCAGGTGCGTCCGCTGTGCGACCGCTTCCGCCAGGCCTTCGCCCAGGTCACCAATCCGCCGATCGATCCGCTGCGCGAGAAGCTGGTGATGTCGCTGGTGACCCAGCTCGGTCCGGAGGGCAATCCGTTCGAGCTGTCGGCGGAGAACGCGAAGCAGACGCTGATCAACTCGCCGATCCTCAGCCAGCGCAAGCTGCGCCAGCTGCTGGCGCTGCCGCAGTTTGCCGGCACGCCGCGCTTCGACCTGATGTACGCGCCGGAGGAAGGCCTGGAGCAGGCGCTGCGGCGGCTCTGCCGGGAGACCGCGCAGGCGGTGCGCGACGGCCACCAGCTGGTGTTCCTCAGCGACCGCTACCCCGAGCGCGACAAGTTGCCGATCCATGCGCTGCTGGCCACCGGCGCGGTGCACGCGCACCTGATCGACGAGGGTCTGCGCTGCCAGTGCAACCTGATCGTGGAGACCGCCACCCCGCGCGACCCGCACCAGTTCGCCTGCCTGATCGGCTACGGCGCCACCGCGATCTACCCGTGGCTGGCCTACCAGAGCCTGTTCGAGCTGGGCCGGCAGGGCCACATCGACGCCGACCGCGCCGAGGTGGGCCGCAGCTACCGCCGCGGCATCCGCAAGGGCCTGCTGAAGATCCTTTCCAAGATGGGCATCTCGACCATCGCCGGCTACCGCGGCGCGCAGCTGTTCGAGATCGTCGGCCTGTCGAAGGAGGTGGTCGACCTGTGCTTCCCCGGTACGCCGTCGCGCATCGGCGGCGCCACCTTCGAGGACCTGGAACACGACCAGCGCCTGCTCGCCGCCGAGGCCTGGGACGAGGCGCTGCCGCTGCGCGCCGGCGGCCTGTACAAGTACATCCACGGCGGCGAGTACCACATGTACAACCCGGACGTGATCGGCAGCCTGCAGCTGGCGGTGCGCACCGGCAACCAGGACGACTACCGCGTCTACGCCGATCACGTCGACCGCCGCCCGCCTTCGGCGCTGCGCGACCTGCTCGAACCGCAGCCGCTGGGCGCGCCGGTCCCGCTGGACGAGGTCGAGCCGGTGGACGTCATCCTCAAGCGCTTCGACTCGGCCGGCATGTCGCTGGGCGCGCTCTCGCCGGAGGCGCACGAGGCGCTGGCGACCGCGATGAACCGGCTCGGCGCGCGCTCCAACTCGGGCGAGGGCGGCGAGGATCCGGCGCGCTACGGCACCGAGAAGATGTCCAAGATCAAGCAGGTCGCCTCCGGCCGCTTCGGCGTCACCCCGCATTACCTGGTCAACGCCGAGGTGCTGCAGATCAAGGTGGCGCAGGGCGCCAAGCCCGGCGAGGGCGGCCAGCTGCCCGGCCACAAGGTCGACGCCACCATCGCCCGGCTGCGCTACGCCAAGCCCGGCATCGGCCTGATCTCGCCGCCGCCGCACCACGACATCTATTCGATCGAGGATCTCGCCGAGCTGATCCACGACCTGAAGGAAGTGAACCCCGAGGCGCTGGTCTCGGTGAAGCTGGTGAGCCATGCCGGCGTCGGCACCGTCGCCGCGGGCGTGGTCAAGGCCGGTGCGGACCTGATCACCGTGTCCGGCCACGATGGCGGCACCGGCGCCAGCCCGCTGACCTCCATCAAGTACGCCGGCACGCCGTGGGAACTCGGCCTGGCCGAGACCCAGCAGACCCTGCGCCGCAACGAACTGCGTGGCCGCGTGCGGCTGCAGACCGATGGCGGCCTGAAGACCGGCCTGGACGTGATCAAGGCGGCGATGCTCGGCGCGGAGAGTTTCGGCTTCGGCACCGGCCCGATGGTCGCGCTGGGCTGCAAGTACCTGCGCATCTGCCATCTCAACAACTGCGCCACCGGCGTGGCCACGCAGCATCCGGTGCTGCGCAAGGACCACTTCGTCGGCCTGCCCGAGATGGTGATGAACTACTTCCGCTTCATCGCCGAGGACGTGCGTGCGCACCTGGCCCGGCTGGGCGTGCGCTCGCTGGCCGAGCTGATCGGTCGCAGCGAACAGCTCCGGCAGGCCGAGGGCACCACGCCGGTGCAGCACCGGCTGGACCTCACGCCGCTCACCGACGGCCGTGGCCTCGGCGCGAGTGTCGACACGGCCTGCACCCTGCCGCGCAATCCGATGCGCGACCCGGCCGAGCTGGCTGCCCGGATCAGCGCCGACGCGCGCGAAGCGGTGCTGGCCCGTCGCGGCGGCACGTTCAGCTACCCGATCGTCAACACCGACCGCGCGATCGGCGCGCGGCTGTCCGGCGACGTGGCCCGGCTGTACGGCGACCACGGCATGGACGACCGGCCGATCACGCTCAAGCTCACCGGCGCCGCCGGGCAGAGCCTGGGCGCCTGGAACGCCGGCGGCGTGCACATCGAGCTGACCGGCGAGGCCAACGACGGCGTCGGCAAGGGCATGGCCGGCGGACGGATCATCGTGCGGCCGCCGGCCGACTCGCCGTTCGCCAGCCAGGACGCGGCGATCATCGGCAACACCTGCCTGTACGGCGCCACCGACGGCGAGCTGTTCGCCGCCGGCCGCGCCGGCGAGCGCTTCGCGGTGCGCAACTCCGGTGCGCTGGCGGTGGTGGAAGGGGCGGGCGACCACTGCTGCGAATACATGACCGGCGGCGTGGTGGCGGTGCTGGGCAAGGTCGGCCTCAACTTCGGCGCGGGCATGACCGGCGGCTTCGCCTACGTGCTCGACCTCGAACGCGATTTCGTCGACTGCTACAACCACGAGCTGGTGGACATCCTGCGCATCTCGCCGGAGGGCATGGAGCACTACATGCAGCACCTGCGCGGCCTGGTGATGCGCCACGTCGAATACACCGGCAGCGCGTGGGGGCGGCAGATCCTGCGCGACTTCCGTGGCCTGCAGTACAAGTTCTGGCTGGTCAAGCCGAAGGCCGCGAGCCTGGCGGCGCTGGCGGACGAGCTGAGGAGCGCCGCATGAAGCAGGAGCGAGGGGAGAGAAGTGAGGAGCGAGAGAAATCCGCACTCCCCATGCTCTCTCTCACTTCTCACTCCTCTGCACTCACTTCCGGGTTCAAAGCATGACCGACAAGACCTTCCAGTTCCTCAACCTGCCGCGCCAGTCGCCGCGCACCGTGCCGGTCAACGTGCGCGTGCTCGGCTACGGCGAGATCGCCGGCGGCTTCGACGCCGGCCAGGCCGATGCGCAGGCCGGTCGCTGCATCGACTGCGGCAACCCGTACTGCGAGCACGCCTGCCCGGTGCACAACTACATCCCGAACTGGCTCAAGCTGGTGCAGGACGGCCGCATCATGGAAGCGGCCACGCTGATGCACGAGACCAACCCGCTGCCGGAGATCTGCGGCCGCATCTGCCCGCAGGACCGCCTGTGCGAAGGCGCCTGCACGCTGGAGCAGACTGCGTTCGGCGCGGTCACCATCGGCAGCATCGAGCGCTGGGTCACCGACGAGGCGCTGCGCCAGGGCTGGCGCCCGGACTTGAGCCACGTGCGCGAGACCGGCCGGCGCGTCGCCATCGTCGGCGCCGGCCCGGCCGGCCTGGCCTGCGCCGACCGCCTGCGCCGCGCCGGCATTGCGGCCGACGTCTACGACCGGCAGAGCGAGATCGGCGGCCTGCTGACCTTCGGCATCCCGCCGTTCAAGCTGGAAAAGGACGTGGTGCGCACGCGCCGCGCCGTGCTGGAGGAGATGGGCGTGCGTTTCCATCTCAACAAGGAGGTCGGTCGCGACATCGAGTTCGGCCAGCTGCTGGACGACTACGACGCGGTGTTCGTCGGCACCGGTGCCTACACCTTCGTCAATGGCGAGCTGCCCGGTCGCGCGCTGCACGGCGTGCATGACGCGCTGCCGTTCCTGATTGCCAACACCGAGCGCCTGCTGCGCGACGAGCCCTCGCCGATCGACCTCAACGGCAAGCGCGTGGTGGTGCTCGGCGGGGGCGACACCGGCATGGACTGCGTGCGTACCGCGGTGCGCCTCGGCGCTTCCGCGGTGAGCTGCGTCTACCGCCGTGACGAGGCGAGCATGCCCGGCTCGGCGCGCGAGGTGAAACACGCCCGCGAGGAAGGCGTGGAATTCGTGTTCCAGCGCCAGCCGCTGGAAATCCTCGACGACGGCCAGGGCCACGTGCGCGGCGTGCGGGTGATCGCCACCGAGCTGGTCGCCGATGGCCACGGCCGCCCGCGTCCGCAGAACGTGCCGGGCAGCGAGACCGAGATCGCCGCCGACGTGGTGATCCAGTCGTTCGGCTTCCTGCCCAGCCCACCGGACTGGCTGAAGGCGCACGGCGTCACCCTCGAGCGCAACGGCCGGGTGATCACCGGTGCCGACGGCGCGCTGCCGCTGCAGACGGCCAACCCGCAGATCTTTGCCGGCGGCGACAACGTGCGCGGCGCGGACCTGGTGGTGCGCGCGGTGTACGACGGTCGCGAGGCGGCCGTGTCGATCGCCCGGATGCTGGCGCAGGCCAGCGTCGCCGCCGCCTGAGCCGGGCGCGGCGAGCCCGGATCCGGCGCCCGCCGGGGCGAGCGTCGCCATGGCGTCCGGTCCGGGCGGAGTGCGCCGGCCTGCGAGCCGTTCACCCCGGCGCACGACGCCCACGCCGACCACAGGCGGGTGCTGCTGCCGCCCGTGGCCGGTTCCGACGTACCTGGCTAGTGTTCGTCGGGCGTCGCGGTCCGGGTATTCGTGGCCACGTGGATGGTCTGCTTCACCTGGGGCAGGCCATCGCCTTCGGTGACGCGCAACCGATAGTCGCCGGGCCGCAGGTAGAGCTCGGCCTGGGGGGCGCCGCGCAGCGAACGCAGGCGATCGTGCAGTGGCAGCGGATCGGGCGGAGGCTCGAACAGTACGCGGTCCGCGGCCACCGCATCGTCCCCCTCGTCTGCGTACAGCGCCTCGACCAGGCAGGGCCAGGTGTTGTCGCACAGGCGCTTGCCGTTGACGAAGACATGCTTGCGCAGGCCGAGCAGATTCAGCCAGGTCGGGCGCTCCCGCCGCATCTTCGCGGGCGGGAAGAACACGCTCACGTCGTACCCCGGGCGCAGCGACCACATCTTGCCGTCCGGGTGGACGAACACGAAGGGCACGTCGGGAACCCGGGTCTTGACCACCGCGGTGTACCAGGGATGGTCGCTGTCCGGTTCCGGGTGGGGGATCATCATGGTCTGCTCGATCGACAGCGGCTCGATGCCGGTGATCGACTGGAAATACTCCGCCATGCTCTTGCCGCCAAGGTAACGGCCGCTCTTCAGGATGTGCGCGTAGCCGGCATTCACCACCACACGGGCCTTGGGGTCCTTGCGGAAGATCCGCTCGTAGAGGTTGTGCGCCTGCGCCCGTTCCCGCGCATCGGGCGTGCCGGGCTGGTCCGATTCGTAGGCCACCACCTTGAAGCCCAGCTTCAGCGCGCTGCGCACCATCTCGCCGTAGATCGGCTCGTTCACGTAGAAGCCGCTGTCCGCGGTGGGATAGCCGCGGGTGGCCAGATGCGTGTCATCGTCGTAGAGCGTCTCCACCGCGAGGTAGTCGAAACCCTCGCGCCGGAGTGCAGGCAGCATGGCCACGGTGAGCGTGCGGGTCAGCGGGATGTTGTGTGCCTCGTTGAAGAACACCGCCTGACGCCCGTGCACGAGCGGCATCAGCGCCTGCGTTGCCGGTTCCGGCACCCAGCCGCCGGACAGTGGCGAGGCCGCATCGCCGGCCTGGGCCGGTTGCGCGATCGAATAGCTGATCGCCGCATCCGGGTAGTCGCCGACATAGGTCTGGAACCAGCTCAGGTACTGGCTGAAGATCACGTTGAACGCGCGGTCCTCCGGCGACGCCTTGGCCGCGGCGTCCATCATCACGAGGTATTCGCCGAGCAGGGTCTTGCGGCGCGTCGCCGACGCCATGATCCGCTCGGAGCGTTCCGCCGCGGCAACCTGTGCCCTGCGCCAGGCGTCGTCGTTCTGGGCGCGCAGCAGCGCCGGCGCCAGCATGAGGGCGGTTGCGAGTAAACCGGTGAACCGACTGCAACGCATGCGATCTCCTTCCGCCACGCTTCGCCAGGCAAGCGATATCGACGCCTGGGGCCGAACCGGCTGGCCATGGTGTCGTCGCCTGACCGAGAATGCCACGTGGGGCCCGGCGCCGCGTATGCCGCTCGTCGCGTCTCCGCCGATCCACCACTGCTGCGAGGAGTAGCTCCGGATGCGCATGGGCCTTGCCGCCAACCGTCTCCACCACAGCCACCGCGAGGCGGCGCTGTTCCGCTGGCTGCGCGCCTGCGAGCGCGGCATCCGCGAGCTGGGCGTGGACCTGCATGCGGTCGGCCGCACCTACGACGCGCTCGCCGGCGAGCGCATCCTGTTCGGCTACGAGGGCCTCAAGCGTTACCCCTACGGTCGTGCCGGCGGCCTGATGAAGCTGGTGGCCGAAGTGGTCGGGATGGGGCCGGAGCGCACGCTCGACGGGGCGATCTACCTGATCGACCCGGTCGATCCGTCATCGATCTTCCCCGAGGCGGTGGCGCTCAAGCGCCAGTGCGTGATCCACGGCAAGCCGTTCATCTCCACCGTGGCCTCGGCGCGTGACTGGATCGAGATGGAGCGCGTGCACGCGGGCTTGCCGGCCGACCCCGGCGCCGACGCGCTGTACGCGCTGGAGTCCCAGACCCTGGCGCTGATCGCCCACGATGCGATGAAGCCGCAGATGCTGGCCTTCGCCGCCGAGCAGTTCGACGTGCTCTCGCGCTTCGCCGGTCGCGTGGCCACCGGCACCACCGGCCAGCGGCTCAACGAACTGGCCTGGAGCCGCGGCTGGCCGACCGACCGGGAATGGGTACAGCGCTACCAGAGCGGTCCGATGGGCGGCGACGCGCAGATCGCCGACTTGGTGCTGGAGCACCGCTGCCAGCGGGCGATCTTCTTCGAGGATCCGCACGTGCCGCGCCAGCATGAGGCCGACATCCAGCTGCTCGAACGTGCCGTCACCACCGTCACCGACGAAGCGGTGTGCATGACCACGCCGAGGGTCGCAGCGCGCTGGGGGGAGGCGGCAAGGCGCAGGGCGAAGGAGTGAGTGAAGAGGAGTGAGAAGTGAGAGATGGAGAAGAGGAAGCTTGGCGCTGGTCCCGTCATGACAGCGCTTACGATGCTGTTCGTCATTCCTGCAGAGGCAGGAATCCAGCGTCTTTCCGGTTCATGGCGTCCAGGCGCTGGATCCCGGCTTTCGCCGGGATGACGGGCAGGAAGCTGCCGGATACCCGTTGTCGCGCGAAGCGAGCGATCCCCTCTCTCACTTCTCACTCCTCTTCACTCACTCCTCGCCCTTTCGCCCCATGTGCCTGATCGGTTTCGCCTGGAACGCCCATCCCCGCTGGCGGCTGGTGCTCGCCGGCAATCGCGACGAGTTCCACCAGCGGCCTGCCGTGCCGCTGGCGCGTTGGCCGGATACGACGATGGCCGCCGGGCGCGATCTCGAAGCGGGCGGCACCTGGCTCGGGGTGACCGATGACGGCCGCTGCGCGGTGGTGACCAACGTGCGCGATCCGCGCGATCCGCAACTGGGTCGCTCGCGCGGCCTGCTGGCGCTGGACTACCTCACCGGCCGAGACGACGCGCCGACGCATGCCGCGCGCCTGCATGCCGATGCGGCGCACTACCGGCCGTTCAATCTGCTTACCTTCGACGCGCAGGCGGGGTTCTACCTCGGCAACCGGCCGGAGCCGCGCGTGCAGGCGGTCACGCCGGGCGTGCATGGCCTGTCCAATGCCGACTTCAATACGCCATGGCCGAAGACCCGTGCGCTGATGGCGTGCATCGAGACCTGGCTGGCGCGCGACGCACAGGACATCGAGCCGCTGTTCGCCGCGCTGGCCGACGAGCATCAGGCTCCGGACGATCTCCTGCCCGATACGGGGATCGGGCTGGAGCGTGAGCGCTGGCTGTCCTCGGCCTTCATCCGCGGCGAGCGATACGGCACGCGGGCCAGCACCGTGGTGCTGATCGGCCATGACGGCGCGGGCACCATCGTCGAGCGTCGCTTCGGCCCGCAGGGACAGGGCGCCGGGCAGACGACGCTGCGCTTCGGATCGGGCGGCTGACCGGCACGGCCGACGGCGGCAACCGGCCTCAGGCATCCGCCGGCGCCCACAGCGATCCACCGCTCCGCCGGCTGCCGCGGGTCGGCAACGACGGCTAGGGTGACCGGTGGCCGGCGGATGGACCGCGCCGGTGGAGAGCGGCGATGCGATGGACAGCGAAACCGGTCGGCAGCGTGCTGCTGGCCCTGGCATGGATGACGAATGGCGCGGCGCAGGCCGGCTGCCCGGCGTGGCCGCCCGCGCGCGCCCGGCAGGAGCTGCAGGGGCTGCACGACCGGCTGGCCGCCTGGAACCACGCGTATCGGGTGGACGGCTCGTCGCCGGTCAGCGATGCGGTCTACGACCAGTCGCTGGCACAGTACCGTGCCTGGCGCGACTGCTTCCCGTCGCAGGCGCCGGCCGCGCTGCCGCACCTGGCCGACGCCAGTGGCCGGGTGCGCGCACCGGTGGTGCAGACCGGGCTGGCCAAGCTGCCCGATGCGGCGGCGGTGCGCGCGTGGATGGCTGCGCGTGGCGGCCACGATCTGTGGATCCAGCCGAAGGCCGACGGCGTGGCCGTCACGCTGCTCTACGAGCACGGCAAACTGCGCGAGGCAGTGAGCCGCGGTGACGGCACGCGCGGCTCGGACTGGACCGCCGCGGCGCACCGCATTGCCGCCGTGCCGGACTTCCTGCCGAACGCCCCGCCGCGGGTGGTGCTGCAGGGCGAGCTGGTGTGGCATCTGCCCGGGCACGTGCAGGCGCGCGACGGTGGCGACAGCGCCCGCTCGCGGGTTGCGGGCGCACTGGCGCGAAGCTCCCTGGACGATGCCACTGCAGCGCACATCGGCCTGTTCGTCTGGGACTGGCCGAGCGGCCCGTCCGCCATGCGCGATCGCCTCGCCGGCCTGCGTGCGATGGGGCTGACCGCCAGTGCCGCACTGACCGAGCCGGTCGCGAATCTCGCCGAGGCTACCGCCTGGCGCGAGCGCTGGTACCGGCAGGGGCTGCCGTTCGCCGCGGACGGGGTGGTGCTGCGACAGGGTACCCGGCCGGCTGCCGGGACCTGGCAGGCCACGCCGCCGGACTGGGCCGTGGCCTGGAAATACCCCGCTGCGCAGGCGCTCGCCACGGTGCGGGCGGTCGAGTTCCGCACCGGCCGCAGCGGACGGGTGAGTGTGGTGCTGGTGCTCGATCCGGTGCAGCTGGGCGATCACCGGGTGCGACGGGTGAGTGCCGGCTCGCTGGCCCGTTGGCGGCGACTGGACGTACGTCCCGGCGATCGCGTCGGTCTCTCGCTGGCCGGCCTGACCATTCCCCGGCTGGACGGCGTGGCCTGGCGTCCGGCGCAGCGCGGACCATCGCCGCAGCCGCCCGCGCGTCATGGCCCGATGGACTGCTGGCGGTACATCCGTGACTGCCAGGCGCAGTTCCTCGCCCGGCTGGACTGGCTGGGTGGGCGCCACGGGCTGGACCTCGACGGGGTGGGCGAGGGCACCTGGCAGCGCCTGCTGGATGCCGGCAAGTTGAACGGATTGCTGGACTGGCTGGCGCTGGATGCGGCCGAGCTGGCGCAGGTCGACGGCATCGGGCCGGCCCGTGCCGGCGCCATCGCGAGCTCGTTCGCCGCGGCTCGCCGGGCCGGATTCCAGCGCTGGCTGGCAGCGCTGGCGCCACCGCCGATGGGCGACGCATCCGCTCCGGACTGGGCCACGCTGGCATCGCGCAGCGAGGCCCAGTGGCAGGCGCAGCCTGGAATAGGCGCCGTCCGCGCGCATCGTCTGCACGCTTTTTTCCGGCATCCCGAGGTCATGGCGCTGGCTGCCCGCCTGCACGAGATTGGCGTGGCGGGCTTCTGACCGCCGCTCAGTCGTCCAGGTCGCCGTCGAGGTAGTACCAGCGGCCGTCCTCGCGCACGAAGCGACTCACCTCGTGCATGCGTTGCGCCTTGCCGCCGCCGTAGCGCAGGCGCGCGACGAACTCGACCACGGCGCGGTCGCCCTCCGGGACATGGCGTTTCACGTCCAGCCCGAGCCAGGTCGGTGCCGGCTGTTGTGCGGCGAGATCGAGCGACGGCGGCCGCGTGCTGGCGTGCCAGCTGGCCAGCAGATAGGCCTCGTCGCGGCGCACGTAGGCGCTGTAGCGCGAGCGCATCAAGGCCTCGGCATCGGCGGCCGGGGCGCCGGCGTGCAGCGCACCGCAGCACTGCAGATAGGTGCGCGGCAGGCCGCAGGGACAGGGATCGCGAAGGGCAGGCATCGCACCGGACGGGGGTTGGGCCAGGGATCGGCGATGGTGCGCGCCGGGGGGCGTCCTGCCAAGGTGTTGCAGGTCAGAGTACGTGGAAGGTCTGCAGCCGGCCGCTGACCACCAGCGGCGCCAGGTCGTAGCCCAGGCCGCGGGCGACCGACTTCAACGCCTCTAGCACCTGGCGTTCCATGGTCGGCTCGCGCGACAGGATCCACAGCTCGCGCCGGCGCGGTTCGCCCAGCATCAACCATTGATAGTCGGCATCGTTGGCCAGTACCCACATGTCTTTCCAGGCCGAGGGCAGCCACTGCGCCCAGGCCGGTGCGGCGGAGCGCTGGAACTGGCCCGGCTCCTCCACCGCGAAGCGGCGACGGACCTGCGCGTCGTGGACGCGTTCGCTGCCGTTCGGCTCGGTCGAGGTGCGGCGCATCCGGAGCAGTCCGGGCTCCAGCTCCTCCAGGTCCAGGCGGATATCGCGGTCGGCCGGGTGCTGCTGGGGTGAGGGCAGGCGCGCCATCTCGTGCCAGCGCCCGAGCATCCGCGCCATGTCCAGCTGCGGTACGGCCTTCATCACGCCCGGGGTGGACACGGACAGCGCCACACCGGTGGTCAGCGTGATCGGCAGGGAGGACGGGTGGGACCAGTTCATGTCGCGTTCCTTGGATGCAGCCGGCCCGCACGCAGCGGGTGTCCGTCGCCCGCGGATACGGCCGCGGACGACGCTCTGCAGGCACCCGGGCATGCGCGACGCGCGGGCACTGCCCAAGGACATCGGCACAAGACAAGGAAGCTTGAGCGGCGGAACGGATGCCCACGAACACCCGGCGCGGCCCGGCGCCGGTCAGACGACCGGTGGGCGATCACCCGGAGGAAGCGGTGGGCGGGCAGGCGGGGGACGCCTGCCCTGCGGGATCAGTAGGCGGGACGGCCCCGCAGCACGCGCGCGGGCAGCATCAGCAAGGCGCCCAGGAAGGCAAACACCGCGCCGACGGTGATGCCGACCAGCCGGAACGGCAGCGCGAGCAGCCACACGATGGGATACAGCACCAGCGCGAGCAGGGCGATCGGCCAGCAGAACACCAGCAGCAGCAACCAGAGCAGGAAACCGACCATGGCGCACCTCGCGCTCGGGTGGGGAAGGCCTCCGATGATACGCCGTCAGCCGAACGGGCTCACCCCAACGATCAGCCTATGCAGCCAGAACGCGAAGGCGGCCCAGGTCGCCACGCCGACCACCACGGTGAGCACCGTGCGCGAGGCCGGACCCTTCGGGTAGCGCACGCCGGCCGCGCGGTCGCGGCGTCGGGACACCATGAAGTCGACCACCGCCCACGCGAGGAACGCGCCGAACAGCACGATGTCGTGCAGCATGCCGGCGGCCAGCAGGTGGCCGAACGCCCACAGCTTCACCGCAGCCAGCATCGGGTGGCCGAGGCGCGCCTTGATCGCGTTGCCGGGCACGTAGGCCGCCGCCAGCAGCACGAAGGCCACCAGGGTGAACAGCGCGTTGAGATGGCGCAGCGCCATCGGCGGCACCCACACCAGCACCGGATGCTGGCGAGCCAGACCGAAGCCCCACACCAGCAGCGCGAAGCCGGCAATCGAGAGGATGGAATACAGCCCCTTCCAGCCCTTCTCTCCGAGTCGGGCGATCTGCCGCGTGCGCCAGCCGTCGGCGAATACGCGCACCGAGTGCACGCCGAGGAACAGCACCAGTCCGAGGATCAGCATCGCCATCGAAAGTTGCTCCGCGCCCAGGGGGGAAGGCCACGAGTGTAGGGCGGCTCAGCCGGCGGCCACCACCCGCACCGCCAGTGCCACGCCGTCGATGCCGACCGGGCCGGTCGCCGTGCCGCCGGGCAGCCAGCTGTCGCCCGGGCCGAGATCGCCGGCCGGCGTGCGGGCGCAGCCGTGCACCAGGTGCAGCAGCACCAGGTCCGGCGGAACCGCCTGCGTGGCGGTGTCGTTCCACACCTCGATGCCGCCGGTGGCGCGACCGCGCCGCAGCATCAGGTTGAAATCGCGGGTCGGTCCGCCGGCCAGCGCCACCGCCACCCCGGCCTCGCCGGGAAAGGCGAACGGCACGCACGGCGTGGTGAGGTCGTGGACCTGCGCGCCGTCCAGCGTCATGCGGAAGCCGGCACCGTCGATCAGCACGATGGTCCGGTCCACGCCGGGAAAGCGCGAGAACGGCGCGGCGCCGACCACGTCGGCCAGGCTCACGCGCCACAGGAAATCGTCCATGCCCGCGCCCGGTGGCATCACCGCCAGCTCGCGGGTGATGCCCTGGCCGTTGCGCCACGGCACCGGCTGCAGTTGCTCCGCGCGCAGGAGGCGGCCGGCACTCATGCGGCGCGCTCGATCACCCGCTCGAACGGCGGCAGCGCCTGAAGCATGCGTTCGCCGTAGCGCTTGACCACCACGCGGCGGTCCAGCAGCACGATGCGGCCGCGGTCGGCCTCGCTGCGGATCAGGCGGCCGCAGTACTGGATCAGCAACCGCGTGGCCTCGGGGATGGTCACCTCGATGAACGGATTGCGCCCGCGCGATTCCAGCCACTCGGCGTAGGTGGCGCCGACCGGATCGGTCGGTACGGCGAACGGCAGCTGGGTGATCACCACCGTCTCGCAGAGCTTGCCGGGGAGATCGAGGCCCTCGCCGAACGAGGCCAGGCCGAACAGCGTGCTGCCCTTGCCGGCCTCGATGTCGGCGATGTGCTCGGCGACCAGCTGCGACTTGCCCAGCGAGCCCTGCGCACGCACCTTGCGCACCATCGCGATCGGCAGTTTCTGCAGCACGCGGTCGAGCTTGGCGCGCGAGGTGAACAGCACCAGGTTGCCGGCGTCCCAGTCGAGATGTTCCGCCAGCCATTCGCTCACCTCTTCGGCGTGCGCATCGCGGGCGTCGGGCAGGGTGCGCATCGCCGGCACCTCCAGCCGCGCCTGCTCGGCCAGGTTGAACGGCGAGGGCAGGCTCAGCGTGACCGCCTCGTCGGGCAGGCCCACCGCGTCGGCGAAATGGCGGAAATTGGCGCCGGCGCTGAGCGTGGCCGAGGTCATCACCACGCCGCTGGCGTTGCCCCACAGCACGCTGCGCAGCAGGCCCGCGGCCGATACCGCCGAGGCATGGCAGACCAGCTGCTGGTCGCCGGCCAGGGTGACCCAGCGCGCCAGCGGCGGCGCGTGCTCGCGGTCGGGCGTGGACCAGGCGCGCCAGCAGCGGCTCTGCCGTTCCAGCCGCTCCAGCGCGATGCCCAGCTCGCGCGCCAGCGCCTCCTGGGTCGGGCCGCCCTCGCTCATCTCCACCACCGCGCGGCGCACCGCGTTGAGCCAGCGCTGCACCTCGCCGGTGAGCACGGCCAGGTGCTCGGCATGCACCGTCCACTGTTCCGGCAGCTGGCCGAGCGAGCCGCGGTACATCGGCTCGTCCTCGCCCGGATCGGGCACCCAGGCCAGGCGGATCTCGCGCTCCAGTTCCTCCAGCGCGTCGCTGAGCTCCTGCAGTCTGGCGTCGCCCTGGTCGAGGGTGAGCCGGCCCAGCGATTCCTTGTCGGTCAGCGAGTACGCCGCGTGCACCTGGCGACCGAGCCGGCTCAGCTGGCGCACCGCCGCGCCGAGAAACACCTCGGCGGTGCCGCGGTCGATCGCCTTGGCGGCCACGTGGTGGGCCTCGTCGAACACGTACAGCGTCTCGTCCGGCTTGGGCAGGATCACGCCGCCCCAGCTGTCCTCCTCGCTGCCGGGCATGGTCAGGTCGGCCAGCACCAGGTCCTGGTTGGCGACGATGATCTCCGCGTCGGCCACCGCGCGGCGCGCCGCAAAGAACGGGCAGCCCATGAACTGCGCGCAGCGGCGGCCGGTGCAGCCGCCGGCGCTGGTGGTGATCATCGAGCGCACCATGTCGCCGACCGGCTCCGGCGCGGCGTCCATGTCGCCGTCCCAGCGGCCGGTGTCCAGCGCGGTGACCAGCTTGCCCAGCGCGGCCTTGTCGCGCGCGTCCGGCGGCTTGCTCCACAGCGCCAGGTCGGTGTCGAAGCCCAGCCCCAGCTGCGCGTCGGCGGCCAGGCTGTTGCCGGCCATCAGCAGGTTGCGCGGGCAGACGTAGCGGCCGCGGCCCTTGGCCAGCGCCACCTTCGCCTCGATGCCGTTGAGCGACAGGTACAGCGGGATGTCGCGCTGCACCAGCTGCTCCTGCAGGGCGACCGTGGCGGTGGCGATCAGCAGCTTCTTCTTCTGCGCCCGCGCCACGGCATGGCCGGCGATCAGGTAGGCCATCGACTTGCCGGTGCCGGTCGGCGCCTCGATCACCGCACCACCGCCTTCCTCGGCCAGCGCCTTGGCCACCTCGGCGATCATCCGCCCCTGCGACGCGCGCGGCCGGAACCCGGGCAGGCCGTCTTTCAGGCGGGTGTAGGCGGCGCGGATGGTGTCCTTGATGGCGTCGGTCAGCACAGGGTCAAGCCAGCGGAGATGCGGTCGATAAGGGGCGATGGGGCGTGGAAGCGAAGGCAGGCACGCGGGCGGACCAGTGTATCGGATCGATCCCGGCAGGCCCCGGCCATGGCCATGGAGCAACGAGACCCGATGAAACCACTACCGCACGACGAGATGCCGAGCACGCCCGTCGCCAGCCCACTGACGTGGCTGGAGCGGTTGCTGGAAGCCCCCAGCCCCTCGGCCGTGGCCGGGGTGGTGACGGACATGGCACTGAGTGCGCCGGAGGTCGAGGCTGCCTGGGTGCTGTGGTGGATGCCCGGGCAGATGCAGCCGGAATGCTGGCCACCGATGCGCCTGGACGCCGACGCGACCGACGCCGTGCAGGCCGTGATGGGACCGGAGCGGGTTTACAGCAACGCCGACGGCTCGCTGCTGGCGTGGCGACTGTGTCGGCCGGCGCGTGCGGTGCTGCTGCTGCGCTGGCGCGAGGCCCGACGGGATCCGGCGCAGGCGATGGCGAGCCTGCCCTCGGCCCTGCTGCAACTGGCCGGTCGCCAGCTCCAGCGCACGCTGGAACTGACCGACCTGCAGCGTTCGCATGACCAGCTGGAGCGCTCGGAACTGCTGCAGCGCGCCCTGCTGAGCATCTCCGAGCTGTCCGCCTCGGAGCTGGAGATGCCGGACATGATGCAGGCCATCCACGACATCGTCGGTGGCCTGATGTACGCGGAGAATTTCTTCATCGTTCGCCACGATCCGGTGCGCGGCACGCTGCGCTTCCTGTACTACGCCGACACCCTCGACGAGGAGGGGCAGCCGGCCGAGGAAACTCCGCTGGAACGCCTGGCGGGCACCTGGACCTGGCACCTGCTCACCGCCGGCAAGCCACTGCGGGGCACGCCGGAGGAGATCGAGCGCGAGCTCGGTGCCACGCTGCGGCTGGTCGGGCCGCAATGCGTCTACTGGCTGGGCGTGCCGATGCTGTGCGAGGGAGCGGTCTGCGGTGCCCTGGTCGTGCAGACCTACGAACCGGGCAGCCGCTACACGCAGGAGGACCAGGCGCTGCTGCAGTTCGTCGGCAACCACATGCTCACTGCGCTGCAGCGCCGGGAAGGGCGCGAGGACCTGGAGCGGCGCGTGCGTGAGCGCACCGCCGAGCTGGACACGCTGAACCGGGGTCTCAAGCAGGAGGTGGCCGAGCGCCAGCGCGCCGAGCGCCTGCAGGGCACCCTGTTCCGCATCGCCCGCCTGGCCACCGACGAGATCGACCGCCAGGCCTTCTATCGCGAGGTACACGCCACGGTCGGCGGGCTGATCGAGGCCAGCAACTTCTTCATCGCCCTGGTCGACGAGACGACCGGCATGCTCGAGTTCCCCTATGCGGTGGACATCACCGGCGAATCCTATGCGCCGCGACCGCTCGGACGCGGCCTGTGCGAGTACGTGCTGGGCCATGGCGCGTTGCTGCTCGATGCCGACGCGATGGATGACATGCGCCGGCGGGGGATGATCGACGTCCACAACACCGGCACGCCCTCGCTGTGCTGGCTCGGCGTGCCGTTGCGCGACGGCGACCGCACGATCGGTGTGGTCGCCGTGCAGAGCTACACCGGCCCGGAGACCTATGGCCCCTCGGAGCTCGAGCTGCTCGGCTTCGTCGCCTCGCAGATCGCCACCAGCCTGCAGCGCCGCCGCGTCGCCGATGCCCTGCAGCATGCCTATGCGCAGCTCGAGGAGCGCGTGCACGAGCGCACCCGCGAGTTGCGCCGCGAGATCCGCGAGCGCGAGCGCATGCAGCAGCAGCTGCGCCACCAGGTGATGCACGATCCGCTCACCGGCCTGCCCAACCGCGACTTCCTGCGCGGTCGCATCGACCGCGCGCTGGAGCGGATGGCGCTGGACCCGCAGGTCCGCTGCGCGCTGCTCTACATCGACGTGGACCGCTTCAAGATCATCAACGACAGCCTCGGCCACCTGGCCGGCGACGCCGTGCTGAAGGAGGTCGCGCAGCGCCTGCAGGCCTGCGTGCGCGAACCGGACGTGGTCGCGCGGCTGGCCGGCGACGAGTTCGCGATCCTGCTCGAGCATGTGGACACCCCCGAGTCCGCGGCCCGCGTGGCCCAGCGCGTACTCGACGCGGTCGGCCACGCGCTGCCGGTGTCCGGCCGCGAGCTGCAGCCCAGCGCCAGCCTGGGCATCGCCCTGGGCGACAGCCGCTACACCCAC
The DNA here is from genome assembly GCF_000334915.1 of Dyella ginsengisoli LA-4. Taxonomy (GTDB): domain Bacteria; phylum Pseudomonadota; class Gammaproteobacteria; order Xanthomonadales; family Rhodanobacteraceae; genus Dyella_A; species Dyella_A ginsengisoli_A. Next base: position 27,623 of record NZ_AMSF01000061.1, on the reverse strand, counting down.
GCCGACGAGCTGCTGCGCGACGCGGACAAGGCGCTCTATCGCGCCAAGGAACTCGGTCGCAAGCGCTACGCGATGTTCGACGACACCCTGGCAAGAAACCTGGTGGACGAGTTGAGCATGGAGGGCGAGCTGCGCCAGGGCCTGCAGCGCGGCGAGTTCCAGCCCTACCTGCAGCCGATCTGCCGGCTGGAAACCGGCGAGTTGGTCGGTTACGAAGCGCTGCTGCGCTGGCACCATCCCGAGCGCGGCACGCTGCTGCCCGGCGCCTTCCTGCGGGTGGCCGAGGATTGCGGACAGATCGAGGCGATCGACTGGCAACTGTTCGAACGCGCCTGCCAGGCGCTCCTTCGACTGCCGGGAGACAGCGAATTCCTCACCCTCAACGTGTCGGCACAGCACCTGCGCCATGGCGACTTCGACCATCGCCTGCTGGGCATGATCGAGCGCGTGGGCGTGTCGCCGTCGCGGGTGATCGTGGAGGTGACCGAGGGCTCGCTGCTGGACGATCCCGACCGCGTGCGCAACATCCTCGAGCGCCTGCGCCTGGCCGGCGTGGGGGCGGCGCTGGACGACTTCGGCACCGGGTATTCCTCGCTCAACTACCTGCACTCGCTGCCGTTGCGCATCCTCAAGATCGACCGCAGCTTCGTGCAGGCGCTGGATGCCGGCGATGCCAACAGTTCCACCGTGGTCGAGGCGATCCTGGCGCTGGCGCGGGCGCTGGACATCCACGTGATCGCCGAGGGCATCGAGACGCAGCGCCAGCGCTCCCTGCTGCGCAACATGGCCTGCGAGCTGGGCCAGGGCTTCCTGCTCGGCCGGCCCGAGCCGGTCGAGCACTGGGTGGTCGAGCCGGCCTGAGCCCGCTTCAGCTGCCGGCGATCTGCCGCAGTGCCTGCTCGAAGACTTCCGGCGGCTGGCCGCCGGAGATCAGGTGCTGCCGGTTGACGATCACCGCCGGTACCGAACGGATGCCCGCGCGCAGGAAGAACTGTTCGTCGCCACGCACGTCCTCCGCGTAGCGGTCGCTGGCCAGTACGGCGCGGGCCTCGACGACGTCCAGCCCCACCGAACCGGCCACGTCCGCCAGTACCTCGTGGTTGCTGACGTCGCGGCCGTCGGTGAAATAGGCGACCAGCAGGGCGCGCTTGAGTGCGTGCTGGCGACCCGCCGCCTCGGCCCAGTGCAGCAGGCGATGCGCGTCGAAGGTGTTGTAGATGCGGCGCTTGTCCTGGTTGGCGAAGGTGAAGCCCACCGCCGCGCCGCGCTGGCGGATCGCTTCCTGGTTCTGCGCCAGCTGCGCGGCGTTCAGGCCGTACTTGTGGCCCAGGTGCTCGGCGATGTCCTCGCCTTCCGGCGCCATCTGCGGATTGAGCTCGAACGGCTGGAAATGGATCTCGGCCTGTACCTGGCCATCCAGCGCGGCAAGCGCCTGCTCCAGCGAGGCCAGGCCGACGGCGCACCAGGGGCACACCACGTCGGAGACGAAGTCGATACGCAGCGGCTGGGATTCGGACATGGCGGGATTCCGTTGGGCGCCAGCACGATGCTGGCCGATCCGCTGCAGATGGAGGCGGATCGACGCCGGCTCAACCGCCGGTCAGGCTCAGCGCCACCGCCTCGGCCACGCGGATGCCGTCCACCCCTGCCGAGAGGATGCCGCCGGCGTAGCCCGCGCCTTCACCGGCCGGGTACAGGCCGGTGGTGTTCAGGCTCTGCAGCGACTCGTCGCGCTTGATGCGGACCGGCGAGGAGGTGCGCGTCTCCACTCCGGTGAACACGGCGTCGTGCATGCCGAAGCCGCGGATCTGCCGGTCGAACGCGGGCATCGCCTCGCGGATCGCGGCGATCGCATAGTCCGGCAGCGCGCTGTCCAGGCTGCCCAGCGTCACGCCCGGCTTGAACGAGGGCAGCACCTCGCCGAACTCGCGCGAGGCCCGCCCGGCGAGGAAGTCGCCGACCAGCTGGCCCGGCGCGTTGTAGTTCTCCCCGCCCAGCACGTAGGCCCGGCTCTCCAGCGCGCGCTGCAGGGCAATGCCGGCCAGCGGGCTGCCGCTGGGATCGAACGCGGCGTAGTCGGCCGGATCGATGCCGACCACGATCGCCGCATTCGCGTTGCGCTCGTTGCGCGAGTACTGGCTCATGCCGTTGGTGACCACGCGGCCCGGTTCGCTGGTTGCCGCCACCACGGTGCCGCCCGGGCACATGCAGAAGCTGTAGACGCTGCGGCCGTTCTTCGCGTGGTGCACCAGCTTGTAGTCGGCCGCGCCGAGCCGCTCGTGGCCGGCCTGCGGGCCGTAGCGGGCGCGGTCGATCACCGACTGCGGGTGCTCCACGCGGAAGCCGACGGAGAACGGCTTGGCCTCCACGTAGACGCCGCGCGCGTGCAGCATGGCGAAGGTGTCACGCGCGCTGTGGCCCACCGCCAGCACCACGTGGTCGCTGCGCAGCTCCTCGCCGCTGGCCAGGCGCACGCCGCGCACCTGCTGGCGGCCGTTGCCTTCGGCGTCCAGCAGCAGGTCCTCGACGCGCTGGCTGAAACGGATCTCGCCGCCCAGCGACTCGATCGTCGCGCGCATGTGCTCGACCATCGACACCAGTCGGAAGGTGCCGATGTGCGGCTTGTTGATCCACAGGATCTCCTCCGGCGCGCCGGCCTTGACGAACTCGGTCAGCACCTTGCGGCCGTAGTGCTTCGGATCGGAGATCTGGCTGTACAGCTTGCCGTCGGAAAAGGTGCCGGCGCCGCCCTCGCCGAACTGCACGTTCGACTCCGGATGCAGGTTGCGCTTGCGCCACAGGTCCCAGGTGTCCTTCGTACGCTCGCGCACCGCCTTGCCGCGGTCCAGGATGATCGGACGGAAACCCATCTGCGCCAGCACCAGTCCGGCGAACAGGCCGCACGGGCCCATGCCGATCACGATCGGCCGGTGCGGGCTTTTCGCCGGCGACTGCGTGACGAAGTGGTAGCTGGTATCCGGGGTGGGGCCGAGGTGGCGGTCGTCGGCGAAGCGCGCCAGCACGGCGGCCTCGTCCACCAGGTCCACGTCCAATGCGTAGATCAGCGCGATCGCGCCGCGCTTGCGGGCATCGGTGCTGCGTTTGGCGACGCTGTAGCCGCGCAGCGCGTTCCTGCCGAGCTTGAGGCGGGCGAGGATCGCCTGCTCGAGATCGGCCTCGGTGTGGTCCAGCGGCAGCTTGAGGTCGGTCAGTCGCAGCATGTCGGCGCGCTCGCGTATTCGGCGGGATGGCGGCGGCGCATGGGCCGCAGGCGCGCATTGTCGGGGCCGGGCGGGACGCGGACAAGGCACGGCCCGCCAGGGCGGGTCGCGAGGGGGGAGGAGGGCTGGAAAAAATCAGCGGCCGGCGGAGGGCTGGCGGGGGTAGGGGGATGCCTTGCTCCGCCGGGCGCTGAAAGGGGAATCGGTGCGGGTCAGGCCGCCAGCATCGTGAGGAACTGGTCGCCCGTGGCCTTGGGATGGAGCAGCAGCATGCGGGGACCGGGACCGCGGGTGTGCCGGCGCGCGGCGGCGCGGCACAGCTCTCCGTCGCCGGTCGCGATGGCGATGGCCTCGGCGGGCAGCGACGGCAGCGGGTGGCGGCAGGTCATGCCGTGTTGCGGGCCTCCGACGATGACGTACTCGATGATGGTTTCCATGGTCCTGTCCTCAACTGGCGAGGGAGCATCCTTTGATCGCACCGGGAAGACCGTCGGGGGGGATGGGGGGAGCCGCCGGTCTGTCCTGGCTGAAAGGAAGCAGGGGCCGCGCCAGCGAAGCAGGTGCAATTGCGGGATCGATCACACTTCGGAAACGTGCTGCGACCCGTGTCCCCGGATCGGTCATCGGTCCGGGGTCGATACCGGCCGGAAAGCGGCCCCTTCGGGCGGGCGGAGAGGGGGTCGCCGACCCGGAAGGGCCTTGCGCGCCCGGGAAAGGTGGCCCTGATGGGCGATCGGAACGTTCGAATGCGACCAAACAGGTCCGGACTGACGTTCCGCGTCACCCGTTCCGGTCGGTCGGGTCCGGATCGGACGGGTCGAGCGGTGGTGGCCGGTCGATGACGCAGCGCCGGGCCAATCCGATCCAATGGGTCAGACGCTCGCGGTACATCGCCATGCTTTCCGGGTCCGGCGGCTGGTTGAGCTCGGCGTCTTCGGAGTCGGCATCGGCCAGGCGGCTCAGCCGGTCCAGGACCATCCGGGGGTCCGGGTGGGCGGTGAGCAGCGCGGCGATCACCACGCTGTCCGCCTGCTGGCGGGCGGAAATCAATCGGAGCATCTGGGCGAGGTCGTCCGTGTTCATGGCGCACTCCCGGTTACTGCTGGAGGGCTGCCGTCCGGCTTGAGGCGCCGGACGGCCGTCGGTCGTCAGTGGCGGCCGATGAAGTCCTGCTTGCCGATCTCGGTGCCGGCCTCGCGCAGGATGTTGTACGCGGTCGTGCAATGGAAGAACACGTTGGGCAGCACGAATTCAAGCAGATAGGCCTGGCCGTCGTAGTGCAGTTCGCCGCTGCGCATCTTCAGGTGGATCGCACGCGTCTCGCTGCCGTCGATCTGCTCCGCGCCGAACCCCTTGACGTAGGCGACAGCGCGGGCGATGCGGTCGTAGACCTGTTCGAACGTGGTCTCGTTGTCCTCGAACGAGGCCGGCTCCACCCCGGCAAGGCGGGCCGCGCCGCGGCAGGCCATATCGCAGGCGATCTGCACCTGCTTGACCAGCGGCAGCATGTCCGGAATGAGCCGCGTCTGCAGCAGCACGGCATCGTCCACGCCCTTGGCCTGGGCGTGGGCGTGGCCCTTCTTGAGCACGGCGGTGAGGTTGTCCAGCGCGCGCACGAAAACGGGAACCGAGGCCTGGTACATCGAAAGCGTCATGGGTGGTGCTCCGTGGGTTCGGGGGAGGGGGATTCAGGTGCCGATACCGCCAGCGCCGAGGCATGCGCGGCATGGGCCGGATCGGCGGCGAGCGGTGGCACGATGGCTGTCGCCAGTCCGCGGGTGGCGCGCATCGCCGTGAGCAATGCCACCGCCAGCAGTGCAGCGGCCAGCAGGAAAGCGGCGCCGGGTACGTGCATGGGATTGCCCGGCGCTATCGACCAGGCGAACACCTGGGCGAACAGATACGGGCCGAAGATGCCGGCGAAGCTGCCCAGCGAGGTGTTGGCACCCTGCAGCCGGCCCTGCTCGGTCGCTTCGACCTGACGGGTCATGATCGACTGCAGCGGCGGATTGGACAGCCCCCACAACGCCATCAGCGGGATGCCCAGCAGGAACACCCCGCCGGTACTGGCCAGTCCCATCAGCACGAACGAGGCGATGCCGCACAGCATGCCGAACAGCAGCACCGGTCGTTCGCCGAAGCGCGGCGTAAGCCGCCGGGTCAGCAGTGCCTGCACCAGACCGTCGCAGGCACCGACCAGCATCAGCACCAGGCCGACTGCCTGCGGGCCCCAGTGGTAACGGTAATCGCCGTACAGCACGAAGGTGATCTGCAGTGCGTAGTGGGGAGAGAAACACCAGGAAGCTCGCGGCGCCCAGGCCAAGCAGGGTCGGCGTGCGGCGCAGCAGTTTCAGCGCCCCGATCGGGTGCGCGCTGTGCATCTCGAAGCGCGGCGCGCGGCGATCCTTCGGCAGCGACTCGGGCAGCACGAACAGGCCGTAGAGGAAATTGCACAGCGCCAGCGTCCCGGCCACGTAGAACGGCAGCCGCAGGTGCATCGCTCCGAGCCAGCCGCCGAGACCGGGGCCGAGCACGAAGCCCACGCCGAACGCGGCGCCGAGCAGGCCGTAGTCACCGGCGCGCGTCTCCTTCGGCGTGATGTCGGCGATGTAGGCGTTGGCGGTGCTGAAGCTGGCCGCGGTCATGCCCATCACGGTGCGGCCGACGAACAGCAGCCACAGCGTCGGCGCCATCGCCATCACGAAGAAATCGATCGCCAGCCCGAAGTTGGAGATCAGGATCACCGGCCGCCGGCCGAAGCGGTCCGACAGCGCGCCCTGGATCGGCGAGAAGATGAACTGGGTGATCGCGAACACCGTGCTGAGCACGCCGACCCACCAGGCGGCGCGGGCGGTGCCGCCGCCGATCAGCTGCTCCACCAGGTGCGGCAGCACCGGGATGATGATGCCGAAAGCCAGCATGTCCAGCAGCACCGTCACGAAGATGAAGGCGAGCGCAGCGCGACGCGGGGAGGCGGAAGCGGTATCCAAGGCGTCCGGGGAGGCAGGGTCAAAGCGCGCACGATAGCCCAGCGCCGGGTGCGCGGGCAGTGCCGGGGTTCAGGGTCCGGGCGGAGCGGTCAGTTCGCGGGCGTCGAGAAAGCCGTCGCCGTCGCGGTCCAGTCGGCGGAACTGCCGCCGCAGATCCGCCTCGTGCCGTGCCAGGGTCACCGCGCGGCCGCGGCCACCGGGCAGCTCCGAAGGTTCGAGCGTGCCATCGTGGTTCGCGTCCATGGAAATGAAGCCGCGGTCCAGATAGCCGACGTATTCGGCCTCGCTGACCCGGCCGTCGCCGTTGCGGTCGAACATCGCCAGGTAGGCGCTGCGCGAGGACTGCGCCCGTGCGCCGGCCGCGGCCAGCACGGCCATGGCGATGGCGATGGCGATGGCGAGATACCTGGCGTGCTGGCGCATCCTCAGCAGGTGCGCTGGATGCCGAGGAACTGCAGGATCTCGGCACGCGTGCGCGGATCCTCGCGGAACACCCCGAGCATCTGGCTGGTGACCATCGACACGCCGCGCTTGTGCACGCCGCGGGTGGTCATGCACTCGTGGCTGGCCTCGATCACCACCGCCACGCCGCGTGGCTGCAGTGTCTCGTTGATGCACTGGGCGATCTGCGCGGTCATCTTTTCCTGCACCTGGAAGCGGCGTGCGTAGCCGTCGACCACGCGGGCCAGCTTGCTGATGCCCACCACGCGGTCGGTCGGCAGGTAGCCGACGTGCGCGCGGCCGATGATCGGCGCCATGTGGTGCTCGCAGTGGCTCTCGAACTCGATGTCGCGCAGCACCACCATTTCGTCGTAGCCCTCGACTTCCTCGAAGGTGCGCTTGAGGTACTCGGCGGGGTCTTCCACGTAGCCGGAGAACCAGTCGCCGTACGCCTTCACCACGCGCTTGGGCGTGTCCAGCAGGCCCTCGCGCGACGGGTCGTCGCCGGCCCAGCGCAGCAGGGTGCGCACGGCTTCCTCGGCCTGCTCGCGGGTGACGTCGTTGCGCGTGGGATGGTCGCTCATGCGTGTTCCTGGGTCAGATCAAGCGGGAGAGTTTAGCGGGATGCCTTCGAACCGGGGTCGGCCGGGGCCGAATGAGGGGCGGGCTGGAGGCATACGTGGGGCGTTGCTGGTCGGATGCGAAACGACGCGTTGTCGCTACCGTCGGGCGAGCCTAGACTTGCGGCTCATCCACGAAAGGAGTCGATGATGAAGCGTACTGCTCTGATCCTGCTTGGTTCCCTGGTGGCGTGCGGTGTCGCGCATGCCGATGCCCGTGCCGTGCGCAGGACCGCCGAGGCCAGCATGCTGGTGACCGGCCATGTTCAGGTGAAGCCGGATGGCACGATGCAGGGCTACACCATCGATCACTGGCAGGCCTTGCCGGCACCGGTGCAGGCCTTGATCGGCAAACTGCTGCCGCACTGGACGTTTCAGCCCACCGGTTCGGACAGTCAGGTGGTCGATTCGTCGATGAGCCTGCGGGTACTGGCGCGCCCTCAGGATGACGGAAGCTACAAGCTGACCATCGCGGGCAGCTCGTTCGGTGGTCCGCCCAATTCCGGCGAGGCGGTTGCGCTGCTCACGCGCAGGGCACCCATCTATCCGCGCGGCGCCGCCAAAGCAGGTGTCTCGGGCACCGTCTATCTTCTGGTGCAGGTGGGACGGGATGGCCACGTGCTCGATGCCATCGCCGAACAGGTGAATCTCGACCAGTACGGCACCGAACTGCAGATGCGCTATTTCCGCCGACTGCTGGCGGATGCATCGCTGGATGCCGCCCATGCGTGGACATTCCGCATACCTACCGTCGGGCCCCGGGCCGGCGCGCCGTTCTGGGTCGCGCGCATACCTGTGCACTTCAACCTGGGTGGCGAGGGTGGCCCCGGCAAGGATCTGGCGTACGGTCACTGGCAGCGCTACATCCCCGGCCCGCGTGAGCAGGCGCCGTGGGCTGGCAAGCGCCTGGCCGGGGGTGCGCCCGATGCAGTGCCGAACGGCAGCACGCAGACCCTGGGTGCCGGTCTGCGCCTCAAGTCGCCGATGGGCAGCTAGCGGTGGTCGCCCGGTAGGCCGGTTGGCCCTAGCAGTCGCCGCTCGATCGGCGCGGACAGCCGGGTGACCAGCAGCGCCGCGACGGCGCCCAGCACCACCTCGCCGAGCCGGAACAGCGCGAACTGCAGGAAGGTGCCCTCGTGCGGCACCAGCATCACGATGGTGACGGTGACGCCGGCCACGCGTCCGGCGGCACCGAGGTCGAGTATCCAGCACAGGGTCAGGCCGACCACCAGCGCGAGCGCGTAGGCGGGAAACTGGTTGTGCACCAGCGCCGCGGCGGCGATGCCGACCACACCGCCGATGATCGCCCCGATGAACTGGTCGCGCGAGGAATGGCTCACTTCCGCATAGCTGGCCTGGGTCACCGAGATCGCGGTGATCGCCGCCCAGAAGCCCTGCGTGAGCCCCACCGCCAGCGCGCCGTAGTAGCCGAGCGCGGCGGCGGCGACGGCGCGCAACGCATAGGCCAGCCCGGTCAGCAGCCGGTCGCGCCGCGACAGCGCGCGGCGCAGCTGCGCCACCTCCTCGCCCACCTGCTCGACGCGCCGGAGCAGCTCGGCCAGCGGGCGCGGGGTCTCGCTCATGCGTCGTTGTCTGCTTCGCTCTCGCCGTTGCCGAGCAGGCCCGGGGCATCCTCGCCCGGCAGCGATTCCACGTCGCGCAGCTTGCGTTCGATCGCGCGCGTGCGCACGCCGGTCTGGTCGATCTGCTTGCTGGCCTGGTCGAGCTTGTTCTTCACGTTGTCCAGCACGTCGCCGAACTTGCCGAACTCGGTCTTGGCCGCGCCGAGGATGCGCCACACCTCCGACGAGCGCTTCTCGATCGCCACCGTGCGGAAGCCCACCTGCAGGCTGGTCAGCAGCGCCAGCAGGGTGGTCGGGCCGGCCAGGGTGATGCGGTGCTCGCGCTGCATCGCCTCGAACAGGCCGGGCCGGCGCAGCACCTCGGCGTACAGGCCCTCGGTGGGCAGGAACAGCACGGCGAACTCGGTGCTGTGCGGCGGCGCCACGTACTTGGTGCGGATCCGCTTGGCCTCCTCGCGCACGCGGCGCTCCAGCGCGTCGCCCGCAGCGCGGGCGGCGTCGGCGTCGGCGCGCTCCTGTGCGTCGAGCAGCCGCTCGTAGTCCTCGCGCGGGAACTTGGCGTCGATCGGCAGCCACACCGGCGCTTCCGGACTGGAGCCGGGAAACTTCACCGCGAACTCGACCCGCTCGGCGCTGCCCGGCACGGTGGCCACGTTGGCGGCGTACTGGTCCGGCGTGAACACTTGCTCGAGCAGGCCGGCCAGCTGCACCTCACCGAACACGCCGCGCGATTTCACGTTGGTCAGCACGCGCTGCAGGCCGCCGACGTCGGCGGCGAGCTTGGTCATGTCGCCCAGACCCTGGTGCACCTGCGCCAGCATCTTGGTGACGTTGCCGAAGCTCTCGGTCAGTCGCGTCTCCAGCGTGGCATGCAGTTTCTCGTCGACGGTGGCGCGCATCTTCTCCAGCTGCTGCGCGTTGTCCTGCTGCAGCGCCTTGAGCTGGGCGTCGAGGGTGCCGCGCACCTCGACCATGCGACGCTCGTTGCCCTCGGCCACCGCAGCCAGCCGCGCCTGCATCTGCTCGCCGAACTGGCCGAGGGTCTGGCGCTGATCCTCGCGGGACTTGCGGGCGTCCTCGGCCAGTCCGTTGCGCAGGGCGTCCAGGCCGCGCTCGGTGCGGTCGGTCAGTGTGGCCAGCCGCTGGCCGAATGCATCGATGCGCTCCAGCTGCTGCAGCGACGCGGCGCCGAGCTGCTCGCCCACGTGTCCGCGGAAGCGGTCGAAGCCTTGCTGCAGCTCCTCGCGACCGGCGCGCTGCTCCTCGCGCAGCACGCGTTGCAGGCGCTCGTTGTCGTCCTTCAGCGCGTCCAGCCGCGCGGCGAGGTCGGTGTCGCCCCGTCCGCGCAGGAGCAGCACCAGTTGCAGCACCAGCCCGGCCAGTGCGACCAGCAGCAGGGCGACGAGGAGGATCCGTTCGGGAGACATCGGCGATTCCATGGAGCACGAGACGCGAAGTCTACGCGCTGCCGTCTCGGATCCGGAGACGGCCGGTCGGCATGTGCCGTTGGTCGCTGTGTCTTTGGGCCGATGCGGCCATCGCATGCCGGCAGCGATGCTGCGCGTCCCGCCCGAACGGGTGAATCGGAGCCATGGCGTGTCGCGAAGCTGGTCGAACTGGGCGCTGGTCGCCATCTGCACGGTGGCGATGCCGCTGCATGCCACCGATACCGCGGCGGTGCTGGCCCGCGCCAGGGCGGCCAGCGGCGGCGACCGCTGGAACACGGTGGGGGGCATCGAGATGCGGGGCCGGCTCGTGGCCAGTGGCCTGGCCGGCGACGTGACCGAGTGGCAGGACCCGCGCACCGGGCGCTGGGCCAGCCGCGGCCGGCTCGGCCAGCTGCAGCTGGCCGAGGGCTACGACGGCAGCAGCGCGTGGCAGCGCGACCCGGGCGGTGAAGTGAGTCTTGCCACCAGCGCCAGTGAGCAGGCCCGTGCCCGCACGGAAGCCTGGCTGGTTGCGCGCGGCTACTGGTTCCCCACGCGCTGGCCGGCGCAGCTCGACGCCGCCGAATCGCGCAGCGAGGACGGCCATCGCTACGAGGTGATCCACGCCACCCCACGCGACGGCGTGGCGGTGGAGCTGTGGTTCGATCGGGCCAGCGGCCTGCTGGTGCGCACGCGCATGAAGCAGGGGCTGGACATGCGCACCACCCGTTACGCCGACTGGCGTACGGTGGACGGCTTGCGGCTGCCGTTCCGCCGCGTGGAAGATCGCGGCGACCCGCGCACGGTGCAGCGGCTGACCTTGCGCGAAGTGGCGATTCATCGCCCGGTGCGAGACGCGCTCTATGCCACGCCGTCGATGGACGACAGCGTGCGCATCGACAACGCCCGCGGTGTCGCCACGGTGCCGCTGCAGGTGATCAACAACCACCTGTTCGTCGACGCCCGCATCAACGGCCAGCCGGTACACCTGCTGGTGGACACCGGTGGCTTCAACCTGCTCACGCCCGCCGCCGCGCGCCGACTGGGTCTGGCGACCGAGGGGCGGATGCGCGGTCGCGGCGCCGGCCAGAAGCAGACCGACGTCGCGCTGGCGCGTGCCGACACGCTGCGGCTGGGCGACGCGCTGATGGAAAAGCCGGTGCTCTACGTGATCGACCTGGGTCAGCTCGACCAGGTCGAGGGCACGCGGGTCGATGGCCTGGTCGGCTACGAACTGTTCCGCCGGTTCGGTGTGACCATCGATTACGCCGCGCGCACGTTGACGCTGGTCCGGCCGGACCGTTTCAAGCCGCCGGCGGGGTCGGCGATGCTGCCGTTCACCCTGGAAGAGCGCATCCCGCTGGTCCACGGCACGCTCGACGGCGTGCCGATGCGGGTCAGCATCGACACCGGCTCGCGCTCCACGGTGACCCTGCATGCGCCGTTCGCGCGCCGCCACGACCTGGTCGCGCGCTACCACGCGGCGGCCGAGGCGGTGGTGGGGTGGGGCATCGGCGGGGCCTCCTATGGGCGCCCGGCGCGGCTGGGTCGGCTTGACCTGGGCGGCATCCCGCTCGACGGCCTGGTCGGCGACATCTACGTGCGCGACAGCGGCGCCTTCGCCGATCCGGACATCGACGCCAATGTGGGTGGTGGGCTGCTGCGCCGCTTCACCGTGGCGTTCGACTACGCACACAGCCGCATGTACCTCAAACCCAATGCGGACGCCCGTCGCCCCGACGACTATGACCGCTGCGGCTGCTGGCTGCTTGCCGACGGGGACCGGCTGGACGTGATGGCGGTCACCGGGGCCGCGGCAGCTGCCGGGCTGGCCGTGGGCGACCGGATCACCGCGATCGGTGGCGAGCCGGTCGGCCGACGCAGCCTGGACGCCTGGCGCCAGCGGTTGCGCCAGTTGCCAGCGGGCACGCGGCTGCGGATGGACTACCTGCGCGGCGGGCGCGCGGCAGAGCTCGACCTGGTGCTGACCGACCGGGTGCCGCCACCGCGTTGAACGACGCGCCGCCGCGAGTGCGCGGCGGTGCTCACAGCACCTTGCAGAACACCGCCTTCAGGTAGCGGCTTTCCGGCACGTCGGCGCGCACCGGGTGATCCGGGCCGGCGCCGCGCACGTCGAGGATCTGGATCTCGCGGCCGGCGTTGAGCGACACCCGGCGCAGCATCTCCAGGAAATCCGCCTCGCCGACCAGGCCGGTGCACGAGCAGGTGAGCAGCAGGCCGCCGGACGGGATCACGTCCAGCACCATGCGGTTCATCGCGAAGTATTTCTTCAGCGCGTCCATCACCCGGTTGCGGTCGCGGGTGAGCTTGGCCGGGTCGAGGATCACCGCGTCGTAGCTCTCGCCGCGGGCCACCGCCGCGCGCACCCAGTCGAAGATGTCCGCCTGCTCGAAGGCGATGTCCAAGTGGTTTGCCGCGGCGTTGGCGCGGGCGATCTCCAGGATGCCGGCGTCCATGTCCACGCCGATCGCCGACTGCGCGCCGGCCGCCATCGCGTGCACGGCGAAACCGCCGGCGTTGCAGCACAGGTCGAGCACGCGGCGGCCCTTCGCCAGTTCGGCGAAGCGGCGGCGATTGTCGCGCTGGTCGGCGAAGAAGCCGGTCTTGTGGCCCAGCCCCGGCGCGGCGTGGAAGGCCAGGCCGTGCTCGTGCACCTGCACCGGCTGCGGCGGCTCGGGGCTGCGGCAGTCGAAGGATTCCTGCTTCTGCACGTGGTTCTCGGCGAACCAGTACAGCCGCGCGCCCGGGAAGTGCGCCAGCAGGGCAGCGTGGATCGCCTCGCGGAACTTCCACATGCCGGCGGCGAAATACTCCACCACCAGGATGTCGGCATAGCGGTCGACGATCAGGCCGGAGAGGCCGTCGCCCTCGCTGTGCACCACCCGCCAGGCATCGCTGGCGCCATCGAGCTGCAGCCAGTCGCGGCGCAGCTGCACCGCCTCGCCGATGCGGCGGGCGATCCAGTCGGCGTCGATGGACTCGTCGGGCTGGTTGGTGAGCAGGCGCAGCGCGATGCGCGCGTGACCGTTCCAGAACCCGCGGCCGACGAAGCGGCCCTTGGCGTCCACCACCTCCACCACGCTGCCCGGCGGCAGCCTGCCCTCCGGCTTGTGCACCTGCGCCGACCACACCCACGGGTGGCCGGGCGTGCGGTCGGACTTGAGCTGGATGACGGGGAGCGTGGCGGGTGTATTCATCGCCGCATTCTACCGGCAGGGCCCACCGGCCGGCTGGATCAGTCGGCCTGCATCACCGCCAGTTCGTTGCCATGCGGGTCGCGGAACTGGAAGCGGCGGCCGCCGGGGAAACCGAAAATCGGCCGCACCACGGTGCCGCCGGCCGCGGTGACGGCGGCCAGCGCGGCCTCGAGATCGTCCACCTGGATCACCGGCAGCGGCGCGGCCGGTGCCTCGCTGGCGTCGCCCTGCAGGCCGACGTCGACGTCGCCGGTGGTGGTTGCCGCGTAGGTTGGGCCGAAGTCGGCGAGCGCCCAGCCGAAGGCCTGGGTGTAGAAGGCCTTGGACGCTGCGATGTCGGCGGCGGGCAGCTCGATGTAGCAGGGTCGTGCCATGAAACCTCTCCTTGGTGGTTGACGATCGTTCCGGAAGATCAGCGCAGCTTGAGCACCAGCCAGGACAGCAGCGCCAGCAGGTTGAGGCCGATCCGTGACACGCCGGGGCCAGCCACCGCCAGCACGAAGCCGTGCGAGCCGATGTGGTAGTCCAGCCCCAGCCGCATGCCGTCGTGGATCACCGCGAACACGTTGACGAAGCCACCCGCATGCAGTGCGTAGCTGAACACCGGGGTGGCGATCAGCGGCAGCTGCAGCAGCTGCGCCACGCGCGACAGCGACACGCCGCGCTCGCTGCCTTCCAGCAGCAGCACGCCGGCAACGAGGATGAAGCCGAACAGCGCCAGGCCGATCACCGCCATCAGCGTTTCGTAGGTGGAGCCCAGCGGCAGCAGCCGGCGGATCATCGCCACCACGCCGAGGAAGCCGCCGGCTACTTCGATGATGCCGATCAGGCGGAACAGGAACGAACGCATGCAGTGCTCCAGAACAAGTGGGAAATCGTTTCTGTAGGAGCGACCTCGGTCGCGATGCTCTTGCGGTTGCTGAGACAACAAGCGCCAACAGCATCGCGCCCGAGGGCGCTCCTACCCGAGGCAGCGAATCATTCCAGATCGTCGGCCAGTTCGTGCAGGTCGGTGACGTGCTGCTCCCACCAGCGCGGCTCGGCGACGAACGGGAACGCCAGCGGGAACGCCGGATCGTGCCAGCGCTGGGCGATCCAGCCAGCGTGGTGCACCTGGCGCATCGCGCGCAGCGCCGGCACCAGCGCCAGCTCGGCCGGGTCGAAGTCGCGCATCGTGGCGTAACCCTCGAGCAGGGCCTCCATCGCCGCCTCGTCGTTGGCCAGCATCCACAGGTCCTGCACCGCCGGGCCGGTGCGCGCGTCGTCGAGGTCGACGAAGTGCGGGCCGGCGTCGGTCCACAGCACGTTGCCGGGGTGGCAGTCGCCGTGCAGGCGCAGTGTGCGTACCGGGCCGACCGCATCGAGGCGGTCGGCCACGGCCCGGTCGAGCCGCCCGGTGGCGGCGCGGTAGGCGCCTTCCAGCGACGGCGGCAGCAGCGGCGAGGCCAGCACGGCGGCGACCGGCGCGGCGATCATCGTGGCGCGGTCCAGCCGGCCGCGATGCGCGAACGGCGTGCGCGCCCCCACCGCGTGGATGCGGGCGATCAGGCGGCCCAGCCACTCCAGCTGGTCGCGCGATTCCAGCGACGGCGCGCGCCCACCGTGGCGCGGCGCCAGCGCATAGCGGTAGCCGCCGTGCAGCAGCAGGCTGCGGCCGTCGAAGCGCAGCGGTGCGACCACCGGGATCTCCGCGTCCATCAGCTCCTGCGCGAAGGCATGTTCCTCCTCGATCGCCGCGTCGCTCCAGCGGCCGGGTCGGTAAAACTTGGCGATCACCGGCGCGGCATCCTCGATGCCGACCTGCCACACGCGGTTCTCGTAGCTGTTCAGCGCCAGCAGGCGGCCGTCCGGCCACAGTCCGCAGGCGGCGACGGCATCCAGCACCAGGTCGGGGGTGAGTTGTGCGTAGGGCGCTTCGTTCGGCATCGGGGCGGGCGGCTCAGCCCTTGTTGCCGATCACGCGGGCTGGCACCACCGCCATGGTCAGGCGCGAGATGCACACCAGCGAGCCGTCCTCGTTCTCGATGCGGATCTCCCACACCTGGGTGGTGCGGCCGATGTGCAGTGGCCGCGCGGTGCCGGTGACGGTGCCGCTGCGCACGCCGCGCACGTGGTTGGCGTTGATGTCCAGGCCCACGGTGAGTTCCTGCGTCGGGTCCAGCGTGAGCATCGCCGCGGTGGAACCCAGCGTCTCGGCCAGCGCCACCGAGGCGCCGCCGTGCAGCAGGCCGTAGGGCTGGTGGGTGCGCGCATCCACCGGCATCGTGCCGCGCAGGAAATCCTCGCCGCGCTCGGTGATGCGGATGCCCAGCGCCTCCATCAGCGTGTGCTTCGACCAGTCGTTGATGGTGTCGACGCTGATGTCCTGCTTCCAGATACCCATGCTTGAACCCCGTATGACGAACCCGCATTGTCGGCTGACACCCGTCGCGGCGACAATCTCGCAAGTGTTCACCATCACCCTCCAGGCCACCGGCCACCGCTTCGCGGCGCAGTCGGGGGAAACCGTGCTCGAAGCGGCGCAGCGCGCCGGCATCGCGCTGCCGTATTCCTGCCGCTCGGGCGTGTGCGGCAGCTGCAAGGCGATTCTGCTGGGGGGCCAGGTGGACTATCCGCGCCATCCGCCGCTGGCGCTGGACGCCGGCGAGCGCGCGCACCGCGCCGTGCTGCTGTGCCAGGCGGTAGCCACCAGCGACCTGCTGATCGCCGCGCGCGAGGTCACCTCGGTGGAGGACATCGCCCGCCGCGCGCTCGACGTGCGCATCGTCGACAAGCGCCGGCTTGCGCCGGAGGTGATCGGCCTGCGGCTGGAACCGGCTCCCGGCGAGCGCCCGCTGCGCCACCTGGCCGGGCAGTACCTCGACGTGCTGCTGGAGGAGGGCAAGCGTCGCCCGTTCTCCATCGCCAACATGCCCGCACCCGACGGCAGCCTGGAGCTGCACGTGCGCCATGTCGCCGGCGGCGGCTTCACCTCGTGGGTCAGCGACCGGGCGCAGGTGGGCGACACGCTGCGCATCGAGGGCCCGCTGGGCACCTTCGTGCCGCGCGAGGATTCCGAGCGGCCGATGATCTTCATGGCCGGCGGCACCGGCTTCGCGCCGGTCAAGGCGGTGGTGGAGCACTTCCTCGCGCTCGGCACCCGCCGCGCCATCAGCGTCTACTGGGGCGCGCGCCAGAGCGGCGATCTGTACCTGCGCGAGCTCGCCGAGCAGTGGCAGCGCGACGCGCACGACCTGGTCTTCATCCCGGTGCTGTCCGAAGCCGGCGACGCCAGCGCACGCACGGGTCTGGTGCACGAAGCCGTGCTCGCCGACCATCCGGACCTCTCCGCCCACGACCTCTACATGAGCGGCCCGCCCGCCATGATCGACAGCGCCCGCCACCGCTTCGTCGACGCCGGCCTGCCGGAAGACCGGCTCTACTACGACTCGTTCGAGTACGCGCCGGACGTGCTGGCGCAGATCCTGGCGGGACGGGCGGGAATCCGGGCGAAGGGGTGAGGGGGGCTACATTGGATCCAGTCGTCCAATCGCCACTTTGCTTGATTAAATGAACCTAATCCTGTTCGGACGCTTGGCCCTTTTCGGCTAGGGCAAGTTCTGCATGGCAGTCGCATCAAGTCATACTTGACTCACGATGAAACTAAGGGCCCAGCATGAATAAGATCGTCGCCAAGACTGTCCGTAGTCTTGAAAAGAATCCGGCGGCTTATTTCAGCTTCGCGCTTGGGGTTCTTGTCGGTGCAGCGATGCATCTTCCACTCCTCCCGCCGCTCGAAGATAGTGCTGCGAATATTTTGGGGGCTGCTGGTGGAGCAGTTTTGACCATAGCTGGAGCCGCTTACCTTGCTAACAGACAAGCGACAGCGTCCAGACAAGATTCTGCTCGCCTTATCGAGATATCCCTGCGAGAAATCGAGAGCCACCTCGAAGGGGCGCTCCGGCATGCAAAGAGTGTCGATGGCACGTTGCCAGCGGACGCCGACCAAATGGATTGGAGGATCGAAGGGCTTAAGAGCTCGCTGAGCGGAATCGTTGAGGTCATCGATCGAGTCGGTCAGCGGATGATGGCTTTCACCGGCCATGGTGATCCTCGCGTTGCCATCACTGCAATCGATGCTCGGGAAGCTCTTAGAAGACAGGTTGTGATGTTGAAGGAAGCGATTTTCCGGGTTGTCGTATCAGACCCTGCGAGGTTTCGCAAAGCATGCGAAAGCGGTCAGGCGCATAACTTGTTGTACGGCTGCCTGAGCCCGATTTCGGACGACATCGACTTGCTTCTTTCCTACCTCGATGACTAGCGCTTAGCTCAAGCAAACCGAGTGACCTGCCTTGTTGCGCTTTGCGTAACCAGCGGCGCGATCAACTTATGCAACGGATCCGCGCGTGGCCAGTAGCCAGCCTTCTCCTTCAAGGGCTTCCTCATTCAGTGGCTAAAAGGGGGCGGAGGTAATTAAGCCTCCGTCCGCGCGTTTCAGTGCGGCTTTCCGGACGGACCGGCTGGCTTCGCTGGTTCCCGCCGGATGTCATAACGCGCGAAATGCTGCCAGCTGCCATCCGCCTTCGATGCCTCGATCACCAGGGTCCAGGTCTTCGAGCCGGGGTGGAAGGCGAGCGTGTCCCGGAACGGCCCGCTGGGGTAGGCGAAGGTGAAGCGGAGGGTGTTGCCGTCGATGCTCCCGCTGCCGTGCGGGATGGAATAGGCGGCGCCGAAGCTGTCTATCCAGTGGACGATGAGGCGGTCAGCTTTCGGGTCGTAGCCGATGAGTACGCGCGCCTCGTATTGCGATGGCCGCTGCACGTCGTTCATGTGCATTTCGGTGAAGGCCCCTTGCAGGGTCGGGCCCGCGGTCATCCGGTAGGTGACCGGTTTGCCCATCACGTCACCGGACATGATCCAGTGGCCGTCCAGTTCCCTCAGTGCTTGCGGCCTCTTCGGTATCTCCGGGTGGCTCTGCGCGATGGCGACGCTCGACACGAGATAGGTCAGCAAGCCCAGGGCTGCAAATTTGCGCATCGAAACGCTCCCCGCGATCCATGCCTGGTTTGATCGGTCCGGCGTGGCCGGGCACCGAGACGTTGTCCATACGATGATCGGGAAAAAGCCTTTCCGTGTCACCGGTGTGTTCCGGCCTTACTTCGCGCCGGTGTGTGGCGCCAGGAGCATGCAGCGTACGGTCCGGACGATACGGTCCTGCGCCAGCACGTAGGTGTTCGAGTGGCCGCCCCCGGGAACCGTAACCAGCTGCAGGCCCGGTGGTATGCCGCCGGCGCGCAGGGCGGGCAGAGGGGTCACGATGTCCGCTGTTCCCTGGAACACGATCGAGGGCATCCGGCGGGTATCCGACAGGGCTTCGGTCAGCGAAAAGTCGTGCGGGATGATCCGGGAGAGCGGCAGTAATGCGAGTGGTGCCAGATACCAGTGCTCGCGGAGGCGAAGACGGATCGCCGACGATAGCGATGGCGCGGCACTCTCCAGGACGAGTCCGGCAGGATGGGACTGCCCGGCGGCATAGGCGGCGACCATCGAGCCCAGGGAGCGGCCGTAGACCACGACCTGGTGCCCCGGACAGGCTGACCGGGCGGCAACTACTGCCTGCGTCGCCAGCGCGCTTATGTCCGACAGGTGCGTATTACCCGGCGCGCCGTTCTGGCCAGGGTAGGCGACGGCCAGAACGGCGATGCCATGCGTGGTGAGCGCCTCGAACAGCCCTTTCTCATAAGCGGGAAGAAGACCGTGCCGACCGGGGAAAAAGAGCACGCAGCCCACTTCCGCTGTGCCGTAGCGACGCAACAGCATCGCGCTCCCGCCGGGACCGGGGATGCGCAAGAGCGGCGGAGTCGCCGCGTGGCCGGAGGGGGCGATATGAAGGAATACCAGCGGGTCGAGCGCGAACCGCAACGCACAAGCGCCTGCGGCGAAATAGCTTGCCGGGAGCGTTATCGCTGCGAGCAGGAGTGCGCGCAGCTTCACGGCCGGTCCGGTTGGCGGTTCCGGCCTCGCGCGGCTCTGACCGGATATCGTGCGGCCCGGTTGGCCCCTCGCGGGTGCGCCGGGGCGGATGCGGACGGGAGATCAGCCACGCTTGCGGTTGCCGATGGTGAGGTGCAGCGGCCAGCGCGGTTCCCGCGGCAGGCCGAGCAGCTCGCGGTAGGCCAGCGCCGCCTCGCAGGCGACGGGCAGGTAGACGTAGCCGTCCGTCTCGCGTGGATCCTGCGCGTACTCGATCTCCACCGGCTGTCCCTCCCGGTCTTTCCAGTGCTGCAGGTTCGGGGGCTGCTCGCCCTGGACGATCGAGACATGCGGACCCCAGAGCGGCTCGCTGATGGCGGCTTCGGCGGGCGATGCGAGCCGGTAGAGATGGCGCAGGTAGCGACCGACCTCGCGATCGAAACGCACGATCAACCACCCGTCGGTGGTGGTGCCGTCGCGGCGGACGCGGCTGCCGTCGGGTCCCAGTGCGGGCGCGAATGCGTAGGTGCCGGTGACGATGGGCATGCTGGCGGAATGTCCGGGCGAGCGGAAAGACGGTAGCGACGGCACCTGCGGGTCGGCCTCTGCTGCGGCATCACCGCAGGGCGCCAGCGGCAGTGTCAGCCGTACAGCGCCCAAAAAGAAACCCGCTTCGGCCCGGTGGCCTCGGCGGGTCTCCTGTGCCGGCCGATATTGGACCGACGCGGGGTTCGATCGGCCGTCGTGCTACTTCCCCTTCACCACCGGCAACTGCGCCTGCGTCCATGCACCCATGCCGCCGCCGAGGTAGAACACCTTCTGGAAGCCGGCCTTCACCAGGCGCTGGGCGGCGCCCTGGGCGGTCTGGCCGGAGCGGCAGATGACGACCACCGGCAGTTCCTTGGCCTTGGCCAGGTCCTTGCTCTCCGGGTCGAACTGGCTCATCAGCACGTGCTTGGCGCCGGGGATGTGGCCCTTCTCGAAACTGTCGCGCGGGGAGATGTCCACCAGCAGCGGATTTTCGCGGTTCATCAGCAGGGTGAGGCCGGCCGGCGTCAGCTCCTTGAACTTGCGCAGCAGGGTCATCAGCTGGGTGACGATCAGCGCCAGCAGCAGCAGGACGAACAGCGCAGAGAGCGCGAGGTGGTTGCCCAGGAAGGTGGGCAGCTTGTGCAGGAAATCGTTCATCGGGACTCGATTGGCGCGACCGCTCGGGTCGCCTGGGGATGCGGAAAGGATCGCGATTATAGGGGCAAGCGGCGAACCTGCCCCTGCGGCATCACTCCGCGGGAGCGAAATCGGGCAGGGGCGTGGTCAGCCACCAGTGCTTGGCCTGCGGGTCGTACTTCCAGGTCTGGCGGTCGACGAGGGTGCGCTCGACCTGGGTGTGCACGTTGACGATGCCGATGCGCACCACCTGCTTGACCTCGTTCTCGCCGGTGGGAACCGGTCCGGAGCCGTCGTCGTAGTCGCTCACCCGGTACTGGGTGAACCGGGACAGCTCGATCGGGGTGAGCGGGTGCTCTTTGCGGATCGCCGGGTCGACGAACTGCTCGGCGTTGGCCGGGTTGCCCCAGCGGACCGTGCTGGCGTAGGCGTTGAGGGTGGCGGTCAGCGTCTGGTTGCGCTGGTCGGTGGCGCAGCCGGCCACCAGTAGCAGGGCGGCGACGGCGGTGATGCGGGCGATACGGCGCATGGCGCGTTCTCTTCGCAGAATGGGCGTCGGCCATTGTGCCGGATGACGCCGTGCGGGCAAGCCCGCACGACGGCTCAGCAACCTGAGCGGCGCTTGGCGACGAAGCGCGCGGCCAGCGTGGCGGCGGGCTTGCCGTCCTCGCCCGGGACGGCGCAGCTCACCTCGATGCGGGCGCGGCCGCGCGCGGCCAGGGTGGCGAAGAAGGTGGCCCAGTCCGATTCGGGCGCCAGCACGGCGTCGGCGCGGAAATCCGACCACACCGGGGCCAGGTAGCGCACGGTGGACTCGCCGACGAACACATCGCACTCCTCGCCACGCTCGCGCAGCGCCAGTTCCACCAACGCCCATCCGGCCAGCGTCATCAGGCTGACCAGGCTGCCGCCGAAGGCGCAGCCCTTGTCGTTGACATTGGGTGCCAGCGGCACGGCTAGGCTGAGGCGATCCGGGGTGTGGGTGTCCAGATGCAGGTCCATCGCGCGGGCCAGCGGGATCTCGTCGCGGATGAATTGCACCAGCGCCTCGGCGGTGGCGTCGCGGGCGCGGGAGGGCACGGGGGAGGAAGTCGACATCGATATCTCGTGGTGCAGGGAGGACAGCAGCCCGGCGCGCCGGGCGGGGCAGGCCAGTGTAAGTGGCGGCAACGCTAGACTGCGACCCTGCCGCGCATCGTCGCCGACCTCCCCCGAACGCGAGGAACCCATCGCCATGTCCCGATCGCCTGTCCCGTCGCTGCATGGTCGCGTGGTGGTGATCACCCGTCCGGCCGGCACCGGTGCCAGCCTGGCGCGACGGGTGCGTGCGCAGGGCGGCCGGCCGCTGCTGCTGCCGGGCCTGTCGCTGCATGCGATCGACGATGAGGCGACGCGGGCGGCGCTGGTCCGGGCGCTGCGGGCGGCGGCGGTGGTCTTCACCAGTCCGGCCGCGGTGCGCTTTGCGGCGGCACTGGCACCGATCCCGGCCGACTGCGCGGCGATCGGCGTGGGCCAGGGCACTGCACGCGCGCTGCGGCGGGCCGGCGTGACCGACCCGCAATCGCCGGCCCGGCAGGACAGCGAGGGCGTGCTGGTGCTGCCGGCGCTGCAGGCGCTGACCGGCCGGCCCGTGGCGCTGGTCGGCGCGGCCGGCGGACGCGGGCTGCTGCGCGAAACGCTGCTGGCGCGCGGTGCGCGGCTGGACGAGGTGCACGTATACACGCGCGGCGCGCCGCGGCTGGATCGTCGCCACATCGCGGCCGTGCACGCCCTGCCGGCCGACGCCCGGGTGCTGCTGTCCAGCGCCGAGGCGTTGCACAACCTCGCCCGTTCGCTGCCGCCGGAGGCCTGGGCGGTCCTGCAGCGGGCGGTGGCCGTGGTCAGCAGCGAGCGGCTGGCCGAGGCCGCCCGCAAGGCCGGATTTTCCCGCATGGCGCTGGCCCGCTCGGCCGGCGCTACCGACCTGCTGGCGGCCGCCGGCGGGGACTTCACGTTGCCTTGATACGGCCCGGTGGGCCGCCGCTGCTAGCATGCGCGCATGAACAACGATGCCGCTCCGAACGAGACCGCCAAGGTCGTCCCCGCTTCCTCGCGCCCCGTCGCGTCGCGTCCGTCCGAGCCGAAGGGCGGCGGCAGCGCGCTTGCCCTGGCGCTCCTGCTCGCCCTGCTGGCCATCGCCGGCACGGCCTACGTCGGCTGGCAGCAGTGGCAGCGGGCCCGCGGCGATGCCGCTGCCGCCGGTACCGTGGCCCAGCTCGATACCCGCGTCGCCACGCTGGAAACCAGCCTGAAGGCGCTGGATGACGATCGCCGCTCGCTCAGCGCGCGCCTGCGCGACGCCGACGACGTGAACCGCGGCCTGCGCGAGGAGGTGCTCGGCCAGAACGAGCGCCTGCGCAACCTCGAGGACGCGGTGGCCAAGCTGTCGGAAAAGAGCCTGTCCAGCCACGACGCGATGCTGCTGGACGAGACCGAGTCGCTGCTGCGCATGGGCAAGGAGCGCTACGAGCTGTTCCACGACGCCGCGGGCGCCGCCACCGCCTACGGCCTGGCCGACCAGGCGCTGTCCGGCGTGGACGACGCCGCGTTCTATGGCCTGCGCCAGAGCGTGGCCGCCGAACATGAGGCGCTCGATCGTGCCGCCGCCAGCCACGACGGCGCGGCGCTGGCCAGGCTGCAGCAGTTGCGTGGCCAGATCGGTGGCCTGCCGCTGCGTCCGCTGGACGCCCCGGCCTCGTCGTCGAGCAGTGGCACGTGGGCGCGGATCGGGCAGGCGTTGTCCGGCGTGGTGCGGATCGGTCGCGACAACGGCGCGCCGATGGCCGTGGCTGACGCGCGTCTG
The DNA here is from genome assembly GCF_000334915.1 of Dyella ginsengisoli LA-4. Lineage (GTDB taxonomy): Bacteria > Pseudomonadota > Gammaproteobacteria > Xanthomonadales > Rhodanobacteraceae > Dyella_A > Dyella_A ginsengisoli_A. The sequence continues at coordinate 4,162 of NZ_AMSF01000061.1, read as the reverse complement.
TCGCGCGAGCTGGTGGCGCTGGACCTGGCCCAGGCCGAGGCCGCACTGCTCGCGCACGACGGCACGGCCTATCGCGCCGCCCTGCAGCGGGCCGACACCAGCCTGGCTGGCCAGTTCGACGCCGCCGATGCGACGGTGAAGGCGGCACGCGACACGTTGGCCGGCCTCATCAAGGACGCCGCGCCCGGCACGCCGGTGGAACTGGGTGAGGCGCTCACCGAGCTGCGCAATCTGCGTGCGGTGCACGCGCTCAAGCCGGCGGCTGGCGCCGCCCCGGCCAAGCCCGCCGCGAACGGAGCACGCCCGTGAAGCTGTGGCGCTGGATTCTCCTGCTGGTGCTGATCGCCGCGTTGGCGGCGTTCGGCTGGCACTGGGTCGCCGAAGACCCCGGCTACGTGCTGGTGCGCATCCGTGGCTGGTATGCCGAAACCACCGTGCTGGCAGCGGTCGTCATCCTGCTGCTGCTGTGGGCCGTACTGGGCGCGCTGTGGCAGCTCGTGCGCTGGCCGCTGGGCGCGTTCACCCGGCGGCATCGCCGGGTCAGTCGGCGCCGGCTGGCCGATGGCCTGGTGGCACTGGCCGAAGGCCGTCACGGCGACGCCGAGCGCGACCTGGCCCGCGCCTCGCGGCTGGATGCGCTGCGCGGCCCGGCGCTGCTCGCCGCCGCCGAAGCCGCCGCCCGCCGCGGCGAGACCACGCGGGCCCGCGAATTCCTTGACCAGGCCGCACAGGATGTCCCGCCGGCCGCGCGCGTGCTGCGCGCCTCGCTGCTGCGCCGTGAGGGCAAGCCGGCCGAGGCGGTCGCCCTGCTGGCGCCGGAAGCCGACAACGGCAAGCTGACCCCGGGCGGCTGGCGCGAGCTCGCGCTTGCTGCACTGGCCGCCGGCGATACCCGTCGTGCCCGCGCCGCGCTGGCTCCGCTACAGAAGAGTTCGGCGCTCGGCACCCGCAGCTACCAGGCGCTGGAGACCCAGGTGCTGGTCGCCAGCGTGGCCGCCGCGCCGGATGCCGCGGCGCTCAACCAGCTGTGGTCGCAGCTGCCGAAGAACCAGCGACGGACGCCGGCGGTGATCGAGGCCTATGCCCGTCGTGCTGCGGCGCTGGGCATGATCCTGCCGGCGATGGACGAACTGGACTCTGCGCTGCGCCGCGAGTGGTCGTCCTCGCTGGTGCAGGTGTGGGGTGCGTTGGGTGACGAGGACCTGGAAGCGCGCCTGCGTCGCGCCGAAGGCTGGCTCGACGCGCATCCCAACGATGCCGGCCTGCTGCTGGCGATGGGCCGGCTGTGCGTGAAGCTCAAGCTGTGGGGCCAGGCGCGCAAGCACCTGGAGCGTTCCATCGCGCTCGTCCCCAGTGCCGGCGCATGGGAAGCGCTGGCCGAGATGTGGACCGGCCAGGGCGACGCGGTGATGGCGCAGCGCTGCTACCGCAACGCACTGGCGCTGACCCGCGGCGACTCGGTGTTGAACGTGCCGACGGCATCGCTGGGTGCGATCGACACCCGCCCGATCGCCATCGAGGACCGCAACGAGCACGGCATGCCGCGTCTGCGCGAGTAGCGCACGCGCTTCGCGAGCGGGTCCGCTACAGCACCACGCCGAGACTGGCCAGCCGGGGATCGGCCATGCGCCAGTGTGGCCAGTAGCCCAACTGCACGCACTGGCGGATGTAGTGTCCGAGTCGACGCTTTTCGTCGTCGGACGCCGGGGGCGTCCAGCCCTGTCCGTGTACGCGGGATTCGACGCGCTGGCAGTCCGGTCCGTCGACCGTTGCCGGTGGTGCGGAGACCAGCAATGACACGGGTCGGGGCACGTCGGCGGTCTGCTCGGCGACCTGGTGAGGGGGCGGACTCCAGATCGACGCTATCTGTGACGAATGACTGCCCACCAGATCGAGCAGCATGCGCAGCGCGAAGAACACGGCGACCCCGAACGCCCATCCGGGGAAGCCTTGGCGAGAGCGTTGCCGAGGCTGTGCGCGACGATAGGCGGCCGGCGAGGCCGGCACGGCACTGGCCCGCTCCTCGGCCAGTCCCCGTTGAAGCTCCGGCAACGCGGCGAATGCCTGCTGCCAGGCCTCCAGCATCGGCCGGCCCGCGCGCAGTGGGATCAGGTTGGGGAACAGGCGCAGCGCCTGCAGGACAAACGGCCATTGCGCTGCCATGTCGGGGTCCGGCGGCGAGCGGTCGCCGCGGATCAGGCGTTCGAACCAGCCGGCGCCCTGGCACGGTGCGGTGGCCTGTTCCCAGTGGCGCTGCTCGTGCATCACCTGCTGCAGCCACTGGCCGCGCGGGCCGAGCTGGGCCAGCCGGGTCACGTCCATCCAGTCGAAGGCCTCGCGTGCCGCGTTGAACACCTCCAGCGGTGCATCCAGCGCGCCGGAGGCGAGAGCATCGATCAGCAAGCACTCGAAGATGGCCGGAAGCTGCAGGTGGCCCCGGCGGACCGCGGCTAGTACGTCGGTCAGCGCCGCGGTCGGCGGGGTGCCGGATGACAAGGCCTGCTGCAGCCTTGCCAGGGCTTGCCGGGCCTGCGTGACGATCGGGTTCTCCAGCGGTGCGGCAGGTGCGCCGGAAGCGGACGCAGCTGTGCCCGTCGGCGGAGGGGAGGGCGCGGCAGGCGCTGCCACCGGCTCCCCTTCAAGCGCGCGCAGCGCCGCCTCGTAGGCCTGGCGCAGGCGCGTGAAGCCCTCGATGTCGTTGGCGGTATCGAGCCGCTTGAGCTGCCTGGCATAGGCCTGCTTGATCGCGCGCTGGTCGGCATCGGCGGGCAGGCCGAGGTGCTGGAGATACCAGGGGACGTCCATGTGCTCGTCTGGCTTGCGAAGGTGATGCGAGGCTAGCGCGACGCCGGGGCGCTCGCCCAGTGGCGGGCGCGGCTCCGGGCTTCGGCGTTGCCCTCAGCGCACCGAGATCGCCCAGGTGATCAGGCCGGCGCTGACCGCGGTGAGGGTGAGCGCGACCAGGAACACCACGTCGGCGGTGCGCTCGACCCGGTGGTTGCGCTTGTGGTGGCGGGTGCGCAGCGCCCAGTAGGCGAGCAGGCAGGCGGCGAGGTAGAGGATCGCATCGCCGGCCAGCAGGTCGTCGACGAACAGGTCGGCCTTACGCAGCGAGATCACCACGCGGATGATGCCGATCACCGTCAGGCACACGCCGACCATGCCCGCCGAGGCGGTGAAGATGTGCACGCACAGGTCGTAGTCCAGCAGGCGGCTGGCGGGATCTTGTCGGCGCATGGGGCGCGCTCCGGTCGTGGGCTCCGGGGAAACCGGAGCCTTGGACCACGTGGACGCGACGAGTTCCTCGGGGCGGATCAGGCCCGCCCTAGAGCGGGGTGAGGTTGGCGTAGGCCGCCACCAGCCACTTGCTGCCGGCGTCGGCGAAGTTCACCTGCAGCCGCGCGTGCGCACCGGCGCCCTCGGCGCTGAGCACCACGCCCTCGCCGAAGGTGGGGTGGCTGACGCGCTGGCCCAGCTTCACCGGCAAGGCTTCTTCCAGCGAGGCGCTGCCACCGTAGCGCGGCGCGCCGCTGTACATCGGGCGACTCACCTGCACGCGCGGGCGCACCTCGTCGACCAGCTCGGCCGGCATCTCGGCGAGGAAGCGCGAGGGTCGTGCCAGCATCTCGGTGCCGTGCATGCGTCGCGATTCGGCATGGGTGAGGAACAGCTTCTGCCGCGCGCGGGTGATGCCGACGTAGGCGAGCCGGCGCTCCTCTTCCAGCCGGCCTTCGTCCTCGACCGAGCGCTGGCTGGGGAACAGGCCTTCCTCCATGCCGACCAGGAATACCACCGGGAATTCCAGGCCCTTGGCCGAGTGCAGGGTCATCAGCTGCACGCAGTCGTCCCAGGCTTCGCCCTGGCCTTCGCCGGCCTCCAGCGCGGCGTGCGAGAGGAACGCGGCCAGCTCGGTGAGGCCGGCGTCGATGTCTTCGGCGGTCGGCTCGAAGCGGCTGGCCACGTTGACCAGCTCGTCCAGGTTCTCGGTGCGCGACTCGGCGTTGCCGCGGCTGTCCTTCTCGTAGAAGTCGCGCAGGCCGGTGTGGCTGATGGCGTGGTCCATCTGCTCGGCCAGGGTGAGGCTTTGTTCATTCCTCTCCCCCAGGCTTGCTTGGGGGAGAGGGTAGGGTGAGGGGGGCTCTTGATCATTGCGAGAGCCTGT
>NZ_AMSF01000060.1 GCF_000334915.1 Dyella ginsengisoli LA-4 | reverse complement strand
CCCCGCCGGTGGCGGGACTGCCGGATTCGCTCGGCGCGCAGTGGCAGGAGGACGGCAGCGGCTACCGCATCGAGCTGCGCCTGTCCGCTGCCGCCGGCATCACCGGGCTTGGCGTAGGTGTGTTCGATCCTTCCGATGGCGGCGATCCGATGGCGGTCGAGCAGCGCCCGTTGCTGGCCTATTCGGATGCGCTGTCGGCCGAGCTCGCACGACTCGCGCCAGACGATGTCTACGCCCGCGTGCTCTCGCCCCAGGGCTGGTTGATGGCACGCAGCGGGCGACTGCGACCGGAGGGCGGCGGCAAGCAGCCCGGTTGGTTCGCCGCCCTGATCTACCGCTCGCTGCTGGCCGACCGGGTACAGGCGGCCGAGCCGTGGATGCAGGATACGCCGCGGCTGGAGTCGCCCGAGGTCGCCCAGGCGCAACGCGGGCAAACGGCGGCGGTCTGGCGCGAGGGCGAGACGCGCGCTTCGGTGGTGCTCGACGCGGCCGTGCCGATCGAGCGCGGCGGCAAGGTGCACGGGGTGCTCTTGCTGGAACAGACCAGCCGGGCCGTGCCGTTGCTGGCGAACCGGGCATTGTTCGGCCTGCTGCTGACCAGCTTTGCCGTGTTGCTCGTGGCCGGCGGCATCCTGCTCGCGTTCGCTACCCGGCTCAGCCTGCGCCTGGGCAAGCTGCGCGATGCGGCCGAGCGGGCACAGGCGGCCGACGGCCGTCTGGACGGACTGTTCCAGCGCGGTCGCTTTCCGATGAGCGATGCCCCGGACGAGGTCGGCGACCTCGCACGCAGCTTCGAAAAGCTGTTCGAGGCGGTGGGTGGCTACACCGACTACCTGCGGACGCTGGCATCCAAGCTCTCGCACGAACTGAACACGCCGATCGCGATCGTCAAATCCTCGCTGGACAACCTGGAGCATGCGCTCGAGGCCGAGGGGGGCGTGCCCGCGGATGCTGCTTCCTATCTGGCTCGCGCCCGCGACGGTACCGCCCGGCTCGGCATGCTGGTGCGGGCGATGAGCGAGGCCAGCCGGATGGAGCGCGCGATCGCCGCCGCCGAGCCGGAGGACGTGGACCTGCGCGAGGTGGTGCGCGGCTGCGCCGAGTCGTACCGGGCACTCGCCGGCACGCGCCGCTTCGAATGCGTGCTGCCGCCGGCGCCGCTGCCGTTCCACGGCGCGCCCGAGCTGGTCGCGCAGGCGCTGGACAAGCTGTTCGACAACGCGCTCTCGTTCACCCCGGCGGACGGCTGGCTGCGGCTGGAGCTGCGTCCGCTCGAACGCGGCGCGGAGATCACCCTCGCCAACCAGGGGCCGCCGCTACCGGAGGCCATGCAGGGACGGCTGTTCGATTCGCTGGTCAGCCTGCGCGACAAGGCCACGCCGGGCGACGCGCCGCATCTGGGCCTGGGCCTCTACGTGGTGCGGCTGGTAGCCGAACGACACGGCGGGCAGGCGCTGGCCCGCAACATCGACGACGGGCAGGGCGTCGCCTTCACCCTGCAACTGCACGGGATGCCGCGCGCGCGGCTATAGCGCGGGCTTGTCCAGGTGGAAGCGCACCGGCACGCGGGTGCTCGCCGTGGTGGCATGACCGTCCGGTCCCAGTGCGCGAAAGCGCCACTGCCGGGCCGCGTCCAGTGCGGCGGCATCCAGTTCCGCGAAGCCGCTGGATTGCGCGACCCGGATGTCCAGCGGGCTGCCGTCCGAACCGATCGTGAAAGCCAGCAGCACCGTACCCTCGTGGCGTTGGCGCACGGCTTCGGCCGGGTACTTCGGCGCGGTACGGCTGACGATCTCCACCCTCGCCGCGCCGGGCGCACCGCCGTAGGTGAGCGCCCAGCCGCCGTCGCTCGGCTGCAGGCGCACGCGGAAGTGCTCCGCCGGATTGCACGAGGTGCCGGGGCTCTCGCAGCGCTGCACCGTGTAATCGATCTGACCCTGCGCATCGAGAGAGAAATCGAGCCGGGTATGGCGAGGGTCGACCGGCGGGTCCAGCGGCGTGCCGACGAAGACGCCGTCGTGGAACACATACAGCTGCACCGCGTCCGGACGGCAGCGGTCATCGCGCCCGACCACCGCCTCGGCCACATAGTTGTCTCCCTGGCGCTGGGCGCGACCGGTGAGCGAGCGCTCGCCTCCGGCCAGCAGGAAGCGGTCCTCGTCGCCAGTTGCCGCGGCGCCGGCCGCGTCCGGGCAATGCGTGGCCGGTGCGGCGGCCGCCATCGGCTGCAGCGGGCGTGGCACGTAGTGCACCGGAGGCGTGGCGGGCGGGGCAGGCGTGCGCAGGTGCAGCCAGATGCCGGCCAGCGCAACCACCACCGCCGCAGCCGCCAGCCAGCGTCCATGGCGACGCAGCAACCCCTTCGGCGGTTGCGGCCGCGCCGGCAGCGGTGGTGGTTCGCCAGCGGTCGGCAGCGGTGGGGGCATGATGGGCGGGGGCAGATCCTGCCAGCTGTCGTCACCGTCATGGCACCAGCGGTCGGCCGGTTTGCCGAAACGGCCCAGCACGCTGTCGGGCAGCGGTCCCAGCACGCGCTCGCCACGCAGCAGCCAGATCAGCGGCTGTCCGCCGGGCAGGGTCTCGGCCTGCGCGCCCAGCTCGCCGAGCTGCCCGCGCTGGCGCGTCGCGGTATCGGCATCGAGGCCCTGGCGAATGATCAGCGGCGCCCGCTGCCACACCTTCTGCTCGAACGCCTCGGGAGTCATGCCGAATGCCGCGGCCAGCCGGGCCCGGGCGGCCGCGGGGTCCGGATCGGTGAATTCGCCGGTGAGGATCAGGCAGTACGTGTCCATGCGCCACGCATTCCTCGGAGGTCTGTCCGCAAGCTTACCCAAGACCGCGGGTGGACCGCGCCGGCCTGCGACCCGACGCGGCACCGCTGCCGTCGCCTCAGGGGCGACAGCGGACCGGCAGGTACTGCGGCCGGATCGTGGTCTCGGGGCTGTTGCAGCTCCATTGCAGTTGTCCCTGGCCATCGCGATGCGGTTCCAGCACCAGAACCCTGCCGCGCAGCGTCGCAGTCGCCTGCGGCGAGTCGAAGTGGATCACCAGCTTGCCCGCGTCCACGTCGACGGCGGACACGTAGCGGCCCGTCAGCGAGTCCGCCGCGCCGATACCCGCGTCGGCGTTGTCCTTCGGCAGGTCGCCATGCTGGGCGTAGTACCCGGCCACGGCCGACTCGGCGCTGCGAGCGACCGAGAACGCTTCCGATACCTGTGCCCGCACCAGGTAACCCTGGTAGGACGGAATGGCGATCGCGGCGAGAATGGCCAGCCCGAAGGGAAACGCCCACAGCAGATAGAACACGCCCTTCGGCGGTGGCGGGGTGGTGCGGCCGGTCTCCTTCCAGCGGGCCAGCCAGCGCAGCTGGCCCTGCAGGTAGTACACGTTGAAGAAGAACAGGGTGATCCCGCCGATCCTCACCGCGGGGTTCCCGCGGCTGAAGTGCCGCTCCAGCGAGCCGGCCATCGAGAAGTAGGCGGCGATGAACAACACGAAATACGCCAGCATGAGCAGCGACCCGAGCATCGCGGTGCCGCCCGCCGATTCCCCACGCGGGACCGCGCCGGCGATGACCATGACGTAGCCGAGAACAAAACTGCCGAAAGCCAGCCCGAGCATCAGCGTGGCGCGGCTGCGCGGGTCGACCTTGCGCACCCAGCTGGACTGGATGAATGGCCAGACCAGGCCGAACAGGCCAAAGGTCACCATCACCAGCAGCAGCAGTACGCCCCAGTGCATCGAGGGTGGTGCGGGCAGGTCCGCGCGCCGCTGGCCGGACGCATCGGACGGGTCGCCGCTGAAGAAGTCTCCGGGCGGTGCGGCCGGAGCGCTGAACGGCGGCGGCGCGGCCGGCGTCAGGTCGGGGAACACCTGCGCCAGCGGCTGCCAGGTGGCCATGCCCTCACGCCAGGCCAGCGTCTCCAGGTCGAACCGGCCCTCGCCGATCCACTGGCGGACGTTCGCCTCGCTATAGGGTCCGAACTTCTGGCCGTTCCGGCCGATCCAGTATCTGGCCTCGCTACCCACTGCAGCACTCCTTTCCATGGTGATCGACAGGCCCGCTCCACCGGTTCGGCGGTCGGGTATGCGAAGTTCTCCGGGATGTCCGTCTTCGGGCACATGCGCGCCGCCGCGGCGACACCCGACAGGTGCCGCCTGGACCAAGGGCGATGGATCGATGACCCCCCTGAGTTCCCCCTCACGCAGCCTAGGAGCCCCGCCCTGCCGCCGCAACACCGGCGCGCCGTGCCCCGGGCCCGACGGGCTGGTATCTTGGCGCGGCTGTCTTTCCTGTCTGGATCGCTCCCCCGTGATTTCCCGCGACGAATTCGACGCGCTGGTGGCCCAGGGCCACACGCGCATCCCCCTGGTGCGCGAGGTGTTCTCCGACCTCGACACGCCGCTGTCGGTGTACCTGAAGCTGGCCGACGGCCCGTACACCTTCCTGTTCGAGTCGGTCGAGGGCGGGGCGACCTGGGGTCGCTATTCGATCATCGGCCTGCCGGCGCGCCGCGTGTATCGCCTGCGCGGGCACGAGCTGGAGGTGGAGGATGCCGGCGAAGTCACCGAGCGCCGCCACCTCGACGATCCACTGGCCGAGATCGAGAAGCTGCGCCAGCAGTACGACGTGCCGCGGCTGCCGCAGCTGCCGGCTTTCAGCGGAGGCCTGGTCGGCTACTTCGGCTTCGAGACGATCGGCTACATCGAGCCGCGGCTGGCGAAGTGGGACCGCCCCGACGAGCTGGGCACGCCCGACGTGCTGCTGATGCTGGCCGAGGAAGTCGCGGTGTTCGACAACCTCAAGGGCCGGCTGTACCTGATCGTGCACGCCGACCCGTCGCAGCCGCACGCCTACGCACAGGCGCAGCGCCGGCTCGATGCGCTGGTCTACCGGCTGCGCCAGGGCGGTGCCTCCTATCCGCAGCTCACCCAGTCGGTGGCGCTGGACGAGAGCGACTTCAAATCCTCCTTCACCAAGGCCGAGTTCGAGGCGATGGTGGAAAAGGCGAAGGAATACATCCGCGCCGGCGACATCTTCCAGGTGGTGCCGTCGCAGCGCCTCAGCGTGGGCTTCAACGCGCGGCCGGTGGACGTCTACCGCGCGCTGCGCGCATTGAACCCGTCGCCGTACATGTATTTCGTCGACCTCGGCACCACGCAGATCGTCGGCTCCTCGCCGGAGATCCTGGCGCGGCTGAAGGACGGCAAGGTGGTCGTGCGCCCGATCGCCGGCACGCGCAAGCGTGGCGCCAGCGAGGCCGAGGATGTCGCGCTCGAGGCCGAGCTGCTGGCCGATCCGAAGGAACGTGCCGAGCACGTGATGCTGATCGACCTGGGTCGCAACGACGTCGGCCGCATCACCGATACCGGCAGCGTGGCGGTCACCGAGTCCTTCGTGGTCGAGCGCTATTCGCACGTCATGCACATCGTCAGCCAGGTCGAGGGCGAGCTGCGCGACGGGCTGTCCTACATGGACGTGCTCAAGGCCACCTTCCCGGCCGGCACGGTCAGCGGCGCACCGAAGATCCGTGCGCTGGAGATCATCCAGGAGCTGGAGCCGGTCAAGCGCAACATCTACGCCGGCGCGATCGGCTGGATCGGCTGGTGGGGCGACGCCGACACCGCCATCGCGATCCGCACCGCGGTGATCCAGGACGGCCGCCTGCACGTGCAGGCCGGCGCCGGCATCGTCTACGACTCCGACCCGGCGTCGGAGTGGGAGGAGACGATGAACAAGGGCCGCGCGCTGTTCCGCGCGGTGGCCCAGGCGGCGAAGGGGCTGTGAGTCGCATGGTCCGTCACGGAGGCGCCGGCGTGCTGCTGGCTGGCGTGCTGGCTGCGGGCGTGCACGCCGACGGGGTGCCGCGGGCACCGGCCTGGCCCGACACCGCGCTGGCGCGCACCGAGGCGCTGGCCCTGCTGCAGACCCTCAATGCGGACCTGCTCAGCCACGACAGCGCCACGCTGACGCTGGAACGCTGGTGCGCGGCGCACGGCATGGCCTCGCCCGCCCGGGTCACCGCCGAGCACGTGCACGGCCCGGCCCGACCCTTGCCGGACGATCTGCGCGCGCAGCTCGGCATCGCCGCCGACGAGCCGGTGGCCTACCGCCGGGTCGCGCTGCGCTGCGGCGGGCGCACATTGTCCGAAGCGGAGAACTGGTACGTGCCGTCGCGCCTGACCGCTGCCATGAACCACACCCTGGAAACCACCGACACGCCCTTCGGCAAGGTCGTCCGACCGCTGCATTTCCGCCGCCGCACGTTGTCCGCCGAGCTGCTCTGGTCGCCGCTGCCATCCGGCTGGGAGCAGGCCGCCGAACTGCCGGCCGATCATGCCGGCCTGCTGCCGATACCGCCGCGCCTGCTGCAGCACCGTGCGCTGTTGTTCGATGGGGAAGGGCATCCCTTCAGCGCGCTGATCGAGACCTATACCGACCAGGTGCTGGCGTTCGAGCCCCCCTCCGCGCACCCGTGAAAGCGGGTTAACATGCTGATCGGCGCTGCCCAGGCGTCGAACCGCAAGGCCCGTCCGAGACCGCCATGTACGATCACGAACTCGCCCGTCTGCCCTATCGTCGCCCACCGATGAACCGCGGGATCGATCCGCAGCGGTTGAACTGGCTGTGGCGCCTGATCTGCGAACTGGGCGAGGTGCAGCCGGACGAAGTGGTCGAAGCCCTGCACGCGGCGGTGGTGCCGGTCGATGCGCATCGCGCGCGCAGCTGGACGGTCGGCGATCGGGACCCGGGCTTCTTTCCGATCACCCTGGCCGAACTCGAGCGCAACATGCGTGCGCTGATCGCCCTGCGCCAGGCCCGCGAACACACCGAGCGTGGCCTGCGGCGCGCCGTGGCCGACTCGGCCGCCCTTGACGGCGACCCGCCCGCCCGGGATCTGCCGCTGGAGTGGTGAATCCCGCCACCGTCGCAGCCACTGCGATGCCCCGGTGATGTGATGGCGGCCTCCTGCCGCCGGCTATCATCCCGACGATGCGACCTGCCCCCACGGACGAATTCCACCGCGGCCTGGTGATCTACCGGGCCAGCCGGCTCGAGGCCCTGCTCGACCCGCTGCTGCAGCTGCTCGACAGCGCGCCGCCGGCCCACGTGCTGGCGCCGCAGACGGTGATCGCCGCGCACCCGGGCATGCGGCACTGGCTGGCTGGCGCGCTGGCGCGCCGGCGCGGCCCCGGCGGCATCGTCGCCAACCTGCGCATCTCGCTGCCCAGCAGCTGGCTCGACGAGCTGGCGCTCAGCGTGCTCGGCAGCGGCGCGGTGGCGCTCACGCCGTACCGGCGCGACCGCCTGCGCTGGCGCATCCACGAACACCTGCCGGCGATCGACGACACCCGCGTGCAGGGCTACCTCGCCGGCGGCGACGCGGCGCGCCGCCGCTACCAGCTGGCCGACCGGCTGGCGCGGCTGTACACGCAGTACCTGGTGTACCGGCCGGACTGGCTCGACGGCTGGGAGCACGGCCGCGACGACGTGCCGGAACCCACCTTCATGGCGCCGCTGTGGCGCCAGCTGCGCGCGGAGATCGGCCTGCCGCACCGCGGCGAGCGCGTGCAGGCGCTGGTGCGCGAGCTGGCGCGCGATCCCGCCCGCCACGCCAGCGACGAGCCGCTGCACCTGTTCGGCATCAGCCATCTCGCCCCGGCCGAGCTGGCCCTGCTGGGCGCGGTGAGCCAGCTGCGTCCGGTGGTGCTGTACGTGCCCGATCCCTGCCGCGAGTTCTGGGCCGGCCTGCGCGGCGAGCGCGAGCAGCTGCGCGAGCTGGCCCGCGCCACCGATTTCAGCGCGGCGTCCGAGCAGCATTTCCTGCAGATGGGGCATCCGCTGCTTGCCGCCTGGGGGCGCATGGGCCAGCACTTCATGCTGAACCTGCAGCGCTTCGACGACGCCGTGGCGATGGACATACGCCACTGGCAGGACGAGGCGCCGCCGCCGGAGCCTTTGCCGGGCCTGCTGCAGCGACTGCAGGAAAGCCTGCGCCAGCTCGATCCGGCGCTGATCGATCCGCTGCGCGGCGGCACCAAGGCGACGCTGGCCGACCGCTCGCTGCGCGTGCACCTGTGCCACACCCGCCTGCGCGAGCTGGAGGTGCTGCGCGACGCGCTGCTCGCCGAGCTGGCCGCACGGCCGGACCTGAAACCCTCGGACATCGTGGTGATGGCGCCGGACATCGCCGCCTACGTGCCGCTGCTGCCGGCGGTGTTCGGCGAGGCCGGCCGTCACCAGGGGCCGCTGCCGTATCACCTGGCCGACGTGGCGGTGGCGCGCACGCACCCGCTGCTCGACGCCTTCAGCCGCCTGCTGGCGATGCCCGAATCGCGGCTCACCGCGCCGGAACTGCTCGACCTGATGCAGGTGCCGGAAGTGGCCCGCGCGCTGGGTTTGGGCGAGGGCGACCTCGACACGCTGGCCGGATGGCTGCGCCAGGCGCGCGTGGCCTGGGCGCTGGACGGCGCGTTCCGCGAAGGCTTCGGCGTGCCCGGCATCGACGAACACACCTTCGCCTGGGGCATGGACCGCCTGCTCGCCGGCTACGTGCTGGGCGACGCCGACACCGGCGACACCGGCTGGGCGTTGCCGGACGGCGAGCTCTGGCCGGCCGAAGGCGTGCACGGTCCGCAGGCGGCGATCCTCGGCGCGCTGGACCGCCTGCTGCTGGCGCTGGCCGAGCTGCATCGCGACGCGTCCGAGCCGCGCACCGCCTCGGCCTGGGCCACGCGGCTGGAGCGCCTGCTCGACACGCTGTTCCGCATTGATCCGCGCGACCGCGACGCGGTGGAAGCACTGTCGCTGCTGCGCCGCTTCCTGCAGGCGACCAAGCTGGAGACCGCCGACTGCGGGCTCGACCCGCTGCTGGAATTTTCCGTGGTGCGCGAGGTGCTGCGCGAGCGGCTCGCCGCCGCGCCGGAGCGCCAGCGCTTCCTGCTCGGCGGCGTCACCTTCTGCGGCATGGTCCCGCAGCGCGCGATCCCGTTCCGGGTGGTCGCCGTGCTCGGTCTCAACGACGGCGAGTTCCCGCGCAGCCCGGGCGACGCCGGGCTCGACCTGATGCAGCGCCATCGCCGTCTTGGCGACCGCGACGTGCGCAGCGACGACCGCTACCTGTTCCTGGAGACGGTGATGGCCGCGCGCGAGGTGCTGCATCTCTCCTACCTCGGCGAGGGCGTGCGCGACGGCAAGCCGCGCAACCCGGCCGCGCCGCTGGCCGAGCTGCTGCAGTGCCTGGACGACCGGGCCAACCTGCGCGACGTCGCGGCCGACGAGGACGACCGTCCGCCTGCGTCGGGCCGGCCGCGCACGATCCATCGGCCGTGGCGGATCAAGCACCCGCTGCAGCCGTTCGACCGTCGCTACTTCGATGGCAGCGACCCGCGCCTGTTCACCTTCGACGGCGGCAGCGCCGGCATGGTGCGTGGCGCGCCGGTCAGGCCATTCCTCGAGCCGGCCGAAGTGGCCCCTTCAGCGGCCGGCGACGACGCTGGCGTGATCGCGCTGCGCGAGGTGCAGGCCTATTTCCGCGATCCCGCGCGGCAGTTGCTGGCGCAGCGGCTGCATATCCGCCTCGACGCGCTGGAGGACGACCGCCTGCAGGCCGACGAGCCGCTGCAGCCGGGCTTCAGTGCGGTGGACCAGGTCGGGCGACGGCTGTTTTTCGAGGCGCTGGGCGAAGGCCGCTTCGATCTGCCGGAACAGGCCCCGGCCTGGCTGCGGCTGAGCGGCCTGCTGCCGGGCGGCCGGCTTGGCCTGGCCGCCTGGATGGCCGAGCGCGACGCGGTGAACGCGCTGCTCAAGGTTGCCGAAGCGCATCCCTTGTTCGCCGGTACGCTGCCGCAGCGCCAGCCGCGCGCGCTGGCTCTCTCGGTGGGCGAACACACGGTAGAAGGTTCGCTGGAGCGCGTGTTCGACACCGACGGGGCGTTATGGTTGTTCGAGGCCTGGCCTGGCAAGAAGGCTGAGTCGCTGACGTTCGCCCAGCGCGTGCCGCTGTTCCTCGACTGGACGCTGCTGCGCCTCGCCGCCGACGCCGCCACGCCGGTGCGGGTGGCGGTGTTCACCGCGGACGAAAAGACCGATGTGGGTGCCCCGTTCAATGCCTGGGACGAGGCGATGCTCGCCGCGGCGCCGGAGACGGCGCGCGCGATGCGCGAGGCGCTCGCCGCGCGCGTCGCCGCGCTGTTGACCATCTGGCGGCGGGCGCAGCAGCAGCCGCTGCCGTACTTCCCGCGCACCAGCTGGGCCGCGCTGGACGAGAAGGCCGACGCCGCGCGCCAGGCCTGGGAGGGCGGCTTCAATACCGGCGAGCGCGACTACGCGCCCGGCTACGCGCGCCTGCTCGCCGGTGAGACGAGCTTCGCCGACGGCCAGCCGCCGCACGCGGAATTGCTGGCGCTGGCGCTGCGCCTGGCGCGCCTGATCGACCCCGCCACGCTGGGCGAGGTGAACGCATGACCGGCACCGCCGAACACGCCGCCGCGCTGGACTGGTCCCAGCTGCAGCTGGCCGGCGATGGTCGCACCCTGATCGAGGCCAGCGCCGGCACGGGCAAGACCTGGACCATCGCCGTGCTCTACCTGCGCCTGCTGCTGGAGCAGGGCCTCAGTCCACGCGCGGTGGTGGTCACCACCTTCACCGACGCCGCCGCGCAGGAGCTGCGCGAACGCCTGCGCGCCAAGCTGGTGTGGGGCGAGATGGCCGCGGCGGACTGGCAAGCCGGCATCGCCGCAGCGAACGTCGGCGCCGACCTCGCCTGGCTGCAGGCGCGCTGGCAGGACGATCCCGCCCGGGCCGAACGCGACCGCCTGCGCCTGCGCCTCGCCCAGGCCGAGCTGGACCTGGCCCCGGTCGGCACCCTCCACGGCCTGTGCCGGCGCATCCTCGGCGACTTCCCCTTCGAGAGCGGCGCCGGCTTCCAGCTGGGCGAGATGGTGTCGTCCGAGGCGCTGCTGGACGAATGGTCGGCCGACCTGTGGCGGCGGCTGCAGCAGGGCGAGGTCGCGGTGCCGGAGGCGCCCGCGTCGCTGGCCGCGCTGCGCCGTCAGCTCAAGGCCTACCTGCAGCCCGGCGTGGCGTTGTGGGCGCCAGACGCCGCGTGCCTGGAGGCCGAACTGCCGCCCGCGCGCGCCGATGCACTCGAAGCGTTCGCTGCCGACAAGGCGAACTTCCTGCCGCGCAAGACCGCCCTGAAGAACGCGCTGCTGGTGCTGGCGCAGTGGCTGCGCGAACGCGGCGAGCCGCCCAAGGCCTCGGTGATCGGCAACCTGCTCGCCGCCGAAGCCGATGCCACGGAGCAACTCGCCGTCGAGGCGCTGGGCGCATCCGAGACACAGGCACTGCTCGCCTTCGCCACCCGCGCCGGCCGTCTGTTCGAGTACGCCGCCAAGGCCGACGAGGTGCGCGCCTGGCAGGGCTGGCTGGCGCAGGTGCAGGCCTGGCGCGAGGAGCGCCTCGCCGCGCGCGGCCAGCTCAGCTTTGACGAGTTGATCGCCCGCGTTGGCAGCGCGCTGAAGCGCGAGGACCGCGCGCTGGCCGACCGGCTGTTCGCGGCCTGGCCGGTGGCGCTGGTGGACGAGTTCCAGGATACCGACGGCCAGCAGTACGACATCCTGCGCGCGATCTACAGCGACGCGGCCGGCGTGCCGCGCGGGCACATGGTGATGATCGGCGACCCCAAGCAGGCGATCTACCGCTTCCGCGGCGGCGACATCCACACCTACCTGCGCGCCGCCGACGGCGCCGACCAGGTGCTGCGGCTGGACACCAACCACCGCTCCTCGCGCCCGCTGGTCGCGGCGCTGAACCAGTTCTACCAGGCCGCCGGCGAGGTGCTGAGCGCGGATCCGGAAGGCCGCATCCGCGTCGAGCCGGTCAAGGCCAGCGGTCGCCGCGACGACGCGCCGTACACGATCGACGGTGTGCCGCTGGCGCAGCCGCTGCAGCTCCACTGGCAGCCGAACTATCCCGCGTCGGTGCCCGCACGCGCGCGCGAAGCGCTGGACGCCTGCGCGCGGCAGATCGCCGAGCTGCTGGCCTCCGGCCGCCATCGCATCGACGATCGCGCCGTGCAGCCGGGCGACATCGCCGTGCTGCTGCCCGGCAACCAGGACATCACCGAGCTGCGCGCACGCTTGCAGCGCCTGGGCGTGCCCTGCGTCGGTGCCGGGCGCTCCAGCGTGTTCGCGCTCGACGTGGCGCGCGAGCTGCAGATCCTGCTCTACGGCATCGACCACGCCAGCGATGAGGGCGCGGTGCGCGCGGCGCTGGCGACGCGGCTGTACGGGCTCGGCTTCCACACGCTGAGGGCGCTGCGCGAGCAGCCGGAGGCGTGGCTCGACTACGAGCAGCAGTTCCAGCAGTGGCGGCTGCGCTGGCAGCGCGAGGGCGTGCTGGCGGTGGTGCGCGAGTTGATCGAGCATGCGGCGCCCGCGTTGCTCGCCGGCGATGACGGCGAACGCATGCTTACCGACCTGCGCCACCTCGGCGAGCTGCTGCAGGCGCAGGCGGATCAGCTGCACGGCAGCGAGCAGCTGCTGGCCTGGTTCGCCCGTCAGCGCGAGGGCGAGGCCGCCGGTGGCGACGCGGCGGACGAGCAACAGCTGCGCATCGAGTCCGACGCGCAGCGCGTGCGCCTGATGACTTTGCACGCCAGCAAGGGCCTGGAGTTCAACCTGGTGTTCCTGCCGCTGATGTGGGACCACACGCGCAACGCCAACGACACCTTGCCGGTGATCGACGAGCCGCTGTGCGGCCAGCGCGTGATCGGCTTCGGCAAGGCGGCCAAGGCGCAGTACGACCACGAGGGCCAGGACGAGCGCTTTCGCGTGCTCTATGTGGCGCTGACCCGCGCCGTCTATGCCTGCCACGTCTACGTGCTGCCGCCGGATCGTCCGGCGCGGGCCAATAGCGACAAGCCGGCCAGCGACCCGGAACGCGCGCCGCTGGATGTGTCGATCGAGCGCCTGCTCGCCGCGCGGGCCGCCGGACTCGATCTGGCGACGGCGGCGCCACAGCTCGGCTGGTCCGACGACGGCTGGCCGTGGCGCGGCGAACGCCTCGTGCCGGACGTGATGGAAGAGCGCGAGCGCGTGCCGCGCAAGGAACCGCCGCCGCATCCGGACGCGCGCGTCTACAGCTTCTCCAACCTGGTCCGCGGCGCCCACGAGGGCACGCTGGAAGACGCGGCCGCCAGCGACGAGGCGCCGGCCACCGATGCGGCTGCCGAGGCGCTCGACGCGGCGCTGCCCGCCGCCGAACCGGCGCCGCCGCATCCGGAGCTGCAGGCGCTGGCGGCGATCCGCGGCGCGGACATCGGCAACGCGCTGCACGCGATGTTCGAGCACCGCACCATCGGCGAGCCGATGACCCGCCAGCTCGGCCTGATCGATCGCGAGCTCGGCGACGCCGGCGTGCCGCTGGACGAGCGCGAGCGCCCGGCGTTGATCGAGCGGATCGCGCGGCGGCTGCAGGCGAACCTGGAGGCCGAGCTGCTGCCCGGCCTGCAGCTCGGCGACGTGCCGCCGCAGCGCCAGCTGGCCGAGATGGAGTTCCACTACCAGCTCGACGGCGCCACCATCGCCGCGCTGCGCGAGGCCTGCGCGCGCCACGGCGATCCGACGCTGGTGCCGTTCACCGCGGTCAACCAGCTGCGCGGGCGGATGACCGGCAAGATCGACCTGATCCTCGAACACGACGGACGCTTCCACGTGCTCGACTACAAGAGCAACTACCTCGGCGACCATCTGGACGGCTATACGCCCGACGCGCTGCGCGTGGCGATGGACGACCACCAGTACCGCTTCCAGGCGCTGCTCTACACCGTGGCGGTGGACCGCATGCTGCGCCAGCGCCTGCCCGGCTACCGCCGCGAGCAGCACCTGGGCGAGGCGATCTACCTGTTCGTGCGCGCGGTGGGGCTGGCGCCGCGCTCCGGCATCTGGCGCCACCGCTTCGACGATGCGCTGGTCGAGGCCGCCGACGCGGCGCTGGCCGGGCGCCTCGAAGGAGCCGCCGCATGAGCGCCTACCGCTTCGTGCCCTCGCCGCTGGAGCTGACGGCCGACGCGCCGTGGCGCCCGCTCGACCGCGCCCTGCTGCGCTGGACGCTCGGCCACGGCGGCTCGCCGCTGCTGGCGAAGATGGCGGCCTGGGCCAGCTACGCCGACGGCGAGGGCGACACCGCCCTGCCGCTCTCCGGCGACGGCCCGGGTCGCCACGGCATGCCGCGGCCGGACGCCGAGGCGCTGGCTGCGCTGCGCGCCGAGCCGATGGTCGGCGACGGCCGCGTGCCGACGCCGTACGTGATCGATGCTGACGATCGCTTCTACCTGTGGCGCAACCACGCGCACGAGGTGGCGGTGGCGAACGCGGTGCGCGCGCGTCGCGCGGCGGCCGAGCCCGCGACGATCGACGAAGCGCTGCTCGACACCCTGTTCCACGGCGACCGCTCGGACGCCGTGCAGCGCCAGCGCGAGGCGGTGGCGGCGGTCGCCGGCCGCCGGTTGTTCGTGCTCACCGGCGGCCCCGGCACCGGCAAGACCACCACCGTGCTGCGCATGCTGCTGGCGCTGCAGCGCCAGGCGGCCGGCGCGACGCTGGCGATCCAGGTGGCCGCGCCCACCGGCAAGGCGGCACAGCGGCTGGTGCAGTCGCTGCGGCAGGGCAAGCAGGCGCTGGCCGCACGGCTCGACGACAGCTGGAGCACCGCGCTGGCGGCGATCCCCGATGGCGAAGCCCTGACCCTGCATCGCCTGCTCGGCTACGACCCGCGCCGGAACCGCTTCACCCGCGACGCGGCGCATCCGCTGGCCGCCGACGTGGTGGTGGTGGACGAGGCGTCGATGGTCGACCTGGCGATGCTCCGCGCCCTGCTCGACGCGGTGCGGCCGCAGGCCACCCTGGTGCTGGTGGGCGATGCCGACCAGCTCACCTCGGTCGCCGCCGGCTCGGTGCTGATGGATCTGGTGACCGCGTTAGAGGCCGATCCGCGCGGCGACCTGGTGCGGCTGGAGCACAGCTTCCGCGCCGAGCGTCAGCTGGTGCCGATCAACCGGGCGGTGCGGGCCGGCGACGGGCGCGCCATGCACGCGGCGATGGAGGCCGCCGGCGACGACGCGCGCTGGCGCGAGGTGGCCGATGCCGCGGCGCTGCGCCGGGCGCTGGCCGGTTGGTGCGACGCGCTGGCGGCCCTGCCGATCCGTCCCGCGCTGGCGCCGCGCGAGGAGGACCACACCGAGGCACGGGCCGCGGTGGCCGTGCAGGCGCTGCGCGCGCTGGCGCAGCGGCAGCTGCTGTCGGCGCTGCGCGAGGACGCGTTCGGCGCGCTTGCGCTCAACGGCTGGATCGAGCAGCGCCTGAAACAGCTCTGGGGCGTGCCGCCGGACCGCCTCTGGTACGCCGGCCGCGCCGTGCTGGTGACCCGCAACGACTACGCCGCGCGCCTGTACAACGGCGACGTCGGCCTGTGCCTGGCCGAGCCGGACGGCTCGCTGCGGGTGTGGTTCGAGACGGTGGACGAGCACGGCCGCGCCAGCGCGCGCAGCTTCGCGCCCGGCACGCTGTCGCCGCACGAGGGCGGCTTCGTCATCACCGTGCACAAGAGCCAGGGCTCCGAGTACGACCTTGCCGCCGTGCTGCTGCCTCCCGATTCCGAACACCGCCTGCTGTCACGGCAGCTGCTCTACACCGGCCTGTCGCGCGCCAAGCGGCAGGTCGAGCTGTGGGGTACGGCGGAGGCCATCGCGGCCGCGCTGGATCGGCCGGTGCAGCGCGCCGGCGGGCTGGCTGCGCGGCTGCTGGCCGGCCGCTGAGTCGGGCTCAGCGCGCGGGTCCGGTCGCGGCGTCGGTGCTGATCGGCAGCGCCGGTGCGGCACAGGCATTGCCGCCGCCGTCGATCTGCTGCGCGAGGTTGTAGAGGATCCGCGCATCCTCCGCGTCCAGCGTCTCGCCCTGCATTGCGCGGAAGTGGTGGTGGAACGAGCGCACCGCGCCCGGGCGGTCATCCAGCGGGTAGCCGACCACGGCCAGCGCCATCCACGGGTCGAAGCCGGCGGGCGGGTCGCACAGCGGCCCCTTCGGCCACAGGCCGAAGCCGGCCTGGGCCAGCGTGCTCCACGGGAAGTATGGGCCCGGGTCGTCCTTGCGCGTGGGCGCCAGGTCTTCGTGGCCGATGATCTGCGTGGGCGGGATGTGCAAGCGCGTGGTGAGGTCGCCGAGCAGGCGCAGCAGGCTGTCGATCAGCGGCTGGCTGAAGGGCTCGTGGCCGTTGTTGTCCAGCTCGATGCCGATGGATGCGGAGTTGAGGTCGGTGATGGTGCCCCAGCGGCCGCCGCCGGCATGCCAGGCGCGCAGCTGGTCGCTGACCAGCTGGTAGATGCGACCGTCCCTGCCGATCAGGTAGTGCGCGCTGACCGGGCCGCCGCTGTTGCGCGTGCGCAGGGTCTCCAGCGCCTGCTGCGCCGAGTCCTCGTCGGTGAAGTGCACCACGATCAGCACCGGCCGGCGGATGTCGTGGTTGGGCGAGGGCACCCAGGTCGCCAGCGGATTGCGCGGCGGTGCGTGCGCGCAGGCGGCGAGCAGGGCGATGGCGGCCAGCAGGCCGAGGTGGCGGATCGTGCGGGGCGGGGACGGACGGGACATCGGTGCAGCGTTCCTTCGGGTGTGCATCAGGTGCGTGAAGCGCAGCGTCAGTCGACCAGCCAGGGCCGGGCGATCTTCAGCACGGTCTGGTAGGGCTCGGGGTCGTTGCGGTTGCTCAGCAGGATCACGGTGAGGTGCCGCTTCGGCCATCGCACGATCACGTTGCGGAAGCCCATGCTCTCGCCGGAGTGCCACAGCGTGTCGCCGGTGATGCGCCAGCCGAAACCGTACTGCGCTTCGTACGGCTCGCCGGTGACCTTCACGTGCGGGCTGAAAGCGAGCTGGCGCGAAGCGGCGCTGAGCAGGCGGTCGTCGTACAGCGCGGCATCCCACCTGGCGAGGTCGTCGATCGACGCGTAGATGCCGCCGTCGCCGCGGGTGGCCGAGGTGACGCTCTGGTCGGTGCGCTGCCAGTGGCCGTCGACCAGGCTGTAGCCGTAGGCGCGGTTCGGCACGGCCGGGCCGCGTTGGTGTTCGTAGAGCAGGGTGTGGTCCATGTGCAGCGGCGCGAAGATGCGCGCTTTCAGGAACGCCGGCAGGGTCATGCCCGACGCCTTCTCGATCACCAGGCCGAGCAGCACGTAGCCGGTGTTGCTGTAGCGGTAGGCCGAGCCGGGCGGGAAGTAGCCGTGGTCGGTGCGTGCGATCAGCCGCAGCACCTCGGCGTCGCTGACCTGTTCGGTCTGCGTGGCCGGGATCAGGTCCTCGTAATCGAGCAGGCCGCCGGTGTGGTCGAGCAGCTGGCGCAGGGTGATGCGGTCGGCGAACGGCGGCAGCGTCGGCAGCCAGTGGCGGACGGAGTCGTCCAGCGACAGCCTGTGGTCCTCGGCCAGCAGCAGGATCGCCGCGGCGGTGAACTGCTTGCTTACCGAGGCGAGCCGGTAGTCGGTGGTCGGCGTGGCGGGCACGTGGTGCTCGAGATCGGCGTAGCCGAAGCCGCGGCGGATCACCGGCTTGCCGTCCTTGAGGATCAGCAGCGAGGCGCCGGGGACGTCGCCGGTGTAGGGCTGCATGAGCTTTGCGACGGAGGCCGGCAGCTCGTCGGCGCGGCAGGGCGCGATGAGGGCGAGGGCGGCGAGCAGGATCAGTGCGAGGCGCATGCTTGTTTCACCTCATGTGCGTGGCGCTGCGGAAGGCGCTGGATGCCAGCTTGACCAGCCATTCGGCTGTTCGGAGCCGCTGGCATGACGGGGATCGGGGTGATCGGCAAGCCTCCCGCTCGTCGTCCCAGCGAACACTGGGACCCGGCGCCTTTGTGAACAGCATCCATCACCGGATCGGCACGTCGTACATCGTGTGCGGCGTGGGCTCGGGCTGGAAGGTGTAGTGCCACCACTCCATCGGGTAGTTCTTGAAGCCTTCGCGCGCCATGGCGTGCAGCAGGCGCTGGCGGTTGGCGCGCTGTGCGGCGGTCACTTGCTGGTTGTCGGTGTTGGCGCGCAGGCCGAACCAGTCGAAGCCGGTACCCATGTCCAGCGGTTTGCAATGGCGATCGTGCGCGTCGCACTGCTCCAGGGTCAGGTCGGTGGTGGCGCCGCGGCTGTGGCCGGAGACCGGGGCGATGTAGTCGCCGAGCAGCTGCGACTTGTCCAGGTTGGGATAGTGCGCGGCCTTGGTCTTCTGGTCGGACAGGTCGTGCGCCCAGCGCACGAAGTCGGCGACCGCGCGGGCCGGGCGATAGCAGTCCCACAGACGCAGACGCGCGTGCTCGCGGCGCAGGTCGTGTTCGACGCGCGCCAGCGCTTCGGCTACGGGTCTCAGCAGCAGGCATTTCGGCGCGAGGTAACCGTCCACCGGGCGGCCGACGAAGTTGTCGTGACCGGCGTACTTGATGTCCTCATGGATGTCCGGCACCAGGCTGCGGACGTCGACCAGGTGCGCTTCGGCAGCGGTTCTGGCGGGTGAGCGCGTGACGGGCTGGTCGGCGGGGGCTGGGATGGCAATCGCCAGCAGAACCCACGCGATCACGCGGGCATGTCGAAGGTTCACGGGCAGTCTCCGCTGCGCGTGAAGTGCAGGTCCTCGTAGTCGGAGCTGAAATCGGCGAGCGCGTCGACCTTGGCCATCGTCAGGGTCACCGGCGTGCCGGGATGCACGTCGAGCCAGGCGTCGGGGTAGACGGTGGCGTCGTCCCAGTGCACCAGCAGGCGACCGTCGAGGCGACGCATCTCGCCGGCGAGCTTGGGCGACTTCTCCACCGCGAAGCGCACGCGATCGCCGGCAGTGCACAGCGTCATCTCGCCCAGCCAGGGATCGCGGTAACGGCCGGTCCATGCCGTCGCGTCCGCGGGTACCACCGGCACGGCGTGCGAGGTGTCCGGCGCCGGGGTGCGGTGACTGTCGGCCTGGTTGGCGCGGTCCAGCGCAGCGGCGTACCAGGCGGCATCGCGCGTGTCGTGCGGCGCGGTGAAGTGCTTGAGCAGCAGTTCGCCCAGCACGGTGCGCGCGTCCTCGGCCTCGCCGTTGATCAGGAACACGAAGCCGCTGCGCTGGTCCGGCAGCAGCATCAGCTCCGAGTACATGCCCGACAGCGTGCCGGTGTGCCACACGGTCCAGTGGCCGTCGACGTCGGCCATGCGCCAGCCGTAGCCGTAGGCCATCACGTGGCTGTGGTCCCACACGCGGCGCTGCTTCGACACCGGGATCAGCATGTGCGGCGACTGCAGCACGCGGCGCTGCTCTTCTGACAGCCAGGCCAGCTGCGCCGGCGTCGGCGCCAACCAGCTCCTGGCCCAGGTGAGCATGTCGGTGAGATCGCAGCGGATACCGCCGGCCGGTGCCGAGGTGATCGCCGGGATCGTCGCGCCATCCTCGCGGATCGGCTCGTTGCGGCCGTCGACCTGGCGATGCGGCTGCGCCACGTCGCCCACCGCGTCGCGGTTCCACGTGCCGACCTGGCAGCGGCCGAGGCCGAGCGGCTGGAACACCTCGCGATGCATCAGCGTCTCGTACGGCGCACCGCCCGCCGCGGCGGCGACTTCGCCGGCCACCACGTAGAGCAGGTTGTCGTACTGGTATTTGGAGCGAAAGCTGTAGCCCGGCGCGATGTAGCGCAGGCCGTGGATGATGTCCTGCCGCGTGTAGGCGTTCGGCTCCGGCCACAGCATCAGGTCGCCGCCGCCTTCGGGCAGGCCGCTGGAGTGGGTGAGCAGATCGGCCACGCGCATGTTCTTCGTCACCCACGGATCGTGCATGGCGAAGTCGGGCAGGTACTTCGTCACCGGGTCGTCCCAGTGCAGCTTGCCCTGGTCGACCAGGCGGCCGAGCAGGGCGGTGGTCATCGCCTTGCTGTTGGAGGCGATCTTGAACAGCGTGCGGGCGTCGATCTTCTGGCCGGATCCGGCGACCGTCTCGCCGCGGGTGGCGGTGTAGACGACCTTGCCGTGGTCGATCACGCCGACGGCGATGCCGGGGAGGTGGTAGCGGGCGACCACGCTGTCGAGGATGTGGTCGTAGGTTTCCTGGCGAGAAGAGGCTGTCGCGGTGGATGTGGCCAGAGTGAGGAGCAGGGCAAGGCAAAAGCGCCCCCTCACCCCGGCCCTCTCCCCCTGCATTGCAGGGGGAGAGGGAGCACAGGCGGAGCGCGCTCTGACTCCCTCTCCCCCCGCCCCGAGGGGGGAGAGGGTTGCGGTGAGGGGGCGCTCTTGATGGAGCTTCACCTCACCGCTCCGCATCACGTTCCACCTCGCCCCACACCCGCAGCAGATTGCCGCCCCAGATCTTGGCGATGTCCTGCTCGCTGAAGCCGGCGCGCCGCAGCGCGGCGGTGAGGTTGCGGGTCTGGCTGGCGTCGGCCCAGCCGGTGATACCGCCGCCGCCGTCGAAGTCCGAGGCGATGCCGACATGGTCGATGCCGGCGACCTCCACCATGTGGCGGATCTGCTTCACGTAGTCGTCCACCGTGGGCAGCGGGTAGGTCTTCTCGATCTCGGCCATGCCTTCGGCCATGGCCGGCAGGTAGTCGTGCTTGTCCGAGTCGTATTCCTTGTCGCCGGCTGCGCGGGCGACCTGCGCCTGAAGTTTCTTCTCCGCCGCCTCGCGGCCGGGGTCTTTCTTCAGGAATTCCTTGTACGCCACTGCCTGGACCACTCCGCCTTTCGCCGCGATGGCGCGCAGCAGGTCGTCGGGGAGATTGCGCGGGTGGTCGAGCACGGCGCGGGCGCCGGAGTGCGAGGCGATGAGCGGCGCGGTGGAGACGGCGAGCACGTCGCGCACGCAGCGGTCCGACGCGTGCGAGATGTCGACCATGATGCCGAGCCGGTTGGCGCGCTTGACCACCGCGCGGCCGAAGTCGGTCATGCCGTGGTCGCCGGGGCCGTTCATCGCGCTCTCGCCGTGTTCGGTATCGGGCAGCGAGCTGGTGCAAAGGTCGTTGTCGCCCACGTGCACCAGGCCGACGTAGCGCGCGCCGCGGTCGTAGGCGGCATCGAGCCGGTGCAGGTCGTGGCCGAGCGAGTAGGCGTTCTCGATCCCGATCATCGCCGACAGCAGTCCGGCCTTGTGGTTGGCCATCACCTGCGCCGGCGTGGTGGCCAGGCGGATGCGGTCGGGGTACTTCATCAGCATGTCGCCGATGGCGTCGTACTTCTGCTCGGCCTGGCGCATCGCCTCGGCGTAACCGGCGGCATCGAGCCGATGCTGCGGCACCCAGACGATGAAGAACGCCGCGTTCAGGCCGCCGCGCTCCATCTTGCCCAGGTCGACCCGCAGCGGCGTGTCCCTGCCGACGTCGAAGCGATCCTCGTGCATGTAGGTGAACGGGATATCGACGTGGGTGTCCAGGGTGATCGGCGGATCGTCCTGGGCCGGCGCGGCGCCGGCCAGCACGTTGCCGGCGAAGGCGAGGGCGGTGAGGCAGGCCAGGCGTCGGAGCATGGTTCGGGTTCCCTCTGGGTCAGGTCGTAAGCCAGTGTCGCGCAGCTTGCTCGCCGGCGGTCATCTCGCGCCAGCTCTGGCGGCGCCGGACCTCGGCGTAGCGTCCGGAGTCCAGCAGCACTTCGGCGGCCAGCGGGCGCGAGTTGTAGGTGGAGGCCATGGATGCGCCGTAGGCGCCGGCGGTGCGGATCATCAGCAGGTCGCCGGCGGTGCAGCGCGGCAACGTGCGGGCGCGGGCGAAGGTGTCGCCGGTTTCGCACACCGGGCCGACCACGTCGTAGGTCGCGGGCGGGCGCGGTTCCGCGCCTACCGGCTCGATGTCGTGCCAGGCCTCGTACAGGCTGGGGCGCAGCAGGTCGTTCATCGCCGCATCCAGCACCAGGAACGGATGATTCGCGCCCGGCTTGATGCGGATCACGCGGGTCAGCAGCACGCCGGCCTCGGCCACCAGCCAGCGCCCCGGCTCCAGCATCAGCCGCCCGTCGAAACCGGCCAGCGCCTCGCGGATCGCCGCCACGTAGTCGACTGCGGCGATCGGTCGTTCCCCTTCGCGGTAGCGCACGCCGAGCCCGCCGCCGACGTCGATGCTGGTGATCGCATGCCCGCTGTCGCGCAGCTCGTGCCAGAAGGCGGCGACCCGCTGCAGCGCCTGGCGGATCGGGGCCAGTTCCAGCAGCTGCGAACCGATGTGGGCGTGCAGGCCGTCCAGCCGCACGTTCGGGAAGCCCGCGGCCTGGTCGAACCAGTCGCGCGCCTCGTCCAAGCCCACACCGAACTTGTTTTCGGCGCGTCCGGTGGAAATCTTGGCGTGGGTGCGGGCATCCACGTCGGGGTTGATGCGTACCGCGGCGCGGGCGACGGTGTTCATCGATGCGGCGACCGCCTGCAGCGTCTCCAGCTCGTCGCGCGACTCCAGGTTGAAGCGGCCGATGCCTGCCTCCAGCGCCTCGGCGATCTCGCCGGCCGTCTTGCCGACGCCGGAGAACACGATGCGCTCTGGCCGGATGCCTGCCTGCAGGCAGCGCCACAGTTCACCGGCGGACACGATGTCCGCGCCCAGTCCGCGTTCGGCCATCAGCTGCAGGATCGCCACGTTGCTGTTGGCTTTCGCGGCGTAGCAGACCTGCGCATCCGTGCCGGTGAGCGCGGACAGCAGCTCGTCGATCCGTGCACGGATCGCGTTGGCCGAATAGGCGTAAGTCGGCGTGCCGACGCGGGAGGCCAGGGCGACCATGTCGACACCGTCGAACAGGGGGACGGATCCGGCCCGGGAGGTGATGTCGGGAGTGGAGGAACGGTGCGTGTCGTGCGTCAGCAAGCGGGCGTCCATCGTCGGCGGGCAGGGTTGAAAAAAAAGCGGCCCGCACACGCGGTGCGGGCCGGGCGGGGAGGGTGTGCCTCAGAAGTCCACTGCGACGGTGAGCTGGGTGAAGCGCGGGCTCTGGAAGCCGAGCGGTCGCAGGAAGGTGGGGTTGGTGGAGCTGGAGATGTCGGTCTGCAGGTCCTGGTCCACCTGCACCGTGCGTTGCTGGTTGAGCAGGTTGTAGACCGACAGCTTCACCCGCAGGTTGCCGCCGTTGAACGGACGCAGGTAGCTCAGGCTGGCGCCCAGCGTGTAGGTCCACGGCAGGCGACCGTACTTGCCGCGCGGCGAACGCTCGTAGACGCGGTCCTCCGACACTGGCGACTCGCAGTTCTGCACGCAGATGAAGTAGCTGTGGTAATTGGTTGCGTCATACGGATTGCCGACGCCGAAACCGGTGATCGGGCCGCCGGAATGCACGTCCAGGTCGCCGCCGACCTGCCAGTGTGGGGTGAGCGCGTAGGTGCCGCGCAGCTTGAGCTGGTGGCGGCGGTCGTTCGGCAGGTAGCCGTTGCCGCCGAGGTTCACCCACGGATCGTCGAAGTTCTCGGTGCGGCCGGTGTCGTCGAAGTTGGTGTCCGAGTTCACCGGACCCTCGGCATTGCCACGGTTCCACGACATCACGTAGGACGCGTTGAGCGCCCATTTCTCGTCCCAGGCGCGGTTGAGCTGGAATTCCAGCGCCGCGTAGGTGCGCTTGGGCTTCACCCAGCCGCGCTGGCCGAGGTAGTTGCCGTCGGCGTCGTACATCGCCCAGCCCTGCTTGGAGGTGTCGATGGTGATGTAGCCATCGGCGGTGCCATCGCAATTGGTGTCGCCCCAGACGGTGACGTTCTTGCCCGGGTTGGCCATCACCCAGCCGACGTAGCCGTCGCCACCGCACTGCGGGGTGGCGCTGATCTCCATGTCGTCGATGGCGTTGTGCAGGCGGCGGTAGGTGCCGCTGACGCCCCACGACCACTGGGCATTCAACATCTGCTGGAAGCCGAGGATCGCCTCGTCCTGGTAGACCGGGTCCATGTTCCGGTCGACCTCCGAGCGCAGGTCGCCGACTGTGCCGTCACCCTGCGAGGTGTCCACGTTGCCCAGTTGCGGGCCCAGCTTGGGTACCGCGTACTGGGTTCCGTCGAGGGTCTTGATCTCCCAGCCGTCGAATGCGTAGTAGGTGCGCTCGTCGAGCAGGCCGCCGGCCTGCTTGATGTTGATCACGTTGGCCACGGGCAGGTAGTAGCGGCCCAGGTTGCCGAACAGCTTGGTGCTGCCGTCGCCCTTCATGTCCCAGGAGAAGCCCAGGCGCGGGGCGATCTGCTTGTCCATCTTGATGTAGCTGTGGCCCGCAGCGTCCTGGTTGTCGAAGCTGTCGTTGCGCAGGCCGGCGTTGAGTACCAGGTTCGGCGTGATCTGCCAGTTGTCCTCGAGGTAGTAGGCCGAGTCCACCGTGGTGAAGGTGCCGGCGATCTCGTAGCGGCGGGCGCGCACGTAGCCGTCGTAGCCAGCCGGAAGGGTGGCGCCGTTGGGAATCGTGGCGCCGGCGGTGGCGGCATACACGTTGTAGTAGTAGGCGCCCGGGCCGGCGTAGTGGCGGGCGTAGTCGGACGTGTTGTTCTCGTGGTCGTAGCCGAAGCGCAACAGGTGGTCGCCCAGCGTCCATTCGAAGTCCGCGCGCCCCTGCTTGCGCACGTCGTTGCGCTTGTAGACGGTGGAGCTGGTGGTGCAGCCCAGCGGCACGCCCGGGTCGGTGATGTCCAGCAGCGCGCTGCTGGCCGCCACCACGTTGCACGCCAGGTCGAGCTGCGAGCGGGTAAATGACTCGCGCTCGTTGCGGCCGACCATCAGCTTCATCGACAGGTCGTTGGTGAGGTAGCTGGTCCAGGTCAGCGCCCAGTTGCGGCCACCGGTGTCGGTGAAGATGCGGTTGGTCTTCTTGCCGCGGGTGTCGGTGTCGAAGTCGTAGGCGTAGACCTCGCCGACGTTGTGGTTCTTGTCGGAGAAGGCCATCAGCGACAGCGTGTTGTTGTCGGTGACGTTCCAGTCGATGGTGGTACCCCAGAAACCGGTGTCGGCCTGGTTGTCGGTCATCACCGTGCCGGCGTTGTTGGTATTGCTGGGGCTGTTGCCGCGCGCCTCGTACATGGCGAAGAAGAACAGCTTGTCCTTCACGATCGGGCCAGAGGCCCAGACGTTGGTCTTGATCAGCGATTCGGTGTCGCGACTGGCGGTGATGTAGCGGCGGCCGTCGGGGGTGTAGTGGTCGTCGGCCGAGGAGTGCCAGCTCGACGGTTCCATGGTGATCTCGGTGCCGGCATGGAACTCATTGGTGCCCGAGCGCGCCACCGCGTTGACCACGCCGCCGGTGGTGCGGCCGAACTCCACCGAATAGCCGCCGGTCTTGACCTGGAACTGGTCGTAGAAGGCGAACGGTGCCTCGGAGAAGCCGTTGCGGTTGTAGAAGTCGGTGACGTTGAGGCCGTTCACGTAGAACGCGTTCTCGGCCACCGATGATCCGCCGAAGGAGATGCCGCCGAAGTTCGAGTTGCCCTTCACCACGCCGGGCGCCAGCAGCGCGACCGAGGTGACGTTCTGGTCCACCGGCAGGCGGCTCAGCTCGGCGCGGGAGACGATGGTGGCCGACTCGGTGGAGCTGACGTCAATCACCGGCAGCACCGAACTGGTGACGCTGATCGCCGAGAGGTTGGTCGCGCGCACCGAGCCGATGTCCACCGAGGTGGTGGTGCCCAGTGCGACGGTGACGTTGCGGCTCGGCGCCACCGGCTGGCCGTCCGCCGTGGCGGAGACGGTGTACTGGCCCACCGGCAGGAACGGGAAGCGGTAGTTGCCGTTGGCGTCGGCGGTCACCGTGCGGGTCAGGCCGGTCTCCGGGTTGGTCACGGTGACCACCGCGCCGGCCTTGGTGTGGCCGGATACCGAGCCGTCGTTGTTGGCCGCGTGGGCGGCCGGGAACGCCACCGCCAGGCCCAGGCCCAGCGCGATGCTCAATGCGGTCTTGCGCACATGCCGACTGCTGCTCATTGCCCCATCTCCCCTCTCGCTTTGTCGGGCCGCGTGTGGTCGCGGCCGGTTAGTTGTCGGAGCGTCCCTGCAGTGGCAGCCGCTTCCAGGCGAAGTGGTAATTCCACTGGTTGAAGTACAGATTCCCGCCCTTCCACTCGATCTCGCCGCGCTGCGAGTCGACCGTCTCCGAGCGCGGGAAGGTCTTGGCCGGCACGAACGGCCGGCTGAAGTCGCTGTTGAAGGCGATGCGGTAGGCGTCGAGCCCGCCGAGGTAGAACCAGCGCAGCGCCGGGTCGTCGCCGGGTCCGGGCTCGAGCTGGCCGAAGGTCACGTCCACCGGCACCCAGCCGTAGGGCGGCAGGTACAGCTGGCCCCAGTCGTGGATGTCGTCGTAGTGGCCGTCGGAGAACATCCAGCCGGACTGCCAGCGGCTCGGGATGCCGTTGAGTCGCAGCAGGGTCATCAGCAGCAGGGTCTGCTCGCCGCAGTCGCCGTGGCCGGCGTGCAGGGTGTAGTCGCTGATGTTGCTGATGGTGGAGTACTCGCGCGCGCCGGCCCAGGGAATCCGGTCGACCGCGGCGAACAGCTTCTGCGCGATGCGGTAGGGGTTCTTCTCGTCGCCGACCACCTTGCGCGAGAACGCGCGCAGGTCGTCGGTGAACACGATGTGCGGCGGCCGCTCGGCCACGTAGGGCGCCAGCGCGGGGGGGATGGTTTCGGCGCTGACCTTGTCCGGATCGATGCGGTGGTACTGCGCCAGCACGGTCACGTCGTAGGTGATCGAGAACACGGTGGGCTGGCCGGCCACCGCCTTCTTTTCCAGGTAGGCGGTGCGCTGTGCGGTGGACGGTGGTGCGATGTGCGCGCCGGAGGGCACGCTGCCGACCAGGCGGATCGCCTCCTGCTGCCCCGGGATCGCCTGTGGGTAGGGAATCCAGGCGCGCAGGGTCTGGCCGGCGGGCACCGCATCGGCGTCGACCGTCAGCGTCTGGGTCACTTCCACCCGCAGCGGGTCGACGCCGCTGCGGCCGCTGGCCAGCGCGTCGCGCACCACGCTGCGATGGTGGTCGTTGAGTACGCCGTTGGGCGTGTCGTCGAACGGCCTGGGGTCGGCACGGCGGGCACGGGCCTCGGCGCTCAGCCGGAACAGGTTGCCCGGCGAGCGGTTGAAGTAGAAGGTGTGCCCGTCGATGACCAGGTGCTCGAACAGGCCGGCGCGGTTCCAGCGGTCGAACTCGGCCTGGCTCAGGTCGGGAATCTCCTTGCGCACGCGCGCCTCGACCTGGTCGGCATCGAGACGGAAATCGAGCCGGATGCGCCGCATGCGCTCGCGCTGGAAGGCCAGCGCCTCGCGCTGTGCGGCGGACAGGCCCGGCTGCTTCAGTGCCGCGGTGATCGCCGCATCCGCGTCATGGAAATGTCCGGCGTCGATCTGGGCGATGATGGCGGGCAGGGAATCCTGACCGGGGGTGGCGGCCGGCGAGGCGGCGGGCAGCGCGAGCACAAGCAGGGTGGCGAGCAGTAGCGGGCGGGTGCGACCGGCCCGGCCGGCCATGGCCGCGCGGCGGTTTCCCGTGCCGGTCGACCGGTGATGCGGCAATCTGCTCCCCGTCATGCGTGCTTCCCCCGACATGAACTTGCGAAACCGTTGTGTAGCACGCTTGCAAAACAGCGTCAATAATTTATGCTGCTTTTGAATTCTGTAGGAATGACATATTCCAAAACGGCACGCGGACCAGGTGCCGGACGGGGGCGCGAGTGATCCAGACGGTGTGGCCGTTCGTCGGCCTGATGCTGGTGGTGGCGGGGATGTTTCCGGCGCTGGAGCGCCGCTTCGGCTGGCGCATCTTCCAGGTGCTGCCGCCGATCGTGATGGTCTATCTGCTGGTCACCACGCTGGCGATCGCCGGGGTGTGGCAGGTGAATGCGCCGATCAAGGCGGCGCAGTCGCTGCTGGTCGGCCATCTGGTGCCGGCGCTGCTGTTCCTGCTGATGATCAACTGCGACCTGCGCGCGATCTTCCGGCTCGGGCCGCGCGTGCTGGCGGTGTTCGCCTGCACCACGCTCAGCCTGTTCGTGGCCTTCCTGGCCACGTTCATGATCTATCGCCACTGGTTGCGCGGCGACGACTGGCATCCGCTGGCCGCGCTGTCGGGCAGCTGGGTCGGCGGGACCGCCAACATGATCGGTGTAAAGCAGGCGATCGGCATGTCCGACCCGCACCTGGCGATGTCGCTGCTGACCGATGCGATCTGCTACTCGATGTGGGTGGTGGTGCTGTTCTCGGTGGCGCGGCTGGCGCCGGCGTTCAATCGCTGGACCCGCGCCCGTTCCAGCGGCGACCTGCAAGTGGCCGAGGTCGCCGCCACCGGCCCGACCACGCCGGAGAACGTGCTGCTGTGGCTGGGCGTGGCGCTGCTGGTGACCGCGCTGGCGCGCCTGCTCGGCGGGATGCTGCCGGCGTCGGCGATGGTCAGCGCCACCACCTGGACGATCCTGCTCGCCACCGGCGCCGGCCTGGTCGTGGCGCACACGCCGCTGGCGCGGTTTCCGGGCGCCGGCAGCATCTCCGGCGCGATGCTGATCTTCGTGGTGGCGGTGCTGGCTTCGCAGAGCAACTTCCACGGCCTGGGCGAAGCACCGCTTTACCTGCTGTGCGGCGTCACGGTGATCGTGCTGCACGCGCTGGTGCTGATGGTGCTGGCGCGGTTGTTCCATTTCGACCTGTACCTGTGCGGCATCGCCTCGCTGGCGCACATCGGTGGCGTCGCCGCCGCGCCGGTACTGGCGGCCAGCTACTCGCGCGCGCTGGTGCCGGTGGGCATCCTGCTGGCCTTGCTGGGCTACATCCTGGGTACCGGCTTCGGTCTGCTGATGGCGTCGCTGATGGCGTCGCTGGCGCTGCCGTGAGCTCTCGACGACGGAACACGACCATGCCTATCTCCTCCCTTCGCGCCCTGCTCCTCGGCCTGCTGCTGGCCGGGCCCGCCTTCGGCCGGGCGACGGTCGACCGACCCCTGCCGGTGCCGCCGTCGGGCGTGCTCGGTGTGGAAGCGGCGCAGCTCACACCCGATTTCTGGATCGGCCTGCGCCCACACCCGGATGCGGTGCTGCTGACGCCGGCGCAGATCGCCGCGCAGAACGCGAAGCTGCTGGCCGACGACCCGTCGATGCACGACCTGCGCGCGCTGCCGGCCACGCTGGACCGCGCCCGCGTCGATGCCTGGCTGGACAGCGTCTCCACGCCGCCGACCCGCCCGCTGTACGACGTCGACGGCAAGCCGGTGGCGGCCGCCACGTTGCGGGCGATCGTCGCCAACGCCGATCGCGACGCGGTGCCGGCCAGCGCGCCGACGCGCTACGGCCTGGTGGTGAAGCGCGCCGCGCTGCGCAGCTTCCCGACCGACCTGCGCGTATTCAGCCATCCGGGCAATACCGACATCGACCGCTTCCAGGAGACCGCCGAGTTTCCGGGCACGCCGGTGGTGGTGGCGCACACCAGCCGCGACGGCCGCTGGCTGTTCGTGGTCAGCCCGCGCTATGCCGCCTGGACCCACCGCGACAACATCGCCATCGGCAGCGCCGATCAGGTGTTCGGCTACGCCGACCGGCGGTCCGGCCGCGTGGTCACCGGCGGCACCGTGCACACCGTCTACACCCGCGAGCAGCCGGCGGTGTCGCAGCTGCAGCTGGACATGGGCGACCGCGTGCCGCTGGCCAGCGGATTGGCGCCGGACCAGCCGGTCAACGGCCAGACCCCGTACACCTCGCACGTGCTGGAACTGCCGATCCGCCGCGACGACGGCTCGCTGGCCTTCGTGCCGGCACTGCTGCCGATCACCACCGACACCCGCGCCGACTACCTGCCGCTGACCGAGGCGAACATCATCCGCCAGGCGTTCAAGTTCCTCGGCGAGCGCTATGGCTGGGGTCATGCCTACGACGGCCGCGACTGCTCCGGCTTCGTCTCCGACGTCTACCGCTCGATGGGCGTGCAGATGCCGCGCAACACCAGCCGGCAGGCGATCAGTCCGGCGCTGGACCATCGCACCTTCACCGACAGGGACAGCCACGCCGCACGGCTCGAGGCGGCCATGGCGCTGAAAGTCGGCGACCTGGTCTACATCCCCGGCCACGTGATGCTGGTGATCGGCCAGTGGCAGGGCCAGCCGTGGGTGATCCACGACGTGCTGGGCATGAGCTACCGGCTGCCCGACGGCGGCACCCGCCACGTCAAGCTCAACGCGGTGTCGGTGACGCCGCTGCTGCCGATGCTGTACGGCAAGGACGGCTCCACCTTCATCGACCACATGACCAGCATCGTGCACATCCGGCACTGAGCACGGCCACCCCGAAGAACAAGAAGCGACGATCCCCCATGAAGATCACAGACATCCAGTTCGGCATGCTGCGGGTGCCGCTGAAAACGCCGTTCAAGACGGCGCTGCGCACGGTGAGCCAGGTCGAGGACATCGTGGTGATGATGCGCACCGACACCGGCCATGTCGGCTATGGCGAGGCACCGGCCACGGCAGTGATCACCGGCGACACCCACGGCTCGATCGTCGACGCGATCCGCCACTACATCTCGCCGCGGCTGATCGGCCAGGAGGTGGCCGACCTCAACCGGCTCACCGGATTGATCCAGGGCTCGATGGAGAAGAACTCCTCGGCCAAGGCGGCGGTGGAGATCGCCCTGTACGATCTGTGGGGCCAGCTCTACAACGCGCCGCTGTACCAGCTGCTGGGCGGCGGCGATCCGGTGATCACCACCGACATCACCATCAGCGTGGACTACATCGACAAGATGGTGGCCGATTCGATCGCCGCGGTGGAACGCGGTTTCGAGTCGCTGAAGATCAAGGTCGGCAAGGACATCGGCGTCGACATCGAGCGGGTCAAGGCGATCTACGCCGCCGTCGAGGGCCGCGCGCTGCTCAGGCTGGACGCCAACCAGGGCTGGACCGCCAAGCAGGCGGTGTACGCGCTGCAGACGCTGGAGGATGCCGGCATCAAGCTGGAGCTGGTCGAGCAGCCGGTGAAGGCGCGCGACCTGGCCGGCATGCGCTACGTCACCGAGCGGGTACACACCCCGGTGATGGCCGACGAGAGCGTGTTCGGGCCGATGGAGGTGATCGAGCTGATCCGCCTGCGCGCGGCGGACATCATCAACATCAAGCTGATGAAGACCGGTGGCATCTCCAACGCGGTGAAGATCGCCGACATCGCGGCGATGCACGGCGTGGACTGCATGATCGGCTGCATGCTGGAAACCTCGATCAGCGTCGCCGCCGCCGTGCACGTGGCGGTGGCCAAGGCCGACGTGATCACCAAGGTGGACCTCGACGGCCCTTCGCTGTGCGCGTTCAATCCGGTCGACGGCGGGGTACTCTTCAACGAATCGGAGATTTCCGTGACCGATGCCCCGGGGCTGGGCATCCGCGAGATCCGTGGCCTGGAGCCGGTGTCGGAGTGAGAGCGTGAGCGCGAGCATGTCACCACTGGTGAAGATCCGTTCCGAGCGCGACCAGATGTCGGCGGTGGAGCGCCGCATCGCCGACTTCATCGTCGAGAACGCGCAGCTGCTGCGCGACTACTCCTCGCAGCAGCTGGCCAATGCGCTGGGGATCAGCCAGTCCAGCGTGGTGAAGTTCACCCAGAAGCTGGGTTTCAAGGGGTACCCCGACCTCAAGTACTCGATCGGCGAGGCGATCGCCCGCGCCGCACCGGGCGAGACCGCCACGGTGTCGCCGACCCAGGAGGCCGCCAGTTCGGGGCTGGCCGACCGGCTGTGGCGACGCAAGTGCGCGGCGGAGGAGGAGACCCGGGTGATCAATGCGCCGGAGACGATCCAGGCGGTGGTCGAAGCGATCGACCGCGCCGGCCGCAGCGGCCGCGTGTTCCTGCTCGGCATGGGCGACGACGACGTGCTGGTGCGCGCCTTCGCGCTGCGCCTGGCCACGCTGGGCATCCTCAGCGTGCACAGCTTCGACATGGTGCGGATGACCTCCAACGTGGCGGCAGCGCAGGCCGGCGACGTGCTGGTGGTGATCTCCGAGTTCGGCCAGCACGCCGCGCTGGGCAAGATTGCCCGGCAGTTCCGCGAGCGGCGCGGCCAGCTGGTCACGCTGACCCGGCACACCGCCAACCCGCTGCGCACGCTGGCCGACCTCGCGCTGGTGGTGTCCGCGCACGACGAGCAGCCTTACATCCAGCCGCTGCTCTACCAGTCGGCGATGCAGCACCTGCTCGATGGCATCTTCGTGCGCCTGTGCGAGGGCCACGACGACCGCCGCACGCAGCTGCTGGGCAACCTGGAACGCATCCAGCACATCCTCGAACCGTAACCGCTTCGGCAGGCAGGGCTCCCGATGACCTCCACGCTCACATTCCTGCGGCGCGCCGCCGTGCTCGCCGCGCTCACGCTTTCCGCCCAGGCCTTCGCCGCGCCGGCCGCGCTCCCGTGGCAGGGCGCGCGGCAGCTGGTGCTGGTGACCATCGACGGCTGGAACACCGATCAGGGCACGCTGCGCCGCTTCGTGCGCGAGGACGACCGCTGGATCGCGGTCGGCGCCCCGTGGCCGGTGGTGATCGGCAAGGCCGGCGCAGCCTGGGGCCTCGGCCTGCAGCCGCCAAGCGAGGACGGCCCGGTCAAGCGCGAAGGCGACAACCGCAGCCCGGCCGGCGTGTTCCGCATCGGCACCACGTTCGGCTATGCGCCGCAGATCGCCACGGCGATGCCATACCGCGCGCTCAGCGCCACCGACTGGTGCATGGACGTGGTCGAGTCGCCCTACTACAACCGCATCGTCGACGCGAAGCAGGTCGGCGCCGCCGCGGTGAAAGGCTCGTCCGAGCCGATGCGCCGGGACATCCACGTGCACGGCGACCAGCGCTACCGCATGGGCTTCGTCATCGACAGCAACCCGGACGCGAAGCCCGGCGCCGGCAGCTGCATCTTCGGCCACCTGTGGGCCTCGCCGACCACCGGCACCGCCGGCTGCACCGCGATGACGCCGGAGTCGATGCGCAACCTGCTCGGCTGGCTCAAGCCCGAGGATCATCCGGTGTTCGTGCTGTTGCCGCGCAAGGCTTATGCCGCCGTGCGCGACGACTGGCAGTTGCCGGTGCTGGAGGGCGGTCGATGAGTCCTACCGCACGCGTGTTGCTGGGCCTGGCGCTGGGTGCCGCGATCGGCCTGGCGCTGGCGGCGCTCGATCCGTCGATGGCGCAGACCGTGGCATCGGTGGTGCAGCCGGCCGGCAAGCTGTGGCTGGCGGCGCTGCAGATGACCGTGGTGCCGCTGGTGCTGTCGCTGGTGGTGGTGGGCGTGAATACCGCCAGCGATGCGGCGGCCTCCGGCCGCGTGGCGCGGCGGGCGATCGTGGTGTTCCTGGTACTGCTCACCGGCGGTGCCTTTCTTGCAGCGCTGCTGGCGCCGTGGCTGTTCCGGCTGTTCCCGCACAACCCGGCGCTGAGCGAAGCGCTGAGCCACGCCACGGTTCCGCTGTCCGCGCGCACCGCGCCGACCGGCTGGGTGGAGGCGGTCACCTCGATCGTGCCGACCAACGCGATCGCCGCCGCGGCACAGAGCGCGATGCTGCCGCTGGTGGTGTTCGCGCTGTTCTTCGGTTTCGCGCTCACCCAGATCCAGCCGGAGCGGCGCGCGATGCTGGTGGAATTCTTCCAGTCGATCGCCGACGCGATGATCGTGATCGTGCGCTGGGTGCTGTGGGTGGCGCCGCTGGGCGTGTTCGCGCTGATCCTGGCGGTGTGCGCCCGCGCCGGCGCCAGCATGCTCGGCGCGCTGGGCATCTACGTGCTGGTCGAATGCCTGCTGTACGTCGCGGTGACGCTGGCGATGCTTGCGGTGGCAGTGACCTGGGGCGGCGAGAAGCTGCGCCGCTTTGCCGCCGCGCTCGTGCCGGCGCAGGCGGTGGCGCTGAGCACGCAGTCGTCGCTGGCCTCGCTGCCGGCAATGCTGGAAAGCGCCAACGGCCGGCTGGGTTACCCCGAACGCGTCACCGCGCTGGTGCTGCCGATGGCGGTGTCGCTGTGCCGGCTGACCAGTCCGGTGCAGTACGTGGTGTCGGCGTCGTTCATCGCCTGGGCCTACGGCATCGACCTGTCGCCCGCCGCGCTGTGCGCCGGTGCCGCGCTGGCGGTGGTGATCAGCCTGGGTTCGGTCGGTCTGCCGGGGCAGGTCACCTTCATCGCCACCAACCTGCCGGTGGCGCAGGCGATGGGCGTGCCGGTCGGGCCACTGGGCCTGATGCTGGCGGTGGACACCTTGCCGGACACGCTGGCCACGCTGGGCAACGTCACCTGCGATCTCACCGCGACCAGCGTGGTCGCCCGCCAGTCCGCCGGAGAAGATGCATGAGCGTCGAGCAGGCCGATGCCATCGTGATCGGCGCCGGCATGGCCGGCGCGTCGGTGGCGTATTTCCTCGCGCCGCATGCGCGGGTGATCGTGCTCGAACGTGAGCCGTATGCCGGCATGCATTCCACCGGTCGCTCGGCGGCGCTGTTCTGCGAGACCTACGGCACGGAGCAGGTGCGCGCGCTGACCCGCGCCACCCGGCCGTTCCTGGCCGGTCCGCCGGAGGGTTTCGCTGCGCAGCCGATCCTCACCTCGCGCGGTGCCACGGTGATCGGCCGCGCAGACCAGGTGGAGCAGGTGCGCGCGATGTTCGAGACCATGCGCCGCGACACGCCCGATCTGGAGCTGCACGACGGCTCGCGCGTCCGCGACGACGTGCCGGTGCTGCGCGCGGAAGCGGCGGCGATCGGCCTGCACGAACCGGGCGCCGCCGACATCGACGTCAACGAACTGCACCAGGGCTTCCTGCGCGGTATGAAGGCGCGTGGCGGGGTGCTGCACGTGGACCAGGCGATCACGGCGATCGAGCGCGATGGCAGCGGCTGGGCGGTGAGCGTGGGTGATCGACGCTTCCATGCGCCATTGCTGCTGGATGCCGCCGGCGCCTGGGCCGATCAGGTGGCCGCGATGGCCGGCGTGACGACGCTGGGACTGATGCCCAAGCGGCGCTCGGCGTTCGTGTTCGAGCCACCGACCGGGCTGGCCGCCGCTGGCTGGCCGTTCGTCTGTGACCTCGACGAGACCTTCTACTTCAAGCCCGATGCCGGTCAGCTGCTGGGTTCGGCGGCGAATGCCGACCCGACCCATCCGCACGACGTGCAGCCGGAGGAGTTCGACATCGCGCTGGGCATCCATCACATCGAGGAGGCCACCACGATGACGATCCGCCGCCCGACGCGGACCTGGGCCGGACTGCGTTCCTTCGTCGCCGACGGCGACCTGGTCGGCGGCTTCGCGGCGGATGCGCCCGGGTTCTTCTGGGTCGCCGCGCAGGGCGGCTACGGCATCCAGACCTCGGCGGCGATGGGCGAGGCCTGCGCGAACCTGGCACTGGGCCGTCCGCTGCCGGCGCACCTGCAGGATGCGGGGCTCACCGCGGCGATGCTGGCACCCGACCGGCCTGGTCTGACCCGCTAGGTGCGACGGTCAGTGATGACCGCTGGCCACTGAGGGGGCGCTGCCCACGGACGCCCAGCCTTCGGCGACTCCCCGGGCAAACGGCCCGAGATTCCCCGACAGGAACAGCAGCAGTGCCGCAGCGACCAGCCAGCCACGCCGGTTGCGCCGGTAGCCGAGCACGAGCAGCACGAAGCCGGCGAGCAGCAGGGCGATTTCCACGTAGTCCATCTCACGGATCCTTGTGCCTGATGACGCCGGAGCATGACGCGATCGGGGGCTCCGGCGCAAAGTGCGCGGTACCGCGCCTGCACGAGCCGGCGCCGGCTGGCTATCATGGCCGCTCCACGCTTCCGGCCATGCGGCGTTCCCCATGCTCTTGATGATCGACAACTACGACAGCTTCACCTTCAACCTCGTGCAGTACCTGGGCGAGCTGGGGCAGGAGGTGAAGGTGGTGCGCAACGATGCGCTGGACGTGTCGGCAGTCCGCGCGCTGAAGCCGTCGCACATCATGATCTCGCCCGGGCCGGGCACCCCCGACGACGCCGGCGTGTCGCTGGCGATCCTGCGCGAGATGGCCGGCGAGCTGCCGATCTTCGGCGTCTGCCTGGGCCACCAGGCGATCGGCCAGGCGTTCGGCGGCAAGGTGATCCGCGCCAAGCAGATCATGCACGGCAAGACCTCGCCGGTGCGTCATCGCGGCCAGGGCGTGTTCGCCGGGCTGCCCGATCCGTTCGAGGCGACCCGCTACCACTCGCTGGTGGTCGAGCAGGGCTCGTTGCCGGACTGCCTGGAAGTGACCGCCTGGACCGAGAACGCCGACGGCTCGATCGACGAGATCATGGGCCTGCGTCACCGGACCCTGCCGATCGAGGGCGTGCAGTTCCACCCCGAGTCGATCCTGACCCAGCACGGTCACGCCATGCTGGCCAACTTCCTCGGCCTGCCGGCACGGAAGCTCGCCGCATGACCCTGCGCGAAATCACCATCACGCCGCAGGAAGCCCTGCAGCGCACGATCGAACACCGCGAGATCTTCCACGACGAGATGATCGCGCTGATGCGCCAGATCATGCGCGGCGAGGTCAGTCCGCTGATGACCGCGGCGATCATCACCGGCCTGCGCGTGAAGAAGGAGACCATCGGCGAGATCACTGGCGCGGCGCGCGTGATGCGCGAGCTGTCGGCCAGGGTGGAGGCGCCGCCGCACGACCATTTCGTCGACATCGTCGGCACCGGCGGCGACGGCGCGTCGAGCTTCAACATCTCCACCGCCTCGATGTTCGTCGCCGCGGCGGCCGGCGCGCGCGTGGCCAAGCACGGCGGGCGCAGCGTGTCGTCCAAGTCCGGCAGCGCCGACGTGCTGGAGGCGCTGGGCGCCTCGATCGACCTCAAGCCCGATCAGGTCGCCGCCTGCATGGCCGAGACCGAGATCGGCTTCATGTTCGCGCCGAACCATCACCCGGCGATGAAGGTGG
This sequence comes from Dyella ginsengisoli LA-4, assembly GCF_000334915.1. GTDB lineage: Bacteria > Pseudomonadota > Gammaproteobacteria > Xanthomonadales > Rhodanobacteraceae > Dyella_A > Dyella_A ginsengisoli_A. Next base: position 8,823 of record NZ_AMSF01000060.1, on the reverse strand, counting down.
TGGCGCCGGTGCGCAAGGAAATGGGCGTGCGCACCCTGTTCAACATCCTTGGGCCGCTGACCAACCCGGCCGGCGCGCCGAACATCCTGATGGGCGTGTTCCATCCCGACCTGGTCGGTATCCAGATCCGCGTGCTGCAGCAGCTGGGCGCGAAGCACGCGATGGTCGTATGGGGCCGCGACGGCATGGACGAGATCTCGCTGGGCGCCGCTACCCTGGTCGGCGAGCTGCGCCACGGCCAGGTGCGCGAATACGAGATCGAGCCGGAGGATTTCGGCCTGGCCATGGCCTCCAGCCGCAACCTCAGGGTGGACAGCGTGGCCGAGTCGCGCGCCATGCTGGAGGATGCGCTGAACGGCGTGCATGGGGTGGCGCACGATATCGTCTGCCTGAACGCCGGCGCGGCGCTGTACACGGCCGACGTGGTCGACAGCATCGACGATGGTATTGCCCTGGCGCGCCAGACCATCGCCAGCGGCGCTGCCCGTGCGAAAATACAGCAGTTCGTCGCCACCACCCGACGCCTCGCCGGTACCTGACGCCCCGACCCGGGCGCGGTGCCCTGTTTGACAGCCGCTGCGGCGGCGCCCAACGACACCACGACCATGGCCGACATCCTGCAACGCATCCTCGCCCGCAAGACGGAAGAAATCGCCGAGCGCAGCGCCATGCTGTCCCTGGACGAGCTGGCCGCGCGCGTGGCCGGCATGCCGGGCACCCGTGGCTTTGCCGCCGCACTGGAGGCGAAGATCGATGCCGGCCTGCCGGCGGTGATCGCCGAAGTGAAGAAGGCCAGCCCGAGCAAGGGCGTGATCCGCGCCGATTTCGACCCCGGTGCGATCGCACGCAGCTACGAGGCCGCCGGCGCGGCCTGCCTGTCGGTGCTGACCGACAAGGATTTCTTCCAGGGCAGCGAGGAGTTCCTGCGCCAGGCGCGCGAGGCGTGCTCGCTGCCGATCCTGCGCAAGGATTTCGTGATCGATCCCTACCAGGTGTACGAGGCGCGGGCGATCGGCGCGGACTGCATCCTGCTGATCGTGGCCGCGCTCGGCGACGCGGAGCTGATGAACCTCTCGCTGCTGGCGGCCGAGCTGGACCTGGACGTGCTGTGCGAAGTGCACGACGCCGAGGAGCTCGAGCGCGCCCAGGCGCTGCCGGTGCCGATGATCGGCGTGAACAACCGCAACCTGCGCACCTTCGAGACCACGCTGGAGACCACGCTGGAGCTGCAGCCGCTGGTCGAGTACGACCGGATCCTGGTGGCCGAGTCCGGCATCCACACGCCCGAGCATGTACGCCAGTTGCGCGACGCCGGCGTGCACGCGTTCCTGGTCGGCGAGGCGTTCATGCGGGCGGTCGACCCGGGGACCGAACTGAAGCGGTTGTTCGAAGCGGACTGAACGCGATGGAAGACCCGGGAGTGGCGTTGCCGGACGACGCGGTGCCGACGACGACGGCCGGCGGGCCGCGCGTGGTGCTGTTCGATTTCGACGGCGTGATCACCGTGGCCGACTCGTTCGGGCTGTTCATGCGCGAGCGCTATGCCGGCGTCGGGCGCAAGCTGCTGTTGCTGCCGGCCCTGCCGTGGCTGCTGCTGGTGCGGCCGTTTTCCTGGCGGGCGGCGGTGCGCACGGTGGTCCACGTCGGCCTGCTGGGGCTGGACGAGCACCGCTACCGTGCACGGGCCCAGGACTTTGCCGGTCGGCTGGTGCGGCGCCCGAAACAGTTCCAGCGCGATGCGCTGCAGGCCCTGCGCTGCCACCAGGCCGAGGGTGCCCGGGTCATCGTCGTCACGGGGTGCGAGCGGATCCTCGCACGCGGGCTGCTCGACGAGCTGGGGCTGCCCGAGGTGGAGCTGGTGGCCTCGGAGCTGGCGCCGGGCTGGCTGGGCATGCGCGTCAGGCGGCACAACATCGGGCAGCGCAAGCTGCAGTCGCTGGCCGAGGCTGGCGTGGCCCGCTGGGATCGGGCCTACGGCGACTCGGCGCTGGATATCCCGATGCTCAAGGAGGCGGCCGAGCCGGTGCTGGTGAACGGCTCGCCCAAGCTGTGCAAGCAGGTCGAGCGGGCGCTCGGACGCAGCGTCGAGCGGGTGGCCTGGTACTGAGCCAAAGAAAAAGCGGCGCCGGGCGCCGCTTTCTCCTGGTGCGATCGCGGGATCGGCTCAGCGGGTGCCGAGCACCACGATGGTCTTGCCCGATACGGTGATCATGCCCTGCTCCTCGAGCTGCTTGAGCACGCGGCCGACCATCTCGCGCGAGCAACCCACGATGCGGCTGACCTCCTGGCGGGAGATGCGGATCTGGGTGCCGTCCGGGTGGGTCATCGCGTCCGGCTCCTGGCACAGGTCGAGCAGGGTACGCGAGATCCGGTTGGTGACGTCCATGAACGCCATGCGGCTGACCTGGCGCGAGGTGCGCAGCAGGCGGTTGGTGAGCTGCGCGCCGATGGCGAAGAGGATCTTCGGGCACTCCTCGCGCAGCTGGCCTTCCATCAGCTGGAACAGGCGTTCGTAGCTGATTTCGGCCATCTCGCACGGCGTGCGGGTTCGCACCATCGATTCGCGCTGGGCCTGCTCCACGAACAGCCCCATCTCGCCGATGAACTGGCCGCGGCTGATGTAGGCCAGGATCAGCTCGCGCCCCTGTTCGTCCTCGGTGCAGACGGCCAGCGAACCCTCGATCACGTAATAGAGCGTGTTGGCCGGGTCGCCGGGGCGGATGATCGCGGTCTTGCCCGGGTATCGGCGGCGATGGCAGAGCGCGAGGAAGCGCTCCATGGAAGCCGGGTCCGGGGCGAAGCCCAGGGGGGCCTGGGACCGCTCGAATGCTTGCTGCAGTTGATATTTGAGTTGCGCCACGGTGTTTCCCGCTGTCTGAAATGCCTAGGGCTGCTCCCGATGAGCGGGCCGGCCCGACGTGAGCGTACGCGTTTATCCCCTGTGACGTCGCATTATGGCAAACCGTGGCGGGAACGCCACTTTCAGTTTTGCGCCGTTTTACCTCATACTTGGCGGTCTTCCAGCACCGGCGACGTGTCTCGCGTCGGTCACAAGGGTCGCGGAAGCTTGCCTTTCGTGCCGTACCATCCAGCGGGGACCCTTGTCGCTAACCCGCCTCTTTTGCTGGCCGCCGTGCGGCCATGGAGAGTTGTCGTGGTGAAACCACTCCCGCGCCTGCGTCTGCAGGGCTTCAACAACCTGACCAAGGCCCTGAGCTTCAACATCTACGACATCTGCTACGCAGTGTCCGAAGAGCAGCGCCAGCGCTACATCGAATACATCGACGAGCAGTACGACGCCGATCGCCTGACCCAGATCCTCACCGACGTGGCGGAGATCATCGGCGCGAACATCCTCAACATCGCGCGCCAGGACTACGACCCGCAGGGTGCCTCGGTCACCATCCTCATCTCCGAGGAGCCGGTGGTGGAGAAGCTCGGTCGCGACTCGATCGCCGGCGCGGTGGTGGCGCACATGGACAAGAGCCACATCACCGTCCACACCTATCCGGAAACGCATCCGCACAACGGCATCGCCACCTTCCGCGCGGACATCGACGTGGCCACCTGCGGCGTGATCTCGCCGCTGAAGGCGCTGAACTACCTGATCGACAGCTTCGAGTCGGACATCGTGATCGCCGACTACCGCGTGCGCGGCTTCACCCGCGACGTGAAGGGCAAGAAGCACTTCATCGACCACAAGATCAACTCGGTGCAGGACTACCTGGCGCGCCACATCCGCCAGAAGTACGAGATGTTCGACGTCAACGTGTATCAGGAAAACATGTTCCACACGAAGATGCACATCAAGGACTTCGACCTGGATACCTACCTGTTCGAGGCGCATGCCGACGACCTCTCGTTCAAGGAGCGCCAGCGCATCGAGTCGCTGCTGCGGCGGGAGATCGAGGAGTTGTTCCACGGCCGCAACCTGATGTGAAAAAAGACCCGCCGCGAGGCGGGTCTTTCGTTTCCGGGGTCGGCGCGGCGTGCGGTCAGATGCGGTAGGCGACCTTCTTCATCAGCAGCGAGGTCAGCTGCATCAGCGGCGGGATCGGGAAAGGCAGCTCCACGCCGCCGCGCGCCTCGGCCTCGTCGGCATGACGAACCTCGTCGGCCTGCATCTGGCGCAGCACCGCGCGCGAGCGCTGATCCTGCTCCGGCAGCGTCTCGAGATGTTCGGCCAGGTGCGCTTCGACCTGGCGCTCGGTTTCCACCACGAAGCCCAGGCTTACCGGATCCCCTGCCAGCGCAGCTGCCGCGCCCATCGCGTAGCTCCCCGCGTACCACAGCGGATTGAGCAGGCTGGGCCGGCTGTCCAGCTCGCGCAGGCGCTCGGCGCACCAGGCCAGGTGGTCGGTCTCTTCGGACGCGGCGTGCAGCAGGTGACGACGGGTCTCCTCCGATCGCGCGAGTGCAGCCTGGCCGTCGTACAGCGCCTGGGCGCAGACCTCACCGGTGTGGTTGATGCGCATCAGCCCCGCGGCATGGCGTCGCTCGGCCGGGTCCATCCCGCTTTCGCCGATGTCCAGCGCGGGTGTGGGGCGGACCGCCTGCGGCGCGCCGGCGACCGTCTCCAGGGCGCGCTCGAAGCCGGCGATCAGGCGGTCCAGGGGCGAGAGGTGGCGTACCGGCATGGGGATCCTCCAGAGGTGCTGCGCAGTCCCGTTATTGGACGACATGCCCGTGCTCCGGCCAAGCGGCATGTCGCCGCCGGCGGGGCGCGCCCGGATATTCCGGGGGGTTTTCAAATTTTCGGTGACCCGTGCTATCCTTTCCGGCCCGCAGCTCACCAAGGGTGGGCTTGTGCAGAGGGTGAAAGCTCGGCTATCATCCCGCACCTTTGTTTGACCCGATTCCCTCACCGCCTCCTTGGCGGCCTACAGGTATCCCGAAATGAAAACGTTCAGCGCCAAGCCGGAAAGCGTCAAGCGCGACTGGTTCGTGATCGACGCCACGGACAAGACGCTCGGTCGTCTGTCCACCGAGATTGCGCGCCGCCTGCGCGGCAAGCACAAGCCGGAGTTCACCCCGCACGTCGATACCGGCGACTACATCGTCGTGGTCAATGCGCAGAAGGTGGCGGTCACCGGCGCGAAGCTGGACGACAAGATGTATCACCGCTTCACCGGCTACGTCGGCAACCTGAAGACCACCAACCTGCGTGATCTTCTGGCCACCCACCCGGAGCGCGTGATCGAGATCGCGGTCAAGGGCATGCTGCCGAAGAACCCGCTGGGCCGCGCGATGTACCGCAAGCTCAAGGTGTACGGCGGCGCCGAGCACCCGCACACCGCACAGCAGCCGCAGGCGCTGGAAATCTAAGGAACCATCATGGCGATTCAGCAGAATTACGGCACCGGCCGCCGCAAGACCTCCGCCGCCCGCGTGTTCCTGCGCAAGGGCAGTGGCGCGATCACGGTGAATGGCAAGACCCTCGACCAGTTCTTCGGTCGCGAGACCTCGCGCATGATCGTGCGTCAGCCGCTCGAACTGACCCAGAACTCCGACAAGTTCGACATTACCGTCACCGTCGCTGGCGGCGGTATCACCGGTCAGGCCGGTGCGATCCGTCTCGGCATCGCCCGCGCGCTGGTGGAATACGACGAGGCCCTGAAGCAGCCGCTGCGCAAGGCCGGTTTCGTGACCCGCGACGCCCGTGAGGTCGAGCGCAAGAAGATCGGTCTGCACAAGGCACGTCGTGCCACGCAGTTCTCGAAGCGCTAAACTACGTTTCATAGCCCCGTCGCCAAGCGGTAAGGCACCTGACTCTGACTCAGGCATTCGGTGGTTCGAATCCATCCGGGGCTGCCAAACAAGACACCGGTCAGCACGACCGACCGGTACAAGAAACCCGCCTTCCGGCGGGTTTTTTGTTGGCCGCGCGCCGCAATGGGGGGAGCCTCGGGTGGGGCACCGGGCGAAGCCGCCCGGTGCCCGGGTCGCCGATTCAGACCTCGCGGTCGCCGACCAGCACCACGTCCGCGCCACGGCGGGCAAACAGCCCCACGGTGACGATGCCGGGAATCTGGTTCAGGTCGGCCTCCAGCGCCACCGGGTCGGTGATCTGCCAGCCGTGCACGTCGATCACCCAGTTGCCGTTGTCGGTGACCACGCCGTCCCGCCACACCGGATGACCGCCGCGGCGGGCGATCTCGCGACCGACCAGGCTGCGCGCCATCGGAATCACCTCGATCGGCAGCGGAAACTTGCCCAGCACGTCCACCTGTTTGCTCGAGTCGATGATGCAGATGAACTTGCCGCTGGCCTCGGCGATGATCTTCTCGCGGGTCAGCGCGGCACCGCCACCCTTGATCAGCCGCTTGTGCGGATCGCACTCGTCGGCGCCGTCCACGTACAGGGTGAGCTCCCCGGTGGCATTGAGATCGAGCACCTCGATGCCGTGCTTCTTCAGCAGGGCGGTGGACTGCTCCGAGCTGGAGACGGCGCCCTTGATGCGGTCGCGGATCGTGCCCAGTGCGTCGATGAAGTAGGCCACCGTCGAGCCGGTGCCGACGCCGACGATGGCGCCGTCCTCGACGAAGCGGAGGGCGGCTTCGCCGGCGAGTTTCTTTTCGTTGCTCATGGTTGGGGGTTCCGGAACGGTAGGGAAAGGCGGGGCCGGGTCATTCCAGGCCGAGGATGGTCTTCCACTCGCTGGCCTTCACCGGCATCACCGAGAGCCGGTTGCCCTTGCGCACCAGCGGCATCTCCGCCAGCGCGGGCAGGGCCTGCAGCTCCCTGAGCGTGATGGTGCGCTTCAGCTTGCGCACGAAGCCCACGTCGACCAGCATCCAGCGCGGATTGTCGCGGCTGGCGCCCGGGTCGAAATAATCGCTCTTCGGATCGAACTGGCTGGGGTCCGGATAGGCGTCGGAAACCACTTCGGCCAGTCCGACGATGCCCGGTTCGGCGCAGTTGGAGTGGTAGAAGAACACGCCATCGCCCACCCGCATGCCGTCGCGCATGAAGTTCCGCGCCTGGTAGTTGCGCACGCCGTCCCAGGGCTCGCGGCCGCGCCTGGCCAGGTCGTCGATGGAGAAGGTGTCCGGCTCGGACTTCATCAGCCAGTGGGCGATGCGGGCAGGGCTCATGCGTGGGTCTCGTTCTCGCGTTCGGCGTGGCAGTCGATCAGCTCGCGGTCGGTGGCGACGAAGTCCAGTGGCACGTCCCAGCGCGCGGGTTCGATCGCCGGCACCTCCTGGAAGTCATAGGCGATGCCGACCAGCAGCGGCTCGGTCGGGCGAGCCTGTTCGTTGAGAAAGGCGAAGCTGCGGTCGTAGTAGCCGCCGCCATAGCCCAGGCGCTGGCCGCGCCGGTCGAACGCCACCAGCGGCACCAGCACCAGGTCGAGCTGGAACGGGGCCAGCGGGCGCTCCACCCGAACCGGCTCGGGAATGCCGTGACGGTTCGGTTCCACCGCTTCGCCCGCCTGCCACGGCGCAAACCGCAGCTGGTGTCCGCTTTCGAGCAGGGGCAGCAGGAACTGCTGGCCGCGTGCCAGCAGGGGCGGGATCACCAGGTTCAGTGCCAGCTCGCCGTTGACGGCCCAGTAGCCGGCCACGCGCGCGTCGGTGTGGTACTCGGGCAGCTGTTCCAGGCTGCGCCGCAGCCCCTGGGCTGCGGCGATCCGCTGTTGCGGGGTGAGTGCCTTGCGCTGCTCGGTCAGGCGATGGCGAAGCTCGCGTCGCTGGGCGGTGGCATCCACGGTCGCGCGTCTCCCGGTAGGGCGCGCCAGGTTCGGCGCGCCGATAGCACGCCGGCCGACGCAGAACGTCGGCCGGTGCAGGAAAAGGTGGCGTCAACCGCGATGCCGCTGCCCACCAAACGACCTTGATCCACGATGGATCAGGTGGGAGGGCTTATCGGGCCTCGAGGCTTTCCGCACGCGGCGGACATGCACAACAGCCAGAAAGAAACCGACCCGGGGCCGTATTTAGGAACAAGGCAAATGTAAGAGTGTGCTGGCGCACACCGCAGAAAACGCCGGGACCGATTTTACCAGCAACCGGTCATCGCTGTGTGCATGCCGGTGCGCAGGATTCAGCCGCGCGGCGGGGCCGGTTCGAGCGCCGCCTCGAGCTTGCGGCGCAGCGCGGCGATGCGGTCGGTCACGCTCTGGTCCGCGCCGGAGTGCTGCTTGCGCAACGCGAGAAACTCGTGGGTCACGCTGATCGCCGCCAGCACGGCGAGGCGGTCGAACCCCGGCGTCTTGGCGTTGGCGCGCAGCTCGCGCATCTTGCGGTCGAGATAGCCGGCCGCCTCCAGCAGCCCTTCGCGCTCTTCCGGAGCACAGGCAATCAGGAATTCGCGATCGATCAGTCGCAGCGCGACCGGTTCGCTGGCTGGAGCATTCATGTCAGCTGTTGTTCTCGAGGGCTTTCAGGCGCTGGATCATTGCTTCCACCCGCCCGCGGGCCTGCTCGTTGCGGGCCATCAGCCCGGCGCGCTCGGTAGCGAGCTGCTCCTGGCTGTGGCGCAGGCTGCGGTTTTCCTCGGTGAGCCGCCGCACGGTGTCGACCAGCTGATCGACCTGGCGGTTCAGTGCATCGAGTTCCTGCTGGAGGTCGAAGGGCGTGCTCATGCCGGCAGACTATACCAGTGCGTTCGCCCAAAACAGCCGGCTGCGGCACGCTCCGCCGACGAGGCGTTAGACTGCCGCTTCAATCCCCAAGGAGCCCGCCATGACGGCCCCCGCCCGCGTCGAATTCGACGACCTGGACGACCTGACCCATCGCCTGAAGCTGGCGACCGAGCCCAGCGAGCTGGACGGCTCGGTCTGCGGATTCCTGGCGGCTGGCGGCCGCTTCGGCCGCCAGCCGG
>NZ_AMSF01000059.1 GCF_000334915.1 Dyella ginsengisoli LA-4 | reverse complement strand
GGGCTCCTACCTCTCGGGAAGCACAGGCAACGTCAGACCGGCCAGCGGAATTCCACGAAGCTGTTGTTGAAGTCCGGATGCTCCGGCCCGCCGCCCAGGCGCGCGACCAGGTCCTCGGGCAGGCCCGGGATCTCGACCTGCTGCCCGTCCTGGAAACGACCGCCGAGCACTTCCAGCTCCACAAGGCGTTCGCACAGGCTGCCGGCGAGATTGACCTGGGCGTCCGGCACGTCGCGCACGCTGAAATCGGGACGACCGAACTTGCGCATGCCGCGGGTGTGGATCCAGCTGCGACCGGGCTCGGACTCGGCGTCGCGCAGGATCAGCAGATGGCTGCGGATCGGTGCGCCGTCCGGCACGAGGTAGCGGCGACGCCAGCCGTCGGCATCGAACAGCGAGACGATCTGCGGATCGAGCACGGCGACACCGCCGATGTCGAGCAGGCCCGCGATCACGCCCATCACATCGCGCAGATAGCCGGTGTCCGGCTGGTCGGGCAGGCGACCGCGCACCACCAGCACCTGCGGTGCGTCCACTGCGGCTCGGTAGGCCTCGGGTGCCTCCTCCTTGAACAGCTTGCCCATGCTGCCGCCGAGCGGGTAACCCTCCCACGCACGGAGCTCGTGATGATGGTGGTTGGTGGAGGTGATGCCCTCGGGCAGGCCCGGGCTGCCGTAGTCCTGCGACGGCACGCGCACCGCCTCGAAACTGCCGAACACGTAGAACTGCAGCAGGATCTCCTCGTCGTTCGGCTGCCAGTGCGGGCGGGCCCAGGCGGGCAGGGACATCGTCGGGCTCATCGGAAATCCTTTCGGTAAACGTGCAAGTGTGGGAACAGCGATGTAGCCATCGCGCGAAGGCCTACTCGCCCAGCGGAAGCACGCTCTGCTGCAGCTCGATGCTGCCGCTGCCCTCGGTGATCTTCTTGAACTCGGCGCGGCTCACCGAGACGTAGCGGTCGTTGCCGCCGATCTCCACCTGCGGACCTTCGGTCACCGCGCGGCCGCTTTCGTCCACGCGCACCACCATGGTCGCCTTGCGGCCGGTGTGGCAGATGGTCTTGATCTCTTCCAGGTTGTCCGCCCAGGCCAGCAGGTGCCGGCTGCCCTCGAACAGCTCGCCGCGGAAGTCGGTGCGCAGGCCGTAGGCCAGCACCGGGATGTTGAGCCGGTCGACCACGTCGCTGACCTGCCACACCTGCGCCTTGGTCAGGAACTGCGCCTCGTCGACGAACACGCAGTGCAGCGGACCGCGCTCGGCGATGTCCGCCTCGACCATCGCCAGCAGGTTGGCCTCGGCGCCAAAGCGGCGGCCATTCGCCTTCAGGCCGATGCGCGAGGCGACCACGCCCTCGCCGAAGCGGTCGTCCAGCGACGGCGTGAGGATCAGCGTGCGCATGCCGCGCTCGTGGTAGTTGTACGCGCTCTGCAGCAGCGTGGTGGTCTTGCCGGCATTCATTGCCGAGTAATAGAAGTAGAGCTTGGCCATGGACGCGGAATCGGGGGAATCGATCCGGCATGGTAGCCGACCGCGCCGGCTGCGATCAGCCCGCCGGAAGCCCGAACACCACCACCACCCCGGCCAGCACCGCGCCCAGCGCGTACACCGCCCGCAGCCAGGGCCTGCCGCCGGCCAGTGCCACCGCCAGCACGCACTGCAGCGCGTAGTACACGGCGAAGGCGCGGCTGGCGATCGCGATGATGCCGAACAGGTTGGCCATCCAGGTCAGGGCGATCGCCACCACCACGATCGCCACGTAGGCCCGCCGCGGCGGCAGCCGCTCGGACAACTCGGCCAGCAGGCCGCCGGCCCCGCCCATGTCGGCCACCGCCGCCGAGAGCTGCGAGGCGACCGCAGCCAGCACCAGCAGCGGGCCGAGCAGCGGACCGACCCGGCCGAGGATGTCGATGATCTCGGTCTCCTCCACCGCGGCACCGGTGTGGCCGGGCGGCACGTGCGGCAGCAGCAGGGCGATGAAGGCGACGTAGATCGCGGTGGACAGGCCCTGCGCCCAGCGCATGCTGCGTATGCGCAAGGGGGCCGGGTAATCGCGGCCGAGGAAACGCGAGGTCTCGAACCCCTGCACCAGGATCACGCAGCCCAGCAGCACGCGCAGCTCGTGCCAGCCCGGGTGCTTCGCCGGCAGCGTCACCGCGCGCACCGCCGGCTCCGCCAGCCACACGGCGGCCAGCGCGGCCAGCACGCCGGCGATCACCGCCAGCTTGAAGCTCACCGCGTAGATCTCCACCCGCTCCACGCCGCGGAAACCCCGGAACCAGCCCAGCGCACCCACGCCGGCAAGGATCGCCGTGGTCACCATCCGCGCGAGGTCCGGCGAAACCATGCCGAAGCCCTTGAGCAGGAAGGCGCCCAGCAGGTTCAGGTAGTAGGCCACCGAGATGAAATAGGCCAGCGCCAGGCCGAGCTCGGCGATCCGGTCCAGTTGCTGCAGCCGTGGCGCGCGGGTGGTGCCGCGCAGCGGCTCGGCATGGGCGATGTTGAAGCGCACCGCGCTGCCGAACAGCCAGGCCAGCGCGCACAGGCCGGCCATCGCCATGGCCGCGCCCCGGCCGGCCACCCCGGCCAGGATCGGCCCCACCACCAGGAAGCCCGAGCCGATGATCGACGCCAGCGGCGTGACCGTGGCACGCCAGCCATCGCGGCGACGCGTGCCCGGCGCCAGCAGCAGGGCCAGTGCCGGCGCAAGTACGAGCAACGCAATGACGTCGAGGAGCTGGGGAGTCATGCCGGGCCCGCGGGCAAAGCACAAAAGCATAGCGGGCCGGTCGGTGATGGCCCACATCGCCCGCCCCGTGGCCGGCCCCTGTCCGGCCAACGGCTGTCGTGGACGACCACGACAGCCGCGCATGGATCAGCGCGCAGGCAACTTCAGGCCGCCTCGGCCTGCCGCGCGGCAACCAGCGCCTGGGTGAGATCCGCCCACAGGTCGTCGACGTGCTCGATGCCCACCGACAGACGCAGCAGCCCCGGGGTGATCCCGCAGTGCTGCTGGGTCTGCGCATCCACCACGCGATGGGTCAGTCCGGCCGGATGCTGGATCAGCGTGTCGACCGAACCCAGGCTCACCGCCGGCGTGGCCAGCCGCACCGCGGCCATCACTGCCGCGGCCGCCGCATGGCCGCCGTGCAACTCGAAAGCAAGCAGGCTGCCAGGCCCGCGCATCTGGGTGCCGACCAGGTGCGCGTTGGCAACGGTGCCCAGACCGGGGTAGCTGACCTTCGCCACCGCCGGGTGCGCGGCCAGCCGCTCGGCGATGTGCCGGGCGTTCTCCTGCGCCTGGCGCACGCGCAGACCCAGCGTGGGCAGGCCGCGATGCAGCAGGTAGGCACCGAGCGGATGCAACAGACCGCCGGTCGCCGCGCGCACCTGGCGCAGCGCCTGCGCCCACTCCGCGTCGCAGGCCACCACGCCGGCGATCACGTCGCCGTGGCCGCCGAGGAACTTGGTCGCACTGTGCAGTACCAGACGGGCCCCCAGTTCCGCCGGCTGCTGCAGCACCGGGGTGGCGAAGGTGGAATCGACCAGCACCGGTACCGAGCCGGCCGCGCGGACGACCGCGGCGATATCGATCAGGTCCAGCGTGGGGTTGGCCGGCGTCTCGATCACCACCATCGCAGTGTCGGCATCGATCGCCGCGGCGAGGGTATCGGGCGTCACCCAGCGCACCGGTATACCTAGCAGGCCGGAGTCGAGCAGGTGATGGCTGGTGCCGTACAACGGACGCATCGCCAGCACGTGCCGGCCGCGCTGGCCGGCAGCGAGCAGGCAGGCCGACATCGCTGCCATGCCGGAACCGAACGCCACCGCGTCGCTGGTGCCTTCCAGCTGGGCCAGGGCGGCTTCGAAGCGGGCCACCGTGGGATTGAACAGCCGCGCGTAGATCGGATTGGCGGCGCTGGCCGCGCCGCCGACCAGGGCGTCGAAGCTGGCGGTGCCCTCGTCGAGGTCGCGCACCGGATACGTGGTGGACAGGTCCAGCGGCGGCGCATGCACGCCCAGTTCGGCGAAATCCTCGCGGCCGGCGTGGACGGCCAGGGTGTCCGGATGGGTGGCGTGGTCGTGGCGCATGGTCCTGCCCTCTGATTCGCGAAATGGTCTCGAGGGTAGAACCGAGGCGGCACGGCACGGCACACTTCCGAACATTCTTCGGAAATGGGCGCAAACCATGCATCTGGACCGAACCGACTTCGCCATCCTGCGCGAGTTGCGGAAGAACGCGCGGCTGCCCAACAAGACCCTGGCCGAGCGCCTCGGGGTGGCGCCGTCCACCGCGCTGGAGCGGGTGCGCCGGCTGCGCGCCGCCGGTGCGATCCAGGGCTTCCATGCCGAGATCGATCCGCGCGCGGTGGGCATCGGGCTGCAGGCGATGATCAGCGTGCGGCTGGCCCGCCACGCGCGCGGCGACGTGGATGCCTTCCACGCCTACCTGCTGACTCTGCGCGAGGTGCTGAGCTTCTACCACGTGGCCGGCGCCAACGATTACCTGGTGCACGTGGCGGTGCGCGACAGCGACCACCTGCGCGACTTCGCGCTGGATGCCTTTACCACCCGGCCGGAGGTGGCGCACATCGAGACCAGCCTGATCTTCAGCTTCCGTCGCAACCCGGACCTGCCGGTCTACCGTGACGCGGACGAGCCCTGAGCCGGCACAGGGCTCTGCTACCATCGCCCGGCCCGCGCCGCGGCGCGTCCGCTGTTCCGAATCCGATGCTCAACCCCCAACAACTGGCCGCCGTCGAGTACTGCGACGGCCCACTGCTCGTGCTGGCCGGCGCCGGCTCCGGCAAGACCTCGGTGATCACCCAGAAGATCGCCCACCTGATCCAGCGCCGGAAGCTGGCCGCGGGCAAGATCGCGGCGATCACCTTCACCAACAAGGCCGCCCGCGAGATGCGCGAGCGCGTCGGTAAGCTGGTAAGCAGCGAGGATGCCGCCGCACTCACCGTGTGTACCTTCCACGCGCTGGGTCTGAAGTTCCTGCAGATCGAGCACGAGCGCGCCGGCCTGCGCCGCGGCTTCTCGGTGCTGGATGCCGACGACAGCGAGGGCATCGTCAAGGAGCTGGCGCCGAAGGGCGCCAAGCCGGACGTGCTGTGGGGCATCCGCAACCTGCTCGGCCGCGCCAAGAACGCCGGTCTGTCGCCGGAAGAGGCGCTGGCCGCCGCGCGCAGCCCGAAGGAGCTGGAGGCGGCGACCATCTACGACCTCTACCAGCAGCGCCTGGCCGCGTTCAACGCGGTGGATTTCGACGACCTGATCCGGCTGCCGCTGCGCATCCTGGAATCGGACGCCGAGTGCCGCGACGCCTGGCGCGAGCGCCTGCGCTACCTGCTGGTGGACGAGTACCAGGACACCAACGACGCGCAGTACCGCCTGCTCCAGGCACTCACCGGCGAGCGCGGCCACATCACCTGCGTGGGCGACGACGACCAGTCGATCTACGCCTGGCGCGGCGCCAACCCGGAGAACATCGACCAGCTCGGCCGCGACTGGCCGAACCTGAAGGTGATCAAGCTCGAGCAGAACTACCGTTGCGGCAAGCGCATCCTCCGCGCGGCGAACAAGCTGATCGCCAACAACCCGCACCTGCACGAGAAGAAACTCTGGAGCGAGCACCCGGAGGGCGCGCCGATCCGCGTGCTGGAGTGCAAGGACGCCGAGCACGAGGCGGAGAAGATCGCCGCGATCGCCGTCACCCTGGCCGAGAAGCACAAGGCGCGCTGGGAGGACATGGCGATCCTCTACCGCGGCAACTTCCAGGCCCGTCCACTGGAAAAGGCGCTGCGTCTGGCGCGCGTGCCCTACCACCTCACCGGCGCGCTGTCCTTCCTCGACCGCGCCGAGGTGAAGGACCTGCTGTGCTACCTGCGCCTGCTGGCCAACCCCAGCGACGACGCCGCCTTCCTGCGCGTGGTGAACGTACCGAAGCGCGAGATCGGCTCCACCACGCTGGAGAAGCTGGGTCAGATCGCACAGTCGAAACACTGCTCGCTGCTGGAAGCCATCCGCAGCGACAGCGTGCTGCGCCAGCTCAGCCCGCGACCGGCCGCGGCGCTGGCCTCGTTCTCCGAACTGCTCGACGAACTGCGCAGCGCCTCGCTGCACGAGAGCGCGGCCGACCTGGTCGAGCGCGTGCTCAAACGCACCGGCTACGCCACCCACATCATGGCGGGCACCCCCGACGCCACCGTGCGCGACCGCAAGCTCGGCAACCTGAAGGAACTCACCGACTGGTTCCGCGCCATGCAGAAGGGCAACAACAGCGCCGGCGACCTCGCCTCGCAGCTGGCCCTGCTCAGCCACGCCGACCGCGACGACCCCGGCAACGCCGTGCGCATGATGACCATGCACGCGGCCAAGGGGCTGGAGTTCCGCTTCGTCTTCATCGTCGGCTGCGAGGAAGGCACGCTGCCGCACGAGGGCGCCATCGACGAGGGCCGCATCGATGAGGAGCGGCGCCTGATGTACGTCGGCATCACCCGCGCCAAGCAGGTGCTCACGCTGTCGTGGTCGGCCAGGACCAAGCGCTACGGCGAGGTCAACGCCAACCAGCCCAGCCGCTTCCTGCATGAGCTGCCCCAGGACGACCTGCACTGGCAGGGCAAGGATCCGGAAGCCGACAAGGAAGCGGTGCGGGAGACCGCCGAATCGCACATGGCGAAGATCGCCGCGATGCTCGCCGGCTGAGGCCGGCATTGGCTGCGGAGGCGGGATCGACCTCACCGCGCCACCGGTACCCCACACGATGCGCGCGATGGGGCAGCCAATTCGGCCGCCCCATCGCGCACGGGGTCATCAGTGGCTGCCCAGCCCGCAATCGTCCTTGAGGAAGTTCTGGATCAGCGTGAGCGTTTCGCGCTGCTGACGGGGATACCAGGGCATGCTGTGGGGCATGTCGGCGATCCAGTGGAACTTGGCCGGGACCTTGTCCTTGACCGCCTCGTAGAACCGATGCGCGTGGATCGCCGGCGGCGTGCGCACATCACGATCGCCGTCGAACAACAGGATCGGGAGATGCGCCTTGTCGGCATTGGCCATCGGATCCATGCCCTTGACGGTGGTGCCTTGCAGGATGCGCTGCAGGCGATTGTCGCTCCACGAGGTATTGAGCCGGCCCAGATCGGCAACCGGCGCTCCCGCGATCGCGCACTTGAACGGCGACGGGGAACGCACGGTGGCCGCCACGGCTGCGAATCCGCCGTAGGAGTATCCGAAGATGGCGATGTCGCCCTTCGTGGTGATGCCCTGCGAAACCAGCCAGGCAGCGCCGTCGTCTAGGTCATCGGACATCTTCAGGCCCCACTGGGCGTCGCCGGCGAGCCAGAGCTTGCGACCGAGCCCCTGCGACCCCCGGTACTGGGGCCGCAAGACCGCATATCCGCGTGATGTGAGCAGGGGCACCCAGCCGCTCTCGTCCCAGCCGGTGTAATCGCGGGCCCAGGGGCCACCATGGGGCAGCACGATCGCCGGGGCGGGCGCGTCACCCTTCTTCCAACCCGCTGGAAGGTCGAGGATGGCCGGGATGTCCAAGCCGTCGCGCGCCTTGTAGCTGACCCAGCTCTCCTTGCCCGTCATGCCGGGCTTGATCCAGGGGCGGGTGCTGCCGAGTGTCACCAGCTTGCTCTTGTTCAGAAGCAGGTGATACGCCACGGGCGTGCCCGCGTTCTCCGTGGTGAACAGAACCTTGGAGAAATCGTTGGTGTAAGAGGAGATGGCGACCTGCTGGTCGGGAAAAGCCTGGGCCAGGCCTGCGGCGATCCCCTTGAGCACCGGATCGACATAGACCGTCTGCGGTCGCGGACCGCCGATCACGAAGCCGACGACCTGATTGAAGTTCTGCGGCCGCCTGCTGAAGATCAGGTCGGTGATGGAGTAATCCTTGTCGGCCACGGCGGGCTCGGCGTCGAACTTGTGCGTGACCGCGTCGTAGAGCCGTGCCTGGATCTTGTCGGAGAACTGGTTGGTCAGTACGTAGTACTTGCCCGTGGCGTCGTCCACCCCAGCTACGCTGACCTCGTAGCGATTCGAGAGCTTGGTGGTCAGCGGATCCTGCACCTCGAACATGCCGGTCCTCGGGTTGAGGATCAGGAACCGCTGCTCATAGTCGCCACCGACCGGCTCGATCTCCGATTTCACCAGCACCTTGCCCGTGCGCGAATCGAACAGGGCGGGAGTGGTACGAGTGCTGCCAGTGAATAGCAGCTCGGTATCGCCGGTCTTGAGGTTGTAGAGGTAATAGTTGGTCATGAAGCTGACGCCGCTCAGGCGGCGGATGATGACCTTGTCCGGGTCCAGCGGAAGCATGTCGACCAACGCGGCCGTACCGGCCAGCTCGAGGCAGATCTCGGTGTTGCTGCTTACGCCCATCCGGCGCGTCTTCTGCGCAAACGCTTCCTCGAATTTCTTCTGGCCGGCGTCCGTCAGATAGGTCTTGGTGATGAAGGTCTTGGTCGCGCCGACCATCTTGCCCTCGCCGCAACCACCCAGCTGGCCCGTCCACTCCTGGCGGGCGATGGCGAGAATCCGGTCCGCCTTGAGGGCGTAGGCGGCGATGAACTTCATGTGCTCGCCCGAGGGCGTCACCACCTTGGGGCTGGCGGACAGCGCATCGAGGTCCCAGGTCGCCAGCGCCGTCTCGTCCTTGTTGCTGGGCGATGGGATCAGGCCGACCAGATGTTTGCCGTCCGGACTCATGCTCATCGACTGCAGCGCCGGTTCACGGGCGAGATCCTCGATGGCGATGGGTTGTGCTGCGTGGGCGATGCCGATGCCCATGAGCAAGATCGAAAGGCCGCCGAACAAGGGCCGTGTGAAAAGCTGTCGCATATCTTTCTACTCCATGCAGTAGAAGCCGAGATGACGGCCTACTCCATCAACGTCCCGGGCTCGCCCTCCCCCTACCGCAAGCGAAAACGGCACGATGATTTCGACACCCCGGCGATCCGTATCACGTGAATCAGCTGGCATGCACGCGATGACAAGAAAGGGAGGCGACCAACGTCGCCTCCCTTCAGGTCATCCGACTACGTTTCCTCAGAACCGATAATTGACGCGGCCGAAGAACGTGCGGCCGAACCAGTCGTACTGGGAAGCGTAGATCGGCGTATTGCCAACCCGGGTGCCCGCACCGGAGGAGATCAGGTCCGGCTTCGTATCGAACAGGTTGCGGATGCCGAACGTGGCGGTCCACTTGTCGCGGTCGTAGGTCACCGACAGGTCATGCAGGAACTGCGCATCGGCCTTGATGTCGCGAGTGGCGTTCGCGTAGCCCTGATACGTGAAGGTAGGGGAGATGTCCTTGTTGCGCGTGGCGCTGACGTACTGACCCTGCCACGACACCGTCCAGTCACCCCGCTTGTAGCTGGCGTTCAGCAGCGCGGTCCACTGCGGGCTGCCGATGTAGCCAATGCGGTCCGAATTCGCGACGCCGCTCGCCTCCGCCGTGCTGAAATACTGCGTCACGTCGGACAGCGTCTTCACTACCTGGGCGCCCGCGCGGATGGTTCCGAACGAGAAGTCCTGGGCGAAGTCGGCCTGGAAGTCGTAGCCGCGCTGGCGCTGGCTGTTGATGTTGATGTAGGTGGCGTAGATGTTGGTGATCTTGAACGCCTCGCCACCGGTACCCGGATTACGCTCGAACAGGTTGCAGAGGTTGTTCGGATACACCGGGGCCGCGTAGCAACCCGTGACGATATCGGAGGCGCCGAGCGTACCGATCTCGCCCTTGATCTGGTAGTCGAAATAGTCGACCGCCAGGCTGAGATTGGCGAACGTCGGCGTCCACACCAGGCCGGCGGACTTGGCGCGGGAGGTTTCCGGCTTCAGGAAGCCCTTGCCGCCACCCGTGAACACCTGCGCCGACGAGTTGCCCGAGGCCGAGTAGTCCGCCGGGATACCGGCCGCAGCGCAGTGGGCGCGGACGAAGTCGTTGGTGCTGTCCTGCCAGCGGATGCACGGATCGATCGACAGCTGACTCTCGAATCCCGACTGGTTGCCCAGGTACAGCTCGTACAGCTGCGGCGCACGATAGGACGTGCCCAGCGTGCCGCGGGCGCGGAAGGTCGGGGTGATCTGCCAGCTGAGGCCGGCCTTCCACACCTTGTCCCACGAGCCCACGCTGTCGTACTTGAACACGCGACCCGACACGTCGGCGGTCAGCGACTCGATGCCCGGGATGCCGCTCAGCAGCGGCACGCCCAGCTCGGCAAAAACCTCCTTGACCTTGTCGGTACCCTTGGTGCGCTGCGCCGACGAGTAACCCCACTCGTAGCCCGCTGCATTGTTGGCATCGGGCGTGTCGTCGATGGAGTAGCGACGGAACTCGACGCCGGTGGCAGCAGACACCTCGCCCGCCGGCAGGCTGAACAGATCGCCCTTCGCCGTGGCATTGAACGTCGTCTGCTTGTAGATGGTCTTGCCCTGCGTGGGCAGGCCGACCGCGGCGATGAGGGCACCCATGTTCTTGCCGCTCAGGATGTCCGGATTGAAATAATCAACCGGCGTGCTGAATCCGGGCTGCTCGTTGGCAGCCAGGGTCAGGTCACCGCTCTTGCGCGCGTCGATGCCGAGGCGGCTGTAGGTACCGCCGCTGCGGGAGAAGGTGCCGTTGACGTTCCAGTCCCAGCTGCTGTCGCCGAAGCCGCCCTCAAGTCCGCTCCTGACGTAGAAGTAATCCACAACTTCCTTCGTGTTGGACGGATAAGGCATGACCGGCTGGAACAGGCCGATGCCCTGGTCGGGCAGGCCGAAGAGCGAACTGGCATCGTCGGGCGAGCCCACCGGGACGTCGTGCTCGACGACCGGGAAGAACTGCCGCCAGCGCCGGGTGGTGGTGACGCGGCGATTGACCAGCAACTGGTTGTCCCAGGTCAGGTCGCCGAAGATGAAGTGGGTGCTCGCGTAACCGCTGCTGTTGCGGTTCTTGTTGATCGCCCAGGCCTGGTCCTGGAACGGCGAATTGAGCACTTCCTCGTAGAACGCCTGACCGCCGTTGGCGTAGGTGCCACGCTGCGCCGGCCGGAAGCCCGGCAGCGGACCCGTGGTGCTGCCGTCGCCGGAGGGTACGTACCGGGTTCCCGAGTAGTACGAGATGACCTCGTTCTGCAGCATGTTGTTGCAGCCGGCGTACGGCGTGCCCTGAAGGATCGAGTGATCCTGGCGATCGATGATCTTGCCGTCGGTGCCGCGGATGCGATCCTGGCTGCACTTCAGGAAGTCGCGGTCCTTGAGTGCCAGCGGCAGCTGTTCCTGCACCTGCGCCGCAAGGACCACGTTGCCCTTGTCGAAGTTGAAGCCCGTGGCGATCGACGTGGTGACCTGATCGGCACCACCGTGCTGCGGCGAACCCCAGAAAGCCTCGAGCTCCGTGTGATCAATCCGCTTCTTGGTAACCAGGTTCACCACGCCGGAGATGGCGTCGGAGCCGTAGAGCGAGGACGAGCCGTCCTTCACGATTTCCGCGCCGCCCAGAATGACCTCGGGCACCACGTTCAGATCGAAACCGGAACCGGTCTGACCCTGCGTGCCGGCAGGACCGGGGCGCTGACCATCGAGCAGAACCAGCGTGCGGTTCGCACCCAGTCCACGCAGGTCGATCGTCTGGATGCCGGTACCACCGCCCACCACAAAACCGCTGAACTGGTTGTTGATCTGAGTCGAGCCCAGTGCCACGGCAGTGGACTGCAGCAGGTTCACCGTGCCGAACGAGCCGGCGGCACGGTCGGCCTCGATATTGACCTTCTGGATCGGAACCATGTCCTGGTACTCAGGCCGGCTCAACAGACTGCCAGTGACGGTGACGGTCTGAAGCTGCTGCGGTTGCTGCTCCTTGGTCTTGTCGGTCGAGCTGGCCTGCTGTTGGTCGGCAGAGGCCGCCTGGTCCTGCGCAAACGCCGGCGTGAGCTGGAGGGCAGCGACAATCGCGACGGCTAGCGGCAAACGCGGAAACCCCCGACGAACGAGCTTGATCATTGTGTTTCTCCCCTGGGTCATTCTGATGACTGTAGTCAATCCGTTAAATTGACGTTTGGCAGAGTAGCCGCAGCTTCGTGCGAAGCGCAACTTCGACTTTTGTTCGGTGACGCACTGCACAAACCATTGATCCGAAATCCACTAGCCCGCGCAGGCCAGCGGTGCCACCCGCCGAATGTCCCGCGCGACGCGATCGAGGCGTGTCGGGGTGAGCCGTGCGTTATCGATCCGGTCGATTACCCGGGAAGAGACGGAACTTCATTCCTCCGCATGCTTCGGTTTTCAGTGCGACCGCGAAAGCCGAGCCACCCAACGGCTCATTGCACCCGGATACTGACCCCGGGAACGCGCAGTGCTCTGGCCACGCGGCCGGGCGATGCATTCGATTTTGCCGACGTCGCAAGCGGCGAGTGGGCATGGGAAGGCATGGCAACGCATGGTTCCGGGGCAGGTGACAGCCTCCGCTGATCGAAGCAGTCCAGCGGGCAAGCTCCGCGAGGGTGGGGAGGCGGTGGCCGGTGCCCGTCCTGCACCGAGACGGTTAAGACGTGGATGCGCCGGAACTTGCTGCGCGAAATCGATGACACCGCCACGATTCACGAAGATCGTCGCCCATCAATTCGGGCACCCGCTCCGGCAAGGCGAGACGGTAGGCCGCGTGCGGATGGGCCGCATGGCCTGATAGCTCTCCCGGATTGACGCCGGAAGGCTCGGACTCCTCGGTCAACCGCACTCCCACCAGTGGGGCGAGCCGCCCTCGCGTAAACGTCCAGGTCCTTGATGGCGTCCCGAACGAATCACGATCCGCACTCAGATCAGGTCGCGCACTTCCAGCTCGCGCTTGAGGTAGGCGTAGTAGATCGGCGCGGCGACCAGCCCGGACAGGCCGAACGCCGCCTCCATCACCAGCATCGCGACAAGCAGTTCCCACGCGCGCGAGCGGATCTGCGTGCCGACGATGCGTGCGTTGAGGAAGTACTCGAGCTTGTGGATCAGCACCAGGAAGGCCAGCGCAGCCACGCCCACGCCCAGCGAGATCGACAGGCCGGCGATGGTCACCGCGGTGTTGGAGATCAGGTTGCCGATCACCGGCAGCAGGCCGACCACGAAGGTGATCACCACCAGGGTCTTGGCGAACGGCACGTGGATGCCGAACAGCGGCAGCGCGCCGAGCAGGAAGATGCCGGTGAATACCGTGTTGATCAGCGAGATCTTGATCTGCGCGAACACGATGTTGTGGAACGCCTCGGCCAGCTTCTGGCAGCGCGCCGAGAGCGCCAGCGACAGCGGCGCGGACAGGTGCGCCGGACGGGTGCGCCCCAGCGCCACCAGCGCGCCCAGCGCCAACCCCAGGATGATGTGCAGGATCACCCGCGCGGTTTCCTTGCCGGCCAGCTGCAGGCTCACCGCGTGCTTGCGGGTCAGCTCCACCGCCATCACGCGCAGCTCGTCGACGCTGTCCGGCAGCCAGGTGGTCAGCGCCGGCGGCAGCTGCTGGCGGGCCTTCTCCACCAGCGGCATCAGCTGGTCCTGCCACAGCTGCATCGGGTTGCCGATCTCGCTGCGCAGCAGGCTCACGATGCCCAGCACCAGCAGCAGCAGCAGGCCGACGATCACCACGCCGAGCACGGCCACTACCACCATCCGCGCGCGATCGCCGGAGATCCGGCGGCCGAGCAGCGGGCTGGTCGAGTACACCAGTTCGTACACCAGCAGACCGGCCAGCAGCGCCGGCAGCAGGTGCAGGCGCAGCATCAGGAACAGCGCCAGGGCGGCGAGCAGGTAGCTGGCCAGTTCGATCCGGCCGGGCGGCCGCGGCATCGGGGGGGTGGGGGACGGCGTCATCGGCATCCTTCCGCATCGGGGGAGTGCAGTCTGTCAGCGGCACCGCAGGACCGCCAGCACGGGGCGGCCGGACACGTGGCTGTCGTAAACTCGCCCGATGCTTGTCGATCCGATGTCATTGCCAAGGTTGCCCATGCGCCCACGCGTTCCCGCCCTCATCGCCGCCCTCGTCCTCGTCGCCGGCTGCAGCACTGCCCCCTCCCGCCCCGCCGCGCCGCCGCCCATCCCGATGGCTGCGCCGGCTCCCGCTCCGGCGCCCGCCGGCCCGGGCGCGGACGACAATCTCAACGCCGTGGTGTGGTCGCAGACCGCGGTCGAACACGACCTGATTTTCATGCAGACCTACCGCGACGCGCAGATGCAGCTGCTCAAGGCGCTGAAGGATCGGAGCTGGGATGCCCTGACCCGGGACGATCGCGCCGTGCCGGTGAGCGGCAAGCTGAAGCCGGCGGTGGTGCTGGACGTGGACGAGACCGCGCTGGACAACTCGCCCTACCAGGCCCGCCTGATCAGGAGCGGCACCGAGTACAACGAGGCCGACTGGGCCAACTGGTGCAAGGAGGAGGCCGCGCGCGCCCTGCCCGGCGCCGTCGAGTTCACCCGGTTCGCGGCGAAACACGGCATCGCGGTGATCTTCATCTCCAACCGCGCCAAGGACCTGGACACGGTCACCCTGGCCAACCTGCGCAAGGTCGGCTTTCCGGTCTCGGGGCCCGACGCGTTCCTCGGCCTGGGCACGTTCGTCGAGGGCTGCGAGCAGATCGGCACCGAGAAGGGTTGCCGCCGCCAGCTGATCAGCCGCAAGTACCGCGTGCTGATGCAGGTGGGCGACCAGATCGGCGACTTCGCCGACGTGATCGCCAACAACGCCGCGGGCCGCCAGCAGGCGGTGGCGCCGTACCTGAAGTGGATCGGCACGCGCTGGTTCGTGCTGCCCAACGCCACCTACGGCAGCTGGGAGCCGGCCCTGTTCAACAACGACTGGACCCAGTCCCGCGAGGAGCGCCGGCGCCAGAAGGAAGCCGCGCTTCGCGTGAAGTAGTGCTCAAAATCAAATACTTGCGTCACAAAACAAATCCATTGCCTTAACTTTGACGAGCCGTTACCATGGCCTCGCCGACACCTGCTGCTGACCGCAGATAACACAGGCAAGGCCATTTCCCTTCCGGCTCTGCCGGGACTGACCCCGCAAGGCTCACGCCGGCGGGGTTTTCTTTTGCCACATCGTCCGGCTGCCTTGTCCGGGCAACGGGCGATCCGTAGCCTCGACGTTTCCGCCTCTTCCGGCCACGCAATGACCCGCCTGCCTCGCCTGCTCCGCTGGCTCCTGCCGCTCGGCGTGCTGCTCGCGTCTCTGGCCGGCTGCGACCGGCACGACGACACGGCGGGCCCGGAGGGCGCCGCTGCCGCCGTGCGCACGCTGGTCGCCGACGTGCGCCGGGACGACCTCGCGGCCTTCTGGAAGCACGGCCTGCCGCCCGCGGCCTACACCGCGGTCGCGCGGGGCTGGCAGCGGCGCCAGCAGCAGGCGGCCACCGACGCGGAGCGCGCCGCGTTCCACCGCTTCATGGACGGGTTCGACGGACCAGGGGCCGCCGCGCGCCTGGTCGCGCGCTGGCGACCCACCCTCGTGCGCCTCGACCGGCAGTACAGCGACCAGTTGCCCGTCCTCATCGCCATCGGTGGCGGCATGGTGCGGCAAACGGCAAGCCGTGCGCTCGCGCTCGATACCGCGCAGTCCCAGGGCCTGGAGCCGCTGCTGGCGCCCTGGGTCGCCTGGGCGGAACAGGCGCCATGGCTGGACCTGGAGCGCAGCCGGCGGGCCGCCGCGATCGCCGTGGCGACCGTGCGGTCGCTGGATCTGACGACGTTCGCGCAGGCCCGGTCGCTCGATTTCGACGCGGCCATGGTGCAGGCCTCGCGCCTGCTGGCCGGCGCCAAGCAGGGGCTCGCTCTTTACGGCCTGCCGCTCGATGAGGTACTCGATGCCGCGCAGGTGAGCCTGGCGTCGCAGCGCGGCGACCTGGCCTGGGTGCGCATCGACTACCGCCTGCAGGGCCAGCCGCAGCAGGCGGTGCTGAAGATGCAACGGGTCGACGGGCACTGGTATCCCACGGTGCTGCCCCTGCTGGCCGGAGCCATCGATCCACCGGACTGGGCAGGCTGGGCCCGGTTCGCGCCGAACCGGGCCGATGTCGCGACCCGGGCCGGAGCCTCCGGCGCTGTCCCGGTACAATAGGCGGATGCCCATGACCTCTTCGATGGACACGCCCCCCAAGAGCCGCGCGCCGTGGTGGTTCAACCTGCTCGGCCACCTGCTGGAGCCGTGGGTGAAACTGCGCCGCGATCCGGCCGAACCCGCCACCCTGCTCAAGGCAGGCGTGCCCGTGTGCTACGTGATCGAGCGCGACGGCATCTCCGACGCGCTGATCCTGGAGCGCGCCTGCCGCGAGGCCGGCCTGCCCTCGCCGATGCAGCCGCTGCCCGGCACCCGGCGGCGCCGCTCGGTGCTGGCGCTGGGCCGCAGCGACGGCCTGGTGCTGGGCAAGAACCGGCAGCGCTCGCCGAAGGACGCGCTGGGCCAGCTCACCCGCGCGCTGGAGGGCGACCCCGAACGCGACGTGCAGATCGTGCCGGTGTCGATCTACGTCGGCCGCGCGCCGAGCCGCGACAGCGGCTGGTTCCGCGTGCTGTTCTCGGAGAACTGGGTGGTGGTCGGCCACTTCCGCCGCCTGCTGGCGTTGCTGCTGAATGGCCGCGACACCGTGGTGCAGTTCTCCGATCCGGTGTCGCTGCGCGAGGCGCTGGCCGACGCCGGCGAGATCCCGCCGGAGCGCTTCGCGCGCAAGATCGCCCGCGTGCTGCGCGTGCACTTCCGCCGCATCCGCGCGGCAGTGATTGGTCCGGATCTCTCCCACCGGCGCACCGTGGTCGACGCAGTGCTCAACGCCGAGCCGGTGCGCGCCGCGATCACCGCCACCGCCAGCAAGGAAAAGATCTCCTACGCCAAGGCCTGGCGCCGCGCGCAGAAGCTGGTGCTGGAGATCGCCGCGGACTACTCGCATCCGGTGGTGCGCTCGGCCTCGTTCGTGCTGTCCAACTTCTGGAACAAGCTGTACGACGGCATCGCCATGCATCACTTCGACAAGGCCCGCGCCGCGGCGCCCGGCTACGAAGTGGTGTACGTGCCCAGCCACCGCAGCCACGCCGACTATCTGCTGCTGTCCTACCAGCTGCATGCCTCCGGCGTGGTGGTGCCGCACATCGCCGCGGGCGTGAACCTCAACCTGCCGGTGATCGGCCCGATCCTGCGCCGCGGCGGCGCGTTCTTCCTGCGCCGCAGCTTCAAGGGCAATGCGATGTACTCGGTGATCTTCAACGAATACATGGCCCAGCTGATCGACCGTGGCGTACCGATCGAATACTTCATCGAGGGCGGTCGCTCGCGCACCGGGCGCCTGCTGGCGCCCCGCGCCGGCCTGCTGGCGATGACCGTGCGCGCCTTCCTGCGCGCGCCGCGCCGCCCGGTGCTGTTCCAGCCGGTGTACATCGGCTACGAAAAGCTGATGGAGGGCAAGTCCTACGCGGGCGAGCTGTCCGGCAAGCCGAAGGAGAAGGAATCGCTGGTCGGCCTGATCAAGGGCCTGAAGGTGCTGCGCCAGCGCTACGGCCACGTGGCGCTGAACTTCGGCGAGCCGATCGAGCTGACCCCGATGCTCGACGCGGCCTCCGCGCAGTGGCGCGCCGCCGGCGGCGACCCGGACGCCAAGCCGGAATGGCTCGGCGGCCTGGTCGACCGGCTGGCCGAGCAGATCCAGGTCAACATCAACCGCGCCGCGGACGTGAACCCGATCAACCTGCTGGCGCTGGCGCTGCTGGCCACGCCCAAGCATGCGATGGCCGAGGCCGACCTGCTGGCGCAGCTGGAGCTGACCAAGGCGCTGATCGAGGAGCTGCCCTACTCCGACCGCGTCACGCTGACCCCGATGGACCCGGCCGGCATCATCGCCTACGGCGAGCAGATGGGCTGGACCCGTCGCGTCAGCCACTCGCTCGGCGACGTGCTGGTGGCCGACGACGAGCAGGCGGTGCTGCTCTCGTACTTCCGCAACAACGTGCTGCACCTGACCGCCACCGCCGCCTGGGTCGCCTGCTGTTTCCTCAACAACCGCCGCATGTCGCGCAGCTCGGTGCTGCGGCTGGGCAAGATCATCTACCCGTTCATCCAGGGCGAGCTGTTCCTGCCGTGGGATACCGAGGGGTTCGGCCAGCAGATGCAGGCGACGGTCGACTTCTTCCTGCGTCGCGGCCTGCTCGAAGCCTCGGGCGAGGGCCGCGTACTCGAACGCGGTCCGGGCCAGGAGGATGCGGCGTTCCAGCTCAAGGTGATCGCCCGGAGCCTGACCCAGGCCTTCGAGCGGTACTACATCACGCTGGCCGCGCTGGCCAAGAACGGCCCGCACACGATGACCGCGGCCGAACTGGAGAACGCCTGCACCCTCACCGCGCAGCGCCTGTCCCTGCTCAGCGAGCAGGCCGCGCCGGAGTTCTTCGACAAGGCGCTGTTCCGCGGCTTCATCCAGAAGCTGCGCGAGCGGAAGATCGTGTGGACCGACGACGCCGGCAAGCTGGACTACGACCGCGCGCTGGAGGAGATGGTGCGCGATGCCCGGGTGATCCTGGCCCGCGAAGTGCGCCACTCGATCCTCAAGATCACCCCGGGCGGCGAGGAAAAGACCGAGCACGACGCCGAGACCGGTGCCGCGTTGCCGCCGGCCGCGGCCACGCCGCCGGATGCCTCTCCGGCCGACCTGCATGCCCGCCACGTGGAAACGGCCCATCGCCAGCACGTGCACGAGCCGGTCGAGCCGGTCGCCACCGACGCGGCGGCCGACGACGCCCGCGAGGGCACGTCCGACCAATAGCCACTGGCCGCCGGCGGCGGCCACTGCCTACCATGGCGCTTTCCCCCTGCCGGAGCGCCTCCATGACCGTTCGTCCCGTCGCGATCGCCCTTGCCGCCGCGCTGGCCCTGCCCGCGGCCCGCGCCGATGCTCCCGCCGCCCCGGCCGGCAAGGGCCGTGTCGCCGTGGTCACCTGCGGGCATGCCATCGACACCGCCGCCGGCAAGCTGCTGGGCGAGACCACGGTGATCGTCGAGGACGGCGTGATCCGCGAGGTGCGCCCCGGCGCGGTCGACCTGAAGGCGATGGGCGACCAGGCGCAGGCCGCCGGCAAGTCGTTCGAGGCGCATGTGCTCCCGAGCTCCACCTGCCTGCCCGGCCTGATCGACGCGCACACCCACCTGACCGACGAGACCAGCCCCACCGGCTACTCCGACCAGTTCCGCTGGAACATCGCCGACTACGCGGTGCGCTCGACCGTCTACGCCAGGCGCACGCTGATGGCCGGCTTCACCACCGTGCGCAACGTCGGCGACCAGCAGAACGACTCGGTCGCCCTGCGCAACGCGATCAACGCAGGCGTGCTGCCGGGGCCGCGCATCTTCACCGCCGGCGTGCCGATCGGCTCGACCGGCGGCCACGCCGATCCCACCGATGGCTACCGCAGCGACCTGGCCGGCAATCCCGGTCCGAAGGACGGCATCATCAACAGCCCGCAGGACGCCTGGAAGGCCGTGCGCCAGCACTACAAGGACGGCGACGACCTGATCAAGATCATGCCCTCCGGCGGCGTGCTCGACGAAAGCGCCAGCGCCGACAACCCGCAGATGACGCTGGAGGAGATCAAGGCGGTGGTGGCCGCCGCGCACGACTACGGCTTCACCGTGGCCGCCCACGCGCACGGCGCCGAGGCGATCCGCCGGGCGGTGCTCGGCGGGGTGGACTCGATCGAGCACGGCACCTTCATGAACGAGGCGGACATGAAGCTGATGAAGGAACACGGCACCTGGTACGTGCCCACCATCATTGCCGGCAAGTACGTCGAGCAGATGGCCGCCATCCATGGCTACTACCCGGACCAGGTGGCGGCCAAGGCCCGCCAGGTCGGCCCGATCATCCAGGCCACCGCCGGCAAGGCCTACCGCGCCGGCGTGAAGATCGCCTTCGGCACCGACGCGGCGGTCTACCCGCACGGCCAGAACGCCAAGGAGTTCAAGTACATGGTCGACGCCGGCATGCCGCCGATGTACGTGCTGCAGGCCGCCACCACCCATGACGCCGAACTGCTGCACCAGGCGAAGCGGCTGGGCCAACTGGCGCCCGGCTTCGTCGGCGACGTGGTGGCCGTGCCGGGCAACCCGCTGGAGGACATCACGGTGATGCAGAAGGTCGGCTTCGTGATGAAGGACGGCGTGGTCTACAAGGACGGCGGCAAGCCGGTGCTCTGAGTGCGGCGACGCGGCAGCGGAATTGGCCGTCCAATCCCTGTACGATTGCAGCGATGAACGAGTCCCCGAAACCCGACCCGGCGCCGACCACGCATTTCGGCTTCCGCGACGTGCCCGTCGGCGAGAAGCAGAAGCTGGTCGGCCAGGTCTTCACCTCGGTCGCGCGCAGCTACGACCTGATGAACGACCTGATGTCGTTCGGCGTCCACCGGCTGTGGAAGCGCCATTTCGTGGCGATCAGCGGCATCCGCCGCGGCGACCGCGTGCTCGACCTGGCCGGCGGCACCGGCGACATCGCCGCGCTGCTCAAGCCGGTGGTCGGCAAGGACGGCGAGATCGTCGTCGGCGACATCAACGCATCGATGCTGCAGGTGGGCCGCGACCGGCTGACCGACCGCGGCCTGGTCGAGGGCCTGCGCTGGGCGCAGCTCAACGCCGAATGCCTGCCGTTTCCGGACAACTCCTTCGACGCGGTGACGATGGCCTTCGGCCTGCGCAACGTCACCGACAAGGACAAGGCGCTGGCCGACATCTGCCGCGTGCTCAAGCCGGGCGGCCGGGCGCTGGTGCTGGAGTTCTCCCGGGTGCAGAACGAGGCGTTCGGCAAGCTCTACGATTTCCATTCGTTCAACATCCTGCCGAAGCTCGGCAAGCTGTTCGCCGGTGATGCGGACAGCTACCAGTACCTGGCCGAGTCGATCCGCAAGCATCCGGACCAGGCCACGCTCAAGGGCATGATGGAGCGGGCCGGCTTCGGCAAGGTCGAGGTGCGCAACCTCACCAACGGTATCGTGGCGATCCACAAGGGCTGGAAACTCTAGGCAAACCATGCGGCCCGGGGGCCGCCGCCGACAGGAGGATGCTGGTGATGTGGCTCGAACCGCTCCGGATGTTCTTCCTCACCCGCCCACTCACCTTCGCCGCCGCTGGCCTGTTCCGGCTCTCGCCCCTGGCCGGAGTGTCCGCGTGGCACGCGGCGTTCCACCGTCCACCCACGCACGGCTGGTGGCTGGCCGCCTGGGTGGCCAGCGCGGCGCTGATCGTGCTGATGGCCGTGGTCGAGCGGCGCTGCAGCACCCGCGACCGCTCCTTCCATGGCGGCATGCTGGTGATCGCCGCCTCCACCTCCTCGCGCTGGGTCGTGCCGGACCTGCTGCTGGTGCCGGCCAGCCTGCTGTTCGCGCAGGCCATCGCCTGCCTGATCGCGCTGGGCAGTGATCCGGCGCAGGAGTTTCAGGAGCTGGTGCATGCGTTCTACCGGCACCGCCTGTCCTCGTGATCGTGCCCCGATGACATCCCGCGCCCCCGACCCACGCTCCGCGCCGATGGGTGGCCGCGCACGCGGACTGGCGCTGGTGGCGCTGCTCGCCGGCGTGTTCGCGCTGGGCCTGCAGTTCGCACTGACGCTGGCGACGGTGCACCGGCAGGGCTTCGGCGCCGAGCGGGCGCTGTGGATCTACCTCGGCTACTTCACCATCCTCACCAACGCGCTCGGCGCGCTCTCGCTGGCGCGGCTGGCGGCCGGCCACCGCGACGGCCTGTTCGCCCGCGACGAGGACGTCACCGCGATTGCCGCCAGCCTGCTGATCGTCGGCCTGGTCTACAACCTCGTATTGCGCCAGACCTGGCACCCGACCGGCTGGGCCGAGGTCACCGACGAACTGCTGCACGTGGCGATGCCGCTGCTGTACCTGGCGACCTGGTGGGTCGCCGGACGCGGCCAGGCGGTCTCGCGTTCGCGCCTGCTGGCGTGGATGGCCTACCCGGTCGCCTACCTCGCGTACGCGCTGGGTCGCGCCGCGCTCGACGGCCGCTATCCCTACCCGTTCCTCGACGTCGCAACGCTGGGATGGGTACGGGTGATGGGCAACGCGGCGCTGGTTGGCCTCGCGTTCCTCGGGATCGGCGCCGCGCTGGCCTGGCTGGCCGCGCGGCGCCCCCTGCGGCCAGTGCTCAGCGGGCGCGCAGGTCCGCCGTGATCGTGCCGACCTCGGCCGACTCCACGTCGTGCGGCGTATCGCGCCAGGTCTCGGCCAGCGCCTCGTCGTACCAGCGGCGCATCGACGGCAGCGCCAGCATGCGCTCGACCCAGCCGCTCGCCTCGGGCGAGAGCGACAGCCCGTAGGTCTGCACGCGGAACGCCACCGGCGCATAGAACGCATCCACCGCGGTGAAGCGGTCGCCGGCCAGGAACGGACCGCCGAAGCGGCGCAGTCCCTCACGCCACAGCTCGTCGATGCGGGCCACGTCGGCGGCCAGTTGCGGACCGATCTCGTGCAGGCGGATGCGCAGGCCGCAGCTCATTGAGCACTGCTGGCGCAGCGCGCCGAAACCCGAGTGCATCTCCGCCGTCGCGCAGCGCGCCCAGGTACGCGCGGCGGTGTCCTGCGGCCAGGCCGGATGCTGCTCGGCGAGGTACTCGACGATGGCCAGCGAGTCCCACACCACGGTGTCGCCGTCGCGCAGGCAGGGCACGCGGCCGTTCGGCGAAAACGCGCGGAAGGCCTCCCAGTTGGAACCGGGCGCGAACGGGTGCATCCGCTCCTCGAATGGCACGCCCAGCTCGTGCAGCAGCACCCATGGCCGCAGCGACCACGACGAGTAGTTCTTGTTGGCAATGTGCAGGGTGATCATGCGGAACATCCTCTTCGGTCACGGACAAAACGGAATTTCCTGCGGCGCGCGGGCCGTATGACGCATGGATCGGCGGGGGCGGGGTGCGG
>NZ_AMSF01000058.1 GCF_000334915.1 Dyella ginsengisoli LA-4 | reverse complement strand
GCCGCGCGCACCCCCCGCCACATCGCCGACATGGACCAGGACCTGCTCGCCCATCACGGCGTGTCGGCACGCGAGGCGGCCCAGGCATCCACCGACGCCACGAGCGCCGAGGCCGATCGCGACGCCGCGCGCCAGGCGCTGCTGGCGATGGGCGTGGACGAAGGATCGATCCGCGCGATCGCGGCCGGGCGCGCGGTACCCGACGCCGGCGGCGCGATCCGCGCGCCGATCGCCGGCACCGTGGTGGAACGGCTGATCAGCCCGGGCCAGCTGCTGCAGGCCGGCAGCACCGCCTGTTTCACCGTGGCCGACCTCTCGCACATGTGGGTGATGGCGCAGGTGACGCCGGCCGAGGTGGCCCGCGTGCACCTGGGTGACACCGCCGAGATCCGCACCGGTGACGGCGGCAAGGCCATCACCGGCACCGTCACCAGCATCGGCGGCGTGGTCAACCCGGACACCGGGCTGGTCGACGTGCGCGTCAGCGCGCCCAACCCCGGTGACGCGCTGCGCAAGCAGATGTACGTGAACGTGACGCTGAGCGCCCGGACCGACTCGCAGGGTCTGCTGGTGCCGGTCTCCGCGCTCCTGCGCGACGACGAGAATCTGCCGTTCGTCTACGTCGCGCAGCCCGACGGCAGCTTCGCCCGTCGCCACATCACGCAGGGCCAGCGCACCGGCGACAACGTGGTGGTGGACAAGGGACTGCAGCCCGGCGACAAGGTGGTGATCGACGGCGGCCTGTTCATGCAGTTCATGCAGAACCAATGAGCACGCCCACGCCCGGGGGCGAGACCCCCTCCCGCACCGCCTCGGTGATGAACCGCATCGTCGGCGCCTCGCTCGGCCAGCGCCTGCTGGTGCTGCTGCTCACCCTGATCCTGGTCGGCGCCGGCCTGCACTCGATCGGCCGGCTGCCGGTGGACGCCTACCCCGACCTGTCGCCGCCGATGGTCGAACTGGTGACGCAGTGGCCCGGCCATGCCGCCGAGGAAGTGGAGCGGCTGATCACCGTGCCGGTCGAACGCGGCATGACCGGCACCCCGCACACCACGGTCACCCGCTCGATCTCGCTGTACGGCCTGTCGGTGGTGGACATCACCTTCGCCGACGGCACCGACAAGTATTTCGCCCGGCAGGAAGTGTTCAACCGGATGGGCGACCTCGGCCTGCCCGACGGCGTCACGCCGTCGGTGTCGCCACTGTCCTCGCCCTCGGGGCTGATCTACCGCTACGTGCTGCAGAGCCCGGACCGCTCGCCGACCGAGCTGAAGACGATCGAGGACTGGACCGTCGAGCCGGCCTTCCGCGCCGTGCCCGGCGTGGCCGACGACTCCGGCTTCGGCGGCGGCACGCTGCAGTACCAGGTGAAGCTGGACCAGGCGCGGCTGGCCGCGCTCGGCCTCACCGCCACCCAGGTGGAATCGGCGCTGGCCGCCAACAACGCCAATGCCGGCGGCGGCTTCTACACCCAGGGCAGCCAGTTCTATTACATCCGCGGCGAGGGCCGGCTGAAGACGCTGGAAGACATCGGCAACGTCGTGCTCGCCGAGCACAACGGCTCGCCGGTGCTGGTCAAGGATGTCGGTGAAGTGACCACCGGAATCGCACCGCGACTGGGCGAATTCGGCTACCAGGACCAGAACGACGCGGTCGAGGGCGTGATCTTCCTGCGCACCGGCTCCAAGACCCAGGACGTGCTCAAGCGCGTCGAGGCGAAGACGCGCGAGCTCAACGAGAACGTGCTGCCGAAGGACGTCAAGATCGTCCCGTTCTACGACCGCAGCGAGCTGATCAGCCGCACCACCGACGTGGTCCGCGGCAACCTGGTGCGCGGCATGCTGCTGGTGGTCGTGGTGCTGGTGTTCTTCCTGTACGACCTGCGTGCCGGCCTGATCGTCGCCACCACCATCCCGCTGGCGCTGCTGTTCGCCTTCATCTGCCTGGATGCACAGGGCGCCTCGGCCAACCTGCTGTCGATCGGCGCGATCGACTTCGGCATCCTGGTCGACGCGGCGGTAGTGATGGTGGAGAACATCTACCGCCAGCTGGCCGAACGGAAGGACGAGAACACCAGCGTGTTCGCGGTGATCCGCGCCGCCGCGGCGGAAGTGGACCGCCCGCTGTTCTACGCGGTGGCGGTGATCGTGGTCAGCTTCCTGCCGATCTACGTGCTCTCCGGCCCCTCCGGCACGCTGTTCAAGCCGATGGCCGACACCATGATCTTTGCCCTGGTCGGCTCACTCATCGTCACGCTCACGCTGCTGCCGGTGCTGTGCTCGTGGTTCATGCGCAAGGGCGTGCGCGAGCGGCGCAACCGCGCGTTCGAGGCGATCAAGTCGGTCTACGCGAAGGGCCTGGATTTCTGCCTGGCCCGAGCGCGCGGCACCGTGCTCGCCTCGGTGGTCGTGCTGGCCGCCTCGCTGCTGCTGGTGCCGCGCATCGGCGCCGAGTTCATGCCGCACCTGGACGAGGGCGCGCTGTGGGTGCGTGCCACCATGCCGTACACCATCTCGTTCGACGAGGCGGCCAAGGTCACTCCGCAGATCCGCGCGATCCTGCGCAGCTTCCCCGAGGTGACCACGGTCACCAACGAGCTGGGCCGCCCGGACGACGGCACCGACCCGACCGGCTTTTTCAACGCCGAGTTCTACGTGGGACTGAAGCCGTACTCGCAGTGGACCGGCGAGTACCGGAGCAAGCCCGAACTGATCGCGGCGATGAACCGCAAGCTGGCCGCTTTCCCCGGCATCACCTTCAACTACACCCAGCCGGCCGAGGATGCCGTCGACGAGGCAGAGACCGGCCTGAAGAGCGCGCTGGCGGTGAAGGTGTTCGGACCGGACCTCGCCACGCTGCAGGCCAAGGGCAAGGCGATCAAGCACGTGCTGGAAAAGGTCCGCGGCATCCGCGACGTGACCCTGGTGCAGGAGCTCGGACAGCCCAGCCTGACCATCGACGTGAACCGCGCGGCGATCGCCCGCTACGGCGTCAACGTGTCGGACATCAACGACCTGATCCAGACCGCGATCGGCGGTGACGTGGCCACCCAGGTGGTGCAGGGCGAGAAGGAGTTCGACCTGGTGGTGCGGCTGCAGAAGCGCTACCGCGACAACCCCGAGGCGATCGGCAACCTGCTGGTCGCCACGCCAGAGGGCAAGCAGATCCCGCTCAGGGCACTGGCCGACATCCGCGTCACCGACGGCGCCTCCTTCATCTACCGGCAGGACAGCTCGCGCTACATCGGCGTGCAGTTCTCGGTGCAGGGGCGCGACCTGGCCGGTGCGGTGGGCGACGCCATCGCCCAGGTGAAGAAGCAGGTGGCGCTGCCGCGCGGCTACCGCACGGACTGGGGCGGCGAGTATTCCGAATACGTCGCCTCCAGCGCCCAATTGCACGTGATCGTGCCGCTCACCGTGGGGCTGATCTTCCTGCTGCTGTTCACCCTGTACAGCAACTTCAAGTTCCCGTTCATCACCGTGCTCGGCGTCGCCCTGTCGGCGCCGGTCGGCGGACTGGTCGCGCTGTGGCTCACCGGCACGCCGTTCTCGGTGTCCTCGGGCATCGGCTTCCTGGCGCTGTTCGGCGTGTCGGTGCAGACCGCGGTGGTCTACATCTCCTACGTCAACGAGCTGCGCCTGGGCGGCATGGCGATGGCGCCGGCGATCCGCGAGGCGGCGATCCTGCGCCTGCGGCCGATCATGATGACCGCTCTGGTCGCCGCGCTCGGCCTGCTGCCAGCCGCACTGGCCACCGGCGTGGGTACCGACACCCAGCGGCCGTTCGCGCTGGTGATCGTCAGCGGCCTGTTCACCCGCCTGCTGATCAGCGTGTTCCTGATGCCCGCGCTGTACGCGCTGGTGGCGCGCCCGGACGATCGGCTGGAAGTCTAGCCTTTGCCCTTGTAGGAGCCCGCTCGCGGGCGATGCTTTTGGCTTTGGATGTGGCATCAGAGCGAAGAGCATCGCCCGCGAGCGGGCTCCTACAGGTTCTGGTGGTACCGGACGGCAGCGTGTTCACGGTGCTCATCGGCAAGCTCCGGTCATGCCAGCTTTCCCAGCCCCTGGCCGCTCGGCGCTTCGACGCGGCCGAGTATCACGCCCCGGCCAGGTCTACCTGATCACCGTCACCACCCGGTACCGTCAGCCGATCTTCGGGAATCACGAAGCCGCGCGCGTCGCCAGCCGGGTCATCCACGCTTCCACCCACTGGGGCGACGCGCAGTTGCTGGCGTGGGTGCTCATGCCCGATCACTGGCACGGGCTGCTCGAACTCGGTGAGGAACCACTCGATCGCGTGGTGGCCCGTTTCAAGGCCGCCGTCTGCCGCGAGCTGCATGCGTCCGGGCTATTCGAAGGAAAGCTGTGGGACCGCAGCTTCCACGATCACGCCCTCCGTCGCGAAGAGCGCCTGCTTGGAGTTGCGCGTTACATCGCCGGCAACCCCATACGCGCCGGCCTGGTGGACTCGGTGCTGGCATATCCCTACTGGAACGCCGTCTGGCTCGACTCAAGCGATGCACAACACCTGTAGGAGCCCACTCGCGGGCGATGCTTTTGGCTTTGGATGTGGCATCAGAGCGAAGAGCATCGCCCGCGAGCGGGCTCCTACGGGGCGTCAGTGGGCGTCGCGCAGGCGCGCCACGCCGGCCTGCATGATGCGGTCGGTCCAGGCAATGCCGATCGCCGAGGCGATGAACACCACGTGGATGATCGTCTGCCACATCACGCCCACCGTGGTCAGGGTGGAGCACTTGAGGGTGCTGGCGGTGTTCATGGTGTCGGCCATCGTGGCGAGCACGTCGGCCGAGCAGAACGGCAGGCCTTGCAAGGCGCCGGCAGCGATGAAGGTCTTCAGCAGGTGGATCGAGGAGATGCCGATGATCGCCATCGCCAGCTTCACCTTCAGCACCGACGCGTTGACGTGGCTGAGCCACTCCGGCTGGTCCGGGTGGTGCTCCAGCCCCAGTCGCGAGACGAAGGTCTCGTAGCCGCCGACGAT
This sequence comes from Dyella ginsengisoli LA-4, assembly GCF_000334915.1. Classification (GTDB taxonomy): domain Bacteria; phylum Pseudomonadota; class Gammaproteobacteria; order Xanthomonadales; family Rhodanobacteraceae; genus Dyella_A; species Dyella_A ginsengisoli_A. The sequence goes on along the minus strand of NZ_AMSF01000058.1, from coordinate 146,726 downwards.
CACCATGATCAGCAGGTTGGAGATCATCACCACGTCGATCAGGCCGAGCACGATCAGCATGATCTCCTGCTCGCCCAGGTGCGATGCCTCGTGGATCAGGTGCCACAGCTCCTTGCCGAACAGGAACACGTAGACGCACTGCGCGACGATCAGCCCCAGGTACAACGGCAGCTGCAGCCAGCGCGAGCTGAAGATGAGGAAGGCCAGCGGGTTGAGGCGGGGTGGAACGGGAGCGGTCATGGAATGCGGTTCCGGTGGGGAGCCAGAGCGTACCCGGGAGCGCATCCTCCCGCCACGCATCCGCAGCAACGACGGTCACCGTCAACCTCAACCGTAGGAGCCCGCTCGCGGGCGATGCCCTTGCTCCTGATCCACATCGAAGCAAAAGAGCATCGCCCGCGAGCGGGCTCCTACGGTGGTTGCGGATGGTCGGCAGGCTGTGGCAGCCAGAGCGTCGCCACGGCGCCACGCGCGTCGGTGCGGGCCAGCAAGCTGACGCCGCCGTCGTGCGCCTCGGCGATCTGCCGTACCAGCGCCAGCCCGATCCCCGAGCCACCCGGCTTGGTGGTGAAGAACGGCACGAACAGGTTGTCGCTGGCCGGCGGGCCCTCGCCCTCGTCCAGTATCTCGATCGAAACCCGCTCGGCCTTCGCCTGCCAGCGAAGGACCACGCCGCCCCGCGTCGGCAGGCTCGCCTCCGCCGCATTGCGCACCAGGTTGATCAGCGCCTGCTCGAGCTGGTCGGGATCAGCCATCAGGTGCAGCGCGGGGCCGGCATCCAGTGTCACCGGCAACCGCGACTCCAGCCGCACCACCTTCTCCAGCAACGGCCCCAGCGCCACCTCGCGCCGCTGCGGCGGCGGCAGCCGGGTCAGCCGGCTGTAGCTGGCGAGGAAGCGCGACAGCGCACCGGAGCGATGGCCGATCAGCTCCAGGCCGTTGCGGAAGTCCTCGCGCCAGTCCTCCGGCAGCGGGTCGCGCAACGCCAGCGTGGCCAGCGTGCCGGCCATCGACTGGATCGGCGCCAGCGAATTGTTCACTTCGTGGCCGAGCACGCGCAGCAGTCGCTGCCAGGCCTGGCGCTCCTCCTCGCGCAGCACACGGCCGACGTCGTTGATCACCAGCAGGCGGCCGCCGCGCCCCTCGGTGCGCAACGGCGCATGGCGGATCTCGAAGCGTCCGCTGCGGCCGGCAAACCGATGATTCAGCAGCTGGCCGGAGGGCTGGTCCAGCAGCGGCTGCAGGCCCAGCTCCTCGGCGCGGCGACCGAACAGCTGGTGCCGGTCGGCCTGCAACAGCTGCTGCGCGGCGGGGTTGAGCAGGCGCAGGCGGGTGTCCTGGTCGAACACCAGCACCGCGTTGTCCAGCGCCGCCAGCGTCTTGCCCAGCAGATAGGACGACTCCTCGAACTGCAGCCGCTCCTGCTGCAGGCGTTCGGCCAGCGCATTGATGTCGTAGACCAGGTCGTCCAGCGCGCCGCCGACGCGGCCGCGCAGGCTGTAGTCGCCCAGCCGCAGGGCGTCGAGCAGGCTGGCGAAGGACTGCAACGGATAGACCAGCCGTCGCCGCTGCCAGCGCACCAGCAAGGCGGTAACGATCACCGCCGCCGCCAGCACCCAGCCATCCGCCTCGCGCCAGCCGCTGCCGCTCCAGGCCATGAACGCCGCCGCCAGCAGCCCCGGCGCGGCGATCAGCGCGCTGCCGCCGAGGATGCGCCGCTCGTAGGCCGGCAGCCGCGACGCGGCGGGGCGTGCGGATGTCGCCGGCGACGGCTCAGGCGTCGTCATCGTCGGCGTCCGCCGGATCCCGCAAACCGTGCTTCTCCAGCCGCCGGTACAGCGCCTGGCGGGTGATCCCCAGCGCATCGGCGGCGCGCAGCAGGTTGCCGTCGAAGCGCTCCAGCGCGCGCCGCACCAGCCAGCCTTCGGCCTGCTCCAGCGTCATCTGTTCGAAGCCCTCGTCGACCGACTCGGTGCGACCGAAGGCCAGCGCCGCGGCACCGACCTCGTCGTGCTCGGCGAGCAGCGCGGCGCGCTCCATCAGGTGGCCCAGCTCGCGCACGTTGCCCGGCCAGGCATAAGCCTGCAGCGCCCGCTCGGCCGACGGCGCCAGCCGCAGGCCATGACGACCGTAGCGCTGCGCACTGCGTGCCAGCGCCGCACGCGCCAGCGGCACGATGTCGTCGCCGCGCTCACGCAGCGGCGGCAGCACGATCTCCAGCGTGTTGAGCCGGTACAAGAGGTCGCGACGGAAGCGCCCGGCCGCCACGTCGGCAGCGAGGTCGGCATTGGTGGCCGACACCAGCCGCACGTCGGTGCGCTGGGTGCGCGAGGAACCCAGCCGCTCGAACTCGCCGTCCTCCAGCACGCGCAGCAGCTTCGGCTGTTGCGAGGCCGGCACGTTGCCGACCTCGTCGAGGAACAGCGTGCCGCCGTCGGCCAGCTCGAAGCGGCCGATGCGCTCGCTCTTGGCGTCGGTGAACGCGCCGCGCACATGGCCGAACATCTCCGACTCGAATACGGTCTCGGCGATACCGCCCATGTTGACCTTCACGAACGGCTGCGCCGCTCGCCCCGACAGCGCATGGATGCGCTGCGCGATCACGCCCTTGCCGGTGCCGTTCTCGCCGAGCACCAGCACGTTCGCGTCGCTCGGCGCGACCCGCGCCACCAGCCCTAGTACCCGCTGCATCGCAGGCGACTCGGCGATGAATTCGGCATCGCCCTCGTCGCGCAGCAGCGCGTTCTCCGCCTCCAGCCGGCGCTGCCGCCGCGCGCTACGCGCCAGCGCCATCTGTGCGCGCAGTACGCCGAGCAGGCGTGCGTTGTCCCAGGGCTTCTCGATGAAATCGGCGGCGCCGCGGCGCATCGCCTCCACCGCCAGCGGCACGTTACCCCAGGCGGTCATCACTACCACCGGCAGTTCCGGGTCGAGCTGGCGCAGCTTCTCCAGCAGCTCCAACCCCTCGGCGCCGGAGGTGGTGTCGCGGGTGTAGTTGAGGTCGACCAGCGCCACGTCGAACGCGCGCCGTCGCGCTTCGTCCAGCGCGCCGGCGGGCCCGTCCACGCCGGTGCTGGCCACACCCTCGGACTTCAGCAGCAGTCGCAGCGCCTCGCGCACGTCGGCCTGGTCGTCGGCCAGTAGTACTGTCGGATTCGATTCACGTGCCACGCCGTCGTCCATCCCGTCAGTGTAGTGGTCACTCGTAGCGCAAGGCGACGGCGGGATCGACTTGCAAGGCGCGCCGCAGCGGCAATAGCGTCGCAGCCAATGCGGTGACCACCACCAGCACGATTACCGACCCGAACACCGCTGGGTCGTGTGCGCGTGTCTGCAGGTTGGGATCGGCGAGCAGCCGCGACCACGGCAGCGCCAGCAGGGTCCCCAGAACCAGGCCCAGACCCAGTTGCCATGCCAGCTGGCGACCGAGCAGCCGGGCGATGGCCCATCCGCCGCCACCGATCGCGCGCCGGATGCCGATTTCGCGCGTGCGCTGCTCCACGGAAAACGCCACCACACCGTACAGGCCGGTCGCGGCAAGCCCCAACGCGACCAGTCCGAGCGCACCGAACACGTCGGCCATCACCGTCAGGCCGGCCTGCGAGCGCGCGATGATCCACTGCTGACTGAGTACGTCATGCACGGCGACCTGGCTGTCCACGCCGTGCACGATGTCGGACAGATGCGGGATGAAAGCGGCCGCTGCGCCATGGGTGCGCACGGCCAGTCCGACGGCATGCAGCGGTCCCTGCCCTGCCGACTGGCTCACCGGCATCAGCAACCCGGGCACCGACGGCTCCAGCAGACTGTCCATCTGCAACGGCTCGGTCACCCCGATGACGGTGAGCGAGCGGGCCCAGGCGGTTCCGGGGTGCAAGGTGAGCTGACGCTGCAACGGATCCTGGCCGGGCCACAGGGCCTGCGCCAGGTGACGATCGACTACCGCCACCGCCTGGCCGCCGGCCGTGTCCCGTGCATCGAAGAAGCGCCCGGCAAGCAGGCGCACCCCGAACGTGGACAGGAAGTGCGGGTCGACCACACCCAGCTGGACCTTCATCCACCCGGAAGCCGGACGCGGCTGACCGGGCAGCCCGACGCGCTCGTGACTGCCCAGCCGTCCGCCCGGAACCGTGTCCGAGGCGGTGGCGTCAACCACGCCCGGAGTGGCGCGCAGCTGCGCCACGGCCTTGCCGATCACGGCGATCCTGCGCGGGTCGTCGTAGGTTTGCCGCGGCAGCGCCAGCTCGGCGGTCAGCACCTGCGCCGCGTAGCCAATGCCAGGCGTCGGCCGGGCGAGCAGCCGCTGCACGGCGCCGACGAACATGCCGGCGCCGACCAGCAACACCACAGTGAGCACTATCTCTGCCACCACCATCACCCGCGCGACACGGGCGAAACCGCTTCCTGAGCCTTTCACGCCATCGCGCAAGGCCTGCTGCGGGTCGCTGCGCGCGGCACGCCAGGCCGGCACCGCGCCAACCAGCGTGGTGGTTGCCAGAGCCATCAGCGCTCCCGCGGCCAGCACCCATCCATCCAGACCGAAGTGATGGAAACCGGGCATGCGTCCCGGCCGGAAATACACGCCGACCAGCCAGCGGTTGCCCCACTGCACGATGGGCAGGGCGAGCAGCCATCCGGCTGCACCGAGCAGCCAGCCTTCGGCGATGGCACCGAACACCAGACGGCCCCGCGCGCTGCCGAGCGCGTGCCGCAGGGCCAGTTCATGCGCCCGGCGCACGGCCTGCACCAGCTGCAGGTTGGCGACGTTCACGCACGCCAGCAGCAGTACCAGGGTGCCGGCACCGAACATCAGCCAGACCCAGTAGCGCATGTCCTCCGGTACGAAACTGTAGCCAAGCGGCTTGGTGACCACCGCGCGCATGTGCATGTCCGTCGGTAGCACCCGCTGTAACGCTGGCTGCATCGCATCAAGTTCCGCACGCGCCTGCCCCAGCGTCTTGCCCGGTGCCAGCCGCAACACCCCGGCCAGGTCTCGATGCTGCCCGGGCAGCAGGCGTAACGGTCGCCACACCCGGGTGTACTGCGGAAAGCTGAAGCTTGCCGGCAATACCCCGATGACGGTTGCCCACTCGCCATTGACGCGGATCTGCCGGCCGATCACGTGCGGATCGGCCGCAAAAGTCGTCCGCCACAAAGGCTCGCCGATCAGCAGCACACGCTCGGCACCCGGTTGCTCGTCGGCCGTGGTGAAAATACGTCCCAGCAGAGGCTGGACGCCGAGCATCTCCAAAAGCGATGCACTCGATCGACTTCCGGGGAAGTAGATCGCCCCGTGTCCATCGTCCAGGCTGACCCCGCCGGCGGTGTACGCACCCACGGCGTCAGCGGCCTGGAGGCTGCGACGCAACAGCGCATATTGCGCGCTGTCGAGACTGTCGATGCCATGCCCGCTCGAGGAGCGCTCGCCAACTGCCATCAACCGTTCCGCGTCGGGGAACGGCAACGGCTTCAGTATCAGCGTGTTGACCAGGGAGAACAGGAAAAGCGTCACGCCCAACCCCACCCCCAGCACCGTCATCGACAGCAGTGCATATCCCGGCCGCTTGAGCAGCCGCCGCATGGCCCCGCGGAACTCCTGCACGATCATCCTCACTCTCCCCTCAATGCACGCATCGGCTGCACGCGCGATGCGCGCAGCGCCGGCAGCAGACAGGCCAGCAGGCCGGACAGCGCCAGCACTGCGGCTGCCGAGGCGATCGACCAGGGATCGAACACGCTGCGCCCGACCTGTACCACCACCGCCCGCAGCACACCGGACCCCAGGAACCCCAGCACGAACCCGGCGAGCAGGCCGAGGACGATCTGCACCAGGCCAGCGCGCAGCACCAGCAACAGCAGCCCTCGTGGCGCCGCGCCCAGCGCGGCGCGCACGCCGAACTCGCGCTCGCGCGCCGCCACCGCAACCGCCATCACCGCATACACACCCACGCCGGCGAGCAACAGCGCCAGGCCGCCGAACAGGCCGACCAGCATCAGGTTGAACTCGGTATCGGTGATCGTGTCGTGCACCACATGGGCCATGCTGTAGACATGGTCGATCGGCTGGTCGGGCGCCACTTCGGCCACGGCCCGCTGCACGGCATCGCGATAGCTGTCCGGGTCGCCCTGGACCTTGAGCGCAAAGCGCAGCGGCTCGTACATGCGGAACGCGCGCAGGGCGTCGTCGGGCATCTGCGCCAGCGGCAGGTACAGGATCGGCACGACCGAGTCCGGATCCTCCGGCCCGAACTGGTAGGTATCGGCCACCACGCCGACGATGCGCGCCGACCACATGCCCTTGCCTTCGCCCCGCTGGATCGTCTGCCCCAGCGCATGGCCCTGGAAATGCACGTCGGCGAAGCGCTGGTTGACCACGGCCACGTCCTCACCGCCACGCACATCGCTGGCGGCGAACGGACGCCCCTGTCGCACATGGATGCCGAACACCCGGAAGAACCCCGGGTCGGCCGCGTGGAACTGCGCGCCAAACTGCTCGCCACCCGGCAGATGCAGCCCGCCCATGTTCCATTGCCCGCTGAAGTCGCCCGCAGGCAGATTGGTGCCGGCCGCCGCAAGCTGCACACCGGGGATCTGTTTCAGGCGCTCGACCAGTCGGCCGGACAGTTGCTGTACCGAGGCCGCATCCGGATAGGTCGCCTTGACCGGCGCCAGCTCGAAGGTGAGCACGTGGTCCGGTTTGAAGCCCAGATCCACCCGCGCGCTGGCCAGCAGGCTGTGCAGGAACACGCCCGCCGTGCACAACAGCAGCGAGGCCAGCGCCACCTGGGCCATCACCAGCAACCGACCGAGCAGGCCGCTGCGGCGACTCAGGCCGCTGCGGCCGCCCTCGCGCAGACTGTCCATCGACAACGCGGCCTGCCCGCGCCACAGCCCCAGCCCGGTCGCGACCAGCGCGCCGAACAGACCGGTCGCGACGGCGATCGTCCAGGCCATCCCGCCAAGGTTCAGGCCTCCGGGGCGCGTCCACTCCACGGCCATCCAGTCCACCGGCATCCACGTGCGCACGGCGAGCAGGGCCAGCGCCGCCAGCCCCTGACCGACCAGCACACCGACCACACCGATCAGCATGCCCTCGGCGATCGACGGCAAGGCGACCCGCCAGCGGGAGGCACCGAGCGCCCCGCGTACCGAGGCGTCATGACTTCGTCCCATCGCGCGCAGCAGCATCAGGTTGGTGAGATTCACCAGCGCGATGACCAGCAGCAGCACGGCGCAGGCCACCCACATCAACGACGTGCTGCGCTGCCCGGCATGCTGCGCGGCACTGAAATCCTGGGCACTGAAGTGCACGCGCTGCCAGAAGCTGCCGGCATAGGCCTGCTTCCCCTGCTCGGCGTAGAACGCGTGCAGGCGGGTATTCACTTCGGCCGCCAGTGTCGCAACCGTGGTGCCGGGCGCCAGTCGCGCCACCGCGGTGTAGTTGGTGCCGTCGTCGCCCGAATGCGCGGGAAATGCCGTGGGCAGGGCGATCGAGGCCTGGCCCAGATCGAAGCCGGCCGGCAGCACGCCGACGATGGCGTGAGGTACGCCCTCCACCGTCAGGGTCTGGCCAATCGCCGCGGGATTGCCGCCGAAGCGGCGCAACCAGAAGCCGTGGTAGAGCATCACCGCAGGCGGGCCGTTGGGCTGGTCTTCCTCAGCGCTGAAGTTGCGACCCAGCGCCGGCTGCACGCCGAGCGTCGGCAGCAGGCCCCGGTCGATCTCCAGCGCCACAACCTGTTCCGGCCGGCCGTCGCCGGCGATGTTGGACGCTGTCTGGCCATCCTTGAACAGGCCCATCGATGCGATCCCGGGCAGCCCGGCGAGGTGCTGGTACTGCTGCGGCGAGACCGCCTGCACATCGCCCTGTTCGACGGGGCCAACCGCGACCAGTTGATGCGGCTGTGGATAAGGCAACGGCTGCAGCAGCACGCCATCGATCAGGGTGAACACGGCGCTGGCCGCGCCAACACCCAGCGCCAGCACGCCACTGGCCAGCAACACGAAACCCGGCCGGCGCAGGCTGGCCCGCCAGGTACGCCAGATCTCACTCAACCAGACGCTCATGCCGAATTCCTTTCAGAAGATGGAGTCACGGGAGCCCTCGCTACTCAGTCACCGCGCAGCACCGACATCGGCTGGACCCGGCCGGCACGCAGCGCCGGCAGCAGGCAGGCCAGCAGGCCGGACAGGGCGAGCACGACGCATACGCCGAGCGTCGCGACGGGGTCGAAGACGCCGATGCGGCCGATCGAGGACATCGCCACCGCCATCGACAGGCTTGCCAGCAACCGCGATGCGCCCAGCGCGAGACCGACACCGATCACCAGGCCGACAACGACCTGTCCCAGGCCGCCACGCAGCACCAGTCGCGTCATCCGTGAAGGCGAGGCGCCCAGCGCCGTGCGCACGCCGAACTCGCGTTCGCGCGCGGCCACCGCGACCGCCATCACCGCGTACATGCCGGCCACCGCCAGCAACAGCGAGAGCGCGGCGAACAGGCCGACCATCAGCATGCCCAGACGTGCGTCGGCGGTGGTCTGGCGGACGATGCTGCGCATCGATTCCAGGTGGGCGATCGGCTGACCGGGCGCGACTTCGGCCACCGCCTGTTCCACGCTCGCGCGCCAGTCGGCCGGGCGGCCGTGGACACGCAGCACGAAGCGCAACGGCTCCAGCCCGAGAAAGATGTCCATCGTGTTGCGCGGCATCTGCGCCAGCGGCAGGTACACCATCGGCTGCCGCGGCTGCAGCGGACCGCGCTGGTAGGTATCGGCGACCACGCCGACGATGCGCACCGGCAGATTGGGTCCGTTGCTGACCTCGACCAGCACAGTCTTGCCGATCGCATCGCCACCGTAATAGCGGTCGGCCAGGTCGCGGCTGACCACCGCCACCGGTTCGCTGCCGGCGGTGTCGTCACGGCTGAATACCCGCCCCTGTTTCAGGGCGATGGAAAACACCTGGAAGAAGCCGGTGCCCACGCCATGCAATTGCGCCTCGAACTGTTTGCCCTCCGGCGTCTTCATGCCGTTGTTGAACTGGCCGTAGAGCCCGTCGCTGGCCGGCAGGTTGGTGGTGACCGCCGCCCCGGTGACCCCGGGAATGGCGCGCAGGCGTCGCGCCACGCGCTGCGCCAGGGTCTGCACGGCTCCGACATCCGGGTAATGCGCCTTTACCGGCACCAGTTCGAAGGTGAGCAGCTGGTCGCTGGCGAAGCCGAGCTGCACCCGTGAAGCGGCAAGCACGCCATGGGCGATCGCGCCCGCCGAGCACAGCAGGGCCACCGCCAGCGCGACCTGCACCACCACAAGCACGCACCCGAGACGCCCGCTGCGCGCGCCCATGCCGCTGCGTCCGCCCTCGCGCAGCTCGTCGACGCCGGTCGCACCACGGCTTCGCCACAAGCCGAGCGCGGCAGCCAGCAGGGCACCGAGTAGTCCGACAACAAGCGCCATGGCCCACTGCGACGCCCCCATGCCGATCCGGTTGCCGTGCAGCCACTGGCTGGGGATGAAAGGCAGCAGCAGGCGCAGCCCGGACCATGCCAGCAGCATGCCCAGTGCCGTCCCCACCACCCCCACCAGCAGGCCCTCGGCCACCGCCGGCAACAGCAACCGCAGCAGCGGCGCGCCCAGCGCGCTGCGCACCGCCGCATCGTGGCTGCGCGACAGTGTCCGCAACAGCATCAGGTTGACCAGGTTGACCAGGGCGATCAGCAGGATCAGCACGGCGCTGGCCACGAACAGCATCATCACCGGACGCTCGCCGCGGTGCAGTGCCGCCTGCAGGGAGGTGGCGCCGAACCAGGGCTGCTTCCAGTTCCCGCCCATGGCCATGTCGCGGTACATCGCGCGCTCGCGTGCATCCGCCTGGGCACCGACCGACGCCAGGCTGACGCCTGCGGCCAGACGCGCGATCGCCAGGTGGCCGTTGTGGTTGTAGTCGCGGCTGGCCGGCGGCAGGGCCAGCGGCAGCACGATGCCGCCGGGATCGGGGAGGCTATCGAACGCCTGCGGCAGCACACCGACGATGGTCGCCGGCCGACCTTCCACCTGCATGGCCTGACCGACGACGCCGGCAGCGGCGCCGTAGTCGCGTTGCCACAGGCCGTAGCTCAGCATCACGGCGGCCGGCCCGTTCGGCCGGTCTTCCGACTCGCTGAAGTTGCGCCCGAGCACCGGGCGAATGTCGAGCGCCGCCAGCACGCCGCGGTCGATGTAGGTCACCGGTACCTGCCGCGGCGCACCGGCACCGGCAATGTTGGCGACCGAGCCCGGACGAATCAGGCCCAGCGCTCTTACCCCATGCATGCCGTCGAGGAACTGGTACTCGTGCGGCGAGATGGTGCCGACCTCGCCACCGAAGATCCGGCCGACCTCCGCGATACGCGATGCCTGCGGAAACGGCAGCGGCCGCAGCAAGGTGGCATCGAGCAACGCGAACACCGCCGCGCTGGCGCCGACGCCCAGCGCCAGCACGCCGCTGGCCAGCAGCAGGAAGCCCGGCCGGCGCAGGCTGGCCCGCCAGGCTCGCCACAGCTCGGCGAGCCAGGGACTCATGCCTGCAGACCTTCGCGCGAGCCGATCAGCGCGTCCAGCCGTGCCTCGTCCTCGCGACGCAGGCGGTCGAAGGTGTCTTCGTCCACCACGCGGCCGTCGAACAGGCGGATCTTGCGCTGGGCCAGCTCGGCATAGCGGGCGTCATGGGTGACCATGCAGATGGTCGCGCCGCCCTTGTGCAGTTCGTCGAGCAGGGCCATCACCGCCTCGCCGTTGCGCGAGTCGAGGTTGCCGGTGGGCTCGTCGGCGAGCAGGATCGCCGGCTTGCCGACCAGCGCGCGCGCCACCGCCACGCGCTGCTGCTGACCGCCGGACAACTGCGCCGGGTAATGCCGCATGCGGTGCGCCATGCCCACGCGCTCCAGTGCCTCGTGCACCCGCGCGCGCCGCTCGGCGGTGCCGATGCCGCCGCGGTAGGTCAAGGGCAGCTCCACGTTCTCCTGCACGGTGAGGTCGCCGATCAGGTTGAACGCCTGGAAGATGAAGCCGATCTCGGCGTTGCGGATGCGCGCCCGCGCCGCGGCGTCGAGCTTCGCCACATCGTGACCGTTGAGCACGTAGCTGCCGGCGCTGGCGGTATCGAGCAGGCCGAGGATCGACAGCAGCGTGGTCTTGCCGCAGCCGGACGGGCCGGAGATCGACACGTACTCGCCGCGATGCACCGCCAGGTGCACGTCGCTCAGTGCGTGGGTTTCCACCTCGTCGGCCTGGAACACCTTGCGGATGCCGTCGAGGGCGATGACGCTGGACGATGGGTTCATCATGATTCCCGTCTACATGGTTGGTTGTGTGTAGGAGCGCGCTTGCGGGCGATGCTTTTGCTCCCGATCTGCATCAATGCCGAAAAGCATCGCCCGCGAGCGGGCTCCTACCCTGCGGCATGGTTCACTTCACGCGGATCCTGTCGTAGCGGTCCCACTGGCTGGTGTCGGAGAGGATCACCTGATCGCCGGCCTTCAGGCCACGGCGGATCTCCACCCGGTCCACCGACGCCGCGCCCAGCCGCACCGGCACACGGGTGGCGATGCCGCTGGACGGATCGAGGCGGAACAGCGTGATGTCGGCATCGGCGCGCGCGGAGGCCGGCCGGCCGACCGAGAGCACGTGGTCCAGCGTGGCGACGCGGATGCGTCCGTCCACCGAGAGGTCCGGACGTGCGCCGGGCGGCAGCTTGCCATCCAGGCGCACATCCACCTGCACGCTGCCGTCGCGCACCGCCGGGTCGATGCGCTCGACCGCGCCGGCGACCAGGCCGTTGTGCGTGTCCACGCTGACCGGCATGCCGAGGGCCACGTCCTTGGCCTGTACCTCGGGCACCTGCAGGCGCGCGATCAACACATCCGGCCGCGCCACCCGCGCCAGGTTGGCGCCCTCGGCCACCTGCGCGCCCTCCTGCACCGCCACCTCCTGCAGTACCCCGGCGATGCCGGCCTTCACCTGCAGGGCATCGGCCTGGCGCTGGCGCAGTTCGAGGTTGCTCTGCTGCTGGCGCAGCCTGGCCTGCACCGCGTCGAGCTGGGCATGCATGTTGCCGGCGAAGGCGGCCACGCGCTGCCGCTCGATGTCACGGCGGGTCGCCAGCTGCTTCAGCGCGATCTGGCCCTGGCGGAACTGCACGTCGGGAATCAGGTGCAGGGCGGCCGCCTTGGCGTCGGCGTCGGCCTTGACCTTGGCCGAGGCGTAATCGGACTCGGCCTGGGCGAGTGCCGAGCGCTGGTCCAGCAACTGCGAGCGCATTTCCGCGCGCTTGGCGGCAACGTCGGCTTCCGCCGCCGCCACCAGGGCCTGGGCGTTGCGCAGCGCATCCTCCACCGCGGGGTTGGCCAGCGTCATCAGCACCGTGTCAGGTTTCACCGTGGCGCCGGGCCAGACCTTGATCTGCTCGACCTGTGCCGCGGTGGACGCGGCCAGCCAGCGGCTGGAGCGCGGCACCAGGGTGCCGGTGGCGCGCACCTCGCGCAGCATCTGCCCCTGCTGCACGGTATCGATCCACAGGCTGCCCCGCTCGACTACCGGCAACGCCGGCCCCAGCCGCATCACCAGCACCACGACGGCGACCAGCGCGACCGCGCCGCCGGCGATCGACCACTGCAGCCGCCGACGCCGCTGGATCCTGAACTGGGGGTTGGCGATATCCATGCGACAGGACATCGCAAGCAGCGTGCCAGCCACCCGCGAAAAGCGAAAACGGCGCCGTGGCGCCGTTTTCGGGACGCGGACACGCCGATGTGTCCGGTCACAGTGTCCGCTTCCGGAATCGCCCGACCAAAGACGGACAGCCCCGGGACGGCGACCGCTCAGCCGGTGTTCTGCAGCCCCTGCGAGACGCCGTTGACGCAGGCGACCAGGGCGCGCAGCAGGGCCTCGTCCCCGCGGTCGCTGGCGCGCCAGCGCCTGAGCAGGTCGATCTGCAGCACGCTCATCGGGTCCACATACGGGTTGCGCAGGCGGATCGACTGGGCCAGTCGCGGCGAGTCCTGCAGCAGCTCGTCGCTGCCCTTCAGGCGCAGCACCCAGTGGCAGGTGCGCGCGAACTCCTCGCGGATCAGCGCGAAGAACGGCGCGTGCAGCTCGCCGGCCAGCGTCGAGAACGCCTCGGCGATGGCCAGGTCGCACTTGGCCAGCACCATCTCCACGTCGTCGAGCATGTTGCTGAAGAACGGCCAGTCGCGCGCCATCTCGGCCAGCGCCTCCTCGCCGAACTCGGCCGCACCCTGCTCCAGCGCGGTACCCAGGCCGTACCAGCCGGTGAGGATCGAACGGCACTGGGTCCAGGAGAACACCCAGGGGATCGCGCGCAGGTCCTGCACGCCGCGCATCGAGCGCCGGCGCGAGGGGCGCGAGCCCAGGGTCATGCGCTCGATCACGTCGATCGGCGTGGCGGCACGGAAGTACTCGACGAAGCCCTCGCGGTCGACGAAGGCGCGGTAGTGCTTGCGACTGGTGGCCGAGAGCACGTGCATGCGCTCGCGCCAGGCGTCCTCGCGCGGCTCCACCTCGCGCGGGCGCAGGCTGGCGCGCAGCACGGCGCCGACGGTCTGCTCCAGGTTGCGCAGCGCCAGCGCGCGGATGCCGTACTTGCGATGGATCACCTCGCCCTGTTCGGTCACCCGCAGCACGCCGGCCACCGAGCCGCGCGGCGAGGACATCAGCGCCGGCGTCATGCGGCCGCCGCCGCGGCTGGCCGAGCCGCCGCGACCGTGGAAGAAGGCGAGCTGGATGCCGGCCTCGTGCGCGATGTCCAGCAGCTCCACCTGGGCGCGCTGCAGGCCCCAGCGCGAGGCCAGCGTGCCGCCGTCCTTGCCGCTGTCGGAGTAGCCGAGCATCACCCACTGGCGGTCGCCGCGCGAGGCCAGGTGCGTGCGGTAGACCGGGTCGGCCAGCAGCGCGCGCAGCGTGGCCGGGGCGTTCTTCAGGTCGTCCACCGTCTCGAACAGCGGCGCCACGTCCAGCGGCACCGGCTCGCCTTCCACGGCCAGGCCACCGTGGCGGGCCAGCGCGAGCACGGCCAGCACGTCGGCCGCAGTGCGCGCCATCGAGATGATGTACAGGCCGATCGCCTCGGCGCCGTAGCGGCGACGGGCCGTGCCCAGCGCCTGGAACACCGAGCGCATGCGCTGGGCGTTCTCCTCCTCGACCGGGGCGAGCGCCAGCTCGCCGCTGGCGAACGGATGCAGCTTTTCCACCCGCTCGGCCGGGCTGCGCTGGCCCCAGTCGGCGTCGCCCTGCAGGGCGGCCAGCGCGTCGTCGTGCACCTGCGAGTCCTGCCGCACGTCGAGCCGGGCCAGATGCAGGCCGAACGTGCGCACGCGGCGGACCAGCCGCTGCACCGCGTAGGCGCCGGCGTGCAGGCCGTGGTGGTCGATCAGGCTGTGCGCGATCAGCTCCAGGTCGCCGGCCAGCTCGTCGACCGAGGTATAGCCTTCCGGATGGTCGTCCTCGTGGGTGGCCTGCAGGCGCGCGCCGATCAGGGTGAGCAAGGTGCGGTACGGCATGTCGGCGTGGCGCGGGCGGATCTTCTTCGCCGCTTCCGGGAAGCGCTCGCGGTAGTCCTCCAGCCGCGCCAGCAACTCCGGCGATACGGCCACGCGGCCCTCGGTCTGGCTGAGCAGGCGGGCCAGCCCGGCCACATCCTCCTCGTAGTGCTCGATCACATGGGCGCGCTGGCTGGCAAGGCTCGCGGCGATGGTGTCGGCGCCCACATTGGGATTGCCGTCCATGTCGCCGCCGACCCAGGTGGCGAAGCTGAGCAGCCGCGGCATCGGCACCGCGATGCCGTAGACCTGCTGCAGCGCATCGGCCAGTTGCTCGTACAACGCCGGCACGATGCGGTAGATCGGGTTGGCCAGGTAGAAGCCGACGTGGTGGTGCTCGTCCTGCACGGTGGGCTGCACCGGCGAGGCCTCGGCGGTCTGCCAGCCGGAGGACAGCGCCATGAAGATGCGGTCGTCGTCCTCCTTGCGCTCCTGCGGGGTGCGGGTGGGGTCGAAGTTGTCCACCAGCGAGCGCACGATCGCCTGCTCTTTTTCCAGCAGCGAGCGGCGCACCGCCTCGGTCGGGTGCGCGGTGAACACCGGCTCCACGTGCAGGCGACCCAGCCAGTCGACCAGTTCGGCGGCGATGACGCCCTGCGCCTTGAGCCGGGTCAGCACGTCGAGCAGGGACTCGGGCTGCGGATGGCTATCGCTGCGCTGGTAGTCGCGGCGGCGGCGGATGCGGTGCACCCGCTCGGCGATGTTCACCGCCTGGAAATAAGTGGCGAAGGCGCGCGCCAGCGCTTCGGCCTCCTCCGCCTGCATGCCGCTCAGCGCCCGGTCCAGCAGGGCCACCGGCTCGTCCTCCCGGCGGCGGCGGATCGCCGTGGTGCGCACCGCCTCCACCTTCTCGAAGAAGGCCTCCCCGCGCTGCTCGGCGAGCATCTGCCCGACCATCGCGCCGATCCGGCTGACGTCCTCGCGCAGGGGGGCGTCGTGCGGCAGGTCGGGGGTGTCGGGCTGGAAAGGCATGGAGGTCTCCCTTGTGTGAATCCGTCCAAGACTAGCAAATGCTGCGGGTGCAGCATGTCAAGAATCGGTCCACGCTGCACACCCGGGCGGACAGCCTGGGCCGGTTGCCGCTACAATGGTGCGCTGCCCGTCGAGGGGCGCTGCGACCACAGGCAGGCGGAATTCCGCCCTTCCGTCCGGTTATCCGGACCGGAAAGCACCGGTGGCCAGGCTCGGCGCGGCAGGTTCGAAAACGGCGCCCGGTTGCTATCACGCGGCAGTCTCGCGAGCGACCTTCCCCGGCGCCGCGGGGCTCCTGCACAGAACTGGAGCTCTCCGAAATGAATGCTGTGACCCGCGAAACCGTTTCGCACGATTACAAGATCGCCGACATCGGCCTGGCCGACTTCGGCCGCAAGGAACTGGACATCGCCGAGCAGGAAATGCCCGGCCTGATGTCGATCCGCAAGAAGTACGCCGCCAGCGCCCCGCTCAAGGGCGTGCGCGTGACCGGCTCGCTGCACATGACGATCCAGACCGGCGTGCTGATCGAGACCCTGAAAGACATCGGCGCCGACGTGCGCTGGGCCTCGTGCAACATCTTCTCCACCCAGGACCATGCCGCCGCGGCGATCGCCGCCTCCGGCACCCCGGTGTTCGCCTGGAAGGGCGAGACGCTGGAGGAGTACTGGGACTGCACGCTGGACGCGCTGTCCTTCCCCGACGGCAAGGGCGGCTTCCTCGGCCCGCAGCTGGTGGTCGACGACGGCGGCGACGTGACGCTGCTGATCCACAAGGGCTACGAGCTCGAGAAGGGCGACCGCTGGGTCGACTCCGCCTCCGAGAGCCACGAGGAGCAGGTGATCAAGAACCTGCTCAAGCGCGTGCACGCCGAGCGCCCGGGCTTCTGGCACACCGTGGTGAAGGACTGGAAGGGCGTCTCCGAAGAGACCACCACCGGCGTGCACCGCCTGTACCAGCTGGCCGAGGCCGGCAAGCTGCTGATCCCGGCGATCAACGTCAACGACTCGGTCACCAAGAGCAAGTTCGACAACCTCTACGGTTGCCGCGAGTCGCTGGCCGACGGCCTGAAGCGCGCGATGGACGTGATGCTGGCCGGCAAGCTGGCGGTGGTCTGCGGCTACGGTGACGTCGGCAAGGGCTGCGCCCACTCGCTGCGTGCCTACGGTGCCCGCGTGGTGGTCACCGAGATCGACCCGATCAACGCCCTGCAGGCGGCGATGGAAGGCTTCGAGGTCAACACCGTCGAGTCCACCCTGGGCCGTGGCGACATCTACGTCACCACCACCGGCAACAAGGACGTGATCACCCTGGAACACATGCAGGGCATGAAGGACCAGGCGATCGTCTGCAACATCGGTCACTTCGACAACGAGATCCAGGTCGAGCGGCTGCAGAAGTCCGGTGCCACCAAGCTCAACATCAAGCCGCAGGTGGACAAGTACACCTTCGCCAACGGCAACGCGATCTTCCTGCTGGCCGAAGGCCGCCTGGTCAACCTGGGCTGCGCCACCGGCCACCCGAGCTTCGTGATGTCCAACTCGTTCGCCAACCAGACGCTGGCGCAGATCGACCTGTGGGCGCACAAGGACATCTACGAGCCCAAGGTCTACATCCTGCCGAAGAAGCTGGACGAGGAAGTGGCCCGCCTGCACCTGGAGAAGATCGGCGTGAAGCTGACCACGCTGACCGCGGCCCAGGCGAAGTACCTCGGCGTGGCGGTGGAAGGTCCGTACAAGCCGGAGCACTACCGCTACTGATCGGCGGCAAGGTTCCACAAGATCGAAACGAAGGGCGCAGCGATGCGCCCTTCGTCGTTTCCGGTGCCAGCAGCTGTAAGAATCGGGCGGGCCGGCGCGTCTGAAGGGGTGAATCCACCCGGAGACGCACCATGCCCCTGTCACTTTCCCGCGGAGGCGAGCCCATGACGGACACCGCACCGCCCGATGTCAGTACCCTGGCCCGCGGCTACGGCCGCGCGGTGTACCTTGCCGCGTACCGCGTGCTCGGTGATGCCGGCCAGGCCGAAGACGTGCAACAGGACGTGTTCCTGCGCCTGCTCGAGAAACCGCCGACCGACGTCGCCTCGTGGCCGGCCTACCTCGCCGCCATGGCCACGCGCCAGGCGATCGACCGTCTGCGCAGCCGGCAACGCTGGCGCCGTCTGCGCCCACTGTGGAAAGCCGCCGAGCCGGAAGCGGCCGACACCGTCGAGCAGGACGCCGAGCAGGCCGAACGCGCCCGCCGGCTGCGCGACGCCCTCGCCCAGCTCAAACCGCAGCACGCCGAATGCTTCGTGCTGCGGCATCTCCACGGCCTGGACACCGCGGCGATCGCCCGGGCCACCGGCCTCACCCCGAACCACGTCGGCGTCTGCCTGCACCGTGCGACGCAGACGCTGGAATCGCTACTCAACGACCGCGCGCGCTCCGCGCAGGAGGTGCTGTGATGGAACCGACCCTGTCCCCCGCCCTGGCCAGCCACCTGCAGGCACTGGTGCGTGATCCGTCACCGGTCGCGCTCGACGCCGCGCAGGCGAAGCTGGAGCGCCGACTCGCCGGCGCCCGTCCGCGCCGCGTCCGGCCGGCGCGCTGGATCGGTGCGTTCGCCACCGCCGCCACCGCCTGCCTGGTACTCGCCCTGGTGCTGATGCCGACCTCGCGCGGCGTCGCCTTCGAGCTGGCGCTGAAGCACCTGCGCGACTTCCGCACCCTGTCGATGACCATCGAACAGCAGTCGCAGGGCATCGCGATGCCGCCGATCCACGTCCGCATGGACCGCGCCGGCGATGCCCGCACCGACATCGGCGAAGCCACCAGCGTGGTGGTGAACGCCGCCGAACATCGCGTGCTGACCCTGCTGCACGGCCCGCGCATGGCGATGGTGGTCGCGCTGCCGGCGGATGCGAAGCCGCAACCCGACGCCGCGCTGAAGTGGCTGGAGGCGATCGGCCAGTTCCAGGGCAAGGCGGTCGAACTGCCCGGCCAGCGCATCATCGACGGTCGCATCACCCACGGCTGGCAGCTCGACGTGCACGGCATGCGCATCGACCTGTGGGCGGATGACGACGGCGTGCCGCGGGCGGTCGAGGTCGGCGGCCACGGCATGGCGATGAGCCAGCGCATCCACGTGACCGTCGATCCGCCGCTGGATGCCGCGATCTTCAGCACGGCGATCCCCGCCGGGTACCACGAAGCCCGGCCCGACCGGGACTGAGCCGACACGGCAGGACACGCCGCGCCGCGAGCACCGAGCCCGCGGCGCGGCGCCTTCAGCGGGACCGCGGTCCGCAGCCCAGGGCGGTAAGCGCGTCGTGCAGGGCCGGCACCTGCATCAGCCACGGCGCCGCCATGGTCAGCACGCCCGCCACCAGCACCAGCGCGCCCGCGCCGTGACGGATCCCCGGTCGCTGCAGCCAGCGCCCCATGCGGGCACCCGACCAGGTCAACGGCAGCATCACCGGCAAGGTGCCGAGCCCGAATGCCGCCATGGTCAGCGCGCCGTGCACCGCGCTGGCCTGCATCCAGGCGGCCGCCAGCAGGGTGGTGCTGAGCCCGCACGGCAGCCAGCCCCACAACACGCCGGCCGCCAGCCGGCGCGGTGCGGTGTTCGCCGGCAGCAACGGACGCAGCAGCGGCTGCAGGGCACGCCAGACCCGGGCGCCCGGGCGCGAGAGCACGTTGAAGCGACCACTGCGATCGAGCAGGCGCAGGCCGGCGAGCACCAGCACCAGGCCCACGGCCACCCGCATCGCCACGGCCAGTCCGGGAATCTCGAACACGCGCAGCAGACCGTCGCCCACGCCGCCGACCAGCGCCCCGGCAAGCACGTAGCCGCCGACCCGGCCGAGGTTGAGCTGCGCCGCGCCGGCCCACCCGGCCTGCGGCGCACGCGCGGAGAAGCCGGTGGCGATACCGCCGCACATCGCCGCGCAGTGCGCACCGCCGAGCAGGCCGCTGAGCAGCGCCGCGGTGAGCGTCAGGCTATCGAGCGTCATCGTCCGGGTCGGTCGGCGTGGCCGGCGGATCGTCGCGCAGGATGTCCAGCGCCGGCGTGTCCAGGTCGTCGAACTGTCCCTTGCGCACCGCCCACACGAAAGCTCCGATGGACACGGCCAGCAGCACCACGCTGAGCGGAATCAGCATCAGCAGGATGGTCATGGGCGATGCTCCTCGCGCGAACGACGCATCAGTCGCAGCGCGTTCAGGGTGACGACCAGCGAGGATAGCGCCATTCCCAGCGCAGCCCAGCCCGGCGTGACCCGCCCCATGGCAGCGAGCGGCAGCGCGATCAGGTTGTAGCCCACCGCCCAGGCGAAGTTCTCGCGGATGATGTGCCGCGTGCGCCTTGCCAGGGCGATGGCGGCCGGCACGCGCATCAGTTCCGGCGCGGTCAGTACCAGGTCGGCGGCGCGCTGGGCCAGCGCCGCGCCCTCGCCCATCGCCAGCGAGACGTCGGCGCCGGCCAGCACCGGGGCGTCGTTCAGGCCATCGCCGACCATCGCCACCGTGCGGCCCTGCGCCTGCAGCTCATGCACCAGGGCAAGCTTGTCTTCGGGACGCTGCCTTGCCCGCGCGTCGGCGATACCCAGCGTGGCGGCCATCCGCTCCACCGCGGCCGCGCCGTCGCCGCTGGCCAGATGCACGACCAGGCCGAGCCCGCGCAGCGCACGGAGGGTGTCGACGGCGTCGGCACGCAGCCCCTCGCGCAGGGTGAAACGGGCGAGCGCACGCGTGCCGTCGCCCAGCCACAACTGGCCGTCGTCGACGCGGCCAGCCGCGAAGGGGGCGGTACCCAGGCGCCAGTGGACGCCCTCGATCCGGCCGGTCAGCCCCTGTCCTGCGACCAGCTGCAGCGACTCGACCGCCAGCTGCGCTTCGTCGCCGGCGAATGCCGCCGCGATCGGGTGGCCACTGTCGCGCTCGAGCGCAGCAGCGAGCGCACGGGCACGCGAGCGGTCCATGCCGTCGAACACCTCGACCGCCTCGAGCACCGGATGCACGCGGGTCAGCGTGCCGGTCTTGTCGAATACCAGGTCGGTGACGCGGGCGAGCCGATCCAGCGCTCCGGCACGCACCGGCAGGATGCCCCGCCGCGCCAGCGCCCCGCTGGCCGCGGCCAGCGCGGCCGGCACCGCCAGCGAGAGCGCGCACGGGCAGCTCACCACCAGCAGCGACAGTGCCACCTCGAACGCCCGCTGCGGCTCGATCAGCCGCCAGCCCAGGTACACCGCCAGCGCGGCCAGCAGCACCCCACCGACGAATACCGCACCGATGCGGTCGGCCAGTTGCGCCAGCGGCGGTCGCTGCGCCTGCGCCTGCTCGACCAGCCGGGTCAGCTGCGACAGCCGCGTCGACGTGCCGACGCCGCTGATGCGCAGGCGCGCAGGCGTCTCGCGGCAGTGAGTGCCGGCATACACCGGATCCCCCTCCCGCTTGGCCACCGGTCGCGACTCACCGGTAAGCAGCGCCTCCTCGAACAGCGCCTGCGGATCGAGCAGTTCGCCATCGGCCGGCACCGCCTCGCCCACCGCAACGCAGGCGACATCGCCCACCCGCAGCGCCGACAGCGGCACCGATTCGCGCGTGCCGTCGGCCCGCTCGCGCACCGCCAGCACCGGGCGCGCGCGCGCCAGCGTGTCCACCTGTGCGCTGGCGATACGCCGCGCGCGCTGCTCCAGCAGACGGGCCAGCAGCAGCAGGAACACGAACATCGCGGCCGCGTCGAACCACACGTGCGGTCCGCCGCGCACGGTCGCGACGGCACTGGCGAAGTAGGCCAGCAGGGTCGACCCGGCGACCAGCACATCCATCCCGAGGTGACGGCGCCTCAGGCCGTTCCACGCGCCTTCGATGAACGGCCAGCCGGAATAGAACACCACCGGTGTGCAGACCAGCAGGGTGAACCAGCGGAACAGGTCGCGCGTCGGCACGCTCATGTGGTGGCCGAAATCGAGGTACGAGGCCTCCGACAGCATCATCGTCTGCATCGCGGCCAGTCCGGCCACGCCCAGGCGCAGCAGCCACTGCCGGCGATCGGCCACACGCTGGCGCTCCGCCGCCGGGTCGCCGGCCAGATAAGGTCGGTAACCGAGCATCGCCAGCTGGCCCAGCACGGCCGAAAGGCGCGTGCGCGCAGGATCCCAGGCAATGCGTATGCGCCCGGTCACCGCATTGGCCCCGGCATCGAGCACACCCGGCGTGCGCTCGAGCGCACGATCGACCAGCCAGGCACAGGCGGCGCAGCGCATGCCGTCGGTAAGCACGGTGATCTCGCAGCCGCCGTCGACTGGCACGGTGTGCTCGGCCAGCAGCTCCTTGCCGTCCCAGGCGCCGAGATCGGCCACCTCGACATCGACCCGCGCACCGGCGTCGCTGCGCAGGCGGTAGTAGTCGCCCAGGTCGGCGTCGCGGATCCACTGCGCGGCGGTGGCACAGCCGTGGCAGCAGAACGGCTGCGGCCGGCCATCCAGCGCCACCCACACCGGCGACGGCGGCAACCGCTCGCCGCAGTGGTAGCAGCTGTGAACGACGCGCTGGTCCACCGGCTCGACCCGCCTTACGGCGCGAGCCGCGCGAACCGCGCCTCGGCCGGCCACCGTCCCTGCAGTCGCCACGGTGCGCGGTCGGAGGTGGCCTCGATCCGCCAGCTGTGCGCGTCGCTGATCACCCCGGCGCCGCGCCAGCCCAGTTCGCTGGGCTTGAGGCGCAGGGTCAGCACCTCGGCGGTCGCGTCCTGGGCGGTCAGCACGACGGTAAGGTCGCCGCCGCGGGCGATGCGCGCGTCGGTCGGCACCGCTTCGATCATGCCGCCGTTGTGGCGCAGGATCAGCTCGGTCACCGGCTTGGACCCCCGGGTCTGCGGCGCCTCTTCCGCGGTCAGCTGCAGGTGGCCCAGACGGATGACCTTGTCCGGCGTCTCGGCGGTCGGGCCGGCGTGATCGACGGCGGCGAACAACAGCGCGAACCCGATGGCCACCGACGCAAGCGGCAGACCGATCAGCATCCACACCATGGGTTCACGCCAAGCTTTGCGGGGCTTGTTCATGGCGAAGGTCCGAAGAAGCTGCTGTCGATGGTCACGGTCGCCTGCGTATCGACGCCATGTACGGTGAAGTGCACCACATGGCGCCCGGTCGTTTCCGAGGAGGCCGCCACGGTGACCGGCACCGACAGCACCTCGCCACTGTTGGCGACGACCACCTTCGGGCCGCCGCGCAGCGAGAGATCCTCGAGATCCGCGCCGCCGGCCACCTCGATGCGGTAGCGGTGGGTCTGCTGGCTCTTGTTCACCAGCTTGATGGTGTAGCTGTTCTCGACGTTGCCGTCGTCGGCCTGCGCATACATCGCGTTGCGGTCGCGCAGCGCCTCGGCAAGCAGCGGACTGCGGTGGGTGACGCCCCACCCCCAGGCGGCGGCGAGCGCGGTCAGCAGCAGGCCGTAAACGATGATGCGGGGACGCAGCACCTTCGCCGGTGCGCCATCGATCGCATTCTGCGTGGAGTAGCGGATCAGGCCGCGCGGATAGCCGACCTTGTCCATCACCTCGTCGCAGGCGTCGATGCAGGCGCCGCACGCGATGCACTCGTACTGCAGGCCGTTGCGGATGTCGATGCCGGTCGGGCAGACCTGCACGCAGATCGTGCAGTCGATGCAGTCGCCCAGCTCCTCGACGGCGAACTTCGGCAGCGGCTCGACCTTCACGCCCGGACCGCTGAGCGTGATCGTGCCGCTGGCCTGGGTGCGGTTGTCCGCCGCCGAGGGATGCCGGCTGGCGCGGAACACGTAGTCGTAGGCGGTCACCTTGTCGAGCAGGCCGCGGGCGCGCTCCAGCACGGTCGTCAGGCCGCGCTTGCGCGGACCGCGCGGCTCGCCGCGCATCGGGTCATAGGCGATGATCAGCGTGTTGCGGTCGAACATCGCGCTCTGGAAGCGCGCGTACGGGCACATGTACTTGCACACCTGCTGCCGCAGGAAGCCGGCGTTGCCCCAGGTGGCGACGCCGTAGAAAACGATCCAGAACGCCTCCCAGCCACCGAGATGGAACGGCACCCGGCGCGCCAGGTCGGCGATCGGGCTGAAGAAGCCGACGAAGGTGAAGCCGGTCCACAGCGAGAACAGCGCCCACACCAGGTGGCGAGTGCCCTTGCGCAGGATCTTCTCGCGGTTCCACGGCATCGCGTCGAGCTTGATCCGCTTGTTGCGGTCGCCCTCGATCCACTGCTCGATCCACAGCGAAACCTCGGTCCACACCGTCTGCGGGCAGGCGTAGCCGCACCACAGTCGTCCGGCCAGCGCGGTGAAGAAGAACAGCGCCAGCGCGGCGATCATCAGCAGCATCGCCAGGAACAGGAAGTCCTGCGGCAGGAACAGCAGCCCGAAGATGTGGAACTGCCGCGCCGGCAGGTCCAGCAGCACGGCCTGGCGACCGTCCCAGCGCAGCCACGGGAACAGGTAGAACATGCCCAGCAACCACACCACCGCGGCGACGCGCAGGCGGTTGTAGCGACCGGAGACCTCGCGCGGGTAGACCTTGCGTTCGCTCACATAGAACGAGTCGCTGCCTTCCTCGACGAGCTTGAGGGGAATGCGTGATGTCATGGGCGGTGTTCAGGCGCACCGGGCGCGTGGTGGAAGGCCTTGCGCGGTCGCAGGAGGATCCAGGTGAACAGGCTGGACGACGCGGTGCCGATCCAGGCGAGGAAGAAGCCGAGCGTATAGCCCAGCTCGCGATCCAGGTGCAGCGTGGGGAAGGTCATGTCCTGCAATGCCTGCGGATCGACGTAGGCGAAGAACACCATGGTCATCACGCCGGCGCAGAAGAAGCTCGGCCAGAGGATGGCGCCGGCGCGCCGGAGCAACCGGCGCGCCGGGGCGGAGGGTTGCCCGTCCGCCAGCCGGTTCACGGAGCCGCCTCCGGCGGAGCCGCGTCGTCATGCCTGGACAGCGTCCAGACATAGGCGCCGACCAGCCGCACGCGGGTTTCGCCAAGCCGCGGCTCCCACGCCGGCATGATGCCGTTGCGACCTTCCGCGATGGTCTGGTGCAAGGCAGCCTTGCTGCCGCCGTAGAGCCAGTGGGCCGTGGTCAGGTCGCGCGCACCGAGCATCGGGTTGCCCTTGCCGTCCGGGCCATGGCAGGCGATACACAGCGTGCCGAACAGCGCCTTGCCGCGCTGCGCCGCCGCGTCCTCGACATGCCCCGGCTTGGACAGCGACTGCACGTAGGCGACCACGTCGTCCACCGCCAGCGGGCCGCCCTGCGCCGTGAGCACGGTGCCCCAGGCCGGCATCACCGCATTGCGGCCCTTGAGGATGGTCTCCAGCACGCGGTCGGGCGAACCGCCCCAGTACCAGGCCTTGTCGGCCAGGTTCGGGAAGCCCTTGGCGCCCAGGCCGGTAGAGCCGTGGCAGGCCGCGCAATTGTCGGCAAAGATCGTGCGACCGATCGCCACCGCCCCCGGATCCTTGGCCAGCACGTCGATCGGCTTGCCGGCGTAGAGCTTCAGGGTTTCCTCCAGCCGCGCATCCTCGGCGGCCTTGTCCAGCGCCCATTCCGACTTGGAACTCCAGTGACCGAAGCCGCGCAAGGGGCCCACGCCGTACCAGAACAGGTAGCCGATGCCGAAGACGATGGTGATGTAGAACAGGTTGATCCACCAGCGCGGCAACGGCTTGTTGTATTCGGTGATGTCACCGTCCCACACATGGCTGGTGTCTTCCGGCGCAGGGTCTCCGGGGCGGCGCTTCACGTTCGCCATCAGCAGCCAGAAGCAGCCGGCGATGTTCAGCGCAACCAGGATGACCACGTACCACGTCCATCCCGAGGTCATCATGGCGTTTCCTCCCCGTTGTCGTCTTCAAGCGGCATGCGCGCAGCTGCATCGAGCGCCGGCTTGTTGCGCGGCAGCCACAGCCAGATCCAGCCGCCGACGAACAGCACCAGCAGCACTGCGGTAATCACTCCGGCCACCATGTCAGTCACTCCCCTGCGGTGCGTTGTCGTCGGCCGGCGTCAGGTGCGTACCGAGATGCTGCAGGTACGCGACCACCGCGTCCTGCTCGGTCTTGCCCTTGACCTCCTCCGGCGCCGCGGCGATCTCGGCATCGGTGTACGGCACGCCGATGCGCTGCAGCGCCTTCATGTGCCGGGCGACCTCCTCGCCGTCGAGCTTGTTCTTCTCCAG
The DNA here is from genome assembly GCF_000334915.1 of Dyella ginsengisoli LA-4. Taxonomy (GTDB): domain Bacteria; phylum Pseudomonadota; class Gammaproteobacteria; order Xanthomonadales; family Rhodanobacteraceae; genus Dyella_A; species Dyella_A ginsengisoli_A. Next base: position 120,973 of record NZ_AMSF01000058.1, on the reverse strand, counting down.
CCATGGGTAGGCCGGCATGATCGACTCCGGCACCACGTCGCGCGGGTTGTGCAGGTGCGCGCGCTGCCAGTCGTCGGAGTAGCCGCGCAGGCCGACGCGGGCCAGATCCGGTCCGGTGCGCTTGCTGCCCCACTGGAACGGATGGTCGTAGACCGACTCGCCGGCCAGCGAATAGTGGCCGTAGCGCTCGGTCTCGAAGCGCAGCGTGCGGATCATCTGCGAGTGGCAGTTGTAGCAGCCCTCGCGCAGGTAGATGTCCCGCCCGGCCAGCTGCAGCGCGGGGTACGGCTTGATCCCCGGCAGCGGCTTGATCGTCTCGGCCTGGAACATCAGCGGGACGATCTCGGCCAGGCCACCGAAGGAGACGGCGGCGGCGATCAGGATGGCCATCAGGCCGATGTTCTTTTCGATCTTGTCGTGGAAATGCGTTGTCTCGGTCATGTCCGTCCCCTCAGGCCCTGGCATCGGCAGCGTCCGCCGGCAGCACCGGCTGCGCGACGATCGCGCCCCGCGCCTGCTGGAAGGTCTTGAACACGTTCCACGCCATCACGAACATGCCGCTGAGCACGATCAGGCCACCGCCCAGGCGGAACAGGTAGTAAGGCTTGGTGGCGTTGAGCGACTCGACGAACGAGTACACCAGGGTGCCGTTGTCCGGGTCGGTGGCGCGCCACATCAGACCCTGCATCACGCCCGCGATCCACATCGAGGCGATGTACACGACCACGCCGATGGTGTGCAGCCAGAAGTGGGTGTCGATCAGCTTGACCGAGTACATCTGCTGCTGGTTGAGCAGGCGCGGCAGCATCGCGTAGATCGAGCCGATCGAGATCATCGCCACCCAGCCCAGCGCGCCGGAATGCACGTGGCCGATGGTCCAGTCGGTGTAGTGGCTGAGCGAGTTGACCGTCTTGATCGACATCATCGGCCCCTCGAACGTGCTCATCATGTAGAACGAGAGCGAGACGATGAGGAACTTCAGGATCGGGTCGGTGCGCAGCTTGTGCCAGACACCCGACAGGGTAAGGATGCCGTTGATCGCACCGCCCCACGAGGGCGCCAGCAGGATCAGCGAGAACACCATGCCCAGCGACTGCGCCCAGTCGGGCAGCGCGGTGTACATCAGGTGGTGCGGACCGGCCCACATGTAGATGGCGATCAGCGCCCAGAAGTGCACGATCGACAGCCGGTAGGAGTAGATCGGCCGGCCGGCCTGCTTGGGCACGAAGTAGTACATCATGCCGAGGAAGGCCGTGGTCAGGAAGAATCCGACCGCGTTGTGGCCGTACCACCACTGCACCATCGCATCGACCGAGCCGGAATAGATGGAGTAGGACGTCATCCATCCGGAAGGAATCGACAGGTTGTTGACGATGTGCAGCAGCGCGATGGTGATGATGTACGCGCCGTAGAACCAGTTGGCCACGTAGATGTGCTTCACCTTGCGCTTGGCGATGGTGCCGAAGAACAGCACCGCGTAGGACACCCAGACGATCGCGATGGCGATGTCGATCGGCCATTCCAGCTCGGCGTATTCCTTGCCCTGGGTGTAGCCCAGCGGAAGGCTGATCGCGGCCGCCACGATGATCAGCTGCCAGCCCCAGAACACGAACGCGGCCAGCTTGTCCGACAGCAGCCGGACATGGCAGGTGCGTTGCACCGTGTACAGGCTGGTGGCGAACAGCGCGCAACCGCCGAACGCGAAGATCACCGCATTGGTGTGCAACGGCCGCAGGCGGCCGAAGGTGAGCCACGGCACGTTGAAATTCAGTGCCGGGAAATAAAGCTGCGCCGCGATCAGCACGCCTACCAGCATGCCGACCACGCCCCATACCACGGTCATCACGGCGAACTGCCGCACGACCTTGTCGTTGTAGTTGCCCACTGGGCCCCCTCCTGAGCGTCGTAACGGGGGGCATGGTCGACGATCGGGCCACCGGGCTAACTGATGCCGGTCAAAAATCCTTGCGATCGCCGGACGGACAGCTTGTCGCAGGCAACGCGACCCTGGCGGCAAACGGCCATCCATCTTTTCATCGCGAATAAAAGATATATACTTTGGCAATCGCCCTGCCGACCCTCGAGTCATGCCCCCGATCAGCTTCGAGTTCTTCCCGCCCAAGACGGACGAGCAACGCTCCCAACTGGACCGCACGGCCAGCCTGCTGAAGTCCCGGGGGCCGGAGTACGCATCGGTGACCTTCGGCGCTGGCGGCTCCACGCTCAGTTACACCGGGGAGACGGTGGCCCGCCTGCATCGCGAGCACGGCCTGGATGTGGCGCCCCACCTGTCCTGCATGGGCGGCACCCGGAAGGAGATCGCCGAGCTGCTGGACGGCTACCGCGCCGCTGGCTACCGCCGCATCGTGGCGCTGCGCGGCGACCTGCCCTCCGGCATGGCCTCGCCCGGCGACTTCCGCTACGCCGCCGAGCTGGTGCGTTTCATCCGCGAGCACTCCGGCGACCACTTCCATATCGAGGTGGCTGCCTATCCCGAGACGCATCCGCAGGCCGACGACGCCCTGGCCGACCTGCGCCACTTCAAGGCCAAGGTGGAGGCCGGCGCCAACGGCTCGATCACGCAGTACTTCTTCAATCCCGACGCCTACTTCCGCTTCGTCGACGACGTGCGGCGGCTGGGCGTGGAGGTGCCGGTGGTGCCGGGCATCATGCCGATCGGCAACTTCAGCCAGCTCAAGCGCTTCTCCGATGGCTGCGGGGCGGAAATCCCGCGCTGGATCGTCAAGCGCATGCAGGCGCACGGCGACGACGCCGAGTCGGTCCGCCAGCTTGGCGCCGAGGTGGTGGCCCAGCTGTGCCGCCGCCTCATCGAGGGTGGGGCCCCGGGGCTGCACTTCTACACCCTGAATCGCGCCCGGCCGACGCTGGCGATCCTCGACCAGTTGCACTGATCGCATACGGAGCCGGCTCCATACTGGCCGGATGCACCTGCCGTCCGTCTTCGCCCTGCTGATCCTGGCCCTCGTGGCCGGCCCGTCGGCGCGCGGACAGGACGTGATCCACCGCTGCATCGATCCGGCCGGGCATCCGGTGTTCACCGACAGGCGTTGCAGCACGCTGGACGCCACACCTGTGCGAGCAAGCGCCGCCGCGGCCGCCGACCGGCCCGGCACAGGCCAGCCGGCCGACGACGCGCCGCGGCTGTGCGCCGCCGATCCGGCCACGCTGCGGCAACAGGTGCTGGATGCGTTCGCCCGGCGCGAGCCCAACCGGCTGGCTGGCCTGATGCTGTGGGACGACTACGGCGAGCGCGGCGCGGTGGAACGCATCCAGGCACTGGGCACGCTGGTCGACCGACCGCTGCTGGATCTGCGCGACGACGACGGCGGCGGCTGGCACGCCGCGGCCGGGCCGGCCGCCTCGATCTACGATGCCACCCGGCCGTTGCGCGATCAGCTCGACGACCCGTCGGCGGCTCCGCCGGCCGTCGCGCCCGGTGACCCGCAGGCGCTGATCGCGGTCACCCCGGACGACGACGGCGGCCCGCACGAGACCCGCTTCGCGATCGAGCGCCGCGCCGGCTGCCTGTGGCTGCTGCCGCCCGCCGGATGACCTTCGTCCGGGGCGGCTGCCGGGGCGATCCGTTATCATGGGCGGTCCCCAACGGAGAACCGTCATGGCGCAGCAATACCCCGAATGGATCTGGCAGAACGGCGAGATCAAGCCGTGGAAAGACGCCACCACCCACGTGATGTCGCATGCCCTGCACTACGGCTCGTCGGTGTTCGAGGGCATCCGCAGCTATGCCACGCCCGACGGTGCCGCGATCTTCCGCCTCACCGACCACCTCAAGCGCCTGTACCAGTCCGCGCGCATCTATGACATGGAGCTGCCGTACTCCATGGACGAGCTGGCCCAGGCCTGCCGCGACATCGTCAAGAAGAACGGCCTGACCGCCGCTTACCTTCGCCCGGTGGCCTACCGCGGCCTGGGCGGCTTCGGGCTCTCCGCCGACACGCCGATCGACGTCGCCGTGGCGACCTGGCCGATGGGTCCGTACCTCGGGCCGGGCGCGCTGGAAAAGGGCATCAGCGCCTGCGTGTCCAGCTGGCAGCGTTTCGCGCCGAACACCATCCCGGCCGGCGCCAAGGCTGGCGGCAACTACCTCTCCGGCCAGTTGATCGCGCGCGAGGCACGCCGGCTGGGCTTCGGCGAAGGCATCGCGATGGCCTCCACCGGCCTGCTCAGCGAAGGTGCCGGCGAGAATCTGTTCCTGGTGTTCGACGGCGTGCTGCACACCACCCCGGCGAGCGCCTCGATCCTCACCGGCATCACCCGCGACACGCTCAAGGTGCTGGCCCGCGAGGAAGGCATCGAAGTGGTCGAGCGCGACCTCCCGCGCGAGTACCTGTACCTGTGCGACGAGCTGCTGATGTGCGGTACCGCGGCCGAGATCACCCCGATCAACGCGGTGGACGGCAAGCAGATCGGCCACGGCACTGCCGGCCCGGTCACCCGCCGGCTGCAGGAGCTGTACTTCGGCCTGTTCGATGGCCGCACCAACGACAAGTGGGGCTGGCTGGAGCCGGTCTGACCCGGCCACCGCAGCCCACACGAAAACGCCCCGCACAGCGGGGCGTTTTTTTGCCCACCGCAGGAGCCCGCTCGCGGGCGATGCTCTCGGCTTTGATGTCGATTCAGAGCGAAAAGCATCGCCCGCGAGCGGGCTCCTGCAGCGGCGAATGGATCAGCCGAAGACGAGGCTGGCGATCGCCCCGTTGCGGTCGCTACGCGGCCGCATCGCCACCTGCCAGCCGTACAGCTCGCACAGGCGCCGCACGATCGCCAGGCCGAGGCCGGCGCCGCTGCCGCCGGCACCCTCGCCGCGCACCCCGCGCTGGAACAGCCGCTCGGCATCCTCCGGCTTGATGCCGGGACCGGTATCGATCACCTCGATGCCGTTGGCGTCGATCTCGACCCGCACCTCGCCTTCCAGCGTGTACTTGATCGCGTTGCCGATCAGGTTGGTCAGCGCCACGGCCAGCACCGAGGCCGGAGCGTTCACGCTGACCGGCGTGCGCACGTCCAGATGCACGGCAATCGGCTTGTCGCGGACCTGCGGACGCTGGCTCTCGATCACGTCGCCCGCCACCTTGGCCACGTCGGTGGTCTCGCCGCGGGTCGGCCCGCGCCGCTCGGCCCGCGACAGCAACAGCAGCGCCTCGATCAGCTCGGTGGCCTGGCGCGAAGCGCGCTCGATGCGCTTGAGCCGTTCGGCCAGCTTGGGCGTGAGGTCGGGCGAACCCTGCAGCAATTCGGTGGTACTGGCGATCACCGCCAGCGGCGTGCGCAACTCGTGGCTGACATCGGAGTTGAACTCGCGGTCGCGCTCCACCATCGAGGTCAGCCGGGCGGCGTAGTCGTCCAGCGCCTGCGCCAGCTCGCCCACCTCGTCATCGGCGAACTCCTGCGCCAGCGGTTCGGCCTTGCCCAGCCGGCGGAACTCGCGCAGCCGCTGGGCCAGCTGGCTGACCGGCTTGAGCACCTTGCGCGACAGCCACAGGCCGATCGCCAGCGAGAGCAGGCCGAACAGGAACACGGCCCCGATGACGCTTACCAGCAACTGGCGCTTGCCCAGTTCTTCGCGCGTCACGTCATAGCGGACGAAACCGATGAGGCCGTACTTGCGCCTCACCGCCAACTTGTAATGCCGTTTGTTTCCCTGCGAATCGGTCTCGTAGATGTCGTGGACGCCACTATCCAGTGACTGCCAGGCCAGCGGCATGTTGTAGAGGGTGCGCTCGCTGCGCATCCAGGCCTCGACCAGCTCCGACCCGGCGGGTTTGGACGGATCCTTGTGGACCTGCTCGACGGCCTGGTCGACATCCTGCTGCAGCGCGGCGGTGACCAGCTGATCCTCTACCCGCGAACGGATGTTCAGCGCCGCAAAAGCAAACAACGCGCTGAGGCCGAAGCCGAACAGCGCGAAGGAGACGACGAGACGGAACCGCAGCTTACGCCTGGACTGCATCCGGATCGACCATGCGGTACCCGATGCCGTGGCGGGTATGGATCAGCGGCTTCTCGAACGGCTTGTCGATCGCCGCGCGCAGGCCATGGATGTGCACGCGCAGGCTGTCGCTGTCCGGCAGCTCCTCGCCCCACACCTTCTGTTCCAGGTCCTGCCGGGTCACCACCGAGGGGCTGGCTTCCATCAGCGCCTGCAACAGCTTCAGGCCGATCGGGTTGAGCTGGATCGACTTGCCCTCGCGGTTCACGGTGAGCGTGTCGAGGTTGAAGGTGAGGTCGGCGACCTTCAGCACCCGGCTCTGCGGACCCTTGCCGCGGCGGGCCAGCACTTCCAGCCGGGCGGCCAGCTCCTGCAGCGCGAACGGCTTGGTCATGTAGTCGTCGGCGCCGGACTCGAAGCCGGTGAGCTTCTGCTCCAGCGCGTCGCGCGCGGTAAGCATGAGGATCGGCGTCTGCTTGTGCGCCTCGTGGCGAAGCTTCTTCGCTACTTCGAGGCCGTCCATCCCGGGCAGGGTCAGGTCGAGCACGATCACGTCGAAATCGTGGACCACCGCCAGATGCAGGCCGGTCACGCCGTCGCCGGCGAAATCGACCACATGGCCGCGGTCCTCCAGATAGTCGCCGATGTTGGTCGCGATATCGCTGTTGTCTTCGATCACCAGTACGCGCATGTGCCACTCCATCGGCCGCCGGTATTCGGCAGCCCCGCCAAATAAGCTTAACAAGCTTGATCTCTCAAGATGCGCGTCCAGCCGCCCTGCGGCTGAACGACTCCAGCGGGCAAAGAAAAAGCCCAGGTGCGCGAGAAAATCGCACGACCTGGGCTCAAGCTACTGCCCCGATACCGAAAATCTGCTGCCACCCAAACCGGTTACTGAAGTGCCAGGCAAATCTGCAGTTCAAGCTTTATAGGGGGGGGCTGGTTATGACCCGGTTAACTCACCTTGAGCCGGTGGTTAACCCGGCCACAGCCGATCGTGATCCGCGGCTTCCGATCAAGGCCCGATACCCGTGAGGGGACGGCCGCCCTCGGGGAAACGACAGATGTGGGTCCCCGTAACCACAGTGCAGGGCACTCCGGCCCGAGCCTGGCGCCGCCCCCCCTGCCCGGCTGCCGGGCCATGCAGCGTGAAACCGATGGTTTGACGATAGTGGGCGCCAGCCACCATGGGACCGGCATAGCGCCAGTCGCGGAGCGCCGCCATGGCCGCCTGGTCGAAGACACCCTCGGGTTCGGAGTGGACCACGCGCATGTCCCGCACCGTGCCGTTGTGGCGAAGGCCGAACTCGATCACCACCTCACCTTCGATCCCCGCCTCCAGCGCCTGGCGGGGATAGAGCGGCTGGCGCACCTGCACGGGAACCGGTGCCGCGGCCCCGGTGACTCCGCGGGCCAGGGCGAGCGGCCCGATGACGGAGGGCGAGATATGGCTGGCGATATCCGGGGGCACGAACGCCACCGGGCCGGGTCGGACATCCTGCAATCGACGCAGGTTTCCGTGGAGCGCTGCCGGTATCGCGGGCAATGCTCCGTTCGCGGGGATGACGTCGGGATAAGCCGCCGAAGCGCGATACGGCACGAGGTCAGCCAATGACCAGGCCCCCCGATGCAGCAGTCTGTCAGACAGGATCGTCACCATCTGCGGCGAGCCCGGGGACCACGCCGCGGCGAGAGGTGTGAGGCCCTGCTGATGCGAGACCACCCCCACCGCAAGCACCAACCCCAGGCCGAGCGCCAGCAACCGGGCCGGCGATCCACGCCCCGCGTCCGCCTGAAGCGGCGACGCGATGAGCTGCACACGCTCGAGCAGCAGGCCTCCGTTCGACGCAAGAAGCATCGGCTTTTTCATCACCAGCTCGCCCAGGGTCGCCAACGCTTCGATGTACTCCCGACGTCTGCCGGGATGCCTGGTGAGAGCCATGCTGTCGCAGCAGATTTCCCGCTCGTTGCGCACCTCGCGCGAGATCCAGCGCACCACCGGGTGATGGAAGTAGAGCGTCTCGATGGCCAGCTGGAGCAGATTGACGAGAGGATCGAGGCGCCTGACGTGCGCCAGTTCGTGGGCCAGGATCAGCTCGACCTGCGCGAGCGGCATGCGGCACATCACCGCAACCGGCAGCAGGATCACCGGCCGGATCACCCCGATCAGCACGGGGCTGCACACGGCACCGCTGCACAGAACCCTCACGCGCCCGGAGAGCCCGAACGGCAGGGCGATCCGGTCCAGTCGCTCCTGCCACGACGGCGCCGCCTGCGCCGACCGCACCAGACGGCGCAGGTCCAGCCACTGCACGCCCGCACGGGAGGCAAGCAGCATCACTCCGGCGGACCAGGCCAGGGTGATCCAGGGCAAGGCCGCGTCGATCCCGTCGATCCACGAGGGAGCGGTGATGGCGGCCACACCTTCGGTGACAGGCATGGCCGCCAGGTATGCGACCGGGTCGCCTCCCCCCGGCGCCCCGCTCGGCGGCCACAACATCCACAGCGTGATCGCCTGCATCAGCACCAGGCCACCCATGGCGGCGAGACCGAGGCGGTAACGCGGCTCACCGCGGCGCACGAGAGCGCGGCAGCAACCATATGCCAGCCCAAGCAGGATGCCTTGCCACAGGGAGTGGACGATCATCCAGCCGATCAACCTCGCCACGGCCAGCATCTGCGGGGCCACGCCCATCAGGAATCCCTCCGGTCCAGCTCATCCAGCAGGTTCCGGATCGCCTTGAGCTCCGCCGGACTGGCTTCGTCGTTGCCGAGCGCCTGCATGACCAGTTGGGAAGACGATCCGTCGAACAGGCGCCTCACGAGATCCCCAAGGAACCAGCTCTGCGCCCGCTCCTTGCTGATGGCCGCACGGTAGACGTGCGCTCGCGACGAGTCATCGCGGAGCACCAGGCCCTTGGCATGCATGACCTGGAGCATCTTCAGCGCCGTGGTGTAGCCGGACTGGCCACCGCGCAGCGCCTCGTGCACCTCGCGCACGGTGCACTCCTTGCGCGACCACAGAACCCGCAGAATCTCGAGCTCGGCCTCGGTCGGCCGCGGCAAGGAAGAAGCTCCGGCCTTCATCCCGGACACCCCGTCCGCGGCCTTTGACGATGGCGGCTCATGCCGCATGCGAACTGCATGTGATTACTTGCCGCTCCTGAGCTGCGGATTGTTCAGCCGGGTATCGTCGAGGAACTGCTGGGTGCGTCGACGCTCCAGTTCCTGCTCGCGATAGGTCATGCAGATGGTCCGGGGGATATGCGACCCGACCGGCGCGACGGACTGGCAGATGCGGCGGTCGTCATCCCGGTGCCGCAGGATTGCGTTGACCTCTTCCTGGTCGTTGAAGAGCTTGATCTTCGCATCCGGATTCATCTGGTCGACGGTGCCGTAGCTGTCGAACAGGGACGCCATCTCGTCCAGCCGCTTGTCGACCGTCTCGCGCTCTTTGCTGTCGATGAACTCGAACCGGCCACCCGGCACCATCTCCTTGCGCACGGCGGCCGCCACGGCGGCGAAATCGTCCTTGTTCTGCGCCTTGACGATCGGCTTGTCCTTGGTGGCGTAAGCAATGCCTCCCTGGCAGAACGCCACCAGCACCAGCGCACCCATCATCCATTTCCGTAACCGCATGCGACCTCCCGCCCCCGCCGCCGCCACGATGGCAGCGTCCTTCGAATGGGTGCGGTCGATACTAGGCACGCTCCGGAAACGTGTCAACGAAGGTCTTCGTACATTCCCTTTCGTAATTCGACCGGCCTTCCGGGACTCCCTACTTCTTCTTCCGCGTCTTGGATTCGAGCGCCTCGATGATCTTCCCGGCCACATCCACGCCGCTGGCGGCCTCGATGCCCTCCAGTCCGGGCGAGGCATTTACTTCGAGCAAGAGCGGTCCACGGTTCGAACGCAGCAGATCGACGCCGGCAATACCCAGTCCCAGCGCCTGAGCCGCGCGCACGGCAATGCGCTTTTCCTCTTCACTCAGCCTGGCCTTGCTGGCGGTGCCGCCACGATGCAGGTTGGCGCGGAATTCGCCGGGGGTGGCGTCGCGCTGCATGGCGGCCACCACCTTGTTGCCGACCACGAAGCAGCGCAGGTCGCTGCCGTTCGCCTCGGCGATGAACTCCTGCACCAGGAAGTTGGCGTACAGGCCGCGGAACGCCTCGATCACGCTCTGCGAAGCGCTGCGCTTCTCGGCCAGCACCACGCCGGTGCCCTGGCTGCCCTCGTTGAGCTTGATCACGTGCGGCGGGTCGCCCAGCATCGCCAGCACGTCGTTGGTGTCGTCCGGGTTGTCGCCGAACACCGTGGCCGGCATCTGCAGACCGTGCGAGGCAAGGATCTGCAGGCAGCGCAGCTTGTCGCGCGCGCGCAGCACCGCGTCGGACGGATTGGGCGTGTACACCCCCATCATCTCCAGCTGGCGCAGCACCGCGGTACCGTAGAACGTGCTCTGCGTGCCGATGCGCGGGATCGCCGCGTCGATGTCGCGCAGCGCCTTGCCCTTGTAGCGGATCGCCATGTTGCCCGGCGCGATGCGCACGTAGCAGCGCAACGGGTCGAGCACGCGCACCACGTGCCCGCGCTCGCGCGCCGCGTCGACCAGGCGCTGGGTCGAATACAGCCGGGCGTTGCGGGAGAGGATGGCAATCTTCATGGGGTATCCGTGACGGCGCGCTCCGCGCGCGGCTGGGTGTAGGAAAGCCGGGGATCCACCGCGAAGCGCCCGGCGATCGCGGTACGCCCCAGCAGCATGGGAAACAGCATGTGGCGGCGATCGGTCAGGCTGATGTCAATCGGGTACACCTCGCCGGCCACGCTCACCATGCTGCGGATGAACCAGCGCTCGCTGCGGTGCCCGCCGGTATCGGTGACCACGCGGCGATCGGATGCCGCTGCCTCGGCCTGCCAAGCGCGTACGCGGCGGCGCCCACTGCTCACCTCGAAGCGCAGCCAGTCCGTGCCGTCACGCCGGAACACCTCGAGCGTGTCCACATGCAGGGCGCTGGAGCGGGCACCGGTATCGAGCTTGGCCTTGAGTCCGGTGATGCCGAGGTCGGGCAACGCGACGCGCTCCCGCCAGCCGAGGGTGATCACAGCCGCCATGGTCAGCGCACGCGTCGGGGGATGGGGGGTCGGTTCGGGGAAGAGAGTGGAGCGGGTGAAGGGAACAGCACCCGGTCGCTAACTCGTTTATTACGAACGTTTTTTCCGATCCAAGCGTCACGGAATGGACTCGATTGTGGACTCAAGTCTTCGGCCTGGTCAACGCAGGCCGTTGCGGGTGATCCAAAGCGAGCCAAGCACATCCATCAACAGCCAGAGCATCGGATTTCATACCGAAGTCTATCTGTCCACTGGCACATCACGCCACAGGCCGCTACGGACAGGTGAGCTGCGTCCTCAAAGGATTGACTCATCATCGACAGGCGCGGTCCCGCCCGCCTTTCGCCCGCTCGATGAACCGCTTCATGGGCTCCGAGGGTTCGCCCCGGCGGCGCAGCAGGTAGGTAGAGAGCACCGGTGGGCTGCCGGCCAAGGGACGAATGGAGATGTCCGGGCGCTGTAGCGTCTGCACCTGCGAGGCGATGGCGAAGCCGATGCCGTAGCCGGCACCGACCAGGGTCAGCATCACGCCCAGGCTGGTCACTTCATCGACCAGCTTGAGCGGCGTGCCTGCGTCCTGCAGCAGCGCTTGAATCTGATGGCGGCAGCCCGATCCCGATTCGGGATGGCACAGAACCAGCGGGAACTTCAGGGCTTCGGCCAGCGGCACCTGCACGTGTGCCAGCAAGGGGTGGCGTGCGGGCACGATCACCGACAGCGGATCGGTCCACACCGGCTCGGCGACGAGGCCATCATGTACCGCGTTTGACAACGCAAAGCCGATGTCCAGCAGATCGTCGTGCAGCGTCTTGAGCTGCTGCGCGAACGGCAGCTCGAAGACGCGAATCTCCATCTCGGGCTCCTCCTCGCGGCTGCGTGCCAGCAAGGTGGCGATGCGGGGCTGCGCCAGGCCGTCGCAGATCGCGATGCGCAGATGGCCCTGGTAGCCCTGTGCCGCCGCCTTGGCACTCTTGACTGCCTGCTCCACGGTGGCCATCACGCGTCGGCATTCGCCTAGGAACACCTGGCCGGCCCAGGTCAGCCGCGTCAGGCGGGTGCTGCGGTCGAACAACTGCACGCCAAGCTGGCTTTCCAGGTCGCGCATTGCTCGTGATACGGGAGATTGCTCGATCCCGAGACGCTCGGCCGCGCGGGCGAGATGCAGCTCTTCCGCGACTGCAACGAAATAGCGTAGCAATCTAGGCTCCAAGGCAGCCTCCCATCGGCCCTTTCCACCAGGTCTTGGTACGAGCCAGCCACCAAGCGATGGGGATGTCAATCAGGATCAGGGTGACGACGCCTGCTAAACGTGCGGTCAACCGGAGGGCTTGCAGATCACTATCCGTCAGCACGCAAACACCCTCGTGTCAATGCGCATGCTTCGTGTCCGAGCACCCGAGTGTGTAAAGGATGCTCTTCGGTGAACTGCCCAAGCGAATGGTCCAGACTTTCATGCCGCAGGCCCCTCGACTACTCAATACATATGCTGGCCGCCGTTCATCGCCACGTTGCTGCCGGTCATAAAGGCGGCGGCTTCGCTGGCGATGAAGGCGACAAGTGCCGCAATCTCGTCCGGCTGGCCCAGACGGCCAACCGGAATCGCATCGATGATCTTCTGGCGCATGTCCTCCCGCACCGCCATCACCATCTCGGTGGCCAGATAACCCGGCGACACGGTGTTGACCGTCACACCCTTGCGCGCGACCTCCTGCGCCAGCGCCTTCGTGAACCCGTGCACGCCGGCTTTGGCCGCCGAATAATTGGTCTGCCCGAACTGGCCCTTGCTGCCGTTGATCGACGAGATGTTGACGATGCGACCCCAGCCGCGCTCGACCATCGGATCGATGAACGGCTTGGTGACGTTGAACATGGAGTCCAGGTTGGTGCGCAGTACGGCATCCCAACCGGCCTTGTCGAGCTTGCGCAGCGTTGCATCGCGGGTGATGCCGGCGTTGTTCACCAGGATGTCGATCCGATGACCGTCGGCGTGGATGCGCCGCGCCAGTTCCTGCGTTGATTCGTAGTTCGATACATCCACCCCGTAGGCAGCAAATTTGTAGCCCTGTGTCGCTTGCGCTTGCTGCCACTGGCCAATCGTGGTGTTGCCGGGGGTATGCGTGACGATCACGCGGTGGCCGGCATCGTGCAGGGCACGGGCGATCGCAGCGCCCAACCCCCGGTTGCCTCCCGTCACCAGCGCCGTCCGTTGCGTCGTATTCATTGCCGTCCCCTCATTTCTTGGTCTTGCCCTGGGGTACGGCGCTTGGGGCGGTCCAGGGCTGCGTCCAGCGCTGGCAAAGCTGCGTGAAAGAGGCTGCGTCGCCACTCGCGCCGAATGCCTCGGAGACAGACTCCTGCCAAGTCGTGAGCGCCTGGCGCAGTCCATTGGCAAAGGCCGTCTGGCTCTTGGCTGCTACTTGCCCGACCGCTTGGGCATCGCCCATGCGGCCTTGGCACAGACGCCAGAACACTTCGGACGGCAAGGTCGCGAGCGCTTGCCAGTCGGCCGCCTGTTGGAGGCCCTGGATGCGCGAGGTGGTCTCCAGCACGCTGCCAGCGCTGAGCTGTTGCATGACCTCGAGCCAGTGATGGCTGCTCTCCTGCAGCAAGCGCGTGATCTGCAGTTGCAGCTCGGCATTGGCTTTGTAGAGATGGATTGGCAGTTCGTTGCTCATTGCAGTGCCCTTCGGTCATGGTGGGCCCCCTTCGGGGCGGGTGTAGGCCATCCTTAGCGATGTCCCTGTTGAAATGGTCTTGTCTTGTCTCGGCTTCGGCGCGTCGTATCAGCGCATTGCCACATAGGTTCCCGGTGCATCACCAAGCGGGACCTGCGTGCCGCCCATGGCAGGCGGCGATACCCGCTCGGTCGAATGTCGTGCCAGCCACTGCTGCCAGGCTGGCCACCAGGAGCCCTCGTTCAGCGGGGTTTCGGTACGCCACGTTTGCGGATCGACGTAGCGAGCGCCGACGCTGCGGGTCGCAATCTGGTAGCTGCGCCGGGGGTGCCCCGGCTCGCTGACCACGCCGGCGTTGTGCCCGCCGCTGGTCAGTACGAAGGTCAGCTCCGCATCACTGAGCAGATGCATCTTGTACACGGATGGCCAGGGGGCAACGTGGTCGCGCACCGTGCCGACGATGAGCATCGGCACTTCGATGTCGGCGATCGCCACCGGCCGTCCGCCGACCTGGTAGCGTCCCTCGGCCAGATCGTTGTTCAGATACAAACGCCGCAGGTACTCGCTGTGCATGCGATACGGCATGCGCGTCACGTCGGCATTCCATGCCATCAGGTCATTGAACTCCTGCCGTTCGCCCAGCAGGTACTCGCGCACGCGGCGCGACCAGATCAGGTCGCGCGAGTTGAGCATCTGGAAAGAGGCGGCCATCTGCTTGCCGTCGAGATAGCCCTTGTCCCACATCCCGGCTTCCAGCCAGGCGAGTTGACTGTCGTCGATGAAAAGCGCGATTTCGCCCGACTCGCGGAAGTCGGTCTCCGACGCCAGCAGCGTCAAACTGTGCAGCCGTTCGTCGCCATCGCGCGCCATCGCGGCTGCGGCGATCGTCAGCAAGGTGCCGCCCAGGCAATAGCCAACCGCCTGCACCTTGCGCTCGGGCACGATGGCCGTGACCGCGTCCAGTGCATCCATGACCCCCAGCCATCGGTAATCCTCGAGGCCGAGGTCGCGATCGGCCGCGGTCGGGTTCTTCCAGGAAAGGATGAACACCGTATGCCCCTGGTCGACCAAGTACTTCACCATCGAGTTGTGCGGTGACAGGTCGAGGATGTAGTACTTCATGATCCAGGAGGGCACGATCAGCACCGGCTCGGCATACACATCGGGGGTCGTGGGTGTGTACTGGATCAGCTCGATCAGGTGGTTGCGAAACACCACCTTTCCTGGTGTGACCGCCACGTCCTGGCCGACTTTGAAGCCTTCGACCCCGGCCGGTTCATCGTCAAGCGCAAGACGCTGTGTATCGTCGAGGAAGTTCATCGCGCCGCGCCACAGGTTGGCGCCGCCGCTGGTTCTGATGGCTTCCAGCACTTCCGGGTTGGTCCAGATGAAATTCGATGGCGACCACATGTCCAGCCACTGCCGCCCGGCGAAAGTGACCATGTTCTCGTGATGGCGCGACACGCCGCGCACGCCGGTGGTGGCGTTGTGCCACCACTGCTGCTGCAGCAAAAAGCCCTGGTGGATCACGTTGAACGGCCATTGCTGCCAGGCCGGCGCCTCGAAGCGCCGATCCTGCTCCAACGGCTCGATGCACGTGGGGCAGCCGTGGGCACTTGCAGCGTGCGCGACGTAGCGCGCCAAGCGTCGCTGCTTGTGCAATCCCTTTTCGATCAGGCTGCGCTGCTTGCCCGGTGAAAGGCTCAGGTGCAGCGCCCAGTCGTACCAAGCCAGCAAACCCGCCGCCGGTGACAACCCGCCAGTGCCGCGTGCCCGGCACGCGTTCGCAAGCGTATCCAGGACATCGGGGCGACAGACGACTTCGGACGGTGCCGGCGCGGGCTTGTCAGGTATGGCAAGGGTGTTCATCTCTGGTCTTCCGATGTTGTAAGTAACTTATTACTATCATAATGCCTACGGGAAAAGATGCAAAGCCTTGAAGAACGCCCGGGGGATTTCCGCCTTCGCTCGAACGAAACCGCTTCTCTTGCTCTGACTGGGGTGGCCGACCTGCCGACCGATTACTCATGATGTGCCAGAGGAGTGTGTTCGCTTCCTGGGTCTCGTCAGCTCACTTGGCCACGATCCATGGATGGGGCAGGAACCATCCTTTCCCATGCGATGAACCGTATTCCCGATCTTGCGACGCGGATGTTTTGCATGTTAGGATAGTAATAAGTCACTTACTTTATGGAGTCTGATCGGTGAGCGAACGTCCTCAACATCTGTCCGCTGAAGAGCGGCGTGCTGCCACAGTGCAAGCGGTGGTGGACTTGGCCGCGGAGCAAAACCCGGCCGAAATCACGACCACGGCCATCGCCGATCGAATGGGTTTGACGCAGGGCGCGCTGTTTCGCCACTTCCCCACCAAGGACGCGATCCTGGAGGCAACGATGACCTGGGTCGGTGAGCGTCTGCTGGTGCGCGTGGACAAGGCGGCCGAGGGCGCCGCGTCTCCTGCCGCGGCACTCGAAGCCATGTTCATGACGCACATCGACTTCGTGGCCAAGCATCCCGGCGTGCCGCGCATGCTGTTCGGAGAACTGCAACGCTCTGGCGAGACGCTCGCCAAGCGGATGGTGCAGACCTTGCTCCGTCAATACGAACAGCGCCTGCGCCGCCTGATGGAGGCAGGCAAGGCCCAAGGCGACCTGGATGCGGATCTGGACGTAGATGCCGCCGCCGTGTTGTTCATCGGCACGATCCAGGGACTGGTCATGCAGTCGCTGTTGGCCGGCAAGGTCAGTCGCATCCGTCGTGATGCGCCAGCCGTGTTTGCCATCTATCTCCGTGGCATCACGCACACCCGATGAAACGCCTTCCATCCTGCCGCCACGCAGTTGCCCGGTCGGCCGAGAGGCACACCACGGTCATGCGATCGCGTTGCGCCTCCAGCGCGAATCCGCGTCATTCAACACTCAGCCCGACCGCCCAGCGGAACGCACACGCACACCGCGACGACGGCGAAGGCTTGGGAGTTTCCGCGATCAAGTAAAGGCCATGAAGATGACCACTCATCCACAACGCAGCATCTGGCACTGGCTGATCTCCCTGCTCGCGATCGGCTTCGGCCTGCTCACTCTTCGGGAGGGCGGCGCCGTTCTGTTTGTCGACGGCGCGGCGCGCCAAGCCGCCGGCCACTATGTGCCCTTCGTGCTCTGGTTCAATTTTCTGGCCGGGTTCGCCTACATCGTCGCCGGCGTCGGCTTGTGGATGCGCCGGCGCTGGGCCGCGTGGTTGGCGATTGTCATCACGGTGGCGACCGCACTCGTGTTCCTCGCTTTCGGAGTGCATGTGGCTCTGGGTGGCGCCTGGGAGCGACGCACGGTGGTCGCCATGACGCTGCGCACGTTGGTGTGGGCTGGCATAGCGGCCATCGCCTGGCGCCGGTCAGCGGCGAATGCGCCGGTCGCACGCGAGCACTGAGCACCTTTATCCAGCGGAAACCCATCGATGAAAACTCCAAACCTCCTCTTCAAGAAAACCCGTTGGGTCGTGATCGCCGTCGTCGTGCTCGCTCTTGGCGGCGCACTGGCGTTCTGGCTGTCGCGCGACCATGGACAACAAGATGCATTGCGCCTCTACGGCAACGTCGACATCCGCGAGGTGCAACTGGCCTTCCGTCAGCCCGGGCGCGTGATGCAAATGGCTTTCGATGAGGGCGATGCCGTCAGCGCGGGCGCGCGCCTGGCGGCGCTTGACGCGCAACCCTATCGGGAAGCACTTGCGGCAGCACAGGCCCAGGTGCAGGTGGCGCAGGCGGAACTGGCCAAGCTGCGCCGCGGCCTGCGACCGCAGGAAATCACCCAGGCGCGCGAAGCCCTCAGGCAGGCCCAGGCGCTCGCCACCGAGACCGAGCGCAATTTCCAGCGCCAGAGTGGCCTGCTGGCATCGGGCGCCAGCAGCCAGCGCACGGTCGATGCCGCCCGCACGGCGCGCGACCAGGCAACCGCTGGCGTCGAAGCGGCCAAGGCGGCCCTATCGCAAGCATCCGAAGGTTTTCGCAAGGAAGACATCGCCGCGGCAGAAGCTCGCCTTGCGGCCGCACAGGCCGCCGCAGCGCAAGCCACGACAGCCTTGGCGGACACCGAGTTGATGGCGCCCAGTAGCGGCACCGTCATCGCACGAGTGCGGGAGCCCGGCAGCATGGTCGCAAGCCAGAGCGCGGTCTACAGCCTGAGCCTGGACAAGCCGGTTTACGTGCGCGCCTACGTGGGCGAGTCGGACTTGGGGCGCATCGCGCCCGGTACTGTGGTGCGCGTCAAAAGCGATTCATCAGAGAAGGTCTATCGCGGCCAGATCGGCTTCATCTCGCCGCGCGCCGAGTTCACCCCCAAGACGGTGGAGACGACGGATTTGCGCACGGATCTGGTCTACCGCCTGCGCATCGTCATCGACGAAGCCGACAGCGACAGTGCCTTGCGCCAGGGCATGCCGGTGACGATCGAGGTCGATGCGAAAGCCGGCACCCGTATCCCGGCGGGGGAGCGTTGAAATGCAGGCAAGCCCTGCTATCGCCGCCGTGCCTGCGGGTGCGGGCGAAGACGCTGCCATCGTCATCGAAGACGTGGACAAGCATTTCGGCGACGTAAAGGCGCTGCGGGGCTTGAGCGCGCGCATCCACTATGGACGGCTGACGGGTCTGGTCGGCCCCGACGGCGCCGGCAAGACGACGCTGATGCGGATTCTGACCGGCCTGCTGATGCCGAACGCCGGCCACGTCACCTTGGCCGGTTATGACGTAGTCAAGGACAACGACGCCATCCACGTCGCCAGCGGCTACATGCCGCAACGCTTTGGTCTGTACGAAGACCTGTCGGTGATGGAGAACATGCGCCTGTATGCGCAGTTGCGCGGCATGGATGTGGATCGCAACGCCGATCTGTTTGCCGAGCTGCTGGAGTTCACGCGGCTCGGGCCCTTCACCAAGCGTCTGGCCGGCAAGCTCTCCGGCGGCATGAAGCAGAAGCTGGGCCTTGCCTGTGCGCTCATGGCGCGGCCCAAGGTGCTGCTGCTGGACGAGCCGGGCGTGGGTGTCGACCCGGTCAGCCGCCAGGATTTGTGGCGCATGGTGCAGGCGCTGACCGACGAGGGCATGGCCGTGGTCTGGTCCACCGCATATCTCGACGAAGCCGAGCGCTGCGAGAGCGTGCTGTTGCTGAACCAGGGACAGCTCCTGTTCGATGGCCCGCCGCAGCAACTCACCGCGCGGCTCGAAGGCCGCAGTTTCCGTCTGGAAGACGTCGGTGCCGAGCGCCGAGCGGTCCTGACCCAGGCACTCGACCTGCCCAGCGTGAGCGATGGCGTGATCCAGGGCGCCGGCGTGCGCGTGGTGTTGCGCGAGGGCGCCGAGGCGGAGCAGCTCCAGGCCCTGTCCGATCAGGCGCAGGTGCGGCTGGCGCAGGTGCCTGCGCGCTTCGAAGACGCCTTCATCGATCTGCTCGGTGGCGGCCCCGGCGGCACGTCGACGCTGGCCGAGCGTCTGCCGCCGGTTGAGCTGGGTTTCGACATTGCCGTGTCGTGCCGAAACCTCACCAAGCGCTTCGGCGAGTTCACCGCCACCGACAACGTCAGCTTCGAGGTGCAAAAGGGCGAAATCTTCGGCCTGCTCGGCCCCAACGGTGCCGGCAAGTCCACCACCTTCAAGATGCTGTGCGGCCTGTTGAAACCCACTGCTGGCGAAGCGCATGTGGTGGGCCATGATCTGCGCCGCGCCACCGGCGCAGCCAAGAGCCGGCTCGGCTACATGGCGCAGAAGTTTTCGCTCTACGGCCTGCTCTCGGTGCAGCAGAACCTGGAATTCTCGGCCGGCGTCTACGGACTGGAAGGCAACACCCGGCGCGAGCGCATTGCCGAGATGATCGAAACCTTCGATCTGGGCGACTGGCTGTCCGCCACGCCCGATTCCCTGCCGCTGGGCCACAAGCAGCGCCTGGCATTGGCTTGTTCGCTGATGCACAGGCCCCCGGTACTGTTTCTGGATGAACCCACTTCAGGGGTAGATCCCATGACCCGGCGCGAATTCTGGACCCACATCAACGGACTGGCCCGCAAGGGCGTGACCATCATGGTCACCACCCACTTCATGGACGAGGCCGAATACTGCGACCGCGTAGCCATGCTCTCGCGTGCGCAACTGATCGCGCTGGATACGCCCGACGCGCTCAAACGTTCGGCGGTCAGCCCCGAACGACCCGACCCGACGATGGAGGACGCCTTCATTCATCTGGTGGAGTCGTCAGACCGTGAGCTGGAGGCCGCCACATGAACGGCGCCACAATGCACAAAGACGGGAGTGGCCCCCTGCAGACCGACTTGCGCCGTTTTGATCTGCGGCGCTTGATCGCTCTGGTGACCAAGGAAAGCTACCAGGCGCTGCGCGACCCATCGACGCTGCTGATCGCGTTCGTGCTGCCGGTGGTGTTGCTGCTGCTGTTCGCCTATGCGGTGTCGCTGGATGCGAAGGATGTCCGTGTCGGCGTGGTCCTGGAGTCACCCGGCGCATCGGCACAGTCGCTGGCCGCAGCGTTTTCGGGCACCCGCTTCCTGGATACGCACTTCGCTCATGACCGACGCGAAGTGGCCGACCAACTGGTCTCAGGCGACCTGCGCGGCTACGTGGTGATCCCGCAAGATTTCGAGCAGCGTCTGGCCCTCCGTGGCAGCGAGCCGCTGGTGCAGATCGTCACCGATGGCTCCTACCCCAATACCGCCAACTACGTCGAGAACTACGCCCGTGGCGTGGTCCAGTCCTGGCGTGCCGGACTGGACGTCGGAGCACCAGCGCAGTCCATCATGCTGGAGCCGCGCTACTGGTTCAACCCCGAGCTGGAAAGCCGACGCGCACTGATTCCCGGCGCCATCGCCATCGTCATGACCATCATCGGCACCATGCTGACTGCACTGGTGGTGGCGCGTGAATGGGAGCGCGGCACCATGGAGGCAGTGCTGTCCACGCCGGCCTCGGTGGCCGAGATCCTGATCGGCAAACTGCTGCCCTACTTCGTGCTCGGCATGCTGTCCACGCTGGGCGCAGCGGCGCTAGCGGTGTTCGTGTTCGGCGTCCCGATGCGCGGCTCTTTGCTGTCCCTGTTGCTCTTGTCGGCGGTGTTCATGGTGCCGGCGCTGGGTCAGGGTCTGCTGATTTCCTCATTGGCACGCAACCAGTTCCTGGCCGCGCAGATCGCGCTGTTCACGGGCTTCCTGCCAGCTTTCATGTTGTCGGGGTTTCTTTATGAGATCGACGCCATGCCGGCACCGATCCGCGCCATCACCCGGCTGGTTCCGGCGCGTTACTTCGTCGATTCGCTGAAGACGGTGTTCCTGGCCGGCGACATCTGGGCCGTGTTCCTGCCCAACCTGGCGGCCATGGCGGCGATCGGGGTGCTGTTCTTCGTGATCGCCAAGCGCGCCACGCGCAAGAACCTGGAGTGACGCGATGTTGACTTCCGCATTCTCGTTCACCCGCCTGCGCGCCCAGTTCATCAAGGAAGTACTCAGCGTCCTGCGCGACCCGCGCAGCCGCATGGTGGTGTTCGTGCCGCCGATCCTGCAGTTGCTGGTGTTTGCCTTTGCCGCGACGCTGGAAGTGCGCAACGTCGATATCGCCGTCTACGATCAGGATGCGGGGCGGTGGTCGCACGAGTTGGTACAGCGCCTGGACAGCGCCCGCTTCATCACCCACGTCCGGCATGTCGACAGCCAGCAGCAGCTGCACGAGCTGATCGACCGTGGCGAGGTGATCGCCGCGCTCGCCATCCCGGTGGATTTTTCGCGCTCCATCGCCGCCGGCGAAAGTGGCCGCGCGCAGGTACTGGTCGATGGCCGGCGCAGCAACTCTGGGCAGATCACCGTGGCCTATCTGTCCACCATCGCCGCCGATGTCGGCGCCGAGGTCGTGCCCGACGCGCAAGCGCCAACGCCGGTCGTCGTGCGCCACTGGTTCAACCCGAATCTGGTCTACCGCTGGTTCATCGTGCCCGGCCTGACGGGCATCCTGGCGCTGTTCAGCGCGCTGCTCATCACCTCGCTGTCGATCGCGCGCGAACGTGAACTCGGGACCTTCGACCAGTTGTTGGTGTCGCCCACCTCGACGCCCGAGATCATCATTTCCAAATCACTGCCGGCACTCGCAATTGGCACCGCGCTGGGCCTGTTCATGATCAGCGCGGGCGTCTTCCTGTTCGGCATCCCGTTTACGGGCTCGTTTGCACTCCTGCTTGCCAGCCTGGTGCTGTTCATCGCCTCGGTGGTCGGCATCGGTCTGATGATTTCCGCGGTCAGCATGACGCAGCAGCAGGCCATCCTGGGGGCGTTCGCCGTCGGCGTGCCGGCGGTGCTGATGTCAGGCTTTGCGACGCCTGTGGAAAACATGCCGCTCATGATGCAATGGCTGGCTCAGGCCATTCCGCTGACCCACTTCCTCATCATCGTCGAAGGCAGCTTTCTCAAGGCCATGCCGCCCGGTGACATTCTCGCCAGCCTGTGGCCGCTGGCGGTCATCGCCCTGGCCACGCTGACGATGGCCACCGTATTCGTCCGAGGACGCCTGCAATGAAATCCAAGCCCCGCACTCCCTTTCTTCGCGCAACCGTCACCGGCCTGACCCCTGGGCGCGCGCGTCCGCTCGCGCTGGCCCTGTCCTGCGTGCTGCTGACTGCCTGCGCAAGCGTGGGCCCCGACTACCGCGAGCCGCCGCCGGTCGACGTCGGCAGCGGCTGGAGCTTGCCGTTGGCAAGCGAATCCCAGTCCGCAGACTTGAGCCAATGGTGGTCTGCACTGGACGATCCCATCCTCGATCGCCTGATGGCCACGGCGCTGGCACAGAACCTGGATCTGCGCCAGGCTGCGGCACGCATCGATGAGGCACGCGCCCTGCGCGATCGTGTGGCCGGCGAGGCATTGCCCACCGCCGCCGCTGGCGCGAGCGTCAACCGGCGCCGTCAAAGCGAGAACGGACCCCTGCCCGTAGGTTCGATCCCCGGCCTTGACGCAACGCAGACCATCTACGACGCGGGCTTCGACGCGGCCTGGGAGGCCGACTTGTTCGGGGCCAAGCGGCGGGCGCTGGAAGGCGCCAGCGCCCGCCTGCAGGCGACCGAAGCCGAGGCGCAGGGCGTACGCATGCGCATCGTGGCCGAGGTCGCGCGCACCTGGTTCACCGCCGTCGGCGCCCGCTACGAGTTGCACGCACAACAGGCCACACTGGATACGCTGCAGCAGACCTTGGAATTGGTGCGCCTGCGGCATGCGCTGGGCGACGCGTCGGCCGCCGACGTGGAGGCGGCGTACGCCCAATGGACAGCAGTCAACGCGCTCATCCCGGATATCCAGGCGCGTCAGCGCGCCGCGATACTCAGCCTGGGCGTGCTGCTGGGCGCGCCGCCGGAGCGGGAGCTGGCACTGCTGGATGGCCCCTTGACGCCGAGCACGCTGCGGGCGCTGCCGGTGGGCGAGCGCGCAGAGATGCTGCGCCGGCGCCCGGACGTGCTGGCTGCGGAACGTCGCCTGGCAGCGAGTTCCGCCGACATCGGCGTGGCCACGGCCGAGTTGTTCCCCAAACTCTCCATCGGTGTCGGCGGCGGGTTCCAAGCGCTCAGTACGGGCGATTGGTTCGATGCATCCAGCTCGCGTTTTTCCATCCTGCCGCTGATTTCCTGGCGCCTGTTCGACGGTGGCCGTGTGCGAGCCGAAATTCGGGCACGCGAGGCGGCCGAGCGACAGGCCGCGCTGGCCTATGAGCAGGCCGTGCTGGCGGCGCTGGGCGATGCCGAGCGCGCGCTTGGCGACTACCACGGCGGGCTGGACACACTGGAGCGCCGCGGTATGGCACTGGATGCCGCGCGCACCAGCTACGGCCACGCCAAGGCGCGCTACGCGGCGGGCGACATTGCGCTGGTCGAACTGCTGGCTGCCCAGCGCAGTCTGCACGAGGCCGAAACCGCAGCCGCACGCGCGCATACCAACGCCGCCGTGCAACTGGTGGCGCTGTACAAGGCCCTTGGTGGTGGCTGGGACGTATCCACGACGGCATCGACCGCAACCCATCCGCTGCGGGGCGCTGCCGCCCCCGTCGCGTTTTCAAGCCGCTGACTCAACAAAAGGAGACCGTCATGCAAATCAACGTTGGAAATCTCGACCGCATTGTGCGCATCGTCATCGGACTGATTTTGCTCAGTCTCCCATTGTGGCTGGACTCATCTTGGCGTTGGCTGGGACTCATTGGAATCATGCCACTCCTCACCGGCCTGGCAGGCCGCTGTCCTGGCTATCGCCTGCTCGGCCTCAGCACTTGCCCGATGCGAAAACCCGAGTGAACGCCCTATGAAACTCAGTTTTTTGGGCGCAGCCCGAGAAGTCACCGGATCGTGCTTCCTGGTCGAAGCGGCTAATGTCCGCTTCCTGGTCGATTGCGGCATGGTTCAAGGTGGGCGTATAGCAGCAGCACGCAACCACGAGCCGTTCGCGTTCGACCCGGCGTCCATTGACTTCGTCCTGCTGACCCACGCCCACATCGACCACAGCGGGCTATTGCCCAAACTCACGCGCGCCGGGTTCAAGGGGTCCATCTACGCCACGCCAGCGACGGTTGATCTGCTCGGGGTGATGCTGCCCGATAGCGCTCACATCCAGGAAAGCGATGCCAAGCGGGTTGCCAAGCGGCTCAAAGAAAAGACCGTGCCGCCACCCCTGTATACCCTGCAGGATGCACACGAATGCCTGCAGCAGGTACGAGGTATCGAATACGACCGGGAGTTCGCACCCCGCGTCGGGGTGCGCGCCCGCTTTCGTGATGCCGGACACATCCTTGGTTCGGCCATCGTGGAAGTGTGGATTACCGAGTACGGTTACCCCACGAAGATCGTGTTCAGCGGCGATCTGGGCCAGCCGGGACGCCCCATCCTGCGCGACCCGACACCCATTGAGGAAGCCGACATCCTCGTCATCGAGTCCACCTACGGTGACCGCCGGCACAAGGATTTCTCGGCGACCGAAGCGGACATGATCGGCATCGTCGAGAAAACCCTGTTCGAGCGCGGCGGCAACGTCATCGTGCCGGCCTTTGCGGTCGGCCGAACCCAGGAGGTGCTCTACCACCTACATCGTCTCACCTGCGAAGGGCGTCTGCAGCGTCCAATGGTGTTTGTCGATTCGCCGATGGCCACCGAGGCCACACGCATCACGCGTGAACATCTCGAATTGTTCGACGAACAGGCGAAGCGGTTGGCCGGATGGCACGCGCGCGGCGAGAACCTCCCGTACCTGGATTTCACAGCGAGCGCTGAGGAGTCCATGGCGCTGAACCGGATTCGCTCCGGGGCCATCATTATTTCTGCCAGCGGCATGTGCGACGCGGGACGTATCCGGCACCACCTGCGCCACAACTTGCCACGCCGCGAATGCAGCATCTTGTTTCCCGGTTTCCAGGCGCAGGGGACGCTTGGCCGGCGCCTGATCGAGGGGGCCGAACGTGTACGCATCTTCGGCGAGGACATCCCGGTACGTGCGGCGATCCACAGCGTGGACGGCCTCTCGGCGCATGCCGACCAGAAGGCGCTGCTGGATTGGGCCCGTGCTTTCATTCAAGCACCGGCGCAAACCTTCGTGGTGCATGGGGAATCGTCGGCCGCGCAAACCTTCGCTGACCTCTTGCAGCAGCAACTCGGCTGGCAGGTCACGGTGCCCGAGTATGGCCATGCGCTGCGCTGGCCGGACTTTCTGGCGCACGAGTGATGAAGCCCGCAGAAGATCTCGATGAACGCCTGCGCGCCATCCGCGAGTCGCCAACGTACCGGCTTGCGTACGAAGACATCGAGCTGCTTGGCCAGGACGAACTGCGGCCGCTGCGACTACAGCTCGAACTGCTCAAGCCCGAGCGCATCCTGCACGAGCAAGGCATTCGCTCGACGGTAGTGGTCTTCGGCAGCGCACGCGTGAGCGATGCCGAGACGGCAGAAGCCCGTCTTGGCGTTCTGGAGCGTCAGGCGCGCGTCACTCCGGAGGATGTCGGGCTGCGGCAAGAGCTTGCGCGGGCCAATCGCCGGGTCGAACAGGCACGTCACTACGAGCAAGCGAGGCGTTTCTCGGGCCTTATTTCGGCGCGTTTCCAGCAGCAAAATCGCCGTGATTTCGTCGTCGTCACCGGGGGTGGGCCCGGCATCATGGAGGCCGCCAACCGCGGTGCTTTCGAGGTCGGCGCACGTTCGATTGGCCTCAACATCACGCTGCCCCACGAACAGGCACCCAACCCCTACATGTGCCCGGATTTGGCGTTCCGATTCCACTATTTCGCGCTGCGCAAGATGCACTTCTTGTTACACGCCAAGGGCTTGGTGGCCTTCCCCGGTGGCTATGGAACGCTCGATGAGCTGTTCGAGGTGCTCACCTTGATCCAGACCAGAAAGATGCAGCGTGTTCCGGTGGTGCTGGTCGGCCGTGCATTCTGGCGTCGCGTAGTTGATTTCGATCTTCTGCTCGACGAAGGCTATGTCTCTTCATCCGATCTCGACTTGTTCACCTGCGTAGACGATGCGGAGGAAATCGTCAGTGCCCTCGAACGCTTTTACGTCAACAGGGCGGCAGGCGATGGGGCAACATGATTGGCATCGGCGGGTATCGCTGGAGCCTGCGCGGCACCAAGGTGCGGCAGCCGATGCAGTGCGTCATCTTGTTGATTGCGGGTGCATTGTTCAGCCCGATTTCTGCTTTTGGTTCCGAAGTCTCACTCTCTGCAAATCCTCCCTCCTGCTCGCCAGAGCAATCCCTGCGCTGGCGGGGCGGCACCCTGCGTCTGGAGAACGATTTGTTCACCGGCTCCGATCGCAACTACACCAACGGTGTCGCGCTAACAGCAGTCTCACGTGATCTGCAAGGCGGGCTCCGTCCGGAGTGCCTGCCTCAGCCGATTGGTTTGTACGCCCGCTTCATCGGCTGGGCTGATCCCGGGTTCTGGCGCGATTCCGGCGCCCAGACATCGTCGCAAAACCTCGTCGTGCGCTTTGGCCAGTCCATGTACACGCCCGAGAACAAGACGCGCACCGACGTGATTCCAGATGACCGACCGTACGCTGGTTTGCTCTACCTGGGTTTGGCGTGGAATCGCCGCATCCACCCACAAGCCGCCAGCTACGAAATGCTTGACGTGCGTGAGCTGACCCTGGGCGTGATCGGCCCCTGGTCGCTGGCCGAGCAATCTCAGGATCTGGTGCATCGGGCACGCGGCATTGAGCGATTTCGCGGCTGGGACAACCAGTTGCGCAACGAGCCGGCGTTTCAGATGGCCATGGAGCGCAAGTTCAAGCCGTACACGGAGGGTGCGGTCCGCCCTGGATGGGGCAGCGACGTGATCGGCAGCTATGCCCTGCGGGTCGGAAACATCGAAACCGCCGCCAGTACCGGCGTGGAGTTTCGCGCGGGCTGGAACATACCGAACGACTTCGGCAGCTATCCGATCCGCCCTGGCGCAGAGAACCGCCCGCCCTCTGGTGTTGCCGATCTGCGCACGACAACGCCGCAGTCGGTCCTGGCGCCCAAACCTGGGGCACATGTCTTCCTGAATCTGGAGGGTAAAGCCGTCGCCTGGGACTTCTCACTCGACGGAAACATGTTCCGGCATAGCCATCACGTCAGCCGGCGGCCTTGGATCGCGCAAGCAGCTCTCGGCATCAGTAGCCAATGGATCGTTGCTGGACGTGGCGTACGGCTCGCCGTGATGCGCGTTTGGAGAACCCGCGAGTTCGACCAGCAGGCGGGCCATCACGCATTCGGATCGATCGCGCTGAGTCTGGAATTTTGAGGACACCTGCAACCAATCGTTAGACCCAAAGCATTCGTCACAACATCAATGGAGAAATTCGTGAACCAGCCCTTGAAACCCAGATCGTTTTTCACCGTCCCGCTGTCCGTGCTCTTGGCAACCTTCGCCACGGCACTCGGTGCGCAGTCCGTAGAGGCGGCAAAGCCAATGGCGCTTCGTACCATAATGGAAAGACTCGGTCGCGACATGCAAGCCGTCACGGGCGCGATCTCCAAAGAAGACTGGCCGCTGGTCGCCGAGCTAGCACCACGAATCGCCAAGCATGCCGAGCCGCCCATGTCGGAAAAGATGCGCATCCTTGCTTGGCTTGGGGCAGACGCTGGAAAGTTTCGGGGTCTTGATGGACAGGTCCATGACGCCGCGACCGCCATGGGCGAGGCTGCACAGCGGAATGACGGCCAAGCAGTCATCGCGGCTTTCTCCAAAACCCAGCAAAGCTGCCTAGCCTGCCACCAGAGTTACCGTCGCTCGTTCGTGGAAAAGTTCTATGGTGGAAGCCGCTAGCAAGGGATGGCTACACCTGTTGACGGAAGACTAGCTTCTGTCCAATCAATATACCTCGACGCGTTTCAGGTTCCCAGGAAGCCACCCGTGCAGCGATCACGGGTTCCTGCTTCACCCGCGGCAGCACTCGTTGGATCTGACGTGCATGACTCCCGTATGCATGTGGGTCACCAGCACCAGCGGATAACGCAGCACCTCGTCCAGTGAGATACGTTTGTGCTTGAGCAGCGGATGCCATGCCGGCGCCGCGACCATGAGGGGGGGGCGCTCCAAAGCGCCTTAGCCACGATGTCGTCATCCACTTCACCAGACTGGGCCCTAGGTCATGCAGATCGCCATGCAGCCCCTTGATTTGCTGCGACAGTGACACCTCGAACAGGCGCAACTCGACGTCGGGCTCCTCCTGCCAGCTTAACGCCAGCAAGGTCGGCAAGCGCGACGGGGTGATGCCATCGGACAGCGTAATGCGTTGCTGACCGTGAAGGCCGTTGGCCGCTCCCCTCACGCTGTCGCGGGCTTGCTGCAAGGCAGTGAAGATGCGCGGCACATGTTACAGGAATTGCTTGTCCGCCCGCGTCAGCCGCTTGCTGCGACTGCTCCGGCCGCAGTGCTTCAGCAGCGCGGTTACAGGTGGCGATCTCGAATTCGCCGAACATGCCCATCGACAGTTCATCCGGCGCGATGCCCGCTGGCGCGAACTTCAGACGCTGCACCGCCGCCCGTGTCGACAGACCAAATCGCTCGCCCTCGGGGAGTGACGTAAGACGCCGCGACTGTCTTCCTCGGGTCGCTGCGGCCACAGAAGACTAGCCGAGGCGCGCTGGCGCGAGTGCTCTAGCTAGCCATCCGCCATGACCGCCGCCCGCGTTCAAGCAGCGTTGCAATAACTCCGGACACCATTGCCCGCGTGCTGTGAGCCAGCGACGGCAGCCGCTGCAAGACATGCCGGCCTCGTCTCCGCACGCATGCGGCTCCCTACGATCATAAGGACTGGTCACGTCACGAGGGACTGCGCATGAACTTACGTCATCTTCGCTGTTTCATTGCTGTAGCCGAGGAACTGCACTTCGGTCGAGCCGCTAGGCGGCTGCATATAGA
This sequence comes from Dyella ginsengisoli LA-4, assembly GCF_000334915.1. Lineage (GTDB taxonomy): Bacteria > Pseudomonadota > Gammaproteobacteria > Xanthomonadales > Rhodanobacteraceae > Dyella_A > Dyella_A ginsengisoli_A. The sequence continues at coordinate 91,797 of NZ_AMSF01000058.1, read as the reverse complement.
ACAATCTCCCCTATCACGCACGATCCGCAAGTTGGAGACAACTCTAGGCGTGACGTTGCTCAGTCGCACGCCGCGGGGCGCAACCCTGACTTGGGCAGGGCGAGTCTTCCTCGACGACGCCCGCCGCATCATGTTGAGCGTTGAGCAGGCAGTGGCCAGCGCGAAGGCTGCTGCCTCCGGTTCTCAGGGCATTTTGCGAATCGCGCTGTCGAGAGACATAGGACGGGCGAGGCTATCAGCACTGCTTGCACTGTGCCGCGAAGAGTCGCCGCAGGTAAACATCCGGCTCTCCGAAGTACCGCTGACCGAACTCGTGCAGGGGCTGAACGCAAATCTGTTCGACGCCGGCTTTGCAATGGTCAATGAAGTGGAGGACGGGATCATTGCTGAGCCGCTGTGGGCCGACCCCTTGGTAGTGATCCTGCCCGCACGGCACCCGCTTGTAGCCTTCAAGGAAGTGCCGTTGCAGGAAGTGGTGAGCTATCCGCTGGTACTTTGTGATCCACGGGCATGCCAAGGTTGCGGTCGGCAGAGCGAACGACTGTTCCGCTCTGTCGATGTCCAACCGATCGTGGCTGAGTATGCCGCTTCTCACGGGCTGATGCTGACGTTGGTGGCCGCAGGGTACGGGCTAGGTTTTTCCACTGCCGCGCACTTGGCAACTTGCCAGCCGGCGGATGTTGTTGTCCGCCCGTTGGCCGGTCAGAGCGCATCGATAACCACCTATCTGTTACGAACCGAGGGTGGCATGACGGAGCCGTTGCAGCGGTTCATCGAACGCGCCGAACGTGTATGTCATCAGGACGCAAGCACATCACGCGCGATTTGACGCAGATCTATCGAAAGGTGCGCGGCTAGTTTTCTCGGATTGCGCGATTCATCTTTGGTCTTGCGGCTGACCCGATCTGCATGGCTCATGCGCTGTACTGATTCCAGTTTCGACGCAATTGCTGCGCCCTTCCGTACTCCGGCACTCGCCTGCGGGCTCGCCGCCGCGGTCATTTCACTGACGCGGAACGCATGAGCTTTTGCCGGTTGCAAACCGGCTCATCCTGTTGACGCATTGGCACTTTACGCCGTTGGAATTCCTACGGAAAACTTTGGCCAGGTTTCGGGTAAAGCGCGGCACCCATGCTTGACTCCAGGGGAGCGCGACCACCAAGCCGCGTGCCGGTCCAAAGGCAAAGCGCCCGCATCATGGTTGAGGAGTTTCAAGCGTAGCAAGATGTAGTTCGCCCTTAGCCGGCCGTCAGCGCCGATGCAACGCTTCCTTCCACGATCCCGGCCGGTCCTGCGCTTCATCCGGATTTCTGGGCAATCGCCTCGCCCACTTGGGCGGTGCGCGTCTGCCAGAGTTCGATCCGACGATGGGACGCACGCGACATGGAGAAATCGAGTTGCCTTGCCTTTGGCGCCAGGATCTACTACCGCCCGATCGAGGCGGCCGTCCGTTGGGCGGGACTGTTGCGCTTTGAGCCGCGGATTCTGGAAACGCTCGGGCCACGTGCCATGCCTGAGCCGAACGACTTTCCGCGCTGGCCCTTGCTGCGCCTTTTCTCCGAGCGCATCTTCGACGCATTGGCACACGATGAGCTTTCTTACGGCAAGGCAGGCATGGCGCAGGAACCTCAGCGCCCCGCACTCGACGATCCTGCGTTGATCGTGCGCCACGTCGACCTGAAGGCGTGGATGTCGCATTACTACCCCGGTGAGCGGCCTCCATTCCTGTTCGACGGCATCGAGCGCGAACTGCATCCTTCGGTGAGCGTCGCCATGCTGAACGTGTTGCTAGCCGATCGCGAGGCCGCCAAGCTGCAGCTTGCCGAACTCGCACAACTACATGCGGCGCTGAAGGCACAGCACGAAGCGTTGGCGAAGGAGCATGCCAGTAGCATTCGTGAGGGCGATGCGAGTGAACCGGGCCTGCGCAGCGAATCGACTTACCTGAACATCATTGGCGGCCTGCTGACATTGCTGTTGGGCAAGTCCCCCGCGGGCTCTGCCTACTCGTCCTTCCGCAACATGGATGCGGTGATCAGTGCGCTACTGGCCCACCATGAAGGGCGGCCCGGCATCAGCGAGCGAACGCTGTGGAGCAAGCTGGCACAGGCGCGTCGCCATCTGGAGGCATCGCGCTGAGCCTGTAACAGCAGACTGCAATTGCAGTTGCGTGTTCTGCAGTTGCAGTGAATCTCGCAGCAGCAGCATATGGAATGCGAGGCACTTTCTGAACAACGCCATCGAGCGTCAAGGAGTGCCTCTCATGTCTTCGCAGACCATCGCGCCGGCCTTGCCGCCCGAGCACCGCATCCTGCGCCGCGCCGAGGTCGAAGCCAAGACCGGCTTCAAGCGCGCGCACATCTACAGCCTCATGAAGGAAGGCAAGTTCCCCAAGGCGCTGCGCCTGGGCGTGCGCGCGGTGGGCTGGGACTCGGTGGAGATCGAACAGTGGATCGCCGATCGCCTCAAAGAACGCGCCTGACGCTTCTTCTCGGTTCATGCCATTCGACGAGGAGAAGCCCATGCAGGTGGTGTCCATCATTTCGACCAAGGGCGGCGTGGGCAAGACCACGACGGCGGCCAACCTGGGCGGCTTCATCGCCGATGCCGGGCTGCGCGTGCTGCTGCTGGACCTGGACGTGCAGCCCACGCTGTCGAGCTACTTCACGCTGGACGTGCGCGCGCCCGGCGGCATCTACGAGATGCTGGCCTTCAACGAGCGGCGCATCGAGCAACTGGTGTCGCGCACCGCGATCGCGGGCCTTGACCTGGTGCTCTCCAACGACGACCGCGGCGAACTGAACACGCTGCTGCTGCACGCACCGGATGGGCGCCTGCGACTGCGCCATTTGCTTCCCGTCTTCCGCACGCACTACGACTTGCTGTTGATCGACACGCAGGGCGCGCGCAGCGTGCTGCTGGAGATGGCGGTGCTGGCGTCCGACCTGGCACTGTCGCCGGTGACGCCGGAGATTCTGGCCGCGCGCGAACTGCGCCGCGGCACCCTGCAACTGATCGAGGACATCGCGCCGTATCGGCACCTAGGCATCGAGCCGCCACCGCTGCGCCTGCTCATCAACCGTGTGCATCCGGTGTCGTCGAACGCGCGGCTGGTCCAGCAGGCGCTGCGACAGGTGTTCCAGGAACAGGCCGGCGTGCAGGTGCTGGGCACCGACGTGCCGGCCATCGAAGCCTATCCGCGCGCTGCGACACGAGAATTGCCGGTGCACCGGGTGGAGTACCGGCAGCCGGCTGGGCGCACGGCGCCCGCGGCGCTGGAGACCATGCGCACGCTGGCCGGCGAGCTGTTCCCCGCGTGGCGGGAGCGCTTCGCGCTGGTCACCGGCCGGGCCGATGCGGGAGGGGCCGGCCATGGCGAGCGCGCATGAACTGGCGCGCGGCCGCGAACGGCTGCGCGCGCTGATCGAGTTCGCGCTGGGCGAAGGCTGGCGCGTGGTGCGCACGTCCGGCGGGCACCTGAAATTCACGAAGCAAGGCTGCGCGTCGATCTACACCAGCTCGACGGCGAGCGACCACCGTGCCGACCGCAATGCCCGCGCGCAACTCCGCCGCGCCGACCGGCAGGCGCAGGAGAACGGCCGTGGCTGAGCTGACGCCGCAGGACATGGCTGCCAAGCTGCTGGCCACCGGCTTCGAGCGCAGCGGCCCTTCGGCCGCGACCTTGAGCGACCCCATCGCCGACACGCCGATGGTGGTGACGCTGGACCAGTTGCGGCCCTACGACCACGACCCGCGCGTGACGCGCAACCCGGCCTATGCGGAGATCAAGGCGTCCATCCGCGAACGCGGGTTGGACGCGCCCCCTGCGATCACACGCAGGCCGGGCGAGGCGCACTACATCATTCGCAACGGCGGCAACACGCGGCTGGCGATCCTGCGCGAGTTGTGGAGCGAGACCAAGGAGGAGCGCTTTTTCCGCATTGCGTGCCTGTTCCGCCCGTGGCCGGCGCGCGGCGAAATCGTGGCGCTGACCGGGCATCTGGCCGAGAACGAGCTGCGCGGCGGGCTGACCTTCATCGAGCGGGCGTTGGGCATCGAGAAGGCGCGCGAGTTCTACGAGCAGGAAAGCGGCCAGGCGCTGTCGCAGAGCGAACTCGCGCGGCGACTGACTGCCGACGGCTATCCGGTGCCGCAGTCACACATCAGCCGCATGAACGATGCGGTGCGCTATCTACTGCCGGCGATCCCGACGCTGTTGTACGGCGGATTGGGCCGGCATCAGGTGGACCGGCTCGCGGTGCTGCGCAAGGCGTGCGAGCGCACCTGGGAGCGGCGTGCGCTGGGCCGCACCGTGACTGTGGACTTCGCCACCTTGTTTCAGGACGTGCTGACGCAGTTCGACACACAGCCGGACGACTTCTCGCCGCAGCGGGTGCAGGACGAGCTGGTCGGCCAGATGGCCGAGCTGCTGGAGGCGGACTACGACACGCTGGCGCTGGAGATCAACGACAGCGAAAGCCGCCAGCGTGCGCTGACCAGCGAACCGGCGGCACCGACGCCACCGGCAGCGCCTGTCGTGCCTGCTGGTCCTCCCCCGCCGGTCTCCGCGCCTCGGCAGCCACCCGCCTCGTCTGTGCCGCGCGACACCACGCCGGTCGCGCCTTCGGCGCCAGCAGCGACACCGCTTGCATCGCCCGAAGCGCCGGAGGACCAGCACGGGCAACGCGACGAGCGCCTGCAAGGGCACATCGTGACACCGGCACCGACCACCGAGCGCCTGCAGTCCATCCAGCGGATGGTCGCGGACCAGCTCGGCGACAAGCTGCCCGACTTCGAGGCCGATGCGCTGCGTGCGATCCCCGTGCAGGTCGGCGGGCTCTATCCCATCTCGGACGTCTGGTACGTCGAGCCGGGGCTGGACGTGCCGGATCGCCTGCGCGTGCACATCGCGCAGTTCGCGCGCGAGATCGGCGAGGAAGCGGCGGTCGCCGACCACATTGAGGCCAGCGTCGGCGGCATCGGCTTCGTCTGCGCGGCGCCGGTTGTGGGCCAGGCGAAGGCGCTGCCGGCGTTCGCGCGGGCGGTGCTGACCCTGCTGCATGTGCTGAGTGCGGCTCCGCCCTCCGCGAACGGATTGGACCGCGCGCGGCTGGCCGACGAGCTGGCGGCGCTGCTGCATGGCCACGGCGGCTCGGCCACACGCCTGAGCGATGCTGCGCTGGTGAAGCTGTTCCGTCTGCTGCGCCTGGCGCGCCGGCTGCTGGATCTGGAAGCCGGCGTAGCGAGCCAGGATTCCTGAGCGCAGGAGGCTCCCGTATGTCGGCACCGCACCCGCTCAACCAGGCCGTGATCGCCCAGGCCCTGCATGACCTGCGCAACGGCCAGTTGCGCCGCTGCAAGGCCATGGGCTTCGGCGAGGAGGAGCTGGATGCGCTGAAACACCCCGAGCTCGTGAGCATGCTGGTGAATGCCACGGTGTCGTGGTGTTCGGTGTCGGTGAACCGGGAGGTATTGAAGCGGCTTCTGAGCCAGGTGCACGACGTGGAGCGGGAGATCGCCACGGTGGACCGCATGCTGCGCCTGGGGGCGAGCACGGAGATGGTCAGCAAGTTCTACGGCCTCACGCATCAGGAAGTGGCGCTGCGCCGTGACATCCTCGGGCTGCCCAAGCGCAAGGGCCGGCATCCGGTGCTTGATGAGGCGCAGGACGTGGCCTTGTGGGAGCGCTGGAAGGCCGGCGTCGCCGAGCGCCATATCGCCCTGACCGACGACATGGCGATGCTGGCGCTGACCATGGACCTGGCCGAGGCCATGACCCTGCCCATGTCGGTGATCTGGTCGGCGATACGGAACTGGATCGACCAGGGGCTGGTGTAGCCATGACCACGGGCAGCGCATCACGGCGCGATGGCCCGGTTGCGCTGTCGGCGTTGTTCGACGAGGCGCTGCGGCACCTTGAGCCGAAGGAACCGGCGCAGGGCACGGCGCCGGCCGCCGACGGTTTCCTCTACAGCGGCAACCGCCATGAGAGCGTGCCGCGCAGGCTGTTCCTCGACCGGCGCCTGACGCCGCTGGAGCGCAACGCCTGGCAGGTGTTTCGCCTGCAGCTCAACGACGACGGCGTGACCGCCTTTCCCACCTACGACCAGCTCCGCCCCTATCTGGCGTCCATGCCCTGTGCGGCGCAAGCCTCGCACGAGACCGTGGCGCGCGCCTTGACGCTGCTGCGGCTGACGCGCTGGCTCAGCCTGGCGCGGCGGCGGCGCGACCCGAAGACCGGCCGCATCCAAGGCAACCTCTACGTGCTGCACGACGAACCGCTGTCGCCCTTCGAGGCGATGCAGCTCGATGCCGACTACCTCGGCCTGGTCAGCCAGGCGCTGACCCATGCCGCCAAGGCGGTACAGATCGTGGGCATGAACACGCTCAAGGAGATTGCCGAAGACCCGCTGCTCAGCGGTCGCACATTGCCGACCCGCTTGCAGGTGCTGGCGCAGCGCATGGCGCTGCATGGCTGGACGACGCCAGGTTATCCACAGGAGGGTGCGGACCACGAATCCGAAGAAGGCCAGGAAGCCCTTCTTCGGAATGCTGCGCGCCCGTCTTCGGAATCCGAAGCAGGACCGAAACCCGCGCCGGACGGCTCTCTTCGGATTCCGAAGGAGGACCGTACAGTACGTAATGATCGTAAAAATGAAGTACGTACAGTACCGCGCGCGAGGGCCTTGCAGAACCTGCGGCTACCCGAGCGTTTCCTGCGCTTGAAGGACGAGCAGCAGGCCGGCGCGCTGGTGGCGCTGCAGCAGGTGGACGAGGCGCAGAGGCAGGCCGTTCTCGACGAGTGGGCGGCACGCTGCCACAACAGCGCGGTACGCAACCCGGCCGGCTACCTGTTTGGCATCATCCAGAAGGCGATCCGCGGGGAGTTCAAGGCCTGGGCCGGAGAAAGTGCATCGGCACCGCCAGCGCCCCCGTCACCTGCGCCCTCGTCACCGCCGGCATCCCGTGCGGCTGACCCCGAGGTCGCACGTGCCTACCTGGCTCAGCTCCGAGAAGCCTTGCGTGATCGCTGATGTTGACTATCCCCAGGGGATAGCTGGAACAGACATCTTTCCGCCGCGCTCGATTGTCGCCCGCCGAATGACAGGCGAAACTGTCGCCTGTGAATCAGACGAGGACAGCCACGCACGAGCCCGGCCGACGATGGACATGACGACTTCCCCCGCCACAAACGCACTGCAACCACTACAGCAAGACGTTCAGCGCTTGCTGGGCAGATGCCTGTTGCGCCTTCAACAATACGAGCGCCTCATGAAAGCCATCGTGGCCCACCACGAGATTTCAGGCCCGGCGCATTCGCTGGAGGCCATTCGCGCAGCGCGGATTGAAGATGCCGCGACCAAGACCCTGGGCACGTTGATCGGACAACTGTTTGGTTCGTATGTCGTCACCGATGGAAATGGCGGCGAGGAACGCGACGACGATCTTCCCGGCGACGTGATCTCCTTTCGCACGCGCGTGCAACTGAGCCTGTCTGCGCAGGACTACGCCAAGACCCAGGCCGACCTCAAAGACCTGGTATCGCTGCGCAACACACTGGTGCACCACTTCATCGACCAGCACGATCTATGGACCGTGGACGGGTGCCGCGCTGCACAGGACGAACTCGGTTCCGCCTACACGCGCATCGATCAACACTTCGAGCAGTTGCGCGGCTGGGCCGAGCACATGGATCAGGCGCGGCGCCTGGCAGCGGAATTCGTCCAGTCGGATGTGTTCCACGACCTGTTGGTCAATGGCATCGCGCCGGACGGCACGGTGGACTGGCCGGCCGCCGGCATCGTTCGTGCGCTACGCGAGGCCGCCGCGCAGTTGGCCGTCGAGGGCTGGACACCGATCGCCGCCGCTGGCCGCTGGATCGCGGACCGGCATCCCGAGCAGCTTCCAGCCAAGTACGGCTGCAGCAGTTGGCGGCAGGTGGTGCACGAGTGCCGCCTGTTCGAGCTTCGCTACCGTGAGGTGGAGGGGCAACGGGCCGCCTGGTACAGACCTCGCGAGGCATAGCCCCGCGACGCGGTCTCACCTCCGCGCGAGTCGCGAACGACTCCGCCGAGCTATCCCCAGGGGATAGCCGGCACACACAGCCTTCCGCGCAGAACAAACCGGGCGCGCATGGGCTGCGGTTTGTTGACTGACAGCCTTCCGGCCGATGCCGATGCTGGCGACTCGCCCCTTCACCGCGAGTCGCTCTCATGGCCAACGAACGCACAGAACCCCTGCAACTGAATCTCGGATCGCTGCGCAGCGCGATGTCGCTGACGCTGCACACGCACCACGCTTCGCGCATCTGGCACGGCCGTGCGCCGACCGAGGGGCGCCCAGGCATCATCGGTCTCAACGGCTTCATCGGCGCCATGAACAAGATGAAGCGCGGCGCCGAGCAGGACGACCCGTACTCGGACTGGTGGATGTTGCGGATCGAGGACAAGCTCGCCGACACCAAGACCCGTCTGCAGACCCTGCGCGAACAGGTGGATCAGGCCTTGGCCGACGTGCCAGCGGCGCTGTCCCTGGGCGAGAACATGAACGTGCAGCCGGTGAAGCTGCCGCTGTTCGTGAACGCCCAGCTCGGCTTCATGGCGGTGTACCTGCTGGCTGACTACGACGACCTGGCGCGCAAACTCATCCTGGCGCACCACACGGCGCTGATCGACCGCAGCACCTTGGAGCGCTGGCTCAATGATGGCGCGCACGCGCTGCGCAGCCTGTTCTCGCTGGCCCAGCAGTACCGCTACTCGGGCACCACGCGCGACGACTTCGCGGCGAAGAACGCGGCGGCGCGAGCGGCGCTGGAGAAGTTCGGCGAGTTGCCGCAGGACGTGCTGGAAGGCACGCGCCGCTCGCGCTTCGCGCCACCGATCGCGCGGCGGACGACCAAGCCCGGCACGCCGCCTGCAGCGCCCGCCATCGAGCCCGATGCGCCGGCTCACACGGATGGCACAGCCGATGGTGCGGCGGGCGATGAGGCTGCGGGCGCATGACAGCATCGATCCCCATCAGCCACTCCACGCGCTTCGTGGCGCTGGAACAGGCGGACTTCCAGCGGCTGGAACACGCAGGCTACCTAAAAGGCCTTTTACAGCCTTTTAAGGGTAAGGGGAGTCTGGAGACCTGGGCCAGCCAGTGCGCAGCGCTGCGCGACGACGTGATTGGCCTGGCGCAGCGGCGCGTGCTGCCCCAGGCGCGCGCCTATCCCTTCAGCCTGCTCGACGTGCAACTGGCCCAGCAGGCCACTGGCGCAGGGACGACCTTCCTGCGCTGGCGCAACCTCGACCGTTCCTCCATGGGCGTGGCGTTGTGGGAGGCCCTGCTGGCCAACCCCGCGACGCCGGCCTCGCTGATCGACGAGCTGTACGCGATCGAACTGCAGCGCATCGTGCTGAACATGCAGATCAGTCTGACCCACAGCATCGCTCGCGAAGCCCTGGAATGCGCCAACAAGGCCGCGCAGGCCGAAGCGGCTTACCTGCGGCGCGTCCACGGGCATACCGCGTCCGTTCCACCCACCACCAAGGAGTCACCATGAGCACGCACTTCGTCGGCGAGGGCAACATCGGTTCTGCGCCGGACTACCGCGAATTTCCGAACGGCAACGACGAGCCGCGCCGGCTGCTGCGCCTGAACGTCTACTTCGACAACCCGATCCCGAAGAAGGACGGCGAGTACGAAGATCGCGGCGGCTTCTGGGCGCCCGTGGAGCTGTGGCACCGCGACGCCGAGCACTGGAAGACGCTGTACCAGAAAGGCATGCGGGTGCTGGTCGAGGGCCGCACCGTGCGCGACGAATGGGAGGACGCCGACGAGAACGAGCGCGTGACGTTCAAGGTCGAGGCGCGGCGCGTGGGCATCCTGCCGTACCGCATCGAGTCGGTGGCGCTCAGCGCCAAGCCCGCCGGCGGACAGTAATTCGCCCATCGCCGTTCCCCCGAGGGCGGCTGTAGCAACCGTCATACGCCCGCGATGCACCAGCGAGCTATCCCCAGGGGATAGCTCCAAGGTCGTCCACGGAGTTCCAGCCGCCCTCCAGAAACGACGCTCTTGCTGTGCCAACTCCTGCGGTCTATGCGCACCGCTGCGGCAACGGACCGCCTGCCGATCACAAAGCGGTGTCTGCATCAATCGGCTTCCTTGCTGCCGGCATCTCCTGGCCCCGCCAAGCTGACGCCCATCCGATGAACCGCACATTTCCAAGGAGGCTTCATGCGCGTGTTCCTGTGCGAGAAGCCCTCCCAGGGCAAGGACATCGCCCGTGTGCTGGGTGCCGTTCAACGCGGCAACGGCTGCTACAGCGGCGCGGGTGTCGTCGTGACCTGGTGCATCGGTCATCTGGTGGAGGCGGTTCCGCCCGAAGGCTACGGCGAGCAATACAAGCGCTGGGCCATCGAGCAACTGCCCATTCTTCCTGAGCGTTGGCGTGTCGAGCCCAAGGCGGCGACCGCAGCGCAATTCAAGGTCGTGCAGCAGCTCGTCGCCAAGGCGGGCGAGCTGGTGATAGCGACCGACGCCGACCGCGAGGGCGAGATGATCGCCCGCGAGATCATCGACCTGTGCGGCTACCGCGGGCCGATTCAGCGCCTGTGGCTGTCGGCGCTCAACGATGCGTCGATCCGCAAAGCGCTGGGTGCGCTCAAGCCGTCCGCCGAGACGCTGCCGCTGTATTACTCCGCACTCGCCCGATCGCGCGCCGACTGGCTGATCGGGATGAACTTGAGCCGCTTGTTCACACTGCTGGGGCGTCAGGCCGGCTATACGGGCGTGCTGTCGGTGGGGCGCGTGCAGACGCCGACGCTGAAGTTGGTCGTGGATCGTGATCGCGAGATCGCGCGATTCGTCTCCATGCCGTATTGGGCCGTGGATGTGCTGCTATCCCATGCCGGCCAATCCTTCACCGCGAGCTGGATACCGCCCGAAGGCAGCACGGATGCAGCGGGTCGCTGCCTTCAGCAGCCGGTGGCGCAGCAGGCTGCGGATCGCATTCGCGCGGCACGCGATGCGCAGGTCGTGTCGGTGGACACCGAGCGCGTGCGCGAGGCACCGCCGCTGCCGTTCGACCTGGGCACGCTGCAGGAGGTGTGCTCCAAGCAGTTGGGCCTCGACGTGCAGGAGACGCTGGACATTGCCCAGGCGCTGTACGAGACGCACAAGGCGACAACGTATCCGCGCTCGGATTCGGGCTACCTGCCCGAGAGCATGCTGGCCGAGGTGCCGACCGTACTCGACAGTCTGGTCAAGACCGACCCCAGCCTGCGGCCGCTGATCGAGCGCCTGGATCGCCAACAGCGCTCGCGTGCATGGAACGACGGCAAGGTGTCGGCTCACCACGGCATCATCCCGACGCTGGAGCCCGCCAACCTGTCGGCCATGAACGAGAAGGAACTGGCCGTCTACCGGCTGATCTGCGCCCATTACCTCGCGCAGTTCCTCCCGCACCATGAGTTCGACCGGACGGTAGCGCAGTTCTCGTGCGGCAGTCAGTCGCTGGCGGCCGTGGGCAAGCAGATCGCCGTCACCGGCTGGCGTGAGGTGCTGGCGACGCCGGGGCCGGACGATGCCGATGGCGAGGATGCGCAGCGCAGCCAGGTGCTGCCCGCCCTGCATGCGGGCCTGTCCTGCCCGGTCGGCAAGGTGGATCTCAAGGCGCTGAAGACGCTGCCGCCCAAACCCTACACGCAGGGCGAGCTGATCAAGGCCATGAAGACCGTCGCCAAGTTCGTGACCGACCCGCGCCTGAAACAGAAGCTGCGAGATACCACCGGCATCGGCACCGAGGCGACACGCGCCAACATCATCAACGGTCTGATCGGTCGCGGCTACCTGGTCAAGAAAGGCCGCGCCGTCCGCGCTTCCGACGCGGCATTCACGCTCATCGACGCGGTGCCCTCGGCCATCGCCGACCCCGGCACCACGGCGGTGTGGGAGCAGGCGCTGGACATGATCGAGGCCGGCCAGATGGCGCTGGACACCTTCATCGAGAAGCAGTCCGTGTGGGTCGGCCAGCTCGTGCAGCAGTACCGCGGCGCGACGCTCTCGCTCAAGCTGCCGCCGGCGCCGGCCTGCCCGCAGTGCGGCGCACCGATGCAGCAGCGCACGGGCAAGAGCGGCGCGTTCTGGTCCTGCTCGCGCTACCCGGACTGCAAGGGCACGTTGCCGCTCGAGTCCCCGACGGGCCGGCGCAGCGCACCGCGCAAGCGGCGCGCTGCCTCCAAGGCGTCCTGATCCTCGCTTCCCCCTGCCGCGCCGGCCCTTCACTGGCGGCGAGGCAAACGTCCCGCACCGCGCGGGACTCCAAAGCGCGCGTCTCCTTCTGCAACGGTGTGCGCGCCCCGTCTGCCCACCATCGGGCGACGGGGCGAGAAGGTCATTGCTCCACGAATCGCGCCCGCCGCCATTCCCTTGATCGGTGTGCCTTGCCTCGGCCACGAGGGGCTTCCTGACGCCTTGCCGCCGCGCGAGCCGTGAGGAGGCCCCTTGGGCCGAGGGTATTCCGTGCCGGTGCCCGCCGGCGGAACAACGGGCTCCCTTTGTGTGTGGATGCACGCCAGAGGTTTCCGGCCCCAGCCACGAAACGGGCCGGGTGCGATTGCTGACGCAGCGAACGGCTTTGACGACGGCCTGCGCTGACGCAGCCCACAGGTGGTTTTCCTTCCTCTCCAGCCGAAGGCCCGCGTGGCCTTCGGCGCCCTGGTCCTTGCCTTGTCCCGTGACGCGGGCCTGCCCTAAAGCGGGCCGTCCGCGATTCGGTTTTCCCTGCGACGGCAGCCATGCTTCGCGCCCATCCTCACGCCATGCGTTGCTGAAAGTCGTCAGCGGCATGCCCTGGCAGTCTCGGTCTTCAAGACTGCAACGCGGTTCGCCGCGTCGACCGATCCAGTCCGCTTCGCATCGCCCACCGCGGACGCTCGCCGGCCTGGCGACGATGCACTTTTCTCAACCACCCGAGGGGAACCCCATCCCCTGCGGGATGCGTGCTCCCCGCCCCACCACCAAGGAGCACGGCATGTCTGAACCTTCCGCATCTTCCTCTGCAACCGCAGTGCGCAGTGGTGCGCTGGCGCTGGCCTGGACCGGCAAGCGTCTGCCGCTACAGGTGCTGCGCAGCGCGGCCGGTCACTACATCGGCACGCAAGACGACGAAGGCCCGGTATCGCGGGAGTCCGTCGAGTATTTCCCGACCCACCTCGCAGCACAGCGCGCCCTGGATACCCATGCCTGGACACAGCGCGCTCACCCCTGATTCCCACCCTTCAAGGAGTTCTCTCATGAATCTGTCTTTACCCGAAGACGTGCTCGATCAGATGGCGCTGGAACAGGCGCACTTCGACGCTGCACCGCAGGCCTTCTTCGAGGCCTGGAAGCGCGGCGCGCAGATCGCCGGCCACGAGTGGTTCGGCGACGGCACACGCGAAGGTCTGCAGCGTGCCACCACCAAGTGGGACCTGCGGCCCAACATGCTGATGCTCAACGACGCCCTGGGCGTGCTGAGCAGCGGTCAACGCATGTTCCTGTCCGCGATGGTGAGCTTCTACAACTCCCGCGAGGGCGGCGCGATGCTCAAGCGTTGCGGCTTCGAGGGGCTGTCCGACTTCGGCGGCCTCGATCTGGAACGGCGCCAGGTCATCGCTGACCTCACGCTGCACTACAACGGCTGGTGAGCCGCGCCTGGCAACCCACCGTCCTTTCATCCCACCCCACGAGGGACATGCGTCCCCGTTCGGGGCCATGTCCCTCCTTCCTTTCGCAGGAGCGGCCATGTTCCGAATCAGCATCTTCCACTGACCTGCACCGCCCGCCACCAGGGCGGCCCGACACCGCTGCCGGCTGACCGGCTGCCACTTCATCCGCCCGCTGGGGTTCAATCCCCGGCAGGGGATTGCCTCGGCCATCCTCTGCTGGAGGAATCCCATGTCCCATTCCAACAACCCCTTCGTCCGCGGCTACGATGGCCTGTCCGTGCAACGGCTGCTCGCCATTTCCTACGACGACGACTGCCCGCTGAGCTATCTGCCGCTGCACGTCTCGCAGTCGCACCTGCCGGACAGCCAGGTCGAGCGCCATGCCTGCGTCTTCTGCGACGACTTCGCGCTGATCACGGAAGGCCAGAACGTGCCGCCCGAGCTGGACGCGCAGTGCCCCAGCCACGGCATCGCCCGAAACCTCGTCTACGCCGTCATGGCCGAAGAAGCCGGCCAGCCGCTGCACGTCGGCGATACCTACTCCGAGGAAGCCGCGCGCGAGGTGGTACGCCGCCTGCGCTTCGAGACCGGGTTCTACAGCCGTGCTTGGGAAATCAGTTCGGCGCACATCACCGAGGAGGCCGGCCGCTTCCTCGCCGAACTGGCGGACATCGCCACGCCGGGCGGTTTTTTGTTCGTGGCCTTCCGCATTCCCTACAGCCCGGCGGTCGGCGTGAAGCTGATCGCCACGCCCTGGACGGATGCGAACCTGCAGCATGTCGAGGGCATCACCGCCGAAGAGCTGCGGCAGGAGCACCGGGCCAAGGGCGTGCCGGAGTCCCTCGTGGAAGTGTTGCACCTGGCTGCGCTCGCTGACGTTCGCATGTTGGTGTTCGATGCCGACGCGCCCGTGCTGGACGGGCTGACGCTCTACGACGACGAGTAACCCGCAACCCATTCGAGCCCCCACGTCGGGGCTCTTCTTTTTCGCGGAACGCGGTGCCGGCGCATTGCCGATTCCCAACGGACGGCCGCCGCCATGTGCCGCACGCTGGCCGCATGTTCGCTGGCGTTGCCGGCAGCATGCCCAGGCAGTCGAGACCTTCGAGACTGCGGCGCGGTTCGCCGTGCTGGTCGTTTCTTTCGCCGGACGCATACCGCGTCCATCCACCTCACCCTCAAGGGACCGCCTCCCTTGCGGGCGGGAGTCCCTTGGTTGCCACAAGGAGTCTCCCCATGGATACCCAAGCCATCCGCGCACAGATGCCGACGCTCGTTGTCGGTCATGTGCCTTCCAACGTCCGTTCGTTCAAGTTCAACATCTTCAACGGCCAGCCCAAGGTTTCGACGCTGGGCTTTCACATCGACCCGAAGCCTTTCGAGGGCAAGGTCATCGCCACCACCGACGAGGCCATCGTCGTCAAGACGGGACGAGCCGAGTTCGCGGTGCTCGATCGAACGCTCGTGACCGAGGTGCCCGACGAGGGCGCCAAGGTGCAGGTCGAACCCTATGTCAGACGCCGCTTCGACGGTCAGCGGGCGGACACGCCCGAGGAGCAGACCGAGTTCACCGCCGACGGCCAGCCCTACACGGTGAAGCGGTTCGTGCTCGGGTCCGCACCGGCGAAGCTGCCGATCCCCGAGCCCCGCTGCCCCGAGCTGCAGGAACTGATCGACCAACTGGAGCAGTTGCCCGCTCCCGACGGCTTCCGTCGCATCACCCACATGCTGGTGGATGCCGGTGCGCGGGACATCACCTGGGTCGATCCGCTGCCCGCCGACATCATCCGCACGCCGCCGGCCATCGGCTTCACCGTCGCCACGATGAAGTTCCAGGGTCGCGTCACCGTGCTGTATGAGCGTGGCCCCGACCTCTACGCGGTGGAGCTGCACCGCGACGGAGAGCTGATCGAACGGGTCGATGAGGTGTTCTTCGACACCCTCGGCGAGACGCTGGAACGGCTGATCGACGACGGGAGCTGGAGACGCATCCGCGTGCAGTGCCTGTCGGGTCGCAAGGCTGTCCGGCACTGACCTCCCAGCAGCTTCCCGCCCTCGCGGCGGGAAGCCTCTCTTCCTGCCTCCCTGGAGATCACACCCATGACTGTTCGATTCAAAGGCACGGAGCTGCGGCCCGTGCTCGCCGAAGCGGTGGCGAATCAATGCCACGTCATCCTGGTCAAGGATCAGGGCGTGTACTTCCTGGCCGAGCGCGGCGAGCGCCGGCCCGATGGTCGCCAGAAGACCATCGCCTACGCCGCCGGCTGCAACCCGGATGTCGATGCCTTCGACTATTGGTGGGAGCTGGCGCGCGCCGAGTTCGGCGGCGATGACTTTGGCGAGTTCTTCGATCCGCAGGAGGGCGTGTTTGCGCGCATCCTGCACAGCGAGGACGACCTCGACGTGTCCGCCACCGCGACACACCTGTCGCTGCAGGCGGTTCCTTCCACGCCCAGCGGTAACTGACCGCCCATCCCTGGCCCCCGCTCAGGGGGCCTATTTCTTCCCGGCAATGCGGACAGCCGCGAGTGCCGATTGCCGCTCGCCTGCGCGCCGTCCCGGCGCCACGCTTCCGGCCATGTTCCGCTGACGTCCGTCAGCGACATGCCCAGGCAGCCACGATCTTCAAGGCTGCGACGCGGTTCCGACCGCGTCGATCACCCCAGTTCGCACCGGCATCCATGCGCGAACGGCCATCGGTTCTCGATGGCGATGCCACCAAGCTGTTCCATCAACCCACGCGGGGGTTCCACACCTTCCCCGCCTTGGGTCGGGTGTGTCTCCGCCTCATTGTTCCCAGGAGATTCACCATGACCACTTCCACCGAGAAGTCCTACTTCGATCTGCACATCACCGGCCTCGGGTATCTCAATCGCATCCGCGAAGTGAAGCCCAAGAAAGGCGATGCGTTCCTGGCCTGCGACATCGCGGCCCTGAACGGTCCCAGCGATGACGTCTCGTATGTGCGTTTCGACACGCGCGTATCGGGATCGGAAGCGCAGCACCTGGTGCGCCGCTGCATTCAGGCGGTCGACGCCGAGAAGAAGGTGATGATCGGGTTCCGCCTGGGCGACCTGTGGACCGACACCTTCACCTACTCCAAGGGCAAGCGTGCCGGCGAGCAGGGGGTGAGCCTCAAGGCCCGCCTGCTGTTCGTCAGTTGGATCAAGGTCGACGGCCAGCTCGTCTACAAGGCCGAACCCAAGCCGACCGAGACCGACGAGCGGGACCCGGAAGTCCCTGTGACGTCCGACGCTCAGCAAGCCTCGGCACCGGAGCCTTCCAAGCCCGTCGCCGATGCTGCCGACGACGCTGCCGATGCCCCCGCATTGGCCGTTGCCGAGTCGTTCTGATCCGCAAGGCCCCATCCCCGGGGCCTTGTCCTCTCTTCGTCCGCAGGAGACCTTCATGATCACCATCCCCGGCCAACTGGCCATCAAGACCATCCACGGCAGGAACGGCGACTTCAACGTCGGCCGCCTGGCGACCTCGATCGGCGAGTTCGTCGTGAAAAACGCCGAACTCGATCAGTACCGCGAGGGTAAGTACGACGGTGATTTCGTCATCGTCGAGATTCGCCCCTCCACGTACAACGCCAACGGCCGCATGGTCATCGAAATCCGCGCCCATCTGGGCGGGATGACGCTATCCAACATCGACGCCCTGAGCCGCGACGAGGCCCGCCGGCTGAGTCCGCAGGAAGTCGATCCGATCGACGAGGAAGCGCAGACGCCCGCGCCGGCATCGCCCCCGGCCAAGCCGAAGGCGAAGTCGCGCAGTCCGCGTGATCCCCTGGTCGATACCACGCCGTTCGGCAGCGAACCGGCCCCCGTGTCCGCTGCGGCCTCGGCCGAGGCAGACGACGCGGCGCTGTTCGGTTCCTTGTGGCCCCTGGGCGAGACCGTGAAGCTCGATGCGACCGTGGATCGTCGTGTGCTGCGTCAGCAGCGCGACCGTCTCGACAAGCTCGGCTACGAGTTCGCTCCGTTGTCCCAGGACTGGCACCTCAAAGCTGCCTGATCCATCCGCCGCCTTGCGCGGCATTCCGCCACCCGCCGGGGTTCTCCCCCGACGGGGAGGGCTCCGGCCATTTCTTCAAGGAGACCTTCATGGGCTGGACCTTCGTTCGTCAGACGCGCGATCAGTTGATCCGCGAGCTGATCGCTCCGCAGGCGTCCGAACGCGCTTGCTGCGAAGTCATCGACCACACGCTGGACGGCGACGTTCTGTGGACCGTGGTTCGCGTCACCGCCAAGCAAGCGGGCGTCATGGGCCTCGCGGCCGGTGAGTCCGTCTGCTACATCGGCTGCCATCTGCTGGAAAGCTCGGGCGGCGATTGGGGCTACAAGTCCCTCGATGAGTCCGTGCATCCGTACTACTACTCGTGCCCGCTGCGCTATCTCGACATGGCGCCGGTGCAAAGCCCCGAGTGGCGCGAGCGGGTTCACCGCTTCCACGCGGGCCGCGCTGTCTAGCGGCACGCATCTTCCTTCACCCAACCGGGGCGAGCACGGCCCCGCGGGCTGTGGTTGCTCCTTCATTTCCAAGAGGACATCACCATGCCTGCACCTTCTTCCGCGAAACCGCTGTACCGCATCGACGAATGCCCCGACCTCATGGCCGACGGTTGCGTCGGTGACGAGCAGGGCAATCTCGTCTTTCTCTCGATCTGGGCGCGCGACACCGCCGTTCAGGAGTTCCTTGCCCGCCTGACCCTCGGCCGGGATGAACAGGGGCTCGACCAGTTCCACGTCATCACCGAGCAGGGCGCATCCATCCCGGTCTTCGTCGGCAACGTCGAGAACCTGGAAAAGCGCATCACCCGCGCCTATCGGCGAACGCTGTTCGGTTCGCTGACGAATGTGTGGCTGTTCGATCGTCGCTGCGTGAAGCCAGACAAGGCCAACGCCAGCGCGCTGGCGCTTCTGCCCAGGAATTCCGCTCACCGGCTCGACCGGCTGTGGACGCTGGTGCAGGACACCTGCCCGCTGCCACTGCTCGACCACTGGCGCGACACCGTGCTGGAGCTGTTGCAGACACGGCGGATGCTGACCGGTCTTCCCTTGGCCCTCGGGCCGCTGGAAGGCCATCGGCTGGCCCTCGATGTTCCGGCGCTGACGAAGGCGTTGGGCGAGCTGATCCGCAACGGCACCCTCGGCACCACGCA
Source organism: Dyella ginsengisoli LA-4 (assembly GCF_000334915.1). GTDB lineage: Bacteria > Pseudomonadota > Gammaproteobacteria > Xanthomonadales > Rhodanobacteraceae > Dyella_A > Dyella_A ginsengisoli_A. The sequence goes on along the minus strand of NZ_AMSF01000058.1, from coordinate 72,936 downwards.
GTACGAACTGGCCGCGAACGCACCGCTTCGGCGTGTGGCGTGAGCCATCCCCACGGGCATGCGCGCCGCGCGTGCCCGCCTTCCCTCATCCATCACCAGGAGAAATCCATGGCACTCATGTTTCCGCGCCTGGCGCGCAATTTCATTCGTAACGGCTACTTCCCCACCGACGAGCCGACGCTGGAGCGGGCCTTGTCCGCACTGGCGCCGTCTCCCGGCTCCATGTCCATCCTCGATCCCTGCGCCGGCGAAGGCGTGGCGATTGCCGAAGCCGCCCACGCCCTCGGGCGCGAGCAGGTCCAGGCCTTCGTCGTCGAGTACGACGCCGAGCGTGCCCGCCACGCACGGCAACTGGTCGATCGCTGCATCCACGGTGACCTGATGGACACGCTGATCTCGCGCCAGTCCTTCGGGCTGCTGTGGCTGAACCCGCCGTATGGCGACCTGAGCAAGGACGTGAACGGCAACATCGGCTATCAGGGCCAGGGCCGTGCGCGGCTGGAAAAGCTCTTCTATCAGCGCGCGCTGCCGCTGCTGCAGTACGGCGGCGTGCTGATCTTCATCGTGCCGTCCTACGTGCTCGACCCCGAGCTGGTCGGATGGCTGACGCGCCACTTCGCCGACCTGCGCATCTACCGTGCGGTGGAAACGCAGTTCAAGCAGGTGGTGATCTTCGGTCGCAGGATTCGTCAACGCGACCAGGCGTCGGAGTCGGTCAAAGCCGTGCGCGGTCTGCTGCTGCAGATCGGACAGGGTGACGCCGAAGCCGAGGAACTGCCGCTCGAATGGCCGTTCCTGCCGTACACCGTCCCTGCCAGCCCGGCCGAGCCGGAGCACTTCTATCGCGTGACGATGGAGCCCGAGCAGTTCGCCGATGAAGTCGGCCGGCTGCAAGGTCTCTGGCCGGCGCTCGATACCCACCTGGGCGCCGCGCAGCAATCGCTGCGTCCGCCCGCGCGGGCCTTGTCGCACTGGCATCTCGCCTTGGCCTTGGCCGCAGGCGCGATCTCCGGCGTGGTGACGTCCAGGACCGGGCGCGTGCTCGTCGTCAAAGGTGATACCCACAAGGAGAAGACCCTCCAGACGGAATACACCGAACGCGACGACGGCTCCGTGGCCGAGACGCGCATCCTCACCGACAAGTTCGTGCCGGTCATTCGTGCATGGGACTTGACGCTGGGCTCGCCCACGTGGGGCGAAGTGCTGACCATCCGCTGATCGCTGTTCCCTGACGGTTCGCCGTCGCTTTCATCCACCCACCGGGGTCACGTTGCCCCCGATGGGGTGCCGTGGCCCCTTCTTCCAGAAGGAGAAACCACCATGGCACTCGCAGTCCTCAACCTCGCGTCACAAGCACGCTTTTCGCCCGGGCAGGTGGTCATGACCGCCGGCGTCGACGAGCTGGTCCGACAGGGTCGGCTCAACCCCACGCCGTACCTGCGCCGCCATCTTCATGGCGAATGGGGCGACCTGAGCGACAGCGATCGGCGGCAGAACGACGCCGCGCTGAAGTCCGGCGAGGATCGTCTGTTCTCGTCCTACCAGGTCACGTCCGACCAGAAGCTCTGGATCATCACCGAATGGGATCGCAGCGTCACCACACTGCTGCTGCCCAGCGAATACTGATCCGCATCCAGCGGTCTCGCGCCGCTTCTTTCTTCCCACCCAGGGGCATGTCACCGCCCCGTGGGGGAGGTGCATGCCCCATTGCTTTGGAGCATCACCATGTCCCTCGATCTCGAAACTGTTCCCGAAACCGCTGTGCAGGGCGACCTGCTCGAAGCGGCCGCTTCACCTCTCACGCTCAGCCTGCAGGACTTCGTATCGGAGTTCGGCGACGAGCTGCTCGATTCGCTCAACCGCGCCAATCCGCCGGTCTACACCGGCCAGGTGCGGGTGCATCGGCAACTGATCCTCGCCGCGCTCAAGCGCAAGCTGTTCCCGGCGCAAGCCGATGTGGTCCACGCCGTCACCGAGCTGTTGGTCGATCGCGGCGAACGCGCCGCGATCGTCAACGGCGAGATGGGCTGCGGCAAGACGACGGTGGGTATTGCCACCGCCGCCGTGCTCAACGCCGAAGGCTACCGCCGCACCCTGGTGCTCTCGCCACCCCACTTGGTCTACAAGTGGCGGCGCGAAATCCAGGAGACGGTGGCCGGGGCCAAGGTCTGGGTGCTCAACGGCCCGGACACGCTGGTCAAGCTGCTGAAACTGCGTGAGCAGTTGGGCGTGCCGGCGCAGGGCCAGGAGTTCTTCGTCCTGGGCCGCGTGCGGATGCGGATGGGGTTCCACTGGAAGCCTGTCTTCGTTCGGCGGCGCACGCCTCACGGCGACGTGGGGGCCTGCCCGGCTTGCGGGCATGTCATCACCGACCTGGACGGCGAGCCTGTCAACACCATCGATCTAGAAGCGGAAGAGTCCCGCCGTAAATGCAGCCACTGCACCTCACCGCTGTGGACGCTGATCCGTCCCAGAGGCCTGTCCGCCAGCGACCAGTCCTCGACCGTGCTCAAGGCACTGAAGCGTATTCCAACCATTGGCGAAGTCACCGCGCAGAAGCTGATGCAGAAGTTCGGTGACGCCTTCCTCGCGTCGATGCTCGGGGACAACATCCACGAGTTCATCAACCTGATGGATGGCAACGGCGAGCTGGTCTTCTCGGACCGGCAAGCCCACCGCATGGAACGTGCGATGGCCAACATGGAGTTCGGCTTCGGCGAGGGCGGCTACCAGCCGTCCGAGTTCATCAAGAGGCAGCTTCCCCAAGGCACGTTCGACCTGCTCATCGCCGACGAGGCGCACGAGTACAAGAACGGCGGCTCCGCACAGGGCCAGGCCATGGGGGTGTTGGCGGCCAAGGCGCGCAAGACGCTATTGCTCACCGGCACACTGATGGGCGGCTACGGCGACGACCTGTTCCACCTGCTGTTCCGAGCCCTGCCTGGGCGGATGATCGAAGACGGCTACCGCCCGACCAAGAGCGGCAGCATGACCTCGGCCGCGATGGCGTTCATGCGCGATCACGGCGTGCTCAAGGACATCTATTCCGAGAGCGCGGGCACGGCGCACAAGACGGCCAAGGGCACCAAGGTATCGGTGCGCACGGTCAAAGCGCCGGGGTTCGGTCCCAAGGGCGTGCTGCGTTGCGTCCTGCCGTTCACGGTCTTCCTCAAGCTGAAGGACATCGGTGGCAACGTGCTGCCGCCCTACGACGAGGAGTTCCGCGAAGTCGCGATGGACACGGCGCAAGCCGCGGCCTACCGCGATCTGGCGGGTCGGCTGACCCAGGAGCTGAAGCAGGCCTTGGCGAAGCGCGACACGACGCTGCTCGGTGTGGTCCTCAACGTGCTGCTGGCCTGGCCGGACTGCTGCTTCCGGTCGGAAACGGTGGTGCATCCGCGCACGCGCAACACCTTGGCGTTCGTTCCGGCTCAGTTCAACGAGCTGGAGGTGATGCCCAAGGAACGCGAGCTGATCGAGATCTGCAAGCAGGAGAAGGCAGAAGGGCGCAAGACCCTGGTCTATTCGGTCTACACCGGCACGCGCGACACCACGTCGCGTTTGAAGGTGCTGCTGGAGCAGGAAGGCTTCAAGGTGGCGGTGCTGCGCGCGAGCGTGGATGCCTCCCGCCGCGAGGACTGGATCGCCGAGCAGTTGGACCGTGGCATCGACGTGCTCATCACCAATCCCGAGCTGGTGAAAACCGGCCTGGACTTGCTGGAGTTCCCGACCATCGTGTTCCTCCAGTCCGGCTACAACGTGTATTCGTTGCAGCAGGCCGCCCGGCGCTCCTGGCGCATCGGCCAGAAGCAGCCGGTGCGCGTGATCTACCTCGGCTACGCCAACTCCTCGCAGATGACCTGCCTGGGGTTGATGGCCCGGAAGATCATGGTGTCGCAATCCACCTCGGGCGACGTTCCTGAATCCGGGCTCGATGTCCTGAACCAGGATGGCGACTCGGTGGAGGTGGCACTGGCTCGGCAGTTGGTGCATTGAGCGTTGCTGAACTTGGCGGCCCCTTCGGGGGCCGCTTCTTTCTTCAGCAAAGCCCGCGGGCTTCCCGTTCCTTGTCCCGCAGTTCTTGATCCAGCGGCGGGTAGTAGATCACGTCGGGAGGGGTGTCCGAGAACCAGGCCCACTTCAGGATGAAACCAGCGCACAGCAGGGTGACCGCCGTGACGATGGGCGCCCAGCCGGCCAGCGCCTCGACGATCGTGCCGATCAAGCCGACGCTACCGGAGATCCACTGCACGAGCAGCCAATCCGCCAGCGCCGCCAGAAGGGCTGCCGCCGTCAGCTCGCCGGCTCGCTCCCGAGCCAGTCTCTCGGCCTGCTTCTTCTGTTCATGTGCCTCATACATGCGGAACAGGAAATTGTCCTTCTCGCGCAGAGCCAGGTTTCGGAAGTCGCGTGCAGGTGCATATCCCAGTGGCCTCTGGTAGGCCGGCTCAGCCGAAGCCGTGAGAAAGCCCGGCAGCCAACTGAGGACGATAACGCTGATCTGACGCAGCACGATCAGGACGACGGGGATCACGATGGCTACCGCGAAGCTGAAGGCGACGACGAGGACTGCGACCCATCCCACATCACTCAGTAGCGCCTTGTCGCCGGCCGACCACTGCCACAGCCCTCGACCGGCACGAAGCATCATGGCCATGTCGAGGAACAGGACGAGGCAAATCAACCGCAACGCCCAGTGGGCATCCCAGGCTCTCTCCAGCGCTCCAAGACCTTTTTCGACAGCGGCGGTGCTGCCCGCTTTATCTGCATCGTCTTTCGCCAACTTCCTTCTCCTTGTTTGGGTGGTCGAACTGTGTAGCGAGCGCCCCTTCTTGGGGAAATGGGGCGCCGCGCGTTTCGGATTTTCGGCAGCCCGCGCAGCACGGTTCTGCAATGGTGCAGGCATCCCGTCACCGTGGGGTGCCACATGCTGCCGTCTTTGCCTCGTTTCCTCTGCATCTTCGTCGTGCTCAGCGGCCTGCTGTCCGGCTGCACGACGACACCGGCCACCCCTGACCACATAGAAGCGCCGCCACCCGACGAGCCAGCTTTGGAGCAGCGACTGGTGCCCGTGGCCCGCTACGGCCGCTACACCCTGGTCGAGCTGGTGCCGGAGCCCGCGCAGCGTGATCTCTTGCAGCAGGCGGTGGAGGTCTCGATTCCGCCCATGCTTGATGCCAGCGTGGGCGATGCCATGCGCCACGTTTTGCTGCGCTCCGGCTACCGGCTCTGCGATGCGGCCGAGGCCGCATCGCTCTACGCGCTGCCGCTGCCCGCCGCACACCTGCGCCTGGGTCCGCTGATGCTGCGCGATGCCTTGCTGACCCTTGCCGACCCCGCCTGGGAGCTGTCGGTCGATGACTTGACCCGCCAGGTCTGCTTCAGCCGGCACGGTGCTCCCACCTTCCTTTCCGCCAACCCGCCCGGCACCGCCACGCCCGTGCCGGACGCCGACCGGCCCGAGGAGATGCAGCCATGACCTTTCCCCAAGCGCCATCCGAGCGCAATTCCCGCACGCGCTGGCTCAAGATCTCCGCGGCCTTCTGGCTGCTGCTCATCAGTGCCGTGGCACTCATCAACAGCGTCGGCCTGTCGCGGCTCGCCGAACAGACCCAGAGCAGCGCACAGGATGCGCAGGTCAACGCGCTGGGCCTGCGCGTGGCCGATCTCGAACAGCAGGCCGATGCGGACAAGCGCCGGCCGACGCCGATCAGCCAGGCCGAATTCGCCACCGCGCGGCAGGCGCTGGACGAACGGATGACGCGCATCGAAGAGGCCGACGAGGCGAGGGCTCTGGCCGTCGACCTGCAGACGCTGCAGGCGCGCGTGAACGGAATCGAAACCCGCCTGGAGAAGGCCCGGCAGGTGGCATCCGCCGCTCGCCCGCGCGCTCCGGTTGCGACGAAGCCCAAGGTGCCGGAGCCGCCGTTCCGGGTGCTCGGCGTGGAGCTGCGTGGAGGCGAGCGCTTTCTGTCGATCACCTCCACCGCCGCGGCCTCGCTCGCGGGCGCCCGGCTGCTGCGCGAGGGCGATGCCGAGGGCGGCTGGCAACTGCAGTCCATCGAGGCGCAGGCGGGTGTGTTCCAGGTGAACGGCCAGACGCAGCGCGTTGCGGTGCCGTAGGAGGTCGCCATGAACCTGCGGCCGTTGCTCGCTGCCGTCGTCCTGTTCGCCGCTTTCGGCGCATCCGCGCAGCCGGCCCCGGTGACGAATTTGCGCATGGTGCCCGCCCAGGTGCAGCCGGGCGCTGATGCGGCGCTCGACGAGCGTCAGGCGCGGGAGTGGGGGCTTCACCCCGAGGAGTGGGTACGTTACCGGCAACTGATGCAGGGGCCGCTCGGGGTCTATTCGCCCCAGCTCGATCCGCTCACGGCGCTGGGCATCGAGGCCCGCAGCGAGGAGGAGCGCAGGCGCTACGCGGAGTTGCAGGTGCAGGCCGAGGCCCGGCGCGTCGGCAAGACGCTGGCCTACCAGCGGGCCTACGACGCGGCGTGGCAGCGCCTGTTTCCCGGCCAGCCGCGCGTGAGCCTGCTCGGCGCCAAGGCGCAGGGTGCCGGCAACACCGGCTCCGGGCGCCTGGCGGTCTTCGTCAAGGCCGACTGCGCGCCGTGCGCGCAGCGCGTGCAGCAGTTGCAGGCGGCCGGCACGGCCTTCGATCTCTACATGGTCGGCAGCCGTCAGGACGACGCGCGCATCCGGCAGTGGGCCACCCAGGCGGGCATCGACCCGGCCAGGGTGCGCGCCCGCACCATCACGCTCAACCACGATGCGGGGCGCTGGCTGTCGCTCGGCCTCCCCGGCGATCTGCCGGCCGTGGTGCGCGAGGTGAACGGCCAATGGCAGCGGCAGTAGGTACGCCGGGCCGGGAGCGTCGGCCGTCCCGCGTCGCCATCCGCTGCGCCAGCGCCGCGCTGCTGCTCGCCACCGGCGGCTGGGCGTTGGCCGCTCTGGCGCGGGAAGTGCCGCCGCCGGCCTATCGACTGGCGGCGCATCGTGCAGACGTGCCGGCGGCGGTGCTGTACGCGGTGGCCTTGCAGGAGAGCGGCGCCAAGCTGCGCGGGCGTCTGATCCCCTGGCCGTGGACGCTCAACGTCGCCGGCACGCCGCAGCGCTATGCCACCCGCGCCGAGGCCTGCGCGGGGCTGCATCGTGCGCTCGCCCACACGCCGGCCAATCGCATCGACGCCGGCCTCGGCCAGGTCAATCTCGGCTACCACACGCATCGCTACACGCAGCCCTGCGAGCTGCTGGACCCGTACCGCAACCTCGCCATCGCTGCGGAAATCCTGCGCGAACAGCACACGCCGGGCGAGGACTGGCTGCTTGCCATCGGCCGCTACCACCGGCCCGCCGGCGGGGCACCCGCGGCGCGCTACCGGCGCAGTGTGCATCGGCACCTGACCCGCGTGCTCGACCCCGGCGTTCCCGTTCCAACCCTCCAGGCCAACACGCCATGAACCACATCGTCCTCATCGCCGCCATCGGTCTGCTGTCCACGACCACCGTCTTCGCCCAGACCGCCTCCGCGCCGCTGATCGTCGTCGAAGACCGTGGCGGCGACTCCGCGCTGCCGTACTACCAGTCGCTGAATCCTCAGCCAGATCAGGCCACGCCGCCGGCCCCGATGCCGGCCCCTCGCGCGGGCAACACGGCCGACGCCGAAGCCGCCATGCTGCCGGTGCGCTCGACGCAACTGTCGCCGGGCGAGGTGCAGCGCCGCGTCATCCGGGCGCCGGGCCTGACGGCGCTGTTCCTGATCGGCGACGACGAGCGTTCGCGCGCCTGGCTGCGGCAGCGGCAGGCGGCGCTGCGCGAGCTGGGCGCCGTGGGCCTAGTGGTCAACGTGGAGTCGGTGGCCGCGCTGACGGCGCTGCGTAGGCTGGCTCCCGGCCTCACCCTCTCGCCGGTCTCCGGCGACGACCTGGCCCAGCGCCTGGGCCTGCGCCACTACCCGGTGCTCATCACGGCCACCGGCGTCGAGCAGTAGGTGCGCAAATGGCCCAACCGCATGCGGTCGAGGTGCTGCTGCGGCCAGCGGTGGAGCTTCATACCGTGGCGGTCTGCACCGGCGCCGCGATTCTGTGCCTGGTGGCACCGTGGTCGCTCGCGCTGAACCCGCTGCTCGGCCTGGGCTCGGCGCTGGCCTTCCTGACCTTCGGCGCGATTCGCCTGTGCGATGCCTGGGCGATCCTGCGCTATCGCCGCAACATCCGCCGCCTGCCGCGCTACGTGATGACCAGCCGCGACGTGCCGGTGAGTCAGCAACGGCTGTTCGTCGGCCGGGGCTTTCGCTGGGAGCAGCGGCACACGCACCGGCTGATGCAGACCTACCGGCCGGAGTTCCGCCGTTATGTCGAGCCGACGGCGATCTACCGGGCCGCCCGGCGGCTGGAGGAGCGGCTTGAGTTCGCGCCGTTTCCCGTCTCGACGCTGGCGCGTGCGCTGGCCTGGGACAGCCCGCTCAACCCGGCGCGGCCGCTGCCGCCGGTCGGCGGACTGCCGCGCCTGCATGGCATCGAGCCGCACGAGGTCGACGTCACCCTGCCGCTGGGCGAGCGCGTCGGCCACACCCTGGTGCTGGGCACCACGCGCGTCGGCAAGACGCGGCTGGCCGAGCTGTTCATCACCCAGGACATCCGTCGCAAGGTCCGCGGCGAGCACGAGGTGGTGATCGTCTTCGACCCCAAGGGCGATGCGGACCTGTTGAAGCGCATGTATGTGGAGGCCAAGCGCGCCGGGCGCGAAGGCGAGTTCTACGTCTTCCATCTGGGCTGGCCGGACATCTCGGCGCGCTACAACGCTGTGGGCCGGTTCGGGCGGATCTCCGAGGTGGCAACGCGCATCGCCGGACAGCTCTCGGGCGAAGGCAACAGCGCCGCCTTCCGCGAATTCGCCTGGCGCTTCGTCAACATCATCGCGCGCGCCCTGGTCGAGCTGGGGCAGCGGCCGGACTACCTGCTGATCCAGCGCCACGTCATCAACATCGACGCGCTGTTCATCGAGTACGCCCAGCACTACTTCGCCAAGAACGAGCCGAAGGCCTGGGAGGTCATCGTCCAGCTCGAAGCCAAGCTGAACGACAAGAACATCCCGCGCAACATGATCGGGCGCGAGAAGCGCGTGGTGGCCCTCGAACAGTACCTCTCCCAAGTGCGCGTCTATGACCCGGTGCTCGACGGCCTGCGCAGCGCCGTGCGCTACGACAGGACGTACTTCGACAAGATCGTCGCTTCGCTGCTGCCGCTGCTGGAGAAGCTGACCACCGGCAAGATCGCGCAACTGCTCGCACCGAACTATTCCGACCTGTCCGACCCGCGGCCGATCTTCGACTGGATGCAGGTCATCCGGAAACGCGCGGTGGTCTACGTGGGGCTGGATGCGCTGTCCGACGCCGAAGTCGCGGCGGCGGTGGGCAACTCGATGTTCAGCGATCTGGTCTCGGTCGCCGGCCACATCTACAAGTTCGGCATCGACGACGGGCTACCCGGCGCCGCGGCGGGCACCAAGATTCCGATCAACGTCCATGCCGACGAATTCAATGAACTCATGGGCGACGAGTTCATCCCGATGGTCAACAAGGGCGGCGGTGCCGGCGTGCAGGTGACGGCCTACACGCAGACCTTGAGCGACATCGAGGCGCGCATCGGCAACCGCGCCAAGGCCGGCCAGGTGGTCGGCAACTTCAACAACCTGTTCATGCTGCGCGTGCGCGAGACCGCCACCGCCGAGCTGCTGACGCGACAACTGCCCAAGGTCGAGGTGTACGCCACGGCACTGATGAGCGGCGCCACCGACAGCTCCGACCCGCACGGCAATACCGCCTTCACGTCCAACACCCAGGACCGCATCAGCAGCAACAGCGTGCCGTTGATCGAGCCCGCGCATGTGGTGGCACTACCCAAGGGGCAATGCTTCGCGCTGACCGAGGGCGGCAACCTCTGGAAAGTCCGCATGCCGCTTCCGGCACCCGACCCCGACGAAGCCATGCCGAAGGATCTGCAGGAGCTGGCCGGCTACATGCGGCAGCACTACGTCGAGGCAGGAGACTGGTGGGAGAACCAAGGCATCCCCGGCTTGCAGGACAAAGCGCTGCCCGACGACCTGCTGGACGACTTCAAGCAGATGGCCGCGGCTGAAGAGGCCGAAGCATGAGCGATCCGGCCGTCGCGGCCCAGCGCCAGCAGCAACGACAGCAAGGGCTGATCGCCGGCCTGGTCGCGCTGCCGTTCCGCTTCTTCGGCGTGCTGTGCGGCGCGCTGCTGCTGTGCATCCTGATCGAATGCGTCGGCATGCACTTCTTCTGGCCCGAGCAGGGCTGGCGCCACGCGCAGGGCATGCTGCACTACGAGCTGGATCAGCTCTCCACGCATTTCACGCGCAGCGCGCTGGTGCAGGAGCCGGGGCGCACCGCGCACCGGCTGGTCGAGCAGGGCTACGACTGGCTGTTCGTGAAGAGCGGCCTGCTGGACTGGATACGCGACGCCTCGGGGCAGGCCAGCGCCGGCAGCCATCGCCCGACCAAGGATTTCCGCTACTACATCGGCTTGGTCTACGTGAACGTGGAGAGCTACCTGATCGCGGCGGCCTACACGACGCTGGTCTTCCTCGTGCGGCTGCTGGTGCTGTGCCTGACCCTGCCGCTGTTCCTGATGGCCGCCTTCGTCGGCCTCGTGGACGGCCTGGTGCGCCGGGACATCCGCCGCTTCGGCGCGGGACGCGAATCGGGGTTCATCTATCACCGCGCCAGGGCCAGCCTGATCCCATTGGCCGTGCTGCCGTGGGTGACTTACCTGGCACTGCCGGTCAGCGTGAACCCGTTGCTGATCCTGCTGCCCAGCGCCGCGTTGCTCGGCGTGGCGGTGTGCATTGCGGCGGCGACGTTCAAGAAGTACCTGTAAGAACGCGCGAATGGCGTATAGGAGTAACCTCCTTGCGGTCGTGGCCGTGATCGCTTTTCAGCGGCGCCTGCTTCGCCCCGGCCATGGCAGTTCTCCCGTCAGTTCAGCCAAGCCTCCATCGTCTTCGACACGTGCGCCGAAGCGGTTCACCTCAACCTCCGGCAAATCGTCGCTGTCGAACCATAGCAAGGAGATGGTGGTATCGGTGCGCTGGTAATGTCTTGAAAGTTCCCAGAGGTCAAGGCCCTTTTCCCAGTTGTCGAACCAGACGTCCTGTGAAACTTCCCCCGTATCAGTGGAGCTATTCCCTGAAGAGCGGATTCGGTGAGCCACGGAGCCTGCTGGAATGACCGACCTGGGAGGTATCCAGGCCCCAGCTTGCCGCAAGGCCGTTGAGCGTGCGGCATACCGCACCGCACCGCGCTCCATGGTGACGAATGCGCACGGCATGTCACTAAGACTGGCAAACCTTGACGCCGCTGCAGGGAATGATGTGCCGAACAAGTCGGCCATGTGTTGGATGAGATCCAGGGAGGGCTCTTCCTTGGGAACAGCGGAGAGCCATTGCTGATAGGGCATCAGCAGTTCAGCGGCAAACGTGTCGCAGGCGATCTCGTTCGGATGTCGCTTTGCATAGGACCATGACGGCACCTCGTCGTGACTTGATTCCAAGCCGAGCACGATATGAGCTATTTCGTGGCAGACAGTGAAGCGCTGGCGCTCTTCGGTTTCCAGCGAATTCACCGTGATGATGTGCTTCCCGTTCGGCTTGGTAACGGTATAGCCGGACTCCCCATCGCCAAGCTCATCCTTCTTGACCTTGGCGTTAGCCGCGGTCACATACGGGGACAGGTCTTCTCGGATGTTCGAAACATCGACTCTCGCGACAAACGCGCGCGCTCTCTGCCTGACATCCGCCTCGTCCATGTTCAGTCGTCCTCGTCGTCGTCGAAGGCCTTCTTGATTCGGGCGATGAGCGTCGCGGGATCAGGCCTTGCATTTCCCCGATGCCTGACTCCAGCCGCGGCCGAAAAAACATCGATGCTGATCGAGGGATCTTGTAGCACGAATTCAACAAGGCTTGGATCAGCATCTGCGTGGTCAACCAGCCACATCACGAGTGCGGCATCTCTTTCCCCCGGCTTGAGAACCTTCAATAGCTTCTCAACCAAGTCTTGGGATGGGTTTGTCTTCTCGCCTGTTTCGAGACGGTGGACATAAGCATGATCAACTGACGATAGCTGGCCGATCTCACGCAGGGAAAGGGTTCTGCGTTCGCGTAGCGTCTTGAGGGCGACGCCTAGGCCTGTTTGCGGCATGAGTTCTGATCCTTGCGGTTGCGGGAAGAAGGGCCAAGCCCTCTGTTGCCCCTCCACATCCGGTTGATGTTCAAAGGCGCACACCGCACGCCCAGTTGCACCGGCGCACGCGCTCTGATACATTGTTGTCCAGCCAGACAACAGATGTAGGTTTTACGCCTGCTCCAGGTTGGATTGGCTCGGCCTTCCTGTTGTCTGCGTGAGCAACGAATTGTGCTACAGCGGGCGGCCGTTGACAACCTAGCCGAGCGGCTGGGACTTCGATAGTTCCACTGTAGGAGAGTCATCATGGCAGGCAAGAATCAGCATGTTGTTCCTCATCAGGACGGTTGGGCCGTGAAGGGAGCCGGCAATCAGCGGGCGACCTCCGTGCACGACACGCAGCAACAGGCCATTGACGCAGCGAGGGATATCGCACGCAACCAGCAATCCGAACTCGTCATCCATCGTCCGGATGGCCGTATCCGTGACAAGGACAGCCACGGCAACGACTCCTTCCCGCCGAAGGGCTGAAGTGCCATGACGGGCATCCCTACCTACCATGTGCTCGCCCTGTCAGGGGGCGGTTATCGCGGCCTGTACACCGCCACGGTTCTCGCCGAACTCGAAACCGTGCTGGGCCGTCCGATCGCTTCGCACTTTGATCTGATTTGCGGCACATCGGCAGGAGGGATGCTGGCTTTGGGGCTGGCTGCGGAAATTCCGGCCTACGAACTCAAGGCACTGTTTGAAGAACAGGGCAGCCGCATCTTTGGCTGCCGCAGCCTGCCGCGGCGGCTTCTGGGATTCTGGCTGACTGCAAAGCATGACTCAGCGGGATTGAAAGAGGTACTGACCGAGCGCTTCCAAGGGACCACGATAGGTGACCTGAAGCATCGTGTTCTTGTGCCGGCAGTCAACTACTCGACGGGACGCGGGCAGTTCTTCAAGACACCGCACCATCCGTCCTTTGAGCTGGATCACCGCATGAAGGTCGTTGATGTGGCGTTGGCGACAGCCGCCGCGCCCGTCTACTTTCCTCTGGCGCGCAACGACCGCGGTGTCTTCGCGGATGGGGGGCTGGTGGGCAACGCCCCGGGCCTGTTCGGGTTGCACGAAGTCAAGACGTTCCTGGCGCCGAAGCAGGATGCGCTGGTTCGGGTCCTCGCCATCGGCACGATGACCATCGGTGCGACCGTTCGTGGCGGCGCCAGCCTCGACCGCGGATTCGGCAAGTGGCGCGGGGGACTCTTCGATCTCGTGATCTCCGCCCAGGAGTCGTCGGTGGACTACATGCTGCGGCAGGCGTTGGGCAACAACTACTTCCAGATCGACGACAAGGCGACGCCGGATCAAAGCAAGGACGTGAAGGCGCTGGATCGGGTTTCCATTGGCGCCACGAATACGCTCAAGGATCGCGGCAACCACGCGGCGCAGCGTGCGCTCGGCGATCCTCTTTTCCAACCATTTCGAGCGCACCAGGCCGGCGCTCCCATCTTCTATCACGGCCCCAACAAGAATGTTCCGGAGGCCGCATGCTGAACTTGAGCCCACTCTTCTTCACCACCCTTGATGACGAATCCTGCATGCACGACGAGCTGGATCTGACGCCTGGGCAGCGCGCCTGGATCGCCAGCGCACGCACTGACGTCAGGGACTGCCTGCGCACAGGCATCCCCCGCGTGCTTAGGGCAAACGGATACACGGAAGACGTGCCGCAGCCGCGCTTCTTCACGCAAGGGTCGTGGGCATACAAGACGCTGAACGCCCCGGCACAACACCCTCAGCAGGCGGATGTCGATGATGGCTGCTATCTGCCAATGAGTTTCGTCTCGCAGACGAAGCGTCCCAGCACTGCGGCGACGGTGTTCTTTGCCGCTGCGGAAGAAGCATTGAAGCCGCTGGTCGAGGAAAGGCGGTGGAAGCTTGTCACCGACAAGCCGACCTGCATCCGCATCGTCATTGCTGCGTATGCTCACATTGATATTCCTCTGTACGCCATTCCCGACGAGGAATTTGTCACGCTCGCAAAGGCTTCGATGGAGCGATATGGCTACGACTCGCTGACGGAAGCGGTGAACATGGCAGAGCGCGATGCCTGGACCGCGCTGCCGGCTGACAAGGTTCTCCTGGCCCATCGTGAATGCAACTGGATGTCCTCTGACCCGAGGCCCGTGAAGGAATGGTTCCTGGGCGAAGTGGAAGCCAAGGGGGAGCAGTTCCGCCGCGTGGTTCGTTACTTGAAGGCGTTCCGCGATTGGAAGTGGTCCAGCGGAGGACCTGCCTCGATCCTGTTGATGGCCGCCGCGGCCCCGCTCTTTGAGAAACGCGATAGGCGCGACGACCTCGCTCTGCTGGATGTCGTCGCGGCACTGCCAGCCCGGTTGCGTGGGGGAGTGAACAACCCCGTGGAAGAGTCCGAATCGCTCACGGAGCGACTTGGCCAAGCGGGTGTCGAAGATGCGGCCAAAGCATTCGAAGAGTTTGAGAAGGTGCTTCGCGGAGCAACCGGCGCCGGCAGTCCTTCACAGGCCTGCATCTGGATGCGAGGCGAATTCGGCCCGCGTTTTCCGAACGAGCCGGATCGGGTCAAGGTGGTGTCCGTTGCCGCCACCATTGCCGCGGCTCCCGCTACTGCTGGTCCTAGCGAACTCATCGGACGAACGAAAGCTGGATGAGCAGCGCCGCAGCGGTCGCAGACGTGATCGAGGCCTTCAAGCAGCGAGGCTTCGCGTTTGTTGGCAAGACGGATGACGGCTGGTTCAGGCTGCACGGGCGGTTGACCTCGCCCCAAGCGGACAAGGGTTGTCCGTGCGAAGTCCAGCTCGACCCCACGTTCTTCGACTTGCCTCGCATCCGGCTGCTGGAAATCCCTCCTGAGCTGCCCGCAGCGGTTCCTCATCTTGGCGCAGATGGCGGGCTTTGCTATCTCGCCAAGGGCACCGTCGTTCTGGACATCTACGATCCTGTCGGACAGTCGCTGGCGTGCCTGCAACGCGCGGCCGTCGTGCTCGGGCAGATCATGCAGGGGGAGATGATCGAAGACCTCGCGGAAGAGTTCTTCGCCTATTGGCGCGGCTGGCATTGTTTCGTGGACATGCAAGGCGAGGATCTAGGGCGACAGAACTGCATCGTCGCGCATGCCAATGGGTGCCCCTTGTGGTTCATCACCGACAACGAAGATCGAACAACTGAAAAGCTGAAGTCGCTCGGCTACCAGGTCACCGATAGAACGGTGCTGACTTACCGAGTAAAGACCGGTGCTCAACCGCGCCCTCTGACTAGCAATTGGCCTCCTGAAACAGTCGGGGATATCCTGGCGTGGCAGAGCACTCTTGATCCCCGGTGCCGGCGCAAGATTCACGAGCGTATCAAGGAGGGGGAGAGGAAGAAGGCCAACGGAGTTCTGATCGTCATCGAGTCTCCGCTGATGACCTATGGCTTTGCGGTTCTCTACGACCGCCAAAGTCCTGTCCAAAAGAGCAAGCTCGCAGATCGCAGGGATTCGAGCTATGGGTTGAAGGTGATGCCCATTTCGGTGGTCAGAATTGACGATCGGTACCTTGCCCAGCGGAACATGCCGAACTCAAAGACGCTTGCAGGGAAGAACATCGCCGTCGTTGGATGCGGCACGATTGGTGGCTATCTGTCGGACATGCTTGTCAAGGCTGGGGCGGGGACATGTGGCGGAAAACTCACGTTGGTGGATTTCGATTGCTTTCTCCCGCAAAACATCGGGCGCCATCGCCTCGGATTCCCGGACCTGCTGTCGAACAAGGCCGAGGCTATGGCGAAGGAACTCAAGCGCTTGGCGCCAGGCGCCGAGATTCGCGCGCTGCCCGTGGATGTCAGGCATGCCCAACTGGGAGAGCTGGACCTACTCATAGATGCCACCGGGGAAGAATCTCTCGGGCATTGGCTGTGCGGCCACTATCCGCCTCCGACGCCCATGCTTTCGGTCTGGATCGAGGGGCCGGGAACGGCTGTCCGTGCGCTCCTGAGGACGAAAGCATCTGATGCGTGCTATCGATGTCTTTGGCATAGCAACAGAAGAGGCGAGTTCCGTTCTATCACTGATCCTCTTCCTGCCATTCTGGCGGGGCATGGATGCGAAGGCTTGTACGTGCCATTCCCCGCTTCGGTGTCGGTGCACGCTGCCAGCCTGGGCGCTGAGATGACCCTCGATTGGGTCAACGGCGTTTATACCCCCGCGTTACGAACCAGGTTGATCGACCGCGCACAGCAGCTTGCCACACCCGATTGCGATCCGCCGCGGGATCGGGAGTGCCCCTTATGCAATTCATGAGTTCTTGGGCGGCCGACGACAACAGAACGCTGCTGCATTTTTCGAAGTCCACGCTGGAGACCTTCCGCCAGCATGTCCAGGCCAGTGATTCTGACTGCGAAGCTGGCGGGCTGCTACTCGGTTCGGTCCATGGAACTCACATGCTCATTGAGCATGCAACGGTTCCCACGGCATGGGACAAACGGTTTCGCTACCTGTTCGAGAGAATGCCATTCGGCCACGAAGCCATCGCACTGGTTCGATGGACGGCGAGCCAGGGAACCATCCGCTATTTGGGCGAATGGCACACCCATCCGGAAGACAACCCCAACCCGTCGGGCCTCGATAGATCGGAGTGGAACCGTCTGTCGGCCAAGCGTCGGGATAAGCGACCAACGCTCGCTGTCATTGTTGGACGAAGTGCCCTGTATATTGAGTTGGTGCCAAGTTCGGGCCAAGGATCAGTATTTTCCCCTGTGGAATAGCGACACAACAAACCAATGTCGTCCCAGCGTGCCGCGATCGGGCTCGCGGGCAACGCAGTCGCTGGGCCTCCGGCAGCTTCAATCGTTGTAGACAAGCTCACCACAGGCCCCAATCTCATGCCCGAAAGATATCCACTTTGGTTTCAAGGCACTTGCGCAGACTCAGATCGTTTGCACCAACCTCGAACCATCCCCCTGGCTTCTGGTAAAAATCCAGTCCACGGCCAATCTTGATGATCCATCCGTTATCCAGTCTGATTTCGCGGTCATGGATGTTCGGGTTGAGCTTCACCTCTAGCTCGACATCTAACTCCAGCAGACTTTGCTTCAGCTCATCGAGCTTTTCGGCGATGTCGGCCAACTGGGTCTTGTCGTCGTAGCCGGTGATTAGGCTGATCTTCTTCACGGTGCCAGCCTTCAGTACCGTCTCGCAGAAGCGCACGAAGTTCTGAATCTGGTGCTGCAGCCGGATGTACGGGTCTTCGATGACGACGGACTTCGCGCCTTGCAGGTAGGCGCCGAGGATCGACTCATAGCTGTACCCGGTATCGCCATAGAGGATGGTGAAGTGCTGTTCCTTGAGCTCGACCGATGACGGAGCAACCACCGTTGGTGTCGGAGCAGTCTGCATCGGCGCCACTGGAGGTTCCACTGCTGCAGCAGGCGCCGGCTGGGCGACGGGCTGCACTTCGACTGCCTCAGCAGGCTGGCCATCCGCCTGGCTCAAACGACGACGAGCCGGTTCTTGCGTCGCGGGCGCATCCTTCGACTCCGGGCAGAAGACCACCACTTCCTCACCGCTGGCCTTGAAGTAGGACAGGTTGATGCGCGCAAACTCGTCATCCGGCTTGCGCTTGTTCATCTGCTCTTTGATACGACGGCGGCATTCCGTCGCATAGGCCACGTATTCCTCGAACTCTTCGTCGGTCGGTGGCCCATTCGGATGCAAGACCTTCAAGAAAGCGCAGACGGTTTTCTTGATGCCTTTCTCGTCACGCCCCTCAATCGACTTACCGAGCCGGATGCGCTTGCTAACTTCTTCGTAGCGGTTCGTGTGCTTGAACTGGTAGTGGAAGGCCTCGGCCAGGTAATCGGTGATGAATCCGTAATTACTGGTCAGGAAGTCGCTGCTGTTCTTGGGCATTTCCCAGCCCGGGATGTACGCGGCGAAGCGGTCCATCACGGCCAGGTCGAGCTCTGGTGGCAAGGGCTGAAACAGGTCGTGCTCGTTGGAATTGACCACCTGCTGCACAGACACATCGATGTTGCCGACAAAACTCAGGCTGGCATCGGCGATGACTTCGGCCCCGCGCGAAAAACGTCCGTTAGCCATGAAGTCTTTCATGATCTGGATGGTGTCCGGGTCTTTGACCTTGATACCGCCAACTTCGTCAAAGGCCACCGTGTCCCAGAAGCCGACCAGGCCCACCTTGCGACGCGCGTTGTTATAGAACAGTGTGGCCTTGGTCGCCTGGCCACCCGAGATCAGCGTGGCGTAGGGCGAAAACTCGCTGAAGAAGTAGGATTTGCCGGTGCCGCGCGGGCCCAGCTCGATGTAGTTGAAGTTGGGCTCCACCAGAGCGGCCAGCCTGGCGATGAAATGCATCTGAACGCGCTTCGAGAGCTTGTTGGGCTCCAGACCCACAGAGCGCAGAACCGCCGCGATCCACTCATCTCGGGTGAAGGCTGCCCGGCCTTCTGCATAGCGGTCAAAGTCGAAACGGGTCAGTTGGATCGGGCGCAGGTCCTCGATGGAAAACGCGTAGTCGTCCTCATCGATGTCGTTGTGCGCCAGGGTGACTTCGGCCCAAATTCCGCCTTCCAGCAGTCTGTCGTTGTCCCGGTAGAACTTCTCGGCGATGGCAATGCGTTGCGAGTTGAAGTTCTCCAGCGATGCCCAGTGGCGCTTTTCCTTTTCGACGTAACGGACATGGACCTTGTCGATGAAGCGATGCTTGCCCTTGGTGGCCACCTTGGACTGAGCGGCATTGGCTTCGTCGGGACGAACGTAGTTCTCCTGCAAGGAGGACAGCACCGCCTCCATGCCGGCATCCATCTCCGCCTGGTCGTTGCTGGCGCAATACTTGGCGAGCAGGAACTCCAGGACGAACGTCGGGACGTTAGTGCCTTTTTTGATCCGATGCAGCAAGTCCTTGCGAAGAACTTTGCCGTCGAAGGTGGCGTTTAGTTTTTGGTCGAGTTCGTCCATAGGGCTCACTCCGTATAGTCGGTTTCAAGCGCCAGATTGCTGTAGGCCGCCAGGGTTGTCGGGTTCAGCGCTTTGACCGAGAACTTGCCTCTGAACTCATCATCCATCCGCAGCGCAATCTGCTTGCGCTGGCCTGGCATCAGGGTCACGGTTCTGGTCGCGGGGTTAACATCCCCGCCTGGGCGCGGCTCTCCCACCACATTGCCCTTGCCATCCTGCGCTTCCAGCAATATCTCCACGCTCATGTCTTGCGAGAACATATCGTCTGTCACCAGTATCACTTCGATGACCGGCAATCGCGTAGTTATTCGTTTGGCGCCGTTCTTGTAGCTCAGCTCCACCACCACCTTGCGCAATTCCGCATGGGTGGTGGTATCCAGCCTGGCCACCAGCACCGGCACAACGGCCTCGGCCAGGGATGTCCCGCCGTGAAAATACAGGTGCCCCGAGCGATAGGGAGCCATGCTGCGCGGTAGTGCCACTTGCGTGAAATCACCGCGAATGCCGACCTTTTCGGCGCTGACGACCAGGCTGTGACCATCTGCTGTGCCGTCGCCCAGCATCATGCGGTCATGGGCATTCACCGGCCATTTCCCCTGCGGTTTCACGCACACATCGCCAGCCTCTGCTTGCGCGTTCAGGAAGAAGCCGTGGTCGGTCACGATGACCGCCTCTTTGAAGCCCATGCCACGCAGCTTATGCAGTGCCACGCGGACCAGCTTGAGTGTGCCGGGGATCAAGCCCAGCGTCGTTTCCGGGTTGCTTTCCAGTTGACTATCGATTTCCGTAGAGCGCAGTACCAGCAGGTCGACGGTTTCGGCAATCTTCGGCTTACCGCGAACAAAGTCGTTCAGCGGCATTTCCGCGAACCGATCGCCATACCGCTTGGCCAGCACATTCATGCGCTGCGGGACGTTGCTTACCGGAGTACCCGCCAGCTTCGGTACCAGTGACTCACTCTCCAGCGACAAGGTCAGCCCCGTGCGAGCGCCCGGCAGCAAGCTCGCCATGCCCACCAGGGTAATGGTCGGTAGCTGCGCATAGGCCGCTTGCAGCTCGACGGGACCATCCTCCGCCAGCAGCTTTTCGAGGGCCACGCCCAGCTCGTAACGCAGGGCGTCCACCATCAGGTAGGCCACTTTGCGTCCGCTTTCCTTGAGTCGATCAGCCACCAGCCGATCAAAGGCATCGGCATTGGCGAGGCGCCCAGTGGGTGGCCAACCGGCGGACTCAACGTGCTTCACAAACACGCCCTGAACCTTCTCTGCCAACCGGCGATAGCGCGCCCGTGCTTGGCTGATCACTTCATGCATCAAGCCATGTGGGTCAAGGAAGTCACCCGCCGCTTGCTCAAACTCGCGCTGCAGACGATCTGCTTCACGCAGGCTGCCCAGGTAGAAGTCGATCAGATCCGCTTGCGAGCGGGCATGATCCGGTAGCTGGCGCTCAAAATCGTCGCAGGCCTCAACCAGGCTCAAGCCAGACCGCACCAACTCCCACTGGGCCTGGCTTTCGCCCTTGCCGAGCCATACCGAACTCTTGTGACGGGTCAGCACTCGGCGTGTGGCATCGGCGTCGCCGGCGACGATTCCCTTGATCGCCGTGCGCAGGAAAGTCCGTTCCTCGAAGGGGAAGGTGTCGCGCTCGCCCAGGTCTTCAATCGCACCACAAAGATCGGTCAGATTGAGTTCAGCCTCGATGGCCTCGGCACGTTCGATGTATGCCGCGCGTGATTTGGGGTCACTGCGCAGACGGTCGCACACATCCTCGACAATGGGTCTGGCTTCCATCGGTGCGTGCGGCACGCCCTTCAATGTGTCTGGCAGTGCCACCGGCAAATCGAACACGAACTCGCTGAACAGCACGTAGCGCCACAGTTCATCCGCCAAGGCAGACCACGTCTTGCCGCGCGTCTTCACGCTCAGGCCCAAGGTAGCGCGGAGGAAATCGCGCGCCTCTTGCACCCAGCCTTCCTGCCCCTTGAGTGCTTCGGATTGACTGGTAGTGGGTGCCAGCAGTGCGGCCAGAATCTCGCGCCCCGATTCCACCCGCAAAGTGGCTCGCAACTGCGGCCAGCTCACGCCGCCGCCAATGGCATCGATCACCGCGAAGGTCGGCCCAGAGGGAGAAGTCGCAAACACCTGCCGAATCTCAGTGGCGTGATCCGGCCTCGCACGTAGGCACAGGCTCAAGTATTCATCGCCATCATCTTGCGGGAACACCGCGCCGCATTCTGCGTACAGGGCGAATGGATCAGCTTGCTTCTGCTCGTCGGTTTCCGGGCGCTTGGTCGGCACATAGATCAAGACTCCTTCCAGCGGTGCCTTGGGTTGCCCCACCTCACGCAGCGCCAGCAGCGCTGCCTCGCGGCTTTCGATGCTGCTGTCAGACGCATCCACCACTCGCACCTTGTCGGCCGCCAGATCGAAACACTGCTCGCGGTAGCGCTTGTCGGCGTCGTACACCACCAAGGCCCCAGCTTGCTTCAGGCGCGGCCGTAGCACGCTTTCTCGAATAAATTCTGCAATGCTCAAAGCCACTCCCTCAGAAATCCAGATGCTTGCCACAATGGCCAACGATGATCTTCTTCTCGTGAGCCAGCCACTCGAAATGCACACGCAAGGTCTCGGCCAAGCTGTCTTTCACACCGTGCTTCAGGTGCTTCTCCATAAGGAATTTGCGCCCACGGTAGTTAAAGGTGCGTCGACGCTTACCGTCGTTGCTCAGTGCACTAGCCTCATTGGCTGCATATGCGTTTTGCCCAAATACTGCTTTGGCCTGTTGATCGCTTTTGCCATCAGCAAGCTGCTGCCAATATTCTGTGGCGAGCTTTTGCAACAGCTCGAATGCCTTCGCCCCCTGACGGAACCCGCCACGATCAGACTCTTTCGCTGAACCCTTGGCTGTTTCGAGGAAGACAATCCGGTCCGAATAAACCGTGGCGATCAGATCCACAGTCTGTTGGAGACTTGGATTTCCCTTGAGAACAGCGGCAACAGTGTCGCGCAAGGGCGCCAGGATCTCCGCAACGTCATCTCCGCCATCGTCGCTTGATTGCAAGCCACTCAACGCGTGTTTGAGGTTGGCGATATCCGCCTGAAGCGATCGAACCTCTTGTTCCTTTTCTTCGTAGTTGGAACGAATGCGTACAAGCTCTTTGTCCTTGGACTGCAGTTCCTGATCGGCAGACTCCAGCAGAGCGACGTATTCCGTCAGCTCCTCTGATTGATCGCCAGCCTTCGCCCGTTCAATCATCTGTGCCAACTGAGCGCGCAATACAGCCTGCCCCACCTTTTCCGGCGAAATATGCCTCCATGAACATGGTAGGTTGGTGCGATGCGTTATCGTGGATAAGACCTCGGACTCGATCGAGTGGCCGCTGTCTAGAAGGTCAACAATTTCATCAGGGCGCAACAGCACCGTTTCATAAAAGAGCCCGCGATCGCCTTGGCGGCCAGGAAACACAATGTTGAGGGCCCCGCCAAAAGCCATGAAGCGGCGTCCAACCAGCTCTTCAATGGCAAATGTGTCTTCTTCTGCCGGCACGCAAACGACGTCGGCCAACCCCACCAATATTGACCGTAAGCGCTCTGGAGTAACCGGGAATTCGTTATCGCGATTGGTGCTCAGTATCACAATCGGATAGTTCCGCTCGTCGCGCTCCACCTCTCGCAGAAAAGCTGATGCACTTTCCAGCGTCAGTTGTTTGACTTTTAACCCAGGGGTTTGCCCGAGAGGGTTGCATGACTGGATGAGTTGCTCGACCAGTTTCGGACGAGTCACCTGAATTGAAGCGTTCACCCGTGCGCTGACCTCGTCGGTCCTCAGCAGCAAAGAGCACTCGATAGCCTGCCCCTCGGCTTCTTGGTGTAGACCGATTTCGGTGATCCAGCGCCTGCCCGAAATTTTTTCGTCCCGGTGGCTAAGCTGCGCACAGAACCAGAAGGGATAGGTTCTCCGTTTGTCGGCGGACCAAGTGGCACGTGAGGTCAACGTGCTGCCATCCTTGAGCTTCAGCTCTCGGATGCCCTCGGCAAGTCGCGCGGTATCGACATAACTCTTTGCTCGCTGTCCCACCCACTTGGCCACGAGCTGAACGATCTGGTCCGGCCCCTGTGCCGGTTCAAACAGGAAATTATTGACATACACGAGCATGATCTATTGCTCCCCCCGCAGGCTCAGGATGGACATCACCTCCTTGAGCATCTTGTCTGTTCGCGCCGTAATGGCGGCCTCGTTCCAATCATCTCGGCTGGCCAAGTCGGCATTTAGGTACAAGCCGTTGCGGTAGCCAATGAAATCACCCTGATCGTTCTTGCGATCGCGCTTCTTCAAGAATTCCATCGTGCCGAGCTTGGAGTTGTAGCCACTCAGGGTCAGGTTGCCGAGCTGGTGCGCACAGCGCTCGCGAATGGCAGCCGCAGTGCCTTTCTGGTTCCCTTCGAGCATCGTCACCCAGCCCGGCCCCAAGTTTTCGGTCTTCGGCAGGATGTGTTCGACGGTAAAAACGGGGCGATCATTGGCGTCATGCACCCACAGGTCGCGTTTGTTTTCACGGGTTTGGTGTGTCTCTTCCAGCTTGCAGAGCATGAACCGCGTGGCGTCGTAATTCTCCAGGTACACATCGCCCTTGAGGCGCGACTCGCAAACATCTTGTGGGGCTGCCCGTCCCAGCAACCAATTACTGCTCTGCTGGATGAAGCCGTCCAGCGCCGTGATCTCGCCACTGCGAATCTGCGTCAGCAGGTGGCTGACCAGTTCCATGAACATCGGGTCGAGTTCACGGGTCGGCGGCATATCGGTGAGGTTCCGCCAAAAGAACCACTTGGTGAGCAAAGCGGCCAAGCGGCTCAATGCGTCGCCCTCATTCCACTTCTGGCTCTGCGCGACCTGGCTGGCCCACAACAAGAATGCGTAAGCCGGCGCGGCCCCCAGGCGCTGCAGGTCTTGCAAGGCCGCTGCGGCAGCGTCGCCCCATTCCGCGCGCGCCACGGCGGGGTTGAGCAGTGCCGAGTAGGTTTTGCCCTTGGCTTGCAGCGCGCCGAACAGCCAGACCGGGCGCTTGCGCAGCAGGGTGTCGTAGATGGTGATCAGGTTCGAGCGCGTGGCGCGGGTGCAGCCTTTGACCTCGACCCGCTTGAGGTACTTGAACATGTTGTACAGCTGACGCAGAAAGCGCTCCTGCACCGCCGGGTCGGGCAACTGGTCGATCAGGTCTTTCCACTCGTCAAACGCTCGGTCAATGCCGTAGTCCGGGCGCTTGTCCAACTCGGCCAGCAGGTTGTTCTTGATGATGTCGATGGCCGAGAGCGGGATGCCCCGGTTGTTGATCGACTCGAACAACATGAATGCGTCGGAATGGCTACGCACCTCGATCTTGACCAGCATGGCCGCTTTGAGCTTTTCCAGCAGGGCCAGTGCGCTGTCCTGGCTCAGCCCTTCCAGTCGCTCACAGAAGTAGCGGTAGGCGCGCGCAATGCGGCGGTTTCCGAAATTGCTCAAGCCCTTCGGCGCTTTCACCTGCTTGGGAAACAGATCGCTCAGCACCTTCTGGAAATCTGTCTTGTTCTGCGCTTGCTCGCTGGGCTCCAGACGCCACTGGCCAGAGGCGCGGACGAAGATGCGGCTTTCCAGGTTGTCCAGCTCCACCAGCAGACGGCGATCCGGATTCGGAATGGCATTCAGCTTGTCGTAGAACGCACAGAACAACAGGCTGATGGTGGTAAACCGCTGCTGGCCGTCGATCAGCTCAAGTCGGCCACCGGCCATGCCATCTTGCTGGGTGTTCACACAGATGATGGAGCCCAGAAAGTGCCCACTGGGCGACTCCTCCAGGTCATTGAACAGCGCGTCCCAGTTCTTGCCGCCCCATACATACTCGCGCTGGTACTTGGGAATGAAGAACGACGTGGTCCCATCGGGGCTGAAGTAGAAGCTGACCGGCAGCGCTTTGACATCCTGAATCATTCATCGCCTCCGGTCTTCTTTCTGCCGCGCGTCTTCTTCGGCGCTGCCTCGGGCTGGATGTACAAATCCTCCAGGCCATGCGCGATCGCAAGCGACTTGTCAGTCTTGCACTTCTCGCGAACGCGCTCGGGCCAGTAGTTCATGGCCAGGTGCGCCCAGTCGTAGTCGCCTTTTTCCAGCTTGGCCCAGGTGTCCTTGAGCACCTTCTGCCAGGGCTTGTGCCGGAACAGCGGCCACAGCGGTGCGGCGCTGATCTGCACGCCGTCGTCGTGGTTGGGCTTGTAGGTGGGCGCCAGCGTGAGCAGGGTGTCGCGCAGCTCGATCAGTTCCAATTCGAAGGCTTGCAGCGCCTCGAACTGCTTCTCGTCGTCACGAGTGCGGGCAGAACCCTTATTGCGCAGCACCGTCACGTCGCCACCGACTTGTTTGAGCTTGGGCTCAACGAAGTCATTGATGGCGGTGTACAGCGTCTGGCTAGTGAGGCTGGGGTAATAGACCCACAGCGTGTAGCTGCAAGACGTGGTGGACAGCGGCCAGTAGATAGGCGCTTTGCGGCGGCTCTTGGAGTAGCGCTGCAGATGGAAGGGGAAGAAGTCGCGTTGGAGCCAGCGACGCACGTCTTCCGGCACCGCGACATCCACGCGAGCCAACACCTCCTCCACCAGACGCGCGAGGTCATGGGGATGGCCTTGGTCGTCCACCAGGATGCCTTCGTGCACATGGAAGGGCGCGGCCCCGTCCGGCAGCATGCCTGGGCTCTTGGCAGGAAGTGGGTCAAATGGATCTGGCTCAGGAGGCGCAGATCTCTCAAGTGTCGCTAAGCGCAAGTCAAATCGACCAAAGCCGACACCTACGCACCACGACAGGAGATTTCCTTGGTCAGATGTGTTGTCACCCGATTCTTCTTCAAGATCCTCAGCGTCCGCTTCCTCGTCTGCCTCGATTGAGGAGTCAAGGCTAGATTCTTCTTTGTTCCCAAGCTTGATGGCGTTTTGGTCGTCTTCGCTGATTTCATAAAGTTCGAATGCGATTGCATCGATCTTCTCCTGAATTCCTTCAAGCTCGCTTACTAGGGCTGAGATTGAAAATTCTCCCACTCGGCCTCGAAGCAACGCAGGCAACAAAAATGCGTGAGAAATTTCGTTGACGGTATCCAGTGTCCTCTTTATCGATATTGCTCTTTTTGCAGGTTCATCCAACGCGGATGCACACTGAGGGAAGTTCTTTGGAACCGGCGTCTTGCAAAGCGTCCCATTGTCAAATTGTGGATGGCCGAACCTTCCAAGCATGCACTTGACCAAGAAATCGAAAGCTGACGAGGAATAAAGACCTGCAATCCGGAAAAGATCCTCTCGTCGACCATAGATCCCACTCCCTCTAACGCTAATAATTGCCCCCTCTGGCATAGGCATAACAGCGAGCCGATGAAGTCGCCGAGGATAAGTGAGGCCAGCTTGAAAAAAGTGATTCTTGGCGGACTCATTCAGCATCCAAATGTTGGATCGAACGCCACCCGCTGTATTCAAATTATGCCAATACTTAATACCATTCCCGAACCAGTCCACTAGCAGCGGTATGTCCGCGTAGAACGGTGAAAATTCGCCTCCTTTCGGATACAGTACCCAATATCGCTCCGAATTGATTTCGTCGGCGCGCGAAGCCACTCTTGATGATTCAATTTCCCAATAGGTTCTGACAAACCGAAAATCATCCGCCGTTGCAAGCCCCTGTTTAACGGTGCGACCATCTCCCTCGTATATTGGAAGCTTTGAAAATAGCGCTCGAATCTTGTCACTGACCCAGTAGGCAAACGGGCTACCCGGTATCTGTTTGAAAGATTCTGGATCAACGTCGAAAACCTTCTTGTCATCGACATTGGCGATGGCATTAAGCAATGCGCTACGTTTGTCCTGCGCCTCAATCAGGCGAATAAAGATCGTCATTATTGTTTCTCCAGAACATATGCAGCAGCTTCTACCATTGCATCATCCATTACGCCCATACCTAAGTCGGCAAGCACAATTGGATTTGCCGCATCGAGAACAGTGCTTTCTCTCCATTTCTTGAAACTAGAAAGGAAGAAACAGGTGCGTGACGTAATTGCGCCGAGCATGCCGTTTGATCTAAGCAGGTCCAATCCGCGCTCAACAAAAACCGCTAGCAAGTCATTCTTCGACTTCGCGTAACTCTTGTTTATTAATTCTTTGACGCCCAGGCTGACTGCCCCGAAGGGGGGGTTCATCACCACCACATCGAACACTTCTCTGCATAGATCGATAAGCCGCAATCCTTGCAGGGCATCCTGTGCAAAAAGACGTCCTTGGTAAGTCGATTTGGCAGCCTGGGCAAATTCGGTGAGTGCCTCACGCAGCCTTGCCTCTGCTTGCTGCCAGTTCTCCTGCTCCTGTTGGGCAAACAAGCCAGTACCCTTGCCGACATAAATCTGACGAATCAAATGTGGCAACTCGCGCTCGACCTGAAGCAGCACTCCTAGCTCCGGCAGGCCCTTGAGCAGTTGCAGGGTCTTCTCGAAGAGCTCGGCGTCGCGTTGATCAAGGTTGGCAGCAAACTGCTTTCGCAACTCACGCTCTGCAGGCGGCGCGATGGCGGCGACCACATGGCCACGCCCGATCAGGGGGCGGTCTTTGGCTTTCACCCCCGCGTCGTGCCATGCACGCTGGGCTCGCAGCCACAGCGCCAGCGATGCGATCTGCGCAGCGCGCGGGTCGATGTCCACGCCATAGAGGTTGTGCTCGATGATCAAACGAGGCACGTCGCGCAGAAATGCCGCTTCATCCTCGTAGGTCTGGCTCAGTGGCTTCAGGGCCGCCTGGGGCTGGGTTGAGACATCCAACGAGCCAGGGCCGTGCTGCTGCTCCCAGGCCCATGCCTCACGATAAATCTCGACGAACAGATCGAAGGCATACAGACCAAAGTGCATAGAGCCACAGGCTGGGTCCAGCAACTTCAGGGTGCGCGGGTCGCGCAACTTGGGGGTGGCTTGCGGCATTTCGTCCGGCTTCACCAGCAGGTATTGGCAGCGATCGCGCAAATCTGTTTGCCCGCCGGTGGCATTGAACCAGAGACGCCCGAGGGTGTTGTCCACCAGAAACTCGACCACATAGCGCGGCGTGAAGAACTGGTTGCGCACCGCCAGTTCGCGGCTGTTGCGCGGCGCCTGCGAGGCATCACGCATCGCCTTGCGCTCTTCCTTGGAGTTGAAGTACTGGTAAATCCAGCCGATGGTTTCGTCCTCGCTCCACAGCGGGGCGATGTCGGCATCGTTGATCAGATTCAGCACTTGCAGCAGCGCCGCCTCGCGCGGGAACAGGCGGCCCTGGGGCGAGTAGCGGTCGAACAGGCCCGGCAGGTCCTGGCTCAGCTCATCAAACACGCTGAACAGGTACACGCGGTAGGCATCGCCGGTTTCGCCCAAGCCGGTGCCGGCCAAGCGCGCATAGAGCTGAAAGCCCTTGGCCTGAAAGCCGTTGCCCACCGACTCGACCAGCAGTCCACGTGCCTCCGCCATACGCAGCGCCGCCAGTCGGTTGAGCACAGTGAAGGCCTGCTCACGCACGATGCGATCCAGCCCCTGCGTGGCGTTCATGTCGCCACTGGCGGTGTAGTGCGCGAGGGTATCGCGCAGGATGCGGGCAGTTTCGCGCTGGGCATCGTTGATATGGCGCAGGCTGACCAGCTCCGCCACGGTGCCCGCGTTCGGGTCCATGCCGTAGTCGTTCTGCAGCTGGCGGGTGAACTCCTCTTCCAGCACCCGGCGCGCGTCGTTGACGAAGCGCTGCAGGCGGTTTCTTGTTGTTTGGTCGAATGCCATCAATCGATTCCTATTGTTCTGTGCCTGCTTGCAGTGAACCGGGCGCTTGCCAATCCTGGCCAAAGTGAGCGCGCAGGCTCTCGATGGCGGGCGGCAAAGCGCCGTCGCAGGTCACGCCCAGGTAGGTGGCCGCACGCGTGGTGCCCACGTACAGGTATTTGTCGAAGAGCGCTGGATGCAGTGCGGCGAGTTGGTCAATGCCCACGAAGAACACCGCTTCGAACTCCAGCCCCTTGATGTGCTGGATGTCGAACACGCGCACGTTGCTTTCCTGGCCCACCGCCTGACCCTCGCGGCAGGCAATGACCTGGATGTTGTGTTCGGACAGGGCTTCGTTCAGCGCCTCAGCCACTGGCGCCACATCGTCTTCGGCATTCACAAAGATGGCGGTGGACGGCAGCTGGCCGACGAAACGCTCAATCTCTCGGATGCGATCTGCCAGCCAACTGACAACGATTGCTGTGTCCGTTGCGTGCTCCAGGAGCGCGGGCGCTACGCCGCCACTGTCCACATGGGCGGGCAAGCTGACATTCTGCTCGGTGCCGCCGACAGCGCGGATCATGGCGCGAGCCAGCTCGTTCAGTTGCTTGCTCTGCCGGTAGGAGACGGTGATCTCCTTGATGTCGAAGTCGGCAAAGACCCACTTCATTTCATCGGCGGAGCGGGCACCCCAGGTGGTCAGGCGCTGGTTGAAATCGCCGCAAGCAAAGAACGAGCGCAGCCGTGGATGCGCCAGGGCGGCCATGCAGGCAAGCTGGATAGGCGAAAAGTCGGTCGCTTCATCCACCAAAACCTGGTTGCGGTAGTGCCCCAGGATGGGCTGGAGTGCCGACCAAGCGGGGCTGTCGATATCGCGCTGCACGTTGGGCCGGCTGATCAAGTCGCCTGCGGCGCGCAGGATGGCGAGCAGCACAATGTCCAGTTCGAGCGGATGGATATCGCGGGCTTCGAAGCCTTCGTTGCGATACCAGCTCTCGGCTTGCTGGCGTTCGCGCCGGAACGCGCGGTAGCGCTTGGGAATGCCGTCGAGATAGCGCTTGACCGGGTTCACGAAGCGGCGCGCGTTGGTCTGCACCAGTAGGCTCGCACCCACCTCCGCGCGATCGGTTTCCGTCAGGCCGCGATCGGCCAGCCACTCGATGATTTTGCCGTTACGCGACGTCTTGCTGACCGCACGCTTTGAGGCTGCAGATCGGGCTTGGGCTCTCACCGCTTGCATGTAAGCGGTGAGAGCGGCGGCACGACCGGTGCGCGGTGCTGTGGTGCCTTCTTCCTCCTCGGCATCAAGATCGTCTTGCTCGTCAGGATCAGTTGACGGTGCCTGCTGCAAGCTGTCGATTACGCGGGCCAACTCATCAAGGAACGCTCTGTTGCGATTGAGTTGCAGGTTGAGCGCGGCTTTGATCTTGCCGTCGGATGCGTCCTTCAGGCTGGTGACGAGCGCCTGCACCTTGGGAAGCTCTGCGGCCAATGATCCGAACGTGGCGGCCAGGGCACCATCACCCGCCCGAACCAAGATGTCTTGCAGACGTGCGCCGAGGCTCTCGACCTCGGGCGACTTGGCATCATGGAGCAGAGCCGCTGCTTCATGCAGCTCCTGCACGTAGGCGTTGCGTTGCCATGCATCGAAATCGTCGAACCATTGAATGGGACGATCGAGTGCTGCTTCGCTCAGGCTTGGCAAGCTGTCTTTCAGGACAAAGGTGCCGCCGCCCGACGCGGTTCTGAGGACGCCAAAAGCGTTCCTGGCCAACTCTCGGCGGTAGTCCTGCCAGGTTCTAATGCGCAGATCAGAGGCAGGAACACCTTCGCGTGCGAAAGCTTCTTTGAGGTACTGCTTGAGCAACTCAGTGGGCGTGAACATCAGCCAACTGTTCACGTGGGCGATACCTTGGGCTTCACTTACCGTCTCGACCAGCCGTTGTTCGCTTTCTTCCAAGAACGCGGTGTCGAGCTTTTGGCCCAGACGGCGGATCAGGGTCGTGGTTTTGCCAGTACCCGGAGGACCCAGAATCAGCAAGCGTTTGTCGAGGGGAAGACGGAAAATCTCGTCCTGGTATTGATCGAGAACGGGCTGATCGCGCAGCCCCATCTTGGTGATGACGCTGCGGCGCACGCCATCGACGATGTTGGCCGTGACGGTCTCTTCGGCCAGCAATTGGCCCAAGATATCTTCGGTGACTTCTGCACCAGCGACCTCGGTCAGCAACGCCCGCAGCGACTCGATGGTGAGTGGGCCGAAGTGTTCAGCCTCAACCACGGTATCGCGCGAATCCCAGCCATCAGCCATTGCGGCGGGTCTGAGTTGGGCGCGCTCCAACACCTCAACAACGGTTCCGTTGGGCAGTGTGAATTCGGCCCCGATCGCCAAGGAGGCCAGGCGCCCGACTGGGGCGCGATAGCTGGCGAGATTGGGGAAGCCTGAGACCGGCGTGGTTCGGCAGATGTAGTAGGTGCGCTCCTCGCCTTCCTCGTCCACCACGACAACACGGGCAATCGCCGGCTCGGCTGCCAATACCTGATAGCTCTCTCGGTTTGCCTGGCTGATCTGATCCAGTTTCTGAATGGCCGAACTGGACGTCATCGTATTGATGCTCGCCAGGGCATCAGAGCCCAGCGTTCGTCCGTCGTGAAGCTTGCTCTTGGCAGCCGCAGCGATGCTGTCGAGCTGGGTGAGCGCCTCGCCAGCGACATGCTCGATGTGTTGCCTGGATTCAGTTGTCAGCTCCATCGTCAGCTCCCGCCCGTTCCTGGCTGGTCGCCGACGACAAACGACACCTCGATCTCGGCGTAGAGACCGAGCTGCGCTTTGATCTCGTGGAGCTGCTGAATCAACGAGTCGATGTCTGTGGCAGACGTCATCTTCACAGGCACCGCGATCGACCTAGTCAGCTTGGCTGGCCCTTTCTCGCCGGTCTTGGCGCGCTCTTCCTCCATGCGCTGGCGCAGCCGTTCCTGACCTTGGCGCTGGATGGAGCGCTTGAGGTCTTCTATGGTGCTGTTGATGTCGTAGTCGCGAGCCAGGAGCTTCTTGAGTCCGGCTAGGTCCTGGGTGGCTGCCAGGGCGAGCCCGTCCAGTCGGTTCACGGCGTTGCCGCGCTCTTCCTGGGTGAGTTCTTCCCATTCGGGAATACGCTGCAAGTCCTCAACCCCTTCTTTCAGGCGCAGCTTTTGCTGATCAGACAGGGTGATGACCGCATCGCGCACGCGGCCCTTCAGGTGGGTGAGCTGCGAGTTGAAGTCGGCAGTGTGTTTGTAGAAGTCCTCTTTGCCGAGGCGCTCTGCTAACGTCCCCAGGTCTTCACTCAATTCGCGGCGCAGCTCACCTGGCACACCGGTGTCCGGCAATGCCTCGATGTCACGGCGATGGGCTTGAAGATCCCGCAGGGTGATATCCAGCCCATTCTCGAGCACGCGCTTCACTTCAAGCGCCCATTTGAGGTTGTCGTAAATGGCAGAGGTTTCGGCACCCAGGCGCTGAGGGGCGTCCGAAGCATCGGTGAACAGGACGTCGGCAATGTCCTGGTTCAAAGTGCGGATGCGGTCACTGCCCGCCAGCCCGAGGCCGCTGAGTTTCTCGGCCAATGATCCGTAGTCGTGCTGGAAGCGCGGGAAGTGCTTCGCCGCCGCCTTGCTGATCTCCTGCTCCAGCGGAATGACCATGTCGCCTACCAGATCGGTGAGTCGCTCTGCGGCGCGACCGAGCGTTTCGATAGACGGGCGCTCGTCGCGCAGGGCGACACCGATCTGCTTGAAGGAGTTGTTGGTCTTCAGCGCATCGATTGCCTGCTGTCCTGCGGCCGTGACTTCACGCCCGGAGACCTTGAGCTTGATTTCACCCGCCATGAGCATGGCGGCCACGATGTAGCGCGTCGTGTCTGGCGACCAGCCAAACGGATCGCTGTTGAAATCGTCGAGTAGGCGCTTGCCGTCAACCGTGCCGCGCTTGTCGATGTAGTCGCGGATGCTGATCATCGCCTTGTGGTCGGTCTTGAACGACGCGCGGCCCGCCACGGTTTGCACGAGGCCAAGCGGGTCAAGGCTGCTGCTGATAGCAGCGGGGTTAGCGACTTTCAGGAATTTCTCAGCGGTGTCGGTGCCGGCGCGTACCGGTGCTTCGACATAGCGGTCGAAAACCTGGTCGGCCACATCGGAGAGCAGCTTCTTGGCCGCTTCCAGCAAGTCGGCATCCAGCGCCGATACCGCAGTGGCCTGGCCACGGAAGACAAACGAGCCGGCCTGCAGGGTTTGCTTGATCTTGCTCTGGAGCTGGGTCGCCAGCTTGGCAGCACGGTCGAGCTGGCCGGTGCAGTAGTCCTTGACCTCTTGGTCGGGCTCGTTACGGTGCAGCTCGGCAATGCGCTGGCAGCGATAGATTTCGTTTGCCAGATCGTCGAGATCAGAGTTGGAGCGCGCCAACAATCCAATGACATTCCTGCCCGCCCGACTGCGGGAGTCATCCAACATCCGATTCTTGGCGGTCTCGTAGTCGCTGGCGGGCACCAGTTCCACGATGGTTTGAATGGTGCTCTGATCGCCGGCCAGGCTGGTGATGGCGCTGCCGGCCTGGACCTTCAGGCCCGTTGCGACGGCCATCGTCCCGTGGAGGCTGACGCGGGGCAGCGGATCGAAGGACTCGCGCAACGCATCGTTGAAGATGCGCTTCACGTCCACGGTGCGCAGTGCAATGGCACCGCGCTCTTGTTCGATGTCACGTAGCTTCTCGCTGAGGAACACCAGGTTGCCATCCTTTTCGCCGAGCGGCACATGCACGTCGTTCAGCATCTCTTCGACGGCTTTCTTTACCGTGTCGAGCTGCGAAGGTGCCGTGACGGAGGGATGCATCAGGCTGGCGACGTTCTGCACCGAGACTGGCAAGTTGCCGAGGATCTGCAACACGGCGACGGACTTGGCGATGTCCTGATGTAGCTGTGAATCCGGGAAACGAATCTGTACCTTGCCGACTGCCTGGTGGATGGACGTGAAGGCACGGCGGATGTCCTTTTCCAGTTCGTCGTACAGCGTTACCGTGGTGGCCAGCCAGCCCACCGGCTGATCGGCCATGGCCTTAGAGCCGCCTTCGCCTTTCAGGACATCCTGGATCACCTTGATCGCGGAGCGCAGGCCGATGCCGCCAGTGGACTTGGCGAGCGCGCCCAACAGGTGCAGCAGGATGTCGAAATGCGCCGGCAGGAACGGGTAGAGATTGGTGAAACTCTCTTTGCTGAAGTCCGCGTCGTAGTACTTGGCGTCTTGCAGCTTGGTGTTGTGTCGCAGTGCCTGGCCGTGGGCGTCGAACAGCTTGCCGAGTTCGGTTTCACCCGCTGGTGATTTGCCGAGCAGACGGCGATAGCAGATCTCTTTGATGTCGCTCGATTCGAGGTCGATCTGGATCGGGAAGCGGTCCTTGAGCTTGTAGAGCTTGTCGGAGTTCAGTGCGGCGCGTGGGTCGTCCTCAGTGAGGGTCTGCTGCGCAGTGGAGATGATCCAGGCCTTGCCATCGCCGAGCCGCTTGAGGTTCTTGGCCAGGCCATCGAGGTTAAGGATAAGGTTGTCGCGCGAGGCCACGTACTGCCCCACTTCGTCGACGATGAAGATGATGTTCTGCTTGCCGCTCTTTTCGCGGACGATGTCGATCATCTCCTGCACGCGCTGGTCTTCGAACTGGAAGAAGCCCTCGGTGCTGGACGAGAATGACTTGGCCTCCGGGAAGAGGGCCGGGTACATCTCATGGGCGATCTTCGGGATCAAGCCATCGATGGCCAGTGGGTTGTTCTGCACGCGAGCCCAGGTGGCACCTGGCAGCGCCTGGGCGATGCGCTCATGGAGTTCGGGCGTGCGGCCGTCCTTCTCGACCATGCGCTCAAAAGCGGCAACCTTCAGGTTGCGCGAGTAGCCGGCCCACTGCAGCACCTTGAAGTAGAGGACGGTGGAGACGTCTTCCATCGTGGCGCCGGCGAGCATTTCACTCGCCAGGTCCAGCATGACCACGGCGGCCGGGAAGCGCTTCGCCACAGTGCTGAGGAGGGCCTTGGTTTGTGGCTTATGCAGGCGGTCCTGCAGGTAATTGATGAACGGCGTGCCGTCGATGGTGCGCTGATCGTCAAACGCCAGGCCGAGGTACTTGGTGAACGAGCTCTTACCGGAGCCGTAGAAGCCTGAAACCCAGACGCCCACCTCGTTTTCACCACCGGACTCCATCGCGAGCTGCATGCGATCGAGGAGCTTGCGAAACTGCTCCTCAATGCTTTCGGTGACCACGTATTCGGAGATCTCAGCCTTGAGGCGGCCTTCTTGCGAGGCGCCATAGGTGATGACCTTCTCAATGGTCCGGTAGATGTCCTTGCTTGGGTCGAAGAGTGAGCGAATGGTCATAGGTTTATCCCAGGATTCTTTTGTCTGTTCAGCCGCCGACGTGGACGGAGCGGTAATTGCCGTCTTCCGGGTAGAAGCCGAGAAACTTCAGGCGCGTCTTGCCGGTTCGCACGCCGGGGTACAGAAAAATCGTCGGCACATGAAACTTGCCCTGGAGCTGGCTTTCGATGGCGCCGATGCGCATAAACGGATGCAGTGCCTCAAGGTCCGTTACCAAGAGCAACGCGTTCTGCTGGCCTTCGAGCGGCTGCAGGGCATCCTCAAGTCGCTTCAACAGGCCGTTACCCGCCGTCAGAATGTCCGCCAGCGCCTTGTTGGTACGCGGCCAATCCAAGGGCGCTGACTTGTCCTCCATCACGCACAGCGACCAGAATGGGTCGTCTTTGAGCAAGGTCCAGATCTGTTCGGCAATGGAGAACGTGTGCACGTCCCAGCCTTCCTGGTGGAGCTTGGCCACCCAGGCAGGCGTTTGCCGCTTGACCTCGAGGATCTGCTCTGGTGGGAAGACGAGGTAGTAAATCGGCTCGAAGCTCGCATGACCGAGTTCTCGCCCATGTCGGATGCGCTCGCGCAGTTCGTCGAAATCAGCTTTGAGTGAGGACATCGCAGAGCGCCTCCATGTCTTGTTGTTTCCAACTGATTCGAATCACATCACCCGCCGCCTGGACGATGAGCAATCCTTTCAGCGAAAGCCGCTTGATCTCTTCCAGCACGTCTTCACGCGCCAGGCCAAACAGATGCCAGTCTTCGTGCGTCAGCAGAGCGTTGTCACCGACGCCGGAAGAATGCAACTCGTAGGCAAGGTAAGCGGCCACCGATGGTGAGATGCGGAACGGCAGAATGCGACGGCTCGAACGCAAACCTCGTTCAAGCATTCCGTAGTCGGCACAACATCCGGTCAGATAGGCGGAGACACGCCGCACCGTAGTTTCGGACCAGTGTTTGACCGTCTTGCCATCGTCAATGCCGCGCTCGACAAAGGTGCGAGCGTCGTCATTGGTGACATGCGTGTAACCACCGGCATACCGCGTCCAGTACACGTGCCGCACGAAGTCGCCGAGAATCGGGTTCGCTCGGCTCGTAAACACGAGCATGAGCTGCGTCAGGTCAGCGGTTGGAACCGTTGCGGACAGTCGCTTGAGGTGTGCGGCTGGTGCGCCACCGGCCACCAAGTAGCGCGGAGCAAAGCATTCGACGACGATGTTGCGAAGCCGGCGTGCGGTGACGGTGGGGAATCGCCCCGATTCCAGCGCGGCCTGATGTAACTGGTTCGCCGACATGCCGGGCGACCACAGGTCGAGCAGCGTCTTGGTCTCATTGACGAGTCCAAGGCCTGCTTGTAACTGTGTCGTATAGGGCTTGTTGTCGGCCACGATCAACCCACCAGATACGGATACGTTTTGGCGTTCTGCTTGAACGCCGACAGGTAGGCTGCCGCAATGGCCTTCAGGGTGTCAGTGGAATCGATATCCTTGATGCTGCCGACTGCTGTAGGTCCCACACCAGGCGTGCCGCTCGTCGCGGCCAAGCGCTTCAACGCATCCATTGCAGCCTCTTTGCTTTGTGCAACCTGGCTGGCGAGTTCCTCGCCCCCACCGCCTTGCACCATCGCGTGCAGGTCTTGTTCGATCTCTTCCGGCAAACGGAATAGGTGGTAGCTGCCGACGCTCAAATGCTCATCGTGCAATCGTCTAGCTGCCTCCAGCACACCGTGGTACTGAGCGAGCCGGGAAGTTTTGGAGAAGACAGGCTCCAGGAAGAGCCTGCT
Organism: Dyella ginsengisoli LA-4; assembly: GCF_000334915.1. Taxonomy (GTDB): domain Bacteria; phylum Pseudomonadota; class Gammaproteobacteria; order Xanthomonadales; family Rhodanobacteraceae; genus Dyella_A; species Dyella_A ginsengisoli_A. Next base: position 35,819 of record NZ_AMSF01000058.1, on the reverse strand, counting down.
TGACGCTTCATAAAACGCCGTTGGCCACCAAGCGCATTGAGCACGCTCACCAAGGAAGCCGACGATCAACCTCATTTGCAGCAATGTCGATAGGTAGGATTCCTTCATCTCATCTCTCTTTGTTCGTTGGTTCTGCCCGGCGCGATCGACGCAAGCAGAGGTATCCGTTGTTCAGTCAAATTCCGCCCCTGCGCCAGCGGTATCGGGTGCCGAATACCCTGGAGCCAACACGGCATTGCGCACCCCATAGATGGCGAGATGATCCTTCAACCAGAGCCGGTACTCATGGCCGCGCAGGCTGTGGTCGGGGGAGCAGTCCACACTCCACTTGCGCAGGATGTATCCGGCCGTGGCGGCACGCAGCTTCATCCGCAGCACGCCGTCGCGCATGCTGTAGTCCATTTCCGTGATCTCCGGCCGGGGTTGATCCGGATGCGGAACCAACTCCAGCTCGACGATTCGGGTCCACTGAATGTCTTGATCGCTAAGCTCGTGGGGCGCCACTGGCTGACCCTTGAGCACGACGGGGCGTCTGATCCGGGTGATGACGAAATCTCGGAACTCCTGGGACTTCCGGTCGAAGGCGCGAACGTGCCAGCGAAGGCCGTTATCGATCAGCGCGAAAGGGACGATCTCCCGCTCAGTGCGGCCACTGGAGATGGAGTGATACTCAATGCCGAGCGGACAGCCCTGGTGGATCGCCCGGGTCACGTTCGCCAGCACATCCAGATCCGGATGCGTGAGACGTGACGGGCTCTCGCTGGCCACCCACGCCTTAAGCCGCATTGGCTCGCCATCGCCAAAGCCCTGGGTCAGCCACGACAGCACCCGCTCCGGGGGGAAGTCGAAGACCGACTGAAAGCTCGGCCCAAGGACGTAGGACTTGCCCTTGGAGTCGTAGTCGATGTTGCCGGGGGCCAATTCCTTGTAAAGCGCAAGATCCCTCGATGCCGCGGCGGACTGGATGCCGAAGCGCGTCACCAAGTCCTGGCGGCGTATCTCCCCGATGAAGCGCACGCGCAACTCCACGAACGCGAGCCGGTCGCGTTGTGGCTGGGTTAGATCTGCAAGCTGTTCGTTCGACATCCTGGCTAGCTCGTTCGGGTTAGCGAATGCTTGTGTGGGTTATTGCGGAAAGTATATTGTCTGCTCTAGAATCTGTCTATCAGTTGTTTTTGATGCGTGTATGCGTCGTGTTGTGATAACCACAAGGCGGACGAGACGCGCACTTGGAGCACAGGAGTGAAAGCAGACAAAGCCATCGCGACGTACCGGCGCATGCGGGCGCAGCCGCTGTGGCGCCTGCTTGCCTCGAACACTGGACCTACCGTCATTGGCCTGCTTCAGGCCCATCTTTACGAGAGTGAGCGAAGTCTTCCTGCCTCCATTTTTCACGAACGAATCGCAAGAGATCTGGAAGAGCTACGCGCCCAAGGCGAAGACTTCCCCCAAACGGCACAAGCGTACGTCGCCAGCTGGCTTGCCGATGGGTACCTGGAGCGACGCTTCCCGGCTGGGGCTTCAGAGGAGGAATATGAACTCTCCACGGCCGCCGTCGAAGCCATTCGATTTGTCTCTGGCCTGGAGCAGCCGCACTCAGCCGCAACCGAAAGCCGCCTGACGCTTGTTATCGAGGCACTAGCCCGGCTTGCCGAGGACACCGACACCGACAAATTCCGTCGCATAGACCGGCTCATGGCCGAGCAAGCCCGCATCGATAAGGAGATAGACGCCATCCAGAAGGGGCAGATGCGCGTGCTGCCCCACGCAACGGCGCTGGAGCGCACGCGGGAGATCATCACGTTGGCTGATGATCTTGCAGGTGATTTCCGACGCGTCCGCGATCAGTTCGACCAGCTCAATCGAGATCTCCGTGAACGCATCATGGACAACGATGGCAATCGGGGGGATGTGCTGGATTCACTGTTCGCCGGAATCGACCTGATTTCAGAGAGCGACGCCGGAAGGACTTTCTCCGCTTTCTGGCGATTGCTTACGGACCCAGAACAGGCCGCTACGCTTGATCAGGCCCTTGATAGCGTCATGTCGCGGGAGTTCGTGGGGCAGCTCGAAGCCAAGGAGCGACGATTCCTTCTTCGGCTGACGCGGACCCTTCTCGAGCAGGGCGGCATGGTTCACGAGGTGCTCCAGACCTTCGCGCGCAGCCTGAAGCACTTCGTCCAGAGTCGTGAATACCTCGAGCAACGCCGACTCAATCACCTTCTGAAAGACGCTCAGCGAGCAGCACTCGCCCTGAAGGACGAAGTCAGGGCCACAGAAACCCTCCAGTACACGCTTGAGCTCACGAGCAGCCGTTTGCGCTCCTTGTCTCAATGGGTGCTGTACGACCCCTCCCTACAAGCTTTGCCCGGCCAAATGGCGGAAGGGGATGCCCCGCCAATCGACCTGGAGTCCGTCAGCGAACTGGTCGCCCAGTCCGAGATCGACTTCCGAACATTGAAGGCCAACGTGCTGGCGGTCCTGGAGCAACGGTCCCAGGCATCCATCGCTGACGTGCTGGAGCAGTTCCCCGCTGCACAGGGTTTGGGCAGCGTCGTCGGCCTGCTTGCATTGGGCAGTCGGCATGGTTTCAAAGCCGACCATAGCGAAACCGTAGGCTGGGTTGGAGGCGACGACGAGCGTCGTAGCGCCCGAATTCCAAAGATCTTCTTTTTGAGGGAGCGGGCCAATGAACTGGTCTGAGAACGACGAAGCGGCAATGCCAGCCGAAGCACAAGCGCCAGATGCTTCGCAGGCATCTGCTAACACCCTTTTCATGGGTGACAGCGGCGAGTTGGCGCTGGATACCCGGCGCGCCCTGGTGCAGCTACTTGCGGGACCTTCGCTCGACGGACGTCGACATCCAAAGCTCTGGCCGATATTGGTGCGAGACGAAGCGGTGATACGTCGGCGCCTTGCCGAACTGTTTCTCGAACTGGTCATCGACCGGGACGTACAAGTTGCCTTCACCCGTCAGGCTGATACCGGCGACCTTGAAGTGCCACTCCTGCTGCGTCGCGCGCAGCTGACCTTCATTGACTCCATTCTGCTGCTTCACCTTCGCCAGCGATTGACCCAAGCGGACTCGCAGGGCGATCGTGCCGTGGTGTCGACTGACGAGATCATGGAGTTTCTTACCCTCTATGAGCGTGCCTCCAACACCGACCGCGCAGGGTTCGTGAAACGTGTTCATGCATCCATCGAGAAGATCAAGAAGCACAGCATCCTCCAGAAAATTCGCTCGAGTGAAGATCGTTTCGAGATTTCGCCAACGCTGAAGCTCCTCTTCTCTGCAGAAGAAATACAAGCCCTGACCCACTTGTATCAGCGCATGGCCGCCGGTGAGACGCCAGCGCAACTGGCTCAGACCGAGTCCGATGAGGAGGCCGACCAATGATCTCGGAACCCCAAACCGCGTCCTTGTTCGCCCGGGAGCAATTCCGGATGACTCGCCTGCAGGTTTACAACTGGGGCACTTTTTCTGACCTGCATGACATACCGATCAGCGAACGAGGCTTTCTGTTTGTCGGTCGATCAGGGGCTGGGAAATCGACGCTTCTCGACGCTTTTTCGGCGTTGCTGGTGCCACCTCGCTGGATTGACTTCAACGCTGCCGCGCGGGAGGCTGACCGCAGTGGCCGTGACCGAAACCTCGTCACCTACGTACGTGGGGCATGGGCCGAACAGAAGGATGGAGAGTCGGGTGAGATCGCCACCCGCTACTTGCGCTCGGGGACAACGTGGTCTGCCCTGGCACTGACCTACCAGAACGCATTGGGCCAGTCTGTGGTGCTGGTTCAGGCGTTCTGGCTTCGCGGCAATGCGAATGGAAGCACCGACGTCAAACGCCACTACCTTGTCCTGGAGCGGGCCTTTGACCTGCGCGAGCTGGAGGACTTCGGTCAATCCAACTTCGACATCCGAAAGCTCAAGCAGTCTTTCCCCGAGGCGTTCGCTCGCGACGAGTTTCGTCCCTATTGCGAACGATTCTGCCGCCTGCTCGGTATCGAGAGCGAAATGGCGTTGCGTTTGCTGCACAAAACCCAGTCGGCCAAGAATCTCGGCGACCTCAATACCTTCCTGCGCGACTTCATGCTCGACAAGCCCGAGACCTTCGAGGTGGCGGATCGCTTGGTCAGCGAATTTGGTGAACTCAATGCTGCCCACCAGGCGGTAGTGACAGCTCGCGAGCAGGTTCAAACGCTCGCGCCAGCGCGGGAGCAGTATCAGCGCAGAGATTCGTTGATGCTGCAACGCAATGGGCTGGATGAGCTTCGGCTGGGCGTTGATGGCTACCGCGAAACCCGCCGCATTGAACTCCTCAAGCAGCATGTCGAGTCCCTGGAGGTGCAAGCCAGCGGCTCGGAAGGTGAAGTAAGTCGACGTCAGAGCATCCTGGATAACCACACCACAACCTTGCGCAATCTGGAGCGACAGCACCGTGAAGCAGGCGGTGATCAGATCGAGCAATGGGAAGCAGAGAAATCTGGTCTGGAGGGCCAGCGCACGGATCGCCTGCGCAAACGCGGCCAGGCTGAAGATGCGTGCAAGAAGCTTGGCTGGAGCCTCCCGGATTCGCCTCAGGCCTTCGCTGAACTGTTGGGCAACGCGCGGCAGGAAGTCGAAAACTGGGAGCAGCGCAGCAACGAGAACCGCGAAGAACAGTTCCGCTTGGCAGGTCAAAAGAAAGACGCTGAGACGGCATTTTCGCAAGCGGTGAAGGAGGTGCAGGCACTCCAGCGCCAGCCATCGAGCATTCCTGCCGATATGCTCGAAATGCGCCGAGACATCGCCGCAGCTATTGGGATATCAGAATCGGCTCTGCCCTTCGTCGGCGAACTCATTGAGGTGAAGTCTGACGAGGCCGAGTGGCAAGGTGCCATCGAGCGCGTACTGCACGGATTTGCGCTCTCACTCTTGGTGGACGAACGCCAGTATTCGGCGCTGGCCAATTACATCAACAACACCCATCTTGGGCAGCGTCTGGTGTACTACCGAACTGGCCGCTCGGAGACCTGGCAGGCGAAGCCCATCGGCGCTAACTCGCTCGTCCTGAAGCTGAACGTCAAGGAGGGTACGTATGCCGATTGGCTGCAGGCCGAGCTACGGCAACGATTCGATTACGCGTGCGTCGACTCCATTCAGTCGTTCAGGAGCGCTGATCGAGCCATCACCCGTGAGGGCCAGGTCAAGCACAGCAAAACCCGGCACGAGAAGGACGACCGGAGAAGTGTCGGCGACCGACGAAACTGGGTGCTCGGGTTCGATAACCGCGAGAAGCTTGGGCTCTTTCAAGCACAGGCCCAGGAGCTGGCTGCGACGATTACGCGCCTCAGGGGAGAAATCGAAACCCTCGCCGACCAAGACAAGAATCGTGCGACCCGAGCGATGCAGTGCCAAACCTTGGTGAATCTCCAGTGGCAGGAAATTGATGTAGTACCGTTGCTTGACCGCATTTCCACCATCGAACAACAGATTCGCGAAGCGCGGGAGGGCAATACAGCCCTACTGCAAATCAGTGAGCGGATCGACAAGCAAAAGAACTTGGTTGATCAAGCAGACAAGGACCTCCGAGAAGCCAAGGTCGCGCATGACTCAGTTCTCAAGCAGATCAACGACAGCACGCAGAAGCTTGAATCGCTCCTTCAAGATGCTTCCAGAGTTCCATTGACTCCCCACCAGATCAAGGGGCTCGACGAACGATTCACCAAGCAGTCAGACGCGATCAGGCTCGAAAGCCTCGACAAGGTAGCAACCGCTGTTGAGAGAGGGCTCAACACAGAAATCGGTGAGATCAAAGATGAGATCGGCGATTGCGAGAAGGAAATTGAAGCACGCTTTGCCGATTTCAAACGGCAGTGGCCAATGGATGCTGTGGACATGGACACGAGCCTCGCCAGCGCAGCGGACTTTTTCGCCAAGTTGGTTCGACTGGAAACGGATGGCCTGCCCGCCTATGAGCAGCGATTCTTCGAACTGCTGCAGAACCAAAGCCACCAGAATCTGGCGGCACTGTCCACCTACCTGAACGATGCGCGCAAAGCCATCCTAGAGCGGATGGATCTGGTCAACGACAGTCTTGGCCAGGTGCCGTTCAACCAAAGCGCCAATCAACGTACCTATCTCCACATCGACGCCAGTGACCGGCAGCTTGTCGACGTCAAGGAGTTCAAGCAGGAGATCCAGCAGGCACTTAGCCATGCGTGGACGGAGGATCGCGAGTTTGCCGAGGCGCGGTTCCTGGCCCTGCGGCGACTTGTTGATCGACTCGCCAGTCAGGACCCCGAGCAGAAACGCTGGCGCGAGACTGTGCTCGACGTTCGACAGCATGTTGAGTTTATCGGACGGGAGATTGATGAAAGCGGCGTGGAGGTCGAAATTTACCGCAGCGGTGCTGGCAAATCAGGCGGTCAACGGCAGAAGCTGGCCACCACGTGCTTGGCCGCAGCCCTGCGGTATCAGCTGGGAGGGAACGACCACGGCGTGCCGATGTATGCGCCCGTCGTGCTTGATGAAGCCTTCGACAAGGCCGACAACGAGTTCACCGCTTTGGCGATGAACATCTTTACCAATTTCGGATTTCAAATGGTGGTCGCTACGCCGCTGAAGTCCGTCATGACCCTCGAACCATTCATCGGTGGCGCCTGCTTCGTAGATATCAGCGACCGGCGGGTGTCAGGCGTCCTGTTGATCGAGTACGACGGTGACCGCCAGCGGTTGAAGCTGCCGGAGCACGCTCGAGAGGAGGCTAGCGTTGAAGCTTCCTGAAGATGTTTGGCAGTTTCTTGCCCGTCGCTTTCAGAGCAAACACCGCGAGTGGTTGATCGGTGATGCTGGCGAGAGCCAATGGCCGCTGGAAGTTCCGCTCGGCATACCGACGGAACAGGCTGCGCTAAGGCAAGTCGACGGCGTTCGCGCTTGGGTGAGTGCATGGCAAGGCTGGCAAGGAGTCGGCACCCTGTCCTGGTGTGAGCGCCGGTGGAAAGCGCTTGGCGTCCAGCGACTGCCTGAGAAACTGGCGTTACGAGGCCCTGAAGATGTTGCCCTGTGGATTGGGGAATCCGCACGGTGGGTGCGTGCCCAGTCTCGCTATCAGACGCTCACTGCTCGCTGGCCGGTACTGGCGCAGCAGTTGCCGAGATATTTTGATGTCCTCGCTGACTACGGCGATGCCGATTTTAGTCGGCTGGCAGAGATGCTGGATTGGATCAGTCTCAATCCGAAATCGAATCTCTACCCACGACAAATTCCGGTTGCCGGGGCCGACAGCAAGTGGCTGGATTCTAGAAAGGGCCTCATCTCTGACTTGGTTGCGACGCTCCAGGGTGACCCGACAGGAGAGCGCGACTTTTTTAGACGCTGCGGTTTGAGGGCACAGCCGCAGTTAATGCGCATGCGCGTTCTAGACCCAGAGCTGAGAGCCCGTTTGGGCGGTCTTGGCGATATCTCTGCTCCTTGTGAGGAGGTGGCAAGCATTGGCATACGACCAAAGAATGTCTTCGTTGTTGAGAACCTTCAAACCGGACTTTCCTTTGATGACCTGCCAGGGGCGGTTGTGATCATGCGATTGGGTTACGCGGTTGACGTTTTAGGACAGCTTCCATGGCTACAACAGGCGCAATGTATCTACTGGGGTGACATTGATACGCATGGCTTTTCCATTCTTAATCGAGCCAGAACATACATCCCTAGCCTGAAGACTGTGCTTATGGATGAGTCAACGCTGATGAGTCATCGTGATTTATGGGTCGAAGAGAAAGACCAGCACTCTTCCACAGAACTCCCACTACTCAAAAGTACCGAACAAAAGCTCTATCAGTCGATCAAGGGAAATGCCTGGGGTCAACAAGTCCGCCTCGAACAGGAGCGGATACGCTGGGATGTGGCGTGGAATGCCATACAGGCCAGTATTCGATGACCCAGGATCGGGAGGTCAGTCGTGAATGGAAATCGATGGGACCAGCCGGGCGTGCCCCACAAGGGATGGCACTGCGTGGATGTCGTCGATCTGCGGGCCGACGGCGAGCCGGCAGACGAAACCGATTACGCGACCTGCCAGATGTGCGGCAACGAGAAGATCCGCTACGTCCACATCATGGAGCACCCGGATCTGGACGAGACTTTCGAAGTCGGGTGCGTCTGCGCCGAGAAGATGAGCGGCGACTACGAGGGGCCGAAGCGGCGTGAGGCCAAGCTGCGCAACCGCGCCGTCCGACGCACTCGATGGCTACAGCGCAAGTGGCGGGTCTCCGCCAAGGGCAACAGCTTTCTGAATGTCGACGGCCATAACCTCGGCGTGCATCCGACGAAGACAAAGCGATGGGGATATCGGATCGACAGCCGTTTCAGTGCAAAGACCTATGCCTCCAAGGACGAGGCGAAGCTGGCGCTGTTCGATGACTTCTGGGCGGCGACCCAGGATGACGAGCGGTTGTGGGCTAGCGACTGAGCAAGGAAATAGTTTGATGGTCGAAGCGGGTAAGGAGGGATTGCTTGCCCTGCTACGTGACAGTAGATAGAGCGTTGGCTAGCAGATCAAGCAACACTTCTGAAATACGGTTGACCACCGGTTCCGTTTGATTGCGGCGCGAGCCGAGCAAGGGACACAGCATCAAGGCCATTCGCTTCACTTGGGAATGGCACGATGGGACAGACCAACCGCCGCGCATCCGCCTGGCCTTCGCTGGCCGTGCTGCTGGCCGTGTCGCTCTCGGCCCTGCAACCCGCCATTGCCGAGGGCACTCCGGAGCGTGAGCAGATCGCCGCGCTCGCCCGCCAGCTCAATCTGATCGACCGCCTCGCCGAGCACGCCGCCAATACCGCTCCGCAGGAACGCGCCCGCTACCACTTCGACTACGCCCGGCTGCGCGCCGACCTGAAGCGCGTTCGCGCCGGCCTGCAGGACTACCTCGTGCCCCAGCGCGCCCAGCCGCGCGATCCCGTCCCGATGGCCGGCGATTACGTCCGCCGCGACCGCGCCCACGACGAGGAGCCGTCGCCATGACGCCCTCTGCCGATCAGGTCGCCGCCTTCCAGGCCAACGGCGGCTTTGCGCCTTCGGCCGTCTCTGCCGTGGTGCTCGCTTTCGTGTTCGCCGTGTTGCTGCTGTGGGGCGTGTGGGCCATGCGCACCGCCTACGTCGGCTGGGCCGAGCACCGCATCACTGAACGTCAGTTCCTCGCCGTCGTCGTGCGCTTCGTGGCGATGTACCTGGTGCTGACCTTCTTCCTCCTCTCCTGAACGTCACGAAAGGCCATACGCCATGAACCTGCCATCGACATCCCATCGCATTCCGTCCCGCATCGTCGCACTGCTGCTGCTACCGCTGGCGTTCGCGGGCCTGCCGCTGTCGGCCTTCGCGCAGGGCCTGCCGACCATGGAAGACCCATCGCGCGGCCAGGGCAGCGGCATCCTGCAGACCTTGCAGAATTACGGCTACGACATCGTGCTGCTGATCGCGCTGCTCGTGGTCGCCTCGATGTTCGTCGGTGTCTGCTATCACGCCTACACACGCTACTCGGAGATCCACACCGGCCGCGCCACCTGGGGCCAGTTCGGCCTGACGGTCGCCGTGGGCGCAATCCTGCTGGTGGTCGGCATCTGGCTGCTCACCAAGGCCACCGGCGTGCTGTGAGGGCGGCAAGCGATGGCCGTCCCTTCGGAGACCCCGCGCGACACCCTGGTGACCTTCCTGCCGCACCGGCTGAACCGCCAGCCGGTGGTCGTGCGCGGGCTGACCGCCGACGAGTTGTGGATCTGCGCCGGTCTGTCGGCCGCAGCCGGATTCGTGCTCGGCCTGCCGCTGGCCTGGCTCACGCACAGCATCGCCATGGTGCCCACGCTGATCGTCGTCGGCATCGCGCTGGGCGTCTTCGTCGGCGGCGGTTTCCTGCGCGCACAGAAGCGCGGCCGGCCCGACACCTGGCTGTACCGGCAGCTCCAGTGGCGGCTGGCCCTGCGGCACCCGGCGCTGGCGGCACTCCTGGGCGGGCAGCGCCTCATCACCCGCTCGGGCTTTTGGACTACCCGGCGCAATGCCGATCGAGGTGCGCCATGAGCCGTTTCAAGAACGAGGTTGCGCACTTGCAGGCGCACGTGAAGACGCTGCGTCTGGGGGCCGGCGCGTTGTTCGTGGTGGCGCTGCTGCTCGGCTTCGGTTGGTGGAGTGCGCCGAAGAGTCTGACCATCCATGTGCCGCCGGACTTGCGCTCGGGCAGCACGCGCAAGTGGTGGGACGTGCCGCCCGAGAGCGTGTATGCCTTCTCGTTCTACATCTGGCAGCAGGTGCAGCGCTGGCCCACGAACGGCGAAGAAGACTACCCGCGCAACCTGCGCGCGCTGTCGGCCTACTTCACGCCGAGCTGCCGGGCCTTCCTGCAACAGGACTACGAGTACCGGCGCGCCAGTGGCGAGCTGCGTCAGCGCGTGCGCGGCATCTACGAGATTCCCGGCCGCGGCTACGGCGATGATCCGGCCACGCGCGTCAAGGTGCTCTCCGACCGCGATTGGATCGTCACGCTCGACGTGAGCGCGGACGAATACTACGGCTCCGAGCAGGTCAAGCGCGCCCTGGTGCGCTACCCCATCAAGGTCGTCCGGCTGGACATCGACCCCGAGCACAACCCCTTCGGCCTGGCGCTGGACTGCTACGCCAGCGCACCCCAGCGCATCGAACCGTCGCCGACGCCGACCGAGGCCGGCGTGCCCGCCAATGCCTCCGGCCATCTGCAGGGAGACTCCCCATGAAGCCCGTTAACTGGTCGGCCCTGGCCGGCGTCCTGCTGATCCTCGGTTTCGTGCCGGCCAGCCAGGCCGTGGAAATCCTGCGCTGGGAGCGGCTGCCCCTGCCGGTGCCGCTGGTGGTCGGCCACGAGCGCGTGGTCTTCATCGACCGCAATGTGCGCGTCGGCGTGCCGGCCAGCGTCGGCGACCACCTGCGCGTGCAGAGTGCGGGTGGCGCGATCTACCTGCGGGCGAGCGAGCCGATTCCGTCCACGCGGCTGCAACTGCAGGACGTGGAATCCGGCGCGCTGATCCTGCTCGACATCGCCGCCGAGCCGGCGAAGGACGGCCAGGCGCCGCTGGAGCCGGTGCGCATCGTGGAAGCGGAAGCCCCCGCGAAGCGCTACGGCTGCGGTGCAGCAGGCGGCGCGGACGAGCAGGCCATTGCGCCGGCAGACAAATCCGTTCCCCGGCGCGAAACGCCGGTACCGGTCGTGCTGACGCGCCATGCCGCACAGAACCTGTACGCGCCGCTGCGCACCGTCGAGCCGGTCGCCGGCATCGGGCGCGTGAACCTGCGCCGCGGCCTCGCGCTGGACACCTTGCTGCCGACGCTGCCGGTGCACGCGCGGGCGCTGGCCGCGTGGCGGCTGGAAGACCAGTGGGTGACGGCCGTGCGACTCACCAATACCGCCGCGCGCTGGCTCGACCTCGACCCGCGCGCCCTGCAGGGGAACTTCGTGGCGGCGACCTTCCAGCATCCGAAACTGGGGCCGGCCGGCACCCCGTCCGACACCACGGTGCTCTACCTGGTCACGCGCGGCCACGGCCTGGCCGAGTCGCTGCTGCCGGCGCTGAGCCCGATCGATGCCACCGTGAACCTGCCGCCGGCCGCCGCGGCCGGCTCGACCGGAGGCGCGCGCGATGAAAAGTAATCCGCTGCTCAAGTGGCTGCTGATCCCGATGGCGCTGCTGCTGGTGTTCGTCGGCATCAAGCTGTTCTCCGGCGCGCCCGGCGGCCAGCCCGCCTCCAAGGGCGCGGCCAGCACGCTCACGTCCGAGGAGATGAAAGCCCTGGGCATCGCAGGCGACACGCCGCGCGATACCGTTGCCACGCTGGTGGCCCAGGTGAAGCAGTTGCGCACCGAGCTACAGAGCGCGCTCGGCGACAACAAGCAGCACAAGGCCGAGAACGAGCGCCTGCGCGCGCGGGAAAGCGCGATCGACCAACGCATCCAGAGCGCGCTGGAAGGCGAACGCAGCCGCCTGGAGCAGGAGCGCAATCAGGTGGCCAGCGACAGGCAGCAGACCCAGGGGCTGCTGCAGGATCTGCAGCGGCAACTGGACGGCCTTTCCGGCAAGGGTGGCCGGTCCGATCTGCCCGTCGGGCTGGGGCTCGAAGAGGGTGACGGCCAGCGCTTCAACCGCGGCGTCGGTGGCACGCAGTGGGTCGAGCCCGACGATGCCAAGGTCGACGCCAAGAACGCCAGCAAGGAGCCGAGCTTTCCCCTGAGCTTCGGGCCGGCCCAGAAAGGCCTGTCGGCCGCAGTGGAATCCGTCGCCGACGTCGGCAGCCGCGCGGTGGGCGCATCCACGAAGGCGGTCTACACCGTGCCATCGAACTCGACGCTCATGGGGTCGATTGCCATGACGGCGCTGATCGGGCGCGTGCCGATCGACGGAACGGTCAACGACCCGTACCCGTTCAAGGTGTTGATCGGCCTGGACAACCTCACGGCCAACGGCATCGACATCCCCGACGTGGCCGGCGCCGTGGTCAGCGGCACGGCCTCGGGCGACTGGACGCTCTCGTGCGTGCGCGGGCAAATCCGCTCGGTCACGTTCGTGTTCCAGGACGGCACCATCCGCACGGTGCCGGAGGACAGCAGCAAGGGCGGCAGCAACAGCGGCAACTCGGGGCACAACGGCGCCAGCATCCAGGGCGGCCTGGGCTGGATCAGCGACCCCTACGGCATTCCGTGCGTCAGCGGCGAGCGACGCAGCAACGCCCAGCAGTACCTGGGCAGCCAGGCGCTCATCACCGCAGCCGGCGCCGGCGCGGCCTCGCTCATCAAGTCCGACAACGGCAGCGTGGCCGTGGTCGCCAACAGCAACGGCTCGCTGGGCACCGTCGGCATCAGCGGCAACGAAGCGATGGGCCGCATCCTCGCGGGCGGCGTGCGCGACATGGCCGATTGGGTCAACAAGCTCTACGGCCAGGCCTTCGCGGCGGTCTACGTGCAGCCCGGCGCCAAGGTGGCCGTGCATCTGGAGCAGCCGCTCGACATCGACTACGACGCCAAGGGGCGTCGGGTTCACCACCGCACCGGAGAAGCCCATGCCTCGGATCTGGATTGACGCGGCCGCCGTGCTGCTGGCGGCCACCCTGCTCGGCGGCTGCGCTACCAGCAAGGAGAAGCTGCTGCCGCACGGCGACAGCACCATGCTCGACATCTGGCATCAGGAGACCGGCGGCAGCGCGGGCGGCGGCCAGGCCGCGCGGCAACTGCTCGATGCGCGCCAGGGCCTGCGCCGGCCGCTGACCGAGGCCGATGTGCAGGCGGCGCCCGGCGTGCAGGCGCGCTACACCCGTACCGCGCAGAACGAGATTCACCGCCAGTTCCACCGTCTGCCGAACCCCGACCTGGTGATGTACGTGTTCCCGCACCTGGCGGGCACCGACCCGGTGCCGGTGCCCGGCTACAGCACGGTGTTCCCGCTCTACCAGCGCGTGCAGTACGCGATGCCGGGCGAGCGCGTGGAGGACTACTGATGGCCTGGTCGCTGCCGTGGTCACGCAAGCCCGGCGCATCGCCTGCTGACGCCGTGGATGCGGCCGATGATGCCTGGGAACGGCACGTAACGGCGCTGGCGGCACAGGGTGTCGCCAAGCCGGGCAGCGCGCTCGGCCGGTGCCGGCGCAGACCGGCCACCCAGGCCGACCACGATGCGCTCTACGGCGTCGCGCCGTCGTTCGCGGACTTGCTGCCCTGGGTCGAGTACCTGCCCGGCAGCAAGTGCATGTTGCTGGAAGACGGCCAGTCGGTGGCGGCCTTCTTCGAGCTGGCGCCGGTCGGCACCGAGGGCCGCGAGATGGCCTGGCTATGGCAGGCGCGCGATGCGCTGGAGAACGCCCTGCAGGACTCCTTCGACGAGTTGGACGACAACCCCTGGGTGGTGCAGCTCTACGCCCAGGACGAAGCCGACTGGGACAACTATCTGCGCTCCCTGGCGAACTATCTGCAGCCGCGTGCGCAGGGCAGCGCGTTCAGCGACTTCTACCTGCGCTTCTTCGCCCATCACCTGCGGGCCATCGCCAAGCCGGGTGGCCTGTTCGAGGACACCACGGTGACGCGCCTGCCGTGGCGCGGCCAGGTCCGGCGCGTGCGCATGGTGGTCTACCGCCGCACGTCCGCAGCCCCGGCCTCGCGGCGCGGCCAGTCGCCCGAGCAGGCGCTGACCACGATCTGCGACCGCCTCGTCGGCGGGCTGGCGAATGCCGGCGTGAAAGCCCGACGTCTCGGCGCGGCGGACATCCACGCCTGGCTGCTGCGCTGGTTCAACCCGAATCCGACCCTGCTCGGCGCCACTGCCGAAGATCGGGAACGCTTCTACGCGCTGACCCGCTACCCGGAAGAGCGGGAGGAGGGCGAGATCGAACTCGCCAGCGGCACCGACTTCGCGCAGCGCCTGTTCTTCGGCCAGCCACGCTCGGACGTGCCGAACGGCCTGTGGTTCTTCGACGGCATGCCGCATCGGGTGATCGTGATGGATCGCCTGCGCACGCCACCCGTGACGGGCCATCTGACGGGCGAGACGCGCAAGGGCGGCGACGCCATGAACGCGCTGTTCGACCAGATGCCCGAGGACACGGTGATGTGCCTGACGCTGGTCGCCACGCCCCAGGACGTGCTGGAGGCACACCTCAACCACCTCGCCAGGAAGGCCGTCGGCGAGACCCTGGCCTCGGAGCAGACCCGGCAGGACGTGCAGCAGGCGCGCGGCCTGATCGGCAGTGCGCACAAGCTCTACCGCGGCGCGCTGGCGTTCTACCTGCGCGGCCGCGACCTGGCCCAGCTCGATGCGCGCGGCCTGCAGCTCGTCAACGTGATGCTCAACGCCGGCCTGCAGCCGGTGCGCGAGGAAGACGAGGTGGCGCCGCTGAACAGCTATCTGCGCTGGCTGCCGTGCGTGTTCGATCCGGCTGCCGACAAGCGCCAGTGGTACACCCAGCTCATGTTCGCGCAACATGCGGCGAACCTGGCGCCGGTCTGGGGCCGCAGCCAGGGCACGGGGCATCCGGGCATCACGTTCTTCAACCGCGGCGGCGGGCCGATCACCTTCGATCCGTTGAACCGCCTCGACCGGCAGATGAACGCGCATCTGTTCCTGTTCGGCCCCACGGGTTCGGGCAAGAGCGCGACGCTCAACAACATCCTGAATCAGGTGACGGCGATCTATCGGCCGCGCCTGTTCATCGTCGAGGCGGGCAACAGCTTCGGCCTGTTCGGCGACTTCGCCGCACGGCTGGGTCTCACCGTGCATCGGGTGAAGCTCGCGCCCGGCGCGGGCGTCAGTCTGGCTCCGTTCGCCGACGCCTGGCGCCTGGTCGATACGCCGAGCCAGGTACAGACGCTGGACGCTGATGCGCTCGACGAAGACCAGACCGATGCCGGCATGGCCGTGGAAGGCGATGAGCAGCGTGACGTGCTCGGCGAACTGGAGATCACTGCACGGCTGATGATCACCGGCGGCGAGGACAAGGAAGAAGCGCGCATGACGCGCGCCGACCGCAGCCTGATCCGCCAGTGCATCCTCGATGCGGCCCAGCGCTGCGTAGCGGAGAAGCGCACGGTACTGACCCGCGACGTGCGCGAGGCGCTGCGCGAGCGCGCCCGCGACGCCACGCTGCCTGAGATGCGGCGCGCACGGCTGCTGGAGATGGCCGACGCCATGGACATGTTCTGCCAAGGCGTGGACGGCGAGATGTTCGACCGGTCCGGCACGCCGTGGCCCGAGGCGGACATCACCATCGTGGATCTCGCCACCTTCGCGCGCGAGGGCTACAACGCCCAACTCTCGATTGCCTACATCTCGCTCATCAACACCGTCAACAACATCGCCGAGCGCGACCAGTTCCTGGGCCGCCCGATCATCAACGTGACGGACGAAGGCCACATCATCACGAAGAACCCGCTGCTCGCGCCCTACGTGGTCAAGATCACCAAGATGTGGCGCAAGCTCGGCGCCTGGTTCTGGCTCGCCACGCAGAACCTGGACGACCTGCCGAAAGCGGCCGAGCCCATGCTCAACATGATCGAGTGGTGGATCTGCCTGTCGATGCCGCCCGATGAAGTCGAGAAGATCGCGCGCTTCCGCGAACTCAACGCTTCGCAGAAGGCGCTGATGCTCTCGGCCCGCAAGGAGGCCGGCAAGTTCAGCGAGGGCGTCATCCTGTCCAAGTCGATGGAAGTGCTGTTCCGCGCCGTGCCGCCCAGCCTCTACCTGGCGATGGCGATGACCGAGCCCGAAGAGAAGGCCGAACGCTTCCAGTTGATGCAGCAGCACGGCATCAGCGAGCTGGACGCCGCCTTCCGCGTGGCCGAGAAGATCGACCGTGCGCGGGGCATCGAACCGCTGGCGCTGGATACGTTGGCCTGACGGGAGCGACACGATGCGCCTGCCCTCATTCGCCCGCCGTCATCCCTGGATCGGTCTGCTGATCGTGGTGACGATTGCGGTTGCCTGGTGGATGCTGCTGCGCGCCCCGCATCCGGCAACCGAGTCCATGCCCCTGGCCGCCGCCGGGTCCGAGGCGCCGAAACCGGCTGGCCCGCCCTGGCTGTATGGCCGTGCCGATGCGCGCTTCACGGTGGTCGGCTACGCCGACCTGGAGTGTCCGTACTGCCGGGCCTACTTCCCCGAACTCAAGCGCTGGATCGACGCCCATCCCGAGGTGAACTGGCAGTGGCACCACCTGCCGCTGTCCATGCACGAGCCGGCCGCGACTGCCGGGGCACGCCTGGCCGAGTGCGCGGGCGAGACGGGCGGACACGCCGCGCTTTGGCAGGCAGTGGCCTGGCTCTACGCAAACACCCGTGGCGACGGCCAGGGCCTGCCGGAGGGCCTGCGCTATCCCGACCTCACGCCGGCCATGCAGGGTTGTCTCGACAGCGAGCGCCCCGATGCCGTCATCCGTGCCCAGGCGGCGGAAGCAGCACAGCAGGGCATCGCGGCCACGCCGGCCCTGCAACTGCGCGACCGCGAGTCCGGCAAGACCCTCCTGCTGCACGGTCCCGTCGAAGGCGATGCCTTGCTGTCGGCCATCGACCTGCTCGCCGCCGGCAGCACGACCGTAGCCGAACCCGCCCATTCCCCAGACATGCCCGCCGGCGTTGCCGGTGACATGCCCAGGTAGCCATCGATCTTCAAGGCTGCGGCGCGGCTTGTCCGCGTTGATCGAAACCCGTTCGCATCGCATCCCTTGACGCGAACAGCCACCGCATCCGCGGTGGTGGATGCCCGCTCGTCACCTGTTCCATCCCCATCGTCCCCCGGAGGGTTTGCCCTCCTGGGGCAGGCGCCCTCCGATCTCATCCATTGGAGGTTCGCCATGTCTCTTGCCATCGCCGACTCCCGCCCGGAGTCGCTCACCCTGATCGCCGCCCAGCACGAAGACTGGATCATCCAGCAGGCCATCACCCTGCTGGAGAACCGCGTGTTCAAGGCCGGTCCGGCGCTGGGCAGTCCCGCCGCCGTGCGCGACTACCTGCGCCTGAAACTGGTCGCGGAGCCGAACGAAATCTTCGCCGTCGTGTTTCTCGACAACCAGCACCAGGTGCTCGCCTACGAGCCGCTGTTCAAGGGCACGGTCGACCAGACTTCGGTGTATCCGAGGGTGGTGGTCCAGCGTGCGCTGGCGCTCAACGCTTCGGCGCTGATCCTGGCGCATCAGCATCCCTCGGGGAACACCGAGCCCTCGGCCGCTGATCGTGTGATCACCGAGCGGCTGAAGAGCGCCCTGGCCACCGTCGATGTCCGGGTGCTGGATCACTTCATCGTCGGCAAGGGCAGCCCGTACTCGTTCGCCGAAGCCGGCTTGTTGTAGTCCGCAGGCGCCCCTTCCGGGGGCGCCTTGCGTCTTGCCCCTATCCACACGTTCGCGATGCGCTCTGATGGTCGCGACTTTCGGAAGCTTGGAAGGCTTGTGGGATAGGCGGCTGAACCGGCCTTTACCTGTTGAGAAGCACACCTTTGCATGGCAGAATCTGCATATTTTCTAGTTGCCAGCAACGCGAATGTCTGCCGTCACCGCCATCCAGTACACTCAGGACCAGATGCGCACGCTAACCGGCGTGTCCGTCGAAACGGTGCGGCATTGGCGCAAGACCGTGCCCTACTTGGCGTCCAAGACCGGGAAGGCTGCCCGATTCACCTTCGCGGATCTCCTAGGCTTGGCCGTTACCAATGAGTTGGTCAGCTCGTTGGGAGTGCACATCGCCACCGTCAGCGTCGGCGTTGACGCGCTCTTTCGGTTGCTGGGCACGAGTAGCGCATTGGCGCTGAATGGGTCCGTGGCGTTCGTGACGGCCACTTCGGCGACCCTGTGCGATATCGGCCCCGAGGGGATTGGACCGGCGCCGACGCAACCGACTCTCGTCATCCCGCTCGATCCGTTGATCATGCGGCTTCAGCAGCACATGCTGCCGATCGTCCCGACGCCGAGCCAGGCAGCGTTGCCGTTTCCACCCGAAGCTATCCGGAGTAGGGCGTGAACACTGCCACGCTGGAACAGGTGCTCGCCGCAACCGGCTACCTGCCGGACGGGCAACCCGCGCCCGGTCTTCGGTTGGGGGCCGAGGCGCAGTCCTCGCGCCACGGCCGCGTTTTTGTTCCGGACGCATTGTGGCGCAGCGCGTCGTCGTTGACCGTCTACTTCAAGTTTGAGCAAAGCGCGCCTGCAGACGATCTGGTCAGCCAGTGGCGACGAGAGGTCTGGAACGAGGGGTTCGCGCCGTTGCTGTGGGTGATCTCGCCGCAGCGTATCGACCTGTACAACGGTTTCGGCACACCCGCGAAAGAAGGCGATGCCCAGAGACATTTGATTCGGCGTTTCGAGAACATCGAAGGTTCGCTTCATGAACTGGACGAGTTGGCCGGCCGACTGGCGATCGAGACGGGCCAATTCTGGGCCCAGGTGCCGGCCATCGATCGCAAGACCAGCGTCGATCAGAAGCTCCTGTCTGACCTTGGATGTCTCGAACGCGATTTGGTCGCAGGCAATCTCGCGCGCGATGCGGCGCAGGCCTTGATTGGGCGCGTGATCTTCACCCAGTACCTGATTGACCGCGAGATCGTCAGTGCGGCGCGGTTGAAGCGGGTATGCGGCCGCACGGCGTTGCCGGCGATCCTGCGCGACCGGCCAGCGACCAGCAAGCTGTTCGCATGGCTGGCCCAGACCTTCAACGGCGATATGTTTCCGCCCTCGTCGGTGAAAACGACACCAGCAGCTCACCATTTGACGCGGGTTGCGGAGTTCCTGGAGGCTGTCGATCCTGAAAGCGGGCAACTCAGCTTCTTCCCGTACCAGTTCGACGTGATTCCGGTCGAGCTCATCAGCTCGATCTACGAGCAGTTTGCACATGCTGAGCCGCAGACTGGAGGAAAGCGCACAGAAGCGTTGCGAAACGGCGTGCACTACACGCGACTGTCCGTCGTCTCGCTGGTCCTCGATGAGGTCATGGATGGTCTATCTGGACGGGAGTCGGTGCTGGATTTGACGTGCGGCTCCGGTGTCTTCCTGGTCGAAGCGCTGCGGCGCTTGGTTCATCTTCGCTCGCAAGGTCAGCCGCCCACGAGGGAGCTGATCCGCTCGACGCTCTACGGGCAGGTGTATGGCGTAGACATTAGCGAAGCCGCGATTCGCGTCGCTGCGTTCAGCCTGTACCTGGCTGCGCTTGAGCTGGACCCTGACCCGCAACCACCGCAGTCCCTGAAGTTCCAGCCATTGATCGGCAGGACATTGCTCGTCGGTGACGCTCGTACTGTCGAACGTGATGGAGATGGCAAGGCCGTGCTGGCGACGCCGACAGGGCTGAAGCAGTTCGACCTTATCGTGGGCAATCCCCCTTGGAGCTTTAGGGGGCAGACAGGAACCGAAGCGCGGCGCAAGACCAGGGTTGCGGGCGTACCTGCGCAACCGCGCGGTGAAGGCTTGGATTTCGTGTTGCGAGCGGCGGAGTTCTCACATGAGAAGACCCGTTTCGGCATCATTCTTAGCGCGATGCCGTTCTTCAGCCGCAGCGGCACCGGCATGGCAGCAGCTCAGCATGTGATGCGAGCCGTGGCTCCGATCACCTTGGTAAATCTGTCCAATTTGTGCAGTTGGCTCTTCGCGACAGCGGCCATGCCCGCAGTGGTTCTCTTTGCCCGTCATCGACCGAAGCAGCGAACGGATCAGGTCACGGTCGTTCAGATCCCGTGGACGCCCAGCGGTGCAAGGACTCATTCGTTCGAGGTGGCGCCGAGTGACGTCATCACTTTGACACTCGACGAAATCCAAGAACAGCCGTTGAAGCTCAAGGCAGCAGCCGTTGGCCGGCGCCGTGACCTCCTATTGCTGGATGACTTGACTTCGGCCCACAGAAATCTGGGCGAGCAACTCTCATTACTCGACACTACCTTCCAGGTTGGATTGATTCGCGGGGCCCCAGAGAATCAGACGCGCGATGCTCGCCCGCTAAAAGGATTGGATGTACTGCAAGTCAAAGACATGCAGCACTTCAACATTCCCGCTGATTTGCCGACTTTCAGCCAATCGAAGGCACAATGGCCACGATCGCGGGAGATATATCAAGCCCCGCTTCTCATCGTGAAGGAAATGCTTCTGGGGAGTCCACGCGTCTTGGCGGCCGTCTCCGAGCGGGATCTCGTCTTCACGAACTCATACTTCGCAGTGTCTCTTCCGAGAGGGCACACGCGGACGGCACATTTGCTTGCCACCGTGTTGAGTTCTGCTTTTGCGACATGGTTCTTCTATCTGACCGCTGCAGAGTTTGGAATCTACAAGAGGAAGCTGCTGGCTCGCGACCTCAGCTTCCTACCGGTGCCTAATTTCACGAGCGCAGTGAAATCTGAGGCTGGCCAGCGCCTGCTGCAGATTGAGAAGAATCTGCGCGCCAACGGCACCGACGAGAGGGGATGGGCTGAACTGGACGAAGCTGTCTTCGATCTGTACGAACTGAACGATGCCGACCGAACTGTCATTCGAGACGGCCTCCTTCGCGCCGGGTGGCAATGGGAAACCGGCCGCGAATCATCCGTGGAGCCATCGGACAGTCGTACTGAGGTCACGGCGTATGCCAAGACGTTCCTGTCCGTTATCGAGGATTGGCTTTCCGTTCGCAATAAGCGGCACATGCGCGCCGAAGTGCTCGACTTGCCAAGCAGTTCGGCCTTGCGCGTCGTGCGCTTTGTCTTGGAAGAAGGGCCGGGTAATGCGAGCGTGAGCGTCGTGGCACCACAAGGCGAATTGGGTGAAGTACTGGCACGTATCGGCAGGCGCCTGAAAGTCAAGATTGCGACCGCGCTCAGTGCAGAGCGGGAATTGCGAGTACACGGACGCAACGAAGTCGTGATCATCAAGCCAGCAGCGCGGCGCTACTGGATGGGCATAGCGGCACTGGAAGATGCCGATGCAGTGGTCGCGGAGAGCTTTTCAGGGGGCAAAGTTTGAGGATCCCCTATGAGGCACCTCCTGCACTGGGCAGAGAGTTCATTGAACTTGAGCCCGAGGTTGTGGCGGTCATTCTGCTGACACTGGCCGCAGGTTGGCAGCGAGCATGCGCAGCCGAGGACGTGAATGCCAACGCTGGAGAGGTAATCATGACCGAGCGCCTGCGGGACGGGATGCGCATTGCGCTGAAGAACTCCCCGTGGAAGCAGATCATGGTGCTGCCTGGCACGGAATCGCGATCCAAAAGCAACGTGATGCTGCCAGACGGACGTACCGACATCCCGCTGGCGTTCGTCGAAATTTTCTTGCGCACGCAGGAGCATGATCCGCACGCGATCATCGAATGCAAACGAATCGCCGGGTCGGACACTCACTTGTGTCGAGAGTACGTCGTCGAGGGCATGGATCGATTCATCCAGGAGAAGTACGGCGAGAACCATGCTATCGGCTTCATGGTGGGGTACGTTCTTGCCGGCGCTCCTTCGGAATCCGCGGATGGCGTCAACGCTTACTTGAGAAGAGTTTCGCGCTCGGTAGATCGCCTCGCCCCGAGCGACATCAGTGACGGGACTTGGCAGAGCCTACATGCACGCTCCAAGCCGTCGATGCCGATTCGCTTACAGCATGCGTTTCTTGGGTTCGCGGGCACCTCAGCGTCCCGCACCTGATCTCCGCCTCCGACAGGAGGCAATCACAACGCTCACAACGGCATAGGGTATGAAACCGGCAGGGGCCGGATGCGGTTTCTTTGTCGCGCTAGATCGGCACTTGAAGTCGACTGTGACTTTGATCGACTCCAAGGACGCCCGATATGCCGGCCCCCGTCTTCAAGGCTTCGCCCCGGCTGCCGACCATCAGCATTGCGCCCGGACTGTGGGCAGTGCTGTTCATGTTTACCCAGACTGCAGCAGCCGACGTGCTCGTCGTCACCGACAGCCGTCATCCGGTGCAGGCTCCAGCCGGCGTGCGGATCATCGAGCTGGACCAGGCCACGCGCATCGAGGTCGAACTCGCCGCGCACCTACCGGCCGACCCGCAACAGGCTGCAGCCCTGGTGCGGCAGCGGTTGCATGACGGCGGCGAGGCCCTTCAACGCCGCATCGGCCACGCCTACCAAGGTGTCGCGGATGCCTGGGGACTGGGCATCGCCAAGATTCCCGCCGTGGTGGTCGATCGACGCTACGTGGTCTACGGCGAGCCCGACGTGCCCCGCGCCGTCGCGCGCATCAACGCCTACCGGAGCACGCAGCCATGAGCCTCCTGCTGGCATCCCGGCGCCTGCGCGCCACCGTCGCCTCGCTGCTGCTGAGCACGGCCACGTCGACGTTCGCCCTGGACACCGCCACCATCGTCTCGTCGGCGCTGTCCCCCGACTGCCTCGAATACCGCGTGGTCGGAATCTGCTACTGGCTGTACTGCACGCCCTTCGGTTGCTCGGTTCGCACCTCCGTCAAGGTGCGCCACTACGTCCCCGATGCGGTGGTGTCGAGCTACTCGAACACTGGCGAAAACCCGTGGCTGGAAGTCAGGGCGATGAGCATGCCCAACCCGAGTGCCAAGGCTGGCGGTGACGGCACGACCAATCACGACAACGAGAACAACCTCGCCAAGTTCAAGAACGCCGATGTCATCGGCCATCCGGCCGGGATGGTGTTCAGCCAGTTCGCCAGCGCCTCCGGCTACACCTGCGAAGGCGCTGGCACGGCCTTCATGCCGTATCTGCTGAGCACGCTCGACACGATCGCCTGGCGCTACAACATCCCGGAAGCGTTCTACCCCGAAGCGCTCATCCCTGGCCGGCGCGAAATCGGTACGCGCACCAGCCTGAACCTCTGGGGCAACGTGTATCCCCGCGGTGGCTTCCTGCACCAGACCGACGATCACAAGAGCGGCGCCGTGGTCGCGCAGCGCGCGGGCGACATCGTGACGCGCCGCAACCAGATTCACGTGTACCAGCCCCTGCTGGTCAACGCCCGCGACGGGTACTGGCCGGCCGGCGCGTTGATGGAGACCGACGCCTCGACGGGCAAGTGGCAGGAGCTGACGCCCACGCTCTCGAACAGTTGCGTGGTCTTCCCGCACAGCCGCACCCGCGTGCAGGCCCAGCAGGGCGACTACGCCTGGGCCTTGTGGCGGCCGTACTCCTGCTGCCGGCGCCGTGGCCAGGTCTTCCTCGGCAGCGTCGATTTCATGTGAGGAACCCACGATGAACGCCTCCCTCTCTGACTTCCTCCGCCGCGCGAAATCGCCCCTGGGGGCCACGCTGCTCGTGGCGGCCATCACGCTGGTCGTCGGCGTCGCCTGGGGGCAGACGCGCATCGATCCCAATGGCGTGAACGTCAGCGGCAGCGTGATCGGCGACGACGTGCTCTACAGCATCGGCGGCGGCCGGGCCGTGTCGATGGGTGGTGCCGGCAACATGCAGAGCATCGGCGTCGGCGTCGGCTGGAACAGCAACCTGATCTGCGGCGACATGAGCATCACCACGACGCTGCAGAACCAGCTCAACGGCATCACCAACGGCTTCCAAACGATCATGAGCAACGTGATCCAGAACGCCACCAGCGCCGTGGCCTCGCTGCCGGCCCTGATCATCCAGCGCGCCGACCCGGGCCTGTACAACCTGCTCACCAACGGCATCCTGCAGGCGCGCCTGGATTTCGACCGCTCGAAGATGACCTGCCGCGCCATCGCCAATCGTATGGCGGACATGGCCGGCGGCCAGGCCGGCTGGGACCAGCTCGCCGAAGGGATGGCGCTGCGGGATGCGGTCAGCAGCACCGATGCCGTCTCCGCCATCGAGCAGGCCGAGTCCAACAAAGGGAACAACGGCGTGCCCTGGGTCGGCGGCGGCAACGCGGGCGGCTCCGGCCAGAGTTCGATCAAGGTGGTCGGCGACGTGACGCGCGCGGGCTACAACCTGCTCAACGGGCGCAGCGCCACCGATACCTCGTCGATCGCGCGCAGCGCCTGCGGCAACCGCCTGACCTGCCAGACCTGGTCGTCGCCTGGCGCGGCCGCGGCCTTTGCGAACCGCGTGCTGGGCGAACGCGAGCAACGCACCTGCGAAAACTGCACGAAGACCCAGACCACGCCTGGCGTCGGGCTCACGCCAGTGATCCAGGAAGAGTACGAGACCAAGCTGCAGGTGTTGCAGGAACTGGTGACGGGCGCCCGGCCGACGACACTGGCCAATCTCGACGCGGCCGGCAGCAGCTCGCTGCCGATCACCCGCGGCGTGATCGAGGCCCTGCGTGACGAGCCCGACCAGGACGTGCTGGGCCGGCGCCTCGCGTCCGAGGCTGCGCTGTCCAGCGTGCTGGAGAAGGCCTTGCTGCTGCAACGCACGTTGCTGACCGGCAAGAAGGAGCCGAACGTCGCCGCCAACGAGCTCGCCGTGCAGGCGGTGGACCAGGAGAACAGCGCGCTGGAGCAGGAGATCAACAACCTCAAGACCGAGCTGGAGCTGCGCCGCACGCTGGCCGGCAACTCGGCGATGGCGATCATCCAGCGCCACAGTACCCGCGCTGCCGGCTCGCGCGGCGTCTTCGAGGGCGACACCACGCGCGACCGTCTGCGGGAAGTCCAGAAGCCGCGGAGCGGTACGCCATGAGCCGGCTCGCCTGGCTGCGGCTGCCATGGCTGTTCAACCGCCGCGTCAGCGTGGCGCTGCTGTGGACCTTGCTGGTGGTCGCCGCCGCGGTGGCGGTGAACATCGCCGGCATCCACGTGGTCGGCGGCGTCGAGGGCTGGCAGCACTGGCTGCAGGCGCACGCCGGCCACTTCTTCGTGTGGCGTCTGTGCCTCTACGGAGCGACGGCTTACGGCTGGTGGTGGATGCGTCGGCGCCTGTTGCGGCGGGAGCCGTCCCGCGAGACGCATCAGCGCCTGCTGCGCACGGAGATCGCGGCCGTCATCGCCGTGGTCGCGCTGGAAGCCAGCCAGCTGCTGCGGCACGGCTGAGACCGGGAGGCAGGCATGACGCTCTACACCACGGACTACTTGGAGTATTACCTGACCCTGGTGGCTTGGGTGGTCAACAACGGCATCTGGAGCATCCTCGTGGCCAGCGGCGTGTTCGCGCTGCCGTTCGTGGCCATCGTGATCCAGGAGTGGCTCAAGGCCCGCAGCGAAGGTGCGGACGAAGGCAACAAGGGCGTGCTGTCGTCGATGCGCATCGAGAACCGGGTGTGGGTGGCGATCGTGGTCATCATGTTCGCCGGCATCCCGTTCATCCCGGTGGATCTCGCCACGATCAGGTTCGACACCACGCGCTCCGCGCAATGCCAGGTCAGTGTCCCGCTGCCCAACGACACGGGCTGGTCCAACGTCTACACGGCGCTCAACGACCAGAGCGCGCTGGTGCCGGTGTGGTGGTTCTTCATGCACGCGCTGTCGAAAGCCGTGACGGGCTCCGCGGTGGCGGCGATTCCCTGCGGCACGGACCTGCGTCAGATTCGCATGGATGTGGATGCCACGCGCATCGACGATCCGGTGCTGGCACAGGAGGTCGCCGACTTCACGCACGACTGCTACGGGCCGTCGCGCGCCAAGCTGTTCATGAACCGGCCGACGCTCTCCGACGAGCAGATGAACGACGTCACCTGGATCGGATCGAGTTACTTCCTCGACACGCCCGGCTTCTATGACACCTATCGCGCCAAGACCCCACGCACGGCCTGGCCCTACGACGCGACCCGCGATGCGGGGCTGGCACAGGTGGGCAGCGGCGGCGGCTATCCATCCTGCCGGCAGTGGTGGGCCGATGGCGGCCAGGGACTGCGCAGCCGGCTGCTGGCACAGGTCGACCCGGACCTGCTGACCCGCATCGGGCGCTGGGTGGGATTCCTGTCGCAGAGCGAGGTCAATGACTCGGTGATCCGCGCCGTGGTCTCACCGAGGCAGCAGAAGATGAACCAGGGCGCCGTCTACACCGACTACGGCGGCCAGATCGACAAGACGCTGCCGAACGTCGTCACGCGCGGCGCGAGCGACCTGGGGTTGACCGTCGGCTCGCTGGGCTTTTTTCCGGCAATGGACGTGGTGCGCCAGGCGCTGCCGATGGTGCTGACCATGCTCAAGATGGCGCTCGTCATCTGCATCCCACTGGTGCTGCTGATCGGCACCTACGACCTGAAGACGGTGGTGACGGTGAGCTGCGTCCAGTTCGCGCTGTTCTTCGTGGACTTCTGGTTCCAGCTCGCGCGCTGGATCGACAGCACGATCCTGGATGCGCTCTACGGCTGGGGGTTTGGCGCGGACAGGCCGCACGCCAACTTCGACCCATTGATCGGCCTGAACAATGCGTTCGGTGACATGCTGCTGAACTTCGTCATGGCAACGATGTTCATCGTGTTGCCGACGTTCTGGGTCATGGCACTCGGATGGGCAGGCGTTCGCGCCGGAAACTTCCTGGGCGGTCTTATCACTGGCACGTCCGATGCGAAGTCGGCTGGGGGTAGTGGCTCTCGCCTTGCGATGACGGCTGTATCGAAAGGTGCTGCGAAGTAAGGAGCACTCTCTCGCGTTGATGCGGCAGCTACGGCTCGTCGGGATCGCCCATGTCGATCCGCCAGTCATCTTTGTCGTACAGGCCGACGCCCGAGTGTCCGTCTCTAAGTTCCGGCTGCTTCTCGTCGTCCTCGTCGGCGTTCCGCGCGAGCCATGCGGCGACCACCGCAAAGGCCAGCAGCAGGACGAGCCAGGATACGGTGTATAGCAGCATGCCAAGTACGGCCAGCTTGACGATCCAGAGCACCGCCGTCGCCGCGCCCGCGGGTACCCCGCGCGTCACCAGCCAGCCGGCGACACGCTGCTCGCGGCGGAGGTATCCACGCCAGGCACGGCCAGCCCCCCGGCCCAGCCGGTGGCTCCAGCGCCCGTTGTGCGTGTTGGTGCTCATGCTCATATGCCTCGGCTTCAGTGGTGCCTCACCTCGCGGAGCGGCCGGTCGTGGCCTGCCCTCCAGCATAGACCGCGATCAGGAGGGCGGGTTGCGGCCGGCAGAGCCGGGTTGGCTCGGGCCGCAGGTCGATTAGATTCTGAGCGATAAATCAAACCTTATGCTACTTTCCCTGCACGTTCTTGCAATGGCTCTAGGGTCGATTGGATTCTGTGTTATTTTTATAGCATGAATGGAAATTCTCGGCACCAGGTAATCAAGCGACTGCAGGCGGGACTCCCCCGTGGGGCGCCGTTCGACCTTGCCACCCTGAGCCAGTTCGGGGTGTCGCCCCAGCTCGCCGCCCACTATGCCGACGGCGGGTGGCTCGTGCGCCTGGCCCATGGCGTCTATGCCTTCCCGAACGATGAGTTCGGGGTCTACGGTGCGCTGAAGTTCCTGCAACAGCGCGTGCCCGGCCTGCACGTCGGCGGCAAGAGCGCCCTGGCCCTGCAGGGGGTGCGGCACAACCTGGGCAGCCGGGAGGCGCTGGTGCTGTGGGGCGACGGTCGCTTCGCGTTGCCGGCCTGGTTCACTTCGCGCTTTCCGGCCCGCTACGTCCACGCCCGCCTGTTCGACTGGCCGGACACGGCGCTGGCCGGCAAGACCCTGACCACGCCGCCTGGCCTGCCCGAGGATCTGCGGGTGGCAGCCCCCGAGCGTGCCGTGCTGGAGCTGCTGTACGAAGCCGGCGTCAAGCAGAGCCTCGAAGAGGCCCGCAACCTCTTCGATGGACTGCGTTCCCCCCGCAAGGACTTGCTCGGGCAACTGCTGTCCTGCTGCGCCAGCGTGAAGGCCGTGCGCCTGTTCCTGACCTGGGCGCGCGAGACCAGCCTCGTGGACGTCGATGCCCTGCTGGAGCAGTACCCGGTTCGCACCGGCAGCAACACGCGCTGGATGAGCCGGCTCGATGACGGCACCTTGCTGAGCCTGAGACCTCATGGATAAGACCTACGCGGACACCGTTCGCCTGCTGCTGGCCGTCGCGCCCGACGTGTTCGCCAACGACATCTTCGCCATGAAGGGCGGCACGGCCATCAACCTCTTCGTGCGGGACATGCCGCGCCTGTCGGTGGACATCGACGTGGTGTACCTCCCGTGGCAGACGCCGCGCGACGAAGCGCTGCAAGCCATCAACCAGGAGCTGGCCGCCATCGCCGCGCGCGTTGCGCCACTGGGCGTGCAGACACGCCTGGTTCGCGCCAAGGACCTGGGAGACACCAAGCTGATCGTCGAGAACGACGCCAGCCAGGTGAAGATCGAGGTCAACGTCGTGTTCCGCGGCAGCGTGCTGCCCGTCGAGCGGCGGCCGCTGAGCGCCAAGACCAGCGATCTGTTCGGCGTCGAGTTCGAGCTGCCGGTTCTGGCACCGGACGAGCTGTACGCCAGCAAGCTGGTGGCCGCGCTGGATCGACAGCACCCCCGCGACCTGTTCGACGTGTGGCAGCTCTACGAATCGGGCGACATCAGCGACGGCATGGTCGAGTGCTTCGTGATCTATCTGGCGGGCCACAACCGGCCGCCCCACGAAGTGCTGTTCGGCAACGACAAGGACATCGCCGGCGAGTACGAGCGGGCCTTTGTCGGCATGACCGAAGTGGACTGCTCCCTGGAGACGCTGCTCGACGCTCGCGCCAGGATGCGGCGCGAGCTGCCACAGCGACTGAACACCGCGCACAAGCAGTTTCTGAGCGGGCTGGCGCGCGCAGAACCGGACTGGTCGCTGGTGCAGTGCCAGCACGCCGCGCAACTGCCGGCACTGCGCTGGAAGCTCGCCAATCTCGAAACCTTCCGCAAGCGCCGTCCCGACGACTTCGCAGCGCAATCCGCCGCCCTCGACACCGGCTTGGGCCAGAGCTGACGAACATCCCGCAGCGCCCCACTTGCCGGGATTGCCCCATGCCGCATTCATCGTGGCATCCACGAAGCAGCGGCCCTATACCCAAAGGCTTCCGACAAAGGCCAAAGGGCTGGGAAGGGGCAAAGGAAGGGCGCCAAGGGGAAAGGCCCTATCCTGAAAAGGCCAAAAGGCGCCCCGAGCAGCCCGTCATCCGGGGTTCGCCATGCTCTCGCTGTTCCAGCGCAAAAGGGTGCCACCCGCCGCCGGCACACCGCCCACATCCGCCATCGAAACTCCGAAAGGGGCGATGCGGCCGGAGTCGGCCGCATCGCTGCTGACCACGCCGCGTCGGCAGAAACTGCTGGAACACATCTGGCAGCGCACATCGCTCTCACGCCGACAGTTCGCCGCGCTCTACCTCGCCCCACTGGAGCGCTACGCCGAGCTGGTCCAGCAGTTCCCGGCCTCCGAGAACCACCACCACGCCTATCCGGGCGGCATGCTGGACCACGGTCTGGAGATCGTCGCCTATGCGCTGAAGCTGCGGCAGTCATACCTGCTGCCTGCGGGCGTCACGCCGGAGGCACAGGCGGCCCAGGCCGAAGCCTGGACCGCAGGCACGGCCTACGCGGCCCTGCTGCACGACATCGGCAAGATTGCGGTCGATCTGCACGTCGAACATGCCGACGGCAGCGTCTGGCATCCCTGGCACGGCCCGCTGCGAAAGCCCTACCGCTTCCGTTACCGAAAGGAGCGCGAGTACCGCCTGCACAGCGCCGCCACCGGGCTGCTCTACGCGCGCCTTCTCGACCGGGACATCTTCGACTGGCTCAGCGGCTATCCCGACCTCTGGGCCGCGCTGCTGTACGTGCTGGCCGGCCAGTACGAGCACGCCGGCACGCTCGGCGAACTGGTCGTGCAGGCCGACCAGGCATCGGTCGCCCAGGAACTCGGCGGCGATCCCAGCAAGGCGCTGGCGGCGCCCAAGCATGCGCTGCAACGCAAATTGCTCGACGGCTTGCGCTACCTGCTCAAGGAAGAATTCAAGTTGAACCAGGCCGGTCCGGCGGACGGTTGGCTGACCCAAGACGCCTTGTGGCTGGTGAGCAAGACCGTCTCCGACAAGCTGCGCGCCCATCTGCTGTCGCAGGGCATCGACGGCATCCCGGCGAGCAACACGGCGGTGTTCAACGTGCTGCAGGATCACGGCATCGTGCAACCGACGCCGGATGGCAAGGCGATCTGGAAGGCTACCGTCACCAGCGACGCCGGCTGGTCGCACGCCTTCACCTTCCTGAAACTCTCGCCGGCGATGATCTGGGATGCCGCTGACCGGCCGGCGCCGTTCGCAGGCCGTGTGCAGGTCGAGGAGGAACAGGCGGAGCCGCAGGCGCCGGCGGTGGCCGATGGGCCGCGCGCCGAAGGCATCGAAGCTGCATCCGCGAGCGCGGCGCCGATCGCATCCACAGCCACGGATGCCGGCGTGGCCGCGCTGCTCGACCTGCTGGGCGACACCGCTCCACCCGCGACACCGGAGATCCCGAGTTCCCCTGTTGCCGAGCCCGAGCCGGCCCCTTCGACCATGCCCCCGCCGCAGATGAGCCTCGCGTCTTCCCAGGATCGCGCGGAGCCCTCCGGGGCGCACTTCATGGCCTGGCTGCGTCAGAGCATCCAGACGCGCAAGCTCATCATCAACGACGCCAAGGCCCTGGTGCATACCGTCGCCGGTACGACCTACCTCGTCAGCCCCGGCGTGTTCCAGCGCTACGCGCAGGAGTACCTTCAAGTCGCCGCGCTGGCCAAGCAGGAGAAGCTGGAGGGGTGGCAGTGGGTGCAGAAGCGCTTCGAGAAGTTGGGACAGCACCGCAAGCAGCCGAGCGGGCTGAACATCTGGACCTGCGAAGTCACGGGGCCGCGCAAGTCGCGCCGGCTGCACGGCTACCTGCTCGTCAGCCCGGATGCGCTGTTCCAGGAGACGCCGCCAGACAACCCATACCTGCGGCTCCTCAACGAGGCCGCAAAGCGCGAAGATTCAGCCCTTGGGGCCAAGGACGACGATCAGGCGTAGGCATGCGACCGCTGTGCGGGCCGGCTTCAATCTGCGGATGGGGCCGACTCCGCCAGCTTGGCTTCGGTCAGAGTCATCAAGTGGGCGGAACTGCATTTCAGCGCACGGGCGATCTTGAGGATGAGAGGGAGCGTGGGGACGTGCTCGCCGCGCTCGATCTTGCCCATGTGCGACCGTTCGATGCCGGCCATGTGGGCCAGCGTTTCCTGAGCGATGCCCTGGTTGGTTCTTTCTTCCCGCACGGCAGCCCCAAACGCGATGGCTGGTTCCGCTTCGTAGGTAGTGGTGCCGGTGGGGCGGCCCCTTTGGATCGAACGCTTTGGCATTGCCAAGAGCGTCGAACACGGTCACGATTTAAACCACGTTAAACTTAACTCATTCAACGGCTTCGAGATCAGTTGCCACGAGTTCACCGCCTGGGGGGAGCTGGACGTGGAATCGAGTGACATCACCGCCGAAATTCGCATGGCCGTCCTCGGCGAATGGGTGCCTCCCCAGCTCGCCGACGTGCTCGCCCTGCAGCGTGCCGAAGAGCCGGAGACTCATGCCGTCCTGGCCGGCTGGACAGATCCCGGTCGAGGCGCGGAGCTGCCGGACGACGGCTTCGACTTCGCCTTGTCTGCGGTTTCCCGGCAGTGGCCTGGCTGGGTATGCGAACCGCTGTGGCATGACACGCTGGCGGTCGCCGTGGCCAAGCGCTCCCACCTGCTGGCCTACCGTGAAGTGCCGTGCGGTGAAGTGCTCAAGCAGCCCTTGATCTGCTCGCAGTCCACGGCCGATGAACCATGGCGCATGACCGTGCAGCGTGTGTTCGAAAACGCGCTGCAAGAGCGAGAGCAAACGGTGGAGACATTCGATGTGGCGATGACGCTGGTTGCCGCCGGGTACGGGATCGCCATTGCGCCTGCCGCGAGACTGGCGAGCTACCTACGCCGAGGCATCGCCGTGCGGCCGCTGGCCGGCGCACCAACGATCGTGATGGCTTACCTGCTGCGCCGCAACGCTTCCTTGTCGGACACCCAGGCAAGATTCGCCCGCCGCGCGCGCTTGGTGTCCTGACAGATACGCCGGGATCGCGGTTTCGCCACGATCCCGCATTCCTGCTGCTAGGCAACCACGACTCGCGGCAGGGTCCATTCGCTTTCCTTCACGGCTGTGCTCACGGCCATGACGAGCTTGTCGAGATTGCCGGCCGTCACGCCCTCCAGTGCCGAACGCCCCCGCAGCATCGAGCGCGGTTGCAGCAGTGCATGGTAGATCTGCCAGGGGTCCGCACCCCTGGTCAGCTTCAGGACGGACTGGATCAGCTCGTGCTTGAGTGGATCGAGGTGCCAGTCCGGCACGCGCTGGCCGCGGTTGCCTACGTTCAACGCCAGCAAGTTGCCCGCCTTGATCTCGTAGCTGATCCACCTGCGGGATTTGCCTGCCATCTTGGCAAACGCCGCGACGGGAAGGTTGTGCGGCGCCTCGAAGACATCGAACAGTTCCATCCTCTCGCGCTGAATGTCCGAAGGCACCAGCGGCGCGGCCGATCGAGGGGGCGGAACCGCCGGCAGCCGATGTGCGGCGGCAGAAACCAACGGCATGGCGTCACCCGGCTTCGTCACCAGCAGGATTGGCGAAGCGGCAACCGGCGTGGAGGGCGCGCTTGCGGTTTGCTCACTCGGGAACGCGGGCACGCCTTCCAGATGCACGGTGAGCGGCATGCTGGCTGCCTCGACCTGGTTCTGCTCGAAGAGGTCGAGCCGATCGGCCCAGTCCTGCATCATGCGGCGACGCTGCTCCACGTACTCGGCATGGTTGTAGGTCGCGCTGACCTTGTTGGGATCGACATGCGAGAGCTGTGCATCCACCCAGACCTTCGGGTAGCCGATCTCGTTGAGCGCAGTGGACATCGTGCCGCGGATGCCGTGTCCGGTCAGGCGTTCCTGATAGCCCATGCGCTTGAGCGCACCATTGAGCGTGTTCTCGCTGATGCGCTTCTTCAAGTCGCTGTCGTGCCGGAACAGGTGGCGCTGGGCCGGCTTGAACTCATCCAGCAGGTGCCGGACGATCTCCATGGCCTGAATCGACAAAGGCACGATGTAGGGCGGGATGTCCTTCGGCTGCTGCCGCTTCTTGCGCATATCCAACTGGAGTTGCTTCACGACGTCGGGCGGGATGATCCACAACCCACGGTCCAGATCGAATTGATCCGGCATCGCCTGTCGCAGCTCGCCGGTTCGCACGCCGGTCAGCAGCAACAGCCGCAGCCCGAGCTGGGTCTGCCGCCTGCCGCGATAGCTGCGCAGCCGCTGCAACAGCGTCGGCAGCTCGGCCATGCGCAGGAACGGGTTGTGGTTGACGGGTGGCAGCGGCAGCGCCACCACATCGAGATCGGAGGCAGGGTTCTGCTCCAGGCCCGGCACGATCACCAGCGCGTAGCGGAACAGTTGGTTGAACCACGTCCTGACTTTCTCGGCGACGGAGAGCGCCCTGCGCTTCTCGATCTTGGCAATCACCTCCAAGAGGTCGGGACGCTTGATCTCATAGACCGACCGCTTGCCCAAGGCGGGCAGCACATCCTTGTCGAAGATGCGCGGAAGTATCGAAAGGGTCGTCTGCCGGCCTTCCTTGAGGCTGAGCCCGCGATGCTTGAGCCACTTGCGATACACCGCCTCGAAGGTGTTTTCGTCGGCGAGCCGGACAGCGGTGCGCTTCTGCTTGCGGTGAACGCGAGGATTGGTGCCTTTGGCCAGCAGGGCGCGCGCTTCGTCGCGCAGGCTGCGGGCCTCGCGAAGCGTCACCTCCGGGTAGGTGCCGAGCGACATCCGCTTCTGCTTGCCCGCCCAGTAGTAGCGGAAGTGCCAAGTCCTGCCCCCTGCAGCCGTGACGGCCAGGGAGAGGCCATCCAAGTCAGGGAGGGTGTATGCCTTGCCAGTTGCCTTGGCCTGCCGAACGGCCAGGTCTGAGAGTGCCATGCTCTTGCTCCTGAACATGAGTCAGGAACCAGATGCTGGTCACGTCGACCTCGCCCCTCCATCAACAATCCGGAATCAGCCGCGCCCGCAAAAATGGACTTGTTTGTGGACTTAAAAGTCCCGGCTGTAGGCGGATCGCAGTGGACCACGGCAGAACGTCAAAGAGAGGAAAAGTCTTTGTGGAGCAATGACTTGCAGACTCTCTTGGACTTCTGCGGAAGTCCGCAGAATGATGCAGTGGAGCGGGTGAAGGGAATCGAACCCTCGTCAGTAGCTTGGGAAGCTACAGCTCTACCATTGAGCTACACCCGCATCGGCGTCGGATGGTAACCGCCAACGCCAGCCGGGGGAAGGCGTCCGCGCCGAACGCCGGGTGAACCGCACATGGCAGCAGGCTGAACCGATGTCGCCTGCCGGGTCCTTCGGCCCATGAAGTCGACGGCGGCCCACCCATAATGCGGACGAGCCATCTTCACAAAGGCTTGATCATCGCAACGATCCGGGCGCTGCCGGATCGCCGGTCCCAAGGAGAGGTCCATGCGCCAGTCACGGTCCGACCGCCATGCCCCCATCGCCCGCTGGCGGATGCTTGCCATCCTCCCCGTCCTGTTCGCGCTGGGCGGGATCGCCCGCGCACAGACGACGGACACCGACCCACCCGATCGCGTCGCCCGCCTGTCCTACCTCGCCGGCGACATCGGCCTCCTGCCCAGCGGCGCACGGGACTGGAGCGACGCCTCGGTGAACCGTCCGCTGACCCGCGGCGACCGCCTGACTGCCGGTGACAACGCACGGGCGGAACTGGAACTGGACCGTGCCGCCCTGCGCCTGGATCGCGACACCGACCTGGGCGTGTTGCGCCTGGACGACCAGGTGGCCCAGTTCGAGCTGACGCGCGGCACCGTCAGCCTGTCGGTACGCGCGCTGGCACCCGGCGAGAGCTATGAGATCGACACGCCGCGGGTGGCCCTGGTCGTGGATCAGCCGGGAACGTTCCGCGTCGACGTCGGCGCGCGCGACGGCGACACCGAGATCACCGCGTTCGACGGCCAGGCCACGGTCTACGGCGCCGACCAGACCAGCCGCAGGCTGGTTGGCGGACACACCTACCGCTTCGACGACAGCTCGCTGGCGCAGGTCGACGAATCCTACGCCGGCAGCCGGGACGCCTTCGACGTGTGGAGCGCTGACCGCGACCAGCGCTACGCGGACGCCCAGAGCGGCCGCTACGTCTCCGAACAGGTGATCGGCTACCAGGATCTCGACGATTATGGCCGCTGGCAAGACGACGACCAGTACGGCGAAGTCTGGTATCCCAGCGACGTCGACGCCGGCTGGGCGCCCTACCGCTTCGGGCACTGGGCTTACGTGGCCCCGTGGGGCTGGACCTGGATCGACGACGCTCCCTGGGGGTTCGCGCCGTATCACTACGGCCGCTGGGTCTACGTGCGTGACCGCTGGGGCTGGATCCCGGGGCCGCGTGGCCCGCGCCCGGTCTATGCCCCCGCCCTGGTCGCCTTCGTCGGCGGCAGCGGCTGGAGTGCCTCGGGGGG
>NZ_AMSF01000057.1 GCF_000334915.1 Dyella ginsengisoli LA-4 | reverse complement strand
AAACCAGCGCTGACGTAGCCCGCCAGCTGGTTGTCCCAGGTGCGCACCATGCGCGGATCCACGGCCATCGCCTTGACCGTGCCTATGCCGGCGATCGTTTCCACCAGGAAGGACTGGTTGTCTGCGCTGCGCGCGAACTTCTCGTTGAGGCGTGCGCGCAGGGTCGGTGTGATGGACGCCGACCAGATCGCGTACAGCGGCAGCGAGATCACTACGATCAAAGTCAGCCAGCCGCTGTAAAAGAACATTACCGCCAGAAAGACGAAGGTGAACAACAAATCCAGTACCGACGTCAGTGTCTGTCCGGTCAGAAAATTTCGGATGTTCTCCAGCTCGCGCACGCGAGCGATCGTGTCGCCGACACGGCGCGATTCGAAATAAGCCAGCGGCAACGCCAGGATGTGCCGGAATAGACGGGCACCTAGTTCCACATCGATGCGGCTGGTGGTGTGAGCAAACACGTAGGTGCGCAAGCCGGCCAGCACGACGTTGAACAACGTAATGACCAGCAGCCCGATCGTGATGACCGTGAGGGTCGTCATGGCATGGTGCACCAGCACCTTGTCCATCACCACCTGGAAGAACAGTGGTGTGACCAACGCGAACAGTTGTAGGAAGAACGAAACCGTCAGTACTTCCAGCAACAGCTTGCGGTACTTCACCACCGCCGGAATGAACCAGCTGAAGTCGAACTTGGCCAGTTCCGCTACCAGCGAAGCACGCGAGGCCACGGTGAGCAGCCGGCCGTCGTAGCGCGCCGTGAATTCGTCCCATGGCAAGACACAGGGGCGTTGCAGGGCAAGATCGTGGATCAGGACCTTGCCGTCACCGATCTTAGCTACAACAAATGCCGAACCGTCATTACAGAGCGCTAGCGCCGGCAGCGCGACGCGATCCAACCGTTCAGCCGGCTGCCGAATGATTTTTGCCTTAAGGTCGAGCCTTTTGGCGGCCAGCAGCAAGCCAGTCTCGTCGAAAGGCTCTGATCCTCTGCCTGCCTCATGGCGGAGTTGGTTGGCGTCCGTTGCGATGCCATGGAACTGGGCCAGGAGAACCAGGCCCAGCAGAGGCTGATCTTCGACAACATCGCCCGCCCGGGCGGTCTGGTCGTCATCTGGTAGATAACGAGTGACCACCTCATCGGCAGTCTCGGCAGCATCCATGCGCAAATTCAATCCCATTGTTGATGGACAGCTTTTCCCTGCCCCTTCCCCGCCCGCGGCCATGCGCCACGTCGTCTGACGCCGACTTCACAGCAATACTCGCCGCCCTTACAGCGTTGGCGGAGGTCTATGAAGTCCTGCCGTGATCGCAACTTCTTGCGGATCTTGCAAGATCGACATGACGACTGCAAGTCGTCAAACGAGAACTAGGCGGCAGTTGCGCAGCCGCTCTCCCTCACCCTCGGTGGAGGCGTGGTCTCTTGCGTATCGCGCTCACCGGGGACTCGGCGACATCCATCTGCGGTTTCGCGCCATACCGTCCCGAATTTCGTCGCCAGATCTGCCAGAGCGACCTCAAGGGGGGCACTGAGGCTACCCACGATAATGCTCCCTAATC
>NZ_AMSF01000056.1 GCF_000334915.1 Dyella ginsengisoli LA-4 | reverse complement strand
CTGGCGGGCGCCGCTTACGCGGGACATCATATTCCGCGAGCCGCTGTCGCCCGCCGGGAAGATGCGCGCCGAGGTCGAGGCGCTGAAGTTGTTCCAGCAACTCGACGGCGGCTCCGGACATCAGCCGCGCACCGACCCGCGGCCGCTGGACTGGAACATCCTGGCCACTGGCGGGACCACGGCGCCACCGGACAGCGGCCCGCCCTGATCGGCCGCAGACCGGGGCCTCATGCAGTGGAGGCCGGCAGCACTGGCCGACTATGCTGATGGCCTCCCGCCCCCATTTGTCGCGAATCCCCATGCAAGACCACCCCAACACGGACGTGCCCGCCGGCCAGCCGGCCACGCCCCTGCACGATCCGGCCACCCTGCTGCGGGCAGGACGTCCGCAGCTCGCGCTGGAGGTCATCGCCCGACTGCCACGTACCGAGGTGGAGGCGTCACCTGCACTGCTGTGCACACGCGGGCAGGCGCGCCTGGACCTGGGGGACGCCGTCGGTGCGGCAGACGACTTTGCCGCCGCCGAGCGACTCGCGCCGAGCGACAGCCGCGCTGCGCTGGGGCTGGCGATGGCGCTGGGCGAATGCGGACGCCCGCGCGAGGCCAGCGCCGCCGCGCAGCGTGCCATCGCGCATGGCGACCAGGGCACGATCACCCGCTATGTACTCGGCCGCGCCCAGCTCGATGCCGGCGAACTGGACCAGGCGCAACAGACCTGGGAGGCGCTGCTCGCCTCTCATCCGACCCACGGCCCCACGCTGGAGAGCCTGAGTGGACTGCTGTGGATGCGCCACGCCGACGTGGACGTGGCGCGACGCCCCCTCGATCGGGCCATGCAGACGGCGCCGGAACAGCCGGGCATCGTCGTCCAGCTGGCGCAGCTGCTCGACACCGCCGGCGATTCCGCGCAGGCGCTGCAACTGCTCGAAGCCGCGCTGGTCCGCATGCCCGGCCAGCCGGAACTGCACGCCGCGACGGCCCGCGTCGCGCTGGCCGCCGATCCGGGCCGCGCGCTTGCCCACGCGCGCCAGGCCGTGCAGGCCAGCGGCGGGCGTCGCAGCACCGTGGCCACCTATGCCGATGCGCTGCTCGCCGCCGGCCACGTAACGGAGGCGGCCGATGTGGCCGGACGCCTGTACCAGGCCGACCCGCGGGACAGCCACGCGCTGGCCCTGCTGGGCACGGCCGGACGACTGTTGCGCGACCCCGGCCACGATGCGCTGGTCGATTACGCCCGGCGCATTTCGGCCGAACCCATCGACGTGCCGGATGGCTGGAGCGACCTGACCACCTATCTCGGCGACCTCGGCCGCGAACTGTCGGACCTGCACCGCTGGCAGGCCCACCCGCTCGACCAGAGCCTGCTCGGCGGCAGCCAGGTCGCGCTGCACCCGGCGCAGGCCGAGGGCCCGGCACTGCGCGCATTCGTGCAGGCGATCGACGGCCCGATCCGTCGTCACCTGGCCCGGCTGGCCGAAATCCCCGACCCCACCGGCCGCCAGGCGCCGGCGGGCTATCGCTTCAGCGGCATGTGGTCGGTGCGGCTGCGGCCGGGAGGCCATCACCGCAACCACTTCCACGGCCAGGGTTGGATCTCCTCGGCGTGCTACATCGAACTCCCCTCCGGCATGGGTGCGCCCGGCGGCGAGGGCTGGCTCGGCTTCGGCCAGCCCGGCGTACCCACCACGCCGGCGCTGACGCACGAGTACCTGGTGCAACCGCAACCGGGCCTGCTCGTGCTGTTTCCGTCGTGGATGTGGCACGGCACGCTGCCGTTCCGTGGAGAACCACAGGACCGCCGCCTGACCATCGC
Source organism: Dyella ginsengisoli LA-4 (assembly GCF_000334915.1). GTDB lineage: Bacteria > Pseudomonadota > Gammaproteobacteria > Xanthomonadales > Rhodanobacteraceae > Dyella_A > Dyella_A ginsengisoli_A. The sequence continues at coordinate 151,561 of NZ_AMSF01000056.1, read as the reverse complement.
GTTCGACCTGTTGCCGGCTTGAGCATGCACCGCGCCGTTGCCGCGACCCCGCACGCCCCACCCAGCGGGCTGCGGCTGCGCCACCGGTGCAACACAGGCATGCAAGCAACCCGCGAGGCCGCCAGCCCACGACAGGGACTACGTTGATCGACCGCGCGATCGCCAGGACACTGCGGCAACCGGTTGCCGCATCGGTCGCACGCCGACATTGCGCGGAACCGGACGCCGGGCCATGGAGACGCTGCTGATGGACAAGCTGAAGAAGGAACTGGTCGCGCGGCTCGAACGGATCCCCGGGATCCGCCACATCCCCTATCCGGACCGGGACGACGGCTTTTCCGGCCTCGTCTTCCAGGACAGGGAAATCGGCCACTTCCACGACTTCAACGAACTCGACCTGCGGCTCGGCAAGGCGCTGATCAAGCGTGAGGGCCTGACGCACCCATCCGGCTCCCGCGTCCACCCGGGCCGGCGCGCGGGCTCGCCGTACATCGAGCTGCGATTCGATCGGGAGCAGGATCTCGACAGGATCGTCCGGCTGGTGACTTTGCTGGTCGAAACAAGCCCGCCATGAGCCGGCTTGCGCGCGCGATCGGCAGGATGGTCTCTTTGCCGCATATCGACACCATGCAGTCCACGCCCCCCCGGCATGCCGCCGACGCAAATGGTTGGTAGATGCGGCAAGCCTGCTTGGGCCCAGAGAAAGGCGGCGTCCGCCAGCATTTCCCCGGAAACGCGGGATCAGGCAAACAGGTGCCTGGTCAGGAGGAACAGATAGAGCTCGATCGCGCCACAAACGATGAACAGAAGCAGGTTGTTGCGCGCGTAGAGACGATACTTATTTGCCATTTCGACCGGTTGCCGCGATGCCAGCAGGAAAGGCAGGCCGTTTTCCGGACGACGGATGGTATCCATCGTTACTCCCGCCGCCTGCTCCCGCGCCTGCAGCCGCTCGCGAACCTCGGCCTGCGCCGCCTCGCGGGCCGCATCCCATTCGTCGCTGTCGATGCGACCGTTTCCGTCCGCGTCGAAACGACGGATCAGCGCAGCCTGATCGCGCTTCCACTGCGTCAGTAGATCCCTGCTGGCGTCACCGGCGGTGAGCGATGGCCGCAAGCTGTGCAATTCGCCAATGACATAAAACGTCTCGCCCTCGTGCATCCGCTCTTCGGTGTAGCGGAAGCGTCCACTGCGACCGTTACGCACCGCCATCGGACGAGACAGCGACGCCTGATTGTTTCGCCAGCAATCCTTGACCGAGGGCATGACCTCGGCGCCGCGGGGGTCGACGAGCATTCGACCCTTGCCGTCATCGATCAGGATCGGATCGCTGCTGACGGCCTGCTCCAGCGTCACCCAGTGTCTGCGTCCGGGCGCGGTGTAATCGACCTTGTATTGCTCTATCCGATAGCGCCACCACGTGCATGGGACGCCGGTGAGCGGCGCCAGCAACGCTTTTCCGGAAGCGGCGAACTGATGCCCGACCAGCTCCACGTGCCCCTGTGCTGCCGACCGGGTGCGGGAGGTGGGAACGTCCTCGATCATCCTGGCCCGCTTCAGCGAGCGGTACCAGCCCACCAAGCCGATCGCACCGAGTGCGCCGAACAACGTCATGCCGATGACCGCATCTGCCACGGCCTTGTACGAATGGAATTCCATGAGATCGCGATTGGCCCTCACCGTCCTCCGCCGAAGAGCTTCCGGACATCGACGTCCCGGGTTTCTTCCTTGCTGAAACGCATCATCTCGGCAGGCCTGAAGCGGCACGCCACGGCGATCAGTGCGTCCGGGAACTGGTCGATGCGTGTGTTCAGGCGGTTCACCGAATCGTTGTAGAGCTCACGTCGATCGGCAATCGCGTTTTCCAGCCCGCTGATGCGAGCCTGCAGATGCTGGAAGGATTCATCAGCCTTGAGGTCCGGATAGTCCTCGACCTGCGCGAACAGGCGGCCCAGGCCCAGGCGCAGCGATTGCTCGGCTTCGCCAAGACGCCTTGCATCGTTCGATGCACCGGCGGAAAACACTGCGGCACGAGCGTCCAGCACCTGTCTGAGGGTTTCCTGCTCGTACTTCATGTACTGTTTGCAGACGTCCACCAGCTTGGGCAACTCGTCATGCCGCTGCTTGAGCAACACGTCGATGTTGGCCCAGGCCCTGGCAATGTTGTGCCTGAGCTGCACCAGGTTGTTGTAAAGAATGACCAGGTAACCGGCGGCCAGCAATGCGCCTGCCCATGCGACGATTTCCTTGACGCTCATCGACCCTCCCTTGGTGTGCTCGAGCCCTCAACCCGGCGGCTGGAGACGCCGCAGCACACGATCGGGTGATGCGCCCAAGGTATCGCGATCGAGGGTAACAGCCCTGGCAACGAGGGGCACTCCGCGCTCGCCGACGTCGCCTTTGCCGCACTGCGTAATGGGCCACTCGCGCCGCGCCGCTATCATGTCGGTTTCCCTTTGCACGGCAGGCTTGTCCATGAGCGTGATCGCCTCGCAGATCGATCCCCGGTCGCCCGAATTCCAGGCCAACGCGGCGCAGCTGCGCGCGGCGGTGGACGACCTGCACCGGGAGCTGGCGAAGGCGGCCGAGGGCGGCGGCGAAAAGGCGCGCGACAAGCACACCGCGCGCGGCAAACTGCTTCCGCGCGAGCGCATCCGCGCCCTGCTCGATCCGGGCTCGCCCTTCATGGAGCTCTCCGCGCTGGCCGCCCACGGCATGTACGACGACGCCGCGCCGGCGGCCGGCCTGATCACCGGCATCGGCCGGGTCAACGGCATCGAGGTGGTGGTGGTGGCCAACGACGCTACGGTGAAGGGCGGCACCTACTTCCCGATGACCGTGAAGAAGCACCTGCGCGCGCAGGAAGTGGCGCTGGAAAACCGCCTGCCCTGTGTCTACCTGGTCGATTCCGGCGGCGCCTTCCTGCCGCTGCAGGACGAGGTGTTTCCGGACAAGGAGCACTTCGGGCGGATCTTCTACAACCAGGCGAGGATGTCGGGGCTGGGGATTCCGCAGATCGCGGTAGTGATGGGCTCGTGCACCGCCGGCGGCGCCTACGTGCCGGCGATGAGCGACGAGACGATCATCGTGCGCGAACAGGGCACGATCTTCCTCGGCGGCCCGCCGCTGGTGAAGGCGGCCACCGGCGAGGTGGTGGATGCCGAGACGCTGGGTGGCGCGGACGTCCATACGTCCGTCTCCGGCGTGGCCGACCACTACGCCGAGAACGATGCGCACGCGCTGGCCATCGCCCGCGACATCGTGGGCCACCTCAACCGCAAAAAGGACATGCCGCTCGCCCTGCGCACGCCGATCGAGCCGAAGTACCCGGCCGATGAGCTGTACGGCGTGATCCCGCAGGACACCCGCCGCCCGTTCGACATCCGCGAGGTGATCGCGCGCATCGTCGACGGCTCGGAGTTCCACGAGTTCAAGGCGCGCTACGGCAAGACCCTGGTGTGCGGCTTCGCGCACATCCACGGCTACCCGGTGGGCATCGTCGCCAACAACGGCATCCTGTTCGCCGAAAGCGCGCTCAAGGGCGCGCACTTCATCGAGCTGTGCAACCAGCGCAACGTACCGCTGGTGTTTTTGCAGAACATCACCGGCTTCATGGTCGGCAAGAAGTACGAGCAGGCCGGCATTGCGAAAGACGGCGCCAAGATGGTCACCGCCGTGGCCTGCTCGCACGTGCCGAAGTTCACCGTGGTGATCGGCGGCAGCTTCGGCGCCGGCAACTACGCCATGTGCGGCCGCGCCTACGGCGCGCGCTTCCTGTGGATGTGGCCGAACGCGCGGATCAGCGTGATGGGCGGCGAGCAGGCGGCCAGCGTGCTGGCCACGGTGAAGCGCGACGGCATCGAGGCCGCCGGCAAGAACTGGAGCGTGGAAGACGAGGACGCCTTCAAGGCGCCGATCCGCGAGCAGTACGAGCGCCAGGGCCACCCGTACTACGCCAGCGCGCGGTTGTGGGACGACGGCATCATCGACCCGACCGACACCCGCCGGGTGCTTGGCCTGGCGATCTCCGCCTCGATGAATGCGCCGATCGAACCGCAGCGCTACGGCGTGTTCCGCATGTGACGGCCCGGCGGGCGAACTCGCCCGCCACGTCGCGTCATGGAGAGCGGCGACGCGGATCGAGCGCCGTCGACTCAGAAGAACTCGTACTCCAGCTGCGCCACCCAGGTGTGGCGCGGGGCGGCGGCGTTGATGCCGAGCAGCACGCCGACGCGGTACTCGACGTTGCCCATGGTGTGCGGCACGTGCCATTCGCCGGCGACCACCGGGCCAGCCTGGTAGGCGTGGTCGTCGGGTCGACCGTAGGCCTCGATGCCCGGACGGAACGCCTTCGAGACCGCGTAGGTGCCGGCGTAGCTGTAGCGGAATTCGGTCTTGTGCGAGGCGCCGGCACCGATCTCCTTTTCCCAGATCAGGTTGACCCGGTGGTCGAAGCGACCGACGGTCTTCTCGATCAGCGGGCCGACCTCGATCTCGCCGGGACCGCCGCCCTTCGGATGGCCGTAGGAGGCGAGCAGGCCCAGGTCGGCCCAGTACTGGCCAGGCTCGGTGAACTGGAAGGTGTTCTCGAACTCGTAGCCGACCAGCTTGCCGCCGGCGCCCGGCTCCTTTTCGTACTCGGCCAGGTAGAGCTCCGGCTTCCACCAGCTGGTGAAGGCGTGCGCCACCGACAGCTCGGCGGCGCGCTCGCCGTTGTAGTCGCGGCGACCGTCGGTGATGCCGTAACCGCGCAGCTCGATTTCGCTCTGGGTGGCGATCACGTGCGGCGAGTACACGATGAAGTCGTCGGCGTGTGCGCTGCCGGCAACACCGAAGGCGGCTGCGGCGAACAGCGTCGCCAGGGTGGCGGCGGTGGTTCGGGAGATGAAACGCATGCTCGGATGTCCTTGAACTCGTTGTCTGCGGACCGCAGGCACCCGTCGCGCGGGCAACGCGTGCCCCGCGACCGGGGAAGGCCTGCGATCAGGATTGCGGGACGGCGGCGGCCGAGGCCTCGCGACGCCTGGCGACCGGCTGCGCCGCCAGCCGCATGCCGCCGACCAGGAGCAGCAGCGTCGCTGCGTAGAAGACCAGCTGGATGCCGGCCGGCGAGGCGTCGTAGCCGACCAGGATGCCCAGCGTCTTGCCGGCCAGCGAGCCGTTGGAAAGCAGCCACGAGGTGTCCCAAAGCTGCTCGCCCAGCGCCGGCAGCCGGTTGGCCTGCAGCAGGAAGCGCGCGGCGGTGGACGCCAGTCCCGCGGCCAGCAGTACCAGCATCACGTTGGTGGCGCCGAAGAAGTGCCTGAGCGGAATGCGCAGCAGGCCGAAGTACAGCGCGAAGCCCAGCGCCACGCCGCCGCCCACGCCCAGTGCGATGCCGCCGATCAGGCCACCGGCGCCGATGCCGCCCATCGCCATCGAGTACAGGAACAGCACCACCTCGGAGCCTTCGCGCAGCACCGCCAGCGCGATCACCGCCAGCAGCAGGGTCAGCGAACTGGAACCGGCCTTCACCGCCTGCCCGACCGCACTCATGTGCTGGGCCAGTTCGCGCGCATGGCGCGACATCCACACCACGTGCCAGCCGATCATCGCCACCGCCGCCAGCAGCACGCCGGCGTTGAGCAGCTCCTGCCCCGAGCCGCTGGCCAGCCCGGCGATGAACCCGGCGCCCAGCGCCACCAGCAGCGCGCCGGCCAGCCCCAGTCCGATGCCGCCGAGCACGAACAGCCCGCGCAGCCGCACGCCGCGTGTGGCGGCACAGACGATGGAGACGATCAGGGCCGCCTCCAGCACTTCACGGAACACCAGCAGCGCTACACCGGGCATGGCATCACTCCACGATCAGCCGGCCCTGGGCCGTGTCCTGGTGGAAGTCGCCGAAAAACCGGTAGCTGCCGGGCTTCAGCGGCCCGACGTAGACGGTGATCGTGCTGTTCGGCAGCACGATCTTCTCGCGGTTGAACTCGGTGCTCTCGAATTCCTCCGGCGAGGCGTCGCGGTTCTCGATCACCAGTTTCATCTTGGTCCCGGCAGGCACCTTCAGCTCTGCCGGCTGGTAGGCGTGGTCCTGGATGACGAGATGGAATTCGGGCACGTCGGCGGCCCGGGCGGCGAAGCCCGAGAGCAGCAGGACGGCGGCGAGGGTGAGACGGTTCACGGCGGGGCATCCGGGTCAGGCTTGATATGAATATGATAATTGTTCTCATTAACAACGGCAAATGATGCGCACCGACGGCGGAGCGGCGGCATCAGCCGCCTGGCAGGCGCCAGCGAGCGGGTGAGTACGCCCCGCGGCAATGAGCCGCGGCTCGCGCGGCTGCCCCTACACCATCGGTGCGGGACTGTGGGACCATGACGGCCTCGATCCGGCGGTAGCGCCGGGGGACGGGACACGGCCCTTGCCGCCATGCCCGGTGTCCCAGTCGAACCGCGGCGCTCCGGCGCCTTCCGCATGGAATCTGTCATCACCGGGCGGTATCGCCGCCCTGCCTTGGACACGGTCGCTAGGGGGACCGTCACGGAATGCTTGTTGGCATCGATCTCGGCACCACCCATTCGCTGATTGGCCGCTACGGCGACGACGGCCCCACCCTCTTTCCCAACGCGCTCGGCCAGCTGCTCACGCCTTCGGTGGTGAGCCTGGATGCCGACGGCCACGCGCTGGTCGGTCAGGCTGCGCGCGACCGGCTGGTGAGCCACCCGGGCAGCAGCGTGGCCAGTTTCAAGCGCTGGATGGGCAGCGACCGCGAGACCCGGCTGGGCGATCGCGGCTTCCGCCCGGAAGAACTCTCCGCGCTGGTGCTGCGCGCACTGATCGCCGATGCCGAGGCGGCCACCGGCGAGACGGTGACCGAGGCGGTGATCAGCGTGCCGGCGTATTTCTCCGACGCACAGCGCAAGGCGACCCAGGCTGCCGGCACACTGGCCGGCATCAAGGTCGAGCGTCTGATCAACGAGCCCACCGCCGCGGCGCTGGCCTACGGCCTGCAGGAACGCCGCGACGGCTCGCGCTTCCTGGTGTTCGACCTGGGCGGCGGCACCTTCGACGTGTCGGTGCTGGAGATGTTCGAAGGCGTGGTGGAAGTGCATGCCAGCGCCGGCGACAACTTCCTCGGCGGCGAGGATTTCCTCGACGTGCTGGAAAAGACCTTCCTGGCCGACCTGGGGCTGCAGCGTTCCAGCCTCGATGCGGCCACCAGTGGCGTGCTGCGCCAGCGACTGGAGACCGCCAAGCGCGCGCTCACCGGCCAGGCCTCGGCGACAGTGCAGCTCACCGTGCGCGGCGAAACGCACGAGTGGTCGATCGACGAGTCGCGCTTCGCCCAGCTCGCCGACCCGCTCCTGCAGCGCATGCGCGCACCGCTGGAACGCGCCATGCGTGACGCACGGCTGCAGCCCGAACAGCTCGACGAGATCGTGCTGGTCGGCGGCGCCAGCCGCATGCCACTGGTGGCGCGGCTGGTCACCCGCATGTTCGGCCGGCTGCCGCTGCGCCACGTCAACCCGGACCAGGCCATCGCGCTGGGCGCCTGCGTCGCCGCGGGCCTGAAGTCGCGCGACCAGCGCCTCGACGAAGTGGTGTTGACCGACGTCTGCCCCTACTCGCTGGGCACCCAGGTGGTGCGCCGCGATGGTCAGGGCCGGATGCAGGGCGGCTTCTTCGAGCCGATCATCCACCGCAACAGCGTGGTGCCGGTGAGCCGCGAGCAGAGCTTCTTCCCGGTCAACCCGGGGCAATCGAAGCTGCGGCTGGACGTGTTCCAGGGCGAGAGCCCGATGGTGGAACGCAACATCAAGTTGGGCGAGCTGGAAGTGGAGATCGACCCGACCCGCCCGCCGCAGGAGAACGCGGTGAACCTGCGCTTCACCTACGACGTCAACGGCGTGCTGCAGGTGGAGGCGAACGTGTCCTCGACCGGCAAGCAGTACGAGCTGGTGCTGGAACAGAACCCCGGCGTGCTCAGCGCCGAACAGATCCGCGCCCGCCTCGCCGCGCTGGCCGAGATCAAGATCCACCCGCGCAGCAAGCAGGAAAACCTCGCCCTGCTCGCCCGCGCCGAGCGCATCTACGAGGAACACCTGGCGATGCGCGACCAGGTGCAGGCGTGGATCGCGCAGTTCCGCGCCGTGCTGGAGACCCAGGACGAGATGGTGATCCGCGAACACCGACTGGAGCTGGGACGCGCACTGGATACGCTGGAATCGATCTGATGTGGCCGTACAGCGAGCTGGGCATCGAGGCGACCGCCGACGAGCGCGCGATCAAGCGCGCCTACGCGGTCAGGCTCAAGCAGAACCGCCCGGACGAGAACCCGGAGGGTTTCCAGCGCCTGCATGAGGCCTATCAGGCGGCACTGCAGCGCTGCCGGGGTAGCGCTGCAGCGGCGCCCGCGGCGGCGACATCAGCCGCACCGCGCCCGTTGCCCCCGCCGGCTGCCACCGCGGCATCGGCGAGCCAGCCGGCGCCGGCACCTCCGTCGACGCCGGCGCCAGTGACGTTCGACGCCAGCGCCTTCCTGCAGGAAGCAGTGGCGCGCGCCGACGCCAACGAACCTGCCGCGCTGCGCAAATGGCTGGAAAGCCACCAGGCGCTCTGGTCCCTGAGCCTGAAGACGCGCGTCGGCCAGCACTGGCTGGCGGTGATCCACCAGGCCGCTCCGCCGATGCCCGATGGCTGCTTCGACGAGATGCTGGCGTTCTTCCGGCTGGATCACGCCGGCGCCGTACCCGATCCACTGCTCGTGGCGCAGCGCCGCCAGCGCATGCACATGGCCTGGCACCTGGCGCCCGCGCGCCGCGACGCGTTGGCTGGCCTGCTCGGCGCCCGCTCGGTCAGCGCACGCAAGCAGATCACCCGTTCGCTCCGCTGGCTGCAGCAACCTTTCCGCTGGCCGGTCGCGTTGTGGCGCAGCCTGTTGCCGCAGAACCTTCGCAACATGAACAACCTGATCCTGCGCCTGGCCGGGCAGCCCCCGGTCGAACTGCCGCCACCCGTGGATCCCCGGCAACAGGCATTCTGGCTGCAGGCCGCGCACAGCGGACTGTTCAGTCGTGTCGGGGCTGCCATCGTCGGCGCGCGGGTAGCTGGAGCGCTGCTGCTCGGATTGCTTCTGGGCGTGGCGTTCGGCGCGTTTGCCGGGATGCAGGGCGGGCAGTTCGCCTGGGGCATGGTCGGCTTGCTTGAGGCGATCGCCGGCGGCTTCTGCGGCGTGGCGCTGGCCATCATGGCCTGGTCCGAGCTCACCGGCTGGCAGCGTCGCCCGATGCCTCTGAAAGGCGCGGTCGGATGGCTGCACTTCGCGCTGGTGCCACTGCTCGCCATCGGCGCGCTGATTGTCGTCGATGCCACCGACTCGCCGATGGCCGGCTGGATGCTGACCGTACCCGCGCTATGGCTCGCGTTGGCCCGCGTGCTGCACGGGCGGAAGATATCGGCTTCGCTGCGCCCCTGGCTGCGGCTGGGTATCTTCCTGATCTATCCCGTCGCCAGCCTCGTCGCCAGCGCGGTGCAGGTCCCGGTGATCATGGGCAACAGCCTGGCCGCCGCCGCCCTGCTGGCCTGGACGATCGACGCCTGGCGTCGCGTGCCCAGGCGCCAGCGCGCACTGGCCTGAGCAACGGCTGTCACGCTACTTCCCGCGCGGACGGAAATGCAGCGGCATTGCGCCATCGGCCGCCGGCGGGTGCGCGGCAGCAGGCGGCTTCGGCCCGCAGGCGCCGCAGGTATCGCAGCCGTCGCTGCAGTTGCCGGTGGTCTGCTTCGGTTGCAGGCGATGCGCCAGTGCACGCTTCCAGGCCGGCGCATCCGGACTGTCCAGCCGCAGGGCGACAGCCGCCAGCCAGCGTGCGGTGAGTTTCGGCGCCAGCTTTCGCAGCACCACCAGCACGCTGACCAGCAGGACGATGCCGATCACCACGTACTGCACGAGCAGGCTGGTGCTCACGACAGCCACACAGCCACGTGGTAGGTGATGAACGAGGCCACGTAGGCCAGCGCGAACATGTAGCCGAACGAGATCGCCACGTTGCGCCACGAGGCCGTCTCGCGGCGGATCACCGCCAGCGTGGACATGCACTGCGGCGCGAAGGCAAACCACACCAGCAGCGACAGTGCGCTGGCCAGCGGGAAATTCACCGTCAGCGCGTGACCCAGTCCGCCCGTCGCGGCATCCCCACCGACCGCGTACACCGTGGCCAGCGCCGCCACCGCGGTCTCGCGCGCGGCGAAAGCGGGGATCAGCGAGAGGCTGATCTGCCAGTTGAAGCCGATCGGCGCGAAGATGTGCTGCAACGCCCGTCCCAGGTGGCCGGCGATGCTGTACTCGATCGCCGGCTCGGTGGCGCCCGGCGGCGGCCCCGGGAAGGTGGAGATGAACCACATGATCACGGTCAGCGCGAGGATCACGCCGGTCAGCCGCTTGAGGAAGATCATCCCGCGCTCGTACAGGCCGATCGCCACGTCGCGCGGCTTCGGCAGGCGGTAGGACGGCAGCTCCATCAGCAGCGCGTGTTCGCTCTTGTCGCGGCGGATGCGCTTCATCACGTAGCCCACCAGCATCGCGCCGAGGATGCCGACGGCGTAGAGCGCGAACAACACCACGCCCTGCAGGTTGAACACGCCAAGCACGCGGCGCGAGGGAATGAAGGCGCCGATCAGCAGCGCGTACACCGGCAGGCGCGCCGAGCAGGTCATCAGCGGCGCCACCAGGATGGTGGCCAGCCGGTCGCGCGGATCGGTGATCGAGCGCGTGCCCATGATGCCGGGGATCGCGCAGGCGAAACTGGAGAGCAGGGGGATGAACGAGCGCCCGGTCAGGCCGACCGCCACCATCCAGCGATCCAGCAGGAACGCCGCCCGCGGCAGGTAGCCGGACTCCTCCAGCGTGAGGATGAACAGGAACAGCACCAGGATCTCGGGCAGGAAGCCAAGCACGGTACCGATGCCGCCAAACAGGCCATCGGTGACCAGGCTCTGCAGCGGGCCGGCCGGCATCCAGGCGGCGACATGCGCACCCATCCAGTCGAAGCTGTCGGCGATCGCGTCGGTCATCGGCTTGCCCACCGAATACACCGCCTGGAACACCAGGAACATCACCACCGCAAGGATCGCCAGGCCGAACACCGGGTGCAGCGCCCAACGGTCCAGCGCATCGTCGATCGCATCGGTGGCGCGCGGCATGGTCACCGTGGCGGCCATCAGCGCGCGCACCTCGGCGTGCAGGTCGGCACGGCTGGCCGGGTCGTCCGGCAGTATCGGCGGTGCATCCGGCATCGCGCCGTCGACCCGCTCGACCAGCGCCTGCACGCCGCCGCGCCGCACCGCCACGGTCTCTACCACCGGCATGCCGAGACGGCGCGACAGCTCCGCCACATCGATGACCACGCCGCGGCGGTTGGCTGCATCCATCATGTTCAGCGCCAGCACCATCGGCCGCCCCAGCCGCTTCACCTCAAGCACGAAGCGCAGATGCAGACGCAGGTTGGTGGCATCGGCCACGCAGACGATCAGGTCCGGCGCAGCCTCACCGGGATACACGCCGGCGCAGACGTCGTGGGTGATCTGCTCGTCGGGGCTGGTCGCGTCCAGGCTGTATGTGCCCGGCAGATCCAGTACGTGCAGCACGCGACCGGACGGCGCGGTAAACCGACCCTCCTTGCGCTCGACGGTGACCCCGGCGTAGTTGGCCACCTTCTGCCGACCGCCGGTGAGCTGGTTGAACAGCGCGGTCTTGCCACAGTTGGGGTTGCCGACCAGGGCGATGCGCAGCGAATCCGCGCTCACGCCGCCTCCTGCTCGCGCACGGTCACCCGCGAAGCCTCGTTGCGCCGGAGTGCGAAGCGGGTCGAGCCGATCTGGATCAGCAGCGGGTCGGCGCCCATCGGCCCCCGCGCCACCAGGCGCACCGGCTCACCCGCCACGAAGCCGAGATCACGCAGGCGTTGTGCGATGACATCGTCGGCGTGGGCATCGTCCACGCGGTCCACCACGGCGGGCAAACCCTTGGGCAGATCGGACAGGCGCACAGGCAAAGACCTAAATGGGAATGGTTCGCATTGTATATCGTTCCCTTTCTGTCCGCATTCAAGCCGACCGCCGCGTTTGCCGGCGTTTATCATCGGCGGTCTTTGCCGGGGAGCCCCACCATGACGAGCCGCCTCTCGATCACCGACCAGGACCGCGTGCGCCGCATCGCGCTCAACCGCCCGGAGGTGCACAACGCCTTCGACGACGCGCTGATCGCGGAGCTGACGGCCGCCATCGACGATGCCGGCCGCGACGAAAGCGTGCGCGCCGTGGTACTCACCGGCGAGGGCGAGAGCTTCTCCGCCGGCGCCGATCTGAACTGGATGCGGTCCATGGCCCGGGCCAGCGAGCAGGAGAACCGCGACGATTCGTCGCGCCTGGCGCGGCTGATGCGCCGGCTGCAGTTCTGCCCCAAGCCGACCATCGCCCGGGTCAACGGCGCGGCCTTCGGCGGCGGCGTGGGGCTGATCGCCTGCTGCGACATCGCGATCGGCGTCGAGGGCGCGAAGTTCGGCCTCACCGAAGTGAAACTCGGCCTGGTGCCGGCGGTGATCTCGCCCTACGTGATCGCCGCGATCGGCCTGCGCCAGGCGCGCAGGCTGTTTCTCACCGGCGAGTTCTTCGATGCGGCGGCCGCGCAGCGCATCGGCCTGCTGCACGAGGTGGTGCCGCGCGAGCAGCTCGACGACGCCGTGCAGCGCATGCTCGGCTTCCTCGCCAAGGCCGGCCCGCAGGCACAGGCCGAGGCCAAGACGCTGGCGCTGGGCATGGCTGGGCTGGATGAAGCCGGTGCCGAGCAGATCGACGAAGAGAACGCGGCGTTGATCGCGCGGCTGCGGGTGTCGGCCGAGGGGCAGGAAGGGCTTGGGGCGTTTCTGGCCAAGCGCGCGCCGGCCTGGGTCGTAGGCTGAGCGCGTCCCGCACGCTCCGCCGCGCGGGAATCTTCCCGCTCGTCGTCCCGGCGAGGGAAGGTGAGCTCTCCGCGACAACCTGGCCAGAGTCCCTCTGTGCTGCGCTGCGCATCGGCTCAAAACCGCCGTTCTGCTACCGTTTCAGGCTTTGCATCACGGCGCACGCCAGCTTAGGGACTTCGCATGTTCGAGCGCGTTTTGATTGCCAACCGCGGCGAGATCGCCTGCCGCGTGATCCGCACTTGCCGCCGGCTCGGCATCCGCACCATCGCGGTGTATTCCGAGGCCGATGCCGACGCCCAGCATGTACGCCTGGCCGACGAGGCGTGGCCGATCGGTGGCCCGCGTCCGGCCGACTCCTACCTGCGCGGCGAAACGATCATCGCGGTGGCGAAGAAGGCCGGCGCCCAGGCGATCCATCCCGGCTACGGCTTCCTCTCGGAAAACACCGGTTTCGCCCGCGCCTGCACCGAGGCGGGCATCGCCTTCATCGGCCCGCGCCCGGAGAGCATCGACGCAATGGGCTCCAAGGCCGCGGCCAAGGCGCTGATGGAAAGCCACGGCGTGCCGCTGGTGCCGGGCTACCACGGCGACAATCAGGATGGCGCCTTCCTCGCCGAGCAGGCCGCGAAGACCGGCTTCCCGCTGATGATCAAGGCCGCGGCCGGCGGCGGCGGCAAGGGCATGCGCATCGTGCGCAAGGAGGCGGAATTCGCCGACGCGCTGGCCTCGGCCCAGCGCGAGGCGCAGTCCTCGTTCGGTGACGCGCGGGTGATCCTCGAGCGCTACGTCGAGCATCCGCGGCACATCGAGTTCCAGGTGTTCGGCGACAGCCAGGGCAACGTGATCCATCTCAATGAGCGCGAGTGCTCGGCGCAGCGCCGTTACCAGAAGGTGCTGGAGGAAACGCCCTCGCCCTTCCTAGACGACAGGCGCCGCGCGGCGATGGGCGAGGCCGCGGTGGCCGCGGCGAAGGCCGTGAACTACGTCGGTGCCGGCACGGTGGAATTCATCGTCGCGCCGGACGGCGAGTTCTTCTTCATGGAGATGAACACCCGCCTGCAGGTCGAGCACCCGGTCACCGAGCTGACCCTGGGGCTGGACCTGGTGGAGTGGCAGCTGCGCGTGGCCGCAGGCGAACCGCTGCCGCTGGCGCAGGCGCAGATCCACGCGCACGGCCACGCCATCGAGGTGCGCCTGTACGCCGAGGACCCGGAGCAGAACTTCCTGCCCGGCTCGGGCCGGCTGCAGCGCCTGCGCCTGCCGGCACCGTCTGCGCATGTGCGGCTGGACGGCGGCGTGATCGAGGGCGACACGGTCACCATCTTCTACGACCCGATGATCGCCAAGCTGATCGTGTTCGACTCCGATCGCCCGCGCGCCCTGCTGCGCCTGCGCGAGGCGCTGGCCGCATGCGAGATCGCCGGACCGAAGTCCAACATCGCCTTCCTCGAGCGGCTGGCGCGCCATCCGGCGGTGGTCGAGGGCCGCATCGACACCGGCTACCTCGACCGTCATCTGGATGAATTCCTCGCCGGCGACGTCGCCCCGCCCGACTACGTGCTGTTCGCCGCCGCCACCGCCGCCCTGCTGCACGACGAGTGCGCGGCGATGGCGGGCGTGCGCGGGAGCAGCGATCCGCACTCGCCGTGGGCGCAGGCCGATGCCTGGCGCATCGGTCACGAAGGTCGCCGACTGGTCGCACTGGAGCACCGCGGCCGCCGTTACGAGGTGGAGGCCTACGGCCACGCCGGGCACTACCGCATGCGCCACGGCGAGGACCGCTGCGAAGTGAGCGGCGCCCGCCACGACGGCGAGATCCTCGGTGCCCGCTTCGATGGCGACGCACTGCGCCTGGCTGTGCGTGCGGATGCGGCGCGTGTGCTGCTGCACGACGTCGACGGCCAACGCCATCATCTCGCCCGCGCGGCCGCCTATGCCTGGGAAAGCCGTGACGCGGCCGGCGGCAACAAGCTGGTTGCGCCAATGCCCGGCCGCATCGTGCTGGTGAAGGCCGCCGTCGGCGACGAAGTCGCCGAGGGGCAGGAGTTGCTGGTGATGGAGGCGATGAAGATGGAACTCGCTCTGAAAGCACCCCGCGCCGGCACCATCGAGAGCATCGGTGCGAGCCAAGGCGACTTCGTCGAGGCCGACGCCGTGCTGGTGCGCTTCGCCACCGAGTGAACTCAGCCATCCCTGTAGGGGCCCGCTCGCGGGCGATGCTCTTGCTCCTGATGCACATCGAAGCCACAGGCATCGCCCGCGAGGGGGCTCCTACAACGAACCGGGGCTGCCACGGAGAACATCATGACCGCATCCAACCACGTCCGCATCGTCGAAGTCGGCGCCCGCGACGGCCTGCAGAACGAAAAGACCCTGCTGCCGGCCGACGTGAAGATCGCGCTGATCGACCGGCTGTCCTCCACCGGCCTGACCACCATCGAGGCGACCAGCTTCGTCAGCCCGAAATGGGTGCCGCAGCTGGCCGACGCGGCCGAGGTGTTCGCCGGCATCCGCAAGGTGCCCGGCGTGAGCTACCCGGTGCTGGTGCCGAACCTGCAGGGCTACGAGCGCGCCCGCGCCGTGGGCGCCACCGAGGTAGCGGTGTTCTCCGCCGCCAGCGAGGCGTTCAACCGCAAGAACATCAACGCCTCGATCGACGAATCGATCGAGCGCTTCCTGCCCGTGCTGGAACGCGCGCAGGCTGACGGCGTGAAGGTGCGCGGCTACGTCTCCACCGTGCTCGGCTGCCCCTACCAGGGCGAGGTGCCGGTGGCCGATGTGGTGCGCGTAGCCCAGCGTCTGCACGCGGCGGGCTGCTACGAGGTGTCGCTCGGCGACACCATCGGCGTCGGCACGCCGGCGAAGGCACGCGCGATGCTGCGTGCGGTTGCCGCCGAAGTGCCGATGACCGCACTGGCGGTGCATTTCCACGACACCTATGGCCAGGCGCTGGCCAACATCCTGGCCTGCCTGGAGGAAGGCGTGCGCGTGGTCGATAGCGCCGTTTCCGGCACCGGCGGCTGCCCGTACGCGAAGGGCGCCACCGGCAACGTGGCCAGCGAGGACGTGGTCTACATGCTGCACGGCATGGGCATGCACACCGGCGTGGATCTCGATCTGCTCGTCGCCACCGGCGCCTGGCTCGCCGCCCAGCTGCACAAGGAAACCGCCAGCCGGGTGACCCGCGCCCGCACCGCAGCCTGACTCCGGCGGAAACGGGTCGCTAGAATCGACGTGCGATGCCGCCGGGCGCCCGTGCGACCGGCATCCGTCCGAATACCTCAGGGGGAACGTCCGATGCGCCACCTTCCGCGGATCCTGTCGGCGGCCTGCGCCGCCCTGCTGCTCGCCGCACCACTGGCCCGTGCCGCCTCGCCGGCGAAAGACACCGTGCTGCTGCCCGACCGTGTATGGACCGCTGACGGCGATGCCGCGCACGCCGGCTGGGCCGTGCTGGTGCACGACGGCAAGGTCGCCGCGGTCGGCCCGGCCGACGCGATCAAGGCCCCCGCCGATGCCGAGCGCATCGCCCTGCCCGGCACCACGCTCACGCCCGGCCTGGTCGACCTGCATTCGCACCTGTTCCTGCACCCGTACAACGAGACGCTGTGGAACGACCAGGTGCTCACCGAGCCGCAGGACTACCGCACGCTGGAGGCGGCGGCGCACGCGAAGGCCACCCTGCTGGCCGGCTTCACCGTGCTGCGCGACCTGGGCACCGAGGGCGCCGGCTTCGCCGACGCGTCGATCAAGCGCGCCATCGACAACGGCCTGATCCCCGGGCCGCGCATGTTCGTCGCCACCCGCGCCATCGTCGCCACCGCCAGCTACGGTCCGGGGCCGCGCGGCTTCCGCCCCGACCTCGATCTGCCGCAGGGTGCGCAGCCGGTCACCGGCGTGGATGCGGCCGTCGCCGCCGTGCGCGAGCAGGCCGCGCGCGGCGCGGACTGGATCAAGCTCTATGCCGACTACCGCGTGGGCGACCACGGCGAGACGATGCCGACGCTGTCGCCCGCCGAGATCAAGGCGATCGTCACCGCCGCCCACCAGATCGGCCGCCCGGTCGCGGCGCACGCGGCCAGCGAGGCCGGCGTGCGCAATGCGGTGGAAGCCGGCGTGGACACCATCGAGCACGGCTACGGCACCAGCGAGGCGACCTTCCGCCTGATGAAGCAGAAGGGCATCGCCTACGAGCCCACGCTCACCGCGGTGGAAGCCACCTCGGAATACTTCCAGCACTACGTGCCCGGAAAGTCCGAACCGACGCCCGCGATGAAGGAGGCCGAACACGCCTTCCGCACCGCGTTGAAAGTCGGCGTGACCATCGGCAATGGCAGCGACGTGGGCGTGTTCGCGCACGGCGAGAACTGGCGCGAGCCGGCGCTGATGGTCGCCGACGGCATGACCCCGGTGCAGGCGCTGCACGCGGCCACCGATGTCGCCGCGCACATCCTGCGCGCCGACGGCCAGTTCGGCCGCATCGCCCCGGGGGCGTTCGCCGACATGGCCGCGTTCGACGGCGACCCCAGCCGCGACATCCAGGCGTTGCGGCACCCGGTCTTCGTAATGAAGGACGGCGTGGTCTACCGGCGGCCCTGAGCATTCAGTCCGGCACGATGCGCAACGCCGCGGATGGCGTGCGTTCGACGAATTCGCGACGCACGTGGGCCAGCAGGTCGCGCTGGCTGCCGAACGGCAGCTCGGCTGCGGCCTCGTCCAGATCCACCCAGCGCCAGGCGGAGTGCTCGGAGTTGAGCCGCACCGGGGCGTGCTCATCCACGCGGGCGACGAATGCCGGTACGATCTCGATGCCTTCCGGCCGGGCCCGGTAGAACTGCTCGCAGAAGCCGGTGGCGTAGAGCGACTGCGGCACCAGCCCGGTCTCCTCGAACAATTCCCGACGCGCGGCCCGCCAGCCCGCCTCGCCGTCCTGCAGGTGGCCGGCGATGTAGCTCCAAACGCCATCGAGCCAGGTGCCGGACCGTCGCGCCAGCAGCATCTGTGTTGCCGCGCCGGTGCCGCGCAGCACCACGACGGAAACAATGCCGCAGCGTATCGGCAGGCCGGTAGCGGAAACATGCGCGCTCATGCTCGGGACTCCAGGACTGGCCTGCCGGACTCTGCGCTTCCCCGTCCGTGCCCTCAAGCGTGGCGGATGCGCGCGCCTCGGACCGGACAGCGCGCCACCGGCCCCTGTGACGAAAGACGGCTTTTCCTCGACATCGCGGTTACTGCAGACTGTCGTCCTTGTCCCCCAAGACCATCCAGCGCGCGCCATGCCCTCCGGCTTCCTGATCCGCCCCATCGTTCCCGAAGACAATCCGGCGGTAGCCGCCATCATCCGTGCGGTCATGCCCGAGTTCGGTGCCGACGGCCCCGGTTTCGCGATCCACGATGCCGAAGTGGACACGATGTACCAGGCCTACTCGCAGCCGCGCTGCAGCTATTTCGTGGTGGAGCGCGACGGCCGAGTGATCGGAGGCGCCGGCATCGCCCCGCTGGACGGCGGCGAGGCCGACGTGTGCGAGCTGCGCAAGATGTACTTCCTGCCCGAGGCGCGTGGCATCGGCGCCGGCAGCGCGATGATGGAGCGCTGCCTCGACGCGGCGCGCGACCACGGTTTCGCCCGCTGCTACCTGGAGACGCTCACCGGCATGGACCAGGCCCAGGCGCTGTACCTGCGCAGCGGCTTCAAACCGCTGTGCGAGCCGATGGGCGGCACCGGGCACTTCAGCTGCGACCGCTTCTTTCTGCGGGAGCTGTAGACGGAGGCGAGCCATGAGCACCGATTCCCGCGTGGACGACTACATCGCCAGCGCCGCGCCGTTCGCACGGCCGGTACTCGAACACCTGCGGGCCGTGGTGCATGCGGCCTGTCCCGAGGCGACCGAAACGCTGAAGTGGCGCATGCCGTTCTTCGAATACCGGGGACGGCCGCTGTGCATGATGGCGGCATTCAAGCAGCACTGCAGTTTCGGCTTCTGGCGTGCGCGGGCCGAAGCCGGCGCGGACGACACCGACGGCATGGGCCAGTACGGCAAGCTCACCGCGATTGGCGACCTGCCGCCGAAGCGCGAGCTGACCGCTGCGGTGAAGGCGGCCGCGCGGCGGATCGACGACGGCGCAGCCGCGGCACCGGCGAAGACGCCCAAAGCCAAGGCGCCGCCTGCGATACCGGATGACCTGGCCAACGCGCTTGCCCTGAAGAAGCATGCCGCGGCGAAGAAGCACTTCGACGCGTTCAGCCCCAGCGCACAGCGCGAGTACACCGACTGGATCGCCGACGCGAAAACCGACGCCACCCGCAGCAAGCGCCTGGCCACCACGCTGGAGTGGCTGGCCGAGGGCAAGCACCGCAACTGGAAGTACATGAAGTGAGCGACGAGCCCCTGCCGCCCCGCCTGGAATTCCGCATCGACGATCCGAGCCTGCCCGAGCTGCGCCCGCTGATCGAACCCAGCGATGGCTACCTCGCCGAACTGCATCCCACCGGCAACATCGAGCCGGTGTCGCTGGCCGCGCTGCAGCGTCCCGGGGTGAGCCTGCTCACCGCGCGCGTGGATGGCGAACCGGTGGCCTGCGGCGCCTGCATCGACGAGGGCGACTACATGGAGGTCAAGCGCATGTACGTGCTGCCCGCCTGCCGCGGCCTGGGCCTGGGCAAGCAGCTGCTGGAGGCGATCGAGCGCCATATCCGCCGGCTTGGCGGCCGGCTGGTGCGCCTGGAGGCGGGCACCGCGCAGGCCGAGGCGCTGGAACTCTACGAGCGTGCCGGCTACCGCCGCTGCCCGCCGTTCGGCGAGCACCATGCCAACCCACGCAGCGTCTGCATGGAAAAGGCACTGGCATGATCCGCGTCGCCACCGGCGCCGACGCCGACGCCTTCCACGCCATCTACGCCCCGCACGTGCTCGAGGGCGTGGCCACCTTCGAGACTGTGCTGCCGGGCGTCGAGGTCATGCGCGAGCGCGTGCTCGGGCGGCTGGAGCAGTATCCGTGGCTGGTCTGGGAAGAAGCGGGCGAGGTGCTTGCCTACGCCTATGCCAGCCGTTTCCGCGAACGTGCCGCCTACGACTGGATCGCCGAAACGTCGATCTACGTCCGCGCCGATGCGCAACGCCGCGGGATCGCCCGCCGGCTCTATGGCACCCTGCTCGATGCCCTGCGCCTGCAAGGCATCTGCCAGGCCGTCGGCGTAATCACCCTGCCCGGCCCGACCAGCGTCGCCGCCCACGAGGCAATGGGCTTCGCGCCCGCCGGCGTGTGGCGGCAAGCCGGCTACAAGCTGGGCCAGTGGTGGGACGTCGGCGTATGGCAGAAAACACTCACTGAGCCGGCCAATCCGCCGGTGCCGGTGCTCCGGTTCCGTGATCTGCGCGAACTACCGGCCTGGCGGACCCTGATCGCCCGCACGGGCTGACGCGGCATGCGGCCGTCGACGGCCGCCCATGGCTGGTGCCCCGGCCGCTCGGCTAAAATCGCGGTTTTCCAACGCTTCGGGACATCTCCATGCAGCTCGATCAGGTCAAGGCCGTCATCACCGGCGGCGCCTCCGGACTCGGCCACGCCGTCGCCCAGCACCTCGTCGCGCACGGCGCGCAGGTGGCGCTGTTCGACGTCAACGAGGACAAGGGCCAGCAGGCCGCCCAGGCATTGGGCAACGGCGCGCGCTTCTACCGCACCGACGTCACCAGCGAGGACGGCGTGGCCGCCAACGTCGCCGCCGCGCGCGAGGCGATGGGCGGCCTGAACATGGTGATGAACTGCGCCGGCATCCTCGGCGCCGGCCGCGTGCTGGGCAAGGAAGGCCCGATGGCGCTGTCGCAGTTCCAGACCACGGTGATGGTGAACCTGGTCGGCAGCTTCAACGTGGCCAAGGCCGCCGCGGCACTGATGCAGGGCAACGAGGCCGGCGAAGACGGCGAGCGCGGCGTGATCATCAACACCGCCAGCGTGGCCGCCTACGAGGGCCAGATCGGCCAGGCCGCGTACTCGGCCTCCAAGGGCGGCGTGGTCGGCATGACCCTGCCGATGGCCCGCGAGCTGGCCCGCTTCGGCATCCGCGTGGCGACCATCGCGCCGGGCATCTTCTGGACCCCGATGGTCGACGGCATGCCGCCGGCGGTGCAGGAGTCGCTGTCCGCCTCGATCCCGTTCCCCTCGCGCCTGGGCAAGCCGGAAGAGTTCGCCGCCACCGTCGCCTTCATCCTCACCAACCGCTACATCAACGGCGAGACCATCCGCCTGGATGGCGCGGTGCGGTTGCAGCCGAAATAAGCGAGGAGTGAGTGGAGAGGAGTGAGGAGCGAGAGGAACCGCTCGCCCCCCTCTTCTCCGCACGCCTTTGCTCTTCTCTCACCTCTCACTCCTATTGACTCACTCCTGACCCATGAAAGCTTCCGACGTCAAGAAAGGCAACGTGGTCGAGCACGACGGCACCGTCTACCAGGTGCGCGACATCGAGCGCAGCTCGCCCACTGCGCGTGGCGGCAACGTCACCTTCCGCTTCACCATGTATTCGATCCCCGGCGGTCGCAAGTTCGACCTCAGCCTGCGCGCCGACGACGACCTGAAGGAGATGGACCTGGTGCGCCGCGCCGCCACCTTCTCCTACATGGACGGCGAGGCCTTCGTGTTCATGGACACCGAGGACTACACCCAGTACCTGCTCAGCCCCGAGCTGGTCGGCGACAACGCCGGCTACATCGTCGAGGAGCTGGAGGGCTACTACGTGCAGCTGATCGACGACGCGCCGGTCGGCCTGCAGGTGCCCACCAGCGTGATGCTGACCGTGGTCGACACCGCGCCGGAGCTGAAGGGCGCCAGTGCCACCAAGCGCACCAAGCCGGCCAAGCTCAACACCGGTATCGAGATCCAGGTGCCCGAGTACATCACCAACGACGAGAAGGTGTGGGTCAACACCACCACCGGCGAGTTCGGCGGCCGCGCCTGAGCGTTGGCTGACGCGGTCGCGGCGCGATTCGCCGCGACCGCGACGCATGGACCGGGGCTGGTGCAGAATCGGAGCTGACCTTCCCGACGGATCCGGACGCGGCATGACCGTCCGCAGCTACTCGCTTCGCGCGTCACTCATCGACAGCCTGACCCGTACGCGGCGTCCGGACGTACCGCTGCGGGTGGTGCTGCGCAACACCGCCGCCGTGATCCTGCCGCTGGCGGCAGGCATGGCCACCGGCCATACCGAGATCGGCCTGGGCGTGGGCGCCGGCGCGCTCAACACGATGTTCTCCGACCAGCCGGGGCCGTACCGGCAGCGCATGTGGCGCCTGCTGATGGCGGCGCTGGCGGCCTCGTTCGCCTCGCTGCTGGGCATGCTGGTCGGCGGCCAGTTCTGGCCAATGCTGGCCGCGACCACCGGGCTGGGCTTCTTCGGCGGCCTGCTGGTGGTGTTCGGCGTGGACATCGCCCGCGTCGGCATGACCAGCATCATCCTGCTGGTGGTCACCGCCGCCACGCCGGCGGCACAGGCCTCGGAGGCACTGGGGGCCGCGGCGCTGATCTTCGCCGGCGGCCTGCTGCTCGGTCTGTTCTCGATCGCTGCCTGGCCGCTGCAGCGCTACCGGCCCGAGCGTCAGGCGCTGGCCGGGGTCTACCGCGGACTGGCGCAACTGGCGCGGCAGCAGGCCCATGACGACGCCGACGTCCCCGCCCTCACCGAGGCGATGACCACGCTGCAGACCACCCTGCTTGGCCGCCATCACGCCCGCGGACGTGCCATGGAGGCATTCGGGGTGCTGCTGGAACTGGCCGAGCGGATCCGCCTGGAACTCACCGCGATGGCCGAGCTGCGCAGCAACCCGGCGGTACATGCGATCTTCCGCGAGGACGCGGCCCTGGTGCTGGGCGCGATTGCCGAGGCGCTGGAAACCGGCGATGCGCCGGAGCGCGCCGAGCAGTCGCTCAAGGGCCTGCGCGCCAGCGAACGCACCCTGCTCGACGACGAGCGCGCCAGCGGCGGCCTTACCGTGCACATCCACGCCCTGGCCGGCCAGCTGGCCGCCGCCGTGCGCAATGCCCACTGGGCCGGCAGCCGCGGCGAGCTGCGCGCGGCCGCCGCCGAGACACCGCTGCCGGCCGCGCTGCGCGGGCACTCGCCGCTGGCCACCCTGCGCGCCAACCTCACCCCGCACTCGGTGGCCTTCCGCCATGCCGTGCGCAGCGCCGCATGCCTGGGCGTGGCCTGGGCGGTCGCGCGCCACATGCAGCTGCCGCATGGCTACTGGGTGCCGATGACCGCGGCCATCGTGCTGCGCCCGGACTTCGCCGCCACCTTCAACTTCGGCCTGCTGCGCGTGGTGGGCACCGTTCTGGGGCTGCTGCTGACCACCGCGCTGTTGTGGCTGGCCCCGGACGAGCCATGGGCGCACCTCGCGCTGATGGCCGTGCTGTGCATGGGCTTCCGCTACCTGGCTACCGCCCACTACGGGGCGGCGGTGGCGGCGCTCACCGGCACGGTGGTGATCCTGCTGTCGTTCGAGGGCGTCAGTCCGGCCGATGCGGTGATCGACCGCGTGATCAACACCGCGCTGGGCAGCGCGATGGCGCTGCTGGCCTACGTGCTCTGGCCGACCTGGGAGCGCGCCCGCGCCCGCGCCTCGTTGGCCGAGATGCTGGGCGCCTACGCCAATTACCTGCGCGCGCTGGCCGCGACCGAGCAACGCGATGCGCACCGCGAGGCACGTACGGCCGCGCGCATGGCTCGCACCAATGCGCAGGCCTCGATCGAACGCATGCGCGGCGAGCCCGGCACGCCGGCGGCGCTGCTGGAGCTGGCCGAATCGCTGTTTGCCAACGGCAACCGGCTGGCGCGTACCGCGATGTCGCTGGAAGCGCTGATCGACGACCGCGCCACCCTGCCCGAGCACATCGAGGTGTCCGGCTTTGTCGGCCAGGTCGCCGATGCCCTGCACGCAATCGCGGCGGGCCTGCGCGAGCAGCGCCCGGTGAAGGCGTTGCCGCCGCTGCGCGACCTGCAGCGCAGCTTCGCCGCCCTGCTGGAACTGAGCGACGATGCCGCAACGGCCGAGCTTCTGGAGCGTCTGTCCGACCGCCTGGTCGACAACGTGAACACCCTGGCCCACGTGGTCGAGCGCAGCCGCTACCCGCTGCCCGGCCCGACCCCGGACGAACACCGGCTGCCGCAGGACTGGGCCTCCTGACCGGATCGGGAGCGTTTTTGCGCACTACAGAGGGAGACGTCCGTCCCGACCGGCCGGACGACGCCATGGCCCACCCTCGACGAGTCCGCCCATGTCCGACGACCTGCTGACGTCCTACCTCTCGCCCCTGGGCGAGGACGCCCCCTGCGGCACCGACCTGGAATACGACGCCGACTTCATGGCGCTGGAGCGCGCCGCCGCGCCGCGCGCCGAGCGCGCCATGGGCGATTCGGTGAAAGCCGCCGAAGAGCCCGAGTGGGACAAGGTCATCGCCTTGTCCAACAGCCTGTTCGAGCGCACCCGCGACCTGCGCGTGGCTACCTACCTTTCCACCGCCTGGCTGCGCACCGAGGGCCTGGCCGGCCTCGCCCGCGGCCTGGACCTGGTGCACGGCCTGCTCGAGAACTTCTGGGAAGCGGTGCACCCGCAGCTCGACGCCGAGGACGACAACGATCCCACGGCACGCGTCAACGCGGTGGTGCCGCTGGGCGACCCGCTGGCCGTACTGGCCTACCTGCGCAACACCCCGTTCGTCGCCTCGCCGCGGATCGGCCGCTTCTCGCTGCGCGACCTGCGGGTGGCGCAGGGCACGCTGAAGGTCCCCGGCAACGAGAATGGCGAGGGGCTGCCGTCGATGACCGACATCGAGGCCTGCTGCCTGGACTGCGACGAAGGCCAGCTCACCGGCTCGCTGGAGGCGGCAGCGCAGATCCTCGACCTGGGCAAGGCGATCGATACCCTGTTCACCGACCGCATCGGCACGCTCGGACCCGACCTCAAGCCGCTGCTCACCGATGCCTACGAACTGAAGAAATTCCTCGAATCGCAGGTCGCCCTGCGCACGCCCGAAACGGCGGCTCCCGGCGAGGAGGGCGTGGCCGGCGACGAAACGGGTGCAGCGCCGGCCGCGGGTGGCGTGGCGGTGGCGGCCGGTCGCATCCAGAGCCCGGAGGACGTGCGTCGCCGGCTGGACGAACTGTGCGAGTACTACGCCAGGTACGAGCCGGCCAGCCCGCTGCCGATCCTGCTGCGTCGCGCCCAGCGACTGGTCGGGCTGAGCTTTCCGGAGCTGCTGCAGGATCTGGCCCCCGGTGGCCTCAGCGAGCTGCGCACGATCTCCGGCACCGACGAGTTCTGACCATCGTCCCGCCCTTGCGGCGGGACGCTAGCGCACGCCCTTGCAGGTGTTCGCTCCGGCACGGACGAACACCGACTGCACGGAAGGATCCCAGCTCAACGTCAACCCGCCGGGCAACCCGGCAGTGATCGAGGCCTGCGCGGACTGGGTGAAAGGCCCGGCCGGAGACGGCGTGCCGCCCGATGCGCTGACCGATGCGCTGAGACGATAGGCCGCCGGCTCCGCACACGCGGAGGTCGGCACGTTCTGCGCGGCGCTCGCGCCGCCGCCGGCCAGTTCCAGCGTGCCCTTGCCCAGTGCGACCACTCGGTCGGCGGCGCCCGGCGCCGGGCAGATCGCCTCCAGGGTGTAGTCGACGCGGTACTGCGTCGCCGGCACCACCGCGACCACGGCCGTGGCCTCGGGCAGGGCCTTACAGCCGAGCAGGAACACCTTGCGCTGAGCGACCACGTGCAAGACAACGGGGCCGACAGGCACCTGGCCGACATCCGCCCACTTCAGCTCCAGTCGCGCCGGCGAGGCGCCGGTGAGGATCGGCTGGTTGGCCAGCACGGTACCGCCGGCGTCGGTCGCACGGACCTGCGGAGACGGGCACTGGCTGTCGAACAGGTCGCTGCCGGTCAGGGCGAACGCCTGGGGACCGCCGCCCGCACGGATCGCGAACAGCGACGCCCCCGGCGCCGGCATCGACTGCACATCCTCGACCGCGGGGACCACCTTGGCGCCGCCCTCGGCCGCAGCCAGCAGTTTCACGCCCTGGGTCAGCGCCGCCTGCATCGCCGCGCGGTCCGCGCCCTGGCAGTCGGCCACGGCCTTCAGGTAGGCCCGCACCCGGGTCGCCGCGGCATGTGCCCGCACGATGCGGCCGCGCAGCGCGTCGCCGACCAGGTCGGCCGGCTTGTCCGCATCCTTCCCCGCGTCCTGGCGCAGGTTGTCGGCCATGCCCTGCAGCTGCGATCGCAGGGAAGCCAGCGCCGGGTCCGCCGGCAATGCGGCGGTCGCGGTCGACAACTCGTCCAGCGACACCTGCGCGCTCAACCTGGGGGCCAGTTGCGCGTGCAGCGGCGCCGACGTGGCAGCGAGCATCCAGGCTGCCGCAAGCGGCACGCACCAGGCCGATCGGCTGAGGCTACTGGTCACCGCAATCCTCCACTCCCGGATCGCAGGCCTGCTGGTCCGCCGGCAGCAGGATGCCCGAGGGCACGATGCCGAACGATCGGTAGTTGGCCGAGATCACGCTGGGGTCGATGTAGGCATCGCCGCGACCGTTGCCGTTCTGCGCCTTGCTGAAGAACAGCGAGGTCGGCACGTTGAAGCTAAGCTCGCCGGTCAGCGGCAGGATGTTGCCCTGGCGGTCCACCGCATAGAAGTAGGCCGGCGGATTGCCGACGTGCGCGACCAGCTGCGCACCATCACCGATCACGTAGATCGGCGACGAACCGGAGCCCATGTGGCCGGCCGAGGCGAACGTGCCGGTACCGTCGTAGAGCGGGGTCTTCCCCTGCTCGAGCAGGTCTCCCTGGGTCACCCCCAGGTACAGCTCGGCATGTCCGGCATCGACCGTGAACGTACTGTTGTCCACCGAGGCCAGGGTCAGCGTCTTGTCGTTGGTCAGGCTGAAGCCGGCAGTGGATGAGAAGTTGCCGAGCGTGTCGATCTGGTTGCCGATGGCCTGTGACTGGGTGCCCAGCGAGGTGAGGCCGGCCGACTGGCCGCTGAGCGTTGCGGCGGTGATCACGCCGCCGCTGCCTTCGGTGATCGCACCGGCCGACTGCAGCCATACCGCGGTGGCACTCAGTTGGCCGTTCACCGCGAGATCGCCGAAAGTGGTGGTGAGCGAGGCAAGCGCACCACCATCGACGGGCCCGCTCACGCTCAGCGCCTTGCCGTTGGTGAAGCTCAGGCTGCCGGCGGAAAAACTGCCCAGCGTATCCACGCTGTTGCTGCCGCCGAGGGTGGTGGCGCCGGACGACTGACCCGCAAGGCTGCCCGCCACGATGCGGCCTCCGCTGCCCTCGTTGATCGCGCCGGCCGACACCAGCGTGGTGCTGGTGCCGCTGACCCGCCCGTTGATCGCCAGATCGCCGGACGTGGTGGCCAGCCGCGTCGTGCTGCCGCCGTCGATCGGACCGGCCACGGTGAGCGCCCCGGCGTTGGTGAAGCGGAAACCGTCCGCACTGAAACTGCCCAGCGATCCGACGTGGTTGGCACCATCCAGCGCGGCACTGCCGCCAGCCGTGCCGCTCAGGCTGCTGGCGGTAATCGCACCACCGGACTGGGTGATGGCACCGGCCGCCTGCAGGGCCAGCGTGGTGGCCGACACGGTGCCGTCGATGGCCAGTGCCGAGGCGGAAACCAGCCCGACCGTGCCGCCGGCCACCGCGCCGGTCACCCGCAGATTGCCGGCCGTGGTCGACAGGTCGAGCGCACCGCTGCCGGTGCTCACCTGGCCCCCGACCACCAGTGCGCCGGCATTGCCGAACGTGAGGCTGGTGGCACTGAAATCGCCGAGCGTACCGACGTGGTTGGCGCTGCCAAGCTGGGCCTGGCCACCCGCACTGCCGGTCAGGGTCGTGGCGGTGATGCCCGACGCCGAGGTGATGTTGCGTCCGGCACCGAGCGTGACCGTGCCGCCGGCCAGTGCGGTACCGAGGATCAGGTCCGAGCTGGCCCCGCTCGCCGTCAGGCTGAGGTTGCCGCTGCCACCGTGGACATCGAGCGGACTGTTCACGGTCAGCGTGCGAGCGTCACGGAAGCTGAAATCGCCGCCCGTGGTGAAGTTGCCCAGGGTCACGACCTGATTGGCGCCCCCGAGCACGGTGCTGCCGCTCGATGTGCCGGAGAGGCTGCCGGCGGTGAGCACGCCCGCGCTGCCTTCGCTGATCCCGCCGGCGGCGGACGCCAGCGTGATGTCGCCGGTGCCGGCGTTCACCGCGCCGTTGATCGCCAGCCCACCATGACCGGCCAGCGAGATCGCGGTGCCGCCGATGCTCCCGCTGGTGGCAAGGCTGCCGGAAGTGGTGGCGAGGGTGGTCGAGCTGCCGCCGTTCACCGTACCGCCGACGGTCAATGCCTGGGCATTGCTGATGCTCAGCCCGTTGGTCGCGCCGAAGTTGCCCAGCGTGCCGATCTTGTTGGCCCTGGCCAGCGTCGCGCTGCCGCCGGCCTGCCCGGTGAGGGTGCCGGCCTGGATGACCCCGGCGCTCTGGGTGATGTCGCCAGCCGATACCAGTGCGACCGAGCTGCCGACCAGATTGCCCGCCAGCGAGAGATTGCCCGCCGATTTCAGCGAGAGGCTGCCGCCGTTGAGATCGTGTTGGATGGTGAGGGCGCCGCTGGTGGTGGTCAGCGCGATCGCGCCGGTGCCTCCACCGACCACCAGGTTGCTCCCCACGGTCAGTGCCTGCGCATTGGTGAGCGTGAAGTCCGCGGCACTGAAGGCACCCAGGGTGCCGACATGGTTGGCCTTGCCCAGCGTGGTGTCGCCGGCCGAGCTGCCGGTGAGGGTGCCGGCGGTGAGCACGCCGCCGGTCTGGCTGATCGCGCCGCTGCTGCTGGTCAGCGTCACCGTACCTGCGCTGGTCAGGTCGCTGCCCAGGGTGATGCCGTCGCGACCGCTCAGCGTCACGTTCGCACCACTCAATGCCCCCGGCATCACCAGTGCACCGCCTGCGGTGAGATTCACCGTGCCGTTGGTGCCGCTGTTCAGCGAGGCCACCGTGAGGTTGCCCGCATCCACCAGCGACACGCCCTGCCCCGCGGCCGTCACCGCGCCGGTGAAGTGGTTGCTGCCGTCGGTCAGGGTGATCGCACCGGTGCCTGCCTGCAGGTTGCTGGTGCCCGTCACCTGCACGCCGCCGCTGCCTTCGGTGATCGTGCCGTTGTTGCTGGTCGCGACCAGGTTGCCGCCAACGCTGCCGTGCCCGAGGTTCAGCGCGCCATGACTGGTCGCCGTAAGCGCGCCGGTGGCCAGCGTGCCCAGGGTCAGCGCGTTCTGGTCGGTGATCTGCGTCGTGCCGCCGGTGAGGTTCACTGTGCCGCCGAAATCGTTGCCGCTGTCGGTCAGCGTGATCGCGTTGCCGCCCGCGTTCACCGTGGTGGTGCCGCTGACCGTCAGTGCACCTGCACTCTGGCCGATCGCACCAGTGGAGGTCAGCGACAAGGTGGTCGCATCGATGTTGTTGGCCAGGCTCAGTGCTGCGGCCGAGGTCAGGCTCACCGTCGTTGCCGACAGGTCTGTGGCGAGGCTGAGTCCGCCGGCCGTCGTGGTGAGGCTGAGCGTGCCCGGCACGGTCAGCGGGCCATTCACGGCCAGCGCCTGCGCATTGGTCAGCGCCAGGTTCGCCGCGGCGAAGCTGCCCAGCGTGTTCAACCGGTTGCTTCCACCGAGCGAGGTATTGCCGCTGCTGCTGCCACCGAACTGGTCGGCGGTGATCACGCTGCCGCCGGACTGGGTCAGGTTGCCGGTGATCGTCAGCACCACGTCGTTGCCGCTGGCGCTGCCGACGTCGACCGCACCGGCCAGGTTCAGATCGCTGGCATCGGTGAAGGACAACCCGCCGCTGCCGGTGTTGGTCACCGTGCCCAGGCTGGTGACCAGGTTGCTGCCGGTGAGGCTGGCGCCACCGACCGAGCCGAGGTTCAGCGTGGTGGCCGTGACGATGCCGCCGGCCTGGTCGATCGTGCCGCCGGCATTCAATGTCATGGTCGTGCCGCTGACGTTGCTGGCCAGGACCAGGTTGCCGGTGCTGTCGATCGTGGTGCTGCCGCCGCCGTCCACCGCCCCGTTGACGGTCAGCGCCTGCGCATTGTTCAGGCTGAAGCCGGCTGCGCTGAAACTGCCCAGCGCAGTGACCAGATTGGCGCTGCCCAGCGTGGTCGCGCCGGCCGAGCTGCCGGCGAGGGTGCCGGCGGTGAGCACGCCGCCGGTCTGGCTGATCGCGCCGCTGCTGCTGGTCAGTGTCACCGTACCTGCGCTGGTCAGGTTGCTGCCCAGGGTGATGCCGTCGCGACCGCTCAGCGTCACGTTCGCACCGCTCAATGCCCCCGGCATCACCAGTGCGCCGCCGTTCGCCGCCAGCGTCAGATCCGCCGTACCCGTATCGATGCCCAGCGCCGGCAGCGTAAGCGAGCCGCCTGCGGTGAGGTTCACCGTGCCGTTGGTGCCGCTGTTCAGCGAGGCCACCGTGAGGTTGCCCGCATCCACCAGCGACACGCCCTGCCCCGCGGCCGTCACCGCGCCGGTGAAGTGGTTGCTGCCGTCGGTCAGGGTGATCGCACCGGTGCCTGCCTGCAGGTTGCTGGTGCCCGTCACCTGCACGCCGCCGCTGCCTTCGGTGATCGTGCCGTTGTTGCTGGTCGCGACCAGGTTGCCGCCAACGCTGCCGTGCCCGAGGTTCAGCGCGCCATGACTGGTCGCCGTAAGCGCGCCGGTGGCCAGCGTGCCAAGGGTCAGCGCGTTCTGGTCGGTGATCTGCGTCGTGCCGCCGGTGAGGTTCACCGTGCTCTGGAAGTCGTTGCCGCTGTCGGTCAGCGTGATCGCGTTGCCGCCCGCGCTCACCGTGGTGGTGCCGCTGACCGTCAACGCACCACTCTGCAGTACCGCACCGCTGGCGTTGATGGTCAGATTCGCACCGGTCGAGAGCGCACCGAGCGTGGTGGTGGTGCCGGCGCCGGTCGTGGTGATACCCAGCGAACTGGCGGTGGTTCCGCTGACCCCGAGATCGCTGCTGGCCGTGATCGAGGCGATGCCGCTGACCGTGCCACCGACGCCGGTGGTGCCGACGCCGGACAGGTTGACGTTCACCGGCGTCGTGTAGCCGGTGTAGTCGATGCTGCCGCCGGAGCCTGCATCCAGATTGCCGGAAATGTCGCCGTCGGCCCCCGAGTGCATCAGGAACGAGCCGGTGCCGGTGTCGATCAGGTTGCCGATACCGCTGAATGCCCCGGACAGATCGGTCACCGTGCCCTGGTTGTGCCCGGTCAGAGCCCAGGTCTGATCGGCGGCCCGCAGCGTGCCGGTGCCGCTGTCGGCGATGTTCTCGAACGAGGTCCAGCTCACCGTGCCGTTGTTGCCGGCATTGGCGCCGGTCAGCGTGTAGGTCTGGTTGTTGCCGGCGATGGTGTCGCCCACGCTGCTGCCGGTGACCGCGGTCACTCCGCTCCAGGTGCCGCCGATGCCCGTCGTCGTGCCGCTGCCGGCGGACAGGTCGAAGTTCACCGCGCTGCCGTAGCTGCTGTAGTCCAGCGTCTGGACCGTGGCATTGCCACCCAGGCTGCCGCCGGCGGAAAAGCCGAGGGTGCCGGTGGCGTCGTCGATGTTCTCGAACGAGGTCCAGCTCACCGTGCCGTTGTTGCCGGCATTGGCGCCGGTCAGCGTGTAGGTCTGGCTGCTACCGACCAGCGTGTCTCCCTGGGCGCTGCCGACCACCGCGGTGACTCCGCTCCAGCTGCCGCCGATGCCGGTGGTCGTACCGTTGCCGGCGGACAGGTCGAAGTTCACCGCGCTGCCGTAGCTGCTGTAGTCCAGCGTCCTGGCCGTGACGCTGCCGCCAAGGCTGCCGCCCGCACCGAAGACCACGCTGCCGGTGGCGTCGTCGAGATTGCCGATACCGCTGAAGCCTCCGGGCAACAGGGTGGTCACCGTGCCCGAGTTGCTGCCGCTGAGGTTGAAGGTCGCGCCACTCGCCTGGAGCGTGCCGGTGCCGCTGTCGGCGATGTTCTCGAACGAGGTCCAGCTCACCGTGCCGTTGTTGCCGGCATTGGCGCCGGTCAGCGTGTAGGTCTGGTTGCTGCCGGCGATGGTGTCGCCGACGCCGCTGCCGGTGACCGCGGTCACTCCGCTCCAGCTGCCGCCGATGCCCGTCGTCGTGCCGCTGCCGGCGGCCAGGTCGAAGTTCACCGCGCTGCCGTAGCTGCTGTAGTCCAGAGCTTTGGCCGTGACGTTGCCGCCAAGGCTGCCGCCCGCACCGAAGACCACGCTGCCGGTGGCGTCGTCGAGATTGCCGATACCGCTGAAGCCTCCGGGCAACAGGGTGGTCACCGTGCCCGAGTTGCTGCCGCTGAGGTTGAAGGTCGCGCCACTCGCCTGGAGCGTGCCGGTGCCGCTGTCGGCGATGTTCTCGAACGAGGTCCAGCTCACCGTGCCGTTGTTGCCGGCATTGGCGCCGGTCAGCGTGTAGGTCTGGTTGTTGCCGGCGATGGTGTCGCCCACGCCACTGCCGGTGACCGCGGTCACTCCGCTCCAGCTGCCGCCGATGCCCGTCGTCGTGCCGCTGCCGGCGGACAGGTCGAAGTTCACCGCGCTGCCGTAGCTGCTGTAGTCCAGAGCTTTGGCCGTGACGTTGCCGCTGACGCTGCCGCCGATACCGAAGATCACGCTGCCGGTGGGGTCCTGGATGTTGCCGAACCCGGTCCAGGCGACGGCGCCGTTGGTGCCCTTGTTGGCGATGGCATCGTCCAGTGTGTAGTTCTGGCCCGCACCGGCGATCGTCGCACTGCTGCCGTTGCCGGCCACCGAGGTGACACCGCTCCAGGTACCGCCGATACCGGTGGTGCTGCCTGCGCCGTTGGACAGATCGAAGCTCACCACGCCGGCACGGCTGCTGTAGTCCAGCGTCTGCGCCGTGATATTCCCGCTGACGCTGCCGCCGGTGCCGAATACCACCGTACCGCTGCTGTCGTCGATATTGCCGAAGCCCGTCCAGCTGATTCCGCCGTTGCTGCCCTTGTCGGCGATCGTGTTGTCCAGTGTGTACGTCTGGCCCGACCCGGTGATCGTCCCCCCACCGTTGCCAGCCACCGTACCGAGATTGAATCCGCTGTAATCAAGGCCCGAAGACGACGAGACCTGTGTGCTGAGGTCAAAGTTTCCAGCCACACCAGTCACCGCACCGCCACTGCCAGCAACCGATCCGAAGCCCGCATAGACGATGCCGCTCGCTGACGAGGTCAGCGCGTCATCGGCGAAACTGCCGGTGACGTCGGAGATCGCGCCCGTACCGGACACATGGGTGGCAAGAGCGAAGGTCATGCCGCCGCTGCTCCGGTTGCCGTCATCGAAGCCCGCCGCTCCGGAGACATGCGTGGTGTCGGCTGCGGTGAATCCGCTGAAGGTGATCCCACCAAGCGTGCCGGTGGTCATGCCCGTCAGATTGAACGAGGTGTTGCCCAGGCCGCTGATCGCGCCCGTGCCGGAGATGCTGCCACTGCCGGAAAGGCTTGGCGTGGTGAATGCCGCATCGCTCAGGCCAGAAAGTGCACCGTTGGCGGTGATCGACGTAGTGGCGGTGGCATCCAGCTTGCCGCCAACCGTGCCGCTACCCAGTGTCAGCGCTCCGCCGCTGCTTACCGTCAGGTCCCCGGTGGTCAGCGTACCCAGGGTCAGATCCGTCTGGTCGGACAACTGCGTGGTGCCGCCGGTGAGGCTGACCGCACCGCTGAAGTCGTTGCCCGAATCGATCAATGAGATCGCGTTGGCACCTGCATCGAAGGACGAGGTACCGCCAACGATGAACGCTCCGCTTTGCCCGATCCCACCCGCCGTCGTCGTCAGCGAAAGGTTGCCGGTGACGTCGATGCTGCCGATGCTCAGCGAGCCACTCGTCGTACTCAGGCCACTGAGTGCCTGGGACCCTCCCACTGCACCATCCAGCGTCAGCGCGCCGCCGGTCGTGACGGTCAGCTGCTGCGGGCCGTCCAGGGTCGAGAGGAAGTGAATGTCGCCACTGCCCGTACTGGACAAAGTCACGTTCGCGCCCAGGGTCACGGCGCCGTTGTAGGTCTGACTGCCGCCGGTGGTGACGTTGGCACCCAACGTGAGCGTGCCTGGGCCGGTCTGGCTGAAGCTGCCGCTACCGGAAACCGCCTGGCCCACGGTGACGTTGGTGCCGCTGTCGGTCTGCAGCGTGCCGCCGCCAGCTCCCAGGGTAATGGCCCGGTTGAGGACGAGGGTTGCCGTACTCTCCAGCGTGCCGCCATCGAGGGTCAGGCCGGCGCCGGCGCCACCGAGATTCCCGTCGCTCGATACCGCCAGGGTGCCGCCGCTGATCGTCGTTCCGCCCGTGTACGTGTTCGTGCCCGAGAGCGTCTGCGCGCCGCCAGCCAGGGTGAGACCGCCGGTGCCGCCGATGACACCGGAGAACGTGCCCGCGGCATTGGACAGCGTCAGCCCCTGCGTGCCTAGCGTCACGGTGCCATTGCCGGACAGGCTCTTGATCGAGGCACCGCTGCTCGTCCCCGAAATATCCAGCGTGCCGTTGGCGGTCACGCCGCTCGATGCGGCCACGCTGCCGCTGCCGCTCAGCGCGAGCGTGCCGGCATTGATCGACGTCGCACCGGTATAGGTGTTCGCACCCGAGAATGTCTGCGAGCCACCGGTCAGGGTGAGACCGCCGGTGCCGCTGACGACACCGGAGAACGTGCCTGCGGCATTGGACAGCGTCAGCGTATGGCTGCCTAAGTTGACCGTGCCCGAGCCGGTGAGCCGGGGCATGCTGAGCCCCGCAGTCAAGCCGGAAATATTCAGCGAGCCGTTGTCGACCAGCCCGCCATTGAGCGTCATCGCACCGGTGCCGGCCAGCGACAGCGAACCGGTGCCGGAGATGATGTTTGCGCCGGTCCCTACGGCGGCGTCACCGCCGTTGGCCGTGGCCGGGTTCAGCACCAGGCCGGCGCTTCCAGTGGCCGACATGGACGCGTTGATGTTGACATTGTTCGCCGCGGTCAGCGTGAGCGTGTTCGCGCTCCAGCTGATCGCGTCGTTGACATTGATATTGCCGGTGCCGGGGCTGCCGCTATCGGAGGAGTGGATGGTGAGGTTGCTCGACTGCAGGAGTGTGCCCACGTCCGAGCCAGTGAGGCCATCCGAACCGGCGGCGTCGATCGTGAAGTCGAACGGATCGATCAGCCAGTCGCCGGTCTGTCCGAACGGCGCCGATGTATCCACCTGCGTACCATGTTCTACCCGCACGTGATCGGCCGACGTCTCGATGAAACCGCCGTTCCCGCCTTGCGCGCCCCCTCGCGCACTCAGGCGTCCGTCCACCTGGGTCGACTGCTTGCCGAGCACGACGATGGAGCCGCCACGACCCTGCGATGTCGCATCGGCGTTCAACAAGGCACTGGCACCGAGCGTGACGCCCTGAGCGGTCGCACCTCCTGCGGCATCACTGCCGATGCGGATGTCGCCACCACCGCGCGCGCCTGCAGCGTCGATGCTGCCAGTCACCGCGACGTTCGCGTCCGACAACACCTGCGCGGTGCCGCCATGCACGCCGGACACGTTGATGCTGCCGCTGTTGATCGCGTTGCCGCCGGCGGCGACCAGCCGCACCGTGCCGCCATCGGTGCTGATGCCGCCGGCGGTGATCACTCCGGAGTTGTTCACCGCATCGGTGAACAGATCCTTCGCGGCCGAGGCCTGCAGCACCACGGTGCCACCGTCGGCCTCGAGGGTTCCGCTGTTGGACACCGCGGCACGGTCGTCCAGGCGACGCTTCAGCGCACCGGTGACCTCGACCGTGATCAGTCCGTTGCCGTCGAAATCCAGCACCGCGCGATCGGCGCCATCGAGGTTGATGTTGCCGTAGTTGGCCAGGATCAGGCCGTCGTTCGCCACGCTGCCGCCGAGCAGGCTCACCGAGCCGCCGCTGGCCGCGGCGATGGTGCCGTGATTGACCACGCCGGCGCTGCCGCCGTGCGCGTCGAGGTTGAAGTGGTTGGCCAGGAAGTCGCTGGGCGTGAGGTCCAGCGTGCTGGCCACCAGGCCACCGACGTTCACCTGCGCGCTGGTGCCGAAGATGATGCCGTGGGTGTTGATCAGGAACACCTGGCCGTTCGAATTGATGCGGCCGAAGATCTGGCTGGGGTTCTGGTCGAGGATGCGGTTCAGCGCCACCGCGGTGAACGACGGCTGCTTGAACAGCACCGTGGCGTCCTTGCCCACGTTGAAGGTCTGCCAGTCCAGCGCCAGCTTGTTCGACAGCTGGTTGATCACCGTGGTGCCGCCGCTCTGGGTGATCGAGCCGGTACCGCCCACCACGGTGCCACCGGTGGGCGAGGTCAACGCGGTGACCGAGACCGTCCCGGCATTCGCACCGGGCGCCACGCTGCCGGCGCGAACGCCTGGCGCCACCAGCACACCGGCGGCCAGTGCCATGGACAGGCAAGTCGGCAGCAGCTTGCGGCGGGGACGGGTCGCCACCGAGCCGTTGCGGCAGCGTGACGGACGATGCGGATACTCAGTGTGGTTATGCATGGTCGTTGCCTGTCAGAACGTGAAGCCGAACCGCGCGTACACGTGGTAGCCCTTCTTGTCCGAGGCCTGCGGCCCGCCGATCGGCACCGCGCCGTCGAGGTGGAACTCGAAGCGGTGGAACCGCGGCAGGCGGAAGATGAACCCCGCGCCGATGCCCTTGAAGGTCAGTGCGCTGTTGCCTGCCCGGTCGGCGCCGGCCGGCATGCCGCGGGCGTAGTCGATGAACGCCTCCAGCTCCAGCAGCTCGCGCCAGGGCCGGGCGTAGAACGGCGAGATCTTGTTGCCGAAGCCCGGCGCGTCGACGTGGTACTCCAGCGAGGCGTAGTAGCCGCGGTCGGTCAGGCCGTCGGCGATCGGGTAGGCGCGCACGCTGTCCGGGCCGCCGATCACGAATTGCTCCAGCGGCGCCAACGCGGCGTTGGTCCACTGCCCGGCCAGCTTGAAGTAGGCGCGCTGCGACTTGGTCAGGAACTGCAGGCGCGTGTAGGAGAAACGCAGGCTGGTGAAACTGCTGGCGTGATTCGGGCTGACCAGGTCCGGCTCGCGCGAGCGGTCCTTGATCGACTTGCGCAGGCTCACCTGCAACAGGTCGATGCCGTGCAGGCGCTGGTCGGTGCGGTTCATCGCCCAGGCCAGCTCGGCCACGTCGAAGCTCTCGTCCGACAGCGGGATGCCGAGACTGGTCAGGCGCGACTTCTCGCGGATGTAGTGCAGCGAGGTCTGCATCTGCATCGTGTCGGTGTTGACGAACTTCCAGTCGGCACCGCCGTACTGCGAGGAACTCGGGCCTTTCACGTCCAGCGCGGCGAGCTGGCTGGAATTGAGCTGCAGCTCGCTGCGGGTGGCGCCGATCACGCCGCTGAGACCGGGCACCACCACCGTCGGCGCGCGGTACACCAGCGAGCCGTAGACGTTGTTGCGCGGATCCATCGCGTAGTCGACGTTGGCGGCAAAGGTGTCGCCGATGCCCAGCGGGCTGTTCCAGGTGAAGCCGAGCTGGGCGCGGTAGCGACCGGTGAGATCGGTGCCGTAGTTGTTCGCGCCGGTGGTGATCGTGTACGGCCGCTTCGCCTCGTTGGCGACCATCAGCAGGTCGGTCTGGCCGGTCTTTTCGCCGGGCTGGAAGGTCGAGCTCACCGACACGCCGGGCAGATCGCGGGCATAAAGCAGTGCAGAATCGACGTCGCCCTTGCGCAGCACCTTGCCCTTCAACGGCTCCACCGATGCAGCGATCGCACTGGCGCGGTAACGCTTGTTGCCCTTGACGATGACGCGACCCAGCGTGCCCTCGAGCACCTGGATGCTGACCACGTGGTCCTGGCCGATGGTCTGCGCCGGCAGGAACGCCGTACCGAAGATGAAGCCGGCCTTGCGGTACTTTTCGGTCAGCGCATCGGCCACCTGCTGCAACTGGGTGAAGGCAAGCTGGGCGGGCTGGCCCGGGCCGCCGCCGAGCTTGTGCAACTGTTCGTCGGCCAGTGCCTGCATCGAGGCCGGGGTGATCCCGGCATCCGGATGCGAATCCACGCCCTGCACGCGGAAGGCGCTGACCGCGACGGTCTGCGCCGGGGCCTGGTCGCGTTCGCGTACCGGCGGCACCACGTTGTCGGGCGCCATCGGCTTGGGCGCCGGAGCCGGAACGGCGGACGCGGCCACCGCCGCGGGCGGCGTTTGCGCCGGAGCCTGCTGTGCGACCTCGCCGGCCGGGGTGGCTGGTGTGTCCTGCACGGTGAAGGCCATCACCTGCTCGGCCAGATAGGCACGAGCGTCCTTGAAGCCGGCCTTCTGCAACGCCGCCGTGATGGCGTCGGCCGCAGCCTGCCACTGCGCCGGGCTCAACGTTGCCGGATGACCGGCAGCGGCCATCGCCTGGCGGTAGCCGGCCTGCACGATCGCCTGGACCGACGCCGCATCGCTGCCGGCGGGAATCCCGCTGACCAGGATGCGCTGTGTCGGCGCAGACGCCGGGGTCGGTGAAGCCCCCGGCGCGGGCGATGCCGGAGGGGCGGGGGTGTCCTGCGCCCACGCCTGGCCGCCAGCCAACGCCAGCGCCAGGGCTGCTGCCAGAGAAGCCATCCGCACGACATCTTTCCCCTTGCAATGAGGCTGCCCGCGACATGGACGGTGGATCCCCCCACGCCCGCAAGCGGAGTGCGCGCGCAGCCCCCGGGAACGGCACCCCTCCTGAGTAATGCGCAACTGCGTCACAAATCTGGTCAGTCGCCGCCGATTCCTTGCGACTCAGCTCCCGCCCAGCTGCACCACCGCGTAGATCAGCAGCAACGCCAGGGCCAGCCCGACCACGGCCAGCAGCCAGGTCTGCAGCATCCGGCGACGGCGGTCGGGAAACAGCGCGCCGGCCATGTCCGCGCTGGGCAGGGCCTGGCGCCGGGCATCCTCCCGTCGCCCTCCCCCCGAAGCGGGCGGGGTGATCGCGTTGCGCGCGGTCACCCCGGCGCTGTCGTTCAGCCCCTGCAGCAGGGCGCGCCGCCGGGCGCGATAGTCCTCGCGGCTGAGCCGGCCGAGCCGGTGTGCCTCG
This sequence comes from Dyella ginsengisoli LA-4, assembly GCF_000334915.1. Lineage (GTDB taxonomy): Bacteria > Pseudomonadota > Gammaproteobacteria > Xanthomonadales > Rhodanobacteraceae > Dyella_A > Dyella_A ginsengisoli_A. The sequence continues at coordinate 112,505 of NZ_AMSF01000056.1, read as the reverse complement.
TCCAGTGCCCGCAACCCCACATTGATGCGACGCTCCTGCTCGTTCATCTGAGCTCCCTCAGCACGCGGAATCCGACGTCGTTCTGGGCGCTGCCGCTGTCGGCGCGGTGCGCGTCCACGGTGCAGTCCGACCAGTAGCTCGTGTAGCTGGCCCCGCGCACGCCCACCTGGCCGCCGCTGACCACCCACTCCCACACGTTGCCCGTGAGGTTCACCAGTCCCCAGGGATTCGGGCTGCGTCCCAGCGGCGAGATCGGCGCGCCGCTGCCGTCGTCCCCGTTGGAGTTGGGCGGCACGCAGTTGCTGTCCGGCGACTGCTTCCAGCCGCCGCCCGCCTTCGCCGCATGCAGCCATTCGGCATCGGTGGGCAGGCGGTAGGTGAACCCGCTGCCCTTGCTCAGCCATGCGGTGTACGAGCGAGCAAGCGACAGCGGAATGTTGCTGATCGGCTGGGTCGCGGTCAGCCGGTCGCCCGCCGGCCGTGGCGCGCACTGCCCGGTGGCACTGCAGAAGCGGTTGAACTCGCTGACGCTGATCTCGTTGCGCGACATCGCATACGCCTTCCCGCCAGCCAGTCCGGGAATCACCACCAGCGGCGGGCCGCGCTTGCCGGCCACTTCATCGGCGCAGATCCGGCCCTTGCCGACCAGCGCCGGATCGCCGCAGGGATCGCTTCCGGCCGCGGCCGAGGCGGCGGTCGCTCCCGGCTTGGCGGTGCCGGGCCGGGTGCCGACGGCCCCCGGCGACGTCGGCGTGACGGTGGCTCCCGGATGCGTGGGGACACCCGCCGGCGTCACCGGCGTCGCCCCGGGTGCGGCGGACGGCGGTGCGGCGACCGGCGCAGCCGCCGACGGCGCAGCGGGTGGCTGGCTCGGCTTGAGGCTGTCCAGCAGCGCGGACAGGCTCCCCTGCTGCAGTTGCCCGCGCAGCTTCAGGTCCGATTCCAGCGCTTTCAGGGCATCGGGGTCGTCCTTCTGCACGCGTGCCAGCTGCTGGCGCAGACGCGACAGATCGGCAGAGGACACGCCGCTGGCGCGGGCCTTCATCGCATCGGCCACCAGGTCGTAGCGGGCCTTGGCCTGGCGCAGGTCGTCGCGGTTGCCCAGCGCCTTGAGTCCGCGCGCCAGGGTGTCCGCAGCCGACTGGAACCGGCCACGCCGCATCGCATCGGTCGCCTGGCCGAGGTAGGCATTGGCCAGCAGCTGCGGGCCCGTGCCGGCGAGGAAGGGATTGTCCGGCTGCAGCGTGCGGATGCGCGCCAGGGCTTCCTGCGCCTTGGCCACGTCGTTGGCGGCGGCGGCGCGCTTCATCGATTCGATGCGCGAGGTGACCTCGGCGGCCGCGCTCTCCTGCGCCAGTTGCGCCTGCACCTGCTGCTGCAGCGTGTCGATGCGACTGCGCTGGGCCAGCAGGGGCGCCGACTTCGGTGCGTAATGCAGACCCAGGTCGATCGCCCGCGAAGCCTGCGGCAGCTGCGACGGATCGTTCTGCGGGGCGACCGCGGTTGCGATCGCCGCCGCCAGTGCCTCGACCTGCTTCGGCGTCTGCGCATCGTGGGCGGTCGCGAGCGTGCTCATCGCCCGGGCCACCGCCGTCTGCCAATCGTTGTCCAGGGTCGGCCGGGCGATCAGCGCGGCCAGTGCCGCGTGCGCCTGTGGAACGCTCTGCGTGGTCGCCGGGGCGGCGCGGGCCAGTGCCGGCGCGGCCATCTGCGCCAGCTCGTTCGCACGCTGTTTCAGTCGCGTCGAATCCGGGAACACCGCCTGCGCCTGCTTCAGCTGCGCACGGGCCTCGTCCACGTGGTCCGCCGCCAGCGACTGGCCGATCGCGATGTCGTACTTCAGCTCCAGCTCGGCGTTCTTCAGCAGCCCGCTGGTGGGATCGATGGCGCGGATCGTGGCCAGGATCTGCACCGCGTTGTCCGGCTGGTCGGCGAAGATCGCGCCGTTCTCGATCGCCTTGCTCAGGCGCGTGTCGAGCTGGTTGAGCAGGTCGTTGCGTTCCTGCTCGATCGCGCTGCGCTTGAGGTCGAGCTTGGGCGAGAACAGCTTGAGCTGGTCACGCAGGGCGAACACGTGCTGCGCACCGGCATAGTCGTAACGCTTCTTGGCCGGATTCCAGTACGCATCGACGCGATCAAGCAAGAAGGTCTGGATCACATCGCTCTGGTCGACCACCACGCGCGTGCGCTGGTCGGCACCCAGCGCATCGAGCGCGCCGTAGGCCTGGTCTTCGGTGGTGTAGTGCTGCGGATCGGTCGGCGAGAAGCGCGCGACCACCTCGTTCACCTCGCGCTGCTGCAGGTAGTAGCGCGCGCCCCAGCCGCCGGCGACGAGGATCACCACGCCGATCGCCCCGACTACCACGAACGGGCCGGCGCGTTCGCGCAGGCTGATCTCGCGCAGGCCCTCGACCAGGTCGGCGGCGTTCTTCAGGCGCTTGTCGCTGGTGAAGGCGACCGCATCGCACAGCGTCTGGTACTGGCGCTTGGTCAGGCCCGGCACCGGCGGCGGCTTGCGCCCCTCGCGCATCGCCACCTCGGCACTGACCTTGTCGAACGGGTGCTTGCCGGTAAGCAGCTCGAACGCCACGCAGCCCAGCGCGTAGATGTCGTCGCTCGGCGTGGGCTCCTTGCCCTGGATCATCTCCAGGCTGGCGTAGGCCGGGGTGAGCGCGCCGAGCGTGCCGGCGTCGAACACGGTCTGTTCGCCGGTCGCCTCGCCCATGTGCTTGCCGGCGCGGGCAATGCCGAAGTCGAACACCTTCGGCATGCCGTCGCGGGTCACCATGACGTTGCCCGGCTTGAAGTCCGAGTGCACCACGCCCGCCGCATGCGCGCGCTTGAGCGCCCAGGCCATGCCTTCGATCAGCGGCCGCGCCCTGGCCAGCGGCATGCCGTTGTAGGCCTTCTCGCGGATCAGCGCCTTGAGATCGGAGCCGTCGACGTACTCCATCGTCATGAAGACGATGGTGCCGTCCTTGTCGAAGTCGTAGACGCGCACGATGTTGTCGTGCGCCAGCGACTGCGAGCGGCGCGCCTCGCGCTGCAGCGCGATCAGCGAATCGGGGTGGCGGCGGAACTCGTCGTTCAGCACTTTCACCGCGACGTAGGGATCGCGGTCGCGCGCCTCCACCTTGCGCTCGTCCAGCGCCAGGAACACCACGCCCATGCCGCCGCGGCCGATCTCCTTCTCCAGGTGGAAGCGGCCCTTGAGCACGCTGCCGACCGCCGCGTAGTCGCTGCCCTCGACGGACGCCATGCGTTGCCAGCTGTCGGAATTGAAGGTGCTGCTGGTGCCCGTGCCGGTGGCGCTGCCGGTCACGCTGGTGGCCTGGGTATCACGCGGGACGGGCGTCGAGGCCGGCTTGACCTGGGTCGCCTCGTCGTCCGCATGCGAGGGGCCCGAGGCCGGCTGCACCACGGTGGCATCGCCGTCATGCGCGGCCGGCGCCGTCGACGCCCCGCCCGGCTGGACCACCGTCGGATCGTCCGCGGCCGGCCGATGCGAGGACTGGACCACGGTGGCGTCCTCGCCCGTGACCGGCGCCGCCGCAGCGGCATCCTGCAGCGATCGCAGCGCCCCCAGCAGCGCCGCCGCCGTGTCCGGCGTCAGCGCACCCTCGGCCGCGAGCCGCTCGACCGTCGCCACCTCCTCGCGGTGCACGTCGGCGGGCTGGGCGCCACGCGAGCGCAATACGTCGAGCAGGGTCGACAACTGCAGCTTGTCGGCCTGAAAAGCGGCGATCAGTTCGTTGAGGAAATTCATGAATTGAGGGTCTTGGTCAATCCGGGAGCCGTACCGGGACGGCGAAGAAGTGCTTGCGGGCGTCGGGGATCAAGCCCGTTCGGTTCTGTCCGACGCCCGTGCGCCGCGATCGAGGCGACGCGGAAAAGGGGCCGGCGCAGTCGCCTGCGCCGGCGGGGTCTCAGCTCACCACCAGCATCGGCACCTCGTTGGTGCGCACCTGCTTGCCGTCCATGAACAGGGTCGAGCGCATGGTGTAGCGCCCCTCCTCGATGCCCTTGGGCAGGTTGAAGTTGAAGTTGGTTTCGTATTCGCCGGTGCCGTCGACGGCGGTGGCCGGCTTGCTCACCGTGGACAGCACCTTGCCCTCGGGCGAGTAGAGGGTGAGCTCTTCCTTCAGCTGCGGCGTCGCGTCGTGCGTCCCGTTGATCACGGTGACCCGCGACTGCATCTGCGCGGACGTTCCCGAGCGCACCGTGTTCGACGGCGTCAGCTCGCTGCGGTAGTCGGCCACCGTGTTGCTGGCCGGCAGCGCGCCGCGCTGGCGCGCGTACTCCTGCTCTACCGCCTTGGCGTCCCGCACCTTGCGGACGTGGTAGTTGTACGCGATGCACGCGAACGCGCCGATGCCGGCGCCGATCGCCGCCCCCGCCAGGTGCCCCTTGCCCTTGCCGAACATGGCGCCGGCAAGCGCGCCGAGGGCACCGCCCACCAACGGATTGCACGAGCCGGAGGAGCTTTCGGAACCCGCCGCGGTGCCGCCCGCCCCACTCTTGCTGGGCATCTGGGCACAGCCCGCAGTAACGGTAAGCACCAGGCTGGCCAGCACCAGGCTGGCCGCACGAAATCCACCTGTATTCATGTCCATGGCCCTCATTGGATGGAAATGCTGTTCATGGCCTGCTTCTGGGCCCGCTTGGCCTTGTCCAGCAGGCGTTGTGCCCGGGCGTCCCCCGGCTTCACCGCGAGTGCCGCCTGGGCATTGGCAATCGCCGCCGAATAGTTCTGTCGCGCAAAGTTGCGCTCGCCTTCACTGGTCAGCTTGAGCGCGACATCCTGCAGATGGCCGGAGTCCGGCGCGGGCGCGGGCGCGGGGCTGCGACGGTCGCCCGGCTCGCGGTCCGCCGCCGAAGCCACGCAGCGACCGTCCTGCGGTGCCGTTCCCGCCGGGCAGACGGGTGATCCGGCTTGCGCGCCCGTGCCGGTGGCCGGGGCATTCGCGGCAGCCGCCTTCCTCTCCGCCGCCAGCTGGCGCTCGGCCCGTTCCTTCTCGATCGCTGCCCGCCGGAGGTCCACCTGCGGCAGGTAGAGCTGCAGGCGCTCGCGCAACGCGAACAGGTGCTGCACCCGCGGGTAGTCGTAGAGGCCCTTGGCCGGATTCCAGTACGCGTCCAGCCGATCGAGCAGGTAACGCTGGATCACGTCGCCGTGCGCCAGCATCAACTGCTGGCGGTCGGCCTCGTCCAGACTGCCGAGCGCGCCCAGTGCCAGGTCTTCATTGCCGTAATGGTGCGGGTCATCGAGGTTGAAGCCGGCAGCGACCTGTTCCACGTGCCGGGCATGCAGGTAGCGCATGCCGGCGTAGGCGCCGATGGCCAGCACGGCAACCACCAGCGCACCGTAGGCCAGCAGCGGGCCGACGCGTTCGCGCAGGGTGATCTCGCGCAGTCCTTCAAGCAGCTGGTCGGCGCTCTTCAGGCGGTGCTCCCCGCTGAATGCCACCGCATCGTTCAGCGCCTGGCACTGTCGCTTGGTCAGGCCCGGCACCGATGGCGGCTTGCGCCCCCGCTTCATCGCCACTTCGGCGCTGACCTTGTCGAACGGATGCTTGCCGGTGAGCAGCTCGAACGTCACGCAGCCGAGCGCGTAGATGTCGTCGCTGGGGGTGGGCTCCTTGCCGTGGATCATCTCCAGGCTGGCATAGGCCGGGGTCAGCGCGCCGAGCGTGCCGGCATCGAACACGGTCTGCTCGCCGACCTGGTCGCCCATGTGCTTGCCGGCACGGGCGATGCCGAAATCGAACACCTTCGGCATGCCAGTGCGGGTCACCATGACGTTGCCCGGCTTGAAGTCCGAGTGCACTACACCGGCGTCGTGCGCGCGCTTGAGCGCCAGCGCCATCCCCTCGATCAGCGGCCACGCCTGCCTGAGCGGCATGCCGCCATAGGCACGCTCGCGGATCAGCGTCTTCAGATCGCAGCCATCGACGTACTCCATGGTCATGAAGACCGTGGCTCCGTCCTTGTCGAAGTCGTAGACGCGCACGATGTTGTCGTGCGCCAGCGACTGCGAGCGGCGCGACTCGCGCTGCAGTGCGATCAGCGAGTCGGGATGGCGGCGGAACTCGTCGTTCAGCACCTTCACCGCCACGTAGGGATCGCGGTCGCGCGCCTCCACCTTGCGTTCGTCGCGGGCCAGGAACACCACGCCCATGCCGCCACGACCGATCTCCTTCTCCAGCAGGAAGCGCCCTTTCAGCATGCGGCCGACCGCGACCTGGTCGGCCGGCCCGGCCTCCGCCACCCGCTTCCAGCTGTCTGCGCTGTCGCTCTGCGAGAGCGTCGGCTGGACGGTGCCGGTGCGGTCCGGCGGCGATGACGGCGCGCGGGGCTGCACGCGGGTGACGTCCTCGTCGCCGGGCGCGCCCGGTTGAGGACCCGGCTGCACCACGGTGGCGTCAGGATCGCGCTCGGCAGCTGCAGGCGAGCACGTGGAAGTGTGCAGCGGATGCACCACGGTGGCGTCATCCGGGTCGTCCGCCTGCGCGCCCTGCAGCTCGCGCAGGCGGGCCACCAGCAGATCCGCCAATGACGCCGCGAGCCGTCCTTCCGCGACCCACCCGGCGATCGCCGCCAGCTCCTGCTGGTGGGCGTCCGCGGGGCGGGCGCCCCGCGCAACCAGCGCGTCGAGCACCGCCTCCGGCGCGGGCTCGCCCGCCTGCAACGCCGCGGCGGCGTGCTCGAGCTCGCGCATGGAAGCGGCGGCCGGGTTCACGGCTGCAACTGCACGACTACGGCGGACACGTTGTCCCGCGCCGCCCGGCCGAGGGCCAGCGCGAACAACCCTTCCAGCAGCTCCTGGGGCGCGCCCCGCTGCCGGCACTCCGCCTCCAGCTCGGCGTCGGTCATCTCCTTGTTGACGCCATCGGAGCAGAGCACGAATTGCATGCCGGGCCGGCCGCCGGCCACCTGCCAGTCGACGAACAGCCGGTCTTCGGCGCCGATCGCGCGGGTCAGCACGCCGGCACCCGGCGACGGGGCCGCGGGCGCACCGCCGAACTGGGTGACGTCGTCCTTGGTGCCGTGCACGTGGTCGCGGGTCACCTGTTCCAGCACCCCGCCTTCGATGCAGTAGGCGCGACTGTCACCGACCCAGCCGCACAGCATGTAGTCGTGGTGGTGCACCAGCACCACCACGGTGGAGCCGATGATGTCCACGCCGCGCGCACGCGCCATCGCGACCAGATCGGTATTGACCTGCTCGAGCGCATCCTCGATCGCCTCGATGAAGTCGAACACGCTGCCGCTGCGAGTCAGTGCACCGAGCCGCTGCGCGATCAGCGCGCTCGCGTAGTCGCCGGCCGAATGGCCGCCCATGCCGTCGGCCACCACCCAGAGCCCCAGGTCGTCGCGCACCAGGATGGCGTCCTCGTTGTGGCGCCGGACCTTGCCGGTCACCGTGAGTCCCGCCGAAACGTAACGATCGGTCATGCTGCCACCTCGATGACGGCCAGCGGCCATGGCGCGGGGTCGGTGCCGAGCGCGGCCGCCTGTGCGATGTGGGCGCGCGCATGCGACGGGTCGGGCATCGCCAGTGCCCGGGCGAGCAGCGCCTGGTCCAGACCCATCAGCCGTCGCGTGGCGAGCAGCAGGAAGCGGTCGCCCGGCTCCACCGCGCAGACGATGTCCTCCGATTCCGGGGCGCCGGAACCGCCCAGCCCCACGGCAACGGCTGCGCGACGGGCGCCGAGCAGGGTATCGACGCCGGCGCCGGCCGATCCCGGGTCGCCTGCGAACACCGGGCGCATCTGCCCACGACGCCACTGCCAGACCTCGGCGGTCCCCATGCGCAGCACCGCCGCCCAGCGACCGGTGGTGTGCAGCGCCACCACGGCGGCATCCTCCATCACCGGGTCGATCAGGTCCTCGCTCGACGCCTGCAGCGCCGGGTGTCTTGCCAGCAACCGCTCGCGCAGCAGGTGCATGCCACCGGAAAACTCGCCCGGCGCCATCGACGCGGCGACCGCCTGCGCGGTGGCGGCAGCCCGGCAACGGGCGTCGTGTGCGCCGTCGTCGGCGGCCAGCACGGTCAGTGCACCGTCCATGCTGCGGTAGACCGCGCAGCGTGCCGGTGCGGTCGTCGACGCCGGCGACTCCACCGCGGGCGTGGGTGCAGGTGAAGGTGCGGTCTCCGGGGTGCCGCGACCGAAGCCGGGCACGGTCACGTCGTCGGGCACCCGCGCGGCGGCACTGGCCAGCACGCGCGACGCCGTGGTGTCGCCCTCGACGTGCGCCGGCGCACCGGGCGGGGGCGACGGCGGCGTCATGGCCGGCGCGGGTGCCGGCGGCGCCGGTGCAGGCGCCGCGGCAACACCGGCATTCGCGCCCGGGGCGAACGAGCGCAAGGTCCGCCAGCCCTCCTCGCCCTGCCCCGCGTCGAGGAATGCGGCGAAGCCCGACGGGGCCGGCAGCCCCTGGGTGGCCATCGCGCTGGCCGGCACCATCGCGGCTCCGTGCGTCCACCACAGGCACCACGATGGACCGGAGGCCGCCAGTTGCGACCACAGCACCTCGAGGAAACGCTCATCGTGGCCGTGCACCCGCAACGGCATCCGCCACTGCGGGGCACCGCGCCAGTCGATCCCCGCGAGCGCGGCGGACGGATCGCTGCGGGTGACCTCCTGTGGCCCCGGCAGCGCGGCCAGGCGGGCGTCGAACGCATCGGCTCCCCAGGCCTGCCGGCGCGCCTCGGCATGCGCCACCTCGAGCACGTCGAACCAGCGCTGCGCCTCGCGCAGGGTGCGTGGGCAGGCCGCCGGGTCCATGCCCAGCGGCGCAGCCATCACCATCGGGAAGCAGCGACCGACGCGGTCGGCCGCCGGCGCCATCACGCCGGCCCAGGCCGACTCGCCGCACACGCCCGGCGCCAGCACGAAGCGCCAGGCCGGACTGGCGAACCAGCGCTCCTGCCAGCTGGCACCGAGCCGCTCCCGGCTGGCCGCCACCGCATGCTCGAAGTGCCGGTCCCAGCGCTCGACGAAATCGCCGGGCAGCCGCCGCTGCACGAAATCCCCGGCACCCGGCAGCTTGCCGAAGAACCCCACCGATGCCGTCATCCCCCCTGTCGGATTCGGCATGGCCTCAACCCCCGCAGCGGAAGCGCTGTACGTCGGAATCGAGGAACGGGTTCTTCAGGTTGGCCGCCTGCAAGGTCACGCGGGCGCTCTGGCTGCCGAAGCGGAAGGTCGCGGTGTAGCGCAGATCGGACTGCTTCGTCAGATGCGCCGCCTGCAGCGCGCGGAAAAACGCCCAGTCGCCCTGGTAGTCCACGCTGCTGATCAGGTTGCCGGCAGTGTCGTAGGCACTCACCGAGACCTGCCCCGGTTGCGGCCCGGGCCACTTCATCGCGGCGCTGGTCGGGCCACCGGGGGCGTACTCGAACTTCTGCCCGTCGACCTGGATCACCAGCTTGCCGATGCCCGCATCGAGCTGCGGCGCCATCCAGGTGAAACCGACCTCGGGCGTCGGACTGCCGTTGCGGAAGAACGACTGCTTGATCGAGTCGGCCAGCTGCATCTGCGCCAGCATGCCGGGCGGACCGCTGACCGCGCCTGGGCCGTCCTTCCATTTCCAGGTGCGCCCGCTGGCGTCGACCAGTTTCTCCAGCGTCTGCTTGTAGAAGCTGTCGAACTCGCCGCCGTAGCCGAACAGCTCGGAAAAGTTCTGGATCGGGATCTCCGACCGGCCGTTCGGCGCGAACGGATAGCGCCCGCGGGTGAAGTCGGCGCAGTCCTTGGCCACCGCCTGCTGGAACTGGTCGCCCAGCGCGCCCTTGGTGCCGCTGGCCACCAGCGCCTCGCTCTTGCCGGTGAGCGCAGCGACCCAGCCGGACACCGGCGGCGGCAACTGCGCCGCGGCCTGCTGCGCCAGCAGCAGCTGCGGGTTCGGCTGGCCGGCGGCATTGCTGAAGTCGGTCATCGTCAGCAGGGTCTTGCTGAGCTGGTCGAGCACGCCGAGCGTCTGGTCGATCGGCGCTGCCCCCGGCGCCCCTTCGCTGAGCTTGTCGAGGGTGTCGAAGTGCTCGCTGATCGCATCGCCCGGCTTGGCCGCCGGCGCCGCCGGCGCCGAGCCCGCCGCCGCGGCCAGTGCGCGACTCAGTGCGCTCTGCGTGGCCTTCTTCTCGGCCGCCTTCTTCGCCGCGGCCAGTGCCTTGTCCGCACCGTCCTCGGGCGGCGCACGCAGCAGGTCATGGGTGTTGTCGCGCACCACGCCGAGCAGCGCCTTCAGCGGCGAGCTGGGGCCGGCCAGCTTGGCGGCGATCGCGCTGGCGTCCTGGATGCTGGCGATCGGCTGCAGTTCCAGGTCGTTCAACAGGTCGTCCCAGGCCTTGATGTAGTCGGTCTGATACAGGCCCAGCACCTGCTGCTGCAGACGCGCCTTGCCGATCGCGTCGATGCCGCTGGCACCGAACACCCAGTCGTCCTTGGTGAAGTTGTCCACCGCCTGGGCGATTCCCTTGTTCACTTCCTCGGCGAACACCGGCTGGGTGAACAGCGCCGGCAGCGGCGCCGACAGCGGCGTGCCGCTCCTGCGACGGAACACGTTGCCGAGCAGGCCCAGCGCCTTGTCCAACTGCAGCGGCGGCGCATCGGAGGCGGTGGCCGAGAGCTTCATGCTGCCGTAGACCAGCGACGACAGATCGGCGGTGCGCAGGGTCGCCCGCGCCTGCTCGACCAGATCCTTGTCCAGCCCGATGGCGCGCATCCGGTCCGGCTCGCCCACCAGCGCCTTGAAGTGCTTGGCGATCGCGTCCTGCAGCACGGTATCGCCGGGGAACACCTTCGGCCACTCCAGGTCGGTCAGCGCGACCAGCTGGCCGGGGTCGCGATGCTTCGGCTCGCCGAGCATCAGGTAACCCTTGAGGTAGTAGTACAGCGCCTGCGGGTCGCCGGCACTGGCGCTGAGCCCGGCGCGGAACTGCGAGGCCACCCCGGGCAACAGCAGCCCGTTGAGTTCGCGCAGGTAGGCGTCGTGCACTTCACCGCCGACGGCATGCCCCTGGTACAGCCCGAAACGCATCAGCCACGGCACGTGGCTGCGGTACTGCTCGGCCACGCCGCTCACCGCACCGAGTCCCTCCAGCCGCTCGAGCACCAGCGCGAAGTAGGCCTTCTGGGTCGGCGCGTCGTCCAGCGAAGTCTTCGCCGGATAGGCGGTCAGCGCCTTCTGCACGTTGTCCAGGTAGGTGCGGTTGCGGCCGTAGCTGATCGCCATGCCGGCGAACAGCAGGCCGGTGAGCAGCAGCACGCCGGTGTAGGCCGCCGCCTGCAGCAGGATCTTCTGCCGCTCCAGCTTCGGGTTGGTGCCGGCGAAGCCGGACTCCTTGAACAGCACATCCTTGAGCAGTCGTTCGACGAAGAACGTGCGTTGCTGCGCGCCCTTGGCCTGCACGCGCGCCGCGTCCACGCCGAAGGTGCGCGCCACCGCGCTCATCATGCGGTCGATCGGCGTGCCTTCCTGCGTGCCGGAGGTGAGATAGACGCCGCGCAGCAGCGTCGGGCTGCCGTAGGGGTTGGGCGCGAACACGCCCTCGACGAACTGGCGCGCGACGTCGCGCAGTGCGGCCAGCTGCTGCGGGAACGACAGGATCGCGGCACGGCGCATGCGATCCGGTTCGGCGTGCACCCGCTCGAGCACCCGCGTGTTGAGCCGGTCGAGCAGCCGCTGGAATTCGTCGGCGAACGCCTTGGCGGCACTGCCGTCCATGGTCTTGGCGACCGGGAAGGACATGCCCCAGACCTGGCTGCGCAGTTCCGGCGAGAAGTCGTCGAAGAACTCGCTGAAGCCGGCCACCAGGTCGCACTTGGTCAGCACCAGGTACACCGGCACGCCGATGCGCAGGTGCTCGGCCAGTTCGTCCAGGCGCCGGCGCACCGCCTGCACGTGTTCCTGGCGGGCGTTCTCGTCCAGCACCAGCAGGTCGGACATGCTCATCGCGATCAGCACGCCGTTGATCGGCCGCCGCTTGCGGTACTTGCGCAGCAGCTTGAGGAACTCGCCCCAGGCCGAGGCATCGGCCTGGCGGTCGGAATCCTGCGTGGTGTAGCGCCCGGCGGTATCGAGGAACACCGCTTCCTCGGTGAACCACCAGTCGCAGTTGCGGGTGCCGCCGATGCCGCGCAGTGCTTCCTTGCCGAAGCGATCGGACAGCGGAAAGTTCAGTCCCGAGTTCTGCAGCAGCGTGCTCTTGCCCGAGCCGGGCGGACCGATCACCACGTACCACGGCAGCGTGTACAGGTTGCCGCCGCCCTGGCGGCGCTTGCGCAGCGTGTCCACCGCCTCCTGGAAGCGCGAGGCCAGCTGGGCGCGCTCGCTGGCGCTGCGGTCGTCGCCGGCCGGAACCGGGGCCGCCGCACCGCCCTCCTGCTGGGCCAGGTCGCCGGACATCTGCGCGGTCTTGCTGCGCAGGCGCATCTGCTGAATCTGCAGCACCACGCCCCAGATCACCAGCAGCACGATGATCACCACCAGCCGCGTCACCGGACTGGCCAGCGGCTGGCTGTCGCCAATGCCCAGGTATGGTCCGCCGAGCCAGATCAGCAGCGACAGCAGCAGCAGGCCGACCAGGGCGATGAACCAGCCGGACTTGAGCAGGGAAAGCACTTTCTTCACGAGCTCAGCCCTCCGGGATGTACTTGATTTCCACGCGACGATTGCGCGTGCGGTTGGCCGGCAGGTTCGGCGGCAGCGCGATCGGCTGCGACGCACCCGCGCCGCTGGACTCCAGCCGCGCCGGGTTGTCCAGCCCCTGGTCGAGGATCTGCACCACCGCGCGTGCGCGCGCCGCGGACAGCTCGAAGTTGTCCTTGAAACGCAGCGAGTGGATCGGCTGGTCGTCGGTGTGGCCGACCACGATCACCCGCCCCGGCACCTGGTTCAGCGCGGCGGTGATCTTGTGCAGCAGCGGAATCTCCGCGGCGCTCACGTCCACGCCGCCGGAGGCGAACATGTCCGAACCGCCCAGCCGCACCAGCTCGCTGCCGTCGCTCTGGTCGATCACCTCGAGCCGGCCGGCCTGCGCCTCCGGTGCCAGCAGTTCCTTCAGCGTCTTGTGCGGCGCCGGCGGCGTGGCCCGGTTCAGGCGCGTCGTATCCGGCGGCGTGGCGCTCTCCAGGCCGATCTGCGCGATCTGCGCACTGGCCGGCGCGGACAGCGTGTTGAGCCGCGTGTAGAAGAACAGGAACGCCACCAGCAGCACGCAGGCGGCCGCGGCCGCGATCACCCACAGCGGCACGTAGCGGATCAGCGGATTGCGCCGGTCCTCGATGCCGCGCCAGTGCGGCGCCAGCTCATCGGCGGCCGGTGCGCGCTGCGCCTTGATCCGGCGGTACAGGTCTTCCTGGATGTCGGCCAGCCGGGCGCGACCGCCCGCCTCGATCTGGTAGCGCCCGCCGAAGCCCAGCGCCAGGCACAGGTACATCAGTTCGATCAGGTCGATGTGGCGGCTGAAGTCGGCGCACAGCCGCTCCAGGATCTGGAAGAACTTGGCGCCGCCGTACGATTCGCCATGAAAGGTCACCAGCAGGGTCTTCTGCGCCCAGCCGCTCTGCTCGCCCCAGGGCGCATTGAGCACCGATTCGTCCAGCATCGCGCAAAGCACGTAGCGCGCGGCGGTGACCGTCTGCACCGGCAGGCCGGCGGCATTGGCGTGGCTCTCGAAGCGGCGCACCTGGGTGGTCACCTGCTCGCGCAGGCGCGTGGCATCGGGCGGCGACACGCTGTGACGCAACTGCACGCCCAGCAGCAGCAGCGGCGCGGCAGCCTGCACCAGCGGATTCATGCCGCCGCCGAGGAACTCGCTGATGTCGGCCCGCGGTGCCGGTGCGGCCGGTGCGGGCGCATAGGCGGGAGCTGCCGGCGGTGGCGCGTAGGGCGCAGGTGCCGGAGCGGAGGGCTGGGTGCCGCGCGGACGCACGATGGTGGCGTCGTCGGGCACCGGCGGATAACCGGGCGGATGACCGGGACCGTTCGGCGTATTCATGGCTGGACCTGCGAGTGGCTTGCGGATGCCCCGCGCCGCAGGCGGCAGGCGCGTGCACCCATGGAGGAGGACGACATGGCGGGGCGTGCGACCGGAGGCCGTTCCGCCAGCGCAGGGTCGTGGCCGCTGAATGGCAACGCAGTTCTGAAGGAGGCCATGATCCGACTCACCCTCCCCGGATCGCCCAGAGCTGCAGGTCCAGTCCGGCGAACTCGCTGCCGAAATGGAACGCGATGCCGCCGGAGGTCTTCAGTTCCCGCCACATCGGCGAGTGCCGGTCGAATTCGAAGTACAGATAGCCTGCGTTGTAGGGAATCTGTCGCGGCGCCACCGGCATCGGTGCCAGGCCGATGCCCGGCAGCTGCAGGTTGACCAGGTCGCGGATCTTCTCCACCGGTCCGATCTTGGAGACCGCCGGCAGCTGTCGGCGCAGCTCCTCGGACTTCAGGTCGGCCTTGGCCGCCAGCACGAAGGCGGCGGTGTCCAGCAGCGACAGATCCGGCACCACCGCCACCCACACGCCGAACTTGCGCTGCTGCAGCGGGATCGCCAGGGCGGTCTGTTCCATCACCGCGCTGAGGCTGGCGCGCAGCGCGGCGATCACCGGCTCGAAGCTCTCGCGCAGCGCCTCGTGGCGATACGCCGGGAACGCCGGCGGCCGCTTGCCCGGCGCGGTGAACGTGGCCAGCTCGCCGGCCATCGCCACCATCAGCCGGTACAGCTCTTCCGGATGCGCCAGCGGCGCTTCGGCCAGGTGGGCGACCAGCGGCTGGTAGCGGTTGACCACCTGCAGCAGCAGGAAGTCGGCGATCTCGGCCGCGCCGCCGCGGTCGGTCAGCGCCACCCGGCTGGCCAGCGCCTCGCCGCGCTGGTGCAGCAGGCCGAGCAGTTCGGTGAGGAAGGTCACCAGCCGCGGGATCGCCTCGCAGCGCAGGCCGGTCGGCATGAAGCCCTCGTCGAGCATCACCCGGCGATCCGAGCGGCATTCGACGATGCGCGCCAGCGGCAACCGGGTCAGGCCCTCCAGCGGCTGCGACTCGGGCAGCAGCCGGCTGGTCATGCCGCCGACCTCCAGCACCGCGGTGCCGTCGGTGCTGCCGGAGGCATCGCGCACCTCGGCCTCGCGCACGCGGAAGCGGAACAGCTTCTCCGCCGGCGCCTCGGGCCGGCCACTGTCCGGCTGGGTCGGCGAGCGCAGCGGCAGCGTCAGGTAGATGGTCTGGTCGCGCCAGTTCGCATCGACCTCCAGTGGCGGCGGCAGCGGATCGTCGGACGGCATCGCGAACGGCGTGCCGTCGGGCAGCACGCCCCGCGCCCGCTTGATGCCCAGCTTGCCCACCGCCAGCAGGTCGGCCTCCAGTTCCAGCTCGGTGAAGCCGAAGCTGTACGGCCGCAGCGCACCGGCGCGCAGCTCGACGAAGCGCTCGAGGTAGCGCTCGTTCTGCTGCAGGTGCTGCGGCCGCAGGAACAGGCCTTCGCTCCAAACCACTTTGTTGTTTTGCGTCATCGGATCGATGCCCGTGTCTGAAATGTCATCGCCGCGCGGCGTTGCGGCGCGCCGACTTCAGGCGCGCCAGCTGCTCTTCGTAGGCCCGCGCGAATTCGTCGCCGAACAGGCGGCGGAAGCATTCGTCGGGGTTCTTGGCCAGCCCTTCGAAATGCTCGCGGTACTTCTCCCAGTAGCGCCCCTTGCCGGCGAACGCCGAGCGCTTGCCGCCGTCGGCCTCCTGCTCGAAGCGGTCGGGGTTGAAATGCGACAGCAGCGATTCGAACGCAGCGCGCACGCCGGCGAGCATCGCCATCTGGTGGCAGCGGATATCGTCGAAGGCGTCGTCGAACGCGGAGGGGCCGGAAAGGAATGCCGCGTTCGGTGGCGAGAGGATCTTCTGCAGCGCTTCCTCCGCGTTCGGCGCGAACTTCAGCGGGTTGTTCTCCGAGCGCTGGATGATCGTCACCGGCAGGCGGAAGGTGTTCTTGATCTCGGCGCGTGCGCGCAGCACGTCCATCACGCCGTCGACCACGATCGACAGCATCTGCTGGATGTCCGCCGGCATCGCAGCACCGGTCGACACGGATGCGGGAGCCGGTGCCGGCGGTGTCCAGGCGGCGGGCGGGGGGGCCGGCACCGGAGCAGGCGCCGGGTCGGGAACCGGCGTCGATGCCGCCGGCGCGCCGAAGTCGCCCACGGTCAGGTCCCAGTTTTCCGGCAGCATCTGGGCGGCGCGCTGGCCTTCCGGCAACGGCGGCCGGAAGTGGTCGGAGACGCCCGGCGTGTGGTTCCAGTCCGGTGACGGTGCAGCGGGAGACGGCGACGGCGCGAACGGCTCGTCGAGGAAACTCAGCGGATCGAGCGAGCCCCCGGCCGGCGCCACCGGATCGGGGATCAGCCCGGCATCGGCCGGCGGCCGGGAGCCCGGGCCTGGCCCCAGATCGAGGAAGTCGTCGAGCGGGTCGCGCCCCATCGGCATCGGGGCGGCCGGCGGCAGCGGCGAGGTGGAGAACACGTCCTGCGGCGCCGGCGGCATCGGCGCGGCCGGAGCTGGCACCGCACCGGCCGCCTGCACGCTCACGGATACCTCGAAGGTATCGATCTGCAGGCGGTCGCCATGCTTGAGCGCTGACGGGTCGCCCTTCACCAGCGGCACGCCGTTGAGAAGCATGCCGTTGGTGCTGCGGTCCTCGATGAAGTAGATGCCGTTGAGGCAGCGGATCATCGCGTGCACCCGCGACACGCCCGAGGCGCTGAGCACCCAGTCGCAATCCTCCGAGCGACCGATACTACCGTCGCGCCCCTCGAAAGACTTCTGCCCGCGCGCGCCGAACTGCGCCGCGTGCACGCCGGTGACCGCCAGGACCAGAGTGGGAATCGACGACACGCTCAGCGCTCCTCTTGATGAGGGAAGTCGGACCGATGCGGATGGGCGGGGCAGCGGCTCATGCCTCCCCTCCCCCGGCCTGCAGCAGGCTGGTCGCACGCTCGATGAAGGCCTTGCGCCGGGCATCGAACTCGGCCGGCTCCAGCGCCGCCAGCAGGTTGATTGCCGCCACCGTGGCGCGCGCGGTGAGATGCTCGGGCGGCGGCACCGGCGTCTCCTGCGCGGCCGGCGCCAGGCTGCCGCCGGACCAGCCGGCCGAGGCGGCGATCCATGCGCCCAGCGACTTGTAGCCGCCGGCGTGGGCGAACTCGAACGCGGCGCGCCGATTGCTTTCGCTGGGTTCGCGCACCCACTGCTCGGCCAGCGAGGCGCCGGCGCGGTCTTCCTGGGAGAGCGCCTGCTCGCGCGCGCACTGGCAGACCCAGGCCACCGCGTAGCGCTTGGGCAGCAGGCGGGCCAGCAGGGTGAGCGCGTCCTGCGGGCGACCGGCGGCGAGCAGCGCCTGCACGGCCACCTGCGGGGTCATCTCCGCGCGAAGCACCGCATTGGCTTCCGCGGGAAGCTCCATCTGCACCGAGGCGTGAATGACTGCCGACATGTGCGCCCCCGTCAGCCGATCATGATGATGGCGCCGGAGACCTGGGTCATCGCGTCGCCCTTGATGGTGGTCATCGCTCCCTTGACCGTGGTCATCGCACTGCCGGCCACTTCCAGCATCGCGTCCGAGTGCGCCTTCAGGCTGGCGCCGGCGCCGATGTCCATGGTGGCACCCGCCTTGATCCCGACCTCGACCTGCCCCTCCACCTTCACACCGACGCTGCCGGTGATCTTGATGTTGACGCCCTTGATCTCGATGGTGCCGTCGCTCTTCATGGTGATGCTGGACGCGCCGGTGACCAGCTCGATCTCGGTGCCGGCGCTGAGCTTGAACTTCTGCCCGATGCTGGTGGTGCCATTGGCGGTGACGTCGAGCTTGTCGTCGTTCTGCACGGTGACCTTGCGGTCGTGCTTGACGGTCTCGGTCTGGTCGTTGCCGACCTCCAGCGTCTGGTCGTTCTTGATCGTCACCTTCTCGTCATGGTCGATGGTGACGGTGTGGTCGTTCTCGACCTCCTCCAGCATGTCCTTCTGCGCGTGGATGAAGAACTGCTCGGAACCCTTCTTGTCCTCGAAACGCAGCTCGTTGGCGTCGTCGGCGCCGCCGAGCAGGCTGCGCGATTTCACGCCGGACTGGGTCTTGTTGTCCGGCAGCGCGTAGGGCGGCATGTTGTCGGCGTTGTAGACGCTGCCGATGATCAGCGGGCGGTCCGGATCGCCCTCGAGGAAACTCACCACCACTTCCTGGCCGACGCGCGGGATGCTGACCGCACCCCAGGTCTTGCCGGCCCACGGCGAGGCCACGCGCACCGGACAGGAGCTCTTGGCATTCGGCTTGTCCGGCTTGTTCCAGGGGAAGGTCACCTGCACGCGGCCGTACTTGTCGACCGCGATGTCCTCGTCGGTGTCGCTGCCGCAGACCACTGCGGTCTGCAGGCCGGCGATGCGCGGCTTGGCCGCGGCAGCCAGGCTGCGGAACGGCTGGCTGCTGGGGATCGCCTGCAGGTCGCAGCGGAACGGCTCCTGGCTCGCATCCGCGCCGCCGTAATAGCCGGGGTCACACAGCTCGATGCGGGTGCCGGTGACCAGGTACTCCCGGTTGAGCGCCTGCAGCGGAAAATCCTGCAGCGTGAACAGTGCGCCGCAGGCGATGCCGAAGGCGTCGGTCTGTCCGTGGCAGGCCTTGTGCAGCGCGTTACGCGCCTCGACCTGCACCTGCGCGTAGCGGTTGCCGTCCGCCGCGGTCTCGTGCGGGCCGGGATAGTCGAACACATCCAGGCCGCCGACACCGTGGTATTCCGAGCCGCTCAGCGTGGCGGTGCCCAGCAGCGAGGTCTTCGGCGTGAGCGGGTTGTAATCGGTGAGCTGCACCTTCAGCGAACGCACCTGTTCGGCGGTGCGCCACTGCGTCATCGAGCCGGCCTGGCGTCCGCCGCGCTGGGTCGGCGGACAGTACGGCACATGCTCGAAGCCGCTGGTGGCTGCGTGCGCGCCCAGCGCGTCGGCCAGCACCAGGGTGTGCGCGTTCGCCGCATGGGTGAAGAAGTAATAGATGCCTTCCTGCTCCAGCAGGCGGCTGATGAAGTTCAGGCCGCTCTCGCGGTACTGCACGCAGTAGTCGCGCTGCGGGTAGTTGCCGGTGAGACTGAGCTTGACGTCGGCGTAACCGATGTCGCCGAGCACCGCCTTGACGATCGACGGCACGTCCATCTCGGTGTAGATGCGGCAGTCGATCTTCTGCGACAGCAGCCAGGGCTTGGGCACCAGCTGCATGCGGTAGGCGGCGTAGCGCACCTTGGAGATCGTCTCGAAGCCGGTCTGCTCGGCCTCCGCCACGATGCCGTGGAAGTAGCGCGTGGTGCCATCCTCGTCGACCAGCTTCACCGCCATCGGCGTGCCGAGCAGCTTGCGCAGGTCGACTTCGGCGTTCTCACTGAGCAGGTGCAGTTCGAACGAGAACAGCTGCCCGAGTCCCTCGGTCGCACTCATGCGGACGAACAGGAGGGTGCTCTCGACGTCGCTGGTTACGGTGATCGCATGTGCCATGGGCGGAGTCCGTCGTAGTGCGCTCAGGCGCCGTCGGGTGAGTGGCTGCGGCGCGCCCGGACGACCCAGCCGTGCACGGGCTTGCCCGCCTCGCGACGCAGGGTGTCGCCGCGCACGGTGACGGCTTCGAACCCGCTGCCCGCGAGCAGGTGCTCCACGTAGGGGCGGGAGTGGCGGTAGCGGCCGCTGGAGGTGAGCTCGGCCACCTCGTCATCGCCCTCGACCGCCTCCAGGGTGAAGCCCAGCCAGCCACCGGGACGCAGCGCCCCGGCGGCGGCGGCGAGCACCGGGCCGAGCTGGCCGAAGTACACCAGCGTGTCGGCCGAGACGATCAGGTCGAATGCCTGCGGATGCGCCTCCAGCCAGGCGGTGAGTTCGGCCACTTCCAGCGCGTCGTAGCCGCCTCGCAGGCGCGCCTTGTCGACCATGCCGCCGGACAGGTCCACCCCGACCAGCCGCTGCGCACGCGCGCGCAGCAGCGGCGCGCACAGGCCGGTGCCACACCCGGCATCGAGCACGTCGAGCGAGGCGCCGTCGACGGGCGTCACCTCGTCGAGCATGCCGACCAGCACCTCCGGCGCCCGGTAGCCCAGGTTCTGGATCAGCTGCTCGTCGAAACTCTCGGCGAAGCCATCGAAGACATCGCGTACATAGTCGTCGGCAGCGCGCGGTGGCGCCTCGGTGGCGCCGCAGGAGGCCAGCATGTGTCGCGGCACCGGGTTGTCCGGCTCGCGCTCCAGCCACTGGCGATAGACGTCGGCGGCCTCGTCATGCCGATGGAGCATGTACAGCGCCACGCCCACCCCTTCGAGCGCGCGCACGTTGGCCGGGTCGTGCTCGTAGGACTGGCGGAAACATTCGGCCGACTGCTGCAGATGCTCTTCGTTCTGCGCGTAGTTGCGCAGGAACAGGCCGAGCCGGTAGTAGCCGTGCGCGTAGGTCGGCGCCTGCTGGATCAGCTTCGAGTAGGCCTCGAAGGCCTCGTCCAGCCGCTCCTGCGCCTCCAGTACCACGGCGAGATTGCTCTGCGCCTGGTAGTGCTCCGGTGCGCAGGCCAGCGCCCTGCGGTAGCAGCGCTCGGCATCGGCCAGCCGGCCGCACTCCTTGTGCACGTTGCCCAGGTTGTTGTGCGCGTCCGGGTGTCTGGGGATGATCTTCAGCGCCGAGCTGATCAGCAGCACCGCCTCATCGCTGCGCCCGCGCTGATGGGCAAGCACGCCCAGGAAATGCAGCGCGTCCGGCTGGGCGGCATGCAGCTCCAGCACTTCGCCGTACAAGCGCTCGGCCGCGTCCAGGTCGCCGGCCTGGTGTACCCGCATGGCTTCCTGCAGCTGGCTCGCAAATGCCCGGCCCGCCGGGGACAGCGGCTGGGCCTTGCGACGGGAAGGGATCGAGCGGGTCGCGGATCGCATGGAGTCCCCCTCAACCGATCAGCACGGTGAAACAACCCAGCACGATGGTGCCGCCATGCGAGCAGGTGTCCCCCATCCGCGCGGCGGGCTGGCCGCCGATCAGTACGGTCGGCGCACCCATCACGATCGTGTCCGGCGGCCCGACGCAGATGGCCATGTCACCCATCCGGGCGGCAGGCAGACCGCCGATCAGCACAGTCGGCTTGCCGGGAGGGCTGACCGGCCCACCGACGTGCGGCACCACGCCCGTCACCATCGGGCAGACGTGCATATCGCTCACGCGGGCTGCGGGCTGCGGCATGGCTCAGCGCCCCGCATCCGCGTCACGAAGCGCGGCGAATGCAAGCGAACGGCACGACTGGAACATCCGGCACCTCCCCCATGGCTGCGCGCCCGGGCCCGTCTGCGACGACCGGCCGGCATGGCGCTCCATGGTTAGGTGCGTAAAAGATCCGCGGAATTGATCACGCCGTCACAATCGCCCACGCCCGCGCCCGCGGGCGAGGCCGGCCGCCCCGCGCGCGAGGGCCGGCACAGCCGCGGGCCGCGTCGGGTACGGGCGCCCGGGGCTGGCCAGGGCCGCCCCCTTCCCCGACCCCGGGGTCATACCGCCGCTTCCGTCCGGGTGGCGGAGAAGCCCACCTAGGACGCCCCGCGGGGCACCCGCCGGCGGATGCCCCGCCCGCGCCCTAGTCCAGCACGGAGAGCGCGAGCCGGGCGACATTGCCCAGGCTGCTGTAGAGCAGATCGAGCACCCAGCGGACAAAGGCCATCGTCATCGACACGCCGGTCATGACGGTACGGCCAAGGAACCGGAAGATCGCGGCGATGAGCGTGCCAACGTAGGAAGACACGCTGATCGACAGCTGTGCCGCCTGGCTGATCATCCAGGCCAGCTGGTCGAGCACCGTCATCCCCACCGTGGCCGCCGTTCCCAGCACGCCCACCAGGACATTCCGCACCTGCCGCAGCAACCAGCCCAGCGCGCGACCGATCATCTGCAGGGCACGGGCGCCGAAGGGGATGATCCCACCACCGCCTCCGGCGACCTGGTCGAGCCAGGATTGCGTGTGCGCGTCGGCCATCGCGTCCTGTCCCTGACGGGCCAGCGCCAGCCAGTCCAGTTCGTCGACGCCCGGCATGTAGCTGCCCAGCATCGAATGCGCCTGGCTGTTGATCAGCCCCGTGTGCCGGCCGGTCAGCTCGTACATGGTCCCGTGGACAGGCGCGTGCTGGAACGGAAAAACGGGGATCATCGGCACCGGATCCGAACGGTGGTGGACACGGTACATGTGGGCGGCTCCGACCCGCCGGGTCAGCGCGCGGGCAAATGGCACCGTACCGGCACGTGGCGCACCGAAGGTGTACAGGCGCACGCTGCCGACTCCCTTGCTGGTCAGGTAATCCGCGTTGAGATTGGCCAGTGCGCCGCCGAGGCTGTGCCCCACGCAGTGGACCACCGACGGATTGCGCCCGCGCAGGAATTCGGCGATGTCGGCGGCGAACGATTTCCAGATGTCGTGGAAACCGGCATGAACCAGGTGCCCGCCCGGTCCGATCTGTACGCCGATGTTGAAATTGCTGAGCCAGTCCAGCGGCATGTCGGTGCCGCGCGTCGCGATCAGCACCTCGCCCTGCCGGCGTCCCTCGCCGGCGGCGATGTAGCCGAAGCCGGTGAGCTTCTTGCACACGACCAGGCCGCCGGAGCGGCCGACGAAGCGTGAGCTGTCGTCGACCGCGAACATGCCCTCGCAGCCCAGATCGCGGTGATTTCGTGCCAGTCCCGATACGGTTTCGGTGCGCAGGCCGTAGACGCCCCTGGCGATGCGTGCTGCTTCTGTTGGCGTGAAGTCCGTCATGACAGTGTCCATTTGTCCGGAGGTTGTTCAGGGCAGTTCGCAGATCCCGAAAATGTCGTGCTCAACATGATCTTCCTTGAGCCGGTGCTTGACCGGCTCGTTCTCGAGCGGGCAGCGCAGTTCCAGCGGACGCCCGAACAGCTCGTCGTTTTCCTGGTACGAGCCCTTCATGAAACTCCACGCGACGTAGCTCCTGCCGCCGTACTCGATGGATATCTGCTGTTCCACCACCGGCTCGTGCGGCAGCAGCGCGCCGAACAGCGAGCTGCGCCATATCGCGGGCAGTGCGAAGCGCCCCTGCTCGTCGGTCGTGGCCTCGTCCGAACCGCGCTCGCTCTTCCAGTGCCAGAAGAAGCCGCGCCGGATCACCGCGCCCTGCACCGGCTTGCCGTGCTCGGTCACCACACCTTGCACCGCGGAAAACATGCACATCTTTCCCATCGCCTGTACCTCTCCCATCGCAGCCAGTGCCAGCAACGCCAGCCATACCGGCGACCATCGCCGGAATCCCCGCCTGTCCGCTGATTTTCCCATCATCCGGCTCTCCCTATCCGCCTTGTCGCGCGCTGTCTGCGCGACGCAGCCCGTGCTACGCCATCGAGTGGTAGGTGAACGCACCGTTGTCCATTTCGAAGATCCACTGCCGCTGGGCGGCGTCGGCAACCGGGTGGGCAAACGGGGCAACGCCCATGTAGGCATTCATGCCCAGGCCCGGAAGCCAATCCTGGACGCCCCCGCCGAAATACAGGATCGGCAGGTTCGCCTGGAAGCCCGCGGCGGTCATCGCCGCCACGAACTGCACCGTGTCGTAGGGCACGCCGGAGGCGAACATCGAGAAGTGGGCACCTCTCAGCAGCCGGTTGTCGGCGATCTGGATGGCACCGAGGCATGAGTCGATCTTGGAAAAGGCGATGACGCGACCGGAGGCGTACTCCCACTCGCGGATGATCGGTATGCGACTCGGGTCGGTTTCCTTCACCGCGCGCCGCCCACCGGCCACGCAACGCGCGCCGGGGTCGTCATGCGGATCGGCCGAATTTCGAGCCCCCCTGGCCACCTCGTATTCGAAGCTGTCTGCGGCCATGCGTTTTCCCCTCCCTACTCCCTGGAACCACCTGCGCCCGAATCATCCCGCGCCTGCCCTTCACGGATGTGGGCGGGTGCCGGGATGCCGGATACCGGC
Source organism: Dyella ginsengisoli LA-4 (assembly GCF_000334915.1). GTDB lineage: Bacteria > Pseudomonadota > Gammaproteobacteria > Xanthomonadales > Rhodanobacteraceae > Dyella_A > Dyella_A ginsengisoli_A. Next base: position 88,527 of record NZ_AMSF01000056.1, on the reverse strand, counting down.
GCATGTCCCGAAACCCGCGGCGGGGCCCTCACTGCGAGGCCCCCGCCCTCCACTCTCAGGCCTGGCGGATACGGTGCTGGCCGAGACCGAAAGCGTCCACCATCACCGTAACCGGCGTCGTGTTGAGCTCGAAGATCTCCCCGCATTTCGTCGGGTCGGCAAAATCGATCATCACGAAATTGGGCAGGAACGCCTTCAGCCGCTGCCCTCCGCCAAAGCCATTGATCTGCGCGTACTTGCCCGCGCGATCCTGGATCGCCTGTTCCAGCCCCTGGGACCACATGCGCTTGAGCTTGTCCACGTTGGGCTGCGTCCACATGCCGTCGTTGCGATCCTTGATGCTCTCGAACAGGCCCGTGCTCGTCCAGTACATCATGCCCATGACCGCAGGGTTGCCCTGGCCACCCTTCTTCATCAGATCGGACTGCTTGGTGACGTTCTGCTTGGTTTTCTTGAACGGGCTGAAGGGACTGGTGCCACCCTTGCCGTAATACTGGATGCCTTCGTAGCGGTCGTTGTAACCACCCTTGTCATCCTTCATGTTCTTGATGCCCAGGATGCCGATGCCCGGCCCGTTGACGTTCGCGGAGCGCAAGGCCTGCATGCCGGACTCGACGAACAGCGGGACGACCTTGCCACGAAGGTCGCGCAGGGTCTTGGTATTGAGATTGCCGCCCCCGGTGTACAGCGCGCTGTCGAGATAGTTCACGCAGGCCTCGGCGATCAGCAGCCAGTTCGTCGACTTGTCGAACTTCAGCAGCAGGAACTCGTTGGGATTCTCGTCGACGAAGCGCTTGGCCTGGGTGAGCATGTTGCTCAGGTTCATGCCGAAGGCGCCGCCTCGCAGCTTGCTCCGCTCGACCTGCTGGGTGGTGCCCAGGCTGCCCACGTGGCGGGTGGTCGTCCTGTTCGACACCAGCTTCTTGTCGGCATGGAAGGCCTTCAGTTCGGCGAGCTTTGCGCCGTCGTGCGTTCCTCCCGTCGTCGCCAGCGCGATGCGCAGGTCAAAGATGCGGACGCCGGCCTTGGCCTGCTCGTAGATGTCCCGGTCCTGGGTCTGCACGTTGCTCCCGCCGCCGGTGATGCCGGCGTCGTGGCTGCCGGCCATCACGATTTCGTTGAGCTTCTTGTCCGGTCCAAGGTCGTAGTATTCGATCACGGCTATCACCCCATGGTTGGCGTCTGCAGCAGGCGTTCTGATCGCCGGCCCGACATGCATTGCTTGGCACCTCGCGCCAACAACCGCTGGCACCGGCCCGAATTCCCTTGGCTCCCTGCCGGCATCCAGGCCCTGGAGCGCTCATTCCAGCAACCCTCCATGGAAAGCTCGGCCGGGTTGCCGCCGGAGGCTGCGGAACCGGGTGCATCCGTCCGGCTCTGATTCCTGGACTCCAAACACCCCGGCACCGCGGTAACGACACGTGCTGAAGGATGAGCGCGGCCAGCGATCTCCCTGCACGCCCTCGCCCGGTCACTATCCGAATGCGGCCTCGACGAAGAACTTGTAGCTGTCGGCATTGGCCAGTGCCTTTGCCGGATGGCTGATCGCCAGCTGCTTGCAGGGATCGTTGCGGTACTTGTGATCCTTCGTTCCGGCAAAGGTATGCGTGCACTCGTGCACGATGGTGCCGGCCTCGCTGGCAAGCCCCTCCTTCACCTTGGTGAAGAACTGACCGCCGACATGGATCTTGGTGGGATTGGTTTTTCCGCTGACGTAGGCATACGTGCCGTCGTCGATGCTGCGTCCACCGAAGTAGATGCGGATGGATTGCCGCACGAAGTTCTTGCAGACCCTGCGCATCACCTCCCGGACCACCTCGAGCCGCGTCTGGTTCGACGGCATCCATACCGGCTTCGACGCGTCGCTGAACGGAAGTGCCGACGTATCGACGATCGCGGACGGATCTCCGAAATACGCCCTGAAAGCGGTGTCGAGGGTTCCCGTCAACGCGGTGCCACCCACCAGGAAGCGCATTTCGCATTGAAGGAGCATGTCGTGCGTCTTCGAGTACGCATCCTCGATCTCGTGCTTCCAGATGCTTGCACGCGTACCGGCGCTGGAAAAATTCTTCATCTCCAGCTTGGGAAATTTCCGGGACTGGACCACGTCGCCCTTCTTGAGCGTCACGCGCAGCTCGGACAGAACCGCCGACTGGTTCAGCTTGCGCAGGCGTGCGTACTGGCTGGTCAGTTCGTTTTCACTCATGTCCCGAATGATCGACATCGCCAGAAGCGCAGCGGCGCGGGCCCTGAGATCCGCGTTTTCCGGCGCGTCCAGGGTTGAGGCCTGGCTCGAGTTCCGCGGCCTGAGCCCGGCCACCCGCAGGGCCCGGTTCGCCATTTCCCTCACGTCACCGCGATCGTTCGACGGGTTGTCCAGCTTCTCGTGAAAGTAGGTGTAGAGGTCGCGGGTCGACTCTCCCGGCGAGACCGGAGCCAGCAGCGCCTGGGCCTCGATAAACTTCATCAGCTTCTTGTAGTCGTTCATCGCTCTTCCCTCGGGCGCAGACTGCGCTCCTGAAGACTCCCCGCCTCGCGCATCCAGTCATCCACCGGCCGGCCCGGCGATATGCCCAGGCATCCATGCCCGGAAGACCTGCCCGGACCGCGTCCGCCCGCAGACGGGGTCGACTCAGAATGCATAGCTGAACTCCCCGTCCTTCACGCTCACGCTTGCCTTCTCGATCGGCTTGCCCTCGATGGTGCGGTTGAGGAACTCGCGACTGATGTCCGGCAGCATCGAGTTGGTCAGGATGGCGTCGATCATGCGGCCACCGGATTCGCTCTCGGTGCAGCGCTCGACCACCAGCTTCACCACGTCATCGCCGTACTCGAACGGGATCCTGTAGCGACCCTCGATGCGCTTCTTGATGCGATTCAACTGCAGCTTGACGATCTCGCCGAGCATGGCCGGGCTCAGTGGGTAGTACGGGATGGTGACCAGGCGACCGAGCAGCGCCGGCGGGAAGATCTTCAGCAGCGGGTCGCGCAGCGCCTTGGCCATGCCATCCGGGTCCGGCATCAGGTCCGGGTCGCTGCACATGCTGGCGATCATCTCGGTGCCGGCATTGGTGGTGAGCAGGATCAGGGTGTTCTTGAAGTCGATGCGGCGGCCTTCGCCGTCCTCCATCACGCCCTTGTCGAACACCTGGAAGAAGATCTCGTGCACGTCCGGGTGGGCTTTCTCCACCTCGTCCAGCAGCACCACGGAATACGGCTTGCGCCGTACCGCCTCGGTCAGCACGCCGCCCTCGCCGTAGCCGACGTAGCCGGGAGGCGCGCCCTTGAGCGTGGAGACGGTGTGCGCCTCCTGGAACTCGCTCATGTTGATGGTGATGATGTTCTGCTCGCCGCCATACAGCGCCTCGGCCAGCGCCAGCGCGGTCTCGGTCTTGCCGACGCCGGAAGTGCCGGCAAGCATGAACACGCCGATCGGCTTGTTCGGGTTGTCCAGGCCGGCGCGGCTGGTCTGGATGCGCTTGGCGATCATCTCCATCGCGTGGTCCTGGCCGATCACCCGCTTGCCCATCAGGCCGGCCAGGTTCATCACGGTCTCGAGTTCGCTCTTGACCATGCGGCCGACCGGGATGCCGGTCCAGTCCGACACCACGGCACCGACGGCGATCATGTCCACGGTCGGCAGGATCAGCGGATTCTCGCCCTGCAGCTCGGTGAGCTGGGTCTGCAGGGTCTTCAACTCTTCCAGCGCGGCGGCGCGCGCCGCGTCGTCGAACTCGACCGCCACCGCCGGATCCTCGGCCACGGCGGCCGCCTCGGCCGAGGCTTCCAGCTTGCTGCCGGTGCCTTCCACCGGCGCACTGTCGCCACGAAGCTTCGCGCGGATGGCGAGGATCTGCTCGACCAGCACCTTCTCGGCGGCCCAGTCGGCTTCGAGCTTCTCCAGCCGTTCACGCTGGACGACCAGCTTCTCGTCGACCGAGGCCTCGCGCTCGGCGACGTCCACGCCGACGGTCTTCTCGCGATGGATGATCGCCAGCTCCGTCTCCAGCGCCTCGATGCGCTTGCGGGTGTCGTCCACTTCCGGCGGCACCGCATGCTGGCTCACCGCGACGCGGGCGCAGGCGGTGTCGAGCAGGCTGACCGCCTTGTCCGGCAGCTGGCGCGCGGGGATGTAGCGATGCGACAGCTTCACCGCCGCCTCCAGCGCCTCGTCGAGGATCTGCACGCGATGGTGCTTCTCCATCACGCTGGCGACGCCGCGCATCATCAGGATGCCCTTCTCCTCGCTCGGCTCGTCGACCTGCACGGTCTGGAAGCGGCGGGTCAGCGCGGGGTCCTTCTCGATGTGCTTCTTGTACTCGGCGAAGGTGGTGGCGCCGATGGTGCGCAGCGTGCCGCGCGCCAGCGCCGGCTTGAGCAGGTTGGCCGCATCGCCGGTACCGGCCGCGCCGCCGGCGCCGACCAGCGTGTGGGTCTCGTCGACGAACAGGATGATCGGCCTGGGGCTGGACTGGACCTCTTCGATCACCGAGCGCAGGCGCTGCTCGAACTCGCCCTTCATGCTGGCGCCGGCCTGCAGCAGGCCGACGTCCAGCGTGCGCAGCTCCACGTCCTTCAGCGAGGGCGGCACGTCGCCGCGCACGATGCGCTGGGCGAAGCCTTCCACCACCGCGGTCTTGCCCACGCCAGCCTCGCCGACCAGGATCGGGTTGTTCTGCCGGCGGCGCATCAGGATGTCCACCACCTGGCGGATCTCGTCGTCGCGGCCGACGATGGGATCGAGCTTGCCGCTGCGCGCCTGCTCGGTGAGGTCGACGGTGAACTGGCGCAGGGCCTCCTGCTTGCCCATCTGCGCCGGCCCCATCGCGCCGCTGGCTTCGCCGGGCACCGCGCCGCCCATCTTGAAACCATCCGAAGCGGTCTGGTTGTCCTCGGGCGAACCGTCGACGACCTCGGCGAACTTGTCGGTCAGCGTCTCCAGCTTGACCTTCTCGAACTCCCTGGAGATGCCCACCAGCACGTTGCGCAGGCTGCGCGTCTGCAGGATGCCGACGATCAGGTAACCGGTGCGCACCTGCGCCTCGCCGAACATCAGGGTGGCGAACACCCAGGCGCGTTCGACGGCTTCCTCGACGTTGCTGGAAATGTCCGAGATGCTGGTGGAGCCGCGTGGCAGGCGGTCCAGTGCGTCGGTGACGTCGCGCACCAGGTTCGACGGATCGAGGTTGAACTGCTTGACGATGTGGTGCAGGTCCGAGTCCTGCAGCTGCAGGATCTGGTGGATCCAGTGCACCAGCTCGATGTAAGGATTGCCGCGCAGTTTGCAGAAGACGGTGGCACTCTCGATGCCCCGGTAGGCGAGCTTGTTGAGCTTGCCGAAAAGGGCGCTGCGGCTGATGTCGGCCATGGCGTGGATCCTTGCGAGGTTAGCGGTAGGCACCCGCGCGCGGGGCGCAGGGCGGGAATCGGAAATCGGTGGTGATCTTCGGCATGCGCGTCACCCTCAGCCCGCAGGACGCAGCACGACGTCGTCGGCATCGGTGAGCTGGTCGCGCCGGCCCAGCCAGGTGGTCAGCCCCATGCGGCCGGACTGGCCCAGGCGCGTGACCGGCACGTCCTCGCGCTGGAGCACGAGCTGTACATCCCAGGCCTTTTCCTCGCCGACGTAGGTCTTCACCGCGGCAACGAGCTGCTGCAGTGCCTCTTCGCCGGGCAGGAAATGGCGGAACTGCGCGGCATCGAGCGGCCCGATGCGCAGGCGGAAGCGCTGCTGCGCCTCCCATACCGCATCACCCAGCACCGCCGTGCGGCCGAGTCCGGCGACCTGCGGCGACGCCCCCAGCCGCAGGTGCGACTCGTCCGGCAGACGCATCCACTCGGCGACGTACTCCAGCACCCGCACCGGCACGCGGAAGAAGTCCTGCAGCAACTGGCGCAGGCCTTCCGGACTGCGCGCCTGGGTCAGCAGGCGACCGGCGAAGAAGCGCTTGAAGCGGTCGGGCATCGCGTCGCGATCGCCGGCATGCGGGGTCGCCACGCCGACCAGCGCGCCGACGTAGGCACCAAAGCGGTCCTGCTTCGGCCGGTCGTACTGCACGGTGGGTTGTGCGTCCGCCCAGGCGCGGTAGAACAGGCTCATCATCCGGTGGTGGAAGATGTCGGCGAACGCACTGAACGTGCGATCGCGCGCGTTGATCTGGCGATCGATGGCGTACTCGGTCAGGTGCAGCGGCAGCGGTGCGTTCGGGCCGAACAGGCCGAGAAACCGACCGTACAGGCGATGGGGCTGCTCGCCGGAAGCCGGCTCGAAGCGGTCGAGGGTGCGTGGCGAAAAGGCCAGCGAAGGCGTATGGCGCAGCCGCACCGGATCTTCCGACGGCTTGGTCGACTCGCCCAGCCGTGGCTTGTCCGGATGCGCGCACTCGATCCGCCGCACCGCGTCGAAGAAGTCGAAGCGCTCCGGCTCGGCCTGCAGCGCCGCGAGCGGCGCTACAGGATCTGGCGCTTGCCCAGCTGTGCCGGCCATCGGGCCACCTCGTTGCGTTCCAGGGTGCGCAGCACGGTCTCGGTGAAGGAATTCACCGAGACGTAGCGCGCGAAGAAGTGCTGCATCACCGACGCGAGCAGGTAGGCACCGGTGCCTTCGAACGCGCTGTCGTCACAGGTCAGCGTGATCTCCAGCCCGCGGCCGAAGCTGATCGGTCCGGGCACCGGGATGCGCCGCACGATCGGCGCCGAGCGCACCGACTTCACGCCCTCGATCTGCCGGCGGGCGCCGGAATCGAACTCGTCGCAATACAGCGTGAGCATCTCGCGCAAGGCGGTGGCGCCCTGATCGGCGCCCTCCCCCAGCAACGAGGTGTAATTGAGCTGCAGGTGGCTGAGCAGGCGCCATGCGGTCTCGCCGGTCGCCGTCGGTGCGCGCGGCTTGGTCGGCCCGGCCACGCAGCGGATCGCCTGCACCGGAGCCCCGGCTTCCATGGTGAAGTCGGTCGTGCCCTTGCCCACCGGCATGTGCAACGGCAGATCGCGGTTGGTGCACAGCAACTGCATGCCGATCTGGCGCAGCGAGGTCGAGTAAGGCGCGTCGCGCGCATCGACCAGCGAGACGAACAGCTCGTGCCCGACGTAACTCGAACGCGCACCGTGCAGCTGCTGGCGCGAGGAGAGCAGGCGCGGCTCGCGGCGCACCGTGTAGAAAGCGGCCGTGCCGCTGTGCCAGCTGCGCTCGTCGCAGCCGTAGAAGGGCTGGAAGCGCAACTCGGGTTCCTGCCGGTCACCGAAGCCGTCGACCTCGCTGATCGAGTGGATCTCGAAATCCATCGGCCGGGTGCGGTCGGCCAGTACGTGGTATTCGCTCTTGCCGGCCTGCAGATGGATGCGGTCGGCACGACGCGGAAACAGGTTGATCGCCGGCGTGCAGAACAGTCTGAAATTGCCGGCATCCACGGCGTTGTGGAGACGCGGCACGCTGCGGTCCAGCAGTACGTCGATCTCGAACTCGCTGCCCTGCGAGCGCGCCAGTACCTGGCGCAGTCCGGTGAACTCGGCGAACAGGAAACGCTCCGGGCAGGCGAAGTATTCCTGCAGCAGGCGATAGCCACTGAACGAGCGCGCCGTATAGGGAATCAGCGCCTCCTCGTCGGCGAACCCGCGCGGCTGGATCGCCTCGGCCGGATAGCTGGCGCTTACCGGTCCGGAGGCACCCGGGGCCCGCACCAGGTAGCCCACCGCATTGCCGAGCACCTGCTCGTACAGGCGCTTGGGCAGCTCGTCGGCGCCGGCAATGAAGATCGGCAGCCGGTCCAGCGCCAGCGCATGGGCCGGTACGCCGGCGGTGACGCGGAACTTGAGCCGCAGGCCGGCGCGGACCGGCTTGCCCTCGGGGATCGGGATGCCGGCCGCTGCGACCGCGGCCGGCGTCTCGAAGTACTTCGCCTCGGCCAACTCCAGCGGCCACAGCGTGACCTCATGCGCGGTACGGTATTCGCAGGCGGTACGGTCGTCGCGGCCGGTCTGGCTGCGCAGCGCGGTGTGTCTGGGCACGACGTGCCCGCCGGCCAGCGCGGACTCCTTCAGGTCCGGCTGCAGCTGCACCACCGCCATCGACGGCACCGGCGCGAGGTAGTGCGGGTAGACCATCTCCAGCAGATGCTGGGTGAACACCGGGTACTGCGCATCAAGCTTGAGCTGCACGCGCGCGGCGAGGAAGGCGAAGCCCTCCAGCAGTCGCTCGACGTAGGGGTCGGCGCACTCGAAACCTTCCAGGCCCAGGCGGCCGGCGATCTTCGGGTACTCGCGGGCGAACTCGCCGCCCATCTCCCGGACGTGCTGCAGCTCGCGGTTGTAGTAGCGGATCAGGCGGGGGTCCATGGCACGCTCAGCCGAAGCCCTCCGAGACGTGGAAGGTACCTGTCTCCAGGTCGACCTCGGTCTTCAGATAGAGCTTCAGCGGGATCGGCTGCGCCCACATGTCGGACTCGATGTTGAACACCAGCGACTGGCGATCCATGCGATCGGTGTCCATGTTGACGGTGACCTGCAGCGTGCTGGCGATCAGCCTCGGCTCGAACGCCACGATCGCCGCGCGGATCTGCCGCTGCAGCACGGCGGCGTCGACGCCGGAAAGCGCCGAGCCGGTGAGATCGGGAATACCGAAGTTGACCACCGAGCGGGTCACTTCGGGAAAGTCGGCGAGCTCCTCGTCGGCGCCGAGGTTCACGCAGTTGAGCAGCCAGGACATGTCGCGGGTGACGCACTCGCGCAGCCGGCTGGCGGAGATCACGCGCTTCTCGCGGCTCTCCTCGCGCTGGCCCGGCTCGTCGTCGGTGAGCCGATCGAGCAGCGATGGCTGCAGCCGTTCCTGGGTGGTCAGTTCGGCCACGGCGGTCTCCCGCTCAGTCGTGGTCGAAGGTGATCGAGCGGACGTCCAGCAGCGGGTAGTCGCCCTCGTCGGTGGCCAGCATGCGCTGGCCCGCACCAATCTGCAGGTCGTGCCCGAGGTCGATCCAGTCGGTGCGCCGACCCAGCGCCAGCGCCGGCTCGGACGCCGATTCGGCTCCCGGATAGCGGCATGGCACGAAACCGACTGCCTGGCCGCCGTTGGTCCAGGTGATCTGCACCGGCGACCACACCTTGTCGCGCAGGTCGCTCGGCTCGTCGAACGACAGCGACTGGATGCGCGAGAACGGAGCCCAGGCGTAGCCGCCCTGGGTGATCACCTCCAGACACGGACCGAAGCGCGGATCGGCGTCGGCGATCCATTCGAACGGCACGCCGTCGATGCTGCCGGCCGCTGTCGGCGCCTGTTCGAAGGCTTCGCCGCGCAGCGCCTGCGCCTCGGCGACCCGGCCTTCCGCGGTCAACTTCAACGCCTGCAGCAGCAGGGCGATCCAGGGTTCGGGCTCGCCGATCATCACTGGCGAGCGACGCCCGGCCATGACTTCGGCGCGCTGCATCTCGCCGGCCAGCGCCACGCGGTAGGCGCCCACCATCAGCGTGTTCGCCGGATCCAGCTCACCGGCCACTTTCAGCTGGTTCTGTGCCCGCTCCCACTGGCCGAGCACGGCCAGCAGCTGAAACATGAAAACGCGGTGCGGCGCATCGGAAGGATGCGACCGCACCTGGGTGGTGAGGGCCTGCAGCGCCTCGTCCAGCCGGCCGTCCCGGAGCAGGTTTTCCGCGGAATTTTCCACTTGAAGAATGCCTTGGTCAGCAGGAAGGACGCGTGCAGGCCCGGGCCGTCAGGCCGCGGCCACCGCCTGGATGTCGAAGGTGAAGTCCTTCGAACCGCCCTGTGCGGCACCCTTGTCGTCCTGCGGCTGGAACGAGTACTTGAACTTGCCGAAGTGCAGGGTGATGTTCTCGGTCAGACGGTCTTCGCCGCCGCTGCCGCCGGTGGAGTACGAGGTGACCAAGATGCCCTCGCTCAGCTCCATCGTGAGGAAGTCGGTCTGCTCGCCGGTGGCGTTGGTGACGTACAGCCAGGCCTGGTCGATGCGGCCGCCCGTGCACACCGCGTTGAGCAGCGCGCTGGAGCTGGTGTCGACGTACTTGGTGACGGAGATGTCCTGCACGTGGGCCTTGCCGCCGCTGGCACCGGAGCCACCGTGCAGGTCGCCGGTGTTGCTGGCACCCCACGACCACGCGAGGATCGGAATCTCGCCGGTGTGCTTCTTGTGCTTGGACGAGCCTTCGATCTTGACCTTGCCCGAGCCGAACTTGATGTGCATGTCAAATGCCATGGAACCTCTCCTCGATCACCTGTGATGGATGGATGACGCCGTTCGGGAACGCACCCGCACCGGTCGATCCGTGGTTGCTTGAAGGGAACGTCGCCGGCCCCCTGGCCGCCGTGGGCACTGCAGGAAGCGACCGTCCCCCGTCGCATCCGTGAACTGCTTCTGCCGCATGCCGGCGCGGCGGGGGACCGATCCCCCGCCGCGCCGCCGGATCAGGCCTTGGCCGCGGACGGCAGGCGCGACACCAGTCGCAGCGAGACGGTGAGTCCCTCGAGCTGGTAGTGCGGCTTGAGGTAGAACTTGGAGGTGTAGTAGCCGGGAGCTCCCTCGACCTCCTCCACCACCACCTCGGCGGCCGACAGCGGCTTGCGCGCCTTAGTCTCCTCGCTGGAGTTGGCCGGGTCGCCGTCGACGTAGTTCATGACCCAGTTGGTCAGCCAGCTCTGCATCTGGTCGCGGCTGGAGAACGAGCCGATCTTGTCGCGCACGATGCACTTCAGGTAATGCGCGAAGCGGCTGGCGGCGAACAGGTACGGCAGGCGGCAGCTGAGCGCGGCGTTGGCGGTGGCGTCCGGATCGTCGTACTCCTCCGGCTTGGCCAGCGACTGCGCGGCGATGAAGGCAGCCATGTCCGAGTTCTTGCGGTGGACCAGCGGCATCAGGCCCATCTTGTCCAGCTCGGCCGAGCGGCGATCGGTGATCGCGATCTCGGTCGGGCACTTCATGTCCACGCCGCCGTCGTCGGTCGGGAACGCATGCACCGGCAGACCTTCCACCGCGCCGCCGGACTCGATGCCCCGGATGCGCGAGCACCAGCCGTATTCCTTGAACGAGCGGTTGATGTTCACCGCCATCGCGTAGGCCGCGTTCTGCCAGGTGTACTTGGACGAGTCGGCACCGGCGGTGTCTTCCTCGAAGTCGAACTCTTCCACCGGATTGGTGGACGCGCCGTACGGCAGGCGCGCCAGCGTGCGCGGCATCGCCAGACCGAGGTACTTGGCATCCTCCGATTCGCGCAGCGAACGCCAGGAGGCGTAGTCCGGCGTGGAGAAGATCTTGGCCAGGTCGCGCGGGTTGGACAGCTCGTTCCAGCTCTCCATGCCCATCAGGCTGGAGTTGGCCGCAGCGATGAACGGCGCGTGTGCGGCCGAGGCCACCTGCGCGATGCCGGCCAGCATCTCCACGTCCGGCGGGCTGTGGTCGAAGTAGTAGTCGCCGACCAGGCAACCATAGGGCTCGCCACCGAGCTGGCCGTACTCTTCCTCGTACACCTTCTTGAAGATCGGGCTCTGGTCCCAGGCGGTGCCCTTGTAACGCTTGAGCGTCTTGCCCAGCTCCTTCTTGGAGATGTTCATGACGCGGATCTTCAGCAGCTGGTCGGTCTCGGTGTTGTTGACCAGGTAGTGCAGGCCGCGCCACGCGCTCTCCAGCTTCTGGAAATCCTCGTGGTGCATGACGTGGTTGAGCTGCTCGCTGATCTTGCGGTCGAGCTCGGCCACGTAGGCATTGATCGTCTGGGTCACATCGTCCGAGACGATGTCGGCCTTGCTCAGCACCTGCTCGGCGAGGGTGCGGACGGCGGACTCGACCTCTTCCTTGGCACGCTCGCTCTTGGGCTTGAACTCCTTGTTGAGCAGCGCGGCGAAATCGCCCGCTTCGGCAGTGGCGGCAGCGCCCTGTTCGGCCAGTTTCTCAGTTGCCATGTCTGCTTACTCCCCGTCCTTGCCTTCGTCGCCGGGCTTGGGCGCCGACGCCAGTGATTGCAGCAGCGCCGGATCGTTGATCGCCTGGGCGATCAGCTTCTCGGCACCGGCCTTGCCGTCCATGTAGGTGGCCAGGTTGGCCAGCTGGGTCCGCGCCTCGAGCAGCTTGGCGATCGGCGCGACCTTGCGGGCCACCGCGGCGGGCGAGAAGTCGTCCATGCTCTCGAAGGTGATGTCGACGTTCAGGTTGCCCTCGCCGGTGAGCGTATTGGGCACCGCGAAGGAGACGCGCGGCTTCATCGACTGCAGGCGCTGGTCGAAGTTGTCGACGTCGATCTCGAGCGCCTTGCGGTCCTCGACCGGCGCGAGTTCGGCGTTGTTGGCGCCGGACAGGTCGGACATCACGCCCATCACGAACGGCACCTGCACCTTCTTCTGCGCGCCGTAGACCTCGACGTCGTACTCGATCTGCACGCGCGGCGCGCGGTTTCTCGCGATGAATTTCTGACTGCTTTGCTTGGCCATGCGATGTCTCCTTCGAAGAGGGTCTACCGGTGATGTGGACGGACCCGGGCAGGCGCGCACGACACGACCGGAACGCCGCGGAAGCCCGCCGCATCTCCAGTACCTGACGCCATGCGATGCCCCCCTGGCTGCAGAAATGGAACCGACCGCCACCGGAGTCCCGCCGACCGCTGCGGAACGTGCCCTAGCGAGCGTGTTCGTCGGGGCGTTGCGAGCCCCTCCACCGGGTTAGTGCGCGGCGGAGCCGCGGTCTTGGTCACCCCACGCCAGCCAATATTCAGTCTTCGTTCATTTTCTGGGATGCAGCAGGCACGACGACGGAACCCCGCGCATCGCGCGCGAGGCGGAAGGTCGTCCGGGAGAAACCCTCAGCCTTCGAGTTCGCGTTGCAGCCAGGCGCGGGCCATGCGCCATTCGCGTTGCACGGTGGCGGGGGAAATGCCCATGGCCGCCCCGATCTGCTCGGCGGTCAGGCCCACGAAAAAACGCATCGACACGATGCTGGCCTGGCGCGGGTCGATCTGTTCCAGCGCCTCCATGCACTCCAGCAGCGCGGCGTAGTCGATCTGGTGCGCCAGCGCACCGGAAATCTCCGACAGTTCGATGCGGTCGACCGACTGCGGCCGCTTGGATGCCTGTCGCCGGCGGGCGGAATCGACCAGCACCTCGCGCATGGCGCGGGCAGCCACGCCCAGCAGGTGGCCGCGATTCTCCCACTCCGGAGCGCCGCCGCCGCCGAACACCTTCAGGTAGGCCTCGTTCACCAGCGCGGTGGCGCTGAGCGTGCGCTCGCTGCTGTTCTGCCGTAGCTGGGCGCCGGCCAGTCGGTGCAGGGCGCCGTACATCTGCCGCAACGCCTCATCCAGCGCATCCGCATCGCCGGCCTGTGCCGAATGCAGCAGACGGGTCACTTCGGCTTGCTTTTCCAGCGTATTCATCGGTCGATCAATCCGTTCATCGCAAGACAACACGGGGCTCCACCCCGCGCGGAAACCGGTCCGGAGAAGAGATCCGATGCCGGAAAACGCGGACAGCCCCCTGCCACGCGTCGCCGGGCGCGTCCGGCGACGGGGCGAGGATGCAGTCACATGCGGACGCTGTCCGCTGCGATCCTCCGGGCGAGCCGGCGCGCAAGGCCGCCATCACCGCGTGCAGCGGGATCGGCCCGGCCCTGCGGATAGCGCTACCGCCGCGATCGCTCACGGATCCCCCTCTCCAAGTCCAGCCGGCCGAGTATACGCCGCAGCCGACGAGCCTATCCTGCCCCGGATGACCTCCCGGTTGTGACGGGCATCGGCTCGCAAGGTGTCCCGCAGCGGCTATGCTGTGGAATACCCTTCCCGACCCGGCCGAACCCGGCCCCGCCCGGAGCCTGCATGCACCTGTCGCGCCTCGCCCTGATCGCCACCGCCCTGCTCGCCAGCGGCCCGTTGTTTGCCACCGACGTCACCATGGCCAATGGCACCGTCTCCTTCAGCACCCCGGACAACTGGATCGGGATCATGGAGACCCAGGGCGATCCCGAAGTGCGGGTGTTCCAGGTGCCCGATCCCTCGCCCACCGCGCGCAACACGCTCGCCCGCGTCTCGGTGACGGTCAAGCAGGTCGGCGACATGGGCGGCTTCCAGCAGTACGTGGGACAGGCCAGCGCCAAGGCACAGGGCCTGCCCGGCTACCAGGCAATCCGCAGTGTCAGCAACACCGGCGGCCCGGACAACTTCCTCTACACCGCCAGAGAGGCCGGCTCGACGATGGCCTACGTGGAGCACTACTGGTACCGCGATGGCCACGCCATCCAGTTGCGCTGCCTGCGTCCGGCCTCCACCCAGGCCGGTGTGGCCTGGCAGGCGGCGTTCGACAAGGGCTGCCAGGGGATCGCCGACCGGCTGGGGAAATAGGCGTCGACGCGGTAACCTTCGGGGCTGTTTTTGCCGGAACCGCGTCATGTCCCCAACCTACGAAGCCACGTCCGCCTGGGCGCAGGCGCAGGATGCCGCCGACCCGCTGGCCGGCTTCCGCGACGAATTCCTGATCCCGCCGCACGAGGGCCGCGAAGGCCACTATTTCTGCGGCAACTCGCTGGGCCTGCAGCCGCGCGCCGTGCGCCCGGCGCTCAGCGCCGAGCTCGACTACTGGGGCGAGCTGGCGGTCGAAGGCCACTTCAAGGGCCGCGCGCCCTGGCTGAACTACGAGGATTACCTGCGCGACAACCTCGCCGCGCTGGTCGGCGCCCTGCCCGTCGAGGTGGTGGCGATGAACACCCTGGGCGTGAACCTGCACCTGATGATGGTCAGCTTCTACCGCCCCACCGCCGAGCGCCCGGCGATCCTGATCGAGGCCGGTGCCTTCCCCACCGACCGCTACGCGGTGGAGTCGCAGATCCGCTACCACGGCTTCGATCCGGCCGACGCGCTGATCGAGCTGGAGGGCGACGGTCCTCACGGCACGCTGACCATGGAAGCCATCGAGCGCGCGTTGGCCGAGCACGGCCACCGCATCGCGCTGCTGCTGCTGCCTGGCATCCAGTACCGCACCGGCCAGGCGTTCGACTTCAAGGCGATCACCGCGCTGGCGCACGCGCGCGGCTGCAAGGTCGGCTTCGACCTGGCCCACGCGGTGGGCAACCTGCCGCTGGCGCTGCACGACAGCGGCATGGATTTCGCCGTGTGGTGCCACTACAAGTACGTCAACTCCGGCCCCGGCGCGGTCGGCGGCGTGTTCGTGCACGAGCGGCACGCGCAGGCCGAGCTGCCGCGCTTCCACGGCTGGTGGGGCAACCGCCGCGACAACCGCTTCCAGATGGCGCCGACCTTCGATCCCACCCCGGGCGCGGAAGGCTGGCAGCTGTCGAATCCGCCGATCCTGGCGATGGTGCCGCTGCGCATCTCGCTGGAGATCTTCCGTCGCGCCGGCATGGACCGGCTGCGCGCCAAGTCGCTCAAGCTCACCGGCTATCTGGAGTGGCTGGTGAACACGCAGCTGGCCGACCTGCTGGAGATCATCACGCCGGCCGACCCGGCGCAGCGCGGCGCGCAGCTGTCGATCCGCGTGCGCGGCGGGCGCGAGCGCGGCCGCGCACTGTTCGACTATCTGGTCGATCGCGGCATCATCGGCGACTGGCGCGAGCCCGACGTGATCCGCATCTCGCCGGCCCCCCTGTACAACCGCTTCGCCGACTGCCTCGCCTTCGCCGAAGCCGTGCGGGCGTGGAGCGACGCGGGCTGAATCGACGCGGGGACGTCCGGCCGTATGGACGTCCCGCCAGCAGGAACATCGCAGGAACGTGCAGGGATGCAGGCAGGGAGGCACACCGTGCCGGTGCCGGTTACCATCGGGAACCGGCACCCCGTCCCCACCACCTTCCGGAGCCACCGATGCGAAACACCTTGATCCACGGCCTGGCGGCGGCCCTGCTGCTGGCCGCGCCGCTGGCCTGGGGCCAGTCCGCCGCCGTGCAGGACAACATCCCCAAGCAGGCGCTCGACGCCACCGCCGCCCCGACCACCCTGGCCGACCTGTCGAAAGACCAGCCGGTCACCGCGAAGCACGCCATGGTCGTCTCGGCCCAGCACCTGGCGACCGAAGTCGGCGTGGACATCCTCAAGCGTGGCGGCAACGCCGTGGATGCCGCGGTGGCGGTGGGCTACGCGCTGGCCGTGGTGCATCCGTGCTGCGGCAACATCGGCGGCGGCGGCTTCATGCTGATCCACCTGGCGCACGGCAAGGACGTGTTCCTCGACTTCCGCGAAAAGGCGCCGCTGAAGGCGGGCCCGACCATCTTCCAGGACGACAAGGGCAACGTCGTGCCCGGCAAGAGCACCGGCACCTACCTCGGCGTGGGCGTGCCCGGCACCGTGATGGGCATGGACGAGGCGCTGCGCAAGTACGGCCACCTCTCGCGCCAGCAGGTGATCGCCCCGGCGATCAGGCTGGCGAAGCAGGGCTTCGTGCTGCAGCAGGGTGACGTGAACATCCTGGGCGAGCGCACCAAGGACTTCCAGAAGTACCCGAACGTCGGCGCGATCTTCCTGAAGGATGGCCAGCCCTACCGGGTCGGCGACCGCCTGGTGCAGCCGCAGCTGGCGAAGACCCTCGAGGAGATCAGCAAGGACGGCACCAAGGCGTTCTATCACGGCGACATCGCGCGCAGGGTGGTCGCCGCCAGCGAGGCCAACGGCGGCCTGCTGACCATGAAGGATTTCGCCGACTACACGGTGAAATGGGACACCCCGATCAAGTGCGGCTACCGCGGCTACACCGTGGTCTCCGATCCGCCGCCCAGCTCCGGCGGCGTCACCGTCTGCCAGATCCTCAAGCTGCTCGAGCCCTATCCGCTGAAGGACTGGGGCTACGGCTCGGCCCGTGCGCTGCACTTCACCATCGAGGCCGAGCGCCGCGCCTTCGCCGACCGCAACAACTACCTGGGCGATCCGGCGTTCGTGAAGAACCCGATCGACGTGCTGCTCTCGGACAAGCATATCGACCAGCTGCGCTCGACCATCGATCCGGACAAGGCCACGCCGTCGACGCAGATCAAGGGCAGCCTCGGCGCCACCGAGGGCATGGACACCACCAGCTACGCCGTGGTCGACAAGCACGGCAACGCCGTGTCGGTGACCTACACCATCAACTACCTGTTCGGCGTAGGCCAGATCGCCGGCGACACCGGCTTCTTCCTCAACAACGAGATGGACGACTTCACCTCCAAGCCCGGCGTGCCGAACACCTTCGGCCTGGTGCAGGGCAAGGCGAACCAGGTAGAGGGCGGCAAGCGCCCGCTGAGTTCGATGTCGCCGAGCATCGTGCTGAAGGACGGCAAGCTGTTCATGGTCACCGGCAGCCCCGGCGGCTCGACCATCATCACCACGGTGATGCAGAGCATCACCAACGTGATCGACTACGGCATGAACATGCAGCAGGCGGTGAACGCCCCGCGCATGCACCACCAGTGGTATCCCGATGCGGTGATCTACGAGCCGGGCCTGTTCACCGATGCGGTGAAGAAGGAACTGGAAGGCATGGGCTACAAGTTCAAGCAGGTGCAGTCCTGGGGCGCCGACGAGGCGATCCTGCGCAGCCCGAAGACCGGTCTGCTGGAAGGCGCCAACGATCGCCGCCGTCCGTCGGGACTGGCGGCCGGCTACTGATCCGCCGCCGTCACCGGAAACAAGAAGGGCGCCCGTCGGGCGCCCTTCTTTTCTGTAGGAGCGCGCTTGCGCGCGATGCTCGTCGTCACGCACCAGAGGAAAGCATCGCGCGCCAGCGCGCTCCTGCCTGGATGCGATCGGCGGGTGTCTGGATGCGATCAGCGGGTGCGGCTCTCCGGATGCCGCACCTGCCCCTCACCATGCACCACGAAGCGCTCGATGGTGAGCGACTCGGCGCCCATCGGCCCGTAGGCGTGCAGTCGGGTGGTGGAGATGCCGATCTCCGCGCCCAGCCCCAGCTCGCCGCCGTCGGAGAAGCGCGAGGAGGCATTGACCATCACCACCGCCGAACGCAGCGCGTGGACGAACTTCGCGGCCGTCGCCTCGTTGCGCGTGGCGATCACCTCGGTGTGGTCCGAGCCGTAGCGGCGGATGTGGGCGATCGCGTCATCGAGACTGTCGACCACGCGAACCGCCAGGATCAGGTCGAGGAACTCGGCGGCGTAGTCGTCCTCGGTGGCCACCTTCATCTCGCCGGCCACGGCGCGGCTCGCCTCGTCGCCTCGCAGTTCCACACCCTTCGCGCGCAGTGCCTCGGCCGCCCGCGGCAGGAACTCGCCGGCGATGTCCTTGTGCACCAGCAGGGTTTCCAGCGCGTTGCACACGCCGGTGCGGGTGGTCTTGCCGTCGAGCAGCAGCTCGAGCGCCAGGCCGGGGTCCGCCTCGCGGTCCACGTACAGGTGGCACACGCCCTTGTAGTGCTTGATCACCGGTACGCGCGCGTGTTCGGTGACGAAGCGGATCAGCCCCTCGCCGCCGCGCGGGATCGCCAGGTCGACGATGTCGCTCAGCTGCAGCAGCTCGAGCATCGCCTCGCGACGCAGGTCGTCCATGATGGTCAGCGCGTCGCGCGGCACCCCGTGCCTGTCCATCGCCTCGTGCAGGGCGGCGGCGATGGCAAGGTTGGAGTGCAGCGCCTCGGAGCCGCCGCGCAGGATCACCGCGTTGCCGGCCTTCATGCACAGCGCGGCGGCATCGGCGGTCACGTTGGGGCGGGCCTCGTAGATCATCGCCACCACGCCGAGCGGGATGCGCACGCGTTCGATCGCCAGGCCGTTCGGCCGGGTCTCGCGCCGGGTGACCTGCCCCACCACGTCGGGCAGGTCCGCCACCTCGCGCACCGCGTTGGCGATGGCGGCGACGCGGCCGGGGTCCAGCTTGAGGCGATCGAGCATGGCGCCCTGCACGCCCTTGTCGGCGGCACCGGCCATGTCCTTCGCGTTGGCGTCGAGGATGGCCGCGGCATGCGCATCGACCGCGGCGGCCATGTCGCGCAGCAGCGCGCGGCGGGCCTCGGCGTCCAGCATGGCGATCGCCGGAGCGGCGTCGCGGCAGGCCAGGGCTCGGGTTCGGATGTTGCTCATGCTCAGATATCTCCTGTGGTCAGGTCCAGCTCGCGCACCAGCGCGAGATCGTCGCGATGCACGACGTTCTCGCCGAAGCTGTAGCCGAGCCGGGGCTTGATCTCGCGCGTGTGGCAGCGCGCGATGCGATTGATTTCCATGGCGCTGTACTGACTGATGCCACGGGCGAAGGACTGCAGCGAACCGTTCTCGCCGGGACCGACGATCTCCACCATGTCGCCGCGCTGGAACTCGCCGTCGGCCGCAAGGATGCCCTTGGGCAGCAACGAGGCGCCCTCCTCGTTGAGCGCGCGCATCGCGCCGGCATCCACCTCGATATGCCCAGGCACCGCCGGCACGTGGCGCAGCCAGTACTTGCGCGCCTGCAGGCGGGTGGCCTTGGTGCGCAGCAGGGTTCCATGCAGCAGGTCGCGCGAGAGCAGGCTCACCACCTCGCTGTCGCGGCCGTTGAAAAGAATCGTTTCGATGCCGGCCGCACCGGCTTTCTCCGCCGCCTCCAGCTTGGTGCGCATGCCGCCGGTGCCCACCGCGCTGCCGGCCGCACCGGCCATCGCCATGATCTCGGGAGTGAGCTCGGGCACTTCGTTGACCGGCTCGGCGTCCGGATTGCTGCGCGGGTCGGCGGTGTACAGGCCGTCGATGTCGGTGGCGATCAGCAGCATGTCCGCATCGACCAGCGCGGCGATGATCGCGGCGAGGTTGTCGTTGTCGCCCAGGGTGAGTTCGTCCACCGCCACGGTGTCGTTCTCGTTGACCACCGGCATCACGCGATGCTGCAGCAGTTCGCCGAGCGTGGCGCGGGCATTGAGGTAGCGTCGCCGGTTGCGCAGGTCGTCATGGGTCAGCAGCACCTGCGCCAGCGGGATGTCGAGCAGGCGTTGCCACAGGCCTACCGTCTGGGTCTGGCCCAGCGCGGCCATCGCCTGCCTGGCCGCATTGCTGGTGTCCTCGCTGGAATGGTCTTTCAGCAGCACGCGCCCCGCGGCAACCGCGCCGGACGAGACCAGCACGATCTCGCGGCCACTGGCGTGACAGGACGCGATGAACTGCGCCAGCCCGAGCGCATAGCGCGTGCTGAGCCCACCGCCATCGGCGGCGATCAGGCTGCTGCCGACCTTGAGCACGGCGCGCCGCCACGGCGGCACGGATTGCTGCCGAAAGGCCCTGAGTAGCGTCATTTCCCCGACATCCTCCACTTGATACAACCCTTAGAGGATCTGGGCAGGCTCCCGCATTTCAACCCCTTGCGGGGAAATCCGCCATTCACGTGACACGATTAAAGCCGTATGGACGTCCAAACGCATCAACCTGTAACCAGGGCAAGGTCGTCCCGGTGCACGATCGCCGGGCCATAGCTGTAGCCGAGCAGATCATCGATGTCGCGACTGTGCCGGCCGGCAAGCCGGCGCACGTCCATCGCGCCGTACTGGCTCAGGCCACGCGCCACCAGGCGGCCGGCGGGATCGATCACTTCCACCAGGTCGCCACGATGGAAGTCGCCCAGCGCCTCGACCACGCCTCCCGGAAGCAGCGAGGCGCGTCCCGCGGCGAGCGCGCGGGCTGCACCCGCATCGACCTGGATCGACGAGGCGTCACAGGGCGCGTGCAGCAACCAGTACTTGCGCGCCTGCATCCGGCTCTGTCCGGCGATGAACAGCGTGCCGCGCAGCTCGCCCTGCCCCAGCGCCTGCACGGTGGCGGCATCACGCCCGTTGAACAGCGCCGTGGCAATGCCGGCCGCCGCCGCCTTCTGTGCCGCCTGCAGCTTGGTGCGCATGCCGCCGGTGCCGACCGTGCTGCCGCTGCCGCCGGCCATCGCCAGCACCGCCGGGGTGATCTCGTCCACGCGCGGAATCGGTCGCGCGTCCGGATCGCGACGCGGATCGGCGCTGTGCAGCGCGTCGATGTCCGAGGCGATCAGCAACAGGTCGGCATCCACCAGCGCGGCGACAATGGCAGCGAGGTTGTCGTTGTCGCCGAGCTTGAGCTCGTCCACCGCCACGGTGTCGTTCTCGTTGATCACCGGCAGCACGTCGATCGCCAGCAGCTGGCGCAGCGTGGTTCGGGCGTTGAGGTAGCGGCGACGGTTGCGCAGGTCGTCGTGGGTGAGCAGCACCTGTGCCACGGCGCGGGTCGACAGCGATTGCCACAGCGCGATCATCGGCGCCTGGCCGAGCGCGGCCAGCGCCTGGCGTTCGGCCAGGTCGCCCATCGGGACGGCGCGCGCGCGCAGCAGGGCGCGACCCGCCGCGACCGCGCCGGACGACACCAGCACCACTTCCCTGCCCTGCGCCTGGCTGTCGGCGATGAATGCGGCCAGAGCCTGTGCGTAGTCGGGCGTAAGCCCACCGCCATCGGCCGCCAGCAGGTTGCTGCCGACCTTGAGCACCGCGCGTCGCCATGCGGGCAGCGGCTGACCGGGCAGCTCAGCCATCGACCACCTCGCGATCGCCGTGGCTTCGGGGAGAGGACACCACGAGGAAGCGCAGCTCCTCGCCGGAATCGTTGCGCATCTGGTGCGCGGCGCCGGGCGGAACGTGCAGGCCCTGCCCCGCGGCGAGGCAACGCACGATGCCGTCCAGTTCGAGCGAGGCGCGGCCTTCCAGCACGTAGAAGAACTGGCGCGCACGCACGTGCCGGTGGCGCACTTCGCGGGTGCCGGGCGGCATGCGCTCCTCGATCACGCTGAGGTCGTCGCCGGCCAGCAAATGCCAGCCGTCGCACTGCTGGCCCCAGACGTAATGTGCTGCGTTGGCGGTGCTGACGGCGGTCATGGCTGCGTTACCTCACTGGCCGAGCGCGGCGAGCCGCGCGCGCAACTCGTCCAGCTTCAGCTGGTCACCGGCGCCGGGCGAAGTACGGGCAGCCAGGCTGCCCTCCGGCGTGCGTCCCTTGCCCGCCGAAGCGGCGGTTTCGGCTGCGGCGCGGTAGGCGTCGCGGAACGGCACGCCGGCCGCGGCCTGCTCGATCGCCACGTCGGTGGCATACATCGCCGGCTCGATCGCCGCGCGCATGGTCGCCTCGTTCCACTGCATCTGCGCCAGCAGGCCCGGCACCAGCTCCAGCGCCATCAGGCCATGGCGCACGCCGTGGAAGATCGAGCCCTTGGAGAACTGCAGGTCGCGCTGGTAGCCCGAGGGAAGCGACAGCAGCTGTTCGATCTCGGTGCGCGCCGCCGCCACGCTGGCGTAGCTGGCCCGCAGCAGTTCCACCACGTCTGGATTGCGCTTGTTCGGCATGATCGAGCTGCCGGTGGTGTACTGCGCCGGCAACTGCACGAAGCCGAATTCGGCGGTGGTGAACAGCGACAGGTCCCAGGCCAGCCGGCGTACGTCGAGCATCGCCGCGCCGATCGCCTCCAGCACCGCCATCTCGTACTTGCCGCGCGACAGCTGCGCGTAGATCGGGCTGACCTGCATGCGGGCGAACCCCAGCGCCTGCGTGGTGTGCGCGCGGTCCAGCGGCAGGTTGACGCCGTAGCCGGCGGCGGTGCCCAGCGGATTGGCGTCGATCAGCGTGTGGGTCTGCCGGGCGCGCAGCGCGTTGTCGATGAAGCCCTCGGCGAAACCAGCGAACCACATCGCGGTGGACGAGACCACGGCACGCTGCAGGTGGGTGTAGCCCGGCATCGGCAGGGCCGGCTTCGCGGCGCGCTCCAGGCAGACCTCGGCCACGGCGCGGCAGTGCGCCTCCAGCTCGGCCAGCTGGTCCTTCAGCCACAACCGCGTGGCGACCAGGATCTGGTCGTTGCGGCTGCGCCCGGTGTGCACGCGGCGACCGGCATCGCCCAACCGCTCGGTGAGCCGCGCCTCGATCGCCGAGTGGCAGTCCTCGAAGCGCTCGTCCAGCACGAAGGCGCCGGAACGGAAATCCTCCGCCAGCACGTCGAGCTCGCGCTTGAGCGCCGTCGCCTCGTCGGCGCTGACCACGCCGATGTGCTGCAGGCCTTCGACGTGCGCCTTGCTGGCGGCGATGTCGTACAGGAAGAACTCGCGATCGAGGATCACGTCGTCCCCGGCGAGGAACTGCATGATGCGCTGGTCGATCTGGATGCCGGATTTCTGCCAGAGGGGTTGGGTCATCGTTGATGTCCTGGGCCATTTGTAGGAGCCCGCTCGCGGGCGATGCTTTTGGCTTTGATGGAGATCAGGAGCAAAGGCATCGCCCGCGAGCGGGCTCCTACGTCGTCATGGGGTGGCGGGGATGGCGGTGAGCTCGTCGACGCCGATCGCCCGGTTGATGTTCTGCAGCGCCTGGGTCGCGGCGCCCTTGAGCAGGTTGTCCAGCGTGGCGACCACCACCACGCGCTTGCCGTCGACCGAGAGCGCGAAGCCGCCGATGTCGACGTGGTGCTTCCCGGCGATGGCGCTTACCCACGGCGCCTCGTCGAGCACCTGCACCAGCGGTTCGGCGTCGTAGGCGTGGTGGAAGCGCTGCATGACCTCATCGCGGGTCATCTTGCGCGCGAGGTAGAGGTTGGTGGTGACGGTGAGGCCGCGGAAATGCGGCGCCACGTGCGGCATGAACTCCACCGGCACGCCGAGGTGGCGGCTGGCTTCCTTCTCGTGGGTGTGGCCGGTGAGCGAGTACGGCATCAGGTTGTCGCGCAGCTTCTCGGGGTCGTTCTTGTCCGAGGGCGTGGTGCCGGCGCCGGAGTAGCCGGACACGCCAAAACACACCGGCGGTGCGGCCAGCAGATCCTTCAGCGGCGCGATCGAGAGCTGGATCGCGGTGGCGTAGCAGCCCGGGTTGCTGATCCGCTTCTCGCCGCGCCATTTGTCGCGGGTGAGCTCCGGCAGGCCGTAGTACCACGTGCTGTCGAAACGGTAGTCGGCCGACAGGTCGAGGATCAGCGTATCGGGCTTGGCCTTGTCGATCGCCTCGACATAGGGCGCCGCCTTGCCGTTGGGCAGGGCCAGCACCACCACGTCCGCGCCCTGCGCCGCGACGGCGTCGGCATCGAGGCTGGCGTAGCGCAGCTCGCCGGTATAGCCGTCCACGTGGTCGGCCACGCGCTGGCCGTCCAGCTCGCGCGAGGAAACGAACACCAGCTCCAGCGCCGGATGCGCGGCGACCAAGCGGATCAGCTCCGCGCCGGTATGGCCGCGGGCGCCGACGATGCCGAGGGTTTTGCGTGAGACAGTCATGACGGTTCCCGTGAGGTCAGTCGACCAGCGTCGGCTGGCGGGTGGCGCAGTGGGCGACGCAGCGCTCGATGGTGTCGAAGCCGTCCAGCCCGTACCAGAACACCTTCCAGCGCTCCTGCTTGAAGCAGCCGTCGGACTCGGCGTAGTAGAACGGATTGACGGGATTGCCATGGCGCGAGCGCCAGAACAGCTGCGGATGCTGCTCGCGCACCACCTGCCACACGGCGCGGCCCAGGCCCTCGCCCTGCGCGTCGTCAAGCACGGCGAACTTGTCCAGGTACGGCAGGCCTTCGTCCAGGGTGAGGATCATCGCCGCGCGGTAGTTCTCGCTCACGTACACGCGATACGGCACGGTGCGCTCGAAGTAGTCGTCCACCACCTTGCGGCCGAAGCTCGACTCGATCAGTTCGCGCAGCCGCGCCTGGTCCACGCCCGCCCAGCTGTCGAAGGTCAGCACCTTCTCGCCGCGCCGGACCAGGGTGCCGGAGCCCTTGTGGGTGAACAGCTCCTTGGCCAGCTCGGACGGCCGCGTGATCGACACCGAGGACGACAGCGGCAGCTTGTCCAGGAGGTCGGCGATCTGCTCGATCTTCACTCGCATGCCGCCGTTGATCCACGGCTGCGCCATCAGGTGATCGAACTCGGTGGACAGGTTGATCGAGTCGATCAGCCGACCCTGGTCGTCGAGCAGCCCACCGGTGCCGGTGAGGAACACGATCTTGTACGGCTGCAGCACCCGCACCAGCTCGTTGGCGGCGAAGTCGGCGTTGATGTTGAGGAACTGTCCTTCATCCGTCTCGCCCAGGCTGGCGATCACCGGGATCGAGCCCGCGCGCAGGCTGGCCTCGATCGGCGCCAGGTTGATGCTGTCGACCTTGCCGACCATGCCGTAGGTGTCGCGGTCCAGGAAGCTGGCCATGAACACGCCCGAGGGCACCGAGGTGGCGCGCGTGTCCATCGACTGCAGCGCCTCGACCAGCTTGAGGTTCTGCTGCTGGAACACGCGGCGCACGATGCCCAGCGCCTTCGGGCTGGTCACGCGTAGGCCGTTCACCGTCTGCTTCTCGATGCCGGCCGCGGCGAGCTCCTCGTCCAGCTGCGGGCCGGCGCCGTGCAGCACGATTGGCGTGAGGCCGACCTGCTGCAGGAAGGTCAGCGAGGAGGTGAGGTCATTGAGCTCGTCGCGCAGCACCGCGCCGCCCACCTTCACTACCGCGAAGCGGCTGGCGTCGAGCTGGGAAAAGCGCTTGAGGTACTGCTGGATCTCCTTCGCGCTGCCCATGGCCGAGAGCAGGCGAACGATGGTCTTGCGGGTGTGGGAACCGTTGGTCATGGCATCGATCGGGGAATGGTCGGGGAACGTGGCTGTCGTCTCACGCGTGGCCGCGTGCGACCAGCCCGTGGATGGTGGCGGCGTAATGCTGCAGCTGGTCGAGCGCCACCCACTCGTCGGCGGTGTGCGCCTGGGCGATGTCGCCGGGGCCATAGACGAACGCGGTATAGCCCGCGGCGGAGAACAGCGCCGCCTCGGTCCAGAAGTCCACCGCGTTGCCGACCGGGATATCCAGTTCGTCGGCGAGGTCGCGCGCGGCCAGCCGGCGAGCCTCGGCGGTGGCGGTGTCGCCGGCCGGCAGCGAGTCGCCGCGGAACGTCTCGGTGAACTCGGCGGGCGCCGGCTCGACCAGGGTGCGCAGGGTCTCCAGCATGCGGTCCGGATCCATCGTCGGCAGCGGACGGAAGCCGAAGCGCACCTCGGTGGTCGGCGCGATCATGTTGGCCTTGATGCCGCCGTCGATGCGGCCGATGTTGAAGCGCAGGCCGGTCAACCCGCCGAAACGTTCATGCGACTGCGCCGCGGCGAAATCCAGCGCCGCATCGCCCCAGCGCACCGCCTGATGCAGCGCGCTGTCGCTGGGCTTCTGCTCGCCCGAGGCGTGGCCGGCATGGCCGGCAAAGCGCATCAGCACCGAGTGGATGCCGCGGTGCGCCAGCACAGCTTCGCCCTTGGTCGGCTCGGCCACGATGATCGCGTCGTAGTCGTGCTTCGTTCCCAGGAAGCCGGCGATGCAGCGCGCATCGTTGGCCTCCTCGTCGGTGGAGAACAGCATCGCCATCGGGCCGTCGGTGACGTTCGCCACGGCGAGCAGCGCCGCCGCGGCGCCCTTGATGTCGCAGGCGCCCAGGCCGATCGCGCGATCACCGGTGATGCGCAGCCGGTGTGGGTCGGCGCTCCAGTGCGGCGAGTCGGGCACGGTGTCCAGGTGCACGTTGAACAGCCGCTTCGGCGCACCACGCACCGCATGCAGCGTAACCGCACCGGCACCGTAGTCGGTGACGGTGACGTCGAACCCGGGCAACTGCGCGCGGATGTAGTCGAAGATGCCGCCGGTACCGATGGCGCGCGGCGGATTGCGCGTGTCGAAGCCGACCAGGGCCTTGAGGTGTTCCAGGGTGTATTGCAGAAGAGGTGTCATGGCCTGCCTGGCTGTCGGGTGTAGATGTCCGGATCGAGCTTTTCCATCAGGTTCTGCGGCCGACTCGGCGCGGTGAAGCCGAAACCGGCATACAGCGCGTGCGCATCAAGGGTGGCCAGGCTGAAGCGGCGCAGACCCTGCAATTGCGGATGCGCCATCACCGCCGCCATCAGGGTCTTGGCATGGCCTCGCCCGCGATGCTCCGGCAGCACGAACACGTCGGCGAGGTAGCCGAAGGTGGCGCCATCAGTGACCACCCGCGCGAACGCGACCTGGTGCCCGTCGAGGTAGCCGCCGAAGCACAGCGAGCCTTCGATGGCACGCTCCACCGTCTCGCGCGGGATGCCGCGGCTCCAGTAGGCCTGCTCGGCGAGGAAGGCGTGGATCATGTCCCGATCCAGCGCCTCCCGTGACGTATCGATGCGCAGCGTGCCGTCCATGTGTCAGCGGTTGACCTCGGCCCACAGCGTCGAGCTCATGCCGAACAGCTTGATGAAGCCTTCGGCCTCTTCCACGCCCCAGTCGGCGGACTGTGCGTAGATAGCCCCCTTGGCGTTGAGGATGTGCGGCGAACGCACCTCGACCGCGGTGACCTGGGCGCCGGACGTTTCCAGCACCACCTCGCCGTTGACGCAGGCCTGGCTGGAGGCGAGGAAGGCTTCCAGGTCGGTCTTCACCGGGTCGTGGAAGAAGCCTTCGTAGACCACCTCGACCCACTTGCGCGCCACCTCCGGCTTGAAGCGGTTCTGCTGCTTGGTCAGCACCGCCTCCTCCAGTGCGCGGTGCGCGGCCAGCAGCGAGACCAGCCCCGGCGCTTCGTACACGATGCGGCCCTTCAGGCCGATGGTGGTGTCGCCGGTATACATGCCGCGGCCCACGCCGTACGGCGCGAACAGCGCGTTGAGCTTCGCCAGGATCGCCGCGCCCGGCAGCTTCTCGCCGTCGAGCGACACCGCCTCGCCCTTCTCGAAGCCGAGCGTGACCTGCAGCTTGTCGGACGGCCATTCCGCGCGCGGCTTGCACCAGCCGCGGGCGCCCTCGCCCGGCGCCTTCCAGTGGTCGATCTCGCCGCCGGACAGGGTCACGCCGAGCAGGTTCTCGTTGATGGTGTAGCTCTTCTGCTTCGCTCGCACTTCGAAGCCGCGCTCTTCCAGGTAGGCCTGCTCGTAGGCGCGGGTCTGGGTGTGCTCCTTCTGGATCTCGCGGATCGGCGCCACGATCTGGTAGTCGCCCAGCGCCTTCACCGCCAGGTCGAAACGCACCTGGTCGTTGCCCATGCCGGTGCAGCCGTGGGCGATCGCCTTGGTGCCCAGCTCCTTCGCACGCGCGATCGCCGCATCGACGATCAGGTAGCGGTCGGACACCAGCAGCGGGTACTGCCCCTGGTAGCCCTCGCCGGCCCACACGAACGGCTTCACGAAGCCGTTCCAGATCGCCGGGCCGCCGTCCACGGTGACGTGGCTGGCGACGCCGAGCTCTTTCGCGCGCGCCTCGATGTAGGCGCGCTCCTCGGCATCCACGCCGCCGGTGTCGGCGAACACGGTGTGCACGGCCCAGCCGCGCTCTTTCAGGTACGGGACGCAGAAGCTGGTGTCGAGGCCGCCGGAGAAGGCGAGGACGATGTCTTTCTGGCTCATGGTGCGGGGATCCTGGGGCGGAGGTGGACGGTCAGTCGGAAGCGACGACGGTGCGCGGCTCGCAGCGCACCGGGAAATTCACGGAATTGGCGATGAAGCAGGCGTGGTGTGCCGCCTCGTGCGCGGCCTCGGCCTTGGCCGGGTCGCTGGCGGCGGTGATGGTGACGACGGGACGCAGCACCACCTCGGTGAAGCGGCCGCCGTCGCCCTCGGTCACCATCGTGCCCTCGGCCGAGTCGCAGTAGTCGGTGACCACCACGCCGGCGACGGTCGCCATGTGCAGGTACGAGAGCATGTGGCAGGTGGACAGCGCGGCCACCAGCATGTCCTCCGGGTTGTACTTCGTGGCGTCGCCGCGGAAGGTGGGGTCGGCCGATCCGGCCAGTTCCGGCTTGCCGGGCACGCGGATCACGTGGTTGCGGCTGTAGTTGCGGTAGCCGTCGGTGCCGGTACCGCGGTTGCCGGTCCAGACCACGTCGACGCGGTAGCGATGCGGGCGGTTCATGCGCGTGCTGCCTCCTGCGCCTGCATCAGCGCGGCCAGCGCCAGGTCGTCGCCCTGCGCGCGACGGGTCAGGCCGTCGACCACGCCGGCACGGTTCGCCGCCGGGTGGTTCTGGCTGAGCTTGAACTTGCCCTCGATGCGCTCGATGGCGATCTCGATGCCGGCGATGGCACCGAGCAGCTTCTGCACGTGGTCGGCCGGGGCATCGGCGACCTTCCAGGGCGCCGGCTCGGTCGCCTCGAAGCGGTCGGTCAAGGCGTCCAGCAGATCGCGCAGCCAGCCGGCGTCGCGGACTACGCGCAGGCGCCCGTGCACGTGCGCCACGGCGTAGTTCCAGGTCGGCACCTCGCGCCCGGTCTCGTGCTTGCTCGGGTACCAGTTCGGGCTCACGTAGCCCTGCGGGCCGTGGAACACCGCCACCACGGCGGCGCCGTCCATTGTGGCCAGCTCGTTGCCGCCGGCGACATGGCCGCGCAGCACATCGCCCTGCCGCAGCAGTGGCAGATGGTTCACGGCGACACCCGATGCATCCGGCACCAGCACGGTGGCGAACGGATGCGCATCGACCAGCCCATGCAGGGCCTGGTCACGGGTCTCGGAAAAATGTCCGGGGAGGTACATGGGTGACGGCTCAACCCTGCCCGATCAGCGACGCCATCACCGCCTTCTGCACGTGCAGGCGGTTCTCGGCTTCGTCGATGGCGATGCAGTACGGCGCGTCCATCACCGCGTCGGTGGCCTTGACGTTGCGGCGCAGCGGCAGGCAGTGGCTGAACAGGCCGTGGTCGGTCAGCGCCATCTTCGCCTCGTCGACGATGAAGTGCTTGTTCGCCTCGCGGATCGGCTTTTCCTGCTCCCAGCGGCCGAAGTACGGCAGCGCGCCCCAGCTCTTGGCGTACACCACGTGCGCGCCGGAATAGGCCTCCTCGATGTCGTGGCTGACCTTCAGCGAGCCGCCATTGGCCTTCGCGTTCTCCTGGCCGGCCTGCATGTAGCGCTCGTCCAGCACGTAGTCGGGCGTGGGACACAGCAGGGTCACGTCCATGCCCATCTTGGTGGCGATCAGCAATGCCGAGTTGGCCACCGCGGTGTTCAGCGGCTTGGGGTGGTAGGTCCAGGTCAGCACGTATTTCTTCTTCGTGAGGTCGCCCAGGTGCTCGCGCATGGCCAGCGCGTGTGCCAGTTCCTGGCAGGGATGGGTGATCGTCTCCATGTTGATCACCGGCACCGTGGCGTACTGGGCGAAGGCCTTGATGACCTTGTCCTCGCGGTCCACCTGCCAGTCCTGGAACTTCGGAAAGGCGCGCACCGCGATCAGGTCCACATAGCGGCTGAGCACGCGCGCCACTTCGGCGATGTGCTCCTCGGTATCGCCGTCCATCACGCTGCCGACCTCGAACTCGATCGGCCACGCGTCCTTGCCCGGCGCGAGCACGATGGCGTGGCCGCCCAGGTGGAATGCACCCAGCTCGAAGCTGGTGCGGGTGCGCATCGAGGGATTGAAGAACAGCAGCGCCACCGACTTGCCGGCCAGCTGCTGCCCGCGCGGCGAGCGCTTGAACGCGGCCGCCTGCTCCAGCAGCGCGTCGATCTCGGCGCGGCTGTAGTCCTGGGTGGTCAGGAAGTGTCGAAGTGCCATGCGTTCGGGATCCTGTGTCGAGGGGTGGAAAAGCTGGAAACCGTGGAGTGGAAACGAAAAAACCCGGCGCGAAGGCCGGGTTTTTCAGTCGGTGCTCGTGGACAACAGCGCGCGACAGCCTACCCGGCCGGATGTTCGCCCAGCGGTCGGCGCGCACGCGACGTCATGCCAGCAGCCATGCGGGCGCTGGTGAGGACGTTGGCGGTATAGACGGCTGTGGACATGGAGGACTCGGGAAGCGGAGACCGAATCATGGCGGCAATTCCGCTGCCGTGCAACAAAAAAAGAAGACTCGGGGAACCGCGGGGCCAAAAACGGGACCGCCGCCCGAAGGCGGCGGTCGGTGGGGTCTTTCCCGCGGAAATTCAGTCCGCCGGCTCGACGCTGACGCGCACCCGCAGACGCTCGCCCGGGTCGTAGCTCAGGCGCGATACGTAGACCTCGCCGCGATAGCGGTATTCCACGTCGTAGCTGGTGATGCGGCGCTGCTCGCTGACCTGGCTGACCTCGCGGCAACGGGTCTCGGTGGTCTGGTATTCCGAACCGCTGCCCGCCGCCCGGTGACCGATCGCGCCGCCAGCCACGGCACCGGCCACGGTCGCCGCCTTGCGGCCATCGCCCTTGCCGATGGTGTTGCCCAGCACGCCGCCGACGATGGCACCGAGCACGGTACCGGCGGTGCTGTTGCCACCTTCGCGGCGTACCACCTGCTGGTCGTAGCACTGCTGCTGCGGCGCCTCGGTGCGCACGATGGAATAGTTGGGATCCACGCGCAGCACATCCGCCCAACCGTAATGCGTATTGTCGTCGCCCCCCTGGGGCGGCGGCGGCCCGTAACGATCCTGGGCGTGCGCGGCACCGAACATCAGGGTCAGTGCCAATGCGGGGAGCAACATCTTGTTCATACGAACTCCGGACGGAGAGGTTCTCTGGACCCACTGCTGGGCCGTCGCATTCGAACAAATTCACACTGAATCGACGCTTAGAACCTCCGCCCCGCGCCCGGCCCGGCTTAGCGCTTGTTAATATGCCCGGCCGATCCCCGTCCGGCGGCCCTGCCGGACGCCCGCCCCGTGGATGCCCTGCCGATGCCGATTTCGCTCTACAACAGCCTGAGCCGCCAGGTCGAACCCTTCGCACCGCTCGATCCGGAGCGGGTGACGATGTACCTGTGCGGCCCGACCGTGTACAGCTACGTGCATATCGGCAACGCCCGCGGCCCGGTGGTGTTCGACGTGCTGGTGCGGCTGCTGCGCCGGCATTATCCGAAGGTGGTCTACGCACGGAACATCACCGACGTGGACGACAAGATCAACGCCGCGGCGCTCGACCAGGGCGTGCCGATCTCGGCGATCACCGACCGCTTCACCGCCACCTACCGCGAGGACATGGCGAAACTGGGCATCGCGCCGCCGGACATCGAGCCGCACGCCACCGCACACATCGGCGAGATCATCGCGATGATCCAGACGCTGATCGCCAACGGTCACGCCTACGAGGCCGAGGGTCACGTGCTGTTCGACGTCGCCTCTTATGCCGCCTATGGCGCGCTGTCCGGCCGCGATACCGAGGAGATGATCGCCGGCGCCCGCGTCGAGGTGGCCCCGTACAAGAAGAACCCGGTCGACTTCGTGCTGTGGAAGCCTTCCACGCCGGAGCTGCCGGGCTGGGACAGCCCGTGGGGCCGCGGCCGCCCGGGCTGGCACATCGAGTGCTCGGCGATGAGCGCGGCGCACCTGGGCGAGACCATCGACATCCACGCCGGTGGCGTCGACCTGCAGTTCCCGCACCACGAGAACGAGATCGCGCAGTCCACCTGCGCCCACGGCGGCAAGGTCTTCGCCCGCTGGTGGCTGCACAACGGCATGCTCACCTTCGGCGGCCGCAAGATGTCCAAGTCGCTGGGCAACGTGCTGCACGTCCACCAGCTGCTGCAGCAGCACCCGCCGGAAGCGCTGCGCCTGCTGCTGATGCGCGGCCACTACCGCCAGCCGCTGGACTGGTCCGACCAGGCGATCGCCCAGGCGGTCAGCACGCTGGACGGCTGGTACCGCGTGCTGCGCGACCTGGCCGACGTGACGGTCGAGGGCGCACTGCCGGTGCCCGCCGCGGTCGAGGCCGCGCTCTGCGACGACCTCAACACGCCGCAGGCGCTGGCCGAGCTGGCCACGCTGGCCGACGCCGCCCGCCAGTCGGGCACGGCGGCTGCCAAGGCGGCCTTGCTCGGCGGTGGTGCCCTGCTCGGCCTGCTGCAACAGGATCCGGAGGCGTGGTTCCGCCACGGTGCCGACGCGGTCGACGCCGGGCGGGTCGAAGCCTTGCTGGAAGAGCGCAGGGCCGCCCGCGCCGCCCGGGATTTCGCCCGCGCCGACGCCATCCGCGCCGAGCTGACCGCGATGGGCGTGGTGATCGAGGACGGTGCGCAGGGCACGCGCTGGAGCGTCGTCAAGGCATGAATGCCGCGGGTCCGGGCAGCACGCGCCCGTCCGCGCGATAATGTGCCGATGACCGATACGACCCAGACCGCCCACGACGCCCAGCAGCAGATCGCCGAGGAATTCGGCTTCTTCAGCGACTGGACCGAGCGTTACCAGTACCTGATCGACCTCGGCAAGCAGCTGCCGGCGTTCCCCGAGGCCTCCAAGACCGACGAATGGCGCGTGCATGGCTGCCAGTCGATGGTCTGGCTGGTGCCGAGCGGCGATGCGGCGAAGATGCACTTCGACGCGGCCAGCGATTCGGCGATCGTCTCCGGCCTGCTCGCCTTGCTGCTGCGGGTGTACTCCGACCGATCCGCGGCGGACATCGTGGCCACCGAACCGGAGTTCATCCAGGCGATCGGCCTGGCCAAGCACCTGTCGCCCACGCGCTCCAACGGCCTGGCCGCCACGCTCGCCAAGATCAAGAGCTACGCCGCGGCGGCGCTGGGCTGACCCCCGGTAGGAGCCCGCTCGCGGGCGATGCTTCTGGCTTCGGTGGCGATTCAGAGCAAAAGGCATCGCCCGCGAGCGGGCTCCTACAGCTTGGCGAGGAGGGTGTCGGACACGGGCCGGTCAGTCTCCCGGCGTTCCGAGTAACGATCGACCAGCGGTGCCGCATGGGGCCGAAGCAGCACGGTGAAGCGCACCAGCTCCTCCATCACGTCGACGATGCGGTCGTAGTAGGCCGAGGGCTTCATGCGCCCGGCCTCGTCGAACTCCTGCCACGCCTTGGCCACGCTGGACTGGTTGGGGATGGTGAACATGCGCATCCAGCGCCCCAGCAGGCGCAGCGTGTTCACCGCGTTGAACGACTGCGAGCCGCCGGAGACCTGCATCACCGCCAGCGTGCGCCCCTGGGTCGGGCGGATCGCGCCGATCGACAACGGCAGGTGGTCGATCTGTGCCTTCATCACGCCGGTGATCTGGCCGTGCCGCTCCGGACTGCACCACACCTGCCCTTCCGACCACTGCGACAGCTCGCGCAGCTCCCGCACCGCGGGATGGTCGTCGGCGGCAACCTGATCGGGCAGCGGCAGGTCGGACGGATCGAAGATGCGCGTCTCGGCACCGAAGAAGCGCAGCAGGCGCGCGGCTTCCTCCACCGCCAGCCGCGAAAAGGAGCGCTCGCGCAGCGAGCCGTACAGCAGCAGGATGCGCGGCGGCGGCTCGGCCGGGCCGAACCCTGCGGCGGGTCGGCGATGGGCGAAGCGCACATCCAGCGCGGGCAGATGATCCGGATCGGCCAGCGTGCGCAACCGGCTCATGCCCGCGCTCCCGCAGACGCGCCGAAGCGTGCCTGCATCGCCCGCGCGGCGTGCACCAGCAACAGCAGGACCGGCACCTCCACCAGCGGACCGATCACCGCGGCGAACGCCACCTTGGAAGCCAGCCCGAACGCGGCGATCGCCACCGCGATCGCCAGCTCGAAATTGTTGCCGGCCGCGGTGAAGGCCACCGCCGTGGTGCGCGGATAGTCCGCGCCGACCCAGCGCGCCATCGCGAAGCTCACCCCGAACATCACCACGAAATAGACCACCAGCGGCAACGCCACGCGCAACACGTCGAGGGGCAAGGCCAGCAACTCGCCGCCCTTCAGGCTGAACATGGCGACGATGGTGAACAGCAGCGCAGCCAGCGTCAGCGGGCCGATCCGCGGCAGGAAGCGTTCGCTGAACCAGTGTTCGCCGCGCGTACGGATCAGCACGCGACGACTGAGCCAGCCGGCCGCGAACGGAATACCGAGATAGACCAGCACCGCCCCGGCGATGGTGGTGAAAGCCACCGGCACCACCTGCCCGGCCAGCCCGAACCACGGCGGCAGCACCGACAGGAAAAACCAGGCGTAGCCGCCGAAGGTGAGCAGCTGGAAGATCGCGTTGAAAGCCACCAGCCCGGCGACGTACTGGTTGTCGCCTCCGGCCAGCTGGTTCCACACGATCACCATCGCGATGCAGCGGGCCAGCCCGATCAGGATCAGTCCGGTCATGTACTCGGGCCGGTCGCGCAGGAAGACCACCGCGAGCAAGAACATCAGCACCGGGCCGATCACCCAGTTCTGCAGCAGCGACAGCCACAGCAGCCGACGGTCGGCAAACACGCGGTGCAGCTCTTCGTAGCGGACCCGCGCCAGCGGCGGATACATCATCAGCACCAGGCCGATGGCGATCGGCAGGTTGGTGCTGCCGACGCTGAGGCGATCCAGGCCCTTCGGCAGGGCGGGAAACAGGGCGCCGAGCGTCACGCCCAGCGCCATCGCAGCGAAGATCCAGAGGGTCAGGTAGCGATCGAGGAACGAGAGGCGCAGTCGCGGACTCGGGGTGGCGGCGGTCATCATGTTGCCTTCGGGAGATGGTGAGCGGTCAGCCGACGCGGCGGCCCCGGGCATCGAGCACGGCTTCGCCGTCTTCCTTGACGAAAGCACCGCGTGGACGTAGCGGCAGCAGATCCAGCACGCGCTCGGAGGGGCGGCACAGCGCCACGCCCAGCGGCGACACAACGAGCGGGCGGTTGATCAGGATCGGGTGGGCGATCATCGCATCGAGCAGCGCGTCGTCCGACAGCGCAGCATCGCCCAGCCCGAGTTCGGCATACGGCGTGCCCTTTTCGCGGATCAGTGCCCGCAGCGGCTCACCGGTGCGTGCTGCCAGCTGGGCCAGCAACGCACGGCTGGGTGGCGTCTTGAGGTACTCGATGACGTGCGGCTCGAACCCGCAGTGGCGGATCAGCGCCAGCGTGTTGCGCGAGGTGCCGCAAGCGGGGTTGTGGTAGATCACCACGTCGACCGGAGCCGCTGCCGCGCTGGCGCCCTCGGCATGTCCGATGTGCTGAATCTGCGCACGCAACGATTCACGCTCCAGCCCCGCCAATGGCAGCGCGATGAATGCGCGGATGCGATGGGCCAGCAGGCGGAAGGCGGTATGGAAAGCCTGCTCGCGCTGCTCGGGCGTACCGGTAACGGCCGCCGGGTCTTCTATACCCCAGTGCGCCGTCATCGGATGTCCCGGCCAGATCGGGCAGATCTCGCCGGCGGCGTTGTCGCAGACGGTAAAAACGAAATCCATCACCGGCGCATCGGCACCGGCGAACTCGTCGACGTGCTTCGAGCGCAGCCCCTCGACGGGGTGGCCGAGCTTGCGCAGCAGCCCGAGTGCGAGCGGGTGCACTTCGCCCTTCGGCTGGCTGCCAGCGGAAAACGCGCGGAAGCGACCCGCGCCAAGCTGGTTGAGCAGGCTTTCGGCAAGGATCGACCGCGCCGAGTTGCCGGTGCACAGGAACAGGACGTTGAAGACGCGATCGGTCATGGCTTCGCCTTGGCAGGTGGGCAGCAGGCCAGGTCGGCCAGCAGCGGGGTACACAGTTCGGGGTGGGCGCTGCAGCAGTCGCGCGCCAGGAACACCATCAACGCGCGCAGCGCATCGAGATGGGCGCGATAGATGATCGAGCGCCCCTGCCGCTCGGTCGCCACCAGCCCGGCCCGCGCCAGCACGGCGAGATGGGCGGACATGGTGTTCTGCGGCACGTCCAGCGCGCTGGCCACGTCGCCGGCGGGCAGGCCGCGCGGCTCGCGGCTGACCAACAGGCGGAACACCGCCAGCCGGGTCGGCTGGGCCAGGGCGGCCAGGGCAGCAAGGGCGACACTTTCTTCCATATATCCAGAATTATCGATATTTAATCGTCGCGCAAGTCCCGGAACGACGAAGCCCCGCCGGGGCGGGGCTTCGCACGGACCTCCAGGCAGTGCCTCGAAGTCAGTCGCCCATCTGCTTCTGCAGGTGCTCGCGACGCTCCTGCGCATCGAGCGACAAGGTGGCAATCGGGCGGGCATCGAGCCGGTCGACGCCGATTTCCTCGTCGGTTTCCTCGCAGTAGCCGTAGCGGCCTTCCTCGATCCGGCGCAACGCCTTGTCGATCTTGGAGATCAGCTTGCGGTAGCGATCGCGCGTGCGCAGTTCCAGCGAGTTCTCGGTCTCGCGGGTGGCGCGCTCGGCCTCGTCGCCGACGTCGCGGACTTCGTCGCGGAGGTTCTCCATGGTCTGGCGCGACTCCTCGACGAGCTGGTCGCGCCAGTCGCGGAGCTTGTTGCGGAAGTACGCCAGCTGCCGCGGGCTCATGTACTCCTCGTCGGCGGAGGGACGGTAGCCCTTGGGCAGGTCGATGGTGACGCTGGCAGGCAGCGCGTAGCGCCCGTCTTCCTTCGTCACGCCATGGTCGTTGTTGGCTGCAGCTTTATTCATTGAGGACGGCTGGGACTTCTGTTTCTTGGGAGGAGAGTGACTAATGGTAGCGGTTGCCACCTTCGGCGTCGCGATCGAGGTGGCACTGGCTACCTTGCCTGCTGGCGCCGGCGCTGCCTTTGGCACAGCCGGAGCCGGCTTGGCGACCACCTGCGCAGGCTTGGCCGGAGCCGTCTTGACGGGAGCCGCCTTGGCCACCGCCTTCTTGGCAGCCTTCGGCGCGACCGCCTTCTTCGGCACCGGCGCGGGTTTCAAAGCCTTCTTTGCCGGGGCTTTCTTGGCCACGGCCGGTTTGGCGACCACCTTCCTGGCAGGTGCCTTGGCCGGTACCTTCTTCGCGACGGCCTTCTTTGCCGCGACCTTCTTCACCGCAGCCTTCTTGGCGGCCACCTTCTTCGCAGGCGCCGTCTTGGCGGGTGCCTTCTTGGCGGCTGCAGGCTTGGGCGCCGCCTTCTTCGCGACCGGCTTCTTCGGCACAGGCTTCTTGGCTGCGACCTTGGTTTTCCCGGCTGCAGGCTTGGCGATGGTCCGGGACGCACCACGCGATGTGGCTGCGACGGGCTTTGCCTTCCCTGTCTTGGTGGACTTCGCCGTGGCCGCAGGCTTGTTCTTCTGCGCCTTGCTGGCGGTCGAACTACGCGTGGTTTTCGCCATTTCCCTTCACCATTTTGGCCGTGGCGGCCGGGTGTTATAGCCCATGTGCCTTACACCAGCAAGCGAGCTTTCTGGAATACTGGGGCATTACAAACCGCCAGCCGCTTCGGCCGCGTGAAGTGCCTTGACCCGATTCCTGCTTCTTCTGCTCCGCTTGTACAAACGCTGGCTCAGCCCCTTGCTGGGACAACGCTGTCGCTTCTACCCCAGTTGCTCGGATTATGCACGGATTGCGGTGGCCCGCTTCGGGCCGTTGCGAGGGAGCATTCTCGCCGCGTGGCGTATTGCCCGCTGCCAGCCGTTGTGTTGCGGTGGCGAGGATCCGGTGCCGGAGACGTTCGAGCTGCGCCGATGCCGCCACGAGGCCCCCACGGGCACCGACGACTCCCGCCCTGCCCGCTGAGCGAACATCCGTACCGCGAAGATGCCCGAATCACCCGCCATGCCCCTCCACCCGTCGTCCCGGCAATCACCGGGACCGTGCTGCTGATGCCCCCGACCGCCTGGCACTACCAGGACGGCCAGCGTGCCGTGGGACCGGTCGAGGAGGAGGTCATCCGGCGGCGCCTGAGCGAGGGCCGGATGCAGGCCGGCACCCTCGTGTGGTGCGAGGGCATGTCCGGCTGGGCACCGGTCGAACAGACACTGTTCGCCGCCGATGTGCCTCTCCGGATCACACCGGCCGCGGCATCGGCACCGGCGTCGGTTCGAGTGAGTCCGGCCGTGGCCTGGCTGATCGCCTGCCTGCCGTTTGCCCTGTTGCTGCTGTCGCCAGTGCCGGGCTCCGGACTGATTGGCATGGTGGCCTATATCGCGCTGGCGCTGCATGACCGGCGCCAACTGCAGCGTGCGGGCCGCCCGCTGCCTCATGCCGGGTGGTGGCTGATCCTGCTCGGTGGCGTGGGTGCGCCAATCTACCTGTCCCTGCGCGCGGGGATGCTCGGCGACCGGCGGGACTACGTGCTGGTCAGCCTGCTTGCGATTGCGGTGTTCTTCTTGTTCGCGCTGCAGGGCGGCATGCCGGCCTGAATCCCGCCGCGATCGCGAGTTCAGATCAACGCGGGCCGCTGCCGAAGCCTCCGGGCACGCCCTTGCTGGCGTAGGCCACCGCATCGTGCGGATGCAGGCTTTCCTGGTGCTCCACCCGCACGTGGAAGTCCGCCAGGCGATCGTCGGTCTCGAGGGCCCGCTGGATGCGTCGCGCGGCGTCCTCGCAGAACATCAGGTTGCCGCCGTTGGCGAGCGCGAAAGCCTGTTCGTCTTCGCGCTTCACCGCGGTCTGCACCGGCGTGCCGAGCGCGCCTTCCACGCGATCGAGGGTATCGAGCAGATCGAACGACACGCCGTCGTTCAGCCGCACCAGCAGCCGCGCGACGCTGCGCTGGGCGTGCGGGGTGGCGACGATACCCTGCTCGCTACCGAGCCAGGCCACCACGGCCGCATGGTCGATCGGCCGGTCGGCGGCGAAGTCCTGGGCGAAGCGCTCCTGGATCAACTGCCGCGACAGTGCCGCCGAGGCCGGACAGGTCGAGGAGTAGACCACCTCGGTGCCCAGCTCCAGCGCGAAACCGTCCGGCCCGAGGCTGGCCTCGACCGACACCGGATAGCTGCGCCAACCGCTGTTGCCACTGCGCAGCGCCGCCCGACGCACCAGCGCATCGAAGCGGATGCTCAGGCGTGCGCGGTCGGAGAGATCCTTGTGCGACTCGAGGAAGGCTTGCAAAAGACCTTCCAACCCCTTCGCGCTGAGCGGCTCGCTGCCGCCGAGATGGCGATCGACCAGCAGGTACAGGCGCGACATGTGGATGCCGCGCTTGTCCGGTCGCGTAAGGTTGACGAAGGCGCCGACCTGGGCGCTGGCACGCTGCACCTCGCCATCGCCGGCATCGAAGCGGACCGGCACCTCGATCCCGTCCATGCCGACCCAGTCGAGTGCACCGGCCAGGTGCGGCTGGGCCTGATGGGCGACATCGGGCATCAGGCGGGCGGTGTTTTCGTGACTGTGCATGGGAGACATCCTGGAACGGGCTGCGAGCGCACTCGCCTGGAACTGCCAATGTAGGGGCGGGATCGCCCGTCGCAACAGTTGCGCCAGGGAAACGCTGCGTCCTGCGGCCGGCGCCGACTCAGCCCTCGGCGAGGCGCCAGCGGCGTGCGGCACGCCATGCCGCCAGGGTCAGGCCGAAGCCGTTGCCCGGCAGGCCGCGCTGCAGCGTCGCCAGCGGGTCGCCGGCACGCGCCGCTGCCTTTGCCAACCGCATCGACTCGCGTGCCTCCAGCGTGCGGAACATGCCGAGCGGGCCGGCCAGCGCCATCGCCTCGCGCCACGCCTCGGCGAGATCGCCGAGCTGGGCGCGCAGGGCCTGGTCGCGCGCCGCGCCTGGCGAGCGCAGATCGGCGCGCGACAGGCCGAAACGGGCCAGCCGCGCCATGGGCAGCGGCAGCCGGTCGCATTCGGTATCGTCCTGCAGGCGGCGCAGGGCGTGGCACAGGTGAGCCAGCACGGCCACGCGACCCGCTCGCCGCGGATCGGCATCGATGCCGAACCACCATGCGGTCTCCAGTGCGGCCAGGGCGCCGTGCAGCGGCTCGGCGGTAACCAGCTGCGCGCCGAAATCGGCCGCGGTACCGGCCTCCAGCTGCGCGATCGCCGCGCGCACCGGCGCCAGCCACAGCTCGGCCGGCAGCTTCCGCGCGCGCGCATCGTCGAACAGCACCTGGGTCAGCGGATGACGCCCGCCGCCCTGCGCCGCCCCTGCCAGCTCCTCGGCCCACCAGTTGAGCTTGACCGCCGCCACCTGCGGCTCGCGGATGCCATACGCGGCGGCCAGCAGCTCCTGCTCGAGTGCGGCCAGCGCGATGTGCCCGGCATGACGATGCGGATCGACGAACACCAGCGCCACGCGCTGCTGCGGCTGCACCGCCAGCCACTTGTCGACATAGCTCTGCAAGGGACCGTGCGGCGCGTCGCTCATGCGGAGACCTCCGGCGCCAGCAGGCGGAGAAGCTGCCCGGGGTGGTCGATCACCGCGTCAGCCTGCCATGTGTCCGGATCGCCGCCGTCGAGGTAACCCCAGCGCACGGCCACGGTATAGAGGCCGGCGGCGGCCCCGGCCAGCACGTCGCGGCGGTCGTCGCCGACGAACAGGCAGCGTGCCGGATCGATGCCCGCCGTCTCGCAGGCCAGCCGCACCGGCGCTGGATCGGGCTTTTTCACCGGCAGCGTGTCGCCGGAGACCACCGCCGAAGCACGCGCGGCCCAGCCGATGCGGGCCAGCAGCGGATCGGTCAGGAAGCCCGGCTTGTTGGTCACCACGCCCCAGCGGATGCCCCGCCGCTCCAGCGCGGCCAGCAGCGCCTCGACGCCGTCGAACGCATGGGTGTCCTCGGCGACCGCCTGCTCGTACAGCGTGAGGTAGCGCGGCACCAGTGCCTCGACTGCAGCCTCGCCGCGATCGCCGAACGCGCAGCGCAGGATCGCCCGCGAACCGCGCGAGACCACCTCGCGCACGGGCGCGAAATCCGGCGGTGCGACACCCTCTTCCGCACACTGACGCACCAGCGCGGTGTAGAGATCCGGTGCGCTGTCCAGCAAGGTACCGTCGAGGTCGAACAGCACGCCATCGACGCGGTCGGGCAAGGCGTTCATGCCGGCTTGCGTGCGCACAGCAGGTAGTTCACCGCGGTGATGCGGCTGAGCCACGCCTTGCGGCTGAGCGGGTTGTAGCCGAGCCCGGAGACGTCCTCCAGCTCCAGTCCGGCGTGGCGGAGCAGCCGCGCCAGCTCCGACGGCTTCAGGAACTGCGCGTAGTGGTGGGTGCCGCGCGGCAGCATGCGCATCAGGTATTCCGCCCCGAGGATCGCCGCGCCAAAGGCGACCGGGGTGCGATTGAGGGTGGACATGAACAGCCTGCCGCCGGGCTTGAGCATCGCCGCCAGGTCGTGGACCAGCGCCTCCGGGTCCGGCACGTGCTCGATCATCTCCATGCAGCACACCGCGTCGAAGCCGGCCGGCTCGGCCGCCGCCAGCTCCGCCGAGGACTGCACACGGTAGTCGACCGCGAGGTTCGATTCGTACAGGTGCAGCCGGGCGATCTCGATCACCTTCTCGCCGAGGTCGATGCCGGTGACCTGCGCACCGGCCGCCGCCAGGGCTTCGCTGAGCAGGCCGCCGCCGCATCCGACGTCGGCCACCTTCGCGCCCTTCAGGGCGACGCGATCGGCGACATAGGCCGTGCGCACCGGGTTGAGGTCGTGCAGCGGTCGCGATTCGCCGTCCGGATCCCACCAGCGGTCGGCCAGCTTGTCGAAGCGGGCGATCTCCTCGGGGCTGACGTTGGCGTGCGTGGTCGGCATGGTGATGACTCCCGGCGTGCGCTCAGCGCGCCTGCCACTCGTGGATGGTGACGTCCCAGCCGCCACTGGTGCTGGCCGGGTCGCGGTCGACGATCGCCTGCGCGGCGGCGTGATCGTCGGCATGGATCAGGTAGGCGCCGCCACTCTTGTCGGCGAACGGCCCCGAGCGCTCCAGCACGCCCTGCGCGCGCAGCGCCTCGAGGAACGCCCGGTGAGCCTCGATCGCCGCCGGATCGACCACCGGACGGCGCTTGAGCAGGACGAGATACACCGGCTTGGGGCTCATACCGCGGCGATCCGCTCGCGCCACTGGCGGGTACGGGCCAGCATGGCCTCCAGATCCATTCCGACCAGCTCGCGCCCGGCCAGCTTGCGGCGGCCGGCGATCCACACGTCGGTGACCTGATGGCGACCGGTGGCGTAGACCAGCTGCGAGGCGACGTGGAACAGCGGCTGGGTCTCCAGGTCGCTCAGCCGCACCGCGGCGAGGTCGGCCTGCTTGCCCGGCTCGATCGAGCCGATCAGCTCCTCCAGCCCCATTGCGCGAGCGGCGTTGAGCGTGCCGGCACGCAGCGCCGAGGCGGCGTCGAACGCGGCCGCGTCCTGCGCCACCGCCTTGGCCAGGATCGCCGCGGTGCGCATCTCGCCGAACATGTCCAGGTCGTTGTTCGAGGCGCAGCCGTCGGTGGCGATCGCCAGGTTCACGCCGGCGCGGCGGAACTTCTCCGCCGGGCAGAAGCCCGAGGCCAGCTTGAGGTTCGACTCCGGGCAGTGCACCACCGAGACGCCGGCCTCGGCGCAGGCGGCGATCTCGCCGTCGGTCGCCTGGGTCATGTGCACGGCGATCAGGCGGTCGTTGACCAGCCCCAGCTTCTGCATGCGCTGGAACGGACGCAGGCCGCTCTTCTTCTTCTCTTCCTCCACCTCGTGCGCGGTCTCGTGCAGGTGCAGGTGGACCGGGATGTCGAGCTGGTCGGCCAGCACGCGGATGCGCTCGAAGCTGGCGTCGGACACGGTGTATGGCGCATGCGGCGCGAACGCGGTACCGACCAGTGGATCGCCGAGGAAGCTGTCGTGTACCTCGGCGGCGCGCTCGAAGTACTCGTCCTGGGTCTTCGCCCAGGCGGTGGGGAACTCGATCACCGGCAGGCCGACCAGGGCGCGGAAGCCCAGCTTGCGGTAGGTGGCGCCGATCGCATCGGGAAAGAAGTAGTTCTCGTTGGCGCAGGTGGTGCCGCCGCGCAGCATCTCGGCCACCGCCAGCTCCACGCCGTCGCGCACGAACTCCGGTCCGATCACCTTGGCTTCGGCCGGCCAGATGTGCTCCTGCAGCCAGGTCATCAGCGGCAGGTCGTCGGCCAAGCCGCGCAGCAGGGTCATCGGGTTGTGCGTGTGGCTGTTGACCAGCCCGGGGATCAGCGCGTGCTCGCCGAGCTCCACCCGTTCGCGCGGCGCATAGGCGGCACGCGCCTCGGCGATCGGCAGCAGCGCCACGATACGGTCGGCATCCACCACCACGGCGTGCTGCTCCAGCACGACCGCGTGCGGCTCCACCGGTACCACCCAGCGGGCCTCGATCACCAGGTCGACGGATTGCGGGGGCGTGACACTCATCTTCACCTCACTGTGCGGGATGGGCAGGCGGCCATGGCCTGCGCGCTTGATGCAAAACGGTTCGATGCAAAAACGAGAAAGGGCGGTACCTCGCGGCCCCCGCCCCTCTCGTCGATCACCTGGCGGGATCGAACGGCTTACTTGCCGACGCGGCTGACGTACTCGCCGGTGCGGGTATCGACCTTGATCACCTCGTCGGTGCCCACGAACAGCGGCACGCGGACCACGGCGCCGGTCTCCAGGGTGGCCGGCTTGCCGCCGCCGCCGGAGGTGTCGCCACGCACGCCAGGATCGGTCTCGGTGATCTTCAGCTCGACGAAGTTCGGCGGCTGCACGGCGATGACTTCGCCGTTGAACAGGGTCACCACGCACTCCTCTTCGCCCTTCAGCCACTTGGCGGCGTCGCCGACGCCGACCTTGTTGGCCTGGTGCTGCTCGAAGGTCTCCTGCTGCATGAAGTGCCAGAACTCGCCGTCGGAGTAGAGGAACTGCATGTCGGTGTCGACCACGTCCGCGACCTCGAACGAGTCGGACGACTTCATCGTCTGCTCGGTGGTGCGACCGGTCTTCAGGTTGCGGATGAAGAT
The DNA here is from genome assembly GCF_000334915.1 of Dyella ginsengisoli LA-4. Taxonomy (GTDB): domain Bacteria; phylum Pseudomonadota; class Gammaproteobacteria; order Xanthomonadales; family Rhodanobacteraceae; genus Dyella_A; species Dyella_A ginsengisoli_A. The sequence goes on along the minus strand of NZ_AMSF01000056.1, from coordinate 44,199 downwards.
GCGGGTGAACGCCTGGCCCTTGCCGGGCTTGATGAAGTCGGCGTCGGTGATGACCCACGGGTCGTTGTTGTGGAGGATCTTCATCCCCTTCTTGACGTCGTTCAGACCAGCGGTGGCCATGCAGTGCGCTCCAATCGAAGAATCCGCCCGTACGAGCGGCTAAAATGATCAATCACCCGGGCTCACGCCCGATACAAGGCCGTACATGATAACCGCAAGCCCCGGCACCCGCATAACCCCGGCCGGCGACTGGCGCCAGCAGTGGCGCGATGCCGTCACCGACCCGCGCGAGCTGCTCGCCCTTCTGGGGCTGGAGCACCTGGCTGGCCGGCTGCCGGAGACGGACGCCGGGTTCGCCCTGCGCGTGCCCAGGGCATTCGTGGCACGCATGCTGCCGGGGGACGCCCGTGACCCGCTGCTGCTCCAGGTGCTGCCGCAGATGGCGGAGCTGGACGAGGTGGACGGCTATGCCACCGACGCGGTCGGCGACCTGGCCTCCCGCGAGGCGCAGGGTGTACTGCACAAATACCGGGGCCGCGCCCTGTTGATCGCCAGCGGCAGCTGCGCGATCAACTGCCGCTACTGCTTCCGGCGGCACTTTCCCTACGGCGAGGAAATGGCGGCCGCGGGTCAATGGCGCCAGGCGCTGGACCATCTCCGGCGCGACCCGGGGATCACCGAGCTGATTCTCTCCGGCGGGGATCCGCTGGCACTGTCCACCCGCAAGCTGATCGAGCTGACGGACGGCCTGGCGGACCTCCCCCAGGTCACCCGCCTGCGCCTGCACACCCGCCTGCCGGTGGTGCTACCCGACCGGATCGACGGGCCACTGGTCGAGTGGCTCTCCGCCCTGCCGCTCCAGAAGGTGGTCGTGCTGCATGCCAACCACGCGCGGGAGATCGACCACGGCGTGGCCGAGGCCTGCCAGCGGTTGCGCGGGGCAGGATGCACCCTGCTCAACCAGGCCGTGCTGCTGCGAGGGATCAACGATCACGCCGGCACGCTGGCCGAGCTTTCCGAGGCACTGTTCGCCATCGGCGTGCTCCCCTACTACCTGCACCAGCTCGATCGGGTACAGGGAGCCGCCCATTTCGAGGTGGACGACGCAGAAGCGCTCGCCCTGATGGAAGAGCTGCGCGGCTGCCTCCCCGGCTATCTGGTGCCGCGGCTGGTCCGCGAGGTGCCCGGCGCGCCCTCAAAGCTTCCGTTGTGAGCCCCCGGTCGCCACACCATGGCCTCGCCCCGCTGGCGGCCACCGCGGGAATCCGTTACAACCGTTGGGAGTGCGCCAGGATTGGCGCGCGTCGGTCGCAGCCGGCCGGCGCCTCCCAGAACCGACCGATGTGTCCATGAAAAAAGATTCCGTGATCAAGATCCTGTTCGTCGAGGCCTCGGTGGAGGACGCCGAACAGATCATCAGTCTGCTCCGCAATGGCGGCATCGCCGTGCGACCGGCACGAGCGACCACCCCGGAGGAAATCCAGGCGGCGCTGGACGAACTGATCCCGGACATCGTGCTGTACGACCCGGCGCCGGCAAAGCTGCCGCTGCGCGACGTGGCGCAGCAACTGGAGGCACATGGCCGCGACCTGTCGCTGGTCGTGCTGGTGGCCCAGGCCGACAACCAGACGATCGCCGATCTGTTCAATACCGGCGTGCGCGGCATTGCCATCCGCAGCCAGCCCCGGCAGATGATGACCGTCCTGCAGCGCGAGCACGAGGCGCTGCAGACGCGCCGCCAGGTGCGCCTGCTGGAGGCCGCGCTACGGGAGTCCGAGCGTCGCGCCGACGCCCTGCTCGACTCGTCGACGGACCCCATCGCCTTCGTTCACGATGGCATGCACGTGCGCGCCAACAAGGCGTACCTGGAAACCTTCGGCTACGACGATTTCGACGACCTGCTCTGCCTGCCGGTACTCGACCTGATCAGCAGTGCCGACGCCGAGCCCTTCAAGAACCTGCTGCGCAGCCACGCCCGCAACGAGAAGGCCGCGGCGCACATCGATCTTCAGGCGCGCCGCTCCGACGGCAGCAACTTCCAGGCAACAGTCGAGTTCGCTCACGCCACGTTCGAGGGCGAACCCTGCCTGCAGATCGTGTTCCGACGCCAGCAGATCGATCCGCAGCTGATCCAGCAGCTGCATCGCGACCCGGTCACCGGCCTGTACAACCGCGCGCGCACACTGGAAAGCATCGACGACGCGGTCACCGCCGCCGCCAAGGGCACCAAGGGGCAGAGCCTGCTGCTGATCGAGCCGGACAACTGGCAGTCGCTGCTCGACAGCGTGGGCATGGGCAAGGCCGACGAGCTGATGGCGTCCTTCGCCAACCGCGTCAGCACCGAGGTCGGAGAGGACGACGTGGCCGGCCTGTTGTCCGAGCACACCATCGGCGTGATCCTGCGCAACCGCAATGACGAATCGGTCAAGCAGTGGATCAGCGACCTGCAGGCGCGTATCGCCAGCGAGATCTTCGACCTCGGTTCACAGTCGATTGCCGTCTCGGCCAGCGTCGGCGGCAGCCTGCTCGGCGAGAAAAACGCGAACGCCGAGCTGCTGCTCAACCAGGCCGGCCAGGCGCTGCGCAACGCACTCAGCCAGGGCGGTGGCAAGGTCGAGCTGCACGATCCGGCCGCCCGCGAAAAGGCCGACGCCGAGCGCGATCGCTACTGGCTGCAGTTGCTCCAGCATGCCCTCGCCCACAACGGCTTCGTGCTTTACCACCAGCACACCATCAGCCTGCAGGATGCCGAGGGCGAGTATTCGGAAATCCTGTTGCGCATGAACGGACCGCAGGGCGAGGTCCTGCCCGGCTTCTTCATGCCGATCGCGGAGAAGCACGGCCTGACCACCTCGATCGACCGCTGGGTGCTGGCCAAGGCGATCGAGACGCTCCGCGCCCGCGACGGCCAGGGCATCAAGACCACGTTCTTCGTGAAACTCACCGCCGACTCCATCCAGGACGGCACCCTGCTGGCCTGGCTCGGCGAGCAGCTGCGCAAGGCCGGCCTCAAGAACGGCCAGATCGTGCTGGAGATGACCGAGAGCAAGGTGGTGACACTGCTGCGCCCGGCACAGGAATTCGTTACCGGCTGGAAGAAACTCGGGGGCCGCTTCGCACTGGAGCAGTTCGGCTCCGGGCTCAACTCGTTCCAGCTGCTCAACCACGTCGACGCGGATTACCTGAAGATCGACCGCTCGTACATGGCGCAGCTGCCGCAGCATCCGGAAAACCAGAAGAAGATCGCCGAGATCTGCCACCACGCGCGCGAACTGAAGCGACTCACCGTGGCCGAGTGGGTGGAGGATGCCAGCAGCACGTCGCTGCTGTTCGCCTGCGGCGTGGACTTCGTGCAGGGCAACTTCCTGCAGGAACCGCAACGCCTGGTCGACTGAGGCCCAACGGCCCCGACGCCCCTCCGGGAGACACGAAAAAGCCGCGGAAGCATGCTTCCGCGGCTTTTCGTTTTGCCCTGCGTGAGCGGACTTACTCGGCGGACTTCGCGGCCTTCGCGGCGGCAGCCGCGGCGATGTCTTCCTTGATGCGCGCAGCCTTGCCCTCGAGATTGCGCAGGTAGTACAGCTTGGCGCCACGCACCTTGCCCTTGCGCTTGACCTGGACCGACTCGATGGTCGGGCTGTGCGCCTGGAACACGCGCTCCACGCCGGTACCGTGCGAGATCTTGCGCACGGTGAAGGCCGAATGCAGGCCGCGGTTGCGCTTGGCGATGACGACGCCCTCGAACGCCTGCACGCGCTCGCGGTTACCTTCCTTCACCTTGACGTTGACCACCACCGTGTCGCCGGGGCCGAATTCCGGCAGCTGGCGGGTGATCTGCTCGGATTCGAACTGTTCGATGATCTTGTTCATGGCAACACCTGTGTCGATTCAATTACCGCGGTCTGCGACGGCCGCTTCGTGGTGCCGCAGGTAGTCGCGGCGGAATTCTTCCAACAGCACGGCGGACTCTGCATCGAGGTTCCGTCGCGCCAGCAGATCGGGACGCCGCAACCAGGTCCGTCCCAGCGACTGCTTCAGGCGCCAGCGGCGGATAGCCGCATGATCGCCGGACAGCAGCACCGCCGGCACGTCACCCAGTGCGTCATGCACCGGTTTCGTGTAGTGCGGACAATCCAGCAGGCCGTCCGAGAACGAATCCTGCTGCGCCGACTGCGCGTCGTTCAACGCGCCGTCCTGCAAGCGGCCCACCGCGTCGATGACCACCGCGGCACCCAGCTCGCCGCCGGACAGCACATAATCGCCGATGGAAAGCTCCTCGTCGACCTCGCGCGCCAGCAGACGCTCGTCCACTCCTTCATAACGTCCGCAAAGCAGGGCGATCCGCGGCATTTTCGCCAGCGACGCCACCCTGTCCTGCGTCAGCCGCGCTCCCTGCGGGCTGAGGTAAATCACGTGCACCGGCTCCGGTGCCGCCTCCCGCACCGCCGCAAGGGCGGCACGCAAGGGCTCGATCAGCATCACCATCCCCGGTCCGCCGCCGCAGGTGCGGCCATCCACGGTCCGGTAGTTGTCGGTGGCGAAGTCGCGCGGGTTCCAGGTTTCCACCTGCAGCAGCTCGCGCTGCTGCGCGCGTCCCACGACACCGACGGCGGCGCACTGGCGCATGAAGTCGGGAAACAGCGTAACGACATCGATGCGCATCAAGATCCTCCGGTCGGCGGCCTGCCTGGCGCGGGCTCTAGAACTCGGGATCCCAGTCCACCACCATGCGCCCGGCTTCCAGATCCACCGAACGCACGTAACTGCCCTGGATGAAGGGAACCAGCCGCTCGCGCTCGCCGTCCCTCACCACCACCACGTCGTTGGCTCCGGTCGCGAACAGGTGACTGACCCGCCCCAACGCCACGCCTTCGGTGGTGACGACCTCAAGCCCTTCGAGGTCGACCCAGTAGTACTCATCCTTGCCGGGTGGCGGCAACAGCTCGCGGGCGACATGGATGTCCTTGCCCACCAGCGCCGCGGCCTGCTCGCGGGTGTCCACGTTGGGCAGGTGGCAGATCAGCCCCTTGCCCTGTGGACGCCCCTTGATGCCCGACACCTCGACCATGTCGCCCGGCGCCGATGAGAGCTGCCAGGGCTGGTAGTCGAAAATCCGCGTGCGGGGCTCGGACCAGGATTCGATCTTGAGCCAGCCCTGCACCCCGTACAGCCCGACGATGCGTCCCATCAGGACGCGCCGACCGGCTGCCGTCATGCTCAGGCAGCCTGCTGCTTGCCGGCTTCCTTGACCAGGGCGGCGACCTTGTCGGTCAGCTGCGCACCCTTGCCCACCCACTCGTTGACGCGCTCGACGTTGAGCTCGAGGCGCTTGTCCTTGCCGGACGCGACCGGGTTGTAGAAGCCCACATTCTCGATGCTGCGGCCGTCGCGCTTGCTGCGCTGATCGGTCACGACGATGTGGTAGAACGGACGGCCCTTGGCGCCACCGCGCGAAAGACGAATCTTGACCATAGTAAAAGCTCCAGAGATGCCGGAATCGCCGGCCGCACGCACGAGACCGTGCGCGGTAAACGCGGCATTTTAGCCGGTTTCAGGGAAAAAGGAAGACCCGTCAAGCGTCTTCCCCGAAAGCTCTCGCGCCCGCGGTCAGCGCATCGGCGGCATGCCGCCGCCCATCCCGCCCATGCCCTTCATGGCGCCGCGCATCTGCCGCAGCAGGCCCTTGGAACCACCCTTGGCCAGCTTCGACATCATCTTTTCCATCTGCATGTACTGCTTGAGCAGGCGGTTGACGTCGGCCGGCTGGGTGCCGGAGCCGCGGGCCACGCGGGCGCGGCGCGAACCGTTCAACAGGTCCGGATGGCGACGCTCCTTCTTGGTCATCGACTGGATGATCGCGACCATCTTCTTGAGCTCGCCGTCGTTGACCTTGGATTTCACGTTGTCCGGCACGCTGGCCATGCCGGGCAGCTTGTCCATCAGGCCGGCCAGGCCGCCCATATTCGACATCTGCTCGAGCTGATCCTTCATGTCGTTCAGGTCGAAGCGCTTGCCCTTCATCACCTTGGTGGCGAGCTTCTGCGCCTTTTCCTGGTCGACCTTGCGCTCGACCTCCTCGACCAGCGACAGCACGTCGCCCATGCCGAGGATGCGCTGGGCCACGCGGTCCGGGTGGAACGGTTCCAGCGCATCGGACTTTTCGCCGGCGCCGAGGAACTTGATCGGCCGGCCGGTGACATAGCGCACCGACAGCGCCGCGCCGCCGCGGGCGTCGCCATCGGTCTTGGTCAGCACCACGCCGGTGAGCGGCAGTGCCTCGGCGAAGGCCTTGGCCGTGTTGGCCGCGTCCTGGCCGGTCATCGCGTCGACCACGAACAGGGTCTCGACCGGAGTGATCGCGGCATGCAGCGCCTTGATCTCGTCCATCATCGCCTGGTCGACGCTGAGGCGGCCGGCGGTGTCCACCAGCAGCACGTCGATGACCTCGCGGCGGGCGGCGGCAATCGCTTTCTTCGCGATGTCGACCGGGTTCTGGCCCGCCTCGGAGGGGAAGAAGGCCACGCCGACCTGTTCGGCCAGCGTGCGCAGCTGCTCGATCGCCGCCGGACGGTAGACGTCGCAGCTGACCACCATCACCCGCTTCTTCTTGCGCTCGGTCAGGAAGCGGGCCAGCTTGCCCACCGTGGTGGTCTTGCCCGCGCCCTGCAGGCCGGCCATCAGCACCACCGCCGGCGGGGTCTGGGCGAGGTTGAGCTCAGTGTTCACCGTACCCATCACCGCGGTCAGCTCGTCGCTGACCACCTTCACCAGCGCCTGGCCAGGCGACAGGCTCTTGAGCACCTCCTGGCCGACCGCGCGCACCTTCACGCGCTCGATCAGCGCCTGCACCACCGGCAGGGCGACGTCGGCCTCGAGCAGGGCAATGCGCACCTCGCGCAGCGACTCGCGGATGTTCTCCTCGGTCAGGCGACCACGACCGCGCAGGCGGTTGACGGTGGTGGAGAGGCGTTGGCTGAGCGACTCGAACATGCGGGGGAAACCAGGGTGGAAAGCGTTCGATTATAGCCAACCGCCCGGCATCCGACAGGATCGTCCGCCGCACCCCTGCCCGAGCCGCGGATGGCTGTGCGACACTGCCCGGCCATGATCCTTTCCGCGCTCAACCTGCTGGCCGTCGCCCTCTACCTGATCGCCACGGCCGCGCTCGCCTGGCCGCTGCTCGGCGAGGGCCGGCCTCCCGGGGGGCGCATGCCGCTGGTGGTGGCCGCTGCCGCCGTCCTGCTGCACGCCACGGCGCTGCTCAGCATGCACCGCGGCGCGCTGGACCTGCACTTCTTCGCCGCGCTTTCGCTGGTCGCCTGCGTGGTGTCGGCGCTGACCCTGCTGGTGAACCTGACCCGGCCGGTCGCGATACTCGGCGTGGCGGTGTTTCCCCTGTCTGCCCTGCTGGTGGCCATCGACGGTTTCATCGCACCGCCCACCGTGCCTACACCGATGGACTGGCAGATCAAGCTGCACGTGACGATCGCCCTGCTCGCCTTCAGCGTGCTGTCGATCGCCGCGGTGCTGGCGATCGGCCTGGCAGTGCAGGAACGCGGCCTGCGCCATCGCCAGTTCGGTCCCTGGCTGCGCGCCCTGCCGCCGCTGACCCTGACCGAGTCGCTGCTGTTCCAGCTGATCGGCGCCGGCTTCGCCCTGCTGACCCTGACCCTGGTTACCGGCGCGCTGTTCGTCGACAACCTGTTCGGCCAGCACCTGGTGCACAAGACGGTGCTGTCGATCCTCGCCTGGCTGGTGTTCGGCGCGCTGCTGTTCGGCCGCTGGCGCTACGGCTGGCGCGGCCGTCGCGCGGTGAACCTCACGCTGTCCGGCACGGCACTGCTGGTGCTGGCGTTCTTCGGCACCAAGGCCGTGCTCGAACTGGTTCTTCATCGCAGCATGTAGCGGAGTGGAGGGGAGATGGAAGCCGCGCAGTTCGTCCTGACCCTCTCCTGCGCCGACCGCCCCGGCATCGTGGGCGCCGTCTCCAGTCACCTTGCCGCCCAGGGCAGCAACATCCTCGAGGCGCAGCAGTTCGGCGATGCCCAGACCGGGCAGTTCTTCATGCGGCTGGTGTTCCGCCCGTGCACGCCGGACGTGGAAGCGGACGACCTGCGCGCCGGCTTCAAGGTGGTCGCCCAGCGATTCGGCATGCAGTGGACGCTGCGCCCGCGCGACCGGCGTCGCCGCGTCCTGCTGATGGTGTCGAAGTTTGACCACTGCCTGGCCGACCTGCTCTACCGCTGGCGCATCGGCGAACTGCCGATGGACATCGTCGGCATCGTGGCCAACCATCCGCGCGAGACCTATCGCCACCTGGACTTCGACGGGATCCCCTTCCACTACCTGCCGGTCGGCCGGGCCAACAAGGCGGAACAGGAAGCGCAGGTGTGGGCAGTGATCGAGCAGTCCGGGGCGGAGCTGGTGGTGCTCGCCCGCTACATGCAGGTGCTCTCCGACGAGCTGGCCGGCAAGCTCGCCGGACGCTGCATCAACATCCATCACTCGTTCCTGCCCGGCTTCAAGGGCGCCAGGCCCTACCATCAGGCGCACCGCCGCGGGGTCAAGCTGATCGGCGCCACCGCGCACTTCGTCACCGCCGACCTCGACGAAGGCCCGATCATCGAACAGGACATCGAACGGGTCAGCCACAGCGACACCCCCGAGGACCTGATCCGCATCGGCCGCGACATCGAGCGCCGCGTGCTGGCGCGTACCCTGCGGCTGGTGCTGGACGACCGCGTGCTGGTCGACGGCCACAAGACGGTGGTATTCGCCTCCTGACGAAGCGGCCCGACGGGCCTCAGCGGCAGGCGTCGATTGCCTCGGACAGGCGCTCCACGCCGACCACCTCCATCTCGCCCACCCGCCCTCGCTTGGGCGCGTTCGCCTTCGGCACGATGGCGCGGCGGAAGCCGTGCGTGGCCGCCTCTTTCAGGCGCTCCTCGCCGTTGGGCACGGGACGGATCTCACCGGACAAGCCAACCTCGCCGAAGGCGATGGTCTTGTCCGGCAGCGGCCGGTCGCGCAGCGAAGACAGCACTGCCAGCAGCACCGGCAGGTCGGCGGCGGTCTCCTGCACGCGGATGCCGCCGACCACGTTGACGAACACGTCCTGGTCGTAGGCCGCCACGCCGCCGTGCCGATGCAGTACGGCCAGCAGCATCGCCAGCCGGTTCTGCTCCAGGCCCAGCGCCACGCGACGCGGGTTGCCGAGCGAGCTCTGGTCGACCAGCGCCTGCACCTCCACCAGCAGCGGCCGGGTGCCCTCGCGGGTGACCATCACCGCGCTGCCCGGTGTCGGACCGCTGTGTGCGGAGAGGAAGATCGCCGACGGGTTCGGCACTTCGCGCAGGCCCTTCTCGCTCATCGCGAACACGCCCAGCTCGTTGACCGCGCCGAAGCGGTTCTTGAACGCCCGCAGCACCCGGAAGCGCGAACCGGACTCGCCCTCGAAGTACAGCACCGCATCGACCATGTGCTCGAGCACGCGCGGGCCGGCGATGCCGCCCTCCTTGGTCACGTGGCCGACCAGGAACACCGACGTGCCGGTCTCCTTGGCGAAGCGGGTGAGCTTGGCCGCCGACTCGCGCACCTGGCTGACCGATCCCGGCGCCGCCGTAAGCAGCTCGGTCCAGATGGTCTGGATCGAGTCGACCACCAGCACGCGCGGCCGGCTGGCGACGGCCTGCTCGAGGATGCGCTCGATGCAGGTTTCGGCCAGGCCGTGCAGCGGCGCCAGGGGCAGGTCCAGCCGCTGCGCGCGGGCCGCCACCTGGGCCAGCGATTCCTCGCCGGACACGTAGACGCTGGGCAGTTGCCCGCCCAGCGTGCCGAGCATCTGCAGCAGCAGCGTGGACTTGCCGATGCCCGGATCGCCGCCGATCAGCACCACCGAGCCGTCGACCAGGCCGCCGCCGAGCACCCGGTCCAGCTCGCCGATGCCGGTGAGCGTGCGCGACTCGGCGGTCACCGCCACCTCGGTCAGCGGCGTCACCTTCGTCGCGCCGGCCGCCTTGCCCGCGTAGCCGCCACGCGCCGCGCCGGCCGACTTCACCGCCGGCTGCAGCACGATCTCGCTCAGCGTGTTCCACACCCCGCACTCGACGCACTGCCCCTGCCACTTGGAGTGCTCGGCACCGCATTCGGTGCAGACATAGGCGGTCTTGGCCTTGGCCATCGGTGGTTCCTGCCGGATCGACGAAGCGGCAAGCTTAGCCGGCACGCATCGCAGCCGACGAGACGAGCCCACCCCCGGTTCGTGTCAGCCCTCGTCCTCGACGAACAGCACGCGACGGGTCATGCCGCAGGTGAGGTCGTAGCTGATCGTTCCGGCCTGGGCGGCGACAGTCTCCACCGGCAGCTCCGGCCCCCACAGGGTGACGCGGTCGCCGACGCGGGCATCCGGGGCCTCGCGCAGGTCCAGGGTGATCAGGTCCATCGAGACGCGGCCGACCAACGGCACGCAGCGGTCACCGACCAGCACCGACGTGCCCGCCGCGGCACTGCGCGGATAGCCGTCGCCGTAGCCGATCGCCGCCACGCCGACCGGCATGTCCTCGGGGCAGGTCCAGGTACCGTTGTAGCCGATGCGTTCCCCGGCGCGGACGCGGTTGATCGCGATCAGCCGGGTGGACAGTGTCATCGCCGGGCGATAGCCGAAATCGCTGCCGCTCCGGCCGTCGACCACCGACAACCCGTAAAGCAGGCCGCCGGTGCGGACCCAGTCGGCACGCGCCTCGGGCCAGCCGAGCAGGCCGGCGGAGTTGGCCAGCGAGCGCGGGCCGTCGAGACCGGCCGTGGCGGCGTTGAAGCGGTCGATCTGGGCGCGGGTCACCTCGCCGCCGAACACCTCGGACTCGGCGAAATGGGTGAGCAGGCCGATCTGCGGATCGATGCCGGGCATGGCCGCCAGCTGCGCGTGCACGGCGACGACCTTTTCCGGCGCGAAGCCCAGCCGGTGCATGCCGCTGTCGACCTTGATCCACACCCTGAGCCGCCCGCGCCGCGGCGAGGCCTCGGCCAGCCAGGCCAGTTGGGCCTCGTGATGGATCGCCGCATCCAGACCCAGCCGCTGCATTTCGGCGATATCGCCCGGCTGGTCCGGCCCGGACAACACGGCGATGCGCTGCCGATGCCCGGCCGCGCGCAGGCGCAGGCCGTCCCCCAGCGCGGCCACCGCGAACGCCTCGGCCTGTCCGTCCAGCGCCCGCGCCACCCGTTCCAGCCCGTGGCCGTAGGCGTCGGCCTTGACCACCGCCATCACGCCCGCCGGCGCGGCGGTGCGCTGGATCAGCGCCAGGTTGTGGCGCAACGCGCCCAGGTGGATGGTGGCGACAGTGGTACGGCTCATGGTCGTGGATCGACGGGCAGCGACGCCTGCCTGCCGGGGACGGAGGCCCCGACCGGCCGCGCCGGAAAGAGGGAAATCACTCGAACGCGCCGACGAACGAATCCGGCGCGTAGTTCTCGAACTTGGTGTAGTGGCCGAGGAAGGTCAGCTTCACCGTGTCGGTAGGGCCATTACGCTGCTTGCCGATGATGATCTCGGCCAGGCCTTTGTCCGGCGACTCCTTGTTGTAGTACTCGTCGCGGTAGATGAACATGATCACGTCGGCGTCCTGCTCGATGGCGCCCGACTCGCGCAGGTCGGACATCATCGGACGCTTGTCCGCGCGCTGCTCCAGCGAGCGGTTCAACTGGGAAAGGGCGATCACCGGCACGTTCAGCTCCTTGGCGAGGCCCTTGAGTGAACGCGAGATTTCTGAAATCTCGGTGGCGCGGTTCTCCTTGTTCCCGGGCACCTGCATCAGCTGCAGGTAGTCGATCACGATCAGGCCCAGCCCGCCGTGCTCGCGGTGCAGGCGGCGCGCGCGCGAGCGCAGCTCCACCGGCGACAGGCCCGGCGTGTCGTCGATGAAGATCTTCGCCTCGGAGAGAATCGCGATGGCATTGGTGACGCGCGGCCAGTCCTCCTCCTCCAGGTCGCCGTTGCGCAGGTGCTGCGCATGGATGCGGCCGATCGAGGAGATCAGGCGCAGCGCCAGCTGCGAGGAAGACATTTCCATCGAGAAGATCACCACCGCCTTCTTGCCGCGCAACGCGGCGGCCTCGGCGATGTTCACCGAGAACGCGGTCTTGCCCATCGAGGGACGCGCCGCGACGATGATCAGGTCCGATGGCTGAAGACCCGAGGTCAGCTCGTCCAGGTCGTTGAAGCCGGTGGAGATGCCGGTGAGCTGACCGCGGTTCTGGTAGCGCTCGTGCAGCAGGCGGAACGCGTCCTTCACCGCCTCGCGCATGGACACCGAGTCCTTCTTGCCGCGCGAGCCGGACTCGGCGATCTTGAACACGCGCTGCTCGGCGCTTTCCAGCACCTCCTGCACGCTCTTGCCGTCCGGCAGGTAGCCGTCCTCGCTGATCGCCACGCCCGCGTCGATCAGCTGCCGCAGGATCGACTTCTCGCGCACGATGTCCGCATAGGCGCCGATGTTCGCCGCACTCGGCGTGGTATTGGCCAGCTCGGCCAGGTAGCTGGCGCCGCCGACCATCTCGGCCAGGCCGTTGGCCTCGAACCAGTCGCCCAGGGTCACCGCGTCGCAGGGCATGCCCTTGTTCGCCAGCTCGGTGATCGCGCGCCAGATCAGGCGATGGTCCTTGCGGTAGAAATCGCCCTCGGAGAGCCGGTCGGCAACCTTGTCCAGCGCGTCGGGTGCCAGCATCAGGCCGCCCAGCACCGCCTGTTCGGCGTCGATGGAGTGCGGCGGCACGCGCAGCGACTCGATGCTGGGCGCGCGCTCGCCTTTGCGCTCGGAAACGAAGGACATGGAGCGATACCTCACAGGGAAACAGCCGCGCGGGTGACGCACGCAGGCGAAGGGTACTGACGGGCCAGCATACGCGGGCGCGTCGCGCGGAACGAGACAACAAGTCTGTGGCCAGCCTGTGGATAAGCTGTGGCCAGCCGTGGATAACCCGGTCCGGCAACGCCCGCCATCCAATGGTCGCCAACGAAAACGGGCGCCTCGCGGCGCCCGTTTCCAAACCCGGGAAGGGTGGACTTACTTCTCGCCGACCACGATCACCTTGACGGTGGTCTGGATGTCGGCGTGGAGCGACACCACGACCTCGTACTCGCCGGTGTTGCGGATCGGGCCTTCGCCCTGGATCACTTCGTTCTTGTGCACGTCATGGCCGGCCGCCTGCAGGGCGTCGGCGATCTCGCGCGGACCGACCGAGCCGTACAGCTTGCCCTCGGGGCTGGCATTGGCTTCGATGGTCACCTCGGCGCCTTCCAGCTTGGCCTTGCGGCCCTCGGCGCCCGACAGCTGCGCGGCAGCCTTGGCTTCGTACTCGGCACGGCGCTTCTCGAAGGCTTCGAGGTTGGCGGCGGTGACCGGCACGGCCTTGCCCTGCGGCAGCAGGTAGTTGCGGCCGTAACCCGGCTTCACGCTGACCTTGTCGCCCAGGTTGCCGAGGTTGCGGACTTTCTCGAGAAGAATCAGTTCCATGGTTTTTTCCTTTCGTTAGCACCGGTGTGGCCCGGCGCAGCCGTGGACGGTTGTCCGAAGAGTGAGCGCCCGCGCGCCGGACCGGAGCCCGGCACGCGGGATACGACTTAGACGTCGTGGTTGTCGGTGTACGGCAGCAGGGCCAGGAAGCGGGCGCGCTTGATCGCGGTCGCCAGCTGGCGCTGGTATCGGGCCTTGGTGCCGGTGATGCGGCTCGGCACGATCTTGCCGTTCTCGGTCACGTACTGGCGCAGCGTGTTGAGATCCTTGTAGTCGATCTCCTTCACCTTTTCGGCGGTGAAGCGGCAGAACTTGCGGCGGCGGAAGAACTTGGACATGGCTTGTGTGCTCCTGATCAGTCGTCGCTGTCGCGATCGTTGTCGCGGCTGCCGCGGCGGTCGTCGCCTTCGTTGTCGTCGTCACGGCGACGCGAACCCTTGGCGTCGTCCTTTTCCTTCGACTTCAGGATGAAGGACGGCTCGGTATCGGCCTCGTCGCGGCGGATGCACAGGTGGCGCAGCACGGCGTCGTTGAAGCGGAAGCCCGACTCGAGCTCGTTCAGCGCGTTCTGGGTGACCTCGATGTTCAGCAGCACGTAGTGCGCCTTGGCCAGGTCGACGATCGGGTACGCCAGCTGGCGGCGGCCCCAGTCCTCGAGGCGGTGGATCTTGCCGCCGTCGGCCTCGATCAGCGCCTTGTAGCGCTCGATCATCGCCGGCACCTGCTCGCTCTGGTCAGGGTGGACCAGGAACACAACTTCGTAATGACGCAGGGTCATTGTTCGGTAACTCCTTGTGGATGCGGCCTTTTTCAGGCCTGGCAGCCTCCCGTCGGTGCGGTGAGGCAAGGTTCCGCCCGCGGCCTGTTCGCCGTGGACAGAAGCGGAATTGTACGGCGCACCGGGCGGCGGCCGCAAGCAATTGATTTGCAGGAAATCGGCGCAGAGACGCCGAGGGACCGTTCAGCCGACCGTGAAGCTCTCGCCGCAACCGCACTCGCCGGTGGCGTTGGGGTTGTGGAACACGAAGCTGGCGTTGAGCCCCTGGCGCTGGAAGTCGATCACGGTGCCGTCGACCAGCGGCAGACTCCTGGCGTCGACCACCACCGGCAGGCCGTCGATCTCGATCACCTGGTCGTCGGCGGCGACCTCGTTGGCCAGATCCACCACGTAGGCAAAGCCGGAACAGCCGGTGCGCTTCACACCGAAGCGCACGCCAGGCGCCGTGGGCGTCTGGTCGAGGAAGTGGCGCATCCGCTGGCTGGCGGCGGGGGTGATGGAAATCGTCATGGCGTGCAACCGTTTACGTGGCGACCGGCAAAGGCTCGCGGGTCCGTCGGAACCTACATTATCATGCGGGTTTGGCCGGTTCCGATCCTTTCGGCATCCCGCCCGGCCATCTCTTCCCACAGTTCATGCGTCCAGATGCGGCGCGGCAGCAGGAGTTTCAATCCATGGCGTTGGTCAGCACGACGGTGTGCAGCGTGAAGCAGGCCCTTTCCGGCCAGGTCGAGGCCGGTCAGAAGGTGACCGTGCGCGGCTGGGTGCGGACCATCCGCGAGTCCAAGGGCGGGCTGTCCTTCGTCAACGTCACCGACGGCTCCTGCTTCGACCCGATCCAGGCCGTGGTCACCGACCAGGTGGCCAACTACGAGACCGAGGTGAAGCGCCTGACCACCGGCGCCGGCCTGATCGTCACCGGCACCCTGGTGCCGTCGCAGGGCAAGGGCCAGCGCTTCGAGATCCAGGCCGAGACGGTGGAGGTCACCGGCTTCGTCGACGACCCGCTGACCTACCCGATCCAGCCCAAGCCGCACACCATGGAATTCCTGCGCGAGGTCGCCCACCTGCGGCCGCGTACCAACCTGTTCGGCGCGGTGACCCGCGTGCGCCACACGATGATGACGGCGATCCACCGCTGGCTCACCGAACAGGGCTTCTTCTGGATCAACACCCCGATCATCACCACCTCCGACGCCGAGGGCGCCGGCGACATGTTCCGGCTGTCCACGCTGGACCTGGCCAACCTGCCGCGCCTGCCGGACGGCAAGATCGACTTCCGCAAGGACTTCTTCGGTCGCGAGGCTTTCCTCACCGTCTCCGGCCAGCTCAACGTCGAGGCGTACTGCCTGGCGATGAGCAAGGTCTACACCTTCGGCCCGACCTTCCGCGCCGAGAACTCCAACACCCCGCGCCACCTGGCCGAGTTCTGGATGGTGGAGCCGGAGATCGCCTTCGCCGACCTCAATGACAATGCCGACTGCGCCGAGGGCTTCCTCAAGGCGATCTTCAAGGCGGTGCTGGAAGAGCGTGCCGACGACATGGCGTTCTTCGCCGAACGCGTGCTGCCGGAAGCAGTGACCCGCCTGGAGAACTTCATCGCCCAGCCGTTCGAGCGCATCGACTACACCGACGCCATCGAGATCCTGAAGAACGCCGACCAGAAGTTCGAATTCCCGGTCGCCTGGGGCGTGGACCTGCAGACCGAACACGAGCGCTACCTCGCCGAGAAACATATCGGCCGCCCCGTGGTCGTGATGAACTACCCCGAGGCGATCAAGGCCTTCTACATGCGCCTGAACGACGACGAGAAAACCGTGGCGGCGATGGACGTGCTGGCCCCCGGCATCGGCGAGATCATCGGCGGCGCGCAGCGCGAGGAACGCCTGGACTACCTCGACACCCGCATGGCCAAGTTCGGCCTGGATGCCGAAACGTACAGCTGGTACCGCGACCTGCGCCGCTACGGCACGGTGCCGCACGCGGGCTTCGGCCTGGGCTTCGAGCGACTGCTGGTCTACGTCTGCGGCCTGTCCAACATCCGCGACGCCATCCCCTACCCCCGCGTGGCCGGTTCGGCCGAGTTCTGATCCTCACGAGTCCCAAGCATGCGCCTGCTGTTCAAGCTTCCCGCCCTGCTCGTCGCCCTCGGCCTGTGCCTGGCCCTCGGCGCGTGCCACAGCGCCAAGGTATTCGTGCCGCCCAACCTGCGCCCGCCGACCGACACCGGCGATGCGCTGAAGCTGGCCCAGCAGCATCTGCAGGACGCCACGCCGTGCTGCACCAGCTTCGCCGACTTCTCGTACGGCACCCTGCTGCCCTGGCGGCCGAAGAAATTCCAGCTTGGCCCGAACAGCCCGGTGGCCAACCTCAACGGCGTGCGCAGCCACTTCCTCGCGTTCAAGCTGCCGCCGGACCTGAAAATGCCCTACCGGGTGGCGATCAAGTCGGAATTGAACGGCCGCTGGCTGCACTCGGCCTACCTGTTCGCCCCGACCACGGTCGTGCTCGACGAGGCGTTCCAGCCGATCGACGGCAAGGACATCCCGCTGTGCGAATACATGGGCTGGAGCAAGTCCACCACCGGCGCATTCGGCAGCACCACCATCGACAACCCGAAGGCCCGCTACCTGGTGATCTATTCCTCGTCCGACCAGCAATCCGGCAACACCTACTGGGAGCAGTCGCCTGCGGCCTTTTCGGCCGAGGCGCCGGTCAACATGACCTCGACGGGCAGCTTCAAGATCCCGCACGGGCCGGATGGCACGATCTGGGTCGGGCTGATGAACGATGGCTACAAGACCGCTGTCGACCAGGCCGTCTGTGGCGAGGCACCCAAGGGCGACGGCCTGCTCAAGACGCTGAGCACGCTGCCCAGCCACTGGACCGGGAGCGCCCCCTGATGCCGCTCGGCCTGCTCTACCTGGGTCTGCTGCTGGCCGGTGTGGCCAGCTTCCTGCTGCACTACGTGGCACTGGGCCGGCTGGCCAGCCGCCTGCGCCAGCAGCACCCGGACAAATGGAAAATCATCGCGCAGGACGAGCGCGGGCTCGCGGTCAGTCCGCCGATGCGCTGGATGCGGCTGCAGAATGCCCTGCGCTCGCCGGTGATGCCCGCACTGGAGGATCCCGTGCTCAACCGCTGGCGGCGGCTGTGGCGGATTCTTCCCCTGCTGGCCTGGGCTTTTCTGATCGCCGCTTTCGCGCTGCGCTGGATCACTCGCTGACCCGACCCGGAGGCATCCGATGCATCTCAGCCTGGAAGGACGACACGCACTGGTGTGCGGCGCCTCGCAGGGTATCGGGCGTGCCACGGCGGTCGAACTGGCCCAGCTGGGCGCCCGCGTGAGCCTGCTGGCACGCTCGGCCGACACGCTCGAAGCCCTGGCACAATCACTGCCCTGCCGGCACGGCCAGCAGCATGCGTGGCACGCAGTGGACATGGCCGACACCGCGGCACTGGCGGAAGCAGCCGCAGCACTGGTGGCAACCGGTCCGGTGCACATCTTGGTCAACAACACCGGCGGCCCGCCCGGTGGCAGCGCGCATCAAGCCGACCGCGCCGCCTACGAGGCCGCTTTCCGGCAGCATGTGCTGGCCGCGCAGACGCTGTTGCAGGCGGTGCTGCCCGGCATGCGCGCGGAAGGCTACGGCCGCCTGGTCAACGTGATCTCCACTTCGGTGAAAGAGCCGATTCCCGGCCTGGGCGTGTCCAACACCATCCGCGCGGCCATGGCCGGCTGGGCCAAGACGCTGGCCGGGGAGCTCGCCGCCGAAGGCATCACCGTGAACAACGTGCTGCCCGGCTACACCCGCACGGCACGTCTGGAGAGCCTGCTCGCTGCGAAAGCCGCCGCATCGGGCCGCCCGCTCGAGGAGATCGCCGACGAACTGGCCGCGTCGGTGCCGGCGCGCCGCTTCGGCGAGGCCTCGGAAGTGGCCGCCATGGTCGCCTTCCTTTGCACGCCTGCCGCCGCGTACATCAACGGCACCAGCATTCCGGTCGATGGCGGCCGCACCCGCGCGCTGAACTGAAGCCATGCCTGAAGGCCCCGAGATCCGTCGCGCCGCCGATGCACTGGCCAAGGCCGTGGCCGGCGAACCGCTGGTGCAGGCCTGGTTCGCACCTCCGGCGCTGAAGCGCCACGAGAAGAAACTGGTCGGGCGCCGCATCGAGGCCATCACCCCGCACGGCAAAGCCCTGCTCACCCGTTTCGACAACGGCCTCACGCTCTATTCGCACAACCAGCTCTACGGCGTCTGGCGCGTGGCCGGCGCCGGCGAGCGGCCGGCCACCGGACGCAGCCTGAAAGTCGCACTGGAGACGTCACGCAAGGCGATCCTGCTGTACAGCGCCACCGACATCGAGATGTGGCCGACCGAGCAGGTGCACGAACATCCGTTCCTGCAGCGGCTGGGGCCGGATGCGCTCGACCCCTCGCTGGACGTCGGCACGGTCGAGGCAAGGCTGTTTGACCCACGCTTCGCCCGGCGCCGGCTCGGCGCACTGCTGCTGGACCAGGCCTTCGTCGCCGGACTGGGCAACTACCTGCGGGTGGAGATCCTGTGGGAGGCCGGACTGGACCACGATCGCCGCCCCTGCGATCTCGACGACACCGAACGCGCCCTGCTGGCCGAGGCGATCCTCGACCTGCCGCGCCGCTCGTACCGCACCCGCGGCCGTCGCGGCGCCGGGCACCTGCAGGACACCCCGTTCCGCTTCCGCGCGTACGAGCGCGCCGGCGAGGCCTGCGCGCGCTGCCTCACCCCGATCGAGAAATCGATGGTGGCCAGCCGACCGTTCTACGCCTGCCCACGCTGTCAGCGCTGAGCACGCGCCGGCTCGGGTTACCATGACACCTCAAGCGCAGGGCGTTCCGCCTTCCGGCGCGCCCGCCCAGGAATTTCCATGAGTCACAATCCGCTGCAGGACCTGATCGACAGCAACCGCCGCTGGTCGGCCAACGTCCGCAAGGAGGATCCCGCCTTTTTCGAACGGCTGGCCGGGCAGCAGTCGCCCAAGTACCTGTGGATCGGCTGCTCCGACTCGCGCGTGCCGGCCACCCAGATCGTCGACCTGCCACCGGGCGAGATCTTCGTCCAGCGCAACGTGGCCAATGTGGTCTCGCACACCGACCTGAACTGCCTGAGCACGATCCAGTTCGCCGTCGACGTGCTGAAGGTCGAGCACATCATCGTGGTGGGCCACTACGGCTGCGGCGGCGTGCAGGCGGTGCTGGACCAGCGCCGGATGGGGCTGGTCGACAACTGGTTGCGCCACGTCGGCGACGTCGCGCACAAACACAGCCAGATGCTGGTTGGCCTTCCGAACATGGTCGACCGAAATGTGCGCCTGTGTGAGCTCAATGCGCTCGAACAGGTGTTGAACGTGTGCCACACCACGATGGTGATGGACGCATGGGAGCGCGGCCAGAACCTGGCCGTGCACGCCTGGTGCTACAGCCTCACCAATGGCCACATGAACGACCTCGGTGTGCACATCCGCGATCACGGGGCAATCTGGCCTACCTACCACGAGGCGCTTGAGCGGCTGACCCGCCGGGTTGGCGAACCGGCCTGACCCGGGCCACTCAGGCTGCGTCGAGGCAGCCGCGCAACAGTTCGCCGATCAGCGCCTGCACCGGCGCAGCCAGCTCCGGCCGGTACGCCAGCGTGTCCTCGTCCATGTAGTTGCATTGCGCCAGCTCGAGCTGGACCGCCTGCACGCCTTCGGCGGGACAACCGTACTGCCGCGTGATGTAGCCGCCCTTGAAGCGCCCGTTCACCACGTAGGTGTAGCCATCCTGGCCCGCGAGGCGCGCGGCAAGCCGCTGCTGCAGGGCCGCGCCGCAGCTGGCGCCGTCGGCGGTGCCCAGGTTGAAGTCCGGCAGCCGTCCGTCGAACAGCATCGGCACCACGCTGCGGATGGAGTGACCCTCCCACAGCACGACACGACCATGCTCGGCCTTCAGTCGCGCGAGCTCATCCTGCAGCGCCTGGTGATAGGGGCGCCAGAACGCATCGACCCGCCGGCCGGTCTCGGCCGCATCGGGCTCGGCCCCGTCGGGATACAGCGGTGCGCCGTCGAAACCCATGGTCGGCAGCAGCCCGGTCTCGCGACGGCCCGGGTACAGCGCATGACCATCGGCCGGACGGTTGAGATCGACCACGTAGCGCGACATCGCCGGGCGCAGCAGGCTCGCGCCCAGCACTTTGGCCAGCGGGGCGTAGAGCTGGCCGACGTGCCAGTCGGTGTCGACCGAGCCCCGCGCCGTGGGGAGCATGCGCGCGGCGATGTCGTCGGGAATCGTGCTGCCGTCGTGCGGCAGGCTGATCAGCAACGGCGCCGTACCGCGCTCGAGAGTGAAGATCGGAGTATCCATCGGCGCAGTGTAACGGCGCGCTTGCGCAGCCATGCCCCGGCGGACCGCGCAGTCCGTCCAGGACACACATCGCCACCCTGAGAAGACATCGGCCAGCGCCAGCAGCCCCGCCGGTTGCAGGCAAAGGATTACGAGCGTAATCTTCAAATAGAATTACATACGTAATCCCAAGGAGTCCGCGATGGGCAGTGCGATCCCCAGCATCACCGACGCCGAGAGCCAGGTCATGACCGTGCTGTGGGACCAGGCCCCGCGCAGCTCGGAAGAGATCGTCGCCGCGCTGGCCGACACCGGCTGGCACGAAAAGACCATCCGCACCCTGCTCAACCGCCTGCTCGGCAAGCAGGCGGTGGCCGCCGACCGCGATGGCCGCCGTTACCTGTACCGGCCGCTGTTGAGCCGCGAGCAATGGCAGTCGCAGGAGAGCCGCAGCCTGCTCGACCGCGTATTCGGCGGCCGCGTCGCACCGTTGCTGGCGCATTTCAGCCGTCACGAAAAGCTCAGCGAGAAAGACATCGCCGAACTTCGCGCGCTGATCGACGCCATCGACCGCAAGGAGCGCTGAGATGGCCGCAGTCCTGCTCGACGTCACCCTGGGACTGGCCGTCGCGCTCGTCCTGCGCCGCCCGGTACGGCGCCTGCTGGGTGCCGGCCCGGCCTTCACGCTGTGGCTGTGGCCGCTGCTGCTCGCACTCGTGTCGTGGCTGCCGATGCGGGCGATGCCGGCGTACGCGCTTCCGCCGGTGCTGGCGCATGCCCGCGCGAGCGCTGCCGCCGCACTCGCGGCAGCGCCCCGCACGCACGACGCCTGGCTGCTGCTGTGGTCCGCCGGGGCTGCCCTCGCGCTGCTGCGGCTGGTCATTGCCTATACCCGGCTGCGTCGCGCGGCCCGGCCGGCACCGCCGTCGCTGCGGGCGCGGGTGGCCGAGGTGGCCCCCGGGCTGGATCCGCGTCGCCTGCGCCTGCACCCGCAGGGGCCGGCCGTGCTGTGGGCACCGCGCAGCCTCGTGCTGCTGCCGGCCGGGTTCGCCCGCGACAGCGACCCGGCGCGCATGCGGATGGTGCTCGCCCACGAATGCACCCACCTGCGCCGGCTCGATCCGCTGTGGACGCTGCTGGCGGAGATCGCCGTAGCCCTGCTGTGGTTCCACCCGCTGGCCTGGCTGGCCCTGCCCCGCTTCCGCCTCGACCAGGAACTGGCCTGCGACGAGCGCACCCTGCGCACCCACGATGCGGACGCCCCCGCTTATGCGCGCACCCTGCTTTCCAGCGCCGGCATGGACGCTGCGCCGGTGCTGATCCCCTGGCTCGCCGAGCCGCAGCTGAAGGAACGACTGACCATGATCCGACGCCACCGCACCCGCACCCCGCTTCGCATCGCCGGCACGCTCGGCCTGGCATTGGCCGGCACCGGCCTCGCCCTGGCGGCACGCACCATGCCCCCTGCCCAGGCACCGGCAGGCGCCTCGCAGGACCTGGCCTTCAACGCCCGCGTGCAGCCGCACTATCCAAAAGCCTCCATCGCGAACAAGGAGCAAGGCACGGTGGTGCTCAAGATCCTGGTCAACCCGGATGGCTCGGTGAAACAGGTGGATTACGACCCCAAGGGCAGTAGCACCACGTCCGGCAACCTGATCGCCGCCGCCAGCGAGGCGGCCATGCAATGGCACTTCAACCCAGCCATGCGCGGCGGCCACGCCATCGAGAGCTACGCCCGGGTTCCGGTCAACTTTTCGTTGGACGAATTACCCACGCCCGTCAGCAAGGCCGAAGCAGAGAAAAAGGCTTCGGAATATGCAAAAAAGCACTGATTTGAAAGTGTTTTGATGCCTTTGGTAGGCTCACGCCATCCAGGTAAGGGCCTACCGCATGATGCCGCTCACCACCGCCTCGCCAAATCACCCCGCACGGCCATCCGGTCGCTGGGCGCTCGGCGCGCTCGCATGCCTTGCACTGGCCGCCTGCTCCAGCGCGCCGCACCGCCGCGAGCCGACCTTCAAGGCATCGCACTCCGACCTCGCCGACCTGCCCGCACGCGCACCCTCGGCGGCCACGGCGCAGGTCGCCAACGATGTGCTGTTCCGGGCCATGGCACTGGTCGGCACGCCGTACAAGTGGGGCGGCAACACGCCGGAATCCGGTTTCGACTGCAGCGGCCTGGTCGACTACATCTATCGGCACGCCGCCGACATCCTGCTGCCGCACAGTTCGCGCGAGATGGCCGCGATGGACGGACGCAAGATCCGGCACATGACCGACCTGGCCAGCGGCGACCTGGTGTTCTTCGGAAGCCGTGGCGGCGTGAGCCACGTCGGCGTCTACGTCGGCAAGGGCCGCTTCGTGCATGCCCCGAACAGTGGCGGCACGGTGCGGCTGGACGATATCGATGGCCCGTACTGGCGCGACCACTTCGAGTTTGGAAAACGCCTGCTGGACTGACCGGACGCGTGTCGCTGAAAAAAAAACGGCGCCCGTGGGCGCCGTTTTTTTCATCCCGCAGATGGGACGAGCTCAGTGAGCCGCGCCGCCCGGCGGATGGGCGTGACCGTGCTGGATCTCTTCCTCGGTGCCCTCGCGCACCTCGTTGACGGTGACGTCGAAGGTGAGCGCCTTGCCGGCCATCGGGTGGTTCAGATCCACATCCACCGTGGTCATGCCCACCTTCTGCACCACCACCACGCGGTGGCCGCCCTGCTTGAGCGCCAGCGTCGTGGCCATGCCCGGCTTGAGCTTGTTCGCCTGCTGGAAGTACTTCTTCGGCACGCGCTGGGTCTGGCCCTCCTGGCGCTCGCCGTAGGCTTCCGCCGGCGGCACCTCGACCTGGAACGACTCGCCCGCCTCGCGCTCTTCCAGCGCCTTCTCCAGCCCCGGAATCAGCTGCCCGTGGCCGAGCAGAACCCACAGCGGCTCGTTGCCGTCCAGCGAGCTTTCCACCTTCTCGCCGTCCACCGTGAGGGTGTAGTGCAGCGAGATCACCTTGTCCTTGCCAGCCTTCATGTCGTTCTCTTTCGGGTCGTGCAAAGCGGGCGATTGTATCAGGCCTGCCCACCACCGAAGCGCACGCCCCGCACCTCCGGCCCGAGCCAGGCCAGCAGCGCCAGCAGCACCGCCACCGCAGCCATCCACGGCGCCATCACCATGGCGTAGTTGCCGCCATGGGCCTCGGCCAGCCAGGCCTGCGCGTAGGCGGTACTGGCCGCCAGCAGGTTGCCGAGCTGGTAGGCGAAACCGGGCAGCGTGCCGCGCACCTCGTCCGGAGACATCTCGTTGAGGTAGGACGGCACCACGCCCCAGGCCCCCTGCACCATCACCTGGATCAGGAACGCCCCCAGGCCGAGCAACACCAGCGAGCCGCCGAAGGCCCACAACGGGATGCACGGCAGCGCCAGCAGGGCCGCAACCACCATCGCCCGGCGCCGCCCCACCCGCTCCGACCACGCGCCGAAGAACAGGCCACCGACGATCGCGCCGGCGTTGAGCAGCATGGTCAGCAGGGTGACCTCGCCGGTGCCCAGGTGCAGCTGCGACTTGAGGAAGGTCGGATACATGTCCTGCGAGCCGTGGCTGAACATGTTGAACGCCGCCATCAGCAGCATCATGTAGACCAGCCGCTTCCAGTGCCCGCGCATCGCGTGCAGCACGTGGCGCGGCGGTCCGGCCTGCCGACCCGATTCCCACACCGGCGACTCGGGCACCCTGGCGCGCAGGTAGAGCACCAGCAGCGCAGGTAGCGCGCCGACCACGAACATCGCCCGCCAGCCGAACCCGAACACCCCGAACACCAGCCAGTACGCCAGCGCCCCCAGGAAATAGCCGCAGGGATAGCCGCTCTGCAGCAGGCCCGACACCGCACCGCGCGACGACGCCGGGATCGACTCCATCACCAGCGACGCGCCGATGCCCCATTCGCCACCCATCGCGATGCCGAACAGGAAGCGCAGCACCAGCAACACGGTGAGCGAAGGCGCGAAGGCACAGGCCAGCTCCAGCACCGAGAACAGGAGTACGTCGACCATCAGCACGGGCCGTCGACCGAAGCGGTCGGCCAGGCGGCCAAACAGCAGTGCCCCGATGGGCCGCGCCGCAAGCGTCAGCAGGATGCTGAAGGCGACCTCTTTCGTCGCGACCCCGAACTCCCCGGCAATGTTGCCGATCACGAAGACCAGCAGGAAGAAGTCGAAGGCGTCGAGGGTCCAGCCCAGGAAGCTGGCCAGCACCGTGTGCCGCTGGCGGCTGTCGAGCTGGCGGAACGCGGCAATCAGGGACATGCGGCAGCAGCTCCGGCGTAATGCAGCCGCTGAGGCTAGCACGGCCTTGCCGGGGCCGGCCCGATCTAGGCGCCCTCGGAATTTCCGGTTGACTCGCAATTAATTGCGAGCGCAGATTCATGCGGCCGCCGCCGGATGAAGGGGATCACCCGGCGAACCCGGCCCGTCGTGGCCCGCACCTTCCGGGGGGACGGCCACCAACATCATTTCACGGGGAGAGTTCTGCTCATGATGCAAAAGCCGATCGTCTGCGCGCTGCTCGGCGCGCTTGGCCTGGTGGCCTTCTCCGCGGCCCAGGCCGCCACGCCCGCAACCATCCACGCCGGAGCCATGGGCAAGCTCGCACCAGCCGCCCTGGCCAACCGCCTGGGACTGGATTCGCACGGATCGCTCGCTGCACAGGCGCAAGGACGCACCATCCGAGGAACCCTCAAGACCCGCGAACAGCAGATGTTCGGCAACGTGCCGGTCTATGGCCGCGCGGTCGTCGTCGAGCGTGACGGCAGCGGCAACGTGCTCAGCGTCGAAGGCCACCTGGCCCGTGGCGTGGGTTTCGACCTGGCCTCGACCACACCGTCGTTCAGCGGTGACCAGGCCATTCAGATGCTGCGCCAGCATGCTGGCCTGCTGCCGTTCGGCATCGGCGCAAACGCCGTGTCGCCGGACAGCCTGCAGAACGTCAAGCACGATCTCTTCGTCTATGCCGACGGCGGCAAGGCCCGACTCGCCTACCTCGCCTCGTTCTTCACCGACGCCCAGGGCAGACCCACCCGCCCGACCGCGCTGATCGACGCCAACACCGGCGAGGTGCTCCAGAGCTGGGAGGGCCTGACCACCAAGGGCAAGCCTGGCGGTGGCGGTGGCGGTGGCGGTGGCGGCACCACGCCGACGACGGCGACGGGCCCGGGCGGCAACCAGAAGACCGGCCAGTACTTCTACGGCACCGACTATGCGGCGCTGAGCGTGCTGCAGTCCGGCAGCACCTGCACCATGCAGAACACCGACGTCGCCACCTACAACATGAACCAGCGTCGCACCGGCGGTTCGCTGTGGACCTTCACCTGCCCCACCAGCAGTGGCGACAGCATCAACGGTGCCTACTCGCCGATCAACGACGCGCACCATTTCGGCGGCGTCGTGCACGACATGTACAACAACTGGTTCGGCGCCCCGCCACTAGCCTTCCAGCTGCGCATGAACGTGCACTACAGCCGCAACTACGAGAACGCGTTCTGGAACGGCTCGTCGATGAACTTCGGCGACGGCGCCAGCTATTTCTACCCGCTCGTGTCGCTGGACGTGACCAGCCACGAGATCAGCCACGGCTTCACCGAGCAGCACTCCAACCTCGCCTACTCCGGCCAGTCCGGCGGAATGAACGAGGCCTTCTCGGACATGGCCGGCGAAGCCGCCGAGTATTACGACCGCGGCAGCAACGACTGGCTGGTGGGCGCCGAGATCATCAAGAACGGCACCGCACTACGCTGGATGTGCACGCCCACGCTGGACGGCCGCTCGATCGACAACGCCGCCAGCTACACCTCGGGCCTCGACGTGCACTACTCCAGTGGCGTCTACAACAAGGCGTTCTGCACGCTGGCGAAGAAATCGACCTGGAACACGCGCAAGGCGTTCGAGGTATTCGAACGGGCCAATGCGCTGTACTGGACATCGAACGCCACGTTCAGCTCCGGCGCCTGCGGTGTAGAGAGCGCAGCGGGCGATCTGGGCTACTCCAGCAGCGACGTGGCCTCAGCCTTCACGGCCGTGGGAGTCACCTGCCAGTAGCACGACATCGGCGAACTGGAAAAGCCGGCCCGAACGGGCCGGCTTTTTTGCGCCCGGCACGATCGCGCCGATCCGGAATGGCCGATCAGACGCCCCCGGCAATGATGTTGGACACGTAGCGCTGGTACTCCTCCTTCGACAACGAGCCATTGCCGTCCAGGTCCGCCTCGTGGAAATGCGCGCGAAGCTGCTTGAGGGAAGGCTCATCCCTGGGGATCTCGCTTCGCACCAGTTTGCCGTCGTGATTCTTGTCCAGGTCCTCGAACGAAGGTGCATCCGTGGCGCCGGGGTTCCGCACACCCGGCTGCACCGTCGGCGCCGCCATCAAGGGGACCGAGCACATCGCGCACCACAGGGCCACCAACAGACCTGCTTTGGCATGGTTCATCGTTGCCTCCTTTTCACGTCACTGTGGAAAGATCTTCAGACGGACTGCCCGCATCCCGATCCGGATGCCTGGCCATTCTGGCCCATCCACCGCGCCGGCGCCCCGCCATGGTCACACCCCGACAGGAAGGCCAACGCCCCGACTGCCGGCACCCCGGCACGAGCAACCGCCCCCGTGATGGGCTACACTACGCCGGCTCGTAGACGCCCCCGACTCCCTAGCGGAGATCGTGGCGAGGGTCGAACCCTTGCCAATTTCCCCACCCCGGTAGCGCGCGCGACACCCGGCCAGCCCACCTTCCCCGGTGCGCAGCCGCTGATCTTCATTGCCTGGCGCGCGGTATCAGGGAGCGCGGAGGGCCATCTCAGGAGTTTCCATGTCCTTCGAATCGCTGGGCCTTGCGCCCGCGTTGTTGCGTGCGTTGACCGACCAGGGCTACGCCGAACCCACACCGGTACAGGCCGGCTCCATCCCGCTGGTGATCGCCGGCCACGACCTGCTCGCCGCCGCCCAGACCGGCACCGGCAAGACCGCCGCGTTCGCCTTGCCGGTGATCCACAAGCTGATCGGCGCCGGCGCCACCCAGACCCGCCGCCCGCGCGTGCTGGTGCTGACGCCGACCCGCGAACTGGCCGCCCAGGTCAACGACAACTTCCGCGACTATGCCAAGTACGTGCGCGTGTCCACCACCACCATCTTCGGTGGCGTCGGCATGGGCCCGCAGATCAACGCGCTGCGCCGCGGCGTGGACGTGGTGATCGCCACTCCGGGCCGGCTGATCGACCACATGCAGCAGCGCACGATCGACCTCGGCGGCATCGACACGCTGGTGCTGGACGAGGCCGACCGCATGCTCGACATGGGCTTCCTTCCGGCGCTCAAGCGCGTGCTCTCGGCCCTGCCGAAGCAGCGCCAGACGCTGCTGTTCTCGGCCACCTTCGCCCCGGCGATCAAGGCGCTGGCGATGCAGTTCATGCGCGAGCCGAAGGAAGTCTCGGTGACCCCGCCGAACACCGTGGCGCCGCTGGTCAGCCACCACGTGCACCCGGTGGACGCGGCGCGCAAGCGCGACCTGCTGCTGCACGTGCTGGCCGGCGACAGCCGTCGCCAGACCCTCGTGTTCAGCCGCACCAAGCACGGCGCCGACAAACTGGTGAAGTTCCTGGAAGTGTCCGGCGTGCGCGCCGCGGCGATCCACGGCAACAAGAGCCAGAATGCACGCACCCGCGCCCTGAGCGACTTCAAGAGCGGCCGGATCACCGTGCTGGTGGCGACCGACATCGCCGCCCGCGGGATCGACATCGACCAGCTGCCGATGGTGATCAACTTCGACCTGCCGATGGTCGCCGAGGACTACGTGCACCGCATCGGCCGCACCGGCCGCGCCGGCTCCACCGGCCTGGCGGTCTCGCTGGTGAGCCACGACGAATCGGGCCTGCTGCGCGACATCCTCCGGCTGGTCAAGCAGGAGATCGCGATCGATCCGGTCGCCGGCTTCGAACCGTCGGCGCCGCTGCGGCTGGATGCCGGCGCGCCCAAGCCGGCGCAGGGCGGCCAGCGTCAGGGCCGGCCAGGCAACCGACCCTCGGGCCAGGGCAAGGCCAACCCGAGCCACCGCCCGCACGGCCACGTGCAGGCCGGAGCCGCCGGCGAACATGCCGCGGGCAACCGCTCGCGCCGTCGGCGCGGGCGTCCGGCGGCCAAGGCCTGAGATCGGTCCATCGCGTGGCGGCACGGCAACGTGCCGCCACGCCGTTCAATCCGGTGCCAACTTCGCCGTGAGCACGTGGTCTTCCCACACGCCGGCGATCTGCAGGTAGCGCCGCGCCAGCCCCTCCCGCTCGAACCCCAGCGCGGCCAGCAACCGGCCGCTGCGCTCGTTGCGTGGCAGGTAGTTGGCCATCACCCGGTGCAGGCCCAGCGTGCCGAACGCCCAGTCCAGCGCAGGCGTCAGCGCCTCGCGCATCAGTCCCCTGCCCTGCAGTCCTGCCGCCAGGCCGTAGCCCAGCAGACAAGCCTGGAAGGGACCTCGCACCACGTTCGAGAAGGTGAAGCTGCCAAGCATTTCGCGCTCGTCCGGATCGAACATCAGGATCGGATAGGCACGATCCTGCGCCACGCCGAGCATCCACTCCTCCAGCGTTCGCCGACTGTGGGCGGACGTGTAATAGGCCTCGTCGCGCAGGGGCTCCCACGGCGCCAGATGTTCGCGATTGGCCGTGCGATAACGCCACAACGCCTCGGCGTCGTCCGGTCTGGCGAGGCGGCACGACAGCCGCGCCGTGCGCCAGGCGATCGCCCCGCTCACGCCAGCCCGAGCGCCTGCGCATGGTGGCGCAGGTGATCTTCCATGAAGGTGCTGATGAACCAGTAGCTGTGGTCGTAGCCGGGGTGCCGGCGCAGCAACAGCGCCTGCCCCGTCTCCGCGCAGGCCTGGTCGAACAGCTCCGGCCTGAGCTGGCCTTCGAGAAATTTGTCCGCCTCGCCCTGGTCGATGAGGATCGTGCCGGGAAAGGTCTGCCGCGCGACCAGCTCGCAGGCGTCGTAGTCGGCCCAGGCCGCACGATCCTCGCCCAGATAACGCGGCAGCGCTTTTTGCCCCCACGGCACCTGGCTGGGCGCCACGATCGGCGCAAACGCCGACACCGAGCGGTAACGTTCCGGATAGCGCAGAGCGATGGTGAGCGCACCATGGCCGCCCATCGAGTGGCCGAAGATGCTGCTGTGCGACGCGTCGACGCGGAATTGCCGCTCGATCAGCGCGGGCAGTTCCTCGACCACGTAGCTGTGCATGCGGAACCGTGCGGCAAACGGCGCCTGCGTGGCGTCAACGTAGAAACCGGCCCCCTCGCCGAACTCCCAGTCGCCGGTCGCCCCCTCGATGCCGGTGTCGCGCGGACTGGTGTCCGGCATCACCAGCACCATGCCGTACTGGGCGGCCAACCGTTGCGCGCCGGCCTTGATCGTGGCGGTTTCCTCGGTGCAGGTGAGACCGGCCAGGTAGTACAGCACCGGTCGCCGTCCCTGCACCGCCTGCGGGGGTTGGTACACGGCGAAGCGCATCGGCCCTCCGCACACGACCGAATCGTGCCGGTAGAAGCCCTGCACGCCGCCGAAGCATGCCTGCTCGGAAAGGGTCTCGAAGCCGCTCATCCTTGCCTCCTGAGGCCTGGCCAAACACCGATCATACCCCTGCCACCCGAACCGCCCCTTGCGGTCAACGCTCCTGGTCGGTGGGTCGCATCAGCAATTCGTTGATGTTCACGTGCGGCGGGCGCGTGACGCAGAACGCGATCGCCTCGGCCACGTCGCGCGACTGCAGCTGTCGCATGCTGTCGGCCCATGCGTTCAGCGCGTCCCTGGTCGCAGCGTGGCCGATGTGCTCGCGCAGCTCGGTCTCCACCACGCCTGGCTCGATCACGCTGACCCGGATGCCGTGCTTGTAGACCTCGCGCCGCAGCGCCTCGGAAAACGCCACCACGCCGAACTTGGTCGCCGAGTAGGCGGCCGCGTTGGGGTTGGCGACGCGCCCGGCGGTGGAAGAGATATTGACGATGTGGCCATCGCCCCGCGCGGTCATGCCGGCCAGCGCCGCCTGCGTCGAGGCGATCAGGCTGAGCACGTTCAGCTCCAGCATCCGGCGCCAGCGGCCAAGGTCGGCTTCGGCCACCGGCTCCAGATACATCACGCCGGCATTGTTGATCAGGACGTCCAGACGGCCAAAGTGGGCCTCGGCGTCGTGCACCACCCGCTGTGCCTCGGCCTCGTCGAGCAGGTCCGCCTCCAGCACCAGCGGTTCGGCCCCCAGCTCGGTCAACCGGGCGGCCAGTGCCTCCAGCCGGTCGCGCCGACGCGCGGTGACCGCGACGCGGGCCCCCTCCTCGGCCAATGCAACCGCGGTCGCCTCGCCGATACCGGAAGACGCCCCGGTCACCAGCGCCACCTTGCCCACCAGACGCTTCGCCATGTCTCGATTCTCCTGTGCCCTGAATACATTACGGGGCGGGCCGGCGGCCCGCGGACTGCTACAATAGTCGTCATTCTCCCGCACGCCGACCCGCGTGCCACCCCGAGGTTCCCCATGTCATCCCCGTCTTCCGACTCCGCACCGGCAGCCGCCGGCTTCACCGCGCTTGGCCTCGCACCGGACCTGCTGCGCGCCCTCGCCGACGTCGGCTACGAATCGCCCTCGCCGATCCAGGCGGCCACCATCCCGCCGCTGATGGAGGGCCGGGACGTGCTCGGCCAGGCGCAGACCGGCACCGGCAAGACCGCGGCCTTCGCGCTGCCGATCCTCTCGCGCATCGAGCTCAAGCCCGGCAAGCCGCAGGCACTGGTGCTGGCGCCGACGCGCGAGCTGGCGATCCAGGTCGCCGAAGCGTTCCAGCGCTACGCCACCTATCTGCCCGGCCTGCAGGTGCTGCCGATCTACGGCGGCCAGAGCTACGGTCCGCAGCTGCAGGCGCTGCGCCGCGGCGTACAGATCGTGGTCGGCACGCCCGGTCGAGTGATCGACCACCTGGACAAGGGCACGCTGGACCTGTCGGAACTGAAGTACCTGGTGCTCGACGAAGCCGACGAGATGCTGCGCATGGGCTTCATCGACGACGTCACCAAGGTGCTCGAGGCGACCCCGCCGACCCGCCAGGTGGCGCTGTTCTCGGCCACCATGCCCACGGTGATCCGCAAGATCGCGCAGCAGCACCTGAAGGATCCGGTCGAGGTCACCATCAAGTCCTCCACCACCACCGCGGCCAACATCCGCCAGCGCTACTGGTTCGTCTCCGGCCTGCACAAGCTGGACGCGATGACGCGCATCCTGGAGGCCGAGCCGTTCGACGCGATGATCATCTTCGCGCGTACCAAACAGGCCACCGAGGAGCTGGCCGAGAAGCTGTCCGCGCGCGGTTTCGCCGCCGCCGCGATCAACGGCGACATCGCCCAGCCACAGCGCGAGCGGGTGATCCAGCAGCTCAAGGACGGCAAGCTCGACATCCTGGTCGCCACCGACGTGGCGGCGCGCGGACTCGACGTGGAGCGCATCAGCCACGTCATGAACTACGACATCCCGTACGACACCGAGAGCTACGTGCACCGCATCGGCCGCACCGGCCGCGCGGGCCGCAACGGCGAGGCGATCCTGTTCGTCACCCCGCGCGAGAAGGGCATGCTGCGCGCGATCGAGCGCGCCACGCGCCAGCCGATCGAGGAAATGAAGCTGCCCACCGTCGAGGCGGTGAACGATGTGCGCATCGGCAAGTTCAAGCAGCGCATCAGCGACACCCTGGCACAGGGCGGGCTGGAGTTTTTCCAGCAGCTGATCGAACAGTACGAGACCGAGCACAACGTGCCGGCGATCGAGATCGCCGCCGCGCTGGCGCGTATCGCCCAGGGCGACCAGCCGCTGTTGCTCACCCCTCCGCCCAAGCGCGAGTTCGAGCCGCGCGAACGGCCGGCCCGCGCCGAGCGCGAGCACCGCGAGACACGCGACAGCCGTGGCCGGGACGGCTCGCCGCGCGAGGGCTTCCGCCCCGCCGTGCGCGCCCACGTCAGCGAGCCGGGCAAGCGCACCTACCGCATCGAAGTGGGCCACGAGCACGGCGTGAAGCCGGGCAACATCGTCGGCGCCATCGCCAACGAGGCCGGACTGGAGAGCAGCCACATCGGCCGGCTGAGCATCCGCGGCGACTACAGCCTGGTCGACCTGCCCGACGGCATGCCCAAGGAGATCTTCGAGCACCTGAAGAAGGTGTGGGTGGTACAGCGCCAGCTGCGCATCCACGAATGGGACGGCCAGGACGACGGCGCCGCCGACCGGCCGCCGCCCCGCCGCAGCGGTCCGCGCCCGGGCGGCTTCAAGGGCAAGCCCCGGCCGGGCGGACACGGCAAACCGCCGCGCCGTCAATCCTGAGCTTCCGGCACCGCGCTCTGGCGCGGTGTCTTTTTCTGGGGCACGGGACTCGCCGACAACGACACGCGGCACGTAACATCGTGCGATGACCTGCTCTCGCCATCCCGCATGAACGCCGCTCCGGATCCGCGCATGCACGGCCTCTCGGCTTCCGAGCGCGAACGCCTGCACGCCGCCGCCCGCGCGATCCGCGACGGCCAGCTCGATGCGGCGGACCGCCTGCTCGACCAGTTGCACCGGCTGGTCCCCCGGCAGGCCGAGGTGCTGCGGCTCAAGGGCATTGCAGCGACCCGCCGCGGCCGCTTCGACGACGCCGTCGTCGTCCTGCGCAGGGCGCTGGCGCTGGTTCCCGACGACGCGCTGGCGATGAACGACCTGGCCAGTGCGCTCGCCCAGCGCGGCGACACGGACGACGCGCTGACCACCTGGCGCCAGGCCTGTATCGCGGCCCCCGACTTCCCGATGGCCTGGTTCAACCTCGGCCGCAACCTGCAGCAACTCGGCGACAGCGAGGAAGCCGTGCGCGCGCTGGAACGCGCCGCCGCGCTGGCGCCTGACCTGCTGCCCGCGCACATCCTGGCCGGCGACGCGCTGGTGCACCTGGGCCGCTTCGGGGACGCCGCCGCGCATTACCGCGCCGCGCTCGCCGTGCACCCGGCCTGCGGCGACGCCTGGCGCGGGCTGGGCAACATCAAGACACAGCCGCTCTCCGCCGGGGACATCGCGGCACTGCAGGCGCAGCTGGCGCGGCCAGATCTCGTCGACAGCGACCGCATCGCGATGGGCTTCGCGCTGGGCAAGGCGCTGGAGGACCATGGGCGCCATCCCGAGGCGTTCGCTGCGCTGGCCGAGGCCAACGCGCGCATGCACCGGCTCGCGCCGTGGCAGGCGCCTGCCTTCAGCGCGCACGTGGCGCGGCTGGTCGAGGCCACGGGACACCTGCCCGCGCCCGTCGATCCGGCGCTGGGCGAAGAGGTGATCTTCATCGTCGGGCTGCCGCGTTCGGGCTCCACGCTGTTCGAGCAGATCCTCGCCGCGCACCCGCAGGTCGAGGGCGCCAGCGAGCTGGACGATCTCGACGCGGTGATCGCCGAGGAGTCGAACCGGCGCCGTCAGCCCCTGCCGGCATGGCTGCCTGCGGCAAGTGCCGAGGACTGGGCACGGCTGGGCCGGCGCTACCTCGAACGCACGGCGCGCTGGCGCACGCGTCGCCGGCGGCACACCGACAAGCTGCCGGAGAACTGGCTGCACACCGGCCTGCTGGCCGCGATGCTGCCGGGTGCGCGCATCGTCGACGCGCGGCGCGACGCACTGGAAGCGGGCTGGTCGTGCTTCAAGCAGCAGTTCTACCGACTGCCGCACTTCGCCTGCGACCTGGCCGACATCGCCGCCTACACGCGCGACTACCAGCAGGCGATGGCCGCCTGGCAGGCGGCCCGGCCGCAGCGCGTGCGGGTGCAGCGCTACGAGGCGCTGCTGGAGCGGCCGGAGGACGAAATCCGCGCCCTGCTCGACTTCTGCGGCCTGCCATTCGACCCGGCCTGCCTCGACTTCCACCGGGCCATGCGCAGCGTGCGCACGCCCAGCGCCTCGCAGGTGCGCCAGCCGCTGCGCCGGGACACGGCGCGCGCCGGCCACTACGGCACGCTGCTGGATCCGCTGCGCCAGGGACTGGCCGCGACCGCCACCTGACGCCGAGGCCGGTGTTCGCGCGGGGCAACAGTCTGTGCGCGCCGCCAGCCGCGCACGCGCCGCGATCCGCCCCCATCATGCGGGCATGAACCTGCCCAGCCTCTATATCTCGCACGGCTCGCCGATGACTGCGCTGCAGCCGGGCCTGACCGGGACCCGACTGACCGAGCTTGCCGCGGCGCTCCCGCGTCCGCGCGCCATCGTCGTGGCCAGCGCCCACTATCTGGCGCGGCAGCCCCTCGTCGGTGGCGCGGCGCAACCGCCGACCGTGCACGATTTCGGCGGTTTTCCCCGCGCGCTGTACGAGCTGCACTACCCCGCACCGGGCAACCCCGGACTGGCCGCGCGCATCGCGGAACGGCTCGATCAGGCAGGACTCGCGGCGCGGATCGATCCGCAGCGCGGGCTCGATCACGGCATCTGGGTGCCGCTGCGGCTGATGTACCCCGAGGCCGACATTCCGGTCGTACCGCTGTCGATCCAGCCGTTGCTCGGGCCGGCGCACCAGTACGCCGTGGGACGTGCACTGGCCGGTCTTCGCGACGAGGGCGTGCTGCTGATCGGCTCCGGCTCGATCACCCACAACCTGCACGATTTCCGCGCTGGTTACGACGCTGGCCACGAAGCCCCCTACGTACGCCCCTTCATCGAGTGGGTCGAGCAGCGGCTCGCGCAGGGCGATACCGATGCCCTGCTCGACTACCGCCGCCAGGCGCCGTTCGCCGAACGCGCCCATCCCACCGACGAACACCTGCTGCCGCTGTTCGTGGCCCTGGGAGCCGCCGGCGAAAGGGCAAGAGCGCAGCGGCTGGATGCCGGCGTGGACCTGGGCTTCCTCGCCATGGACATCTACCGCTTCGATACGGCGGACTGATCAGCCGGCGGCGAGCTTGTCGCCCGCGCTGACCTGCGCGCGGCCGCTGTGGCAGGTGAAGCGGAACACGTAGTCCAGGCTGAAGGGCTCGGTACGGCTGTCCACCACGTGGCTCTCGCCGTTGGCGTCGGCCGACCAGTGGCTGATCTGCAGCGGATCGAACCGCCATTGCAGTGCCGCCTCCCGGGTCGCGGCGAGGAAAGGCCGCAGATCCGCCGCCGCGGCATCTGAGTTGCCGGGGCGTACCTCGGTGACCTTCCCGGAGGTATCGACGATCAGCTTCGCGATGACTTCCACCACCGGTACGCAGGCCTGCAGCCGCGATGCGGGGTAGGCTGGCGTCACCCGCGCCAGCGGCTTGCCGCCGCTGGATACCTCACCCAGCGCCAGCTGGTAGTGCACCGTATCCGGCTGTTCGACCGCCTGCCAGGACGCGTCGCCCCGGTTGGCAGGGTGCGCGTCCGGGCGTACCGTCTCGTGCGCGCAGGCACCGAGCGCCATCGCAAGGAGGGCAACTGCCAGCTGCCGTCCCGCCCCGCTCACCCGTCCGCGGACCATCGATGCCTCCAAAGGATTACGCCCGTAATCCTCGTGGAGATTACGGGCGTAATCCATGTGACGCAAGCGCGGCGCCCGGCGCGCCGATCAGGCGCTGCGAGGGAGCGGCGGCAGGCCGGCACCGGAGGGATCGATCCAGTCCTGCGGGGACAGCGGCGCCAGCCCATGGGCGAGACGGGCCTTGTCGCATTGCGGGCTGACCTCACCGAACTCCCACGACGGCGCCACCTCGCGGCACACCGAGGGACGCTGCGGGTAGATGCCGCAACTGGCCTGCACACCGACCTCACCCTGCAAGGCCACGCAGCGCACCGGCCGGGCCTCGGTGCCACGCATGGCCAGGCGGTGCGGATCGAGCTTGGTAGTGAGCGCTTCCGGCACGCTGCCGCCGAGGAACGACTCGGCCTCGGACCAGTGGAAGGCCACCCGGAAGTAGGCGCAGCAGGCGCCGCAGGCGAGGCAGGGATGGACCATGGAGCGGACCGGGAGGGCGCACCCCTCGGCGCGCAGCCGGCGGATTCTATCCAGACCGCCGGCCGCCGGAACATGGTTTGTCGATGGGGCCGGATGCGCCCTTTAGCCGGCGTTGCCGAACGTCGGGCCGAGGCGCTCAGATCGGCCCGGCAAAGGTGTTGCAACGGGCCATGTCGCCGCTCTGGAAACCGGTCCTGAACCACTTCACGCGCTGCGCCGAGGTGCCGTGGGTGAACGAGTCGGGCACCACCGTGCCGCGGGCCTCGCGCTGCAGGGTGTCGTCGCCGATCTGGCTGGCGGCGTTCAGGGCCGACTCGATGTCGCCCTGCTGCAGCCAGTTCAGCCGCTGCTGGCTGCGATTGGCCCAGACACCGGCGAAACAGTCCGCCTGCAGTTCCTGGCGCACCGACAGACCGGTCGCCCCCTGCATCGCCGCCCCCTGGCGGCGCGCCTGGTCGGCCTTGTCGAACACGCCGATCAGCTTCTGCACGTGATGCCCGACCTCGTGCGCGATCACGTAGGCGCGGGCGAAATCGCCGGCGGCGTGGAAGCGGTCCTGCAGCTCCTGGAAGAAGTCCAGGTCGAGGTAGACCTTCTGGTCGCCCGGGCAGTAGAACGGCCCGACCGCAGTCGACGCCGCACCGCAGGCGGTCTGCACGCTGCCGTGGAACAGGTGCAGCTTCGGCTGCACGTACCGGGCGTTGTGCTCGGCGAAGATCTGGCCCCAGGTGTCCTCGGTGGCGCCGAACACCCGGCAGACAAAATCGATCTGCTGGTTGGCCGGGTTGTGGCAGTCCACGGCCGTGGTGGGCTGGATCTGGCCGCTGGCCTGCTGGGATCCGGTGCCATCGCCGGACAGGAACGGCGTGATCAGGTCGCGCTTGAACACCAGGCTGAGGATGACCAGCACCACCAGCCCGCCGAGGCCGAGCCGGCCACCGCCGCGCGGGGAGAACCCGCCGCCGCCACCGCTGCCCTGCTCCACGTTGTCGCTCGAACGCCCCTTGCCCCAGTCCATCGCCCACTCCGTTCCCGCATCGTTGGCGGCGACGATAGCCGCTTGCCAACACACTCGCCACGCCAACGGCTAATGTAGGTGACAAGACCACTGACCGGATGCGACCCCAGCATGCTCGCCCAATTGCCCGCCCTCGTGACCTTGCTCAACGTCCTGCTGCTCTCCGCCACCGCCTTCGCGGTGGGCAAGGCCCGCGCCACATACGGCATCAAGGCACCTGCCACGACCGGCCACGAGGGCTTCGAGCGCGCCTACCGCGTGCAGATGAACACGCTGGAGCAGACGGTGATGTTCCTGCCGGCGCTGTGGCTGGCCGCCACGCACGGCTTCGCCGGCTGGGCGGGCATCGCCGGACTGGTCTGGATCGTCGGTCGCGTCTGGTACATGGCCGGCTATCTGCGCGACCCGGCCAAGCGCGAGGGCGGCTTCGCCGTGGGCATGCTGGCCTGGCTGGCGGTACTGGTGCTCGCCGGCATCGGCGTGGTCCGGGCGATGCTGGCCGGCTGAGCCGCCGGCCTCGCCTAGTCGGCTGCAGGCACCACCCGCAGGCGGCCGATGCGGGCCCCGTCCATCGCCACCACCTCGAAGCGCCATCCGTCGGCGGTCACGCTGTCGCCCACCTCCGGCAGGCGGCCGAGGCGCTCGAGCACCAAGCCCGCCAGGGTGGAAAAACTGTCGTCCACCTGCAGGCGCCGGCCAAGCAGTTGCTCGGCGCGACGCACATCCAGACCCGCGTCGAGCAGCCAGGCACCGTCCTCGTCCTGACTGGCCGAGGGGTCTCCCCCCAACGCATCCGGGAACTCGCCCGCGATCACCTCCAGCACGTCGCTGGGCGTGACCAGGCCGAGCAGGCTGCCGTATTCGTCCACCACCAGCGCCACCTGCAGCGGCGCACGCCGGAACTCCTCGATCAGGCGCAGCACGCTCAGCGACTCGAGCACCATCAGCGGCTTGCGCGCCACCGGTTCCAGCTCGATGCGGCCGTGGTCGAGCAGGCAGCCGAGCAGGTCCCGGGTGGAAGCCACGCCCAGCAGTTCGTCCAGGTCGTCGTGGGCCAGCGGCAGCCAGTCGTGGCCGGCCTCGGCCAGTTCGCGGCGCACGGTGGCGACGTCGTCACGCGGATCGATCCAGCGGATCTCCGGTCGCGGGGTCATGATCGAACGCACCGGACGCTGGGCCAGGTCGAGCACGCCCTGAACCATGGAAAGCTCGTCCTTGCCGAACACCGCCACCGCTGGCGCGTCCTCGTCGATGCCGGCGGACGGCTTGGCCGGCTCGCCGTCTTCTTCCACGCCACCGGCGCCGAGCAGCCGCAGTACCGCCTGCGCGGTGCGGTCGCGCAGATGCCGTGCGCTGCCGAGAAGGCTCCGCTGGCGGTTGCGGCGCATGGTCTGGTTGAACGCCTCGATCATGATCGAGAAGCCGATCGCCGCGTACAGGTAGCCCTTCGGGATGTGGAAGCCGAAGCCCTCGGCAACCAGGCTGAAGCCGATCATCAGCAGGAACGACAGGCACAGCACGATGACCGTCGGTCGCGCGTTGACGAACGCGGTCAACGGCTTGCTGGCGCTGATCATCAGCACCATCGCGGCGACCACCGCGATCATCATCACCGACAACTGGTCGACCATGCCGACCGCGGTGATCACCGAGTCCAGGGAAAACACCGCGTCCAGCGCCACGATCTGCGCCACCACCAGCCAGAAACGCGAAGGTGCGCGGCTACCGTGCTCGCTGATGCCGCCGGACTCGAGCCGCTCGTGCAGCTCCAGTGTGGCCTTGAACAGCAGGAAGGCGCCGCCCAGCAGCAGGATGATGTCGCGCCAGGACAACGCGAAACCGTGCCACTGGACGATCGGCGCGGTCAGCTTGACCAGCCAGCTCATCGCGCCGAGCAGCACCAGCCGCATGACCAGGGCGATCGCCAGGCCACTCACCCGCGCCCGGTCGCGCTGCCCCGGTGGCAGGCGGTCGGCAAGGATCGCCACGAAGACGAGGTTGTCGATGCCAAGCACCACCTCCAGCACCAGCAGGGTGAGGAGGCCGGCCCAGGCGGTGGGGTCGGCAAGCCAGTCGAATGCGAACATGGGTGGCGCGCGGGCGCCCGGGTCCTCCGTGCTCAGGAAACCACACTATACAGGCAGGGCCGGATCGGCCATGACCGATGGCAGGGATTGCCGGAGCCCGAACCGTCCGGCTAGCTTGGTCGCGTCCATCGTCTCCCGGAAAGCCCATTCGTGAATGCCGCCGCCGACGCACTGGCAGCTCCGCCGCCGTTGCCGCCGCACCTGTCCCGCCCCGTGCGCGCCCCGGGCGTGGGCGAGGCTCTGGCGCTGCTGGTGTTCTATTTCTGCCTGCAACTGGTGATCGGCTTCGGTGCCGCTTTCGTCGCCGGCCTGGCGCTGGGCACGGCCCCGGGCGAGCACTTCGGCAGCCCGCTGCAATCGGCGATGGCGGACCCCGACGTGCGCACGGCGGTGACCGCGATCACCCTGCTGCTCGCCGCCGGCATCACCTTGTGGCTGGTGCATCGTCGCTGGCCGAACCAGTGGCGGCTGGCCCTGGCCTGGCAGGGCTTCGGCTTTGCACCCAGCGCCCAGCCGGCGTTCTACGTCGCGGCACTGGCGCTGGGCGTGGCCGTGCCGGTGATCGGCGGCCTGCTTACCCACTGGCTGGCCGGTGACCATCCGGTCACCCAGACCATCTCGCAGATGGGCCACGAGGCCGCGCTGCCGGGACGGATCGCCCTGGCCGCGCTGGCGGTGACGCTCGGCCCGCTGGTGGAGGAGACGATGTTCCGCGGTGTGCTGTTCTCCTCGCTGCTGGGTTTCCGGCAACGCACGTCGATCCAGCGCGACCTCGGTGGCACACGCGTCGCTGCCGCCATGCTGCTGAGCGCCGCGCTGTTCGCCACGGTGCACCTGCCCGACCTGGGTTGGCGCTGGTACGCCCTGCCCAACCTGGCCCTGCTCGGGCTGGGCTGCGCCTGGCTGCGTCTGCACTCCGGTTCGCTGTGGCCCGCGGTGATCGCCCACGGCGTCAACAACGCACTGGCCGTCGCCGGTTGGTTTCTCGTGCTGCACCCGGGCGCCTGAGCGCAGGGCGAGATCTCAGGCGCCGAAGCGCGCCAGCAGCCGGGCGGTCTCGAACAGCGGCAACCCCATCACGCCGGAGTAGCTGCCATCCAGATGCTCGACCAGGGTCGCACCGCGCCCCTGTATCGCATAGGCGCCCGCCTTGCCGAACGGCTCGGCGGTGGCGACGTAGGCGGCGATGGTGGCCTCGTCCAGCCCGGCGAAACGCACGCGCGACACGCACAGCTCGCTGTCCTCGTGCCGCTCGCCGACCAGCCACACCGCCGAGATCACCTCGTGCGTGCGTCCGGACAGCCGGCGCAGCATGGCTGCGGCATCGGCGGCATCGACCGGCTTGCCGAACACCTCGTCATCGAGCACCACCTCGGTGTCGCTGCCGAGCACGACCGCCTGCGGATCGCCGACGCGAGCCAGCCCTGCCAGCGCCTTGTCGCGCGCGACCCGGCTGACGTAATGCCGGGGCGACTCTTCCGGCGAGCGCTGTTCGGGTACGTCCACGTGCACGACTTCGAAGTCGACGCCGATCTGCTCGAGCAACTGGCGGCGGCGCGGCGATTGCGAGGCGAGATAGAGCATGGGCGGTCGGGATTGCCTGGGGGTTCAGAGGGTGAGGCCGTACTCGCAGAACTGCGTGTCGCGCACCCAGCCAAGCGATTCGTAGAGCGCCTGCGCCGGCGCATTGTCCAGCGCGGTGGACAGGCTCAGGCTGGCTGCGCCGCGCGCCCGCGCCTGCTCCGCGGCCGCCTGCAGCAGTGCCCTTCCGGCGCCGCTGCGACGCGCCGACGGAGCCACGAACAGATCGTTGAGCAGCCAGGTCCGCACCGTCCGCACGGAGGAGAACAGGGGATAGAGCTGGGTGAAGCCGATCGCCTCCCCGTCCAGCTCGGCCAGCAGTACCAGCGACTCCTGCCGGGCCATGCGTTCGGCGAGGAAATCGCGCGCCCGCACCAGATCGGCCGGCTGGCGGTAGAACTGGCGGTAGGCGTCGAACAGCGGTGCCAGGCGATCGAGATCGTGCGTGTCGGCGATACGGACAGAGAGCGTCATCGGCGGAAGGTCGTCGAGTAAACCGGCAGCATAGCCGCCGGGCGCCCGGCCGGCCTAGGCACGATGGTAGGGATGTCCGGCCACGATGGTGGTGGCCCGGTACAACTGCTCGGCCAGCACCAGCCGTACCAGCATGTGCGGCAGGGTCAGCGGCCCCAGCGACCAGCGCTGGTCGGCCCGCGCCAGCACGTCGGGCGCGTGGCCGTCCGGGCCACCGATCAGGAAGGCCAGGTCGCGACCGGCCATGCGCCATTGCTGCAGCTGGGCGGCGAGATCCTCGCTGGACCAGGTCCTGCCTCGGCCGTCGAGGGCCACCACGTGGGTGTCGCGACCGATCGCTGAAAGGATCGCGGCGCCCTCGTCGAGGATCGCCTTCGCATCGTCGCGGCCCTTGCCGCGCGCCCCGGGCTTCAGTTCGACCAGCTCCAGCGGCAGCTCGTGCGAGAGTCGCTTGCGGTATTCGGCGAAGCCCTCGGCCACCCAGCCGGGCATGCGCTCGCCGACGGCGATCAGCCGCGCGCGCATCGATGCGGGGAATCAGCCGACGCTGGCGGCGCCGGCATCGGGCTCGCGGTCGCCCACCGTCCACAGCCGTTCGAGCCCGTAGAACTCGCGGATACGCGGCAGCATGACGTGGACGATCACGTCACCGAGATCCACCAGCACCCACTCGGCCTCCTGCTCGCCTTCCACGCCCAGCGGCATTACGCCGGCCTTCTTGGCGAACTTCACCACCTCGTCGGCGATGGACTTCACGTGCCGGGTGGAGGTGCCCGAGGCGACCACCAGCAGGTCGGCGATCGAGGTGCGGCCGCGGACGTCGATCTCGCGGATGTCCTTGGCCTTCAGGTCCTCCAGCGCCTGCAGCACTTGCTGGCGCAGCCTGGAGGTGGAAACCGGCGTGTCGTTGCGGGCGGGATTAGCCAAGAGGAGAGGCCTCGGTACGGAGAGCAGCGCGGGATCGCGCGCCGCCATTATAGCGCTCCGCCCCGATCGGGATCGGCTCCTGCCCGGAATCGTCGGCCCCGGGGGCGCGGCCTGTCGGCGCCGGCCCGGGGCCGGACGCATCACATGCCGCCGCTCATCGCGTCGTCATGCTTCATCGAGTCGCCCTTCATGGCGTCATGCTTCATCGAGTCGTGCTTCATCGAATCGCCCTTCATGGCGTCGTGCTTCATCGAGTCGTGCTTCATCGAATCGCCCTTCATGGCGTCGTGCTTCATCGAGTCGTGCTTCATCGAATCGCCTTTCATGGCATCGTGCTTCATCGAGTCGCCCTTCATGGCGTCGTGCTTCATGCCGCTGTCCTGAGCCATGCTGTCCTGCGCGAGTGCAGAGCTGGCGAAGCCTCCGGCGAGGCCGGCGAAAGCGAGACCGAGGGCGAGCTTGGCGAGAATTTTCATGCGACGTTCTCCTGGAAAATGGATGTGCGACCGATGCCGCACGCCAGCCTTTCGCCAGAAGTCCACCCGCGGTTACCTCACGGCGACCGGACGGCGCGGACGCAGCAGCCGCCCGCCGCAAAGCGCATTCACGCCGATCACCAGGCCCACCGCCAGCGCATGCACCGCCAGGTCGGTCGCCGCCGCATCGAACTCGTGGCAGATCTCCAGCAGGCTGGCCGAGCCGGCGGCGCTGGCCACGCCAATCATCGCCGCGGTCAGCACCGGGCGCAGCGGATACGCACGCCGCAGCAACCACACCAGCACCGCCGACAGCGGCAACGAGAAGGCAAGGATGAACTCCAGGCACCCTCGTGCACCGGCCATCGTGGCCACCACGGTATCCGGCGCCACCCAACTGCGCAGACACCCCACACCGCTGGCACCGATCCACAGCAGTGCCGGCGGCAGCACCAGCCAGGCACGCGTCACCGGGCGTCCCGGCACACCCAGCGAGAACGCCGCCCAGCCGGCCACCAA
The DNA here is from genome assembly GCF_000334915.1 of Dyella ginsengisoli LA-4. GTDB lineage: Bacteria > Pseudomonadota > Gammaproteobacteria > Xanthomonadales > Rhodanobacteraceae > Dyella_A > Dyella_A ginsengisoli_A. Next base: position 493 of record NZ_AMSF01000056.1, on the reverse strand, counting down.
GGCGGTGAGCACGGCACCGACACCCGCCCAGGCGAGGTCGGGTGCGCCGCGCCAGCGGGTCAGCATCGGCGTGAGCCCGTAATGCCAGACCAGCAGCGCAGCCATCGCCGCCAGCAGCAGCGTCCAGGCCAGCGCGCGCCAGAGCGGCGGCCGCAGGCGCCGGACCGGCGCCAGGTCGGCGCCCAGCGCGTGGATCAGCGACTGGTGGTTGGGCGCGTCGGCCACGTCAGTGTTCTCCGTGGAGTCGGTTGCGCAGCGCCTTGAGAGCGCGGTGCAGGTTGACCTTCAGGGCGCCGGTGGATCGCCCGGTCAGCGCCGCCGCCTCGGCCAGCGAGTGTTCTTGGAGCCCCAGTTGCTCGACCGCCTCGCGCTGGCCCGGCGGCAGCGTGGCGATCGCCGCGCGCAACGCCGCCGCGCGCTCGGCCTGCTCCGCGGCATCGTTCGCCTGCCGCTCGTCGGCATGCTGTTCGACGGCCAGCGGCTCCCGCCACCC
>NZ_AMSF01000055.1 GCF_000334915.1 Dyella ginsengisoli LA-4 | reverse complement strand
CCGCCAGGTTGCCACGGAACTCGTTGCCCTGCGGAATCCGCGCCAGCGCGTACGGCACCGGCTCGCCATCGACCAGCAGCACGCGCTTGTCGCCGGCGCTGATCTGCGGAATGAATTTCTGCGCCACCGCGAACTGCCGACCCTGGCCGTGCGAATCGCCACCCAGCAAGGTCTCCAGCATCGAATTGAGGTTCGGGTCGCCGGCCTTCACGCGGAAGATCCCCCGCCCGCCCATGCCATCCAGCGGCTTGAGCACCGCCTCGCCGTGTTCGGCGACGAAGGCGCGCAGTTCGGCCGGATCGCGTGCCACCAGGGTCGGTGCCATGCATTGCGGGAAATGCAGGGCGAACACCTTCTCGTTGCAGTCGCGCAGCGAGCGCGGGTCGTTGATCACCTGGGTGCCGGCCCGCTGTGCGGCCTCCAGCACCATGGTGTCGTACAGGAACTGCTGGTCGACCGGGGGATCCTTGCGCATCAGCACCACGTCGATATCACGCAGGTCCTGCCACTGCGCCGTTTCCAGTTCGAACCAGCCGGAGGGATCGTCCTTCACCTTCAGCGTGGCCAGCCGCGCCCATGGCAGGCCATCGCGCAGGGCGAGGTCGCCCTGTTCCATGTAGAGCAGCCGATGGCCTCGCCGCTGCGCTTCCAGCAGCATGGCGAAGGTGGTGTCCTTCACGATCTTGATGGCACTGATGGGGTCCATCAGCACGGCGACCGAGAGCGGCATGGGCTTCTCCGGGGTGGGGCGGGGGCGTTGCGGGGACAGGCATGTTCGCCGACCCGTCGATGCTGGGCAAGGCGCGCCGGCCCCCTCGAAGGGGCCGGTTGACCGTTTTCGCAAGCGCGACACACTGGGCAGCCAGCAGCCTTTCGGCTTGACGGGCCGGGGGGCAAGCGGTAAACAGCAACGACTGATCGGCGTTCTACGAAAAAACGCGTCATAACAACACCAAGCTGGACATTTTTAATCTGCTGCGATAGCGCCGAAGGCTGCCAAGGCGCTAACGCTGCTTCACCTGAGCCTGGGGCGGGCCGCAGGGGGATTGAGTGAACTTGAACGTGAGTGCTAACGGTCTGGCCGGTCTGAAGGTCATGGTGATCGACGACTCCAAGACCATCCGGCGCACCGCCGAGACCTTGCTGAAGAAGGAAGGCTGCGACGTGCTGACCGCCGTCGACGGCTTCGAGGCGCTGGCCAAGATCTCCGACCAGAAACCGGCGATCATCTTCGTCGACATCATGATGCCGCGCCTGGACGGCTATCAGACCTGCGCGCTGATCAAGAACAACCCGCTGTTCCGCTCCACGCCTGTCATCATGCTCAGCTCGAAGGACGGCCTGTTCGACAAGGCCCGCGGCCGCATCGTCGGCGCCGAGCAGTATCTGACCAAGCCGTTCACGCGCGACGAGCTGCTCGGGGCGATTCACCGTCATGTCGGTGCGGCGGCCTGACATGCACGACTACGGCGTCTGAGGGGAGGCCTGTGGCAAAGATTCTCATCATCGACGACTCGCCGACCGACGTGCGGGTCTTCACGACCCTCCTGGAGGGGGCCGGTCATGCCGTCTCGGCGGTCAGCACGGCCGAGGAAGGCATCGAGCGGGTGCGCGGCGACATGCCGGACCTGGTGATCATGGACGTGATCATGCCGGGTATGAACGGCTTCCAGGCGACCCGTACGCTGACGCGCGATCCGGCGACCTCGAACATCCCGATCGTGATGATCACCACCAAGTCGATGGAAACCGATCGTGTCTGGGGATTGCGCCAGGGTGCCCGGGCCTTCATCACCAAGCCGGTGAAGGAAAAGGAATTGCTGGCCTGCATCAACGACCTTTTGCCGAGTGCTGCATGAACGAGGCGGCCAATCTCTCCCCATTCGAGGTTCTTGCCCGCTACGAGCGTCTGTCGCTGGCCCATACCTCCGATACCCGGCAGACGATGGAGGCGCCCGGTCTGTGGCGCGGCATCGGCTATCGCGTGGGCTCGCGGTTGTTCGTGAGCAGCATCGACGAGATCAACGAACTGCTTGCGGTGCCGGTGATGACCACGGTTCCAGGCACGCAGCCCTGGCTGCTGGGCGTGGCCAACGTGCGCGGCAACCTGGTCCCGGTGATCGATCTGGGCCGGTTCCTGTTCGATGCGCGCACCCAGGTCACCGAGCGCACCCGCCTGCTGATCGTTCGGCAGGGCGGTGGCAATGTGGCATTGATGGTCGACGAGGTGTTTGGCCAGCGCACGGTGGACGAGATCCAGCGCCGCGATGCCGAGCCGGAGGACGACCCGCGTCTGGCGCGCTTCGTCGACGACCGTGTCGGCGAACAGAAACTGGCGTTGTTCAGCATGGGGCGGCTGGTTCGCGCTCCGGATTTCCGTCAGGCCGCGGCTTGACGGACGGAATCATGGTTGGGACGGCGTCCACCGACGCCGGAACAGGGGCGGCAAGTCTCGGGTTCGGGCACCTGACAGGGCTGGCGCGCAAACCCACAAGTTGTGGAAGGGTGAGGTGAACATGAGCACTACAGGGGGCATCGGCAAGGAACGCGGCTATACCGGCCTGATCGTTCTGCTGCTGATCTCGATCGGTTTGGCGGCCGTGGACTTCGTGCTGCTCAACCAGAAGAACGCCGAGGATCGCGAGGCGGTTGGCCTGACCACGCAGATCCAGGTGCTTTCGCAGCAGACCGCGAAGTACGCGATCGAGTCGGCCGACGGTAACGTCAACTCCTTCCAGGAGCTGGCCAGCACGCGCAATGCCATCGACTCGGCCGTGCAGCGGTTGACCAAGGGCGATCCCGCCGGCGGCATGCAGCCATACGCGGACAACAATGCCTCGCCGGCCGGCCGGGCGGTGACCGCATTGCAGAATGCCTGGTCCCAGCTCGACGGCGATATCGGCAAGATCCTGTCGAACAAGGCGGTCGTGCTCGATTCGGCGAGCCGTGCCGATACCCTTTCCAAGCAGATCCCGCTGCTCAACTCCAGCACCGAGCAGGTGGTCAACATCCTGCAGCAGCGCAACGGCAGCGCCGACCAGATGCTCGGCTCCTCGCGCCAGATGCTGGTGGCCGACCGCATGATCCGCCGCGTGCAGGAGGTGCTGCAGGGTGGTGACTCCGCGCAGTCCGCCGCCGATGGCCTCGCGCGCGACGCCCAGCTCTACGGCACGGTGCTCAACGGCCTGCTGGAGGGCGATAGCGCCGCCGGCATCCGGGCGATGAACGACGCCAACGCGCAGAAGATTCTCAAGGGCATGCAGCAGAGCTGGACGCAGTTGCAGGATCCGGTGTCCAAACTGGTGTCCGCGGCCGGCAACATCATCGACGTGAAGAGCGCCGGCAACCAGGCCTCGCTGGACTCGCAGAACGTGCTGCTGCGCGCCAACGAGCTGGCCGACCAGATCGGCAAGCTGCCACTGAGGCGCCTGTTCCCGAACCTGTGGTGGGGCATCTTCGGCGCGATCGGCACCGTCGCCTTCGCGCTGCTGCTGGTGTTCCAGCTGGTGCGCGACCAGCGTCGCCGCTTCCAGGACTCGGCCGAGCTGAACCAGCGCAACCAGGAGGCGATCATGCGCCTGCTGGACGAGATGGGCTCGCTCGCCGAAGGCGATCTGACGGTGAAGACCACCGTGTCGGAGGACATCACCGGCGCGATCGCCGACTCGGTGAACTACGCCATCGACGAGCTGCGCACCCTGGTGACCACCATCAACGAGACCTCCGAGCAGGTGTCCTCGTCGGCACAGGAAACCCAGACCACCGCCCGCCAGCTGGCCGAATCGGCGCAGGCACAGGCGCAGCGGATCAGCACCGCGACCTCGGCGATCAACCAGATCGCCAGCTCGATGGACAACGTGTCGAAGGACTCCGCCGAATCGGCCGACGTGGCCGAGCGCTCGGTGCAGATCGCCTCGCGCGGCGCCGAGGTGGTGCGCGAGACGATCTCGGGCATGGACTCGATCCGCGACCAGATCCAGGAAACCTCCAAGCGCATCAAGCGACTGGGTGAGTCCTCCCAGGAAATCGGCTCGATCGTGGAACTGATCAACGACATCGCCGAGCAGACCAACATCCTCGCGTTGAACGCGGCGATCCAGGCGGCCTCGGCCGGCGAGGCGGGTCGCGGTTTCGCGGTGGTGGCGGACGAAGTGCAGCGCCTCGCCGAACGCTCGGCGAGCGCGACCAAGCGCATCGAGACGCTGGTGCAGGCGATTCAGTCCGACACCAACGAGGCGGTGAGTTCGATGGAGCAGACCACTGCCGAGGTGGTGTCCGGAGCCCGCAAGGCCGAGGACGCCGGCAGCGCGCTGGGCGACATCGAGCGCGTGTCGCACGACCTGTCCGCACTGATTCAGAACATCTCCACCGCGGCGCGCCAGCAGTCCGCGGCGGCGACCGACATCTCCCAGTCGATGAACGCGATCCAGGAAATCACCTCGCAGACCTCGCAGGGTGCTAGCCAGACCGCTGACTCGATCGGTTATCTGGCGCAGTTGGCGAGCGATCTGCGCCGCTCGGTGGCGCACTTCAAGCTGCCGGGTTGATTCGGGCATTCACGACAGGGGGCAACCTCGCCGGTTGCGCTATGCCTTAAAGGCGCAGCCGCAGAGAGGGGCGCATGAGACTTCAAGACCACATCGATTTCACCACCCTGCAGTGGGTCAAGCCCGAGCTGGACGACACGCTCGCGGCTGCCCGTGACGCACTGGAGTCGTACGTCGACAATCCGGGCAACCGGGATGCGATGCGCTCGTGCGCGGACAGCCTGCACCAGGTGCACGGCACATTGCAGATGGTCGAGCTGTACGGCGCGGCGATGGTTGCCGACGAGATGGAGACGCTCTCCATCGCCCTGCTCGAGGACCACGTCGCCGAACGCGAGGAAGCCTACGCCGCGCTGATGCGCGGACTGATGCAGCTGCCGGACTATCTCGAGCGCCTGTCCAGCGGGCATCGTGACGTGCCGGTGGTGCTGCTGCCGTTGCTCAACGACCTGCGCGCCAGTCGCAAGGTGGCCGCGCTGACCGAGGTGGCGTTGTTCAGCCCTCGGCTGGACAACCCGCTGCCGGCCGAGGCGCCGCCGGCGGTCAGCGAGGCCCAGGCACACGCGCTGCGCAGCCGGGTCGCCGATCTGCGTCTGCGTTTCCAGCAGCATCTGCTCGGCTGGTTCCGTGGCCAGAATCCGGCGCAGCAGCTGCAGGGCATGCGCGACACCCTCAACGCCATCACCGGCTGCTGCCACAGCACTGCCGGTCGCCGCCTGTGGTGGATCGCCGCCGGCACCGTCGAAGGGCTCGAGCAGGGTTGCCTGAAGGAGCAATCGGCCGAAGTACGCCAACTGATCGGCAAGGTCGATCGCAGCATCCGCCAGATGCTCGAGCATGGCGAGGAAAGCCTGCGTGGCGGCGATGCCGACGATCTGGCCCGGAAGCTGTTGTTCATCGTGGCGCAGGCCAAGCAGCGCAGCCCCCAGATGGAACTGCTGCGCCGGACCTACGCGCTGGACAGCCTGCTGCCGGACGCCGCGGAGCTGGAGCACGCGCGTGGCTCGATGGCCGGCCACAATCGGGCGCTGCTCGATTCGGTGTCGCGGGCGCTGAAGGACGACCTGCTGCGCGTGAAGGAAGCGCTGGACCTGTTCCTGCGCCAGAGCGACGCCGACCCGGCACAGCTGGCCGCGCAGAGCGAGGTGCTCGAGCGCGTCGGCGACACGCTGGGCATGCTTGCACTGACCGTGCCGCGCCGGGTGGTCAACGAGCAGCGCCGCGTACTCGAGGAAATCGCCAGCCGCATGCGTGCGCCGGAAGACGAGACGCTGCTCGATGTCGCGGGCGCGCTGCTCTATGTCGAGGCGTCGCTGGACGATCACATCGAAAGCCTCGGCAGCAACGAGGACGAGCTGGCCTCCGACGCGCAGGCAGCGCCGACGCTGCCGCGCAGCGAGGCCCGTCACATCCTGTCCACGCTGATGCAGGAAGCCACCTCCAACACCACGCGCGTCAAGGACGCGATCGTCGGTTTCGTGGAGTCCGGATGGCAGCACCAGCACCTGAAGGACGCGCCGGCGCAGATGGACGAGGTGGCCGGCGCCCTGCGCATGCTGGCCAACAGCCGCCCGGCCGAACTGGCCGAGGGCATCGGTCGCTTCATCGGCAACGAATTGCTGGTCGACCGCCGAGTGCCCGGCAGCGTCCAGATGGATCATCTCGCCGACGCGCTGGCCGCCTTGGAGTACTACCTCGAGGCGGCGCGTGAGCATCGCGGTGGACTCGAGCACATCCTCGATGTCGCCGAGCACAGCCTGCAGATGCTCGGCTACTGGCCGGTGCCGCCCGCACGCGAGCCGCTGGTCGCCGAGATGGACGAGGCCGACGGCACCGCCACTGGCGACCATGGCGTCAATGAAGTCCCCTCCGCGTTGGCCGGGCTGGACGAGGAGCTTGCATCCCAGCCGGCGCTGTCGGAGTCGGTCAGTCTGGCCGGTGGCGATGATCTGGGGGCACTTGTTATCGGCGAAGCCACTGCGCCCGCCGAGCCGGCAGACGACGTGGCCGGCCTGCGCCTGGCAGAGACCGAGCACTCGGTGATGCCCGATGGCGCCGCGCCGGACGGCGGCGACGAATGGGTGGAGGTCGAGGAAGAGATCGTCGAGCAGCGACAGGCTTCCGATCCACTGGCCTCCCAGGCCGGTTTCCAGGACTCTTCCGACGGCATCGACGACGACATCCGCGAGATCTTCCTGGAGGAAATGCAGGAAGAGATCGACAACCTGATCAAGGCCGAACAGGCCTGGCTGGCCGATCCATCGCAGATCGCCGCGCTGACTCCGATCCGCCGTTCGTTCCACACCCTCAAGGGGTCCGGGCGCCTGGTCGGCGCGAGCGTGCTGGGCGAGTTCGCCTGGCGCGTGGAGAACATGCTCAATCGGGTGCTCGACCATACCGTCGAGCCGCACGATGGGGTCGTCGCGGTGGTGCGCCATGCCATCGAGGCGCTGCCACAGCTTCGCCAGGCCCTGAGCGGTGAAGGCACTCCGACTGCACCGCTGAGCGGCATCATGCGGGCGGCCGATCAGGTTGCCGCCGGGGAGCGCCCGGATCTGGCGGCCCTGCTGGCCACCAGCAGCGAGACCGTTCGCCGGGTCGTGCGTCGCCGCGTGCCGCGTTCGGCCGCTGCCGCCGCCGAGGTCCCGCCGGCGACGCTGGCCCATGTGGAGGAATCCGCGCCGCCCGCGCCCGCCGCACCGGAAGAGAGCATTCCGATGCCGGTGCTGCCCCCGGTGGATTCGGTCCTGTTGGAGATCCTGCGCAGCGAGGTGGCGCAATACCTGCAGACGATCCGCTCCTACGTCAGCCGCAGCAGCGAAGAGCTGCGCGTGGAAGACGGCCTGTTGCGTGCGGTGCACACGTTGCACGGCGCGATCGCCATGGTCGACATTCCCCTGCTGACCCAGTTGCTGTCGCCACTGGAAAGTCTGCTCAAGCGCCTGCGCGCCGCGCGGGTCCCGCTGTCGTCGGAAGGCGTGCACCTGTTGGCGCAGTCGGCCGATGCGGTGGATCAGGTGATGGCGCAGTTCGACGCCGCCGATCCCCAGCTGCCCGATTGCGACGCGTTGATCGCGCGCCTGAACGAGCTGCGTGATGCCCAGCCCGAGCCGCAGGTGGCACACGCGGTCTTCGATGCGCACGAGGACGAGGAGGCGCACGAAGAGGCGGAGGCCGCTGAGACCTCCTCCGCGGAGGAGGCGGAGCGTGACCAGGCGCTGGAAGACGCCCATCACGACCAGTTGGCCAGCGAGATGCTGGCAGCGCTGGACGCATTCGACCCGCGCGGACAGGCCGAGCCCCCGCCGGAGCCGCCGGTCGCGCCGCCTGCCGCCGAGGACGATTTCGCGTCCATGTTCGCCGGGCTGGTCGACGGGCGTGAATTCGGCGAGACGCCGGAAGCCGCCCCGGCCGATGCCGCACCCGAGGATCAAGCGTCCGCAGCCGACGAGGTTGTCGAGTCGTCCGGTCTTGCCGATACGGCTGAGCCGGACGACGGCGCCGGGTCGGACGAGGCACTCGAAGCCGCTGAAGACGACGTCACCGAACCGCTGGATTCCACCGCTCAGTTCGACCAGGAGCCCGCCGCGGAACCCGTGGCCGAGAGCGAGCCTGAGCCCGAAGCCGAAGCCGTCGATGCCCGGGTTCCAGAGCCTGCCGCCGAGGCGGCGCCCGTCGCGATCGAGCCGGTGCCCGACGCCGGCGAGAGCGAGGACGAATCGGGCGAACTCTGGCACGGCGACATCGATCCGGACCTGCTGGAAGTGTTCACCGAAGAGGCGCGAGAGATCCTCGACCACGCCGACGGTGCGTTGGCCGAATGGCGTGCCGAGCCGGGCGATCTGGCCCAGGTCCCGGTGCTGCAGCGCGACCTGCACACACTCAAGGGCGGTGCCCGCATCGCCGGCTTCGTGCCGGTGGGCGACCTGGCGCACGCGATCGAGACGCTTCTCGAGAAGCCGATCAGTGGCGACCCGGAGCAGACGGCGGCGCTGATCGGCGCACTCGAGGGTGGCTTCGATCAGCTGCACGCGCTGGTGCAGCGGATCGGCCAGAACAAGGGCATCCGCTACCCGCAGGCGATGATCGACCGGCTGCTCGTCCTCGCTGGCGAGGAGGCCCTCGTCGAACGCGACGAAGAGTCGCCGGTGGCTGCCGCGGCGGTGTCCGCGCCAACCCCGGTTCCGGCAACGGAGAACCTGCCGGAACTGCTGCCCGACGTGGTCGCGGAAGGCTACGACGAGTCGCGCTCGCCGCAGGAACAGATCCGCGTCCGTGCAGAGTTGCTCGACAATCTGGTGAACCACGCCGGCGAGGTGGCCATCTACCGCTCGCGCCTGGAGCAGCAGGTCGCCGGTTACCGCTTCAACCTGGTCGAACTGGACCAGACGGTGGTGCGCCTGCGCAGCCAGCTGCGCATGCTGGAGATCGAGACCGAGGCGCAGATCATCGCGCGCTTCCAGCGCGAGCACCGCGAAGCCGGCATGGCAGTGTTCGATCCGCTCGAGCTGGACCGCTTCTCGCAGCTGCAGCAGTACTCGCGTGCGCTGGCCGAGTCGGTCTCCGACCTTGTGTCGATCCAGGGCATGCTCGACGAGCTGACCCGTCAGTCCGAGACGCTGCTGATCCAGCAGTCGCGCGTGAGCGCCGACCTGCAGGAAGGTCTGCTGCGGACCCGCATGCTGCCGTTCGACACGATGGTGCCGAACCTGCGCCGCACGCTGCGTCAGGCGGCACAGGAAGAAGGCAAGCGCGCCCAGCTGTTCGTCGAGGGTGCGCATGGCGAAATGGACCGCAACCTGCTCGACCGCATCAAGGCGCCGTTCGAGCACATGCTGCGCAACGCGATCGCCCACGGCATCGAGTCGCCGGAGGACCGCCGCAAGGCCGGCAAGCCGGAAGAGGGATCGGTACGCATTCGCGTCGCCCGCGAAGCCACCGAGGTGGTGATCCGCGTCACCGACGATGGCCGTGGCCTGAACCGCGAGGCGATCCGCAAGCGCGGCGTCGAGCGCGGCCTGCTTCGCGCCGAGGCGAAGCCCAGCGACGACCAGCTGCTCGCCCTGATCACCCAGCCGGGTTTCTCCACCGCCAGCGCGGTGACCCAGCTGGCCGGTCGCGGCGTGGGCATGGACGTGGTGGCCAACGAGATCAAACAGCTCGGTGGCTCGCTGTCGATCGAATCGCAGGAGGGCAAGGGCACCACCTTCGTGCTGCGCCTGCCGTTCACGCTCGCAGTGACCCAGGCGATCCTGGTGCGTATCGGCGAATCCACCTTCGCGATCCCGATGACCTCGGTGCAGGGCGTGGCCCGCATCACTCCGGACGAGCTGGCGATCCATCTCGCCTCGGACGAGCCGTCGTTCCTGCACAACGGCGAGGACTACGGCATCCACGACCTGGCCGAGCTGCTCGGCCTGCCGTCGAGCTACGCCGCGGACGAGCCGCAGCTGCCGCTGCTGCTGACCCGCGCCGGTGACCTGCGCGCGGCGATCCGCATCGATGCGGTGATCGGCTCGCGCGAAATCGTGGTGAAGTCGGTCGGCCCGCAGGTGAGTTCGGTGCCGGGCCTGCTCGGCGCCACCATCATGGGCGACGGCTCGGTGCTGATGATTCTCGACCTGCCGCCGCTGGTGCGCCACGGCATCGCCCGTCGCGAACAGCGCCTGGCCGAGGGTCTTGCGCCGGTGATGGCGCCGGTGGTGGAGGAGGTCCGCACCAAGCCGCTGGTGATGGTGGTGGACGACTCGATCACCATGCGCAAGGTCACCGGTCGCGTGCTCGAGCGCCACGACTTCGAGGTCAATACCGCGAAGGACGGCGTCGACGCGCTGGAGAAGCTGCACGAGCAGCGGGTGCCGGACCTGATGTTGCTGGACATCGAAATGCCGCGGATGGACGGCTACGAGCTGGCCGAGCACATGAAGGCGGATCCGCGCCTGCGCGATGTGCCGATCATCATGATCACTTCGCGCACGGGCGAGAAACACCGCCAGCGCGCGTTCGATCTGGGCGTGGACCGCTACCTCGGCAAGCCTTACCAGGAGGCCGACCTGCTGGCGCAGATCCACGAGGTACTGGAGCAGAAGGCGATGGAGCTGGCCAATGGCTGAAGGTACGGCCGTCGTCCTGCTGTTCGGTGACACGGATCTTGGGACGCTGCTGCGTGACGTGCTGCAGGAGCGTGGAGCCCGCATCGTCCACGAAGGTGGCCCCGACGAGCTCGATCGTGCATTGGTCGAGCGGGTCGGTGCCGACGTCGTGGTCATCAACCTGGGCGACGACGTCGACGAGGTGATGGATCGGCTCGATGCGGCGATCGAGGGAGACCACCCGCGGGTGGTTTTCAACGAGGCCGAGTCCAGCCGCGCGCTCGACGGTTGGGCGAGGGCACGTTGGGCGCGTCACCTGGCGGCCAAGGTGCTGGCCAGTCAGGACGTCGATCCGCCGCGTCCGCCGGGTGTCGCCGACGTCCCCGCTACGGAATCACCCGACGCGATGCAATCCGGAATGCATGGGGCCGGGGGCGCCGCAGAGGACGAGAGCTTGCCCAGCGGCCATGATGCCGAAGTCGCTGCGGAGTCCGAATCGCTCGAAGCGGAACTGGAGGCGTTGCTCTCGGGCGAGCCGCTGCCCGGCGACGATCCGGCTGCGGGCGACGCCGCCACGGCGACCGCGCCGGTCACGGCTTCGCAGCCGCCGGAAGGGGACGATGCGCTGGACGACTTCGAGCTCGACGAGCTGCTGCTCGATTCCCACGACCATCCGCCGCTCTACGACGGCAATTTCACCGATGGCGTCGCCGAAGCGGCCCCGCAGGAAAGTCCGGCATCGCCTGCCGCCGATGGCGTCGATGATGGCCTGATCGAGGACGTGCTGCGGCTGGCCGATGCGGATGACGACAGTCCCCATGCCGTGCCGGCAGCGCCGCCGGCCGGTGGCGCCGCCGAGCTTTTCCAGCGAACCGACAGCTGGTCGCTGATCGACGATGACGATACCGTGGGGCCGCCGCCGCTTCCGGCCTCACCGAAGCCTTCGGCCGACGAGTTCGGGATCGAGAAGATCAGCGCGCTGGATTTCCTGGCGCCGGAGTCCGGGGACGAGACACTGCACGTCGAGCCACGCATGACGCTCGAGCTGGTGTCGATGGAAGAGGCGGTCGCGCCGAAGCCCTATGAACCCGTCGGCGGCGGCGAAATGATGCTCGAGGAGCTCAGTGGCGGACTCAGCCGGGTCGTGCTGCTGGGGGCGACGTTCGCCAGCAACGATTCGGTGCGCTCGTTCCTGTCGCAACTGCCGGCGGGCATGCGGGCGACGATCATCCACGTGCAGCATCAGGGCGATCGGCCGGTGGACGAGTTGCTGCAGTCGCTCGCGCCGTCCTGCAAGTTGAACAGCCGCATCGCCCAGCAGGGCGAGCAGGCCCGGGTCGGCGACCTGATCGTGGTGCCTGCCGATCATCAGCTCCGCGTCACGCGCGATGGCCGGATGGAACTGAAGCCGGCGCAGGCAACGCCCTCGGCGACGCCGTCCATCGACGCCACCTTCAGCGCCATGGCCAACGTGTTCGGCGTGGACGCCCTGGCGATCGTTTTCGCCGGGCAGGCCAACGATGCGGTCGCAGGCTGTCAGGCCGTGCATGACCGTGGTGGTCGGATCTGGGTGGAGGATGCCCCGGGCGAACATTTTGCCGACATGGTCAGCGGAGTGATGGCCGAGCACCTGGTCGACTTTTCCGGCACGCCGGCCGAATTGGCGGCGCGCCTGATCGAGGAATACTGATGAGCGAACAGCCCCTACCGCGCGAGATCCGCTGCGTGCTGGTGCCGGCCGGCGACCTGCGCCTGCTGCTGCCGAACGCCACGATCGCCGAAGTAATCACCATGCCGGCGCTCGAGCCGGTCGAAGGTGCCCCGGAGTGGGTGCTCGGACGCATCGCCTGGCGTGGCTGGAGGGTGCCCCTGGTGGCTTTCACCAAGCTGGCCGGTGCCGGCGAAGGCGATCAGGAACTGGCCGTCCGCGTCGCCGTGCTGAAGGCACTGGGCGACAACCCGGAACTGCCATTCATCGCCGTGGTGACGCGGGGTTTCCCCCGCCTGACCACGCTCAACGCCGAACTGATCATTCCTACCCACGATGGCACGGCGCTGCCTCCGGGGGTACGCGCCCAGGTGCTGGTGCGCGACGATCTGGCGGTGATTCCCGACCTGGAGATGCTCGAGCGCGAACTCACCGGCGTGCTCGTCGCCGAGGCCTGAGCCGGCTGCATCCCTGGAGGACGGCGCGCCCTATGGGCGCGCCGTTCGTCTTTTCGCGATCAGAAATCGCCGTGCAGCGCCTGCAGTGCAGCCAGTGCCGCCAGCCCTGCGGTTTCCGTGCGAAGGATGCGCGGACCCAACTGCAGTCCGCGGAAACCGTTTGCCTCGAGGCTGGCGACATCGCGTTCGCCCAGGCCGCCCTCCGGCCCCACGACCAGGATCGCCCCCGCGGCAGGTGGTACCAGATCGCGCCCGCGGCCGTCGCCCTCCGGCAGCAGCGCGAGGCGCAGGGCACCGTCATCCGGCAGTGCGCCGAGCCAGGTCGCCAATGGCAGCGGGGCGACGATGCGCGGGAGGACGGCTCTCCCGCACTGCTCGCAGGCGCTGGCGATCACCGCCTGCCAGTGCGCCAGGCGCTTGGCAGCCCGCTCGCCGTCCAGCTTCACCTCGGAGCGCTCGGTGACCAGCGGTACGATCGCCGCCACGCCCAGTTCGGTGGCCTTCTGCACGATCAGGTCCATCTTCTCGCCGCGCGCCACGCCCTGGGCCAGCACCAGCGGCAGCGGCGATTCGCAGGTGACTGGTGCGCGGCTCTCCACGGCCACTGTCACCTGCCGCTTGCCCACCTCGGCGAGGCGCCCGGCGTAGTCGTGGCCGTCGCCGTTGAACAGCACCACCGGTTCGCCGGCGGCCAGCCGCAGCACGCGTGCGACATGCTCGGCCGCCTGCGCCGGCAGCGTGACCGCGGAGCCGGGTGCCAGGGGCTGTTCGACGTGGATACGAATCGTGCGCATGAAGTGGCCCGGAAATGTTCAGCGTGCGAGCGCGTGCTCGATGCCCGCGAGGGCGGTGTCGACCAGGTGATCGAGTTCCGCCTGCGTCGTGACGTAGGGCGGCATGAAGTAGACGATGTTGCCGAGCGGGCGGAGCAGCGCCTCGTGTTCGAGTCCGTAGAGGTAGACCTCCAGCCCGCGCCGCTCGCCGGCCGGGAACGGCGTGCGGCTGGCCTTGTCGGCGACCAGTTCGACCGCGGCGATCATCCCGGTCTGGCGCACATCGGCCACGTGGGGATGGTCGCGCAGCGGCGCCAGCCGCCCGGCCAGATGCGCGGCCAGCGCGCGGTTGCGCTCCAGCACCGGCTCGTCGCGGAAGATCGCCAGCGTCTCCAGCGCCACCCGGCAGGCCAGCGGATTGCCGGTGTAGCTGTGCGAATGCAGGAAGGCCTTGCCGGCGCTGTACTCGGCGTAGAACGCGTCGTAGACGCCGTCGGTGGTGAGCACCACCGCCAGCGGCAGGGTGCCTGCGGTGAGTCCCTTGGACAGGCACATGAAGTCCGGCGAGACGCCGGCCTGTTCGCAGGCGAACATCGTGCCGGTACGGCCGAAACCCACCGCGATCTCGTCGGCGATGAAGTGCACGTCGAACTCGTCGCACAGCGTGCGCAGGCCGGCGAGGTAGTCCGGGTGATACATCCGCATGCCGCCGGCGCACTGCACCAGCGGCTCGACGATCACCGCACAGGTTTCGTGCGCGTGCTGCTCCAGCAGGGTGCGCAGCTCGCCCAGCCGGCGCGCCGCGATCTGTGCCGGCGTCTCGCCCGGCTCGCCCTCGTAGGTGTCGGCCGAGGGTGCCAGGATCGGCGTCAGCAGCAGCGGCGCGTAGGTCTTGCGGTACAGCGCCACGTCGCTGACCGACAGCGCGCCCAGCGTCTCGCCGTGGTAGCTGCCGGTGAGCGCGATGAAGCGGGTCTTCTCGCCGTGGCCCCGGTTGAGCCAGTAGTGGAAGCTCATCTTCAGCGCCACTTCGATCGCCGCCGAGCCGTTGTCGGCGAAGAACACCCGCTCCAGTCCCGGCGGGGTGAGGCGCACCAGCTCCTCGGCCAGCGCGATCGCCGGCTCGTGGGTGAAGCCGGCGAAGATCACGTGTTCGAGCTGACGGGCCTGGTCGGCCAGCGCCGCGGCGATGCGCGGGTTGGCGTGGCCGAACAGGTTGGTCCACCAGGAACTGATCCCGTCGAGGTAGCGGCGGCCGTCGGCATCGATCAGCCAGGCGCCTTCGCCGCGGACGATCGGCACCATCGGGACGCGTTCGTGGTCGTGCATCTGGGTGCAGGGGTGCCAGACGTGGCGGAGATCGCGCGCGGCGAGCGCGCGGTTGCTGCGGTCGTGCTTGTTCATCCGGCTATGATCGTGGGCTGGCGCCGGGCACTCAAGCCGCGGCATCGCCCGATCCCGGAGTCCGGCCCGTTGAAGTGGTGGAAAGTCCTGCTGCTGTGCCTGGCGACGCTGCTGCTGGCGCTCGCGCTGCTGGTGTGGTCCGCGCCGGCGCGCTGGGTTGCGCCCTGGCTCAACGCACGCATGCACGGCGTTGCGCTGCGTGGCGTTTCCGGCAGCGTCTGGGACGGCCAGGCGGAGGCGCTCGTGGCGGCCGACGGCACCGATCTGGGGCGACTGCGCTGGACGCTGTCGCGCCGCGCCCTGCTGGGTCGGCCGCAGGGCAGTGTCGAGCTCGCCGGGTCGATGCTCGATGCGCAGGGCGGCTTCTTCCGCGAAGACGACACGCTACGCTGGCATGACGTGCGGCTTCGGCTGGCGCTGGATCGCCTCGTGCCGCCGCCGGCCACGCCGTTCGGACGGCCGCGGGGCGAACTGCGCGGCCAGCTGGCGCATGCCACCCTGCGCGGCGGCTGGCCGGTATCGATGGATGGCCAGCTGCGCTGGCTGGACGCGGCGGTCGACGGTGCGGATGGCCTGTTGCCGCTGGGCAACCTGGCCGCGACGCTCACCGCCCGCGCGGGGGTGATCCAGGCGAGCCTGCACGATGATGGGCACGGGCCGCTGCAGCTGGACGGACGCCTCCAGGCCAGTCCGCTGGGCTGGCGTCTGCAGGCCGAGCTGGCGCCGCGCGGCGACCACCCTGCGCTGGCCCGCTGGCTGGCCCGCTTCGGTCCACCGGACGCCCAGGGCGTCGTCCACCTGCAGCGCGGTGCCGGACTCGGCGCCGTCCCCGCTTCCAACGGAGTCTCCCGATGAGCCACCCCGATCTCGCCCCCGCCCTGGCCGCTGCCCGCGAAGCCGCCGCCGCCGCCGCCGAGGTGATCCTGCACTACTGGCGCCGGGGCGTGGACGTGGAGCTGAAATCCGACGACACCCCGGTGACCGTGGCCGACCGCGAGGCCGAGCTGGCGATCCGCGCCATCCTCACCCGGGCACTGCCGGAGGCGGCGATCTACGGCGAGGAGTTCGGCCTGGATGGCGATCGCGACGGTCTGCTGTGGCTGGTCGATCCGCTGGACGGCACCAAGAGCTTCGTCCGCCGCACGCCGTTCTTCTCCACCCAGATCGCGCTGATGTACCGGGGCGAACTGGTACTGGGCGTGTCCAGCGCGCCGGTATACGGCGAGACGATGTGGGCGCATGCAGGCGGGGGTGCCTGGCTGGACGGCAACCGCGTCCAGGTGGCGCCGACGGCGACGATGGCGCAGGCGGCGATCTCCACCGGCAACGTCAAGACGCTGACCGCCGACGCGCGCTGGGACGCGCTGGGCCAGTTGATCCGCGATTCCAACCGCATCCGCGGTTACGGCGACTTCTGTCACTACCACTTGCTGGCGCGTGGCGGCGTGGATCTGGTGATCGAGTCGGACGTGAACATCCTCGATGTGGCCGCGCTGGCGGTGATCGTGCGCGAGGCCGGCGGCGTGTTCACCGACCTGGAGGGAGCGCCGCCGACGCTCGATACGCGCGGCGTGCTGGCCGGTGTGCCGGCGATCCACGCCGAGGCGCTGTTGCGACTGCGCCGCTGAGTCGCAGCCGGGCGGCAAGGGACGGGCTACAATCGTCCGATGGCCAAGCTCCCGATCATCCACGCCCGGCGCGACGTCGCGCAGAGCACCTTCCTGCGCGCCGAGCAGCTCGACCTGGAGTTCTCCAACGGCGAGCGGCGCACCTACGAGCGGCTGAAGTCGCATGGCCTCGGTGCGGTGATCATCGTGCCGATGATCGACGACCGGACGGTGCTGCTGGTCAACGAGTACGCCGCCGGTCTCGGTCGCTACGAACTGGGGCTGCCCAAGGGGCGGCTGGACCAGGACGAAACGGTCGAGCAGGGCGCCGACCGCGAGCTGAAGGAAGAAGTCGGCTACGGCGCGCGCAAGCTCACCATCCTGCACCACCTGTCGCTCGCACCCGCCTACATGACCCACATGGCGCACGTGGTGCTGGCGCAGGACCTGTATCCCGAACGCCTGCAGGGCGACGAACCGGAGGAACTGGAAGTGGTGCCCTGGAAACTGGATGAGCTGCACGCCCTGATCGCCCGCGACGACGTCACCGAGGGACGCTCGATCGCCGCCCTGTTCATGGCGCGCGAATACCTCGCCGGCCGGTTCGAACGCTCATGAGCGCCGTGCCATTCTCCCCGCTGCTGGCCCGTGTCGCCGCCATCGCCCGCCAGGCGGGCGAGGCGATCATGACCGTCTACGCCAGCGATTTCGACGTCGAGCACAAGGACGACCGCTCGCCGTTGACGGCCGCCGATCTCGCCGCGCAGGCGGTCATCGCCCAGGGCCTGGCGTCACTGGACGAGGTGCTTCCGGTGATCTCCGAGGAAGCCCGCGCCTGCGACTGGGACGTGCGCCGGGGCTGGGATCGCTACTGGCTGGTCGATCCGCTCGACGGCACCCGCGAGTTCGTCAAGCGCAACGGCGAGTTCACCGTGAACATCGCGCTGATCGACCATCACCGTCCCGTGCTCGGCGTGGTGCTGGCGCCGGCGATGGACGAGGTCTACGCCGCCGAGCGCGGTGGTGGTGCGTGGATGCGCCGCGACGACGAGGGCTGGTTGCCGATGCGCAGCCGGGCGCTGTCCGATCCGCCGGTGGTCGCCGGCAGCCGCTCGCACGGCGGCAGCGATGCGGTGCTGCTCGAGCAGTTGCTGGGCGGCCCGTTCACCACGCTGGCGATGGGCTCGTCGCTGAAGTTCTGCCTGATCGCCCGCGCCGACGCCGACCTCTACCTGCGCCGCGGCCCGACCAGCGAGTGGGACACGGCTGCCGCGCAGTGCGTGCTGGAGGAGGCCGGCGGGGCGGTGCTCGATCTGGAAGGCATGCCGCTGCGCTACAACCGGGGCGAGTCGCTGCTCAACCCCGAGTTCGTTGCCGTCGGCGACTCGGAAATCGATTGGGCCGAGCGACTGGCAAGAGCTCAGGAGTGAGTGGAGGGGAGTGAGGAGTGAGTGGAGAGGAGTGAGAAGTGAGAGAGAGCAGGTGTCCGGTGTTGGTGCTGTTTCCTTGACTCGCATGCGGATGCGACGCTCCACTCTCACTCCTCACTCCTCACTCCTCTTCACTCACTTCTCCCACCCATGACTCAACGCCACAGCCTCGACGATCTGCTCGCCATCATGGCCCGCCTGCGCGATCCGCAGGGCGGCTGCCCGTGGGATCTGCAGCAGGATTTCGCCACCATCGCCCCGTACACGATCGAGGAGGCCTACGAGGTCGCCGACGCGATCGATCGCCAGGACTGGCCCGACCTGCGCGACGAACTCGGCGACCTGCTGCTGCAGGTGGTGTTTCATGCGCAGATGGCGCGCGAGCGCGGACTGTTCGAGTTTGCCGATGTCGCGCATGCGATCAGCGACAAGATGATCCGCCGCCATCCGCATGTGTTCGGCGATGTCGCCTACGACGACGTCGAGGCGCAGAAGGCGGCGTGGGAGGCGATCAAGGCCGAGGAGCGCGCGGCCAGGGGCGAGACGCACGATGCCAGCGCGCTGGCCGGCGTGTCGCGCGGCCTGCCGGAGTGGAAGCGGGCGCAGAAGCTGCAGGAGAAGGCCGCGCGGACCGGCTTCGAGTGGCCGGACCCGGCGCCGGTGCTGGACAAGCTGGCCGAGGAGGTCGAGGAGGTACGCGCGGAGTTTGCCGCCGGCGCCGATACCGGACGGCTGGAGGACGAGATCGGCGACGTCGCCTTCGTACTGGTCAATCTCGCCCGGCATGCGGGCGTGGATTTTTCGCAGGCCCTGCGCCGGGCCAACGCCAAGTTCGAGCGCCGCTTCCGGCGCATGGAGGCATTGGCGGACGAGGCGGGCCAGCCGCTGGACCAGCGCGATCTGGCGGCACAGGAACTGCTCTGGAACGCCGTCAAGCGCGAAGAGGATCGCGGCGGCCAGGCGTAGGACGCAGGTATCGCCCGCACCCGCCGCCGCCGTCCGCGGCTTTAACTGCCGCCGCCATCCTTTGCCGTCGCACCCTGCTTCTGCTCCCAGCGCGCGCGCATCCGTTCCATCTCGGCCCGGTGCTTCGCCTCGTTGGCCAGGCTCTCGTCCAGGCTCTTGCGCATGGTGGCGATGGCGGCATCGAGGTTGGTCGGCTGTGCCTGCACGCGCGCCAGCTGGTGGTAGGCGTAGGCGCGCACCCGCGGATCCTGTGACTTGGCCAGCACCTCGTCGTACACGGCGGCGAGGTCGCGGGTGCGGCCGGCCTGGCGGTAGAGGTGCTCCAGTCCGCGCAGGTCGGCGATCACGCCGCGGCCCTCGTCACCCATCCGGTGCATGCCGGGACCGTGGCGCATCCAGTCGCCGTGGCGGCCCATGCCGGGTGCGCCGGGCATGCCGTGCGGGCCGGCCATCGGTGCCGGCGGAGCCGGGGGCGTCTTGTCCTGCGCGAAGGCGAGGGAAGCGCTACCCGCGATCAGCAGGGCCAGGGTGGAAGCGAGCAGGGTCTTGTGCTGCATGGGGATCTCCACGGGAATGCGTGGACGTCATGAACGTGGTGCCCCCGTCGCCGTTGACCGGTCGCAGCGATTGCAACCTTTCGGCGCCGGGGTGCATCTGAGCGGGGTATTCCTTCCATCGGAGATCGACATGCGCCACCTCCTGCTGTTCGCCGCCCTGCTCGCCCCGCTGCCCGTGCTGGCGGCCAACCAATGCAAGTACGAGGCGCCGCGCCAGCTGCACGACGACCTGAAGGGCGTGCGCAGCGTGCAGATCGCCGTGCATGCCGAAGACCTGCACGTGACCGGCAGCCCGTCCGCCACGGCGCTCACCCTGGATGGCCGCGCCTGCGCCTCCAGCAAGGACGTGCTCGACAGCCTCACGGTGGAATCGCATCGCGACGGCGACCAGCTAATCATCGAACTGGCCCGCCACGAGGGCATGCACTTCAACCTGTTCGGCAGCTCGTACAGCAGCCTCGACGTCAACGTCCAGCTGCCGGCCGGCATGCCGCTCACCGTGGCCGTGGGCTCGGGCGACGCCGATGTGAGCGACGTGCAGCAACTGGACAGCCAGGTCGGCTCCGGCGACCTGCATGTCAAGCGCATCGCCGGGCGCTTCGCCACCAGCGTGGGCTCCGGCGACGTCGACGCCAACGACATCGGCAGCCTGTCGATCGGTTCGGTCGGTTCGGGCGATGCCCGTATCGATGGCGTGCGCGGCGATGCCCGCGTGGGCAGCATCGGTTCGGGCGATGTGACCATCAAGCGCGTCGGTGGCAGCGTGCGTGCCGATACGCTCGGCTCGGGCGACCTCAACGTGCGCGATGTCACCGGTGATCTCTCTCTCGGTGCCAAGGGCAGCGGCGATGTCGACTACAGCGGCGTGAAGGGCAAGGTCAGCGTGCCCCGCGACGACGACTGAGCCGTCGGCCTCAGGCCAACCAGCGCGCCGCCAGGTAGACCAGCGGCGCGCACACCAGCAGGAATGGGATCGACACGCGGTGGAATTGCCGCAGGCCCTGCGGCAGGCGCGCCAGCCGCAGGGCGATCAGGTTGGCCAGCGAGCCGACCACCAGCCCGAAGCCACCGACGTTGACGGCGGTGGCCAGGGCGAGCGGATCGTGCGCGCGGCCCAGCAGCAGCACGGTGGCCGGTACGTTGCTGATCAGCTGGGAACCGAGCAGGCCGCCGAGGAACAGGGTCAGTGGCTGCCCGAAGTCGAAGTGATCCAGGACCGCACCCACGGCCGGCAATGCGCTGAAATGGCCGAGCCCGGCGAAGATCGCCGCAAAGGTCGCCAGCAAGGGCCAGTCGATCCGCTTCAGGCTGTCGCGTGCCAGCAGGGCGAACGGCAGCAGCAGGCCGAGCGCGCCTTCCAGCGCCAGCCCGTGTTCCATCATCAGCACCATCGAGGCCAGCGCCACCAGCGACAGCACGGCCAGCGGCGGGAACAGCGGTCGTCCGTCCAGGGCGTAACGATCCAGCGTGATCCTGCCGCTCGGCAGCCACAGCGCGGTGAGGGCCAACAGCAGCAGCGATGCCACCACCGAAGCCGTCAGCATGCCCTGTACGAAGGCCAGGAACGGCAGGTGCGAGGACTGCCACAACAGCAGGTTCTGCGGGTTGCCGATCGGGCTGAGCATCGATCCGGCGTTCACCGCCAGTGCTTCCAGCACCACCATCCGCGCCAGCGGCAGGTTGGACAGGCCGGCGATGGCGACGGTCAACGGCACCAGCAGAAACAGGCTGACGTCGTTGGTCAGGACCATGGCCAGCACTTCGGCGCTGGCCACCAGCATCAGTCCCAGCCCGCGCAGCGAGTGCGCACGAGTCACCAGCACGATTGCCGCACGCTGCACCAGGCCGCTGTCGCGGATGCCCTGGATGGCGATCATCAGGCCCATCAGGCCGGCCAGGGTCGGCACCTGCAGCCAGCCCTGGTAGCGGTCCAGCGGCTGCGGATCGGCCAGCGCGAGCAGGACGGCGAGCGAGCCGAATGCGGCCAGCAACCACTCGGTGCGCAGCCAAGGCAGCAGGCGCGACTCGAACGCGTCGCGCAGGGACCTCACCACCCGCTCAATCCCTCGACCGCGTATACCTGCTGCCAACTGGGGCGGGCGCGGATCAGCTCGGCCAGGCGCGCCAGTGCCGGCCACTGGCTGGCCGGACGCGGCATGTTGCGCGACCAGCGCATCAGCATCGCCAGCAGCAGGTCGGCGGCGCTGAAGTCGTCGCCGAGCAGGTAAGGGCCATTCGCCGCCAGCTCGCGGTCGAGGTAATCCCACACGCCCTCGATCTTCGCCGCCAGCGCGGCGCGGACCTGCGGCGGATGCTCGGTCGCGCCCAGGTCCGGTGGGTAGAACCAGAAGCGGAACGTCGACATCAGCGTGTTGCTGAGGTAGACCAGCCACTGCTCGAAGGCGTCGTGGGCGGCGGTGCCGGGCGCAGGGGCGAGGCCGGCCTGCGGATGGCGGTCGGCCAGCATCATCAGCAGCGCGGCGGACTCGTGCCGCGGCTGGCCATCGATCATCAGGGTCGGCACCACGCCACGGGGGTTCAGCGCGAGATAGGCCGGGTCGCGTTGCGCGCCGCGCTCGATGTCCACGAGCTGCAGCTCGAACGGCGCACCGCTCTCGATCAGCGCCATGTGCACCACCATGCTGGCGGTGCCGGGGGAGTAGTAGAGCGTGTACATGGCGTACCTCGAGGCCGGGGAGTCGCTGATGGTGGCGGCGTGCTCAGCCCTCGCGCAAGAGTCGCATCGGCGACGTGCGGGTCACCCGCCGCGTACCCGCCAGGCCGAGCAGCATCACCACGACCGCGGCAACCAGCGCGTCCAGCGCCAGCGCGCCGAGCGGCGGCACGAAGTGCTCGATGTGAAACACCGCGCGACCCAGCCACCAGCCGGCGCCGGCCGCTCCGATCGCCGCCGTCAGTCCGGCCACCGCTCCGAGCAGGGCGAACTCGCAGGCCGCCGCCACCCGCAGTTGCCCGCGCCGGGCGCCCAGGGTGCGCAGCAGCGCCGCTTCGTGCCGGCGCTCGGCGGCGCTGGAGGCGAGCGCCGCCGCCAGCACCAGCGCTCCGGCCAGCAGGCTGAAGCCGAGGATCCAGCGCACGGCATTGCTCACCCGCTGCACGATCTCGCGCACACGGTCGAGCAGGGAGTCGACATCGACCAGGCTCAGGTTGCTGTAGTCGCGTGACACCCGCGCCAGTCCGTCGGCCTGGTCGCGCGGCAGGTAGAAACTCGCCAGCCAGGTGTGCGGCAGGGTATCGGCGTGCGCCGGATCCAGCAGCAGGAAGAAGTTCACCCGGAACGAGCTCCAGTCGACCTGGCGCACGCTGGTGACGGTGGCATCCAGGCTGCGCTCGCCGATGGTGAAGCGCATCGTGTCGCCGAGCTTCAGGTGGAACATGTCCCGCCACATCGTATCCACCGAAACCTCGGCGTGCGCCGGATGCGCAGCGAACCAGGCGCCGGCGACCACCTGGTTCGACGGCGGCAGCGCGCCGGCCCAGGACACGCGCAGCTGGCGGTCGACCCAGTCCTTCGCGCGTGGGTCGGTGAACGTCAGCTGGTCGGCGGGCACGCCGTTGATCGCAGCCAGCTTGCCTACCGCCAGCGGCAGCATGTTGAGCTCTTTCGCCCCCAGCTTCCGCACCGCGTCGTCGAAGCCGCTGCGCTGGTCGTCCTGCAGGTTCAGCACGAACCAGTTCGGCGTGTCGGCCGGCAACTCACGGCGCCAGCCGTCCAGCAGCGAGGGCGCGACCACGGCGAGCAGCAGCAGGGCGACCAGTCCCAGGCTCAGCGCGGTGGCCTGGATCAGGCTCAGTCCCCGGCGCCGGGCCAGTGCGGCAAGGCCGAGGCGAAGGGCGGGATGCGCCCCGGGCGCCACCCGCCGCGCCAGCCACAGCAGCAGCGCCGCGAGGGCAGCCGCGAACGCGGCCACCCCGAGCAGGCTGGCGGCGAGGATGCCGGCCATCTTCAGCGAATCGCTCTGCAGCCAGATCAGCGCGGCGGCCACCGCCAGCGGCACCAGGTACAGCACGTCGAAGCGGCGCACACGGCGGGCCAGGCTGGCACGGAACACGGCCACCGGCGGTACGTCGGCGAGCCGGGCCAGTGGTGGCAGGGCGAAACCGGCCAGCACCGCCAGGCTCACCGCCGCGGCGGCGAGAGCGGGCAACAACGGCAGCTCGGTCGGCACGTTGCCGAACAGTTGGCTGGCCACCAGCCATGCTCCCTGCGCGAGGGCGAGGGTCAGGGCGATCCCCAGCGCCACGGTCGGCAACGCCAGCGCACCGAGCGTGCCGAGCAGCAGCGCCAGCACGCGCCGCCGCGGCGTGCCCAGCGCGCGCAGCAGGGCGACTTCCGGAGTCTTGCGGCGGGCATAGCGCTGCGCCGCCAGGGCGATCGCCACGCCGGCCAGCAGCGCCGAGAGCAGGGCGGTCAGTCGCAGGAAGGCGCTGGCGCGGTCGAAGGCGGTGCGCATGCGCTCCTGGGCCTGTTCCGGCGTGATCAGCTGCGCCCCCTGCGGCAGCGTCCGGGACTTGGCCCAGCGTCGCCAGCGCTGCACCTGGTCCGGCTCGCCGGACAGCAGCAGGCGATGTCGCGCGCGGCTGCCGACGCCGAGCAGACCGGCCGCCTCGGCGTCGGCCAGACTCATGATCGCCCGCGGCGCCAGCGCAAAAAGCTCGCCACCATCAGGCTGGCGAACCAGTTCCGCGGCGATCTGCAGGTCGCGCCCGCCCACCTGTACCGTGTCGCCGACCTGCAGGCCCAGCGCGACCAGTGCGCGATGATCGAGGTAGACCGAGCCGGTGCCAGGTGCATGCCCCGGGCGTGTGAGACCCTGGCGATCGGCCAGTTCCAGCGTGCCGCGCAGCGGGTAGGTCGCGTCGGTGGCCTGCACGTCGAGCAGCTGGCTGTGACCGTCATGGAAGGCGACGCTGGGGAAGCTGGCGACGTGGTTGGTGCGCAGACCGTCGCGGCGCGCCTCGTCGGCGAAGGCGGGAGGGAGCGTCTGGGGCGCGCTGATGCCCACATCGCCGCCGATCAGCTCCGCCGCGCTGGCCAGCAGGCCGCGTTCGATGCGGGTGGCGAGCGTGGCCACCACGCCGAGCGCCACCACCGCCAGCACCAGCGAGGCGGCCAGCGTGCGCAGTTCCGGCAGGTGCCATTCGCGGCGCAGGCTGCGCAGGGCCAGCGGCATGATGTTCATGCGGTGGTGCCCTCGGCCGCATGCACCACGCGGCCTTCGGCCAGTTCGATGCGGCGCTGGCAGCGCGCGGCGAGCGCCGCGTCGTGGGTGACCAGCACGAGGGTGGTCCGGCGATCCCGGTTGAGCGCGAACAGCAGGTCGGCGACATGTCGGCCGGTACGCTGGTCGAGATTGCCGGTGGGCTCGTCGGCGAACAGCAGGCGCGGTCCGTGCACGAAGGCCCGGGCGATCGCCACGCGCTGCTGCTCGCCGCCGGACAGCTGGGCCGGATAGTGCCGTCGCCGCGGGGTCAGCCCGACTGCCTCCAGCGCGTCGCGCGCTCTGGTCCGTGCGTCGCGCGCGCCCTCCAGTTCCAGCGGCAGCATCACGTTCTCCTCGGCGGTGAGCGCGGGGAGCAGGTGGAAGGACTGGAACACGAAACCGACCAGCCGCCGACGCAGGTCGGCGCGGGCTTCCTCGTCGAGTGTCTCCAGCGGCTGGCCATCGAGGCGGATGTGGCCGCTGCTCGGCAGGTCCAGCCCGGCCAGCAGGCCGAGCAGGGTGGTCTTGCCCGAGCCGGAGGCGCCGACGATGGCGAAACTCTCGCCCTCGCGCACCGACAGGCTCACGCCCTGCAGAATCGCCAGCGTGCCCTCGGGGCCGCTCACCGACTTGCTAACATCGATCGCCTCGAGCACTGGAGCGGATGGATCACTCATGCGTCGTTTCCTCTACGCCTTGGGCCTGCTGCTGTGGGGAATGGCCGTCGCCCATGCGGCGCCGACCCGGAGCGTGCTGGTGCTGGGGGACTCGCTGTCGGCCGCGCACAACATTCCGGTCGAGTCCGGCTGGGTGAGCCTGCTGTACGGGCGTCTGGCCAAGATGGAGCCGCCGTGGCGCGTGGTCAATGCCAGCATCAGCGGCGAGACCTCGCTGAGCGGGCGCAACCATCTGCCCGGGTTGCTGGCGAAGGAGCGGCCGGCGGTGGTGGTGATCGAGCTGGGGGCCAACGACGGCCTGCGCGGCTTGCCGCTGGATGCGCTGCGCGACAACCTGGCCGCGATGATCGACATGGCCCACGAGGCCGGCGCGAAGGTGCTGCTGCTGGGAATCGAGCTGCCGGTGAACTACGGGCCGCAGTATCGCGATGGCTTGCGCTCCATCTATGCCGATCTCGCCCGGCAGAAGCACGTGGCTCTGGTGCCGTTCCTGCTCGACGGCGTGGCGCTCGATCCGTCGCTGATGCAGGACGACGGTCTGCACCCCACGGCTGCCGGCGAACCGCACGTTCTTCAGAACGTATGGCCTGCCCTCGAGCCCCTGCTGCGCAAGGCACCGCGTTGACCGCCGGGGCCCGTTTGACCGGCGGGTGAACGCGCGTCGAGATCCTTCACATCGTGGTCACCGGGTCGCCCGCTAGCCTTTCACAAACGTGAAAACAGCAACTGCAGGACGAGCATATGAGCACACGTGACGAACAGGCTGGACTGGTGCTTCTGGTGGAGGACAACCGCCAGATTGCCGAGATGGTGGGTGAATTCCTGGAGCGCCGCGGCTACTCGGTGGACTACGCCGCCGATGGCGTAAGTGGTCTGCATCTGGCCGTGACCAACAGCTACGACGTGGTGGTGCTCGACCTGATGCTGCCGGGCATGGACGGCCTGGAGGTCTGCCGCAAGCTGCGCAAGGACGCCAAGAAGTCCACCCCGGTGCTGATGCTGACCGCGCGCGACACGCTGGAAGACAAGCTGGTCGGCCTGGAGGCCGGCGCCGACGACTACCTGGTCAAGCCGTTCGAGGTACGCGAGCTCGAAGCCCGTCTGCGCGCCCTGATCCGCCGCGACCGCCGGCAGGTGTCGACCGAGGTGCTGACCGTGGGCGACATGACTCTGGACACCGCCACGTTGCGCCTGACCCGTGCCGGGCAGGAGCTGACCGTCTCGCCGATCGGGCTGAAGCTGCTGGCGATCCTGATGCGCGAATCGCCGCGCGTGGTCAGCCGCCGCGACATCGAGCGCGAGATCTGGGGCGACACACTGCCCGACTCGGACACCCTGCGCTCGCACCTCTACAACCTGCGCCGGGTGATCGACAAGCCGTTCGACAAGCCGCTGCTGCACACCATCCATTCGGCCGGCTACCGCCTCGCCGACCTCGAGGCCGAGGTGGCTGCCGCCACACAGCCGGCTTGATGCGAAGGAGGCCGCGCCACTCGGCAACATCATGAAAAGCAGGGGTTCGACTCAGCTATCGGGGGCGTTTCGCAAAGGAGCTTTCCAGCGGCGCATTGCGGGTATCTTCGTGTTGCAGCTGGTAGCGCTGGTGATCTGCGTCACCTTGGGTATGTTCAGCATGGCGCCGGTGGGCGCCGTGCTCGTATTGATCGTCATCGTGTCCGTGCTGGCCTGGCTGGCGGCACGGCGCGAGTGGCGACCGGTCAGTGCACTGGCGCGGCTGGTGGAGGGGTGGGACGAACACCCGGACATCGCCGCGCTGTCGCCGGATCGCCTCGGACGGGGCACCGACGCCGACCTGGCCTCTCTCGCGGGTGGACTGCATTCGTTCGCCCAGCGCATCGCCGGTTACACCGAGCGCGAACGCAACTTCACCCGCGATGCCAGCCACGAGCTGCGCAGTCCGCTCACGGTGATCAAGATGTCGGTGGACATGCTGGCCGAGGAGCAGGCGCTCAGCGGTTTCGGCGAGCGTTCGCTGCAGCGGATCCGACGTTCGGCGCGGGAGATGGAAGCGCTGGTGGAAGCGTTGTTGATCCTCGCCCGCGAGAAGGACAACGGCGTCGACGACGAAGTGTTCGTGGTCAACGATGCGATCGGCAGGGAGCTGGGTTTCGCCCGCGACATGCTGGCGGGGCGGCCGATCGAGTTCGAACTGGAGGAGCCCGCGCGATTCGCCCTGGAGGGGTCTCCGCGCGTCTTCGCCGTGCTGTTCTGGCAGCTCATCCGCAACGCCTGCCAGCAGACCGAGCGCGGCCGCGTGGTGGTGACGGTCATGCCGGATGCGGTGGTGGTATCCAACCGTACGGAGCCGTTGCCCGCCGACGCTGAAGCGGGCGGGCCGGCCCGGCCGAATGCCGATCGTCACGGCTTCGAGCTGGCGATTGCACGGCGGATCAGCGAACGCTTCGCCTGGCCGCTGGAGCTGCAGACCCGCGCGAGCGGCGAGAACGTCGCACGCATCCGTTTTCCGCAGGTCCGGGCGGCCTGAGACTCCCTCGCGCCGGCGCGAGGGAGCGTCGTGCCGGATCAGCCCCCCAGGGCGGGCGACACCGCAAAGCCGCAGCCGGTCTTCGCCTTCACCTCGTCGACCGTGACTCCCTCGTTGAGCTCGATCAGGGTCAGGCCCTGGCCCTTGGCCACCTCGAACACGCACAGATCGGTGATGATCAGGTCCACCACCTGCTTGCCGGTGAGCGGCAGGTCGCACTGCTGCTTGATCTTCGGCGAGCCATCCTTCGCGGTGTGCTCCATCAGCACCACCACGCGCTTGACGCCCGAGACCAGGTCCATCGCACCGCCGGGGCCCTTGACCATCTTGCCCGGCACCATCCAGTTGGCCAGGTCGCCGTGGCAGGACACTTCCAGGCCACCGAGGATCGACAGGTCGATGTGGCCGCCGCGGATCATCGCGAACGAGTCTGCGCTGGAGAAGAAGCTGGAGCCGGGCAGGGTGGTGATGGTCTGCTTGCCGGCGTTGATCAGGTCCGGGTCGACCTTGTCGTCGCTGGGGAACGGACCGATGCCGAGCAGGCCGTTCTCCGACTGCAGGGTCACGTCCATGCCCTCGGGGATGAAGTTCGCCACCAGGGTCGGGATGCCGATGCCCAGGTTGACGTAGAAGCCGTCACGCAGTTCCTTCGCCGCGCGCTGCGCCATCGCGGTGCGCGTCGGGTTTTCCTTGCCGGTGTTGGCGCCGGCGACGGTGCGGAACTCGATGCGCTTCTCGTAGCTCGCACCCTGGATGATGCGGTCGACGTAGATGCCCGGCACGTGGACCTGGTCCGGGTCGAGCTCGCCGACCTCGACCAGTTCCTCCACCTCGGCCACGCAGACCTTGCCGCAGGTGGCGATCATCGGGTTGAAGTTGCGCGCGGTCTTGCGGAAGACCAGGTTGCCCAGGCGGTCGCCCTTCCACGCCTTGACGATCGACACGTCGGCGTGGATCGCCTCCTCCAGCACGTATTCCTTGCCGTCGAAGGACTTGGTCTCCTTGCCCTCCGCCAGCTTGGTGCCGAACGCGGTGCGGGTATAGAAGCCGGGGATGCCGGCGCCGCCGGCGCGCAGCTTCTCGGCCAGGGTGCCCTGCGGCACCAGGTGCAGCTCCAGCTCGCCGGCCAGCACCTGGCGCTCGAACTCCTTGTTCTCGCCCACGTAGGACGCGTACACGCGCTTGACCTGGCGGGTTTTCAGCAGCGGGCCCATGCCGAAGTCGTCCACGCCGGCATTGTTGCCGACGATGGTCAGGCCCTTGGTGCCGGCATCGAGCAGGGCGCCGATCAGGTTCTCGGGAATGCCGCACAGGCCGAAGCCGCCGGCCGCGATCGTCATGCCGTCGAACAGCAGGCCGTCAAGTGCCTTGGTGGCGTTGGGGAACACCTTGTCCATCGCAGTGCCTTCTTCTGCTTGGGGAATCAGCCTTCAAGGATACGACGGATGGGTGTCGGCCTGCCTCGTACGAAGGTCCGATGGGGCGAACCGTGGTCGTTGGGCTTGCGCCAATCGTTTACGCGTGTAAACATAAATCAGTGATTACATGTGTAAACGGAGTGCGTCGTGATCAGCGAAGCCGAAGCGGTGGTGATGGAGGTGCTGTGGCGCAGCGCGCCGCGCAGTGCCGAGGAGATCCTGGCCGAGGTCGGCCAGGCCCAGCAATGGCAGGAGGGCACGGTGAAGTCGCTGCTCAACCGCCTGCTGAAGAAAAAGGCGGTGAAGGCCGAGCGTGACGGCCGCCGCTACCTGTATTCACCGCTGCTGGCCCGCGAAAAGTACGTGCACCAGACCAGCAAGAGCCTGCTCGACCGCCTGTTCGAAGGCCGCGTCGCCCCGCTGGTGGCGCACTTCTCCGAGCAGCGCAAATTGTCGAAGAAGGACATCGCCGAACTGCGCCAGTTGCTGGAGGAGCTCGACGATGAGCAGCCTTGAGGCACTGGCCTACGCCTGGATGAACCACGCGGTGCGGCTGACCTGGACCTTCACGCTCGCTACGGTGCTCGTGCTCGCCCTGCGGCGGCCGCTGCGGCGGCTCGCCGGCGCCGAAGTCGGCCCGGTGCTGTGGCTGCTGGTGCCGCTGTCCCTGCTCGCGGCGCTGGCCCCGCACCCGGCCATGCCGTTAGAAGCGCTGCCACCGGTAGTGGTGCGCATCGCCGGTGGCGGAGCCTGGGTGGCGCCTCCCGCACCGGCCGGGTGGACGGTTCCGTGGCACACGCTGGCGATGGCGGCATGGCTGCTCGGTGCGCTGGCCGTGCTTGCCTGCGTGGGCATTGTCCAGCGCCGCTACCTGCGCCGGCTCGCCGGTGCCCGCGCAATCGATGTTGCAGATACCCGCACCCCGGTATGGCAGGCCGCCGACAGCGATCTCGGGCCGGCCGTGGTTGGTGCCCTGGGCCTGCGCATCGTGCTGCCCGCCGATTTCCATACCCGCTACACCCGGACCGAGCAGGTGCTGATCCTTGCCCACGAGCAAGTGCATGCCCGGCGCCGCGACGGCCTCTGGCGCCTTCTCGCGCAGGGACTGGCCGCGCTGTTCTGGTTCCACCCTCTGGCCTGGTATGCGCTGGCCTGCCTGCGCCAGGACCAGGAGCTGGCCTGCGATGCCGTCGTGCTGCGCGAGCACGGTGCCCCGCGCCGGGACTACGCCAGCGCCATGCTGAAAACCCAGTCCTCGCCGCTGATGCTGCCGGTGGGGTGTTCCTGGTCCGCGCGTCACCCACTCACGGAGAGAGTCGCCATGCTGAAACTGCCCGTCCCCACGCATGCCCGCCGCCTGGCCGGCCGCGCCGCGCTCGGCATCATCGCGCTCGCCGGTTCGTTCGCCGTCTATGCCGCGCAGTCGGCGCCGCCAGTGCAGCACGCGCCAGTAGCGGCCTTCACGCTGGAGCTGGCGGTCAGTGTAGGCGGGCAAGCTCCGCATCTGCACGCCACCAGCTGCCTGAAGGGTGCCGACGACACCTACCGCTTCGTCAACCACGAGGACAAGGCGCTGCCGCCTTGGCAAGGGCAGGTCGGGATCGTGCCTGCACCCGATGGCCAGATGGAGATCCATGCCAGGATCACGGGCGGGTCACTCAAGGCACCGGTGACACCGACCGTGCGCACGCGTGTCGGCCCGACGGCGACGATACAGATCGGTCGGGTGGTAGCCGGCGTGGACCACACACTGCGCCTGGACCTCACTGCCTGGCCAGGGTGCGGCACGCCTCGCCCGACCGTCGATGACGGCAACGTGCACGAGCGGTTCGCTGGAAGCGCCCGCGCCGTGGCCCAAGGCATCGCACAACGGGCCGGCCTGACCATCGGAAATCCCGAGAGCCTCGACGATACCCGGCCCATCAAAGGAAACTTCGAGGGAGTGCCGCCTACCGTTGCTCTGTGGGTGATCGGCAACACGTTGGATATGAAGGTGGTCGTCGACGGCAAGACGGTTCGCTTCGTGCCCAAGTAACTTGGCCGAAAGGGTGCGTTGGCATCGCTATACTTCCTCCGTCACTCGGGAGTAGAAGATCGTGATGCCGCCGCGCCTGCTGATGCTTCTTGCCGCCGCCGGTCTCTCGGCGGCGGTTCACGCGGCCAGCCCGGTGCTGGTGATCCATGCCGGAGCCGGCGCGCCGCGCAAGGACATGCCGCCGGCGCGCGAGAAGGCCATCCGCGCCGCGTTGACGCAGGCGCTGCTGAAGGGCTACGCCGAGCTCAAGGCGGGCAAGCCGGCCATCGACGGCGTGACGGCCGCGCTGGTGGTGCTGGAGGACGATCCGCTGTTCAACGCCGGGCGCGGCTCGGTGTTCACGCACGCCGGCACGCTGGAAATGGATGCGGCGATCATGGACGGCTACACGCTGCGCGCCGGCTCCGTGGCCGCGATCGACCACGTCAGGAACCCGATCCTGGCGGCCCGTGCAGTGATGGAGCATTCGTCGCACGTGATGCTGGTTGGCGCCGGTGCCGAAGCCTTTGCCAGATCGCAGGGCCTGGCCATGGAGAGCGATGCCTGGTTCCGTACCGAGGAGCGCTGGCAGCAGCTGCAGCGTGCGCTGAAGGAGGATGCGGCCAACCAGCCGCATGCCGATGAGGCCACCGCCAAGCACTTCGGCACCGTGGGCGCGGTCGCGCTGGACGTGGACGGCCATCTCGCGGCGGGCACCTCCACTGGCGGCATGAACGACAAGCTGCCGGGCCGCGTGGGTGATTCGCCGATCATCGGCGCCGGCACCTACGCCAACTCCGGCTGCGCGGTGTCCGGCACAGGCTGGGGCGAGTTCTACATGCGCACCGTGGCCGCGCATGCGATCTGCATGCGGGTGACCCAGCTGCGCATGCCGATCGCCCGCGCCGCGGCCGAGGTGATCAACCAGGAGATTCCCGCGATGGGCGGCAACGGCGGCGCGATCGCGCTGGACGAGCGCGGCCATATCGCGATTCCGTTCAACACCGACGGCATGTTCCGCGGCTGGATCGATGGCTCCGGCCAGCCGCACGTGGCGATCTTTGGCGACGAGGACGACGGCACCGGCGAGCCTTTGCCCGCCCCGGCGCCGGACGATGCCGCCACCGGCCGCTGAGCGGCGCCGGTCAGTCCTCGCGATCCGGGCGTTCGCGCACCGGATGCTTGCTCAGCTTGCGCTGCAGCGTGCGGCGGTGCATGCCGAGCCGGCGCGCGGTTTCGGAAATGTTGCCGTCGCACTCGGTCAGCACGCGATGGATGTGTTCCCACTCCAGCCGCCGCAGTGCCAGCGGTGCCTCGGGCGTCTCGACCACCTCGTCGTCGTCGGCATGCGGGCCATCGCCCTCGGTGAGCGCGCGGACCACGGCATCTGCGTCCACCGGCTTGGCCAGGTAGTCGTGCGCACCGCGCTTGATCGCCTCCACCGCGGTGGCGATCGAGGCGTAGCCGGTGAGCAGCAGGATGCGCATGTCCGGCACCAGCCGGTGCAGGTCGGGAATCAGTCGCAGGCCGCTGTCCTCGCCGAGCTTGAGGTCGAGCACGCAGTAGCGCGGCTGGTGGCGCCGGGTCAGCGCGCGCGCCTCGTCGGCGTTGGTCGCGTTGATCACCTCGAAGCCCCGCGAGCCCATGGCCCTGGCCAGCACGCGACCGAAGGTCGGGTCGTCGTCGACGATCAGCAGGGGACGGGCGGAGGCGTTGAGGTCGGTCATCACGGTATCCACGTTGGCGTATCGCTCTATTTTGACGGCTGCGGGGCCTTGCGTGCACCCTCGCGGCGCGGCGGGGCCGGCGTGATCGATGTCAGCGGCAGGCGCATGCGGACCCGCGCGCCGTCCGCGGTGTTCTCCGCGGTGAGTTCGCCACTGAGACGGTCGGCGGTCGCTTCGGCCAGCGTCAGGCCGATGCCGAGCCCGCCCTGCTTGCCGCTGTAGCCGAGTGCGTGGCCCGGCTCGTCCGGCAGGAAGCCCGGGCCGCGGTCGCTCACGTCCAGCTCCAGCCAACCGCCATCCCGGCTTACCCGCAGTGCGACCCGGTTGGAGTCGCACATCGCCGAGGCGTCCGCCGCGTTGTTCAGCAGGTTGATCAGCGCGTGCCGCAGCCCGGGCGGGCTGCTCAACGCCGCCCCGGCCACCGCGTCGGCCATGTCCAGCTCCAGCTCGGCTTCCGGCCGCAGCAACTGGAAGCGCTCGAGGCAGCCATGCACGAAGCTGCCGACGTCCATCTGCTCCTCTTCCTGCGACAGCTGCGCCTTGCCGAAGGCGACCATCTCGCGAAGGATGCCGCGGCAACGCTCCACCTGCTCTTCGAGCAGTTCGAGATCCTCGGCCAGCGGCTGGTCGGTGGCGTGTTCGCGGCGCAGCTCGGGCAGCAGCATGCGCATGGTGGCCAGCGGGGTGTTCAGCTCATGCGCTGCACCCGCCGCCTGGGTCGCGATCGCCAGGATGCCCTCGTCGCGCAGCGCGCGCTCGCGCACCCGCTGCACCTCGTCCTGCTGCAGGCGCACGGCGGTGGCCAGGCGGTTGATGAAGAAGCCCAGCAGCATCGCGGTGATCGCGAAGTTCACCGCCATGCCCAGCACGTGCAGCTCGAAGCCCGCGCGGCCCTCCATCATCGGCGGCAGCGGCAGGTAGTGGCGCAGCAGGAATACGTAGGCCAGGCAGGTCAGTGCAGCCACGGTCAGCAGCGCCGGGATGGTGAGTGCGGCAGCACCGAGGGCGATCGGGATCAGCAACAGGGTGACGAACGGATTGGTGGCGCCGCCGGTGAGGTACAGCAGGGCCGAGAGCACCAGCGTGTCGGCGGCGATGTGGCCGATCGTCTCCCACTCGCGTACCCGCCACGGCATGGTCAGCCGGAACGAGGCGAAGGCCGCGAAGATGGCGTAGAGCCCGATCACCACCAGCAACGGCAGGACCGGGATCTCCATGCGCATCCACAGCGCCGCGAACAGCACGGCGCTGCTCTGGCCGGTGATCGCGCACAGGCGCAGCCAGGCCAGGGTGCGGGTCAGCGCCGATGGGGCGAAACGCTGGGGCGAGGCAGGATTGAGCAGGGGCATAAGTAAGAAGGCCCGCCGGGTGGCGGGCCTTGGTGGCTCACGGGGCGGGCGTATCGTAGCCCTCTTCGCTGCGCGAAGCGGGGAGTGGATCGTGATTGGTCGCCACGTCGGAGTGACTGGCCGACAGCCGGTTCATCAAAGGCAGCACCGCGATCGCGATCACCGTGCAGCCCACGCCGACCATGCCGAGCTTGTTGAACAGGCTGGTGTAGATGTCCAGCGACTGCACCGGATCCTTGATGCCTTCCGGAATGTGCGCATAGTTCGCCACGACGCTGCCCAGGTACTGCGAGATGCCCGAGGCCACGTAGTAGGCACCCATCATGAAGCCACCCATGCGCGCCGGCACATAGCGGGCGATCATCGCCAGGCCCAGGCCCGACACGAGCAGCTCGCCCAGCGAATACAGGCCGTAGCCCCACACCATGATCCACGACGACACCTGGCCGTTGACGGCCCAGCGCGCGCCGACGCCGTAGATGAAGAAGCCGATTGCCACCGCGGCGAAGCCCCAGGCGAACTTGGCGGCGACGGAGATGTCCTTGCCGGCGCGGCCCAGCGAGTTGTAGATCAATACCAGCACCGGGCTGAGCAGCACGATCCAGATCGCGTTGAGCGACTGGAACTGCTCCGGAATCCACGTGAAGACGTGCCAGCCGAACAGGCTGAAATCCAGGTTCACGTTCTTCTGCGCGAACAGGTTCAGCGACGTGGACATCTGCTGGTAGAAGATGAAGAAGAAGATCGTCTGCACCGTCAGCACCAGCGCGGCGGTGAGGCCGGCGCGCTCGTCGCGGTGGCTGGAACGGATCAGGTGGATGAAGATGCCCAGGATCACCACGCCGGCGGCGTACACGCACACGCGCGCGACCGCCTCGTTCTGCAGGATGAAGGCCGAGACGAACACCAGCACGATACCCGCGCCGAGCACGCCGGCGAGCTTCTTCAGGTCGACCGGCTTGTTGTCCGCCGGCGAACCGATGTGGGCGAGCGTGCGGCTCATCAGCGCGTAGTTGACCAGGCCCAGCGCGAGACCGACCGCGCAGGCGCCGAAGGCGGTGTGCCAGCCCCAGTCGTCGCCGTAGTGCTGGCCGACGTAGTCGCGGATCCACGGGGTGAGCAGCATCGAGATGGTCGAGCCGATGTTCACCGCCATGTAGTAGATGGTGAAGGCGCTGTCGATCTTGGTGTCGTCGCCCTCGTAGATCTTGCGCACGAGGTTGCCGGCGTTCGGCTTGAACATGCCGTTGCCGACGATGATCACGCCCAGCGAGATGTACAGGAAGCCGGCGCTCTCGGTGGGGATCCACAGCAGCGCATAGCCGAGCATCAGCACGATCGCGCCCATGCGCATGGTGCGGCGGGTGCCGATCAGCTTGTCGCCGACCCAGCCGCCGATCGCCGGCGTCACGTAGATCAGCGCCGCCGCCGCGCCCCACACCAGGTTGGAGCGGGTGTCGACAAAGCCGAGCTTCTTGATCATGTAGGTGACCATCAGCACCTGCATGCCGTAGAAGCCGAAGCGCTCCCACATTTCGATCAGGAAGACGGTACTGAAGGAGCGGGTCTGCGAGACGGGCGGATTCTGGATGGCCATACCTTTTCCGTGCGGGTTCATGCCTTGGCACCGCACGTGGCAGCACCTCTCGAGTGTGGCCCCGGGCAGGGCACAGCCTCGGAAGGGTACCCGATTCGGCCCGGCCTTGTAGTTGCACCGCAAAAGGGCAAAGGGCATCCGCAGGAACGTGTGGCATGATGCGGCCCACTCGCATCCCGCCCCTGCGGCGGGGGCTTCAGATTGATCCTGGAGAAAGAAACCGATGCCCGGCAGTGGATTTCGCGGCAACCCGCGCCAGCTCTGGAACGCGTTCCGCTGGTCGATGAAGGGGCTGCAGGCGGGCTGGCGGCACGAGGCGTCGTTCCGGCTCGAGGCCATGCTGGCGGTGGTGCTGGTGCCGCTGGGCCTGTGGCTGGGTCACGGGCCGCTGGAGAAGATCGCGCTGGTGCTGCCGGCGGTGCTGGTGCTCTCCGCCGAGCTGCTCAATTCGGCGATCGAGGCGGTGGTGGACAAGGTCAGTCCCGACTTCCACGAACTGGCCGGGCGCGCCAAGGACATGGGCTCGGCCGCCGTGTTCCTGCTGCTGCTGCTCACCGTGCTGTGCTGGGGGCTGATCCTGGGGCCGCGCTGGCTCTGAGCGGGCGGCATCGGCGCGGGCGTCGTATGCTGGTGGGGATCGGGGATTGCCCCGCCGTCTCCATTCACGGGAGTGAAGCGATGAAACTGCTGCGAACCTGCCTGATCCTGCTTCTGGTGGCCGGGCTGTCCGGCTGCGGCTACAACGCCATCCAGCGCCAGGACGAGGCGGTGAAGGCCTCGTGGTCCGAGGTCATCAACCAGTACCAGCGACGCGCCGACCTGGTGCCCAACCTGGTCGCCACCGTGAAGGGCTACGCCCAGCACGAGGAGAAGGTGTTCGTCGAGGTGACCGAGGCGCGCGCCAAGGTCGGCTCGATCAAGGTCGACGCCGACACCGTCAACGATGCGGCGAAGCTCAAGCAGTTCCAGGCGGCGCAGGGCGAGCTGTCCAGCGCGCTGTCGCGGCTGATGGTGGTCAGCGAGAACTACCCGCAGCTGAAGGCCGACGGCCTGTTCCAGAACCTGCAGGCCCAGCTGGAGGGCACCGAGAACCGGGTGACCGTGGCGCGCAACCGCTACGTGCAGGCGGTGCAGGCGTACAACACGCTGATCCGCACCTTCCCCAACAACCTCACGGCGAAGATGTTCGGCTACCAGGTCAAGCCCAACTTCAGCGTGGAGAACGAGCAGGCCATCTCCACCGCACCGAAGGTCGACTTCGGCTCCGCCGCGCCGGCCGCACCCGCCTCGGCGCATTGATCCGATGCGTCGCCTGACGCACCTGCTCCTGCTGCTCGCGCTGGCGTGCGTCACGCCGCTGCGTGCAGCGGACGTGCCGCACCTTACGCGCCACGTCACCGATCTCACCGGCACGCTCACGCCGCAGCAGGTCGACGCGCTGGACGCCAAGCTGGTGGCGCTGGAGCAGCGCAAGGGCGCCCAGCTGGTGGTGCTGATGGTGCCCTCGCTGGACGGCCAGGACATCGAGAGCTACTCACTGGCGGTGGCCGAGGCCAACAGGATCGGCCGCAAGGGCACCGACGACGGCATCCTGCTGCTGGTGGCCAAGAACGACCGCAAGGACCGCATCGAGGTCGGTTACGGGCTGGAGGGTGCGGTGCCGGACGCGGCCACCGCGAGGATCCGCCGTGAGTACATCGAGTCGCGCTTCAAGCAGGGCGATTTCTACGGCGGGCTGGATGCCGGCGTCGACGCGCTGACCAAGCTGATCGACGGGGAGCCCCTGCCGGCGCCCAAGGAGTCAAGCCGATCGCGGGGCGGTCTGGATATCGGGCATGCGATGCTGATCGGCCTGTTCGTGGCGTTGTTCCTGCGCCGCCTGTTCGGCCGGGCCCACGTGATCGTGCGCACGCCGCTGGGCGCGGCGCTGACCGGCGGCCTGCTGTGGCTGCTCGCCGCGACGGTGGGTGTGGGAGTGCTCGGTGCCGTCATCGGCGGCATCGTGATGCTGATGCCTGGCGGTGGCGGGCGTTCCATCGGTGGCGGTGGCTGGGGCGGCTGGGGCGGATTCGGCGGCGGCGGCTGGGGCGGCGGCGGGTTTGGAGGGGGCGGATTCGGCGGCGGCAGCGGCGGTGGCTTCGGTGGCGGCGGCTTCAGCGGTGGCGGCGGCAGCTTCGGCGGCGGCGGTTCTTCGGGGAGCTGGTGATGGGACGGATCGAGCGACTGTCACGCAACCTGTTCGGCGCCTGGTTCCAGCTGCGACGCTGCTTTCCTTCCACGCTGCTGGACGAGATGGCCACGGCGATCCACGACGGCGAGCGCCACCATTGCGGCGAGCTGCGTTTCGCAGTGGAGTCGCGCCTGTCGCCATCGGCAGTCTGGGCGGGAGTGACCGCACGCCAGCGGGCGCAGCAGGTGTTCTCCCAGTTGGGTGTGTGGGATACCGAGCTCAATACCGGTGTGTTGATCTACGTGCTGCTGGCGGAGCGCCGGATCGAGATCGTCGCTGATCGCGGTCTGGTCGAACGGGTGGAGCGGGGGGCATGGGAGCGTGTCTGCGCCGGAATGCGCGCGGCGTTCGCCGCCGGGCACTGGCGCGAAGGCAGCCTGGAAGGAATCACCGCGATCCATGCGTTGGCCGTGGCAAGTTTCCCCAGCGACGGCCGGGACAACCCGGACGAGCTGCCGGATCGTCCCGTGCTGCTCTGAAGAAAGAGGCCGCCCAGGGGCGGCCTCTTTCCTTTCGGGCGTCAAGGCTCAGCCGCCCTTGCCGATGTGCTTCTCGAGGAAGGCCTGCAGTGTGTTCAGCAGGTCGATGTTGTTCTTCTCGTCGTAGAAGCCGTGTCCTTCTCCCGGCTTGACCAGGGTCTGGTAAGGCTTGTGTGCCGCATCGAGCGCGGCGGTCATGGCCTTGAACTGGGCGAAGGGCGCGCGCTGGTCGTCTTCGCCGTGGATCAGCAGCACGGGGACGTCGATCTTGTCGGCGAGCTTGTCCGGCGAATTGGCGTCAAGCGTGGCGGTGTCGTCGCCCATTTCGGCGCGCAAGGCGTTGCGCCCCAGCTCGCTCTCGCGAGTGTCGCCCTTCTTGTAGCGCATGGCCATGTCGTAGATGCCGGCGTAGCCGACGGCGCACTTGAACAGGCCGGGGGCGCGGATCGGCGCCATCATCGCGGCATAGCCGCCGTAGCTGGCGCCATAGACGCAGATCCGCTTGGGATCGGCGTAGCCTTGGGCGATGGTCCACCTGGTCCCGTCGATCAGGTCCTGCACGATGCCGGTGCCCCACTGCTGGTAGCCGGCCTGCTGGAAGTCCACGCCGCGTCCGCCCGAACCGCGGAAATTGATCTGCAGTACCAGATAGCCGCGGTTGGCGAGGAACTGCGCGTCGCTGTCGTAGAACCAGTCGTCCTCGATGCCGATCGGGCCGCCATGCGGCAGCAGCACCATCGGCAGGTTCTTTTCGCCGGCGCCTCTGGGCAGCGTCAGGATCGCCTCGATCGGCGTGCCGTCGCGGGCGATGAAGGTCACCGGCCGCCGTTCGGCCATCTGCGCCGGATTGATCCATGGCTCCACGTCGAACAGCTTCTGCACCTTGTAGGTACGGGTATTGATGAGGAAGTAGGTGCCTGGCGTGCGGTCGCTGCTGACGCCGAACAGCAGCTCGCTGCCGTCGTCGCTGAAGTTGACGAAGTGCACGTAGCTGCCCGGGAACTTCAGGCTCAGCGCCCGGTGCAGCTTGGCCATCGGCGCGTTCGGATCGACGTAGCGGGGCGTCGGCACACCGGTAGCCAGCGTCGTCGCGAAGGGCTGTTCCGGCTTCGCCGTCCATTCGATCACGCCCACGCTGCCGAAGTCCGCGCGGGCGATCACCTGGCGGTCGCTGCCGTCCTCGGCCATCGATACGAGCGAACTGGGGCCGCCGTCAGCGCTGTAGGTCGCATACACGTGCTGGCCGTCGGGCGTGCTTTCCAGCGGGTTGAACCGGACGCCGACCTGGGACGGCGTCATCGGCGACCAGCTCGAGCCCACCCGGTGGTAGACGACGTAGTCGAAGTCGATGTTGGTGCCGAAGGCGTAATGTGCCTGGCCATCCTTGCCGACCATGAAGCTCATGCCCGACACGCCGATGTCACCGATCAGGTGTCGCGTGTTGCGCTCGGCATCCACGTCGTACAGCGAGCTCTGGTGGTTACTGTCCCAGCCTTCGGCGGCCATGTAGAAATGGCCGTTGGCGTGGTCCGGTTTGCCGTCGAAGAAGCCCCAGCCGCGGTCGGTGCCGCGGGTGGATGCGCGCCTCCCGTACTTCATGGCATCGATGCCGAACAGGTAATCCTGGTTCTTGCCGTCGAAGTCGGTAGCGAGGATCTCGCCGGTCAGCCTGGGCTGCTCGATCGAGCCGTACTCGCGGCCCTTCTCGATGATCAGCCGGGTCGGGCTTACCCAGACGAAATTGGCTGGCACCTCGTACTTGGGCATCCGCAGCATGCTGGCCGGATGGCTCATGTCGGCAACCTGGAAAACCACCAGCGCGTGCGCGCCATCGTCGCCATCCATGCGTACCGCGAGGTACTGGCCGTCCGGCGACAGGCGTGGCGTCGATATCGCGGGATGCCTGGCGAACGACTCGACTGGAATCAGATCGGTGGCGCCGGCGGCCACCGTCACGCAACCCAGCACTGCGCCCAACAGCGCCATCCCAAGATGCTTCTGCATGTGTATCCCCCTGGATGCTCCTCCATGCGCGACCGGGCGCGGAGGAGCCTCGCGCCCGGTGTCCCGGCAACTCGACCGGGTCCCCTGTTTCCCTGAATGGGCAGTATATCCATCCGCCGCGGCACCCCTTCGGTTTTCCGGAACGGCGGGCCGACGGCTAGACTTGCCCTTTTTGCCGTCGGCTCGCCATGACCCAGCCCTTTGTCGTCCAGTTCGATCCCGTGGCCTTCAGCCTCGGGCCATTGCAGGTGCACTGGTACGGACTGATGTACCTGTTAGGCTTTCTGCTGGTCGCGACGCTGGCCGAGTACCGTCGGCGCAGGGGCCGGTTGCCGGTGAGCCGCGACGCGCTGGGCGACCTGATGTTCTACGGCATGATGGGCGTGATCGTCGGCGGCCGCGTCTGGTACATGCTGTTCTACTACGCCGGCGGCCCCGGCTGGATCTGGCGCGACCCGCTGGCCCTGTTCAAGGTGTGGGACGGAGGCATGAGCTTTCACGGCGGCCTGCTCGGTGTGGTGCTGGCGGGCTGGTGGTGGTCGCGCCGGCACCGGCTGCATCCGTTCGACACGATCGATTTCGTGGCGCCGATGGTGCCTCTGGGTCTGGGGCTGGGGCGGCTGGGCAACTTCATCAACGGCGAGTTGTGGGGCAAGCCCGGCGACGTGCCGTGGGCGATGATTTTCCCCGGTTCACGCGAAGAGGATCTGCAACTGGCGGCCGGCAACCCCTCGTTGACCGAGCGCCTGCAGCAGTTCGGCGGCCTGCCACGTCACCCCTCGCAGCTGTACGAGCTGGCGCTGGAAGGCGTGTTGATGTTCGCGGTGCTTTGGCTGGTGTCGCTCAAGCCGCGGCCGCGCTATCTCGTCTCCGGCCTGTTCGCGCTGCTGTATGGCTGCTTCCGCTTCGCGGTGGAGTTCGTGCGCGTGCCGGATCCGCAGCTGGGCTACCTGGCCTGGGGTTGGCTGACCATGGGCCAGGTGCAGTCGATCCCGCTGATCGTCGTGGGGCTGGTGCTGCTCGCGATGTCGCGGCGCGCCCCGGTGCTGCCGCTGGCGGCCGGGTAGG
The DNA here is from genome assembly GCF_000334915.1 of Dyella ginsengisoli LA-4. Classification (GTDB taxonomy): domain Bacteria; phylum Pseudomonadota; class Gammaproteobacteria; order Xanthomonadales; family Rhodanobacteraceae; genus Dyella_A; species Dyella_A ginsengisoli_A. Next base: position 118,721 of record NZ_AMSF01000055.1, on the reverse strand, counting down.
AGCCCGCTCGCGGGCGATGCTCCTGCTCCTGATCCGCATCGAAGCGGGCAGGAAAGGCATCGCCCGCGAGCGGGCTCCTACCGTGTGACGAGCGCCTTGCGGGACCTCAGAAGTTGCGGTCGCCGCCGAGGATGTCGCCCAGTCCGCCGAGGATCGAACCCTCGCCGCGCCGCTGTCCGCCGCCCTGCGGCGCCGCCGCCAGCATGCGTCCGGCCATGCGCGAGAACGGCAGCGACTGCAGCCACACCGTGCCGGGCCCGGTCAGGGTTGCCAGGAACATGCCCTCGCCGCCGAAGAACATGCTCTTGATGCCGCCGACGGGCTTCACGTCCATGCTCACCGTATCGTGGAAGGCGACCACGCAGCCGGTGTCCACATCCAGCCGCTCGCCGGCCTTGAGCTCGCGCTGCACCACGGTGCCGCCGGCATGCACGAACACCCAGCCGTCGCCTTCGAGCTTCTGCATGATGAAGCCCTCGCCGCCGAACAGGCCGGTGAGGATCTTGCGCTGGAAGAAGATGCCCAGCTGCACGCCCCGCGCGCCGGCCAGGAACGAGTCCTTCTGGCAGATCAGCCGGCCGTTGTGCTCGGACAGCTTCATCGCCATCACCGTGCCGGGGTAGGGCGCGGCGAACGCCACCTTGGCCTTGCCGCTGCCGGCATGGGTGAATACGGTGGTGAACAGGCTTTCGCCGGTGATCACGCGCTTGCCGGCCGACAGCAGCTTGTCCATCAGGCCGCCGCCCTGGCTGGCGGCCGAGCCGTCGCCGAAGACCGTATCCATCTGGATGTCGGATTCCTTGTACATGAGGGCGCCGGCCTCGGCCACGGCGCTCTCGCCCGGGTCCAGCTCGATCTCGACGAACTGCATGTCGGTGCCGACGATGCGGTAGTCGATCTCGTCGGCGCCGGCTCCCTGCAGCGGCGGCGCCGGTGGTGGCATCGACGTCGTTCCCAGGCCGGAGGCCAGCTCGCCGACCGCGCGGACCGGCTTCCACTCGGTGAACCCCTCGCGCCAGCAGTAGCCGTCGGGCTGGCGCCGCGCCTGCTCGCGGGCCGCCATGTCGTCGAGCGGGCCGATCCGTTCGGCGTCCTTGCCGTAGCTGAAGTACCACTGGGCCATCTGCGTTGCCTCCCTGGGAAAAGTCCGAGTCTAGGCGCGTGCGCCGGTGCCGGGGAGTGACCCTTGTCATGCCTCCCGGTCGACGGGCGGCGGCTGGTAATCTTGGCGGATGCGCGCCTACCTCGACCTGCTTCGCCATGTGCTGGAACACGGCACCGAAAAATCCGACCGCACCGGCACCGGCACGCGCAGCGTGTTCGGCTGGCAGATGCGTTTCGACTTGGCGCGGGGCTTCCCGCTGGTCACCACCAAGAAGCTGCACCTGCGCTCGATCGTCCACGAGCTGATCTGGTTCCTGCGCGGCGAAACCAACATCGCCTACCTCAAGGAGAACGGGGTCAGCATCTGGGACGAGTGGGCCGATGCCCACGGCGATCTCGGGCCGGTCTACGGCGCGCAGTGGCGCAGCTGGCCCACGGCCGATGGTGGCGCGGTGGACCAGATCCGCTGGGTGGTGGACGAGATCCGCCGCAATCCCGATTCGCGCCGGCTGATCGTCAGCGCATGGAACGTGGGCGAGCTGCCGAAAATGGCGCTGATGCCCTGCCACACGCTGTTCCAGTTCTACGTCGCGGACGGGCGGCTGAGCTGCCAGCTGTACCAGCGCTCGGGCGACATCTTCCTCGGCGTGCCGTTCAACATCGCCAGCTACGCCCTGTTGACCCACATGGTGGCGCAGGTCTGCGGCCTCGAGGTCGGGGATTTCGTCCACACGCTGGGCGACGCGCACCTGTACAACAACCATTTGGAGCAGGCGAGGCTGCAGCTCACACGCGAGCCGCTGCCGCCGCCGACGCTGCGGCTGAACCCCGGGGTACGCTCGATCTTCGACTTCCGCTACGAGGACGTGGCCATCGAGGGTTACCAGTCGCATCCGGCGATCAAGGCCCCCGTGGCCGTCTGATCGACCCCGCATGACCGCCTGCGGGACCCCGTACCCGGCCGTCAAGGGTGCCGTGCCCGTCGATGCGCGGTAGAATCCGCCGGTTAACGGTGCGCCCCGGGCGCACTGCGTTGCCACTTTCGCAGCAAGGATTGTCATGGCCGTTTCGCTGATCGCCGCCCTCGACGAGAACTTCGCCATCGGCCGCAAGGGCCAGTTGCCCTGGCACTTGCCGGACGACCTGCGCTGGTTCAAGGAGCTCACCCTCGGCAAGTACGTGCTGATGGGCTACAACACCGCGCTGGCGATCGGCAAGGCGTTGCCGGGCCGCACCAATCTGGTGCTCAGCAAGCGCCACGAGGCGCCGTTTCCGGGGCAGGTCACGGTGCGCTCGATCGAGGAGGCGCGTGCGCGTGCCGACGGCACGGGCCTGATGGTGATCGGCGGTGGCCAGGTCTATGCCGAGGCGCTTCCGGTAGCCCAGCGCCTGTACCTGACCTGGGTGAACGCTGCAGTGGATGGCGCTGACACCTTTTTCCCGGGCGTCCATTTCAGCGAGTGGACCGAGGTTTCGCGGACCCACCACAAGGCGGACGCTGACCACGCGTACGACTTCGACATGGTCGAGTACATCCGCAACGCCTGATGGCCCTGCCCGGACCGCTGCATGTCATGGCCGGCGTGCTGCGCCGGCATGATGGTGCGGTGCTGGTCACCGAGCGCCCGCCCGGCAAGCATCTGGCCGGGCTATGGGAGTTTCCCGGTGGCAAGCTCGAGCCGGACGAGATTCCGTTCGCCGGACTCGTGCGCGAGCTGCGCGAGGAGCTGGGCATCGAGGTGCGCGAGGCGTATCCGCTGCTGGTGCTGCCCTGGCGGTACGACGCGTTTCACCTGTTGCTGGACACCTGGGTCGTGACCGCCTGGGACGGCACTCCCTGCCCGCTGGAGGGGCAGGGCCTGCAATGGCATCGACCCGAGGCGCTCACCCCCACGCAACTGGCGCCAGCCGACCAGGCGATTCTCCGGACCCTGCTCGGGAGCTGACTTCTCAGGCGCGGGCAAGCGCGAGATAGCGCGCATGCAGGGCGCGCACCTGCTCGTCCAGGGCGTCTTCGGGGCCGCCGTTGTCGATCACGTCGTCGGCGATGGCCAGTCGTTGTTCGCGCGATGCCTGGCTGGCCAGCATGCGCCGGGCCAGTGCCTCGTCCACGGCGTCGCGCCGCATCAGCCGGCGCACCTGTTCCTGCGGATCCACGTCGACCACCAGCACGCGATCGACCCAGCGGTAATGCGCCAGGTTTTCCACCAGCAGGGGGATGGCCAGGATGCAGTAAGGCCCCGGATCATCGTCGGCGCGGTCGCGCAGCCACTGGCGAACGCGTGGGTGGATGATCGCCTCGAGCGTATGGCGGGCATCGCGGTCGGCGAAAATGCGACGTCGCATGGATGGGCGGTCGAGGCGTCCGTCGGCGCCCAGCACCTCACCGCCGAAAGCCTCCACGATGGCGGCCAGGCCAGGTGTCTCCGGCTCGATCACCTCGCGTGCCGCGCGGTCGGCGTCGTGCACGCCGACGCCGAGGGCGCGGAAGCGGTCTTCCACGGCGCTCTTGCCCGCAGCGACGCCCCCGGTGAGTGCGACCACGAAGCCGGACACGGATGCCTCAGTGCAATCCGGTGAGGTGGGCGTAGGCCGCCCACAGCTGGTCGCCCGCGACGAACCAGACCCAGCCCGCGGCCGCGATGAAAGGACCGAACGGCATCGGGACATCGCGTTCGTGGCGCTTCAGCGCCATCAGCGTGCCACCCACGATCGCACCGATCAGCGACGACAGCAGCACGACCGGCAGCAGGCAGCCCAGCCCCATCCAGGCGCCAAGGGCGGCGAGCAGCTTGAAGTCGCCGTGTCCCATGCCCTCCTTCCCGGTGAGCAATTTGAACCCCCAGTACACGCTCCACAGGCTGAGGTAGCCGATGGCCGCGGCGAGAATGGCCGGGCCCGGTTGTACGAGGAAGGGGGCCAGCGACAGCAGCAGACCCAGCCACAGCAACGGATAGACGATCTGGTCGGGCAGCAGCTGCGTGCGCAGGTCGATGCCGGACAGGGCGATCAGGGCCCAGGTGAAGGCCAGTCCGGCCAGTGCCGGCCAGCCTGCGCCAAAACGCCAGACGATCGCCGCGCTGCACAGGCCGGTGACCAGCTCGACCAGCGGATACTGTGCCGAGATGGGTTCGCTGCAATAGCGGCAGCGCCCTCGCAGCAGCAGCCAGCCGAAGACCGGGATGTTGTCGTAGAACGCCAGCCGGTGCTTGCACTTCGGGCAGTGCGAAGGCTCGAACACGATGCCCGGCGGCGGTGCCTGCGGCTCTCCCTCCAGTTCGAGCACGGCGATGGCATCGGCCCGCCATTCGGCTTCGAGCCTGGCGGGCAGGCGCAGGATCACCACGTTGAGGAAACTGCCCACCAGCAGGCCGAGCACGCCGGCGGAAACGATCCACATCCAGAGGGGCAGGTCGGTCATGGTTTGCCTGTCGCGGAAAAGAAAAGGCCCCTTCCCGCGGGGGAAGGGGCCACGAGACCCGGGCGGGCTCTCCTAGACGGTCGCCGCCAGCTTGAAGATCGGCAGGTAGAGCGAGATCACCATGCCGCCCACCAGCACGCCCAGGATCACCATGATAAGCGGCTCGAGCAGGGTGGACAGGGTATCGACGGCGTTGTTGACCTCTTCCTCATAGAACTCGGCCACCTTGAACAGCATGCTGTCCAGGGCGCCGGATTCCTCGCCGATCGCGGTCATCTGCACCACCATGTTGGGGAACAGGCCGGTCTGGCGCATGGCCAGCTGCAGCTGGTGGCCGACGGCGATGTCGTCGCGCATGGCCTTCACGGCGTCGCTGTAGACCACGCTGCCGGTCGCGCCGGCCACCGCATCGAGTGCTTCCACCAGCGGTACGCCCGCCTTGAAGGTCACGCCCAGCGTGCGGGCGAAGCGGGCGATGGCCGACTGGCGCAGGATGTTGCCGATCACCGGCAGCTTCAGCATCAGGCGGTCGAGGAAATGGGCGAACTTGACCGAACGCCTCTTGCCCATCACCAGCGCCACGACGCCGCCGACGATGCTGCCGATCACCAGCCACCAGTACGCCTTCATGAACTCCGAGGCATTGATCACGATCTGGGTGGGCGCGGGGAGCTCCGCGCCGGCGTCGCGGAACGTCTGGGCAAATACCGGCACCACGAACAGCAGCATGATCATGCTGACCAGCAGCGCCACGGCCAGCACCATCACCGGGTAGAACAGGGCCTTCTTGATCTTGGCCTTGATGCCCTCCATCCGCTCCTTGTAGGTGGCCACCGTGTCCAGCACGGTATCCAGCACACCGGCCGATTCGCCGGCGCGGACCAGGTTGCGGTAGAGCTCGTCGAACTGGACGGGGTACTTGGCCAAGGCCTCGTTCAGCGAGGCGCCGCCCTCGATGCCCTGCTTCACGTCCGTCAGGATGTTCTTGAAGCGGACGTTCTTCTGGCCGTCGGCGATGATCTCGAAGGACTGCACCATCGGCACGCCCGAAGCCATCATGGTGGCGATCTGGCGACTGAAGATGGCCACGTCGCGCGGCTTGACCGTACTGCCGGTGGCGCCGAACAGCGGCTTGCCCCGTTCCTTCACCGTCTGCGGATTCATGCCCTGGCGGCGCAGTTCCGCCTTGACCAGCGAGGCGTTCTTGGCGGGCATCTCGCCCTTCATGCGCTTGCCGCGCTTGTCCAGGGCCACCCAGTCGTACACGGTCGCCTGACTGACCTGGGCCCGCTGGGCGCCCAGATCCCGCGGATTCTTTGCCGTCGCCGTAGCCATGCGTCTCCCCCTCATCCCACCTTGAACCGGCCCGTGGCCGGCGGTAACTGGTACAGCTTATTGCATTTCCGATGCCGTTTTCCGTGGCAGGACACGCATCCGCAATGTGTCGCGGGCCACGGAACCCGGCGCTTCAGTCCTTGGTGACGCGGTCGATCTCGGTCAGGCTGGTCAGGCCGTGCTTCACCTTGAGCAGGGCCGAGGCGCGGAGATCGTTGATGCCGGCCGCCTTGGCTGTCTCGGCGATTTGCAGCGCATTGCCGCCCTTGAGGATGATCTTCTGGATCTCCTCGAGCATCGGCATCACCTGGTAGATGCCCACGCGCCCCTTGTAGCCCTCGTTGCAGCCATCGCAACCGGCCGCCTCGTAGATGGTCATGCCCTCGTCGATGTCCTTCTGGCTGAAGCCGGCCGCCAGCAGCGCTTCGGGCGGCAACTCGATCGGCTTCTTGCATTCATGCAGTCGCCGGGCCAGGCGCTGCGCCACGATAAGGGTGACGGACGAGGTGATGTTGTAGGGCGCGATGCCCATGTTCATCAGTCGCGAGATGGTCTGCGAGGCGTCGTTGGTGTGCAGCGTCGACAGCACCATGTGACCGGTCTGCGCCGCCTTGATGGCGATCTCGGCGGTCTCCAGGTCGCGGATTTCGCCGACCATGATCACGTCCGGATCCTGGCGCAGGAAGGAGCGCAGCGCTGCGGCGAAGGTCATGCCGCGCTTGGTGTTCTGCTGCACCTGGTTGATGCCCTCGACACGGATTTCCACCGGGTCTTCCACGGTGGAAATGTTGCGTTCGGCGGTGTTGAGCATGTTGAGCGCGGTGTAGAGCGACACCGTCTTGCCCGAGCCGGTGGGGCCGGTCACCAGCACCATGCCGTAGGGCTTGTGGATCGCATCCACGTAGAGTTTCTGCTGCTCTGGCTCGTAGCCCAGCTTCTCGATGCCGATCTTGGCGGCCGAGCCGTCCAGGATACGCAGCACGATCTTTTCGCCGAACAGCGTGGGCAGGGTGCTGACACGGAAGTCGACCGCGCGGCTCTTGGACAGGTTGAGCTTGATGCGCCCGTCCTGCGGCACGCGCTTCTCGGCGATGTCCAGCTGGGCCATCACCTTCAGGCGCGAGGAGATCCGGCTTGCCAGCTTCATCGGTGGGCTGGCCACGGCGCGCAGCATGCCGTCCATGCGGAAGCGCACGCGGTACTGGGTCTCGAACGGCTCGAAGTGGATGTCCGAGGCGCCCCGCCGGATCGCATCGACCAGCACCTTGTTGACGAACTTCACCACCGGGGCGTCGTCGCCCCCGGTGGCGTCGATGCCGGTCTGGTCGGCCTCCTCGTCGCCACCGGAGGTCTCGAGCTCGAGGTCGTCGAGATCGCTGCCGCCCATGTCGGAGATGTTGGCGTTCATGGTGCTCATCGCACCGTCGATCGCCCGCTGCAGCTGCCCTCGCTCGACCAGGATCGGCTCCACCATGCAGTTGGAGTGGAACTTGATCTCGTCCAGCGCGTGCGACTGCATCGGGTCGGCGATACCGACATACAGCCGCTTGCCGCGACGGAACAGCGGCAGGGCGCGATGCTTGGTGATCAATGCCTCGCTGATCAGGTTCAGCGGCATGCTGGCCGGCGCCAGTGCGGTGACATCCATCATCGGCATGCCGAACTCGACCGAGGCCACCTGGGTGAAGCGCGTGCTGTCGACCAGCTGGTGATCCAGCAGCCAGGTGGCCAGCGTGGCCTTGGCCTGGGTCGAGTCCGCCACGGCCTTGCGGACATCGGCCTCAGGCACCACGCCCTCCGAAACCAGCCTGCGGGCCATGCCCGAGAGACCAGCAAGAGATGCCTGTACTTGAGATGACATGGTGAAATCTGCCCCAGCCCGCTGATTCACGTGGAATTTACTCCACTCTAGCAGGGCGGTCATCACTCGCAAGCGCTCCGGTCGGACCCATTTCCGGGAGATGCGAAGCAGTCCCGGCTTTGGCCGGGGCGGGGCGCAGCGGCAGGCGAGGTCGCCGCGCTATGATCACCAGCCACCGTCGGGGGAATCCTGGTTTGAAGACAAGCATCATCCTTCCCGCCAAGAACGAGGCGCCAGCGCTCGCCCATCTGTTGCCCGCCCTGAACTCCCTGTACCCGGAGGCGGAAATCATCGTGGTCGACGACGGCTCGACCGACGACACCCGGGAGGTCTGCGCCCGATCCGGGGTGACCTGCCTGTCCTCCCCTTACTCGATGGGCAACGGCGCGGCGATCAAGCGCGGTGCCCGGGCGGCCACGGGTGATGTGCTGGTGTTCATGGATGGCGACGGCCAGCACGATCCGGCCGATGTCGCCCGCCTGCTTGCCCGGCTGGAGCAGGGCTACGACATGGTGGTCGGAGCTCGCTCCTGGGAGGGACAGGCGGGGGTCGGACGAGGCGTCGCCAACACCCTCTACAACTGGCTGGCCACGCAGATGACGGGCCACCGCGTGATGGATTTGACCTCCGGCTTCCGTGCGGTACGCGCGGACAAGTTCCGCGAATTCCTGTATCTGCTGCCCAACGGTTTCAGCTATCCCACCACCAGCACGATGGCGTTCTTCCGCAGCGCCTACCCGTTGGCCTACGAACCCATCCACGTGGCCCAGCGCGACGGCACCACCAGCCATATCCGGCCGCTGCGCGACGGCATGCGCTTTCTGTTGATCATCTTCAAGATCGCCACGCTGTACTCGCCCCTGAAGCTCTTCGTTCCGGCGAGCGCGGTCTTCTTCCTGCTCGGCTGCTTGAACTATGCGTACACACTGCATGCATACAACCGCCTGACCAACATGAGCACGCTGTTGTGGAGCGCTGCCGTCATCGTCTTTCTGATTGGCCTGGTGTCGGAGCAGATCACGAGCCTGATCTACCGTCAGTCGAACTGACATGAGTGAGGAAGAACTCCCCGGCCTCCACGAACGGCGTTCACACCCATGACGCGGGTCCAGCTCGTTTGTCAGTTCGGGCAACCGGTGCGCGGGCTCAGTCCGTATGGTGATGCGCTGTTCGGGAGCATGCCTCGGGAAGAGGGGCTACAGGTCGACAGGGTGGATTTTGCCAGCGCCTATCCGTCCGTGCTTCATCCCGCGGAGCGAGGGGGCGCGAAAGGACCGGGCGGCGCCCTGCATTGGGCCAGCCCCCTCAGTTGGAACCAGGTCGCACGGGCGCCGGCGGATGTCATTCATATCCAGCACTGGGCCCCGCCCCTTTCGAGCTATCTATGGCCCCTTGCCGCGATGGCGCATCGCCGGGGCAAGAAGGTCCTCGTGACGGTCCACAATCCGCTGCCGCACGAAAAGTCCGGCATGTTCCGGATGCTCGAAGACCGGCTGCTGCGCAGCGCCGACGCGCTGGTGGTGCATGGGGAGGCGGCGCGCGAAGACGTGCTGCGACGATTGGGACGCCGCACGCCACCCGTGCACGTCGTTCCGCATGGTCTCGCGCCACTCCGGCAGCCAGCACCGGCCAGCGAGCAGGATTACCGGCGCCTCGGCCTCTCTCCCTCCCGGCGGCATGTCCTGCTGTTCGGGAATCTGCGGGGTTACAAGGGGCTGGATGTGCTGCTCGAAGCCTGGTCGAGCGTGCGATCGGAACTCGACGACGTCGTCCTGGTGATCGCGGGGCGGCTGTGGGGCGGTCGGCAGGGCATCGGCGGGAGACTGGCTGCTTCCCTGGCCGGCACCGGCGAGGAGGCGGCCGGCATCCAGGCGATGCTTGAAGGCCGCGCCTTGCGCGACCGAATCGTTCTGTTGGAAGGGTTTCAGAGCGACGAGGACATCGACGCGTTGATCAGGGTCAGCGCACTATCGGTATTCCCTTATCGTCGGCTCTCCGGCCAATCCGGCGCAGCCTGTCGTGCGGCAGCGATGGGTTGTCCCGTCCTGGTCAGTCGCGTCGGCGCGCTTCCCGACCTGGCCATCGACGACACCTGGATAGTCCGCCCAGGGGACGCGGACGAGCTTGCCCGCAGGCTGCTCGAAAAGCTGCGTGCTCCCGATACGCTTGCCGTTGCCGGGCAGCTCCAGCTTCGGGCCGTCAGCGGCTATGACTGGCCCACGATCGCGCGCATGCATCTGGATCTTTACCGGAGCCTTGCATGAATACGGACCGTGAGCGGGGCGCTCCGGATCCTCTGGTCAGCGTATGCATAGCGAATTTCAACGGAGAGCAACTACTCGACCCGTGCCTCGAGTCCGTCTACGCACAGACCCTCCCATACCCCGTTGAAATCATCGTGCATGATGATGCGTCCAGCGATGCATCCCTTGCGGTGCTGAGGTCACGCCATCCACGTGTGGAAGTCATCGAGAGCTCGAAGAATGTCGGGTACTGCCTGGCGAACAACCGCATGGCTTTGAGGGCAAGAGGGCGGTTTCTGCTCTTGCTCAACAATGACGCGACCCTCAGGCCCGATGCGCTCGAGGTTCTCGTCGATGCGGCGGAAGGTCAGCCGGAACTGACGGTCCTCTCGCTACCGCAGTACGACCCGGAGTCCGGGGCGCTTGTCGACAGGGGCGTGCGGCTGGACGTGTTCCACACGCCGATGCCTTCGCGGCTCCCGGGCCGGGCCGATCTGGCGTACGTCCAGGGCGCCTGTCTGTTCATCGGCAGGAGCGCGTGGATGGCCCTCGGCGGCTTTCCCGAGTGGATGGTCTCGAACGTGGAGGATACCTACCTGTGCCTGCTTGCACGCTTGAAGGGAGGCGTCGTCTCCGTAGTGGAACGCAGCGGCTATCTCCATCGGCAGGGAACAAGTTTCGGCGGCAATCGCGTCGTCGACGGCAAGTTGCGGACGAGCTATCGGCGGCGTTTTCTCAGCGAGCGCAACAGGGCGTGCCTGGTGCTGGTCTGTACCCCGACCTGGGCTGCCTGGCCCTGGTTCCTGATCCATCTAGCGGTGCTCTGTCTTGAAGGCTTCGCCCTGTGTGCGTTGATGCGTGACGTCGGTGTCTGGACACGCATCTACTGGCCGGCGATCAAGGGGGCCGTTGGCCTCCTGCCGACGCTGATCAAGGCGCGCAGTGCAGCGCAGGCCGGGCGCGTCATGGGCTTCTGGAGTTATGTCGGGTTGCTGGACAAGATCCCCCAGAAACTCCGCGTGCTGGTCCGGCACGGCTTGCCTGACCTGACCTAGCCGGTTGACCTTCTGCGGAACAGGAAAAACGGTTCGGCCGGATTGACGCCGGTGTGCAAGGTGTCGACACCGGGCAACAGTTCGTCGTGTCGCCCGACCAGGTTGTCGAATCCCTGCGATGCGATGCGATCGAAGATGTCCCGCCCGAACAGGCGGACATGATCGGCTTGGCCATAAGCCTGCAGTCGCGCAGCATCCGTGTCGATGCCCGGGTCCTGCCAAGTACGATGCAATTTTTCGCTGTACGGCGTCTGCAGGATGGCATACCCCCCGGGCTTGAGCACGCGACGAACTTCGTTGAGCGCCCTCACATCGTCGTCGACGTGCTCTAGTACGTGGTTTGCGATGACCAGGTCAAACGACTGATCGGCGAACTGCATTTGAAGCATATCGACACGCTGTACATTGGGGGAGCTCGGGTAGAGGTCGCAGGGAACGTATCGAGCGGGCGCCACATCGATAATGCGTAGTGCAAGTCGCCTTTCCGGTGCGAAATGCAGCACGGACTTACCACGCATGCCCGCCAGCATGTTGGTCTTCTCCAGATACATCAATAAGTGCCGCTCTCGGTCGTGTGCTCCGCAACGGGGACATTCAAACCAATCGGGGTCGCTGCCAACAGTGTCGATTACGCGCATAAGTTCAGGCACGCCTGCCGACCCATGCATGTAAGGCATGAAACGCCATACTCGGTGGCCACATAACACACACCGGCACCGGCCGCCAGGTACCCAGCCCGCTAGCACATATTTGGCGAGTTTGACGAGTTTCATCATGTTCCAGTGAGGCACGCTAGCGACGATATAGCACTTTGGATGGATTACCGCGCGCGTCTTTGCGGATTCGGCCGATGACTTCCTTGTAAGCAATGCGCAGAATCGATCCAGCTGCCAGTAAAATAGTCCGTGTCGTTCCATATGGCGATGCGCGCAACGCGCGTGGCAACCACTCCCTCAGCAGCTTGATCTGGCGCGTCCGCAGCGACCGATAGAATACGCGTCGGATGAAGTCGGCGATGCCGTGTGCGAGGTCATCATCTGTGACCATCTCACGAGGCACACTCATAATTGCCTCCCAGTAGAGCTGGCGAACACGGTTGTTATCGTGTGCCACCATCGATCCAGTCGAACCGATACGGTAGGAAACCAACGGTTCTGACAAATGTGCCAAGAAGCCGTTTCGAGCCAGCAGTAAATGCCCGCGATAGTCGATTGATGCAACTTCGATTTCGAGCAGGGCTGAGCGAGATGTCGCGCGATAGACCACCGAGCTGTTGTTGAGAAAATTGCCTCGACGCAAAAGTGCGCCCAAGCCGAACTGCCCATCTCCGACATCATTGAATATACCGATGCTTTGGCTGTTCTGATCGACCGTCTGGGCATTGGTAAAGACTGCGACACAGTCAGAATGCTCGCGCAAGTAGTTGATTTGACGAAGAAGCTTTCCCGGAAGCCAGTAATCGTCGCCGTCGAGATAGGCGTAAAACTCGCCACGCGCAGCGAGCAGGATTCGTCGATGATTCAAGGTCGAGCCAACGTTCCTGTCGGCAGTGATGACCCGGATGATGTCCGGATGCGCCTCTTGATACCGCAGTGCGACGTCACGGGTGTTGTCGGTCGAGCAGTCTTCGCCGATAAGCAACTCGATCGGCAAGTCGGTTCGCTGGGCCAGCACGCTGTCGATCGCTTGCGCCAGGTAGGGGCCGTGGTTGTAGGCGAGCATGAGCACACTGACAACAGGCTGCTTGACCAGTGCAAGGTGGTCACTGATTTCGTGGCTATCGTGCGATACGTCACTGTTGGACGCTGGCGTCATGTTGCGGTCTCGTTGACAGGCATCATTGGGTCGGTGTGTCGGACCTCTCGCGCAGCGTGCGCACGATGGTCAACAAGCCGTTCAGCGCAGTATTTCGCGTAAGAACGGCCAGCGTGCCATAAACCATGCCTGCCGCCGCAATGGCACCAAGCATCGACGCGGGCCCGGGCCTCGCCCATTGCAGAATCATCCAGCCAACCAGTGCCGCCACCAGCGACAATGCGAAGGTCGCGGACTGATCTAGCAACTGCGCGAATGGGCCGTAATCGAGCAGTCTTTTCGAGTAATAGGCGTTCATGCCTACGCCAAAAAGGCTAGAGAAAAGTACGGCCCAGGCGATGGCAAGCGGTCCCCAGGGTGAGGCACTGGCGATCAGCAGGATACCTACGACTTGCTTGATAACTTCCACCCTCAACAGCAGATTCGATCGCCCCTGTGCACCGATGGCCGCCAAGTTGAGTACGTGGATGGGCCACAGTGCGGCGCTCAGGGACAGAATGCTCAGGATGGGCGCCGCGGGGCTCCAGCGTGCTCCGTAAACTAGTTCGATCAGCGGCCTGGCGACTAGCGCGATACCCACCATGCAGGGGACAAACAGGAACATCGCCATGCGCAGCGACGCCCTGAAGGCAGATCGCAGCCTGGCCCGGTCCTGCGCGATCGTGGAAAAGACCGGTAAGCCCACCCGTTTAAGAATGCCGTCAATCAACGAGGCGGGAGCCTGTTGGGTATTCTGCGCGAGGGTGTAGTACCCCAGTGAGCTTGCATCGAACAACTTGCCGATCAACAGCGATTGCAGGCGCATGGCAGCCGCGTTGAGCAATCCCGAGAGCAGCATGTAGCCACCGAACCCGAACAGGCTGCGGAACGATGCTCCGCTATAGCGACCGCGCGGCCGCCATCCGGAATAGAGCCACAACAGGAGTCCTCGTGCGCCGATCGAAACGATGCTCTGCCACGTCAGGCTCCACACGCCGAACCCACGCAATGCCAGCACCACCGCTACGGCTCCCGAGCACAACGAGGCAATCACTTCCGCACGTGCGCGCGCCTTGAAGTCGAGCCGCATCGTCAACAGCGCATCTGGCACTGAAGCGAGAGCTCCGAGCGGCAACACCAGCGCCATGACGCGAGTCAGATTTGCCAGCCTTGGCTCGTGGAAAAAGACTGCAATGGCCGGAGCGGCGAGCACCAGAATGCTGGCGGTGAGAATGCTCGCGCCGACCGTGAAGATGAAGACGGTAGTTTCGTCGTCAGCTGTTGTGCGCTGGCGCTGTACCAGTGCCGCCCCGAAACCCGAGTCGACCAGCAGCGTGCCGACGCTGGTAAATACCAACAAAATCGCAATCAGGCCAAAATCGGCCGGCGAGAGCAGTCGCGCCAACACAACCATGACAAGAAACTGCACGCCGTAGCGTGTCAGGATCTCCAGCGTGCTCCACCATGCTGCATTGGCCGCACGTCGTTCGAGATTTGACATATGTGTAAGCGCCGTGAGTAGCAGGTTCAGTCGTTGCCTACATACTCAAGCAGCGCTCCCCCCCAGGACAGACCTACGCCGAAGCCTATCGCCAGAACCAGATCACCACGCTTCAGATGATCCTGCTGGTCCAGCAACAGCAGCGGGATGGACGCGGACACCGTGTTTCCCAGTTCCGCGCAGTTCTGCGGGACTTGGTCATTCTCCAGGCCCATCTTGTAGGCAAGCTTGCCGAGAACGAAACTGTTCGCCTGATGAAAAGCAAACATCCGAATATCTTTCCTGTTTAGCCCGTTGTCCTTCAATGCGGAATCAACAGCGTCTGGCACCACCCGCAGAGCGAATGACAGGATGCCCGGTCCATTCATATGGATGCCCTGGGCAATGCCTCTGTCAGGCTGGATAGCCGAGCCCCGGGCGATGAAGTCCTCATAGCCGGTGCCGTCCGCATAGCAGCGGGAATAGAGCAATCGAAAGCCACTGGGCTGGGTCGAGAAGATGGTTGCAGTCGCCGCGTCGCCGAACAACACGCGGGTTGTGAGGTCATCGTGCCGAATCAGCCGCGTGTAGCAGTCGGCGTTTACCAAGACTGCTTGTTGCAACGCCTTGCTCCGCACCATCGCAGCCATGAGATGGGCGCCATAGATGAATCCGCTGCAACCCTGGTTGATGTCCATGGTGTAGCAGTCTTGTCTGAAGCCAAGCTTGCCGTGTACTCGCGACGAGACGCCGGGAATCAAGTGATCGGGCGTCTGCGTGCAAACGATCAGCCCGTCAAATTCACTGGCGGTACTCGTGCTTTGCAGAAGCAATTGCTCCGTGGCACGCAAAGCCAGGTCACTGGTGTATTCCCTCTCCCCGACGATCGGTCGGCTCAGTACCCCAGTCTTTTTGACGATACGATCGCAGTCTGCGGCAGGCTGCCCCAACGTGTCGGCATCGTTGAACTCGGTTTGCGAGCCATGTGCGGAGGCAATCAGGTTGAGATAGACGTCAGTCATGAGGCTTGCCGTATGCGATGACCTTGGCGGGTGAGCCGAAGACGGTGGTGTATGGCGCGACGTCCCTGATTGCCACGGCTCCTGCGCCAACGACGGCCCCCTCTCCGACCACGATATGCGGCAACACCACGGCGTGCGGATGAATCGTGCAGAACGGCCCCAGCCTGGCGTGGCCGCCAATGAAGGCATGCGAGCTGATGGTGACGCCGGTGCCGATGGCGACGTCGTGACCCACCACGGCGAACCCCTGCACCAGCAGGTCGTCACCCAGCGCCACGCCGGCGGAGATGCTGCAGGCGCCAAGGAAAATGCTGTTGATTGCATCCTCCAGCGGCGTCGCGGTCATCGCGTCGGGGGAAACCAGGCTGGCGAAACGCGCGCCGCGCGCCTGCAATTGCGTGCGGACCTTGTGCCGTGCACGCCCGTCACCGAAACAGGTGAGGTAGCTTGCGTCCTGCCGCGGCTCATGGCCCTGGATCGGTCCCAGCACGTCGGGCTCGCCGGGGTTTTCATCGTCGAGAAAGCCCATGACGGCGAACGGCATGGCTCGCGCCGAGATCCACGCAGCCACCTCGCGGCCAAAGCCGCCACGACCCAGCAGCAGGAGGGGCTTCGCGCTCATTGGGCCGTGAATCCGCCATCGACGACAAGCGTCTGGCCAGTCATGAAGGCCGCATCGGACGAGAGCAGGAAGCGGATGGCGGCGGCGACCTCGAGAGCCGTCGCGTAGCGCTTGCCCAACGGGTAGCGGGCGCGATCGGCCTGCAACGCCTCCTCCGACAGTTGATGGAGATCGTCCACGAGTTCGGTCTGCACCATGCCGGGAGCCACGCAGTTCACGCGTATGCCCTTGTGTGCCAGTTCCAGTGCCATCACCCGCGCAAACGCAGTCAACGCCGCCTTGGTGCCCGCATAGCTGGCCGTGCCCTTGATGCCTACTTCCGGACCGAGGATGGAGGAAAGCAAGACGATCGCGCTACCGGCATTGAGCTTGTTGCCGCGCGCGAGCTCGGCCACCAGGGCCAGTGGCGCCGTCTGGTTGATCGCCACGATGCGCTGGTGCGTTTCCAGCGAGAAGAAGCGCAACGGGTTGTTCTCCACGATGCCGGCGGAATGGACCACGCCATCCAGTGCCGGCACCGGAGCGAGCACCTCGCGATAGCGCGCGAAATCGGTGAGGTCGAAAGCCAGTGGCAACACCGCGTCGCCGCCATGCTGCACAAGTTCCGCAAGGCGCTGCGGATTGCGGCCGACGGCCACCACCTTGGCGCCCTCGGCCAGCAATCGCCGTGTCGTGGCGAAACCGATCCCCGAAGTAGCGCCCGTAACGAGCAGCGTCTTGCCTTCAAACATCGTTCGTCCTCGCCAGGTAAAGCGCATGGAAGTGCGCGATGCGCGCCTCCTGGGGCTGCAACTGCACCTCAAAGCCTTCCGCCTCCAGCCCCTGCTGGCAAGCCTCGACCAGGACCTTGTCCTCCGCCAGCGCTTGCTGCGTGAAGGCGATCGCCTCCTCTTGCATGTGCTGCCGCAGCGCAGGCGGCAGCGCCTTGAGGGCAGGCAGCTCGAACAGCCGCCAGGCCAGCCGCGTGCGCGTCGCGTCCTCCGGGATGACGTGGCTGAGGAAACCGACCAGGCCATTGGTATTGGACAGGAACAGGTCCGGGAAGACGTAGGCATGGCGATAGAAGTGCCCGGCCTGCGGCGCGAGGCGGCGAAGCGCCGCGGTCTTGTCCGCCGCGTCGGCGGAGAGCAATTCGCTCCACGAGGTGTGTCGGCCGCCATGCCAGGCGTAGCGGCCGGTGGAGGTGAAGCCCGCAGGCCTGAAGCTGTTGCCATGGACGAAACTGAGGTGGTAGCCCTCGAGCACGTTCTCCACCAGCAGTTTCCAGTTGCAGGCATGCTCCATGACAGCGGCATGGAACGGCGTATCCGGCACGACGCCGGTGTCGGCCAGCACCTGCGCCACCTCGTCGACGACCGGTGCCGCGCCACCCAGCCCAAGGAAATGCAGGCCGTCCGATTCGCTGACCGGGTAACTGCCCAGCCGGCACCTGGCGATGCCGGCCCTATCGGCCAGCGGGGCCGCGGCGAGTGCGCCATCGTCGGCGTAGCTCCAGCCGTGGTAGCCGCAACGGAACGGCCGGTTGCCGCAACCCGGCAAGTCGATCAGCGCATTGCGGTGCAGGCAGACGTTGTCGAACGCGCGCACGCCGCTGCGCGTGCGGCGAATGGTCACCGCCTTGCGGCCGATCCGCAGGCTGCGGTAGTCGTCGGGCCGGGCAAAGTCGGCCTGCGTACCGACGAACAACCGCTCGGCGAAGATCGTCTCCAGCTCGCGCGCGAAGACGCCGGGATCGCCGTAGCAGCGCCGATCAATAGACATCGTCGGTGTCGATGCAGGGGAGCACGGCGGCCGCCGGCAGCTGGAAGGTGGCGCTCCCCCAGGACAGGCCCACGCCGAAGCCCGAGGCGACCACCCAGCGGGGTACATCGAACAAGGCGGCGTTGGCGCACAAGGTCACCGGGATGGACGCCGAGCTCGTGTTGCCGTAGTGCTCGATCGACGTGGGCACCCGATCCGGCGCGAACCCGAGCTTGCGGGCGATGGTGTCGTTGATCATCCGGTTCGCCTGGTGCAGCAGCAGGAAATCGAAGTCCTGCGCCGCGCGGCCGCTGCTGGCGATGGCACGCTGGATGCTGCCTGGCACGCGCGAAATGGCGAAGCTGAAAATGTCCGCGCCGCGCAGCACCAGGTTGTCGGCGCGGCGCTGCACGCCGTCGCTGCCGGTGACATCGGCAATGCGTCCGTCGACGGGTGGCAGCCGGGACGCCAGGCCGCCGCCGGGAATGATGATGGCCTCCTTGCCGGCACCGTCGGAGCACAGGTCGAGATGGATGGGAGGCGCGCTTTCGTCCAGCTCCAGCGCGGTGGCGGAACCGGCATCGCCGAACAAGGGCCAGGCGCTTTTGTCATGCTCGGCGCAAACACGGCTGGAGACGTCCCCGATCAGCAGCAGTCCGCGGGTGATGCCCAGCGTGCGCATCACCGAGCCGGCCACGGCCAGCCCATAGGGGTAGCTCGAGCATCCGAGGTTGATGTCGAACGCCATGCAGGTCGACGGCAGGCCGAGCTTGTCCTGCAGCACGATGCTGGTTGCCGGGACCGGCTGGTCGCCGGTCTGGGTGATCAGGATCAGCGCACCAAGGCTGGCCGGATCCCAGTCGAGGTGGGCCAGTGCCGCCCTGGCTGCCGCCAGGCAAAGGTCGGACGCGCACTGCCCCGCGGCCACAATGCGGCGCTCGGCGATGCCGGTAGCCTTCTGGAAACGCTGGCGTTCCTCAGGTTCGAGATAGGCATAGTCCGCCGTGCGCGCCACGCGGGTCGGCGTCGCTGCCGTCACCGCGCGGAGCGCGACGCCCGTGACTGCGTTCATTTTGCCGCCGTGCTCTTCGAAGAAACGATGGCCCAGATATCGTTCACCGTTGAGGACGCCTCGATGTCACGTCCGGTCACGGTCACGCCATAGTCGGCATCCGCCATGGCGATGACCGCCAGCGTGTTGAGTGAATCCCAGCTCGGGAGCTCCTTGAAACGGGTGTCCGGCGTGAGCGTGTCGGCTTCGACCTCAATGGCGAAGGCGAATTTCTCGATGAAGTCGTCGATGGTCACGATATGGGCCTTTTGTCGATAAGTGCGACGATGACGTCGCGGATGGTGGACACCGCGACATCATCCACCGCGGCGCCGTTCGGGAGCACGATAACTCGACCGGCTACAGCTTCGCTGTTGGGCAACAGCAAACCAGCGTGGGGATATAGGTCGCGATAGGGTTTCATCTTGTGGCAGCCAGGCCAGAAGTACTTGCGTGCCAGAATGTTTTCAGCTTGGAGAGCGGCAACAATCTCATCACGGCCTGCCGGGCAACGCGCGCCCACTTCTACTACTAGGTAGTGATAGCTGTTCCTCTCGGAGGATCCGTATTCCAGCACTGATATGCCAGGAATGTCGTTCAACGCGCGCTTGTAGGCGTCATGGTTGCGCCGGTTGACCGCGACGATGTCATCGAAGCCGTCGAGGTTGGCGAGCCCCATGGCGGCGCATACTTCGATCATCTTGCCGTTGGTGCCGGGGTGGATGACGTTGTCATAGCCGTTGAAGCCAAAGTTGCGCATCAGGCGGATAGTCTCGGCGAGCTCGTCGTCATTGGTGACGACGGCACCGCCCTCCATGGTGTTGAAAGCTTTGGTTGCATGGAAGCTGAGCACCTCGCAGGCGCCAAAGCTTCCGATGGTCTGCCCCTTGTAGGTGCTGCCAAAGGCGTGCGCGGCATCGAACATGAGCTTCAGCCCATGCTCGTCTGCAATGGCCTGTAGCTCATCGACCGGAGCGGCGCGACCCCACAAGTGCACACCGATGATGCCCGTGGTGCGCGGGGTGATCATTCGCCGCACCGAGTCAGGGTCGAGGTTGTGCGTGGAAGGGTCGATGTCTGCGAAAACGGGTGTGATCGCCTGCCAGTGCAGGGCGTGAGCGGTGGCGATGAACGTGTAGGAAGGTACGATCACCTCGCCTTCCAGACCCAGTGCTCGAATGGCGATTTCCAGCGCCACGGTGCCATTGCACATGGCGATGCAATGCTTCACGCCCAGCAGGGACGCGATTTTCGACTCAAGTTCGCGAACCAAGGGGCCGTTGTTGGTGAGCCAGCGGTTATCGAGGATCTGGCTGGTCAGCTCGAGGAAGCGTTTCTGGTCGCCAATGTTCGGACGACCGACGTGCAGCGGCTCCTCGAAGGCGGGTGGTGCTCCGTTGATCGCCAGGTCTTTGGTGGTTTGAATGCGCTTGGTTGCCACGCGATCGATTCCGGTTTGGGCGGGTGGTTCAATGACTAGCGGGGAGTTCGGCGGTCAGTTCATGGATGTCCGCATCCAGGGAGCCCGCCACATCTAGCTTCTCTAGCTCCCGGATCTGGATTCGCGCTTCGCTGACCTGATCCAGCGCCAGGGCCTCCCGCGCCAAGGTGATCCGATAGGCTGGCTCGCGTGGATCGGCGGCACTTGCCGCTTTTGCCATCCTGAAGGCCAGCTCGTGGTCCTTTAGAATATTCCAGGCGTAATCGCCATAGCTCGAAAGCAGTCTGGGGCTGGGGGCTGCGTGGGAAATGGCGGCTTGGAAGGCTGCGACCATCTTCTCTGTAGGCAGTGGGCAGTGTCCATCGCGGGCACACTGGGTCAACGCTGCAAGTGAGCTCTCGTCCTGTACGCCAGGCTTCCGGGCCCTCAACTTGCCGATCAGGCTGTCCCACCATGCATCCTTGATCGGGAGATGCATCCGGGAGTTCATAAAGATCAGCGCCTGCTCCGGCAGGATCGAGCTGTCGGGCAGTTTCATGGCGCGCTCCAGCGGCGCGTACGCCAGCCGGGTGAAGCGGGATTCCGGGTCGTAGCGCGAGTAGATGATGTAGGTCCGGCCCAATTCGTACTGCGCGCGCGGCGAGTGGGGAGCCCGGTCGGCCAGCTCCACCGCCAGCGACAGCGGATTGCCCCAGGCCTGTGCCGTCATGGCGGTCAGCAGGGCCCACCAGGCAAGCAGGGCGCCCAGCAGTGTGCGGCGGGTCAACGCGAATGCCGGGCGTGCCGGTGCAGGCATCGCGGCAAGCGCCGGTATGACCGCCAGCAGCAGTCCGAAGCTGGCGAAATAATTGCGGTGCTCGTAGATCAGCTCCAGCGGCAGGATGGTGCCGGTGAGCAGGTGGCATCCCAGGAACAGCGCGATGCCCAGCGAGGCCAGCGGATACCGTCGGCGCAGGCGCACCGCCATCCAGCCGAGCGAGACCAGCAAGAGTGCGCTCGGCAGCGTGGTCCATGGCTGCAGCCAGCCTTGCGAGACATGGAAATCGTCGTGATAGAACGAGAGGTCACCCGGGGTGGGCGCCAGCGTCCATCCGATGTAGTCCGAGACGATGCGTGCCTCGCTCAGCAGCCTGGTGCGCAGGGTGAAATCCCGTGTGGCCCAGGTAGCCGGTTGCAGCAGGCCAGGGAGAAGCCAGGCCAGGCCGAGCACCAGCGGCAGCAGCAGCGTGACCACGAACAGGCCCAGGACCGGAAGGCTGCGGCGCCGCTGACGATCGCGAAAATCGAAAAGCACCCACTCTGCCAGTGCGGCATAGAGCGGGAGCATGGCGGCGGTTTCCTTGGCGGTGAGTCCGATGGCGGTGCCGGCGATGACGCTGGCGCAGCACAGCCACAGGCCGGACGTGGTGCGGCCCTCGAGCATCCTCTGGCGGCCGGCGACATACCCGAGCAAGCCCATCAGCACGAACAGGTTGGCCAGGCTCTCCATGCGCTGCACCACATAGAGCACCCCGGTCAGGTTGACCGGCAGCAACAGCCAGGCCGCGGCAATCAACCCGGCGAGGACGGCTTCGCGGGCGGGGTCGCCGGGGGCGTCCCGCGAGGCGCAGCGAAGCAGTCTTCGCGACAGGGCGAACACGAGTGCGCCGTTCAGCAGGTGGATCAGCAGGTTGGTGGCCTTCATCCAGAACGGATCGAGGCCGGCGGCGAGGTAGTTGGCGGCGAACGTGAGGGACGACAGCGGGCGCTTGAACTGGCTCGACGGCGAGGAGAGCGCTGCCCGCGTCAGCATGGCCACGCTGGCGTGATCGGGCTGGACGCCATGGTTGTCGACGATGTTCGGGTAGTCGTCGAACAGCCAGCCGCCGGACAGACCCGGCCAATAGACGCAGGCGGTGACCAGCATGGCCAGGTACAGCGGCCATGCCCTGGGCATGGGCGGAAGCTTGGTATGGCGCATCGGAGCCGTAGTAGACGAGCGGCGACCGAAAGGGTCGCCTCGGGCCATCTTAGTGACCCGCCCCGTTCTTGGCTTGCATCTGGCGGATGGTCGCGATGTCTTCCGCGTTGATCGCCCGGTCATCTACCAGCAGCCGGCGCAATTGCGGCAGCCGCCGGTAGTCCGCATGCTGCAGGGTGTCGATCGCCCGATCGTAAAGTCCTGCACTGACCAGGTACTTCGCCTCCAGCCGCGGGATCTCGGCGTCCGGATCGTTCTGATAGGCGGCCTGGAGCTCGGCGATGGTCAGTGCGAGGTTGCCCTGGCTCACCGCCCAGAAGTGTCGCTGGTAATGCAGGAAGCCGGCGGCCACGCCGTTCTGTGCATAGGCCGGGTTGGCCAGCATGGCATCGCTCAGCGACCACCAGCGTCCTGGCGTAAGTGCCGTGCACTGGTGGGCCGCTGCCAGGTTTCGCAGTTGCTCCATGTTGCTGAAGCCGGCGCGATCGAAGGGGGCCTCCCTGAAAGTCCTTTCGAGATGATCAAGGTCTGACTCGTCTAGCGTTCCCTGCAGGCAACGCAGATACACGCGATCACCGGCTAGGTTGCTGCTGAATGGATACTGCCGGATGGACCGGTCTAGCACATCCAGCGCGGCCCGCAACTGGCCGTGTTGGGTGAGGCGCTCGACCAGGAACGTCTGCGCGCGGATCGAATCGGGGTCGGTGTTGGCCCAGGTCAGCGCCAGCCGGTCGGCCGAGCTGTAGGTGCGTGCACTGAGCGCGGTGGTCAGGGTGCAGGCGGCCAGCCAGGCCACGGCCAGCACCGAAGCCAGGCGTCGCGCCGTGCCCGGAGCCGTTCGTGCCAGGGCCAGCCCCAGCGCCACGAACGGGCCGATGATCGGCACGTAGTTGCGATGCTCGAAATACAGCTCGAGCATGATCGTTGAACTCTCCAGCAACTGCCCGCCCAGGTACCAGAGCACTGCCAGCGCGAACAGCGGCCAGCGGCGCCGGCCGAACAGCGCGGCACCTGCTATCGCCGGCACGAGGGCGAGCGCCGGCAGGGTGGTCCAGGGCGAGAGCAGGCCGCGCGAGACCATGAAGTCATCGTGGTACAGCCCGTACAGGCCGAAGCGCGGCAGGAAGATCTTGCCGAGGTAGCTGGCGAGCACCCGTGGCTCGGTCAGCAGGCGCTCGCCGAGTGAGAAGTCGCGTATTCCGGCGTGCAGGCTGATGGGGATGATCCACAGCAGGAAGCCGACCACGAACAGCACGATGGGCCAGATCAGCAGCCGTCGCCACCAGGCCAGTGCGCGCGGCAGTCGCTTCACCCGGTCGCTGATCAGCGTGCTGTCGATCACCAGCGCGTAGAGCGGGAGCAGCAGGCCGTTCTCCTTGCTGAGCAGCGCCAGACCGGTGCCGGCGCCCAGCCCGAGCGCCATCCAGGCGCCACGACGCCATGAGGGGAGATCCTCGCGCAACAGGCCGTGCAGGTATGTCAGCAGCCCGGTGACGGTGAACAGCGCCATCAGCAGGGTCATCCGCTGCACCACCAACGAGACCCCGGACAGCTGGATCGGGTTGAGCAACCACGCCGCGGCGGCGAACAGGGCGGCCCAGTCGGCGCGCGCTGCGCGAGCCGTGTCCTCGTCCTGGGTGGTGGCGAGCCAGAGCCTAGCCAGGCGCCTGGTCAGCACATACACCAGCAATCCCACCACCAGGTGCAGCGAGAGATTCACCAGCTTGAACGGAAACGGATGATCCGGCCAGTCGGACTTCTGCAGCAGGAAGCTCAGCATCGCCACCGGCCGGCCGGGAAAATCCCGCGGCTGCGACAGGTAGATGCCCAGGTCGCGCCAGCTCGACACATGGTCGATGCTGGTCAGGGCGGCGAGATTGGGGAAATCGTCGAACAGGAACGGGCCGTGCAACGCGGGCCAGTAAATCAGAGTGCAGACAACTAACGTGGCCCCGAGCAGAAACAGCTGCGAACGTGATGCGGTCATGTAAAACGGCTCCCCTGAGAGCTGGGAGCATGGCATATTGAATGGGTCTCGGTGAATCAGCTGAGCATGATCACTTGCATGCGGTGGGCGTAAATGTTGCCGGAGCATCGGTGCTGCAACTCCAGGTAAAGTTGCCGTCGGCGGCTGGGCTCATGCTGAACAACACCTGCTTACCTTGCAATTTGACGGACACCGAGGTGTCGCGCATCGTCGCAGTGATCGTGCAGCCACTGACTCCGCTGCCCACAGTGGCGCTGGCTACGTATTTGCCCGAGTAGCTTGCAGGGGCGCCAATGCTGCCGCTGCCGTTGCTGGGGCAGCTGCCGGCTTGGCTGTAGTACTCGGCCACATCCGTCTTGAGCCCGTCGACGACGGTGAATGCCTCGCTCAGTTCGGCCTTGCCAATGGAGTTGTTGTAGACGGTAATGGCGATGCTGGCGAGGATGGCTATGATGGCCACCACGATCATCAGCTCGATCAACGTGAAACCGCGCGTTGTTTTCATGACGGAATTCAACCCCCTGATTGGTCCCGCAGAAGTATGCAGCCGTTATGCCACGGTCGTAAAAAAAGACCTCTCCGAAGAGAGGTCCTTTTAATATTGCGATGAAGTCCTGCTTTTTGATTACTGGCAAGCTTCCGGCTTGTACTTGGAGGCAATGGCTGTGGCGGAGCAGACCCACGAGAAGCTGCCGCCGTTGTCCGTGCCAGTGAAGGTGACGCTCTGACCCTTGAGCGGCGTCGAGACGGAACCCGCCGTGCTCTTGAACGCAACCGTGATCGTGCAGTTGGGCTCGGTGCCGCCCGCGGTGGCTGAGGTGACATACTTGCCGGAGTAGCTGACAGCCTGCGAGATGCCGCCAGTACCCGGAGTCGGGCACTTGCCGGTCTGGTTGTAGTACTCGACGATCGGCGTCTTCAGGCCGTCGGCGATGGTCTGCGACTCAGAGAACTGCGACTTGGTGACGTAGTTCTGGTACTGCGGGATGGCGATGGCTGCCAGGATCGCGATGATCGCAACCACGATCATCAGTTCGATCAGGGTGAAGCCCTTCTGCATGCTCTTCATGGTGGTTCCTCTTCTTTGGTTAGCTAACCGGATGATGCCCCCTGAGCCCCAGTCCCATATCCCCCTAGGCGGGATCGGACCCCTTTCACGGTCAGGAACGACCAGGAAGCTCGCAGGATGACAAGCACTGAGCATGCCAGCCTGCGGCGCCAATTTCTCCACGTTGGCGACGGCGCCGATTGTGCATGCGGTCACGAAAGACTTACAAGGGAATGGCTGGACCAAACGGGATCCGCAAAGCGTGAACTGTGAGGCAGGTACATATCTGCCCCTTGACGTCACATTCTGACAATCCGTGTCGACGCGAACTTGGAATCCGTAGGGTTTACGGCTGGCAGACCATGGCTATGGGTCGGAGCTTCACCCGTCGTCGCGAGTTCAATACCGGGACAACCGGCATTCGCTGCCTGGTGGGGTGACATCGCCTTGTTGAAGCCCGGGTGGCATGGATCACCCGCCCCGGGTCGCTTCACCCGGATCTTCCCTTGATCCTCGGGCCGCGGGTGCCGTGTCCCCTCTCCGCTGGCGCAGGAGCCAGTGAATGATCACATGCAGCCCCAGGCCGGCCACGAGAATTTCGAATCCTCGATAGGGAATCGCGTAGCGGGGTTCGGCCTGGAGAATGGAGTGGACCAGGGTCACGTAGACAAGCAACAGCGCTGCCGCCTGGCTTGTCGGACATTTGCGGGCACCCCGCCACAAGAGGCTGATGCAACCGGCGAGGGCAAGCACCATCACCAACGGATTCAATGCCCAGCACAGCGACGCCAGGATGCGGAAAGCCGGGTTCCGCAGAAAGGGGGATGCATAGGTCGGGTAGACGTAGATGTCCCCCTGGCCGATACGGATGCCCCAGTCCCACAGCAGGGCGGGCTTGCTGAGGTACCAGCGGAGATAGCGCACGGGTGCCCCGGCCATGCGTGCGCCGATGCGCGAGAGGCCTTCTCTCGGGTTGGCTGCGGCGACATCGGCCTCGTGCTGGATCGCCCGATAGGTTCGCAGGCCTTCCGGATCGCCATCGGCCATCGCGCGAAAGCTGCTGTGATAGTCGGGCCGTGAGCCCTGCACCAGGTTGATCAGCGCACGGCCGCTCGACGACGCGTCTGCCGGGAGTTGCATGTTGCGCATGCTCCAGCATCCCGGAATCAGCAGAGCCGACAGCGCGAGCGTCATGGTCAGCCGCCGAGGCGACAGCTTCCGGACGGCCATGTAGATGGCCAGGAGGATGGCGAATGGAACCAGCACGGCGTTCGTCAGTGCCGCCAGGCCGAATGCCAGGCCGGCGGCGGTCATCCAGCCGACGCTTGCCCTGCGCAGCGCGAGACGCAGAAAAACGAAGGCCAGGGCGCAGAGAAATCCGTAGAGGGTTTCCGTCAGCAGATAACCATTGATGCTCACGTTGTGCGGCCAGATCGCCATCAACAGGCCGGTGGCGATCAGCCAGCGATCAGGGAGCCAGCCACGCGCCGCATTGGCCAGCAACACGACGGTAAGCGCACCCAGTAGTCCCTGGCTGGCCAGCACGTGCCAGTACCAGCTGGAGGCATCCGCGCTCGCATACATCCAGATGGCGAGAAAGGCCGGGTAGACCGGATCACGGAAACTGTCAGGAAGGACCTGCGCGGAACCGGGGGGCGCCATGGAGAAGGTGCCGTGGTGCACCAGATTCCAGGCGTAGGCGTAGTACTGGATGGCGTCACCGCGTACGGGGTGGTCCACCACCGCATGGCTCAGGTAATACCAGCGGATCAGCAATGCGCATAACCCGACGGCGGCCATGGCGAGCCACCAGGCCGGATGGCTGAGACTCGCGTTGTTCATGCCGGCCTTGCGAAGAGCTGGATCCCGCATGAGCTGCCTCCGTGTTGAAGCGACGCACCTTACCCGCTCTGTGCCACCAGCACGAGGTGCCACCCTTGCGCCCGTGCCCGCGGTCGCCCTACCGTCTGCGGCCATGGCCAAGACCGAGGGGAAGCGATGAAACCGCTGGGATTAGTGTTGCTCTGCCTGTCTCTGGCGCCTCTGGGCGCGCATGCGGCCGGTACCCGATCGGAGGGGGCCCACCCCTTCACCGTCCACGACCTGGTCATGCTCGATCGGGTCAGCGATCCCCAGCTCTCGCCGGATGGCCGCTATGCCGCCTTCAGCGAGCGGCGGACCGACTATGCGGCGAACAAGGGCATCACCGCCGTGTACGTGCTGGACCTGAAGGGTTCGCACCAGCCGGTACGGGTGGCCGACCATGCCGGCTCGGCGCGCTGGGCGCCGGACGGACGCAGCCTGTATTACGTGGCGCCGGCCGATGGGGTGGCGCAGCTGTGGCGGGTGACGATGGACCCTGCCAGGGGTGTCCAGGTCGGCACGCCGGTGCAGGTGAGCCACGGCGTGCTCGATCTTGGCGGCTACGCGCTCTCGCCGGATGGCCGCGCCGTAGCCCTGGATTACGAGGTGTACCCGGACTGCGCCGACCTGGCCTGCACCAAGGAGCGCATGGACGGCAATGCCTCGGACAAGTCCACCGGCACGCTCTACAAGAAGTTGTTCGTGCGCCACTGGGATGCCTGGGCGACGGGTCGCCGCAACCAGTTGTACATCGCGCGCTTCGACGCACAGGGCCAGTTGCCGGCCGAGCCCACGAGGCTCAGCAAGGGCATCGACGGCGACGTGCCGAGCAAGCCGTTCGGCGGCATGGAAGAGATTGCGTTTTCGCCGGACAGCCGCAGCGTGTACTTCGGTGCACGCATCGCCGGCAGCAGCGAGCCGTGGTCGACCAATTTTGACGTCTACCAGGTGCCGGCGGATGGTTCCGCGCCACCTCGCAACCTCACCGCAGCCAACCTGGCCTGGGATGCCTACCCGGTGCCCTCGCCGGACGGTCGCACCCTGTACTACTTGGCGATGAAGGAGCCGGGCTTCGAGTCCGACCGCTTCGCGATCATGGCGATGGACCTATCCAGCGGCGCGATCCGCGAGGTCGATCCGCACTGGGACCGCTCCGCCGGCAGCCTGTCGATCTCGGCCGACGGCAAGACCCTGTTCGCCACCGCCGACGATGAGGGGCAGCATCCGCTTTTCGCCATCGATGCGGCGAGCGCTGCCGTGCGCAAGCTGGTCGGCGAGGGCACGGTCGGCGGCTACTCGATGGCCGGCGACACGCTGCTGCTGGCGCGCGATGACCTCAGGCATCCGGCCGACCTCTACACCGTGAAGGCCAACGGTCGCGGCCTGCGCCAGGTCACCCACGCCAATGCGGCGCGGCTCAAGCCCGTGCAGATGGGCGACTTCGAGTTCTTCACCTTCTCCGGTGCCGGCGACCAGACGGTGCAGGGGTACGTGGTGAAGCCGGCCGGCTACCAGCGCGGCAAGCGCTATCCGGTGGCCTTCATCGTCCATGGTGGCCCGCAGGGTGCGATGAACAACGGCTGGAGCTACCGTTGGAACCCGCAGACCTACGCCGGCCAGGGCTTTGCCGTGGTCACGATCAACTTCCACGGCTCCACCGGTTACGGCCAGGCCTTCACCAACGCCATCTCCGGCGACTGGGGTGGCAAGCCGCTGGAGGATCTGAAGCTTGGCTGGAAGGCGGCGCTGGCAAAGTACGCCTTCCTCGACGGGGACCGTGCATGTGCGCTCGGCGCCAGCTACGGCGGCTACATGGTGTACTGGATGGCGGGCGTGTGGAACCAGCCTTGGAAGTGCTTCGTCGACCACGACGGCGTGTTCGACGCGCGGATGATGTATTACGCCACCGACGAGCTCTGGTTCGAGGAGAAGGAGAACGGCGGTACGCCGTTCGAGCACCCGCAGAACTACGAGCGCTTCAACCCGGTCGACCACGTCAAGGACTGGCGCGTGCCGATGCTGGTGGTGCACAGCGGCCACGACTTCCGCATCCCGATCACCCAGGGCCTGGGTGCGTTCACCGCCCTGCAGCGCCGGGGCATCCCCAGCGAGTTTCTCACCTTCCCGGACGAGAACCACTTCGTGCTGAAGCCGCAGAACAGCGTGCAGTGGCACGAGACGGTGAACGCATGGCTGAAGAAGTGGACCGCGGGGGCTGCAAGCCCTTAGGTGCGGCCGTTGTAGGAGCGACTTCAGTCGCGACGCTGCGGGCGTGAGGCGGGCTGTCGGGGCTGAAGCCCCTCCTGCAGGTGCGGCGTATGGGCGGCTCTTGTAGGAGCGACTTCAGTCGCGACGCTGTGGGCGTGAGGTGGGCTGTCGGGGCTGAGGCCCCTCCTACAGGCGCGGCGTATGGGCGGCTTTTGTAGGAGCGACTTCAGTCGCGACGCTGTGGGCGTGAGGTGGGCTGTCGGGGCTGAAGCCCCTCCTACAGGCGCGGGGTATGGGCGGCTTCTGTAGGAGCGACTTCAGTCGCGACGCTGCGGGCGTGAGGTGGGCTGTCGGGGCTGAAGCCCCTCCTGCAGGCGCGGAGTGTGGGCGGCTTCTGTAGGAGCGACTTCAGTCGCGACGCTGTGGGGGTGAGGTGGACGGTCGGGGCTGAAGCCCCTCCTACATGTGCAGCGTATGGGCAGGCCTTTGTAGGAGCGACATCAGTCGCGACATGCTTGCACGTCATGCAGCCATGCCAGGTCGGCGGTATAGGTCGTATCCCAGTACGGATAGTCCAGGGGATGCTCCACCAGTCCGGCTCTCGCTGGATTGGCGATGATGTAGCGCAGCGTCGCGGCAATGCCCTCGTCCTGACGCAAGGCGCGATCATGAAAGCCCGTCTGCCAGACAGCTCCATGACGTTGGCAAGACCTGTTCACGGCGTGAGCCGTTGTTCCCTTGAATCGCTGCATCGTGGCTGCGAGCGTAGTGCCATGGCCGAGTTCGATTAAGCCATGCCAGTGGTCGGGCATCAGCACCCAGCCCAGACATCTGCCTGGGCCCCACGTCTTGGCTGTCGCCGAGAGTGAGGAAACCACGCTGGCCAACTGCCGATCCAGAAAAATGCGCCGGCGGCCTGCGGTGACGGCGGTGAGCAGGTATAGACCGCCCGGGATCGAGTGTCGGCCGCGGCGCAGTTGTCGGTACCCGGCGTTAGCTTGCTGAGTCATGCCGGCAGGATCACCGGTAGCTGGGTGCTGGTCTGTCGGTTGCAACCGAAAAGGGTGTGGTGCCCAACCGTGGCGTGGTCACATTTCCCCGGGGCGGTGCCGAACCGGCTCTGCCGGGCTTGGTCGGGTGTCGGGGCTGAAGCCCCTCCTACGGGGGCGAGGGGCCGGGCTTTGTAGGAGCGATTTCAGTCGCGACGCTGTGGGCGTGAGGTGGGCTGTCGGGGCTGAAGCCCCTCCTACGGGGGGCGAGGGGCCGGGCTTTGTAGGAGCGACTTCAGTCGCGGCGCCGACGGTTTGCGGCGGGGGTGTCGGGGCTGAAGCCCCTCCTGCGGGGGCGAGGGGCCGGGCTTTGTGGGAGCGACTTCAGTCGCGACGCTGGCGGCTTGCGGCGGTGGTTGTCGGGGCTGAAGCCTCTCCCACTGGGAGGGCGGTCGTTCGGATCGAGCCGTGGCGATGTTTCCGTCCGCTCACAGCCAGCGCGACTTGCGCAGCCAGGCGAAGATCCCGGCGACCACCGCGATGACCACCACGATCATGGTCGGATAGGCCCAGGGCTTGTCCAGTTCCGGCATGTGGTGGAAGTTCATGCCGTACCAGCTGGTGATCAGGGTCGGTGCCGCCAGCATGGCTGCCCAGCCGGCGAGCTTCTTCATCACCTCGTTCTGGCCGAAAGTGACCAGCGACAGGTTGATGTTGATGGTCGCGCCGAGCATCTCGCGCATGGCGCTGACCGACTCGTTGACGCGGAACACGTGGTCGTAGACGTCGCGGAAGTAGGCGCGCAGCTCGTCCGGAATCAGGTTCGGATGCAGCCGCACCAGCTGGCTGATCACGTCCTGCAGCGGGGCTACGGCCAGGCGCAGGGTCATCAGGTCGCGCTGCATGTCGTACAGCCGCTTCACCGTCTCGCGGTTGAAGGTCTCGGCGAAGATGTCCTGCTCGAGTTCCTGCAGCTCTTCGCGGAAGTCGCGCACGATCGGCATCAGGTTGTCGACGATGAAGTCGAGCACACCGTACAGGCCGTAGCTCGGTCCGTGCGAGAGCAGTTCGGGCGAGTGTTCGCAGGTGCGGCGCGCCGGCGCGTAGGAGAGCGAGGCGCCATGGCGCACCGTCACCAGATAACGCGGTCCGAGGAAGATGTGCGTCTCGCCGAAGGCCAGCTTGCCGGTCACCAGCTGTGCGGTCTGCACCACGATGAACAGCGAGTCGCCGTAGGACTCGATCTTGGTGCGCTGGTGGGCGTGATGGGCGTCCTCGATCGCCAGGTCGTGCAGGTCGAATTCCTCCTGCAGCTTTTCCAGCAGCGGCTCGTCCGGTTCGTGCAGGCCCACCCAGACGAAGGTGTCGGGTTCGGCCAGGACGTCGCTGATCGCGTCGATGGTGATGTCGCCGATGCGTCGGCCGTCGCGATGGTAGGCGACGCAGTTCACCACCATCTGGCCGGGCGAAACGGGGGTGTCGGTGCAGGCGGGCGTGGGTAGCGGCATGGCCGAATCATGCCCGCCTGAAGCGTGAAGGGGCAATCACGCCACGCCGGTGGTCGCTCCTCGTGCCGCACGCAGCGACCAGGCCAGCGCAAGCCACACCGGCAGCCCCAGCAGCAACCAGGGCTGGTTCTGCTGCACCGCGCCTGGCAACAGGTGCAGCGCGAGCGCGACCAGGCCTGCCACCAGCTGGGCGATCAGCAGGGGGTCTTCCCACTTCCGCGCGGGGTGCTGGCGCGCCGCGCGCCAGACGGCGGGAATCAGCGCGAGTGCGAATGGGTTGAACAGCAGCAGGTTGGCATTGGCCCACGCCGAGTGATGGGTGGTCAGCGTCCACAGGCCGAGCATCAGCAGTCCCGCCAGTCCGGACAGCAGCAGCCACAGCGTGCCGAGGATGGCGAACATGACCGGTGCCCGGCGGCGGGCGAGGGCCAGCAGCAACGCGATCGTCGCTCCGGCCAGCCCCAGCGGGCCGCGCAGGTCGGGTGCCCGTGACGGTGGAGCCTCGACACGGTTCGGCGAGACCTCCTGCTCGTCCACGACCAGCGGCCGCTCGCCGCCGTGGCCGTCGGGCACCTTCACCGAGCGCAGCTCACGCTGCAGCACCATCGGGATGAAGCTCTCCTGCCAACCGGTGAGCGGCTGGTCGGCGTAGGGGCCGAGCCCGAAATCGAGCAGCAGCATCAGCCACGGCTGCGCGCTCATCAGGCGGTCGGTCTGCTGGCGGAAGGTCATGCCGCCCGGCCGGGCATCCAGGGTCGCCTTGAGAATGCCGCCGAGCGCCCTGTCCAACGCATCGCGTACCCGCGTGCTGCAGTTGTCGACGTAGTAGTCGTAGTCGTAGCGGGCGTTTTCCGGGCGCAGGTTCCACAACAGGAAATCGCGCAGCGCCGAGGCCTGTTCGGGCGTGAAGGCGAGGCGCTGGCGGGTGATCGAGCGGCCGGCCTGCACATACCAGGCGGTATCGGCGTCGGTAGGCTCGGCGTCCATCAGGTAATGCATGCGGCCGCGGGCGAAGTTGAGCAGGAAGCCCTTCTCGTCGAAGTCGAACACGCCGTAGTTGAAGCTGATCGCCTCGCCGTCCCGGGTGTCGCGCAGTTCGATGGCGATGTGCCCGAAGCGTTCCCAATACGTGTCGCCCGGGCCGTAGGTGATCACGGTGACCTGCAGCCGGTCGCCCGGGGCGTCGGCGATGCCGGCGCGGGCGGGCAGGGCGTGGGTGCCAAGGAGAATCAGCAGAAGCAGCGCGAAGCCGCGGCGGAGCAGGTGCATCGGGACCGGCCGGGGTCTTGGAAAGGCGCAACTGTAGTGGTCGCTGGCGGGGGTGTCGATGATCGCCGCGCCCGGCGGGGCGCGGCGGCAGGCTCAGTCCTGGGCCGGCTTCGGACTCACGCGGAACTGCTGCACGCGACGGTCGTCCGCCTCGGTGACGTGGAACAGGTAGTCGCCGACGGCGATCTCCTCGCCGACCTCCGGCAGATGGCCGAACTCCGAGGTGACCATGCCGCCGATGGTGTCGAACTCCTCGTCGGAGTAGGTCGAACCGGTCTGTTCGTTGAAGTCGGCGATCGGGGTGAGTGCGCTGACCAGCCAGTCGCCGCCCGGCTGGGCGTGCATCAGGGTGGGTTCTTCCTCGTCGTCGTGCTCGTCGTCGATCTCGCCGACGATCTGCTCGAGCACGTCCTCGATGGTGATCAGGCCGGCGACGCCGCCGTACTCGTCGACCACCAGCGCCATGTGGTTGCGGGTGAGCCGGAACTCGGCCAGCAGCACGTTCAGCCGCATCGACTCGGGAATCAGCACCGCCGGGCGCAGGATCGCGCGGATGTCGAAATGCTCGCCGTCGCCGAAGTACTTCAGCAGATCCTTCGCCAGCAGGATGCCGAGGATCTCGTCCTTGTCCTCGCCGTGGACCGGGAAGCGGGAATGGCCGGATTCGACCACCGCGGCGAGGATGTCATTGAGCGGGGAGTCGGCCGAGATCATCACGATCTGCGCGCGCGGGACCATCACGTCGTCCACGCTCAGTTCGGTGACCTTCAGCGCACCCTCGACCATGGTGAGGGTGTCTTTGGAGAGGAGTCCGTTGGCCTGGGCTGCACGCAGCTCCTCGACCAGTTCCTCGCGATTGCGCGGCTCGCCGGAAAACATGTGGCCCAGTCGATCCCACCACGATCGGTGGGCCGGGCCGCCGGTACTGCCAGGGTCGTCGTTCATTACTCTTGGAAGCTCTGCCCGAAGCCGGGCGGAAGGGCCAGTCTAGCCGAAATGACCTGTCGATTCAGCGCATTGGGGAGCGTGGGGAGGCAGCGCGCAGCGGGGCCGCGTCATGGTCGGGGCTGAAGCCCCTCCCACAGGTGTGCTGAGCAATGGTTTTGCGGGAGCGGCTTCAGCCGCGACGCCGGTGGCTTGCGATATGGGTTGTCGGGGCTGAAGCCCCTCCCACAGGTGTGCTGAGCAATGGTTTTGTGGGAGCGGCTTCAGCCGCGACGCCGGTGGCTTGCGATGTGGGTTGTCGGGGCCGAAGCCCCTCCCGCCGCGAGCCGTCGGGCTCCGGCTCCTGCGGGCGATACGGATCGGCGATGCCGAGGCTGGCCAGGATGCGCGTCTCCAGCGCCTCCATCGCCTCGGCCTCGGCCTCGGCGATGTGGTCATGGCCGAGCAGATGCAGTACGCCATGCACGGTGAGGTGGGCCCAGTGGTCGCGCGGGAGTTTGCCCTGTTCGGCCGCTTCGCGTGCCACCACCGGGGCGCAGATCACGATGTCGCCGATCAGCGGCAGCTTGAGTTCGGGCGGCAGGTCGGCCTCGAACGAGAGCACGTTGGTGGCGTAGTCCTTGCCGCGGTAGTCGCGGTTGAGCGTGCGGCCCTCGTCGGCATCGACCAGCCGGATCGACAGCTCGGTGGCGCGACGACGCCTGGCGCCCCGAAGCGCGGCCTCCACCCAGCGGCGGAAGCTGGCCGCGGACGGCGCGCCGGCGCGCGGCACCGCGTAGCCGACGTGCACGAGTGCGTTCGTGCTCATGCGCCGCTGCCCTTGGCCGCCTCGGCCGCGGCCTCGAACGACTCGTACGCGCGCACGATCTTGGCCACCAGCGGGTGGCGCACCACGTCGCGCGAGGTGAAGAAGGTGAAGCTGATGCCGTCCACGCCGCGCAGCACCTCGATCGCATGGCGCAGGCCGGAGCGCACGTTGCGCGGCAGGTCGACCTGACTGACGTCGCCGGTGATCACCGCCACCGAACCGAAGCCGATGCGGGTGAGGAACATCTTCATCTGCTCGACGGTGGTGTTCTGCGCCTCGTCGAGGATCACGTAGGAGTCGTTGAGGGTGCGCCCGCGCATGTAGGCCAGCGGCGCGATCTCGATCACGTTGCGCTCCATCAGCTTGGCCACCTTCTCGAAGCCGAGCATTTCGTACAGCGCGTCGTACAGCGGGCGCAGGTAGGGATCGACCTTCTGGCTGAGGTCGCCCGGGAGGAAGCCGAGCTTTTCGCCCGCTTCCACCGCCGGGCGCACCAGCAGCAGGCGCTGCACGCGGTTGGCTTCCAGCGCCTCGACCGCGCTGGCCACAGCCAGGTAGGTCTTGCCGGTGCCGGCCGGGCCGACGCCGAAGTTGATGTCATGGCCGGTGATCGCGTGCAGGTAGCGCGCCTGGTTCGGGCCGCGCCCCTTGATCATGCCGCGCTTGACCTTGATCACCA
Source organism: Dyella ginsengisoli LA-4 (assembly GCF_000334915.1). Taxonomy (GTDB): domain Bacteria; phylum Pseudomonadota; class Gammaproteobacteria; order Xanthomonadales; family Rhodanobacteraceae; genus Dyella_A; species Dyella_A ginsengisoli_A. The sequence goes on along the minus strand of NZ_AMSF01000055.1, from coordinate 83,288 downwards.
CCTCCTGCGCCGACTCGGCGGCTTCGGCCGCCATCGCGTCGATGCCCGATTCGGCCAGATGCAGGTGGATCACCGGACCGGTCAGCGATTCGGTTTCGGTGGCGTCGTACAGGGCGCGCAGCACCTTTTCCGCTGCACCGGTGGCGGGGTCGTCGCCGATCACCTGGAAGATGCCGCCGCGGTGGTTGATCTCCACGCCGAGGCGCAGCTCGACCTGGCGCAGGTGCTCGTCGAACGGACCGCACAGGTTGGCCAGGCGGGCGTTGTCGATCGGATCGAGGGTGAAGTCGCGTTGGTTCAGGGGGCTCATAGACCGGCCAGCATAACGCGGAAGCGGGTAGTTCCGCCGCCTGGCGGGGTGTCGGCCTGAGGTGGGCGCGGTCGCACTTGCATTTAAATTAATTGATGAATTAATTTATCCGCATGCCAGTCCAGGCCACCAGCAAGACACGGCGACGCCGCGTCGGCCGCCCTGCCGGCGACGACGGCGACCTGCGTGGCCGCCTGCTCGATGTGGCCGCCGCGCAGTTCGCCAGCACCGGCATCGCCGCGGCTTCGCTGCGCAATATCGCGCAGGCCGCCGGCGTGACCCCGGCGATGCTGCACTACTACTTCGGCAACAAGGACGCGCTGGTGCGCGCACTCGTCGAGGAACGCCTGCTCCCGAACGTCCGCCCACTGGTGGAGACCCTGGGTTCGGCCGGCGAGACGCCGCTGGAACTGGCGCAGGCATTCGCCCAGGGCGTGTCCGGCATCGTCGCGAAGCTGCCGTGGCTGCCTGCGCTTTGGGTGCGCGAGGTGCTGTGCGAGGGCGGTGCGCTGCGCGAGTTCGTGTTCCGGGAAGTGATGCCCTCGCTGCCGCAGGTGCTGGCGCAGCGGTTCACCGCGGCGCATGGGGCCGGCCAGCTTGCGCCGGGCATCGACCCGCGCCTGCTGGTGGTCTCGCTGGTCGGCTTGACCCTGTTCCCCGCGGCCGGTGCGCCGATCTGGCAGAAGGCCTTCGGCATGCCGGGACTGGACATGCCGGCCCTGGTTTCCCACACCCTCGCGCTGCTCGCTCACGGCCTCGCTATGCCCACTCCGGAGAGATCCCGATGACCGGCCGACTGTTCGCCCTTGGCCTTCTCGCCTGCATGCTGGCCGGTTGCCAGCGTTCCACCGAAGAGGCCCCTGGCACGCTGGAGTACGACCGCATCACCCTGCCGGCACCGGCTGCCGAGCGCATCGTCGCCATGCATGTGCGCGCTGGCGAGGCGGTGAGGGCGGGGCAGCCGCTGCTGGACCTCGATCCGGCCCACACCCAGGCCAACCTGGATGCCGCGCTGGCCGAGCTGCACCGCCAGCGGCAGGCGCTCGCCGAGGGGGTGGCCGGCCCCCGCCGGGAGGACATCGCCCGCGCCCGCGCCACGCTGGCGGCGGCCGAAGCGCAGGCGCACGACGCAAACAGCTACCTCGAGCGTCTGCAGGCGGTTGCCCGGCAGGACCGCGACGCCGTGGCCGCCTCCGACCTGGACCGCGCCCGCGCCAATGCACAGGACACCCGAGGCCAGGCCGACGCCGCCCGCGCTGCGCTCGACCAGTTGCTGCACGGCACGCGCAGCGAACAGCTGGCACAGGCCCGTGCCGCGGTCGATGCCGCCCAGGCGCAGGTGGATGCGCTGCGCGTCACCCTCGGCAAGCTGCACGTGGTGGCGCCACGCGATGGCCGCATCGATGACGTGCCTTACCGGCTCGGCGACCAGGCTCCGGTCGGCGCGCCGCTGGCGATCGAGCTGGTCGGCGATCGCCCGTATGCGCGGATCTACGTGCCGGTAGCGATGCGCAGTGCATTGAAGGTCGGCAGCGCCGTGCAGATACGCGTGCAGGGGCGCGACCAGGCCTTGGCAGGACATGTGCGCCTGCTGCGTTCGGAACCGGTGTTCACGCCGTACTACGCGCTGAGCGGCGACGATGCCACACGGCTCAGCTATCTGGCGGAGGTCGCGCTGGACCGCCCCTCCGATCTTCCGGCTGGCCTGCCGGTCCACGTGACGCCGGCCGCGCCGTGAGCGATGCCCCGGCCATCCATGTGCGCGGCCTGACCAAGCGGTTCGGCCAGTTGCTCGCGGTCGACCATGTCGACCTGGACGTGCCGCGCGGGCGCGTGTACGGCTTCCTCGGACCGAACGGCTCGGGCAAGTCCACCACCATCCGCATGCTCTGCGGCCTGCTCACGCCGACCGGCGGCGACATCGAAGTGCTCGGCCTGCGCGTGCCGCAGCAGGCGGAGGACCTGCGCCGCCGGATCGGCTACATGACGCAGAGCTTCTCGCTGTTCACCGACCTCACCGTGGGCGAGAACCTCGAATTCATCGCCGAAATCCTCGGCGTGCCACGGGATCGCAAGCGCGCGCGCATCGGCGAACTGCTGGAGCGCTATCACCTGGCCGATCGCCGCGACCAGCTGGCCGGCACCATGAGTGGCGGACAGAAGCAGCGCCTTGCGCTGGCCTGCGCCGTGATGCACGAGCCCGAACTGCTGTTCCTCGATGAACCGACCAGCGCGGTGGATCCCGAGTCCCGCCGCGACTTCTGGGAGGCGCTGTTCGAGCTCACCGACGCCGGCACCACGTTGCTGGTATCCACCCACCTCATGGACGAGGCCGAGCGCTGCCATCGGCTGGCGATCCTCGACCGCGGGCGGCTGGTGGCGGACGGGACGCCGGATGCACTCACCGGCGCGCTGGAAGGGCGCACCTGGCTGGTCGAATCGGACAGTCCGCGGCGTGCGCAGCATGCGCTGGTCGGTGCGCCCGGCGTGCTCGGCATCGCCCAGGTCGGCCATGCGTTGCGCCTGCTCGCGGACGAGGGGCAGGGCGACGGATTCGGTGGCAGGGTGGAACACCGGCTGCGCGAGGCCGGGTTGTCGGTGCGGCTGCGATCGACGTCTCCCAGCCTGGAGGATGTGTTCGTCGCCGCCACGCGGTCGGCCGAACGGGAGCGTGCCGCGTGAACCTCCGACGCCTGTGGGCCATCATGCAGAAGGAAGTCCGCCAGATGCGGCGCGACCGCATCACGCTGGCGATGATCCTGGTGATGCCGATCGTGCAGCTGGTGCTGTTCGGCTACGCGATCAACCTCAACCTGCGCGGGCTGGACGCGGCGATCGCCGACCAGGCGCAGACCAGCGGCTCGCGTGCGCTGGTGATGGACATGCTGGCCACCGACGTCATCCGCCCGGTGGCCACGGCGCACACCCCGGAGGAGGTGGTCGACCTGATCCGTCGCGGCCGCATCAACGTGGGCGTGGTGATTCCGCCGGACTTCGAGGCGCGCAGGCAGGATGGACGCCCGGTGGCGCAGGTGCTGGTCGACGGCAGCGATGCCACCGTGGCCGGCGCGGCCGCGCAACTGGCCCAGACGCCGGTGGACAGCCGGCTGCCGGATGCCCGTGCGCCGTACACCAGCACGCCGCCGGTGCCGCGCATCGTGGTGACCTCGTTCTACAACCCGGAGCGGCGTTCGGCGATCAACATCGTGCCCGGGCTGATCGGCGTGATCCTGACCATGACCATGGTGCTGTTCACCGCCATCGCCATCGTGCGCGAGCGGGAGCGCGGCAACATGGAGCTGCTGATCGCCATGCCGCTGACCAGCAGCGAGCTGATGCTGGGCAAGGTAGTGCCGTACGTGCTGATCGGCCTGGTGCAGACCACGGTGATCCTGGCGCTGGGGCGTTGGCTGTTCGACGTGCCGATCCGCGGCAGCCTGCTTGACGTCTACCTTGCCGCGCTGCTGCTGATCGCCAGCAACCTGACGCTGGGGCTGTTGATCTCCTCGGGCGCCCGGTCGCAGTTCCAGGCGATGCAGATGACCTTCTTCGTCTTCCTGCCGTCGATCCTGCTGTCCGGCTTCATGTTTCCGTTCTCGGGCATGCCGACGGTCGCGCGGTGGATCGCCGAGCTGCTGCCGCTGACCCATTTCCTGCGGCTGATCCGCGGCATCATGCTGCGCAACGCGGGCCTGTTCGACCTGTGGGGCGATGCGCTGGCGCTGGTGGTGTTCACCGCGGTGATGATGACCGCGGCGATCCTGCGCTTCCGCAAGCGGCTGGATTGATCCGGCCGCTGCCGCAGGAGCCCGCTCGCGGGCGATGCTCCTGATGCACATTCAAAGCGAAAAGCATCGCCCGCGAGCGGGCTCCTACAGAAGATCGCGGTCTAGTCGTGGCAGCTTTGACGATGGAGGTCGCCGCGAAGCTGTAGTTCCGCCCAGCGGCTGGATTGATCCGGCGGCTTTTTGTAGGAGCCCGCTTGCGGGCGATGCTCCTGCTCCTGATGCACATTCAAAGCGAAAAGCATCGCCCGGGAGCGGGCTCCTACACTGCGGCAGCCGTTTCGTGGCTGTGCAGGCGGCCGCGCAGCGAGTTGCTCATCGCCTCGGTGATCTGCACGTCGACGAACTGGCCGATCAGCCGCGCCGGGCCGGGGAAGTTCACGTAGCGCATGTTTTCGGTGCGGCCGCTGAGTTCGCTGGCGTTCTTGCGGCTGGGCTTTTCCACCAGCACGCGCTGCACGGTGCCGACCATCGCCTCGTTGATCGCCCTGGCGTTGGCGTTGATCGCCGCTTGCAGCCGGGTCAGCCGTTCGTGCTTGACGGCGGCGGGGGTCGGGTCGGGCAGGTTCGCCGCCGGGGTGCCGGGGCGCGAGGAGAAGATGAAGCTGAAGCTCTGGTCGAAGCCGACGTCGTCGATCAGCTTCATGGTCTTCTCGAAGTCCTCGTCGGTCTCGCCGGGGAAGCCGACGATGAAGTCCGAGCTGATGCAGATGTCCGGACGCACCGCGCGCAGCTTGCGGATCTTCTGCTTGAACTCCAGCGCGGTGTAGCCGCGCTTCATCGCGGCGAGGATGCGGTCCGATCCAGCCTGCACCGGCAGGTGCAGGAAGTTGGCCAGCTTCGGCACGCTGGCGTAGGCCTCGATCAGCGAGTCGGAGAACTCCAGCGGATGCGAGGTGGTGAAGCGGATGCGGCCGATGCCCTCGATCTGCGCGATCGCATGGATCAGCACGGCCAGATCCGCGGTGCCGCCGTCGTGGGTGGCGCCGCGGTAGGCGTTGACGTTCTGGCCCAGCAGGTTGACCTCGCGCACGCCCTGTTCGGCGAGCTGGGCGACTTCGACGATCACGTCGTCGAACGGGCGGCTGATCTCCTCGCCGCGGGTGTAGGGCACCACGCAGTAGGAGCAGTACTTCGAGCAGCCTTCCATGATCGAGACGAAGGCGGTCGGGCCCTCGGCGCGCGGCTCCGGCAGGTGGTCGAACTTCTCGATCTCGGGGAAGGAGATGTCCACCTGCGGCTTGCCGGTGGCGCGGCGCGACTCGATCAGCTCGGGCAGGCGGTGCAGCGTCTGCGGGCCGAACACCAGGTCGACGAACGGTGCGCGCTTGACGATCGCCTCGCCCTCCTGGCTCGCCACGCAGCCGGCGACGCCGATCAGCACCGGCTTGCCGTCGGCCTTGTGCTCCTTCCAGCGGCCGAGCTGGCTGAACACCTTCTCCTGCGCCTTCTCGCGGATCGAGCAGGTGTTGACCAGGATGACGTCGGCCTCGGCCTCGTTGTCGGTCAGCTCCAGGCCGTGCGATGCCTTCAGCACGTCGGCCATCTTGGCCGAGTCGTACTCGTTCATCTGGCAGCCGTGGGTCTTGATGAAAAGCTTGCCGCTCATGGGGCGATGTACCGTGGTTCGGAGTGGGGCGGCGGGCGTCCGCTGGACCGCGCAGTTTACCCGCGCCAACGCATGGCGGCCACTGCCGGATCAAGCACTTGCGCCCGGGTCGGGCCGGCCAGGCCGCTCGCCCGGTGGGGCCGGATGCGAAGCACCGCACGCCACCGGCGTCGTGGACTTGGCGCTGCCGGGCGATCGCTGCACACTGCCGGCCATGATTGTCGCCTTGCGCCAGTGGGGAAGCGCCGGTCGGACCCGCCGCTGCTTCCCGCATTCGCCGATCCCTCGCCGGGTCGGGTTGCTCTGCATCCTGCTGCTGGGAGCGCTGGTGCCGATGCGCGCACATGCCGAGGCGATGTACCGCTGCACCGGGGCCAGTGGCGAAGCCGTGTTCACCAGCAAGCCGGCGGGGTACCGGGGCTGTCGCCGGATCGGATCCTACGCGGCACCGTCGCGCCGCGTGCCGCGCCGGGCCCCGGCGGTGGCACGCGCATCGTTCGAGGGTGTTGCCGCTTCGGTCGATACCTCGGCGCGCGTGCTCTCAGGGCGACTACCGATGCGTGGAGCCTTTGCCGACGTGCAAACGTCGGTGCACACCACTGGCCGGGCGCTTGCCGATGCGCCGCAGCCGGCGGCCCCGGGCGGCAAGCCGGGGGGCTGGGCCTATCGCGAGTCCCGTTCGGCCGCCACTACTGTTGCGTCGGCGGGGCCGGGCGATCGCGTGCTGCGCGGCGCCGTCTATCGCGTGAAGCGTGCCGACGGCAGCGTTGAGTACACCAACATCCCGCCGGTCGGCGGCAAGGGCCGGGCGGTGACGATGCTGTTCACCTACATCGCCACCTGCATGGCCTGCGACCTGCATTCGCCGATCCACTGGAATTCGGTGCGGCTCAACCTCCAGGACTACGCCAGCGTGACCCGCCGGGCCAGCGTCGACTTCGGCGTGGACGAGGCGTTCCTGCGGGCGATCATCCATGCCGAAAGCGCGTTCAATCCGCATGCACTCTCGATCAAGGGGGCCCAGGGCCTGATGCAGCTGATGCCTGCGACCGCCAGCGACATGGGTGTGCTGGATGCGTTCAATGCCGAGCAGAACATCCGCGGCGGTGCGCGCTACCTGGGCCAGCTGCTGCAGACCTTCAAGGGCGACGAGCGCCTCGCGGCGGCGGCCTACAATGCCGGCCCTGGCGCCGTGGAGCGCTACAAAGGGGTTCCGCCGTACGCCGAGACGCGGGTCTACGTGGCCCGCGTCGAGGAACTGCGCCAGCGCTACGGCAAGGCGTTGCATCGTCCGCTGGCTTCCAGCGGTGCCGCGGGCGGCTCAGCCGTCCAGTGAGCCGTCGTCCAGTTGTGCCGGGCGTTGTGCGATGGTCAGTTCGACATGGAACGGTACGCCGTTGCGCAGCCCGGACACCTCGACCTTGCTGCCGGGCTTCAGCGCCGCCTCGCGCTTGCGCAGGTTGGACGGGTCGGTGATGTCCTGGCCGCCGATCTCCAGCAGGATGTCGCGTGGCTGGACGCCGGCCAGGGCCGCCGGTCCGCCCGGATAGACATCGGCCACCATCACGCCGCGGGCCGCTGCCGGCAGCCCGCCGTTGGCGGCCACGGGGACGAAGGTGTAATCCGCCCCGAGCCAGCCGCGCACGACGTGACCGGTGTCGATGATCTGGTCCAGCACCTTCTTGGCGCTGTCCACCGGGATCGCGAAGCCGATGCCTTCGGCGTTGGCCGCCTTGCCGATCAGCAGCGTGTTGATGCCGACCAGGTTGCCGTGCGCATCGACCAGCGCTCCACCCGAGTTGCCCAGGTTGATCGCGGCGTCGGTCTGGATGAAGTCCTCGGGGCTGGAACTGCTCAGCTGGCGTCCGATCGCGCTGACGATGCCCATGGTCACCGTCTGGTTGAGGCCGAACGGATTGCCGATCGCCAGCACCACATCTCCGGGGCGCAGGGTGGTGTGCGGCAGGATGTGCGCGACCGGGAGGTTGCCTGCATCGATCTTCAGCACCGCCAGGTCGGTTTCCGGATCGGCGCCGACCAGAGTCGCCTTGGCCACGCGGCCGTCGTAGAGCAGCACCTGGATGTCGTCCGCGTTGGCGATCACGTGGTTGTTGGTCAGCACGTAGCCGTCGGCACTGACGATCACGCCCGAGCCCAGGCTCTGTTCCTTGCGTTTGACCGAGCCCACCGGGACGCCGCCGAACACCTGCTGCATCCACGGGTCGGTGTACATCCGCAGCGCCTGCTCGGTCACCGTCTTGTTCGCGTAGATGTTCACCACCGATGGAGCTGCGCGCGCCACGGCGTCGGCATAGGACAGCGTCGGCGCGGCGGCTGCGCCGGGCGCGGGTGCCGCGACCTGGGCCGCCCGGCCGGCATCCAGCCCGAAGCGTTGGCGAAGCCGCTCACCGGTGCCCGGCCACAGCAGGCCCACCACGAAAGCCAGCGCCAGCCCCAGAACCACGAATCGGGCGACAAAGGCGAGCAGGCCGGCGGCGTGTTTCATGGGGTCGGCTTTCGTAAAATGGTGCGTGGGGTGCGAGGTCAAGGGCGGCCCGGCTGCTTGCACAAAGCCGGCAGTTCGATTGTACGGGCGGGGGGCTGACGCTACACTAACGCGATTTTTGCGGGTGCCGGATTTTGACCGGTGCTGGCGAAGCGGCCCGACTGGAGCTCCCGGTCGGTCCGACGGCGGTTCTCGGGGGAGGATGATCGCTTCTTAAAGTGGTCGGCCCACTCCGTCCGGACCCCGGCGGATCGTTTCGCACGCGCCTGCCGAAGCCCTTCGCTCGTGTCTCAATGGCAATGCAAGTTCCGGAGAGCCTGATGGCGAACGAAGTCGTCGACCATGGTCGCCGCCGCTTCCTCACCGCAACCACTGCGGTGGTTGGTGGTGCGGGAGTCGTGGTAGCAGCCGTGCCTTTCATCAAGACCTGGGAGCCCAGCGCACGCGCCAAGGCCGCCGGTGCCCCCGTGACCGTGGACATCAGCAAGATCGAGCTCGGCCAGAAGGTGACCTTCCCCTGGCGCAGCCTGCCGGTGTTCGTGGTCAACCGCACGCCCGCCCAGCTGGCGGCGCTGCCGAAGGTGGACTCCCGACTGGTCGATCCCAAGTCGGACGGCACTTCGGCCGCGCAGCAGCCCAAGTACGCACAGAACGAGACGCGCTCGATCAAGCCGGAGTGGCTGGTGGTGATCGGCATCTGCACCCACCTGGGCTGCGTGCCGGACTTCTTCCCGGAGATCAAGCCCGAGCCGTTCGACCCGAACTGGGAAGGCGGTTTCTACTGCCCCTGCCACAAGTCGCGCTATGACATGGCCGGTCGCGTGTTCAGCGGCGTTCCCGCGCCGAAGAACCTGCAGGTGCCGCCGTATCACTTCGTGAACGACACCACCATCCAGATTGGCGTGGATCCGAAGGAGGCCGGCTGATGGCTAACGTCTTCACCCGCATCGGCGATTGGGTCAACGAGCGCGCGCCGAACATGATGCCTGCTTACCGCAAGCACATGACCGAGTACTACGCGCCGAAGAACTTCAACCTCTGGTATTACTTCGGCTCGCTGGCGATTCTGGTGCTGGTCAACCAGATCGTCACCGGCATCTTCCTCACCATGAACTACAAGACCAGCGCGGCGGAAGCGTTCGCCTCGGTCGAGTACATCATGCGCGACGTGGAGTGGGGCTGGCTGATCCGCTACATGCACTCCACCGGTGCCTCGCTGTTCTTCGTGGTGGTGTTCCTGCACATGTTCCGCGGCCTGATGTACGGCTCGTTCAAGAAGCCGCGCGAACTGGTGTGGATCCTCGGCATGCTGATCTTCCTGGCGCTGATGGCCGAGGCCTTCATGGGCTACGTGCTGCCGTGGGGCAACATGTCGTTCTGGGGCGCCAAGGTGATCATCTCGCTGTTCGGCACCATCCCCTACATCGGCGACTCGCTGGTGCAGTGGATCATGGGCGACTACATCCCGGCCGACGCCACGCTCAACCGCTTCTTCGCGCTGCATGTGATCGCGCTGCCGCTGGTGCTGCTGCTGCTGGTGGTGCTGCATATCGCCGCGCTGCACGAGGTGGGATCGAACAATCCGGACGGCGTGGAGATCAAGAAGGGGCCGAAGGGCAACCGCTGGGATGCGCTCAAGCCCGCCGATGGCATTCCCTTCCATCCGTACTACACGGTGAAGGACCTGTTCGGTGCGGGCTTCTTCCTGATGATCGCCGCCTTCATCATCTTCTTCGCGCCGACCTTCGGCGGCTGGTTCCTCGAGCACGACAACTTCATCCCGGCCAACAACCTGGTGACGCCGTCGCACATCAAGCCGGTGTGGTACTTCACCCCGTTCTACGCGATCCTGCGCATGATCCCGTCGTTCTTCGGCACTGCCGTGTGGGGCGTGCTGGGGATGTTCGGCGCGATCGCGCTGCTGTTCGCGCTGCCGTGGATCGACGTCGGCCAGGTCAAGTCGATCCGCTACCGCGGCACCGGTTTCAAGGTGGCGCTGGGGCTGTTCGTGCTGTCCTTCATCATGCTCGGCGCCGTGGGTGCCGGTGTGACGGCCGAGGTGATTCCCGCATGGTTCGGCGACGTCGACGTGACGTTCTGGGAGAACCTGTTCGGGCGCGCGATGACCTTGTTGTACTTCGGTTTCTTCGTCTTCCTCGGGTTCTATACGCGCCTGGGCTGGGAGAAGACCAAGCCGGTTCCGGAACGGGTGACGATGCATGACTAAGCGCTATTTCTCCTCCATCGCGCTGGCCTTCGGCCTGCTGGTCGGCAGCACCTCGGTGCTTGCCGCCGAAGGTCCCGAGCTGCCCAAGGCCGGCAACAACATCAGCGACCAGGCGTCGCTGCAGCGCGGCGCCAAGCTGTTTTTCAACTACTGCGTGGGCTGCCACTCGATCAAGTTCATGCGTTACTCGCGGATCGGCGAGGACCTGGGCCTGACCGAGCAGGAGGTCATGCAGAACCTCAACTTCACCGGCGTCAACTACGGGCAGACGATCGAGTCGCACATGCCGCCGGAAGATGCGGCGAAGTGGTTCGGCAAGGCTCCGCCGGACCTGTCGCTCGAGGTGCGGGCCAAGACCGCCGACTGGGTCAATGCCTATCTCAATTCGTTCTACCTCGATCCAAGCCGCCCGGTCGGCTGGAACAACACGGTGTTCCCGAACGCTTCGATGCCAAATCCGCTCTGGGAGCTGCAGGGCATTCAGACCGCGGTGAGGAAGGACGGCAGCGAAGAGGTCGAGAAGCTGGAGCTGTCCAAGCCCGGCACCATGACCCCGGAGCAGTATCAGCAGGCGACCCGCGACCTGACCAACTTCCTCGAGTACGTGTCCGAACCGGCGGCGCTGCAGCGCAAGCACTACGGAATCTGGGTGCTGCTGTTCCTGGCGGGCTTCACTCTCCTGGCCTACATGCTCAAGAAGGAATACTGGAAGGACGTCCACTGACCGCAAGGTTGGAGGGCACGCATGCGGCGGCCTTCGGGCCGCCGCATTCCGTTGTCAGCTGGGGAGATCGCGCATGGTTCAAAGCGCCCGCTCGCGTACGGTGCTCACTCTTTACACCACGGCGGATGACATCCAGTGTCATCGTGTCCGCCTGCTGCTCGCCGCGAAGGGCGTCAGCTACGAGCGGGTGATGGTGGAACCGGGCCAGCCGCCCGAGGATCTGGTCGACCTGAACCCCTATGCCAGCACGCCGACCCTGGTCGACCGCGACCTCGTTCTCTACGACACCTCGGTGATCTGCGAATACCTCGACGAGCGCTATCCGCATCCCCCGCTGATGCCGATCGATCCGCTTTCACGCGCACGCCTGCGTCTCGCCGCCGTACGGATCGAGCGCGACTGGCTGCCGGAGGTCGACACGATTCGCGCCGGCGGGCGTCCTGCCGATGCCGCCCGAAAGCGTCTGCGAGAGCAGCTGCTGGCCTCGCTGCCGCTGTTCAAGGCCGCCCGGTTCTTCGTCAATCCGGAAATGAGCCTGGCCGACTGCCTGGTTGCGCCGGTCGTGTGGCGATTGCCCTGGCTTGGCGTCGATCTCGGCAAGGAGGGCCGCCCGATCGTCGATTACGGCGAACGTCTGTTCAACAGCCAGGGCTATGCCCGAAGCCTCACCGCGGAAGAAAAGGCGATGCGACCCTGATGGGACAGTCCGACACACCTGCGATGAGCTCGAATCGCCCCTATCTGCTGCGGGCGATCTACGACTGGATCACCGACAACAATCTCACGCCCTACGTGCTGGTCGATGCGACCCGGGAGGGTGTTCGCGTCCCGCCGCACGTGATCAAGAACGGTCAGGTCGTGCTCAACCTCGCGATGCGTGCGGTGGCCAACCTCGACCTGGGCAACGAATGGATCAGCTTCCAGGCGCGCTTCTCCGGGGTGAGCCATTCCATTCTTGTCCCCGTATCTTCGGTGCTCGCGCTCTACGCACAGGAAAACGGCCAGGGAATGATGTTTCCCGCCGAGGATTCGGACGCCGAACCACCGCCCTCGCCGCCGGATGGCGGGGAGCCGGCAGGCGCACCCGAGCCTGCGCCGGACGACGACAAGCCCCGGCGTGGCGGTCACCTGCGTATCGTGAAATAGCTCGCCGGCTTCGGCGGCTCAGTCGTCGCGCGGCATGCGTCGCCGGAGCGGAACGACGTTGTTCGTGCGCGGCTGCGCCGTGGTGTCCAGTGGTGGTGCCGCAGGGGGTATGCCCGGAAGCCCATTGTCGTTGCCGGGAACTCCGGCCAGCCAGTGGACGGTCGGCAGGCTCAGTCCGGTGACGCGGCGGCCCTGCATCCAGATCCGGCCTGGCTCGCGGTCGTCGCCGTCGATGCTGACTTCGAACGCATAGCCGTGTTCAAGTCCACGGCTGCCGCTGATCGTACGCAGTCGAAGCGAACGCAGCCCGACCGTCTCGTCCAGCAGCTGCAGGCCCTGCAGCTCGCAATGCCGCCGTGCAGCCGCCACGGCCAGCTCGCGGGCGCGGGCAAGCTCCATCCATGCGGCCACCACGGCACCGAGGATCAACAGCAGCGCGAGATCGTGCAAATTCCCCATGGCCGAAGTGTGTGTGCGCTCGACCCGGTTCGCAAGGTGGGGTGGTGCCTCAGTCCAGATGCAGTCTCAGCGAGAGGTCGATGGCGCGCACATGCTTGGTCAGGGCGCCGACCGAAATGAAGTCCACCCCGGTGGCGGCTATCTCCCGAATCGTGGCGAGCTCCACGTTGCCCGAAACTTCCAGCGGAATCCGACCGCCAGCGAGATTGACTGCCCGGCGCATGGAGGCCAGGTCGAAGTTGTCCAGCATCACGCGGTCGACGCCGGCCGACAGCGCCTGGTCGAGTTCTTCGAGGTTCTCTGCCTCGACCTCCAGCGGAAGGCCGGGATGCAGCCGCCTTGCAGCGGCGACGGCGGCGGCTATGCCGCCTGCGGCAATGATGTGGTTTTCCTTGATCAACACGCCATCGTAGAGGCCGATGCGATGGTTGACGCCGCCCCCGCAGCGTACGGCGTATTTCTGCGCCAGCCGCAGGCCCGGCACGGTCTTGCGCGTGTCGAGCAGGCGGGTGCCGGTGCCGGCCAGCGCGGCCGCATAGGCGGCCGTGGTCGTCGCGGTGCCCGAGAGCAACTGCAGGAAATTGAGGGCGGAGCGCTCTGCCGTCACCAGCGCCCGCGCACGACCTGAGACCTCGCAGAGCCTGGCGTCGGCGGGCACGGCGTCACCGTCGTCGAAGAACCACTCGATCGAGACGCGAGGGTCGTGCGCCCGGAAGCAGGCATCGAACCAGGGCCTTCCGGCGAGCACGGCCGACTCCCGGCAGGTCAACGTGGCGCGGGCCGTGGACTCCGCCGGGAGCAGCTCGGCGGTGGCGTCGCCACCGCCGACGTCCTCGGAAAATGCCCGTTCGATATCGGAAAGGATCTGCTCCCGCGAGGGGGCGGAGAAGCGGCCCGCCTGGGTCATTCCTGCTCCGTCGCCGTGGCTGGGGCTGGCTGGCTGAGCTTGCCGACGATGGCATCCATCGCCCGGTCGAACAGGGCGTTGGACGCCAGGACGCTGGCCCGGCCCTCGGCCATGATCGCGGCGAGCTCCTGTGGTGAGTAGTCGCCAACCTTCAGTCCGCGGCGGTTCACGAACAGGTAGCGGCCGCTCATCGGGCTGATCCACGACAGCTTTGCCCGCTCCGGCGCGCCTTCCGCAGGCTCGAACTGCAGCCAGGTTCCGGGCTTCATCGCCTGTACCTGCTCGAGCTGCGCACGCACCTCCGGTGGCAGGATCTCCAGCTGCTCAGCGGTATCCTCCGGCGCCAGCGGTGCCGTATCCGGGACATTCTCCACCAGCGACTGGATGCTTTCCGGTATCGCCGGTGCCACGACCTCCCGGGGGGCCGTTTCGGAAGATTCGCCCAGCTGCCCGGCGTAGTGGGAGTGCAACTGATCGAGCAGGCGCTCGACGTCGTGTTCCTGGAAGGCAACGTTGGTCAGTCCCTTGCGCAGCGCCCGTTCGATGTTGGGCAACATCTGCCGCAGCGTGTCGCGTCCGTTGGCATCCTTCGGCAGCCGGGTGCTCGCCACCAGCTCGTTGACGAAGCGCAGTGCCTCGGCGAACTCGGGCGAGTCGTCGCCCTGCCGCAGCAGGATCAGTACCAGATAGTTCGCCCACGCGCGTGCGAGTACACCGTGCATGAGGGGGGGCAATGGCTTGCCATCGATGCGATCGAGGATTTCCCGGGCGGCACGCCGGCGCGCCTGCTCCAGCTTCTCGCGACCGCGGGTCGACTCGGCCACCCGCTGTTCGGCCAGCTCAGCGCGCTTGCGCGCAAGATCCTGAAACTCCTGCAGCTCGCCGAGCAGGCGGTCGAAGATGCCCATGTCGTCGTCGAACTCGTTCAGCAGTTGCTCGGCGACGGACTTGATCTTGTCGTAAAGGCGGCGGTCCTTGTCGGACTCCTCCGACCAGCCCTTGGCCGCTTCGGCGAGGCCGTCGAGCAGACGGCGCGCGGGATGCTGGCGGTGCGCGAACAGCTTGCGGTCGAGGATCGCGGCCTTGAGGTAGGGGATCTGCAGGCGCGCAAGCAGCACCTGCATCTGCGGTGGCAGATTCCGGTCCTCGAGGATGAACTCGAACAGCATGCCCACCAGGTCGATGGTGTCCTCGTCGATGGAGGACACGTGACTGGGTCGTTCGCCTCGCAGGGCCCCGATCTGGTTGAGCAGATGATCCTTCAGGTGAGCGACCTCGGCGGAAACGTCGCCGACGCCACTTTCGCCGACGGCGGGCAGGCCGTGGCTGACGATCTGGCCCTGCAGCACGCTCAGTGCGCCGAGCAGCTCGTTGGCCGTGGGAATCGACTGCGGGCCCAGTGTGACGGACGACGAGCCGGCGGCATGACCACGACGCGCCGTAAACAGGGCCTGGAGGGTGGTGAGGATGTTGCCGGCCTCGTCGGTGACCGTGCCCGCAGACCCTGCGTTATCCTCGCCGGCCGCTTGCGCCCGGGGCGCGCTGGTCGTGCGGGCGGCAGTGCTGCGTGCATGCTCGTGCCTGAGGTTGGGGAGCACCCCGGCCTTGGCCAGGAGGTCGTTCAGTTCGCCGTAGAGCTCTTCCATGCCGGACAGGACGTAACGGTCGAACAGCTTGTAGATGATCAGCTTGACGCGCATGTCCGCCTGCAACTCGCGCATCGCCTGACGGAACGCCTGGGTCAACACGGCCGGTCCTACCGGGCTGTTGGCCTCGGAGACCTGAATGCCGCCGCAGATGACGGCCAGCCGCTGGTTCACCGCGAACAGGTCGCGCGCCAGGCGGGACTCGTTCTTGCTGATCATGCTGGTGATGGCGAGCGATTCCTCCAGCTCGTTCTCGGCCACCAGGGTGAGCTCTACCGCACCGATCGTTTCGGCCTCGACCGGAGCCTTGCGGCGCTGCGCGGCGAAGTCGGTCAGCTCCCGGCTGAACTGGGCGAGGTAGCTGCGCTCCACCGCCGGGCGACGCTTGCGCACTTCCCGCATGCCGTCGAAATAGTGCATCTGGGCGGCGTTGTTCTCAGCCTTCTCGGCGAGGTCAAACAGCGCATCGTCGACGTGCTCGAACATGTTGCCGAGAAGTTGCTGCAGCCGACGACTGGACGTGTCCCGTACCGCATGCAGCAGATCACCACCGCGCTCCGGCGCGTTGGGGTGCTGGTTCAGGTTGACGATCCTGCTCGGTTCGATCGCGTCTTTCATCGCCGCCCCCTGGGGCGTTGGCCGCCTGGACAGTCGCGCCCGCCATGGGCGCAAGCCATCTCACGATAAGCCGAAAAGCAGCCCCAAACCATGTGTCAGCCCGCAGTTTTCCGATTACGCGTGAGGGAAATCGGCGATCTGCAGGGTGCCGATGCCCTCCTCGGGCAGCATGACCGGGATCCCGTCATCGACCCGATACAGCACCTTGCGATCGACAGTGATCAGGGCCTCGGCCACTTTTGCCTTGACCGGCGCTCCCGCGACCGTCACCAGCTCCCCGGCGGCGACCGTGCGATTGATGCTGTCCAGCTCGTTCCGGGTGGCCGGTCTGACGGGAGTCTTGCTGACCGGGCAGCACAGGATGTCGAGCAGGCGCTTGTCCATGGGGCGGGATGTAGGGCAGCGGGAAAGCTTTTACAATAGCGGTTTTTGGATGGCCCAGCCATGACGATTACCGCCGTGCCGCCGCGGGTGGGCGTGGTCATGGGATCCCGGTCCGACTGGGAAACCATGCAGCACGCCGCCGACTACCTGACCCAGTTGGGCGTGCCCCACGAGGTCCAGGTGGTTTCTGCCCACCGCACTCCGGATCTGCTGTTCCGCTATGCCGACGAGGCGATGGGGCGCGGGATCCAGGTGATCATCGCCGGTGCCGGCGGCGCCGCCCACCTGCCGGGCATGCTGGCGGCCAAGACCCGGCTTCCGGTGTTCGGCGTGCCGGTGCAGTCCAAGGCACTCAACGGGATGGACTCCCTGCTGTCGATCGCGCAGATGCCGGCGGGCATCCCGGTCGGGACCCTGGCGATCGGTCGGGCCGGTGCGGTGAATGCCGCGCTGCTGGCGGCGGCCGTGCTGGCGCTCCATGATCCCGAGCTGGCCCGGGCGCTCGAGGCGTTCCGCGACAACCAGACCCGCCAGGTGCTGAACCACCCGGATCCACGCGCATGAGCGACCGTCGACAGCCGGTGCTCGGCATCCTTGGGGGTGGCCAGTTGGCGCGGATGCTTACGCTCGCCGCTGCTCCACTGGGCATCAAGACGCTGGTGGTCGACACCTCCGCCGAGGCCTGCGCCGGCCAGGTGGCGCCGCTGATCGCGGCCGACTGGTCCGACCGCGAGGCGCTGGCGGACTTCGCCAGCCGGGTCGACGCGGTGACCTTCGATTTCGAGAACGTGCCGGCGAGTACCGCCGAGTGGCTGGCCGGGCGGGTGGCGGTTTACCCGAATCCGGGGGCGCTGGCGGTGGCGCAGGATCGACTGACCGAGAAGACCCTTTTCCGCGAGTGCGGTCTGGCCACACCCGAGTTCGTTGCCGTGGATACCCGCGATGACCTGGATCGCGCGCTTGCCGTCACCGGCGCCCCGGCGATTCTCAAGACACGGCGTCTGGGCTACGACGGCAAGGGCCAATTCCGCCTGCGCTCGGACGCCGATGCCGATGCCGCCTGGGAGGCGCTTGGCGCCCAGGCGGCAATCCATGGCCTGATTCTCGAGGCCTTCGTCCCGTTCGAGCGCGAGTTGTCGGTGATTGCCGTGCGTGGTCGCAATGGCGAATTCCGTACCTGGCCGCTGACGCGCAACTGGCATACCGACGGCGTACTCAGCCTCAGCCTTGCGCCGGCGCCGGACATCGAGGCGCTGCAGCCGCGTGCCACCGCATTGGCGCGAAAGCTGGCCGAGCGGTTGGACTATGTCGGCGTGTTCGCGCTGGAGTTGTTCGTGAAGGACGGCGATCTGCTGGGTAACGAGATGGCGCCACGGGTGCACAACTCGGGGCATTGGACGATCGAGGGAGCGCACGCCAGCCAGTTCGAGAACCATGTGCGGGCCGTGCTCGGGTTGCCGCTGGGCGATACGGGCGCCCGCGGTGCCTCGCTGATGTTCAACTGGATCGGCGAGCTGCCCGACCCGGCGTCGGTGCTGCGCACCATCGACGGCCACTGGCACGACTACGGCAAGCAGGCACGCCCGGGCCGCAAGGTGGGCCACGCCACGCTGTGCGCGCCGGATGCCGCAACCTTGCTCGAGCGGTCCGAGGCGCTGGCCCGGGTGATCGGCTGGGAGTCCCCCGTGGCCGGCGTGCGCAGGGCGTTCGGCGACTGAGGCTGGCGGGCCTGGCGCACGTCAGGCATGAAAAAAGCGGAGCCGTCGCCGGCTCCGCTTTTCTTGGTCGAACGCTGGATCGGGATCAGGCCAGGTTCTTGGCCGCGAAGTCCCAGTTCACCAGGTTCCAGAACGCCTCGATGTACTTCGGGCGGGCGTTGCGGTAGTCGACGTAGTAGGCATGCTCCCACACGTCCATGGTGAACAGCGGCTTGTCGCTGCCGGTGATCGGCGTGGCGGCGTTGGAGGTGTTGACGATGCCGAGCGAACCGTCCGGGCGCTGCACCAGCCAGGTCCAGCCCGAGCCGAAGTTGCCGGCCGCGGACTTGGAGAATTCCTCCTTGAACTTCTCGAACGAGCCGAACGCCTTGGCGATCGCGTCGGCCAGCTTGCCGGTCGGCTCGCCGCCGCCATTGGGCTTCATCGAGTTCCAGTAGAAGGTGTGGTTCCACACCTGGGCGGCGTTGTTGAAGGTGCCGCCGGAGGACTTTTTGACGATGTCCTCGAGTGCTGCGCCTTCGAACTCGGTGCCCTTGATCAGGTTGTTGAGGTTGGTGACGTAGGCCTGGTGATGCTTGCCGTAGTGGTACTCCAGCGTCTCGGCCGAGATATGCGGCTCGAGGGCGTTCTTTTCGTAGGGCAGGGCGGGTAGTTCGATCGCCATGGCGATGGCTCCTTGACGTTGGCTGGAAAAGGGGAAAAGGGAGTAGCCGCCCCCGAGCGTGGCCGGGGAAGCGGCTGATACACTAGCGGCTTGCCTGCATTGTAGTGATGAAATCCAGAGCTATGGACGTTAACGAACGAATCAAGGCGGTGCTCGCCGAGCACCCCATGGTGCTCTTCATGAAGGGCACGCCGCAGTTCCCCATGTGTGGATTTTCAAGTCGCGCGGTGCAGGCGCTGCAGGCCGCCGGGGCCAGGTTTCATCCCGTCAACGTGCTGGCCGATCCGGAGGTGCGTGCCGCGCTGCCGCATTACGCCAACTGGCCGACCTTCCCGCAGCTCTACATCCAGGGCGAGCTGATCGGTGGCTGCGACATCATCGAGGATCTGCATGTGGCCGGCGAACTTGAGCGCATGGCCCACGACGTGGCCGGAGTCGTGCACTGATGGCCCTGCCGCTGGTCCGACTGCCGGTCGACGAAGCGCCGGCAGGGTTGCTCGCCGGAAAGGTCGTGCTGGTGACCGGAGCCTATGGTGGTCTCGGTTCGGCGGTCGCCAAGGCCGCTGCGCGCGCAGGTGCCACGGTGATTCTCGCCGGTCGTCGCAAGCGCCAGCTCGAACAGCTCTATGACGAGATGGTGCGGGCCGGGCTGCCGGAGCCGGTGATCCATCCGGTCGATCTGGAGGTCGCGACTCCGGTCGATTACGAAGCGCTTGCCGATGCGGTGGAGCGTGATCTCGGGCGACTCGATGGCATCGTGCATGCCGCGGTCAGCTTCACCGGGTTGACGCCGCTGGCGATGCACAAGCCCGACCACTTCCTTCGCGCGATGCACGTCAACGTGTCTGCGCCGTTCGCGATCACCCAGGCCTGCCTGCCGCTGCTCAAGCGGGCGGATGACAGCGCGGTGGTGTTCGTGCTGGACGATCCGGAACTGGTGTCGCGCGCTCACTGGGGCGCCTATGGCGCATCCAAGGCGGCGCTGGAGCGCTTGGCGGCGATTCTTCACGAAGAGCACGATCGGGGTGGGTTCCGGGTGCAGGCGGTGCTGCCGGCGCCGATGCGTACGGCGCTGCGCCGCGAGGCGTACTTCGGCGAGGACACGCTCAAGCAGCCGCCGCCGGACGCCACCGCAGCGGCCATCGTCCATCTGCTTGGCCCCGGCGGCGTTGCCGCGCGCGGTGCCGTGCTCGATCTTCGCAGGCATTGATTCATGTCCGGCCGAGGCGCCGGGCACCACGCATTACCGAGGTTGATTCGATGGAAACGCAGATGACCACGTTGTCGGCGGGAATCCTGCTGTTCCTGATCATGGATCCGCTGGGCAACATCCCGTTCTTCCTGAGCCTGCTCAAGGATGTGCCGCCGCGCCGACGCCGCATCGTGATGGTGCGCGAGCTGCTGATCGCGCTGGGTGTGCTGCTGGGCTTCCTGGTCGGCGGCCAGCTGATCCTCAAGGCGCTGCAGCTCAGGCAGGAATCGATCAGCATCGCCGGCGGCATCGTGTTGTTCCTGATCGGCATCCGGATGGTGTTCCCGCCGGCCGATGGCGGCGGCATCTTCGGCAAGCCTGGGCAGGCCGAGCCGTTCATCGTGCCGATGGCGATCCCTGGCGTGGCCGGGCCATCGGCGATGGCCGCGCTGCTGCTGCTGACCAACACCCAGCCGGGCCGCACTGCCGACTGGGCGACCGCGCTGGTGCTGGCCTGGCTTGCGACCTCGGCGATCCTGCTCAGCTCCACCTACCTGTTCCGCTGGCTGGGCGAGAGCGTGCTGACCGCGCTGGAGCGCGTGATGGGCATGCTGCTGATCGCCCTGTCGGTGCAGATGTTCCTGGGCGGCGTGGCGGCCTACCTGCACCTGACTGTCTGAACCGTTCCAGTCTGCGGCGGGCCGCCGCAGACATTTGCGGGTTTCGAGCGGCTGTCATAATTGGACGCCAGCATGTAGGCAGTCCAAGGAGATGGTCATGCTCAGCATCGACAAGAGCCTTACCGAACGCTTGCCCTGGCTCGCCCAGCATCCCCGCCTGCGCCGTCCTGTTGCGGGCATGCTGGGACGGCTGGCAGACGAGGCCGGCTTCAATCGTGCCCTGATCGCCTCTGGCGGCGTCGAGGGACTGCCTTTCGTCAGCCGTGCCCTCGGGGTTCTGGGCGCCAGCTACCGGGTCAACCCGGACGGCCGCGAAAACATTCCGGTGGATGGCCCTCTGGTGGTGGCTGCCAACCATCCGCTGGGGATCGTGGATGCGCTGGCCCTGCTGGACCTGGTCGGCTCGGTGCGCCCCGACGTGAAGATCCTGGGCAACGACTGGCTCACCCTGGTCGAGCCGTTGCGTCCGTTGCTGTTGCCGGTGGACGTGTTCGGCAAGGGGGCGGCTTCGAAGCTCCGCGACATCTATCGCGCACTGGACAACGGCGAGGCGCTGATCGTCTTCCCGGCCGGTGAGGTGTCCCGTCTGCGTGCGGACGGTCTCAGGGATGGCCGCTGGTCGGATGGCTTCGCCCGGCTGGCCCTCCGCAGCCGGGCGCCGGTGCTGCCGGTGCACGTTGCTGCGCGCAATTCCGCGATGTTCTACGGCGTCTCGATGCTGGCCAAGCCGTTGTCGACGGCGATGCTCCCGCGCGAGGCGGTGTCGCCGGCAGGTCACCGCATCGGCTTCACCGTCGGTGCACTGGTGGGCGCCGACGAGCTGGATCAGCGCAGCGGCGGCGATCCGGTCCAGGCAGCGAAGCTCATGCGCCGGCACGTCTACCGGGTGGCTCGTCGGCGCGGACTGCTCTTCGGTGGGCAGGCGCCGCTGGCCTTGCCGGAGCCTGCCGACCAGGTCGCCGAGGCGCTGGCGTCGCGTGCGGACAAGCTCACTGACCTAGCGGACGGCAAGCAACTGCTGCTCTTCCAGGGCGAGGCCGACAGCGTGGTGATGCGCGAGATCGGTCGGTTGCGCGAACTCACTTTCCGCAAGGTCGGCGAGGGCACCGGCGCCCGCTGCGATCTCGACGCCTATGACGCCTACTACGAGCACCTGGTGCTCTGGGATCCGGAGCCGCAGCGCATCGTCGGCTCCTATCGGTTCGGCCATGGCGGACGCATCATCGCCGAGCGCGGACTGGCCGCCCTCTACACCTCCAGCCTGTTCACCTACTCGCCGGCCCTCGAGTCCCGTCTCGCGCAGGGCCTGGAGCTGGGTCGAAGCTTCATCGCCCCGGCCTACTGGAAATCGCGTGCGCTGGATCAGCTGTGGCAGGGCATCGGCCTGTACCTGCAGCGGCACGGCGATCTGCGCTACCTGTTCGGGCCGGTCAGCATGTCGGTCAATCTGCCACGCGAGGCGCGGGAGTGGATCGCGGCGGCGCACCGGCACTATTTCGGCGCGCCGGGTCTGGCGTCGGCGCGGCAGCCTTTCGTGGTGTCCGATGGGGTCCTGGATACCGTCCGCGCAGCCCTCGATGGCCTTGCCCCGGCCGAGGGTCTGGGCAAGCTCAAGCATCACCTCGACGCGCTGGGCGTGAGCCTGCCGGTGCTGTACCGGCAGTACGTCGACCTGGTGGAGCCGCAGGGCGTCCAGTTCCTGGATTTCGGCGAGGATCCGGGCTTTTCCGGCTGCGTCGACGGCCTGGTCATGCTCGATCTGGCGAACCTCAAGCCGGCCAAGCGTGCCCGCTATCTGGGGCGGCGGTGAGTCGTCCCGCCCCCGGCGGCGCGGCGTGTTGTCCACGCGAAGTGAAACCGTTACAAATCTGTCATACACTGTCGTTAAAGTCGGTTTAACAATCAGTTGGCGGTTGTCGCTGCGCCGCCGCAGACCGAACTAGCCAACAAGCTTCAAAAAAAACCGGGGAAAACACGTCCGTCTGGAAAGCCTGGCCTTGGCCGGGCCCACGTACGTTCTTGCTTTCACTGCCGATTTCCGTTGCGAACTCAAGGGTCGATACCGTAATGAACAATCGAATCCGCACCAAGCTCCTGCCGCTGGCGATCGCCAGCCTGCTGGTCTCTGCGCCGGCATTCGCGCAGAACGTGACCTCCGCCGCCGTGTCCGGCCGCGTCGTCGATGCCAATGGCCAGCCGGTCGCCGGCGCGACCGTGCAGATCGTGCACGAGCCCTCGGGCACCACCAAGGTGGTCACCACCGATGCCGACGGTCGCTACGCTGCGCAGGGCCTGCGCGTGGGTGGTCCGTTCGACATCACCGCCAGCAAGCAGGGCATGGCCAGCGCCCAGCAGGACAACGTCTACCTGCAGCTCGGCCAGGCCTCCGCGATCAACCTGCAGATCGCCGGTGCATCGCAGGCGAAGGATCTCGGCGCGGTGACGGTGTCCGCCTCGGCGCTGGCCCAGACCTTCTCGCCCGACAACAAGGGCCTGTCGACCAACGTGTCGCAGCGCCAGCTCGACACCACGCCGCAGGGCAACCGTTCGATCGACGACATTGCGCGTCTCGATCCTCGCATCAACGTGACCGACCAGGGCGACGGTTCGATCTCGATGGCCGGCCTGCCGAACCGCTACAACAACATCAGCGTGGACGGCATCTCCCAGGGCGACCCGTTCGGCCTGAACGCCAACGGCCTGCCGTACCAGGGCTCGCCGATCTCGGTCGACACCATCGCCGAGTACAACATCTCCACCGCCAATTTCGATGTCGCCTCCGACGCCGTGGGCGCCGACATCAACGCGGTGACCAAGTCGGGCACCAACCAGTTCCACGGTTCGGTGTACTACGCCTACCGCAACGCCAGCAGCATGGTCGGCAACGCCGGCTGGCTGGGTTCGTCCGACCCGGGCTACGGCTACACCGGCTACAAGCGTGACTGGACCGGCGGCTTCACCGTCGGCGGCCCGATCATCAAGGACAAGCTGTTCTTCTTCGTGTCGGCCGAGCAGGAAAAGACCACCGGCATCGGCGCCGACTCGGCCAATGGCCTGGATTCCTCGCTGGGGAGCGGCGCATCGACCTCGAACAAGATCTCCCCGGGGGATCTGCAGAAGGTGATCGACACCGCCAAGGCGCTGGGTCTGAACCCGGGTTCCTTCGGCTCCGGCGGCTCCGAGCTCAATGACAAGCGCTACCTCGCCAAGATCGACTGGAACATCACGGACAACCACCGTGCCAGCCTGACCTACCAGCGCACCAAGGAAAGCCAGCCGATCATCCAGGGCAACAGCTCCAGCAACATCGGTCTGAGCAGCTACTGGTACACCAAGAACAGCCTGACCGAGAACACCGCGCTGCAGCTGTTCGACGACTGGTCCGACAACTTCTCCACCGAAGCGAAGATCAGCTACCAGAAGTTCACCCAGAACCGCGCCGGCTTCGCCGACCAGCCGCAGGTGCAGGTCTACCTGAGCGACACCGGCAAGGGTCCGGCGGTCTATCTGGGTGAGGACCAGTACAGCCACTACAACGCGATCCAGACCAAGAAGTGGTCGCTGTTCCTGGCCGGTACCTACTACCTGGGCGACCACACCATCAAGGGTGGTATCGACTACCAGCGCAACGACATCTACAACCTGTTCGGCCGTACCGAGTTCGGCTCCTACACGTTCTATGGCCTGGACAACTTCCAGAACGCGGCCTACAACTCGTACTTCCTGTATCAGCCCGCTGCTGGCTACACGCTTGGCGACGTGGCGGCGAAGTGGGTGTACAGCCAGTACAGCCCGTTCCTGCAGGACACCTGGCAGGTCAACAACAACCTGTCGGTGACCTACGGCGTGCGCGTCGACATCCCGCACTCCGACCATCCGCCGCTGTACAACGCCGCGTTCGAGCAGGCGTTCGGCTACCCGAACAATTCCACGCTGGGTTCGAAGAACCGCGTGGTCGAGCCGCGCTTCTCGTTCAACTACAACTTCGACACCGAGCGCATGCTGCAGCTGCGCGGCGGCTTCGGTCTGTTCCAGACCTTCCCGCCGACGGTGTGGATGACCAACCCGTATCAGAACAACGGTCTGACGGTGGCGAGCTATTCTTCGTTCGACCCGACGGCGACCCCGTTCAGTCCGGATCCGCACAACCAGAATCTTCCCGCCGGCAATGGCAGCGTGAGTGGCGTGGTCGACACCATCGATCCGAACTTCAAGCTTCCGACCGTGTGGAAGACCACCCTGGCGCTGGACAGCGAACTGCCGTGGTGGGGGCTGATCGGCTCGGTCGAGCTGCAGCACATCCAGACGCGTGACGGCATCCTCTACCAGGCGCTGAACATCGGCGCACCGACGTCCGATGCCAACGGCAATCCGATCCTGCTGCCGGACGGCCGCCTGCAGTACTGGAAGACCCCGGGCGAAACCTCGAGCAAGGATGCCAACGCCTATCGCAACTATGCTTTCGACAAGTACTCGACCCTGCTGACCAACACCCACAAGGGCAAGTCGGACAGCCTGACGCTGGCGCTGTCCAAGCCGTTCTCCGAAAGCTGGTTCGGCAACGTCAGCTTCACGCTCAGCCATGCCACCGAAGTGAATCCGGGCAACAGCTCGCAGGCGTCGTCGGGCTACAAGTACGTGGTGCGCACCAACGCCAACGAAGTGGTGGCCGGTACCGCCGACCGCGACATCCCGAAGGCGCTCAAGGCCTCGCTCACCTGGCAGCATGCGTTCTTCGGCGACTACAAGACCAGCGTCTCGGCGTTCTACAACGGTCACTCCGGCCTGCCGTACAGCTGGATCTTCTCCGGTGACGTGAACGGTGATGGCATCACCTACGAGGATCCGGCCTACATCCCGACCCTCAGCGATCCGCGTGTGAGCTACGGCAATGCCAGCCCCGAGCTGATCCAGCAGTTCCAGGACTACATCAGCCACGACAAGTACCTGAGCAAGCATCGCGGCCAGATCGCCGCTCGCAACGGTGCGCGCCTGCCGTGGGTGAATGAGCTCGACATGAGCTTCCAGCAGGAGATCCCGGGCCTGTTCAAGGGCAACAAGGGCATCGTCCGTCTGGACGTGTACAACTTCCTGAACATGCTGGACAAGAACTGGGGCCAGACCCAGACCATCCAGTACTTCACCCGCACGCTGGCCGGCTACGACGGCGTGAATGCCCAGGGCCAGTACGTCTACTACCTGCCGACCGACAAGAACGGCAACTACCAGCCGCAGCAGCGGAGCGTCTACGACGGCGGCTCCAACCCGACTCGCGTGGTGTCGCGCTGGTCGGCGATGCTGACCCTGAAGTACACGTTCTAACCGGCCCTTCGGGGTTGTTCCAAGAGCCGGCGCCCGCAAGGGCGCCGGTTTTTTATTGCCTTGACCGCGTCATGCGCCCGCGGGATGCTTGGCGGTCCGCCACGGTGCTGCATGAGGCAGCGGAACCGTCAGCGGCAGGAGATTTTCCGGATGAACGATATTCACGCCGGCACCACCGGCAGGCCTGCCACCGTCAGCGCGCGCATCTCGCCTGCCGGCGGGCTGGACATCCTTTCCCGCAACGAGGTCGCCCGTCTGAGGGACGCCAGTGGCTCGGGCATGCATGCGCTGCTGCGCCGCTGCGCGCTCGCCGTGCTGACCTCGGGCAGCATGAGCGACGATCCCCGTTCGATGTTCGAGCTGTACCCGGATTTCGACATCCAGGTGCTGCAGCAGGATCGCGGCATCAAGATCGAGCTCACCCACGCACCGGCCCAGGCCTTCGTGGACGGCCAGATCATCCGCGGCATCAACGAGCTGCTGGTGGCCGTGGTGCGCGACATCGTCTATGTGTCGACCCAGCTCGAGCAGGGCGGTTTCGATCTCGATGACACCGTGGGCATCACCCACGCGGTGTTCGAGATCCTGCGCAACGCGCGCACGCTCAAGCCGCAGATCGACCCGAACCTGGTGGTCTGCTGGGGCGGTCATTCGATCTCGCGCGACGAGTACGAATACACCAAGCAGGTGGGCTACCAGCTCGGCCTGCGCGGCATGGACATCTGCACCGGCTGCGGCCCGGGCGCGATGAAGGGGCCGATGAAGGGCGCCACCATCGCCCACGCCAAGCAGCGTCGGCGCAACAACCGCTACATCGGCATCACCGAGCCGGGCATCATCGCAGCCGAGTCGCCGAACCCGATCGTCAACCAGCTGGTGATCATGCCGGATATCGAGAAGCGCCTGGAGGCGTTCGTCCGCACCGGTCACGGCATCATCGTGTTCCCGGGCGGCGTCGGCACGGCGGAGGAGATCCTCTATCTGCTGGGGATTCTGTTGCACCCTGAAAACGCCGGCGTGCCGTTCCCGCTGATCTTCACCGGTCCGCGCAAGTCGGCGGCCTACTTCGAGCAGATCGACCGGTTCCTGCGCCTCACCCTCGGCGACGAAGTGGCCCAGCACTACCAGATCGTGGTGGACGACCCGGCCGCCGTGGCGCGGGCGATGGTCAAGGGTGTGGACAAGGTGCGCAATTACCGTCTGGACAACAAGGATGCGTTCTTCTTCAACTGGGCGCTGCATATCCCGTTCGCGTTCCAGGTGCCGTTCCGCCCCACTCACGATGCGATGCGTTCGCTGGCGATCCATCGCGACCGTCCGCGGCACGAGCTGGCGGCAGACCTTCGTCGGGCCTTCTCGGGCATCGTGGCCGGCAACGTGAAGGAGGAGGGCGTGCGCGCAATCGAGCAGCACGGTCCGTTCGACATCGACGGCGAGCCGGACATCATGCGTTCGCTTGACCAGTTGCTGCAGGCCTTCGTGTCCCAGCACCGGATGAAGCTGCCGGGGGGTACCGCTTACGAGCCCTGTTATCGGGTGCGATCGGCCTGAGGTTCGGGTGGTGCCGCGATCTCTTGACAGGGTCTCCATACCTCGACAAACTATCGAGCTCACGCCCGAATAGCTCAGCTGGTTAGAGCACTTGACTGTTAATCAGGGGGTCGTTGGTTCGAGTCCAACTTCGGGCGCCAAACTTTTCAAGGCCTTGCAGCGATGCAGGGCCTTTTCTTTTGGGCCACGTGTAAATTCTTGTGTAAAAAGACGCTCCACGTCGACGCTGGAGGCTGATGCTGCGGCTTCGGCGCAGTTCTTGCGCATGCTCCATGACTTGCGGGGCGGTAGCGCCCCCTAAACTTTCGTTTCCCCCGCTGGATAAGTGCTTGGAGGAGCCCGGTCGCCGACCGGGCCGCAAGCGATCCGGACAAGGGGAAGCGCCATGGTGGCAGTGATTTCGGGCAACGGTCTTGGCCTGCTGGGGACGTCGGCCGCGGCGTTGGGGCTGGGGAGCCAGGGCGGGCTGGGTCAGAGCGGGGCGAGCCAGTACGTCAATGTCGCCACCGGCAACCTGGTGCTGCAGCAGCGCGACGAGCAACTGGTCGCCCAAGGCCTGCTGGCTGGCCTGACCCGGACCTACAACAGCCTCGGCAGCACCGGCGACGTCGGGGCTGGCGCCTGGCTGCTGGGCCTGGACCGTCGGCTGGGCGCCCTGTCCGGCACCCTCAACACCGCCGGCAGCACGATCACCCGGGACGGGGGTGACGGTGAAGAGGAGGTCTTCACCTACGACACGACGCGCGGTCTGTACGTGGGCACGACCCAGAGCGGCGCCGAGGACACCCTGGCCTGTTCGGCCGGCGATGGCACGTGGACCTACACCGGTGGTGGCGACCGGATGCAGGAGACCTACAGCGGCGCCGGCGTGCTGACCGACCTGACCGACAGTAAGAGCGGCGCGCACTACCACTTGAGCTACGACGCCACCACGCAGGCCCTGGTGAGCGTGACGGCCGATGACGGCGAAGCCCTGTTGCTGGGCTACACGAACGGCCAGATCAGCAGTCTGTCCAGCCTGGAGGTGCCGCCGGGTGGCGGCACCGCAGTGACGGTCAGTCGCGTCAGCTACGTCTACGACAGCCTGGGCCGCCTGTCGACGGTGACCACAGACCTGACCCCGGACAACACCGCCGACGCCAGCACGTTCAGCACCACCTACACCTACGACGGCGACAGCCTGCGGGTGGCCTCGCTGACGCAGAGCGATGGCGTGACGGTGGGTTATACCTTTGCGCAGGACAGCCAAGGCAACTACCGGGTCGCCTCGGTGACCACCGGCAGCGGCGCTGACGCACAGACGCTGAGCTTCAGCTACGACCTGACCAACCTGGCCACCACGGTGACCGACGCCAGCGGCCGGGCCTGGACCTACGGCTACGATGCCGCCGGCAACCTCACCTCGGTGACCTCGCCGGCGGTGAACGGCCAGCGCCAGGTCACCAGCTACACCTACACCTCGGATGGTCACCTGGCCTCGACCACCGACGCGCTGGGCAACACCACGATCTACCGCTACGACGACCGCGGCAATCGGATCCTGGAGCGCGACGCGGCCGGCAATACGGTCACCTCCACCTACAGTGCCGACGACCAGCTGCTGACCCGCACGGTGTACCGCACGCCGGACCCCGACGGTACCGATGCCGCGGATGCCGGCGCGCCGGCCGATCCGTCGACGACGCGTTACGTGTACGACAGCCAGGACCGGCTGCGCTTCGTGATCGACGCCGACGGCAACGTCAGCGAGACCCAGTACAACGCGCAAGGGCAGGTCAGCCTGACCCGCGGCTTTGCCGCAGCGGCCTACGACGTCAGCGGCCTGGCAGTGGATGCGGCGCCGGACCTGGCGACGATGACGACCTGGGCGGCGGCGCAGGACCTCACCCAGACTACCCGCACCGATTACGCCTACGATGCGATCACCGGACGCCTGACCCAACACATCGCGTGGGACCAGGTCGACACCTCCGGCAACGGCGTGGCCGATGCCGGCGAGTCGATCACCCGCTACAGCTACGACGGCCAGGGCCTGCTGCGCCAGCAGATCACGGTGCGCGGCAGCGATCGCACGACGCTGGAGAGTGTGTCCTACGCCTATGACGGCCTGGGCCGGCTGCAGAGCCGGACGGACGACGTCAACCAGGCGGTGACCAGCTACAGCTACCAGGACGGGCAGGGCACGGTGGCGGTGAGCTACGCCAACGGCCGGGTGCATACCGAGGTGCGCAACAGCGCCGGCGAGCTGGTGACGGTGACCGAGTCGGCCACCGGCGAGACCACGCGGACGACCCAGTACGTCTATGACGCCGACGGTCAGCTGCGTGCCGTGCAGGACGTCGGCGGCGGCATCAGCTACACCTTCTACGATGCGGCCGGGCGGGTCGCCGGCACGGTGGACGACACCGGCGCCGTCACCCGCCTGATGCGCGATGCCGACGGCGCAGTGGTGGAGACGGTGCAGTACGCCACGCGGGTGGATACCACCGGCTGGCTGAGCAACGGCGCGGTGGGGCCGAGCGATCTGGCCAGCATCCTGCCGACGGCCAGTGCCGATGATCGGACCACGCTGAGCCTGCACGATGCGGCCGGGCAGCACGTAGCCGACGTCGATGCGCTGGGTAATGTCACGGTGTATGGCTACGACGGCGCGGGCAACCGGGTATCGAGCACCGCCTATGCGACGCCCTTGTCGGCAGCTCAGCTCAGCGCACTGCAGGGCACCCCCGCGCTGGCGACCTTGCTCGCCGACCTCAGCACCATCGCCAGCCCCCAGGATCGGACGAGCTACGTCCTGTACGACCTGGCCAACCGGCCGGTGGCGACGCTGGATGCCCAGGGATACGTCACCACGACCGCCTACGACGCGGCTGGTCGGGTCGTGAAGACAGTAGCCTATGCGACGGCGCTGACGTCGGCCCAGCTCAGTGCACTGGGTCATCCCCCCTCGCTGACGGCGCTGCTGGCGGATGTGGTCACCAGCACGGACGATCAGGTCACCCGGTCCTACTACGACAACCGGGGTGATCTCGTCGCCCAGGTGGATGCGGACGGTTACCTGACCACCACCACCTACGACGAGGCGAGCGATAGCACGACTACTGCGCGCTACAGCCAGGCGCTGTCGGTGAGCCAGCTGGGTGCGCTGACCGGGCAGGAGTCGGTCGCCACGCTGGTGGGGGAGGTGAACGGCAGTGCGGTCCAGACGGCGGTGACGCAGTACGACGCCGAAGGGCGGGTGCACCAGGTCACGGCGGCGGACGGCACGGTCACCGTCTACGGTTACGACAGCGTCGGCCACCTGCAGAGCACCACCACCACGCCACCCAACGGCGGCCAGGTGCGCACCAGTGGTGCGACCTACGACGCCTTCGGCGACGTGGCCACCGCGACCGACGGGGCAGGGGCCGCCACGACATACCAGTACAACGCCCGCGGCCAGGAGACGCTCCGGACCGACGCGCTGGGCAACACCGTGTGGTCGTACTACGACGCCGCCGGACGCCTGGCCTACCGCGTGGTGGGCCAGCCCAACGGCAGCACGCTCAATGCCTGGGGCGAAGTCACCGCGTACACCTACAACGCCTTCGGCCAGGTGGCCACGAGCCGGCAGCTGGCCGGCCGGGTCACGCTGACGACCGGCAGCAGCAGCGGCAGCACCGTCAACCCCGACACCGCTGCGCTGGCGGATCTAGCGGCCGCCTCCGCCGCCCTGGCCAACCCGGCCCAGGATGCGATCCAGACCTACCAGTACACCCTGGATGGCCAGGTGGCCAGCGTGCTGGACGGCAACGGCTATCAGGTCGCCTATAGCTACGATGCGTTTGGCGAGGTGGTGCAGCAACAGCGCCAGCTGAGTCAGCCAGGCCAGGCGCTGAGCGCCGGCAACAGCACGACCACCACGTATAGCTACGACCTGCGCGGCGAGCGTACGGGCGAGACCGACGATGTCGGCGGGCTCAACCGCACGACCGCGGTGACCTACGACGCCTTCGGGCGGGTCACCAGCCGCACCGACGCGCGCAACAGCACCACCAGCTATACCTACGATGCGCTCGGTCGCCAGGTGACCCAGAGCCAGACGGTGCAGGGGGCGGTCCGCACCACCCAGACCAGCTACGACGCCTATGGTCGTGTGGTCACGCAGACCGATGCGATGGGGCAGGTGACCTCGTACCAGTACCCGGATCTGCATACCACCAAGATCACCACCCCGGACAACGTGGTGGTCACCAGGGTCACCGATGCCTACGGCGATACGCTGTCGGTCACCGACGGCGCCGGCGACGTCACCCACTACACCTACGATGGCGATGGCCGCCTCTTGCACGTCACCGACGCGCTGGGCCAGACCCCGCCCGACAACGTCTACGACGCCGACGGTCATCTGCTCAAGACCACCGACACCACGGGGCACGTGGTGACGTACAGCTACGACGCCAGCGGCCGGGTGCTGACCCGCACGGTGGATCCCAGCGGGCTGAACCGGGTCACCACCTACACCTACGACGGCCGCGGTCAGACGCTGAGCGTGACCGACCCGCGTGGGGTGGTGACCACGTACGCCTACGACGCCGGCGGCAATGTGCTGACGATGGTGGAGGACGCCGGGGACACCACCCACCTGAACCTCACCACCACCTACACCTGGGATGGCGCCGGCCAGCAGCTCTCGGTGACCGAAGGTGCCGGCACGACTGCGGCGCGGACCACGCAGTACATCTACGACCACCTGGGCCGGCGCATCCGCACGGTGGTGGACCCGGGCAGTGGTCACCTGAACCTGACCACGGCCTATGCCTACGACGGCAACGGCAACCTGGTCACGGTGACCGATCCCAACGGGAACGTCACGCGCAACGTCTACGACGAAGCGAACGAGCGGGTCTACACGATCGATCCGTCCGGCGCCGTGGTGCAGGCCTTTTACGATGCCGACGGGCGGGTGACGGCGACGCGCACCTACGCCACGCCGATCAGCCTGAGCAACCTCAGCACGGCGCCGGCCCTGGCCGACGTCGCGAGCCGGGTGGTGGCCGATGCCACCATCGACCAGCGTCGCTACACGGTGTACGACGCGGCCGGTCGCGTGCACTACACGGTTGATCCGCTGGGCTACATCACCGAGCAGCGCTACGACGCCGCAGGACGGCCCTCGGAGACGCTCACCTACGCCCACGCGGTGAGCAACCAGGCGTTCAACAACGCGAACCTGTTCCCGGCGATGGTGGCCGGTACAGCCGACAGCAGCATGGCGGCACTGATCAGTGCGGCCGGCAACACCGACGCCAATGCCGAGGTGACGCTGAAGCTGTACGACGCGGACGGCGAGGTCCGCTTCGTGGTGCAGCAGAACACCGTCAACGGGCAGCTGGTGGCACAGGTCAGCGAGCGTCGTTACGACGCGGCCGGCCGGGTACTGAGCGACATCGCCTACGGCACCATGATCCCGCTGAGCAGTGGTAGCGCGCTCAGCGCCCAGCTGTCCACCGATAGCGTGGCGCAGACCCTGGCCAGCAGCACCAATTACCAGCAGACCCGCTACGTATACGATGCGGCCGGTCGCCTGCGCTACACCATCGACGCCGGCCGCTTCGTTACCGAGCAGCAGTACGATGCCGACGGCCAGCTCACCAAGACCCTGACGTACCTCAACGCGATTACCGTGCCGGGCACGCTGACCGAGGCCAGTGTGGCCAGCGCGGTCAGTGCGACCAACGCCGCCGCCAGCACCCGCTTCACCCAGAACGTCTACGACCTGGCCGGTCGCCTGACCCACGTGGTCGATGCCCTGGGCACGAAGGCGTCCTATACCTACGACGCCACCGGCCTGAAGCTCACCGAGACCAACCGCGACGGCGCGGTGTGGACCTACCAGTACGACGCGGCCGGTCGCCAGACCGTGCAGAAGAGCCCCGTGGTGACGGTGGCAACCTACACCAGCGGCAACACGCTGAGTACGGCCAGCGCACCGATAACTACCGTGCTGGAGTACGACGCCAACGGCAATGTCACGAAGCGCACCGACGGCTACAACACCGCCGCGGCGCGCACCATCACCTACACCTACGACAGCCGCAACCATCAGATCGCCACGACGTATCCGGATGCCGGTTATGTCGACAACAGCGGTGTGTTCCGTACCCCGGGTACCGGCACTACGACCGCCACGGTGACCTACGACGCGCTGGGCCACGCGGTGGTCAGCAAGGACGTGCGCGGCCACTACGCTTACAAGGCCTACAACCTCGACGGCGAGCCGGCCTATGACGTGGATGCCAACGGCTACGTCACCGCCTATAGCTACGATGCCTACGGCAACCAGACTGGGGTGACCCGCTATGCCACGGCGCTGAGCGGCACGCTCATGACCGCCGGCCAGCCGTTGAGCGTCGCGCAGATCGCCGGAGCGCTGACCGCGTCGGGCAGCGATCGCACGATCACTACTACCTACGACCAGGCCAACCGCAAGACCAGCGTGGTGCAGTCGGCCATCACCTACGTGCTGGCGATGGGCAACAACGCCGGGCAGGGCGCGACGGGCTCGCCGACCACGACGTATGCCTACGACGCGTACGGCAACGTGCTGAAGACGTCAGTGCTGATCCAGGGCGCCTATGGCACCGTCGGCCAATCCAATTACAGCGCCGAGGTCTGGGCGACCACCTACAGTTACTACAACGCCCTGAACGAGAAGGTGATGGACGTGGACCCGATGGGTTACGTCACCACCTGGGTCTACAACGGCGCCGGGCAGGTCACCTCGGCCACCGAATACGCCAATGCCATCGCCACCGGCAGCCTGACCACGACCACTCAACCGGGCCTGCCGGCGGCCGGCACGGTGGCCAGCGGCTACGACCGCACCACCACCATCAGCTACGACAGCATCGGCCGGAAGTCGCAGCAGGTACAGAGCGGCGAGTACAACAGCTACGTCAATAGCGCGGCCCAGATCGTTGCCGGTAGTACCACCACCAGCTTCGGCTACGACGGCGAAGACCGGGTCACCTCGCTGACCGTCAACGGCGCCAAGACCACCACCACCTACGATGCACTGGGCCGTGTACTCACCGTGACCGAGCCCAGCCGCTCGGTGCTGGTCAGCAACTGGCAAACCCTGTTGGCCGGCAACGCCAGCATCGATCTGTCCAGCGCCTCGCTCTATGTACAGGCCTCGCCGGTCACCACGATCACCTACGATGCTCTGGGCAATGCCGTGCGCACTGTGCGCTCCGGAACGGGGGCCACTGCTGAAACGACCTACGACCATTACGACGCGCTGGGTCGTCAGGTGACGGAATTTGATGCCAACGGGCATCCCACTTACAGCGCCTATGACCAGGCAGGCAATCTCACCAAGACCTGGTACACGCTCACCGGCAACAGCAGCTCCGTGGTTGTCACTACCACGGCCACCTACGACAACGTCAACCAGCGGCTGAGCACCGTGGCCACGCGGGCTGGCGTCAGCACGCCGGACAGCGCCCAGTACGTCAAGTACAACGCCTTCGGTGAGGTGGTGGCTCGCGGCGACGGGGTGGTCAATGCGTACAGCAGCGACGGTTATGAAGCGGTCTTCACGTACAACAACGCCGGTCAGCAAACCAGCGCCCCCGGCAGCAGTACCGGCGCCATCCACAGCTACGGCTACGATCTGGCCGGCCATCTCACTTTTGATGGAAGCATCGTCACCGGCAGCAGCAATACCACCTGGGTCCACAACTGGCTGGACCTCGATGGTCGCACCGTGCAGGTGCGCACCCCGGCCAACAACGCCGCCAGCGGTGTGGACGAAAGCACCCAGACAACCTTGAGCTACGACCGCTGGGGCCACGTACTGTCCCAGACTGACGCCCGCGGCTACACCACTACTTTCCTGTACGACTCCCAGAACCACATCATCAAGCAGACCGAGCCGCAGGTGCTCGTGGTGGGCGCCAACGGCACGCGTACGTGGCAGACGCCGGTCAAGCAGTGGTTCTACGACGTCAACGGTCGCCTGATGGGTGTGACCGACGAGAACAATCACTCAACATCAAACACCGATAACGCCGCCGGCCAGCTGATTCGGAGCGAGGATGCGCTCGGGGCAATGACCTACACGGCGTATGACGTCCTCGGCCGCGCCTTGGCGAAACAAACCCCTGCGGTAACCGTGGACCCGACCCATACGGTGAATGGGGCTCTCACGGCCGTGCATATCACCACAACGACCTACGACCTCGATGACCAGGTCACTGGGCAGGGGGATTACACGCTCGACACCAGCGGCAGCACACGCACAGCGCACACACTCCAGACTTTCACGCTGAACGAGAACGGCGACCGCCGCCAAGTCACCGATGCCCTCGGCAACTCGTCGTACTACGACTACGACAGCCAGGGGCGTGTACTCAAGAGCCAGACCGCCGTGCAACACGCCAATGGCGTGGCCGACACGAGGGCCTACGATGTCAATGGCAACAAGGTCAGCGAGACCGATGCCGATGGAAACACCCAGACCTGGGCCTATGACTATTTCGGTCGGGTGCGGGCGCATGCCGATCTCAGCGGCGCGAACTACACCTACACCTACGATGCGAACTCGGGTCTGCTGACCAAGCAGACCAGCACCTGGACGCCCAGTGGACAGACCAACCCCGGCTACGTCCCGGGGCTATGGGTCGGTAGCAGCAGCGAAGTCGACTACACCTACTACGCCGGCGGTCTGGTCCAGCAGAAAACCGAAAAGACGGGGAGTCAGACCTCGGCCTGGACGACCTACCAGTACGACGCTTCGGGCAACGCGACCGATGTCGTCACCGAGACGACTGATGGTGCCGGCCAGGCGGTCCACAACGAAACCGTCACCCGCTACGACAGCCATAACCGGCTGTCGGTGGTTACCAACCAGAATCCGGACACGGACGTAGGCTTGATGCGCACGGCCTACAACTACGACGCTGCCGGCAACCGTCGCGCCGTGTTCGTGCAGAGTGGATACGGCACCAATGCTTCGTCGATCAATACGGGGACCGGTACGCCCACCGTTTCGTCGATCCCCATACAAACCGTTCAGCCCGGGCAGGCCTGGAGCCTGGATGTCGCCAGCAGCTTCACGGATCCGCTCGCTTTTGGGCTGACTTTCACCGGCTCCAATTTGCCGTCGTGGTTGCATCTCAGCACCGATGGTGTGCTCAGCGGCAACGCCGCTGCGGCCGGAAGCTGGCCGATCACCATCACCGGCACCGACATCACGGGGGCCAGCGTCAGTGCGTCCTTCACCGTGACGGTACCGGTGGTGGCGCCCGTCTTCGGCGGAGGCGTGACCCCACCCCTCGGGCACGTCGGCACGGCCCTGAGCTTTACCGTCCCGGCAGCAACGGATGCCAACGGAGCCAGCATCACCTACAGCGCAAGCTACAACGGCGGTTCAGGCTGGGGAGCCTTGCCGAGCTGGCTTACGTTCAACGCTGGCACTCGGACCTTTACTGGTACGCCGCCCTTGGGCAGCCCTAACGACTATTCGCTGCAAGTGATTGCCACCGCGTCCAATGGCGCAACAGCCAGCGAACCATTCACACTGACCGTGGCTTCTATCCCACCTGTTTACAACGGCGGTGTCTCGGACCAGACCGGATTCAACGGCAGGCCCTTCAGCTACTCCATCCCAGCCAGTGCCTTCTCGGAGCCGGATGGCACCACACTCAGCTACACCGCGGGCAGCTACATCATGATCAACGGCAACGAGCAGCACTATGCGCTGCCGAGCTGGATGAGCTTCGATGCGGCGACGCACACCTTCAGCGGTACGGTGCCGAGCAGCGCCGTCGGTGAGCAAGACACGTTGTATGTCATGGTCACCAACTCGCGCGGTGCGATGGCCATGACGCATTTCAACGTCACGATCGCCCAGTACCAACAGCCCTTGCCGGTCTACAACGGGGGCTACACCAACCAGACCGGAATGATCGGTGGTAACGCGATCAATGTTGCTAAGCCCTCTGGAGCCTTTGTCGAGCCGGACGGGGGGGCTTTGACCTACTCGGGCATGGTGCTGATTCCTGAGCACACGGTGGAGCATTTCAATCCCAAGATCGACGATTACACCTACGTGACCATCGCGGCACAGTGGGTCGACATCGGCCAGGTTGGTCTTAGCGTCAATGCCACCACAGGTGCGATCACCGGGGTGCCGCAAGCACTGGTGTATACCGAATCGACGGCAGACGGGTCGGTTTATCGTGACAGCACCTACCAGTTGCAAGTCACGGCGACCAATGTGCAGGGCGGCGCCGCCTCTGCCGAATTCACTCTGACCAACTCCTATGCGCCGCTTGCGGTTCAGAACGCTATTGCCACCCCGGCAGCGATGAACCCCAATGCCGGTGCGATCCAGCTCGTTCAGGGCAATACCTTTAACGATCCCTACGGTACGGGGCTTACCTATACCGCCAGTGGGTTGCCCAGCGGCACGAGCTGGAGCGGTAGCTCGCTCACCATCGGCACGGTGGTCGCTGGAAGCTACACCATCACGATCACGGCCCGCGACGGATTGAGTCGCACGGTCAGCACCAATGTCACCATCGCGATCAACAATGTCGGACCAGTGTTCTCCGGCGGCGTGACCAACCAGAGTGGTGCGACCTCCATCGCCATGGCACCCTATCAAGCGCCGGCAGCAACGGACGCCAATGGCGATGCCGTCACCTACAGCGCAAGCGGCATGCCCTCGGGTGTGACCTTCAATGCGTCCACTCGTACCTTTAGCGGCACGCCAACTGCGGCCGGCACGTTCACCATCATTTACAAAGCAACGGATGCAAAGGGGGTGGTCACTAGCCTGAACTTCCAGATGGCGATTGTAGGTTCGCCCGCTGTTGCGAACCCGATTGCAACTCCTTCGGCGAAAAATCCTTATTCCGGCACCTTTACGGTTGTTCAGGGAAACACCTTTTCCGATCCATATGGTCACGGACTCAGCTACACGGCCTCGCTGTCGAACGGGGCCGCCCTGCCGAGCGGATTGACTTGGAGCGGAGGCTCAATGTCCGTCGGACAAGTATTGTCCGGAACCTACACGATTAGAGTGACGGCGAAGGATGCTCTCGGGAGGACCGTCTCGACCAACTTCAATCTCACGATCAGCAATATCGCTCCTGGTATTCCTCTCGGTGTCTCTGACCAAGGTGGCGTCGTCGGCACGGCATTCAGCTATCAGGCTCCTACCGGAGCAGACCAGAATGGAGAGGTGATCTCCTACAGCGCCTCCGGAATGCCTCCGGGCATTACTTTCAACGCATCAAATCGGGTATTCAGTGGTACGCCGACCACTGCCGGTACCTGGGCTGTCAGCTACAAACTTACCGATAGTGCCGGAGCCACCTCGACCTTCGTTTTCCACATCAAGATCAATCCGCCGGCTGCGCAGCCCCCTGTTTATAACGGCGGAATTCCCAACAGCGTCACGCTCACTCCCACTTATCCGGATTACGTTTTTCCATCTGGCGCGTTCACCAGCCCGACGGGCTCAGCCCTTACTTACTCGATATCCAACGCAGCTGGTGGATTTGTACCCGCCTGGCTCAGCTTCAATCCAGCCACACGCACTTTTACGTCGTCCAGCGGGCCGGCACTGGCGGTGACAATCATCCTCAAGGCAACCGACACCAATGGACTAAGTGTTACTAAGACCATCGGCTTCTCACGCCCGAGTGCTCCGCCAACTCCCCTGGGCTTTGCGAGCATAAGCCCGTCCACTTCACTGTACCCCGGAGGCACGGGATCGGGCCTAAGTACACTAGGGTCAGGAGCTACCGCTAATCTGCTGCCGATAGACGGTGGCGGCGGTACCGGCACCGGGGGAGGGGCGGGAGGCACCGGTGGCGGCGGTAGCTCAACACCCACGCCGAACATGCAGTCGTACTGGTTCACCTACGACGCCGACAATCGCGTCGATATCGACAACGGCGCACTGGTCAACGGCCAGATCGTGCTTAAGGAGGACTCCAGCTCCAGCGAGACGCTTTACGATAAAGCAGGCAACGCGGTCAACCACATCCTGGTCGACAGCACCGGGCAGTCCCAGTCACAGCTTGCTTATTACGACGAGCGCAACGAATTGGTGCGTTCCGACTATGCGTCCACTCAGGGCGGTGGCCGAGGTATCGAAGAAAGGCGCGTCTACGACGCGGCTGGCCACCTGGTGGCGAAGGAACAGTTCTATGCACCGGGTACGACTACGCGGGTCAACGGCGGCCTGATCAAGCTCGATCCGTATGCCGATGCCGTGGGCGACGGTAGCAACGACATCAGCGGCATGCTCGCCTCGGCCACCATCGACCACTACGACGCCGACGGACGTTTGCTGCAGGAGCAGGTGTTCGCCCATCCGGGCAACTGGCAGGGTGATGGCAAAACGGCTACGCCGCCGACGACGATGCCGGCCATCGACGCGACTAGCTGGGCCAGCATGGGCCTGCAGAACGAGGTCAGCTACAAGGTCTCCGGCGGTGCGGCAGGCAGTGGTTACGACGCAGTCGGCAACGTCACCGCCTACCAGTACTACGACGTCACTACCGGCCGTACGGACACCTATACGGTGCACTACCTGAAGAAGGACGGTTATCTCGAGCGGGCCACCTCCGGCAGTAGCAGCGACAGCAACTACGTACCGGCCACCGACACCAGCTACTACAACGACCTGGGCGAGCGCATCGCGATCGACCAGCACGTGCAGCTGAGCAGCGGCACCCTGGCCGACACGGTGCGTGCCTTCGCCTTCGATGGCAACGGGCAGATCCTGCAGCGCCGCGATGGCACAGTGTCCGGGAGCACGTTCACTCCTCAGGGCGGGGCTGGCACGCACCACTACGACTACGTCAACGGCCAGCAGGTGGCCAGCGTGGACGAAGGCGGTGGTATCGACGTGGTGAATGGCCTGACTGCCTTCACCAACACCGATGCCGGCACCTCCGGCTACGTGGTGCAGTTCAGCGACACGCTGATGAGCATCGCCCAGGCCGAGTACGGCGACGCGAGCCTGTGGTACGTGGTGGCACAGGCCAATGGCCTGAACAGCGATGCCGACCTGGTGGTGGGGCAGACGCTGACGATTCCGCAGGTGACCACAAGCGCGAACGCGGCGAACACGTTCAAGCCGTACAACCCGTCGCAGATTGCCGGTAGTACGACGCCGCCGAGTGTGTATGCGCCGCCGCCGCCGAAGCATCACTGCAATATGGTGGCGGCGATCATCGTGATTGCAGTGGCGGTGATCGTGTCGGCGGTGACCTATGGCGCGGCATCAGGCGCGATGGCAGCTTGGGCGTCCACAAGCTTGGGCGCTACAGTTGCGGCCGGAGCTGCCACCGGGGCTGCAGTGGCTGCGGCGGGTGATATCGCGACCCAGCTTACTGGTGACATTCTTGGTACTCACAGTGGTTTTTCTTTCAAGGAAGTATTCCAGCAGGCTTCCGCAGGTGCGATTACCGGGGCGGTCGGTGGGGCGCTGGGGGGGCTGGGTATGGGCGGGGCCACTGCCAACGCGATTGGCGGCGCCACCGGTTACCTTGCCCAGTACGAAACCCAGAAGCTCACCGGCGAAACGGCTCATTT
Organism: Dyella ginsengisoli LA-4; assembly: GCF_000334915.1. Lineage (GTDB taxonomy): Bacteria > Pseudomonadota > Gammaproteobacteria > Xanthomonadales > Rhodanobacteraceae > Dyella_A > Dyella_A ginsengisoli_A. The sequence goes on along the minus strand of NZ_AMSF01000055.1, from coordinate 42,241 downwards.
CAGTTGGGCTGGCTTAGTGGCTACGACGGCTGGAGCGGTGGCTGGTGGAGAGGTCGGCTCGACCAATCAAGACATTCATGCCGGTCAGTTTGGTTCCAACTATTGGGGCAACTTGGGTGCCAGGGCGACGAGCGACATCGTCACCCGCGAGACAAGCGTTGCCTTGGGTGATCACCATGTGCAGGGTTGGCAGCAGATCAGCGAGGATGTATTCGGAAACGCGCTGGGAAGTACTGCGGTTGCAGGCATTAACGAGGTCGAGCTCAGGAGCGGCCAGAAGCAACTTGATCAGAACGTCCAGAATCTGATCAACAAGACCGGCGCTCGGGCGCAGGCGGACATCGATGCGCATTCCACAACGTCCTTGAACGCCCAGGTGCCCGCTTATTCGTTCGCCTATGGCAATTCGTCGGTCGGTGGACTTGACGGTGCTCAGGAAGCCGGTTGGGGTGCATACTCAGATCCGAACATGGACGTCCTTTCCACATATGCAGGCGACCCAAACGCCTATAGCAACGATCTCTCACTGATCGGTGCCGGCTATGGTGGTGCCAGTGCTTTCGGCCCCCCTGTCCTCGATGCCGGACCGCAGTCGCAACCTCCGATGCTTCCCATCAAGATACCCACCCTGACGGGCATGAGTGTTTCGGCGCCGGCTGCTGGTCTGCTATCCATGGACTACATGGATCCGTCAGCCTCGCGCGGTTTGGCTACCTACAATCTCACTCCGCCAACTGCTCCATATGCTGTGAACGATGCGCCGGTTCCGCTTGAGGAGGTGCGTCAATTCGAGAATAAGCAGGCCTATACGCTGCTGACGCTGCCCGCTAGAGCTGTTTGGGGGGCAATCAAGGGGACGGCCGATGGAATTTATCACTTGGCTGTTCGGGCCTCGCAAGCGCAGGCCGTATACCAACTTCAGATGGCGGAACAGTATCAGTCGTCCTCGGCCGACCTGCAGGAGCTTCATAACGCAGAAGCGCAGGCGTCGCATGAATTCGCCGCGCCACTTAAAGATCCGTTCGAGCTGTCGCCTATCGAGCGGGCCGGTAACTATGCGCTGATGGCTGCGAGCTTGGCCAAGGCTGGGCTTGAGCTTCCTGAGCTGCTGATGTCGGCCAAGGCTGGGTTGCAGGAGTTGGGGGTGTTCGCGAAGGCGGACTCTGGAGTATCTTTGGTTCCAGACAAAGTCATCATGCCCAGGATGAATCTGGCGGATGATTTCTCTACGAACACATATCCAAATGGGACGCGAGAGTACCTAATACACGATCCGTCGCCCGAAGGGTTTAGCCATGGGTTCCTGGGGCGCATAACTTCAGAAGATCGGATGACGTTCACGGTTCGCGCTGAGGGCGATCGAGCTCTGTTCGGCTCCGGTTCTGACATGTTCGATAGCTTCATGCTCCGCGCCAGGAACGACGGTGTACCGATCAGTTCGATTACTGGCGAATGGCACATCGGAACTGATAGCGTTAATGCCGCTCAATACCTCAATGGGGTTGAGGCGGGTCTAAGCCCGCGGCAGGCAGCTCTTTCCACTTGGACTGGTCGAATGGCAACAAGGCATGGCTATACCGATGTTTACGTTCCAGAAATTCAGGCAGGCGTCGTACGTCCAGTCTTTACGCCGACTTCGCAGGTGAAGCCATGAGCGACATTCGCCTGCTTCTGAAGTCTGGAGAGAAGCCGAGCTCGATTTTTCGGGGGTGGTTCGAGCAGGACATCGTTCGAACAAATCATGACATCGTCCGGCTTCTCTATATGGAATTGGATGATCTTTCAGAGTCAGCAATGCCGGCGATCATGGCTTGGAATCGCGGTGCAAGTCCGGAACGGGCGGGCGTTGGACTGACGGATGAGCGACTTGATGAGATTCTGAGACCACTGTTCGATGAGCTAAAGATTTAAGCAGTGAACGAAGCCGCCGAAAGGCGATTTCTCTTTATGTTCCAAACAAGGTACCACTCGGCTTCGGAAATTCATCGGAGTTCCAGGCTTTTGGTGACAACCTATACAGCGGTCTTGAGAACGCCGGATATCCGAACGCAGATGCTGCATTTCAGGGAAGCTCTGTAACTGGAACTCGCGCTAAAGGGGACGGAGGTAATTAAGTCCTCTCATGCGCGTCGTCGATCCGTTTCGGTCGTCCCCGCTGCTGCAGGGCGCCCAGGAGGTGGCGCGGATCTTCCGCCGGCGCGCCGGCGCGGCTGGAGCACGCGGCGACCATCTCGGGGCATTCGGCGCGGGTGGGCACCGCCAACGACCTGATCAACAACGGCGCGACCACCGCGCAGATCCAGCACGCCGGCGGCTGGCGCAGCGCCGAGATGGTCAACCGGTACACCCGCCGGTCCCGGGCCGGCGTGAACGCAGTGGCCGATCTACGTCGCCTCACCTCGCCGCTTGCGGACGATCCGGAATCGGATTGAATCCGGCCAGGACGGCCTGTTGCGGGACGGTCCGAAGGTGGGTAAAACGTGGGTCAAGCGTGGTTAAGCTGTTCATAAAAGCTGGGTTGCCGGTGTTACACTCTCCCGTCCACGGAGAAATTCACCATGTCCGCTACCGCTGCGACGCTCTTCGACACCATCCCCCAACACGACCTGCTCGGCTTCGGCCTGGGCCCGGACTTCCAGCCACGTCGAGTCGTGGATTGGCTGGATCTCCGCAAGGCCGAGGTCTCTCACCTGGCCGACGTCTCGGCCAACTCGGTGCGCTACGACGAAGCCATTCCCGCCGCCATGCGTGACCGGCTGGAGGAGGTCGCCATCACCTGCAACATGGTGGCCGAAGCGTTCGGCGGCGACTTGGTGAAGACCGCCATGTGGTTCAAGGCCCGTAATCCGATGCTCGGCGACGTCTCACCGCGGGACATGGTCCGTCTGGGACGGTTCGACCGGTTGCGCAAGTTCATCCTCAGTGCCATGAGCGCGCGTCAGGCTCCCCGGGTCGCGGCGGAGTGAAGCGGGGGCGAGGCAAGCAACCACCGCCGGCACACCCGCCTCGTCACGAGTCGGCGGCCGCACGCAGCATCCTCGAGCTCGACCGGTTCTCTTCCGCGGATGTCGAGCGCTGGAACCGCGTGTCCCATGACCTCGACGAATACAGCGATCTGCTCTACTTCGGGGTCGAGCCGCAGCGGCAGCGCTACAAGGCGGCCATCCGCGCCGCGCTGGAATCCGTCGATCCAGTCGCACTGGATCTGCAAGGCTGGGTGCGCCTGGTCACCTACCAGTTCTCGCTCAGTCCGCTGTCGGCCGCCGGCTCCCTCACCGACGTGGGCGGACGCTTCAACGTCGGGCGCGATGTGGACAAGTCCATGCAGAGCCCGTGGCCGGCCCTGTACATCGCCGAGGACTTCGAGACGGCGTTCCGGGAGAAATTCCAATTGCCCTCGGGAGACACCAGCGCCGGCCTGCTGCCCCAGGACCTCGCCCTGATGCCGGGCAGCAGCTTCAGCTGCCTGCAGCTCGACGGCCACCTGGCGCGCATCTTCGACCTGGAAGAGCCCGGATGCGTGGCCGCCCTGTGCCGGGTGCTGGGCAAGATGAAGCTGCCGGAAGAAATTCGGCGCATCCAGAAGCGGCTTCGCCTGCCACCCAACCACGCCTACATGGTGCGCACCTCCGAGCGCCTGCGGCATGACGTGCTGGGGACGAATTGGCGGGTGGCACCGATGCAGTACGGGCTTCCCTCTACCAGCCAGATCTTCGCCAGCATGGTCCGCGATGCGGGTTTCGAGGGGATCCGCTACCCGTCGACCAAAGGCGGCGGTCACTGCATCGCGCTGTTTCCGGATCGGCTGGTCAGTGAGCAGACGCGCCTCGAGCTTCATGACTCCGCGCCGGCCGAGATCAAGCACCGCTCACTGTCGATGGACAACGCCGATCAGTTGTGTGGGTGGGAATTGCTTCGGCCCAGCCAACGCCCCTAGTCCAGGGGAGTCGCCCTCGCTGGTGCGTGGTCTGGTCAACCGGCTGGCATCGATCGATCCGTGCCGCCCAAGCCGCGTGCGTAGCACGTCCAATCGCCGGCCAGCGGAAGCGTCTGTTGCATACTCCGGCCTAAAGGGGACGGAGGTAACTAGGCCCCCTCAGCTGCGTCGTTCTGTCGTTTCGGTCGTCCCTGTGGCCGTGCTGCCACCGAGCGTCCGAGAGCCCGCTCGACCAGTGCCTGGAACGTGCGGTCGCCCAAGGCGCGTTCTTTCTGAAGGTGCTCGCGGATGTGGAGCAGGTCGTCTTCGCTGACGCCTTGGCGTAGCCATTCACCATAGGCCTTGGCGCGAACGGTCGGGTCGCAGTCCAGCGCGAGGTAGGCCGGGTGCGGGGTCACCAGCGGATCCTCCTGCAGTGACAGGTTGGCGTGCACGCTGGACCAAGGGAACTGCTCGGGTCGTTCGACCATCGCGGCCCGTACCGGGTTGAGCTCGATATAGCGATAGACCGTAAGCAGATAGCACTCGCTGTCGACCAGGCATGACTTGAAGCGCCCCTGCCAGAGCGTGCCGCAGCGGCGGTGCCGCCGGTTGAATGCTTGCACGTAGCACTGGCCGAGGTTGCGCATGGCCCGTGATAGCCCGTCGCGTTGGGGTGAGGTGAGCAGCAAGTGCACGTGGTTGCCCATGAAGACGTAGGCATGAACGGCGATGCCGTGCTCCCGGGTCGCTTCGCCGAGCAGTCGGTAGTAATGCTCCCGGTCCTCGTCGTCGACGAAGATCGCGCAGCGATTGACGCCGCGCTGGGTGACGTGAAGCGGGATGCCGGGAAGTTCCAGTCGGGCTTGGCGAGGCATGCTTCAGTATCACTAATTGCCCGGCCGTTCGCTGTCGGTGTTCTCGTCGAGATCAGGTGGGATCTCCGGAAAATTAGGCGCGGTACTCGCCGACTGAAGTGGGCGCTGATATCGATTGGGTCGAGAAAGGAACGATCGTCGCTAAACCCTGGCGGCGGAATGTGGATTAGTCCAGGAACGCATTGCCATGGATAGGACCGGTGCCTCGAAGACCTCGATGTGAACACCCGCATATTCCGCAGCACGTCATCCAGCGATCCGCTCCGGGGCGGTCGCTGTTTGAAGGTCATTGCGACGTCGACCTCTATCTCTCCCTGATCGGCGAGGCTTGCATCAAGCAGGGATGCGATTTGCATGCATACGCGTTTGCGACTCATGAGGTTCGGCTGTTGATTACCGGAAGAGCGGAGGGGGCAGTGACTGCGATGTTGCACAGCTCCGCGCAGCAGTTCACGCGTTACGCCAATCGCCGTGATCGATCACTCGGCACGCTCTGGTATGGGCGTTACCAGTCCTGCCTGGTCGGTGGCGCGAAGTACGTTCTCGATGCCTGTCAGCTTGTCGAGCAAAGTGCGAAACCCGCTGTGGCGGACGGCAGTGCTCGGCACGCTCCGTGGTCGAGTTACGCTTGCCACGCACATGGCCAGGCGGTCCCTTGGCTCACACCTCATGCGGCATACGTGCAGCTTGGTATGTCGGAGAGCGAGCGGCAGATTCGGTATCGACAGAGAGCCCTCGGCTCATCCGAAACCGGTGCGTCGTTGCTCCGGCACACCCAGCAGGGCTGTCCTTGGGGAAGCGAGCGCTTCCTGCAAAAGCTGGGTCGAGCGATGGGGGAGTTACCCTCCCCTCGGCCACGAGGACGCCCGCGCAGGGTACTTGGCACCATGCTGAAATCCCTGTCCCTTTTTTTCTTGACAAGCTGGGCGACGGTTGTACAGACTCCCTGAGCGCCTTCGCGAAGCTGCTTGTTCAGGGAAGATCGGTCGGTGCGTACAGGGGGATGCCGAGCTGCTTGGTCCGGCGTCAAAGCAGTAATCCGATACCCATGGAATGTGAGGCGCGACCCACGATGGTCAGCGCTCGCGGTGGGGTGCGGGAAGGGAATCGATGTCGCAGTTGGACCGCTTGCGTCGCTATTTTCAGGATGATCCCGGCAACGTGGATCTGGCTTGTGATCTGGCCGACAACCTGCTCGTTTCAGGTGAGGCAGCCGAAAGCCTGGAGGTTCTCCGTCGTCTCCCAGCGCAGGCACAGGCGCTCCCTGTGGTCCGCTTCCGGCAGGCACGTTGCGCGCTGGTTTCCGGCAACCTCGGGCGTGCTTCTTCGATCCTCACAGCGCTCCTCGCCGACGGCGTGGATAACCCCGCCGTACGACACGACCTGGCTTACGTCGAACTGATGCAGGGGCACGCCGAGGCGGCTGCTACGGTCCTGGCGCCCTGCCTGCAGGGCGACGTCACGCCAGATGCAGCGTTGTGCCGGCTGCAGGCGCGTGTGATGCATTGGCAACATGCGCTGGATGGTGCGCTGCAATGGGCGGACCGCGCTCTCGAGCAGCAGCCGGGCGACGCTGAGACTCAGGCGCTGCATGCGCTGATCCTGCTCGACATGGATCGAAACGAGGAGGCGGCTCGCGCCGCCACGGTGGCCAGAGCGGATGCGCGAGTGTGGCCTGATGCTGAGTTGGTCATCGGCACGCTCGCGCTATGGAGCCAGCGACTCGACGAGGCCAGGGAAGCTTTTTCCCGTGCGGCGAATTCCTCGCCCGGCCAGGGCCGCGCGCTCTCCGGTATGGGGCAGGTGCTGATGCTCGCTGGCGACATCGCGGATGCGACCGGTGTGCTGGAGCGGGCCGTGCAGGCCATGCCTGGGCATATCGGCACGTGGCATGCGCTGGCCTGGTGCCGACTACTCGCTGGGAACATCGATGCAGCGCACGCCGCTTACGATCAGGCGTTTGCGCTGGACCGCAGCTTTGGTGAAACCCACGGTGGATTTGCCGTCATCCACGCCTTGCGCGGTGAGCGTGAAGCGGCCGAGGCGGCGCTGACCCGCGCCCGCCGCCTGGACCCGAATGGGCGTAATGCCGTGTACGCCCAGGCCCTGCTATGGCTGGATGAGGGGCGAGACACCGAGGCAGGTCACCTGGTTTCGAACGTGCTTCAGCGCACCCCGGGTGCGCCAGCGGTGGACGGTCTAGCGTTTCTCCAGACCCTGCGTTCGCGCACGGCGCCTCGCTGATCGGGAGCTACCGGGCATGGATGCCGATACCGCGATGCACCTGCTGGCACAAACGCTGCTCACCGCAGCCAAGGTGTCTGCGCCGCTGCTGATCGCGACCCTGGTGGTCGGCGTGCTGATCTCTATCGTGCAGGTGGTCACGCAGATCCAGGAAATGACTCTGACCTTCATCCCCAAGCTGGTGGTGGTCGTGGTGATGGTGCTGGTGCTCGGCGCCTGGATGATGTCGGTGATCGTGGCTTTTGCCCGCCAGATGATCGGCCTGGCGGCAGGGATGTGAGCGTCATGACGGGCCTGGAAACGACCGTGGGGCGTCTAGTGCTGGCAGGGGCCCGCTTCGCGCCGGTGGTCGCCTTGCCGGCCCTGACACCGTTCGCCTTCGTGCCTGGTGTGATCCGCATGAGCTTGCTGCTGGCGTTGAGCCTGCTGGCGGTGGGGATTGCACCGGCAGGTGCGCCGGTGATCGGCATCGACCAGCCTCTGGGCTTCGCCGTGGCTTTGCTTGGTGAGTTGGCGATGGGCATGGCGTTGGCGCTCGCGGTGCTACTGCCAGGCACTGCCGTCGCTTTCTCTGCTCGCGTCGTGGATATCCAGTCCGGCGCCGCCGCCATCAATATCTTCAACCCGACCGTCAGGGCGACCGAGTCGATGGTCGGCACGGCGATGCGCTGGACGGTGACGATGAGTTTCTTCGCTGCCGGATTGCACCTGTTCGTGTTGCGTTGGGTGCTCGCTTCGATGCGCTTTGCTCCATTGGGAAGCGCCGTCTGGGTGCTGTCCCCGGCCGCTTTCGTGGACCTGCTCGGTGGCCAGTTTCTGCTTGGTTTGGCGGTCGTCGCTCCGGTCATCCTCGGCTTGCTCGGGGTCGACACGGCCGTGGCCTTCGCCAGCCGATCGATGCCGCAGGCGAACATCTACTTCGTGGCCTTGCCGCTGAAGATGGGTGCGACTCTGCTGCTGCTGGCGGCGGCGCTCCAGTATGCCCCGGAATTGATTGAACGGGTCTTCGTGCATGCCTTTACGGTGATTTCCCGGGGGGCGCAGTAGGCCATGTCCCAGGGCGAAGAGAACAAGACCGAGCAGCCGACGCCGTTTCGTCTGGAGGAGGCGCGCAAGAAGGGGCAGGTGCCGCGCAGCGCCGAACTGGGCGGGGTACTGGTGTTGCTTGCCTTCTGCATCGCGATGGCGGTAACCGCACCGCGTCTGGTTCGTAGCGCGGCCGATGCGGTCACGCGATGTCTGCTCCTGTCAGGAGATGCCCCCCTGGCAGGTACCTCTCTGGCCCGTTGGTTGGGGACGACCTTCGCGCCGGTGGGCCAGGCGCTGATACCGGTGGTGCTGGCGACGGTCGTTGTGGCGGTCGTGGCCAATCTCATCCAGACCGGATTCGTCTTCAGCAGCCATCCGCTCAAACCCGACTTCACCCGCATGAACCCGGCGCAGGCGTTCAAGCGTCTGTTCGGGCTACGCACGCTCTGGGACATGGCCAAGCTGGCGTTGAAGATGGGCGCGATCGGCGTGCTGGCCTGGTGCGCACTTCGCGGGATCACGCCGATGGTAGGGGCGGTCGCCTCGGGCTCGCCGCATCGTCTGCCGGAATGGCTGGGATCGGTATTGGGCCGCGTCGCGACCTGGATGCTGGTGATCCTCGGTTTGCTGGCGCTGCTCGACTTGGTCTTCACGCGCCGCGAATACCTGCGCAAGCTGCGCATGAGCCGTCGCGACATCAAGGACGAACACAAGCAGCGCGAAGGTGATCCGGATATCCGCGCCAAGCGTCGCCGCATGCTCTCCGAGCTGCTGAAGCGCTCCCGTTCGATCGGACGCGTACCGGAGGCGGACGTGGTGATGACTAACCCGACCCATGTCGCAGTGGCACTGCGTTATCGGCCACGGACCATGCGCGCCCCCATTGTGCTGGCCAAAGGCACCGATCGCGTGGCCGAGCGCATTCGAAAGCTCGCCGTCCGCCACGGTGTGCCGATGCTCCGTTCGCCTGAACTCGCGCGGGCATTGCTCCGTGAGTGCCCGATCGACCACCCGGTACCCGACACGCTGTTTACCCAACTGGCGCCAGTGTACCGCTGGCTGATGTCCCGTCCCGGCAACCGGATACGCTCATGAGCTCGTTGTTCCGTCAGATGCTGACTGGCAAGCGCGACATGGCGCTGGTCCTCGGGATGATCGGGATTCTGGTGATCCTTTTCACGCCCATTCCTGCCGCGTTGCTCGATTTCCTGCTGGTGCTGAATTTCAGCACGGCCTTGCTGGTGTTGCTCATCACCTTCTTCACCGATACGCCGCTGAGCTTCTCGACTTTTCCGTCGCTGCTGCTCATCACCACGCTGTTCCGGCTGGCGCTGAACATTTCGGCGACTCGCCTGATCCTTGGCCACGGCGCAGCAGGACAGGTTATCCACGCGGTGGGGGCCTACGTGGTCGGCGGCAACTACGTCATCGGCCTGGTGGTGTTCCTGATCTTGGTAGTCGTGCAATACGTGGTGGTGACCAACGGCGCGCAGCGCGTCGCGGAGGTGGCCGCCCGTTTCACCCTGGACAGCATGCCCGGCAAGCAGATGAGCATCGACGCCGACATGAACATGGGGTTGATCGATGAGCATGAGGCGCGACGTCGACGTGCCCAGATCGAGAAGGAAGCAAACTTCTACGGCGCGATGGACGGCGCGACCAAGTTCGTCAAGGGCGACGCCATCGCCGGCATCATCATCATCCTGATCGATATCGTCGGCGGACTGACCGTCGGCATGGTGCAGCAGGGTATGGGGTGGGGTGACGCGGCCCAGCGCTACACCTTGCTCACCGTGGGTGACGGCATCGTCACCCAGATCCCTTCGCTGGTCGTCGCCGTCGCCACCGGCATCATCATCACGCGCGCCGCTACCGACGCCCAGCTTGGCACCGAGATCGGGAGGCAGGTGCTCTCCAACGCCAAGACGTTGGGCATCGTCGCGCTGGCACTTGGCGGCCTGCTTGTGTTGCCGGGGCTGCCGGCCTGGCCGGTGGCTGTGGTGCTGGCCTTGGTCGTCGGCGTCGCCTGGATGGCGTCCCGCGCCACCCCGGAAGAAGAACAAGCGACCACTCCTGTTGCCGAAGAGAATGCGCCCAAGAAGGCCGAGGAGGATCTCTACCGGCTGTTGCAAGTGGACGCAATCGAGCTGCGGCTGGGCCACGGGTTGGCATCGGGCCTGCGCGAAAAGGGTATCGATCTGGGTGAGCGGATCGCGCTGCTGCGCAAGCAGTTCGCCCTGGATTTTGGGTTCGTGCTTCCACCGGTCCAGCTGCGCAACGACCGGCCCGTCGGGGAGTTCGGCTACGAAATCCATCTGCATGGCGCACGCGTGGGGCAGGGGGAGCTGGAACTCGATTCCGTGCTGGCCATCAACTCCGGTGGCAAGCGCGCACGCCTGGAAGGCGTCGAGACGCGAGATCCCGCATATGGCCTGCCCGCGCTCTGGATCCATCCTGATCGACGGCAAATGGCGCGCGGCGCGGGCTACACCCTGGTGGAGCCGGACACGGTACTGGTCACCCACTTGAGCGAGCTGTTCAAGCGTCATGCGGCGGATCTGCTCAGTCGTGCGGAGACCGAACGTTTGGTGCAGCGCTTGCGCGAGCAGCAGGCCTCGCTGGTCGATGAGCTGGTGCCGGGCGTGATGTCCTACACCGACGTTCAGAAGGTGCTGCAGTTGCTGCTGCGCGAACAGGTCAGTATTCGGCACCTGGACAGCATCCTTGAAGTGCTGGTCGATGCCGGCAAAACCCTCAAGCAAGCCGAGGAGCTGACCGAGCGCGTGCGCGAGCGGCTGGGACCAAGCATCTGCCAGAAGCTCGGCAATGCGCAGGGCGAGCTTCATGTGATGACACTCGCTCCGGAGTTGGAGCGCTCCATTGTCAGCGCCGTTCGGCAGCGCGAGGGTGCCTCGTTGCTGCTTAGCGACGCGGGGCAGCTCGAGGCGCTGCTCGGCAATCTCGCGCGACAGGCCGAGGCCATGATGGGACGCAATCTGCTGCCGGTGCTGCTGTGCCCGGGGAGTGTGCGCCGCCCGGTCCGCCAACTGCTTCAGCGCAGTCTTCCCCACATCGCCGTGCTCGGAGTCAACGAAGTGCCCACCCATGCGGTGGTGCGCGCCTTCGGCACCGTCGCACTTTCCCAAGCCGCAGCCTGAGACGTACGCATGGATGCCACCATCGCAAGCATTACCCGAGCACTCGGTCACGATGTCGACGCACTGAATGTAACCAGCCAGAACGTCGCGAACCTTCGCACGCCAGGTTACCGCGCACGTCAGCTGCTACCCGACTTTTCCGCTCGTTTGGCGGATGCCGCACCGGTCAGCATGTCTATGGCCGACGGCCCCCTGGAAGCTACCGGACGCTCCCTGGATGTGGCGCTGCAGGGCCAGGCATTCCTGACGGTGCAAGTTGGCGGCAACACCTTGCTCATGCGAGCGGGGCAGCTGGGTGTCGACGCATCCGGGCAACTGGTGGACCCGCAGGGTCACCCGGTGCTTGGCCAGGGCGGTCCTATTCACGTGCACGGTGCAGATGCCAGCGTCGGTGCTGACGGCAGCGTGCGTGACGGAGGCAAGGTGATCGACCATCTCCGCATCGTGGATATCACCCAGCCAGAGCTGCTGCAGGCCGCCGGCGACGGCCTGTATGCCTATGCCGGCGACACCGCGGACTGGAACGGGACCCTGCACGTGGGTGAGCTCGAACAGTCGAACGTCGACCCCGCTAGCGAGATGGTCCACCTGATGACGCTCACCCGGCATGCGCAATCGCTGCAGCACGCCATGCAGGCCTACGACGAGGTCATGCAGGCCGGGATCAACCACCTTGGCGAGAACAGCTGAAAGGACTCGATATGATCGATGCACTCTACATTGCAGCCTCCGGCTTGCAGGGCTCGCAGACCCAGATCGACACGCTGTCGAACAACCTGGCGAACATGCAGACGCCCGGCTACAAGCGATCGAACGTCAACTTCGCAAACGTGGCCATGCTGACGCCCGCCCAGGTCGCACAGGGTGCCGGCGCTCAAGGCCCTGGAGAAGGGGTGGAGGTACTCGGCTCCCACGCCGTATTCAGCGAGGGTGCGCTGGTGCAGAGTGGCAATCCGCTGGACCTGGCTATTCAAGGCCAGGGTTTCCTGGAGGTGCTCGATGCGGCCGGCAATCACCTGTATACCCGTGCCGGGCAGCTCCATGTGGATAGCGAGGGTTACCTCACCACGGCCCAAGGCAACCGCCTGGCCGACGGCATCCAGGTTCCGCCGGATGCGAAGGACTTGACCATCGCCTCCGACGGCAAGGTCAGCGCCGTGTTGGGCAGTGACACGCAGCCCACTGAAATCGGGCAGATCCAGCTGGCAACGTTCGCATCCCCGGATGGACTGCAGTCGGTCGGAAGCAATGCCTACATGGCGACGGAGGCGTCGGGCGACGCCACGCTGGGGCGTCCGCAGGACTCCGGCTTCGGCAGCCTGCAGCAGGGCATGATCGAGCAGTCCAACGTGGACATGGTGCAGTCGATGACATCGCTGGTGCTGGCGCAGCGCGCCTATCAGTTGAACGCACGCGTGCTCCAGGCAGCGGACGAAATCCTCGACACCATCAACAACCTGCGCCGTTGAAATGGTTCGGAAGAACTTCTTCCTGTTGGCGGTGATCCCGGTCGCGGCATTCGCTGGACCTCAGCGGACAGCTGCGACCCAAGACATCTCCGGCACGCGTCTGGCAGGTGTTGCAGAAGCAGCTCTGCGCGCGCTGCCGCTTCCGGCAAAGACCCAGCTCACGCTCAGCGTTGTCGGCAAGCCGCGGGATGCAACGGTCCCGGCAGGCGCTGTGCGTATGCGCGCCGGGCAGCCGACGGGACGCTGGCCGCGGGCGCGCGTCGCCGTACCCGTGCAGTTGCAGATCAATGGGCGGACCGTACGTACTGCCGTGGTCTGGTTTGCTGTCCACGCCGAGCACAGCGCTTGGGTCTACGCGAACGATGCCGCGGCGGGCACGCCCTTCACGCGGATCAACACCCGTCCTGGATCGATCGATCTCGCCTCGTCGGAGGATGCTCCGGTGCAGTCCCTCGATCGGCTCGCCGGGGAGCGGCTCAGTCACCGTGTCCAGGCCGGGACCCCGCTGGTACAGGGGGATTTCGAGGTGATCCCGGATGTCGACCGCCAGCAGAGCGTGACCGTCGTGGTCGATTCCGGCGCGGTGCGCCTGCAAACCCGCGGCACCGCTTTGACTGCAGGTAACGCGGGGCAGGCAGTGCAGGTCCTTGCGCGCGGGGCCGACGCCCCGGTGACGGCCGAGGTAATGGCAAAGGGAGTGGTGCATGTCGGGCGCTAACAGGATTTTGGGGTGGGCTCTGCTCATCACGTTCGCCGTGATGGGGGGGCTGCCCATAGCACAGGCGCAGTCGTCCGCGTCAGGATCCATGATCCAGCCGGACAGCTATCGCGCGCTGACCGCCGATCGCCGTGCTCATCGCCTGGGGGACATGCTCACCGTCCTGGTGCTGGAGACCGCTCAGGCCAGCGTGAGCGCGAACACGGATGGCTCGCACGATTTCCAGGCCAATGCCCAGGCGCGTACCCCTCGGGGCAACTATCCCTACGGGCTGGGGTTGTCTGGTTCGGACCAGGGACAGGGAGAAACGTCGCGCAGCGGCGCGCTGAAGGCCCAGCTGGCGGTGCGGGTGATCGGCCTCGAGCCGGGCGGTCTGCTTCGGGTACAGGGTGAGCAGACGGTCACCATCAACGGCGAGCAGCAGCACATCGCACTCAGCGGCCTGGTGCGCGAAGAGGACATTCTTCCGGCCAATGTCATTCCGTCGAATCGCATCAGCGACGCGAACATCGAGTTCAACGGGCAAGGCGATGTCTCCAGTGCCCAGCGGCACAGCATCACCTATCGCGTTCTCCACTGGTTGAGGTTGCTGTGATGCGTGCATTGCTGTTCCTGGTTCTTGCCCTGGCGCTACCTGGCATGGTCCGCGCCGATGCGTCCGTCCGGCTCAAAGACATAGCCCGTATCCAAGGCGTGCGCGACAACGCACTGACCGGCTATGGGCTGGTCATCGGTCTGTCGGGATCCGGTGACTCGTCAAAGAACAAGGTGACCGTGCAGTCCGTGGCCAACACCCTGAGTCACTACGGCGTCAATGTGAGCGCGGACGATCTTTCCACACGCAATGTGGCGGCGGTCATGGTGACATCGACCCTCCCGCCCTTCGCCGAATCCGGACAGAAACTGGATGTTGAAGTGTCGTCGTTGGGCGATGCCCGCAGCCTCAGTGGCGGTATGTTGCTGTTGACCCCGCTGGAAGGGCCGGACGGCAAGCTCTATGCACTGGCGCAGGGACCGGTAGCCGTCGGCGGCTATCGGGTCGAGTCGTTCGGAAGTCGCAGCGAGAAAAACCAGACCACCGTGGGGCGGGTACCCAGCGGTGCCACCGTGGAACAGGCCGCGCCACTGGGTCTGGCCGGCGACCAGCGTTCGCTGGATGTCGTGCTTTACCAACCGGACTTCACCACGGCCGAACGCGTCGCGGAGGCCATCAGCGCGCGCGTCCCCGGAGCCAGCGCCGTCGCACAGGATGCCGGCAAGGTATCCATCCGCTTCGGCCAGCCTGTGGCTAACGTCGTACGCGCCATCGCTCAGATCGAGAGTGTGGACGTTACGCCCGATCAGGTTGCTCGAGTCGTCGTCAACGAGCGGACAGGGAGTGTGGTTGCCGGTGGCGATGTGAGGATCGGCGCGGTTTCCATCACCCAGGGCGATCTGCGTGTCGACGTGCAGACCCACTACCTGGTGTCGCAGCCCGATGGCATCTACAGCCGCCCCGGTGCATCGATCGGGACGGCCGTAGTCCCGGAAAGCCGCATCGCGGTCAATGAAGCCCCTGCGCGATCGGTATCGATGCCCGACGGCACGACGGTCACCGACCTCGTCGGGGCGCTCCGTGCCATCCACCTCTCGACCCAGGACGTGATCGGCATCCTGCAATCGATCAAGGCCGCCGGCGCACTGCGCGGCGAGCTCGTCATCCAGTAAGGAGCACAGGTATGGACATCACTACGGAAGCCGTTCGCATGGGGCTGGACATCGCCCAGCTGAAGTTGCAGATGGCGAGCTTCAACATCTCCCATGCAGATACCGACGGCATGGTGCAGCGGGCGGATTTCTCCCAGGCGCTGGGTGCACTCGATTCGGCGGTCGATGGAGCGACACAGCTGTCTGCCTTCGCGGGACTCTCCAGCCATCAGCTCGCCGCGGAAGTCAGCACTTCGGCATCCAGCGGCGCGGCCCTCTCCTTGGACGACCTGGTGGCGCAGGCCAGCATCCAGGGTGGGGTGTACCGCGCCCTGAGTGAAGGCATGAGTCGCCGCTTCGGCCTCATGCAGCTAGCGATCAGCGGGAAGTGATTCTATGAGCATCGAATCTCTGTTCTCCGTTACGCGTAGTGGTCTGGACTTCGAGCGTGCACGCGTCGAGCAGGCCGCGCGCAATATCGCTACATCGAACACGCCGCTGGACCCCAATGCGCCGGGCGGTTCCGGCTCCGGCTTTTCCAGTGCGGTTGGCGGTGTCTCCGCACAACGACTTGTGCGGGACCCGGGAAATCCCATGGCGGACGCCCAAGGCATGGTGCACTACCCCAAGATCGATCTGGTCGAGGAAATGAGCACGCTGGTGACCGCGAGCCGCGGCTATGAGGCCAATCTTCGCGCCTTCAATGCGCTGCACAGCATGCTGTTTTCAGCACTCGAGATCGGAAGGAGTCAGGGATGATCGAGTCGATTGCTGCAATCTCCTGGGCGCCCGGTGTCCAGGAAATGTCCCGTCCGGAAGCGGCCGGGGCGAGCGATTTCTCCCGCCTCGTCGATGGCGGGCTCGGCAAGCTGAACGCCGAGCTCAATGCGGGCGACGGCGATCTGCGCGCCATGGCTGCGGGCAAGGATATGCCGGTGCACGACGTGATGATCGCGATGGAACAGGCGCGAATTGATCTCCAGTTTGCCGTCGAGGTACGCAATCGCGTCGTCGAGGCTTATCAGCAACTGACCCAGATGCAGCTTTGAGGCGATCGACCCCGTGACTTCCTTCTTTGAAAACATGACACAGCGGTCGCGATGGATGTTCGCCCTTGGCGTGCTGGTAATCATTGCACTGGCTGGGTTTGGTGCCTGGTGGGCCATGCATCCGGCCTACGCACCATTGGCCACTGACCTCCAACCGGAAGCCTCTGCGGAAATCGGTGCCTCGCTATCCCAGTGGGGTGTTCCCTATCGATTCGAGGACGGCGACAAGACCATCCTCGTGCCGCGCGAGCAGGTCTACCAGACACGGATGAAGCTCGCCTCCGACGGCGTGCCGCGCACCGGCAGCGTGGGATTCGAAGCATTCAAGGACTCCGACTATGGCGTTACCGAATTCGCCCAGCACATCAATTACCAGCGTGCCTTGCAGGGTGAGCTCGAGCGGACCATCGAGTCGATGATCGAGATACGGTCAGCGCGGGTCCATCTGACTATTCAGCATGCCAGTCTTTTCGACCAGGATACGCAGCCTTCCAAGGCCTCGGTGACTGTCGCGCTCCGTGAAGGCAAGACGCTCGATGCCAGGCAGGTAGCAGGGATACAGCGTCTGCTGGCTTCGGCGGTGGAAGGGTTGGATGCTTCGCGTGTCGCCGTGCTCGACGCACGTGGCGATACCTTGTCATCAACCGGTGACAGTGGTGACGCGCCGCAGATGGACGGGCGCATGGCGCAGGCCGGGAAGCTCGAAGCGGCCATGCAAAAACAGGCGTCAGAGCTGCTGGCCAGAGCCCTGCATCGGACAGATTTCACCGTGTCGGTGGCCGTCCAGCTCAACTACGACAAGGTGAAGCGCCTGGGCAATCGGATCCTCGCCCAGGGCAAGAATGGACAGGGCTTGCTGGTGCAGGAGAAAACCAGCTCCAGTCACGGCTCCGGAGCAAGCGCGCCAGGGACCTCCGGCGGAGGCGGAAGCTCCAGTCGCGAAGTCGAATATGCACACGGTAGCGAACGCGAGGAAGTCGAGCAGGCGCCTGGGCGAATCGAACGCGTTTCTGTCGGCATTGTGGTGCCGTCGGCAGTGGACAAGACGACTCTTCCGATGCTTGCCGACGTGGTATCTGCGGGCATTGGTTTGCAGGCATCACGTGGCGACAAGGTTGAGATCGCCATGGCACAAAGTGTACCCGCCGTTCTCGTCACGCAGCCGAAGGCTGCTCTCGAACCGGTAGCGAAAGCTTCGGCGCCAGTGCCTCAGAGCCACACGCATGGGGCGCTTTCGCCATCGTTCCTCAGCTGGCTTGTCGGCGCGGCGATTGCCGGTGCGCTTTCGATGCTGTTGCTACAGGTCGTGTTGGGACGCCGCCGTGAAGCCAAGCGACTGTCCGCACCCGAACGGGAGGAAGTGTTGGCCCGCATCCGTGCCTGGGTCGAAGCGCCGGAGCAGCTGTCGTGAACAAGGCCGGACTTCGTCGCGCAGCAGTGATGATAGCGGGCATGCACCGATCGGATCGTCGATGGATCCGCAAGCAATTGGGGGATGGGGCATGGCGTGCCATCGAACGTACGCTGTCGGAACTCCGCCGTGTCGCTCATGCCGATCACCTGCTGATGGCGCAGGTGCTTTTGCCGATCGATGCACCGCCTTCTGCTGAGCCGCCATCACCGGATGTCCTGATGGCCGGCCTGGAAGGGTTGCCTGCGGACTGGGCTTCGCTGGTCATCGAAGCATGTGCTCCCGATCATCGGGCTATGTACGACTCGCACCTTGGCCACGAAGGTGTGATGTCGGCCGACATATCGCAGGCGACCGCGCAGAGGAAGATTCCCCCGGCTTTGGCCAGAAGCCTCGCCGCGGCGGTGCGGCGGCGAGGGCAAAACGCTATCGCCGGGGCACATCCGTGAGCGGCATGAAAAAGCTCTCTGCCGCGTCGGTACGGTTGGGTGCACAACCCCGGGCGATCCTTGATGCGTCACGCCCGGCTGACACGGAAGTGTCCAGCACGGCGGTCGATGGCTATCGCCAGGGATATCAGGAGGGCTACGAGGCCGGGGAATGCGATGCCCGGAGCGAGGTCGAGCGGCGAACCAAGGCAGAGCTTGCGGAACTCGAGGCATCCCGGGCTGAGGTCGAGGCAGAAGTCGGCGCATGGCGCGACCGAGTTCAACAGCTGGCGCCAATGTTCGAGGAGGGGTATCGGAATGCGCTTACGCAGGTTGAACGCCTTGCCTCGGAAATCGCCCTGACGGTGCTGGAGCGCATTCTTGGTGCCAGGCATGCGGATCGCATTGCGGTGTCTGCCGCCTGTCGAAAGACACTCGCAGACCTCAATCTGGCGTCAGTTCGGGTCCGGGTTCATCCGGAAGACGCCGAAGGCCTTTCCGAGATCCCCGGCGTCATTGAAGTCATTGTAGACGAGTCCCTGTCGCGCGGTGAGCTACGCCTGCACAGCGCGCTTGGTGATATCGACGCAGGGCCGATGCACCAGCTGGTCCGACTGCGCGGAGCCCTTTTGCCCGAATCTGCCGGGGGAGTGAGTTAATGCCCACCGCGCTGCAGATTGCCCGAAGCGTGCCCTTGATCAGCCGGTCCGGCCAGGTCCTGTCGTGCAATGGACTGGCAATCGAAGCACGAGGCCCGCACTGCAGCTTAGGCGAGCTGTGCAGCGTTGAAACGGCGGACGGTGTCCTGCATGCATCTGTTGTCGGTTTGCGTGAAGACCGCATCATCCTGATGCCCTACGGCACCCCTCACGGCGTGATGTGCGGCATGCCGGTGCGTGCCCTGGACCGGAGCAGCGATCTTGCGATGGGGCCGGGCCTTTTGGGGCGGGTCATCGATGCGTTGGGGAACCCCATCGATGACCAAGGGGCGATCCCCTGGGAAGAGCGCCGATCGCTTTACTCCGATGGCACGGCACCGCTCGAGCGCGAGCCCGTGCGCGACGTGCTTGAGACCGGTGTGCGTTCGATAGATGCCCTCCTGACCATCGGTAAGGGGCAGCGCGTCGGCATCTTTGCCGGATCCGGCGTCGGGAAAAGCACCCTGTTGGGCATGCTGACGTCGGACGCCAAGGTAGACGTTGTCGTGGTGGCGCTGGTCGGCGAGCGTGGGCGCGAGGTCGGCGACTTCATCCGCCATGCCTTGGGAGAGGAGGGTAGGAAGCGGGCGGTAGTCGTCGCGGCAACAGCGGACCAACCAGCGCTGCTGCGTGCGCAGTCGGTTCATGCGGCCCATGCCATTGCCGAATATTTCCGAGAACAGGGCAAGGATGTCCTGCTGGTGGTGGATTCGATTACCCGATTTGCCATGGCGCAGCGCGAAATCGGCACGGCGGCAGGCGAGCCTCCCGCTGCGCGCGGATATCCACCCTCGGTGTTCGGCTGGCTTCCGCGCATCGTCGAGCGTTGCGGCAAGTGGCGTGATGGTGGGTCCATCACGGCGGTCTACACCGTGCTTGTCGAAGGCGACGATATGAACGAGCCGATCGCGGACCATATGCGCGCCATCCTGGATGGCCACATCGTTCTCAACCGCGAATTGGCGGACCGCGGCCAGCTGCCCGCGGTGGATGTACTGCGCAGTATCAGCCGACTGATGCCTCAGCTTGCCTCCCGGGATGAGCTGGCTCTCGCCCGCGGCGTCCGTGCGAGTCTCGCCATCTACGAGCGCTCACGCGATCTGATCAGCATGGGCGCCTATCAGCGTGGGCACGATACGGCGCTGGACGCTGCGGTCGATTGTCAGCCTCGGCTGGAAGCGGGTCTGGCTCAGTCGCCCGAAGAGACGTCTACGCGGCAGGGTGCCATGGACGTGTTTGCTACTGCGCTCAACTCCGAGCGGGAAGCTGAGACATGAAACGGACGTCCAAAATTGGCAGCCTGGCTGTGATGTCGCGCGTGGCCCAAGTGCGAGATGTCGTCCAACGCCAGAAACTCGCCGTCGCTACCAAGGATGCTCAGCGACAGACAGAGCAGACCGAACGGGCCGAATCGCAGCTTCGCGAAACATGGGTTGCCATGGAACAGAGCACCAGCATGCCGAGTATCGATCTTGGCCGGCTTGGGTGGATTCAGGACCTGGCTGCTCACGCGGACAAGGCGCTTGACGGCGAGAAGCAAAGAAAATCTGAGTTGGATGTTGCGCTCCTTGGGGAGAAGCACGAGGCGCAATTGAAGTCCTACCTACGCGACCGATTCGCGGAGACCGAAGCGGCAGCGAGGATGCTGGAAAGCAAAGAGCATGACGCGCGCCAGCTTGAGCAGGCCATCGAAGCCTGGCAGAGCTTCAAGGGGAGGAATTGATGCACCCGATCAACGAACACGCGGAGCAGCCCAGGCTCGCTTTAGTTGGCGCTGGCAACGTTCGCACCAGGAATCGCGACGACATCCAGTCCGTCGACTTCATGGCTGTCCTGACCAACGAAAAAGGTCAGCAGGAAAAGCCTTCTTCCTTGGGAGTGACACCCAGCCTTGGGCAGCCCGCAGTGACGATGCCGAATCTGCAGCCGAATCCTGAGGTGATCGCGGGAGCAATCGCGACAACCGTGCAGCATGAAGATTTCGTCGGCGGCGACCTCGGCCATTCATTGAGCGCGGAATTGACTGCCAACGGGAAAGAGGCGCCCGCTTTGCTGGTGCGCTTGTATGAGCAACACGCGGTCGCCAATCCGTTTCTCTCCATCATCTCGTCGGTCCAGGAATCGACAGCTGTACTGGCGTCCGGGCAATCCGAGGTCAGTGGAAGGATTCTTCAGCCGAGGCAGTCGTCTGAGTCGGCGCTGCCCTCCCGGACTGGCGCTTCCCCGATGGATCCGGCATTCGGGCTCGAACCGGCCGAAACCATGGCTGCGGCGCGCGCATCGGCAGGCGACGATCCGCTGGAACACGACTGGGGTGCGCCCTTGATGGGTTCGGTCGCCGCCGAGTCGCAGTTGTGGCTGCAGCGACTCGCAAAGGTGACTACGTCGAGTGGTGGAGAGACCACTCTATGGATTCGCGACTACCGGGCACCGATCGCCACCTCGTCCGAGGCCATCGAGTCATTCAGGAGCTACGCGCGGGAACAAGGGCGCGATATCCAGCGCATCGTTATGAACGGTGTGGAGATCTGGCGGCACAACGCAACGCAAGGAGAGGTTTGATATGTCCGTAGATGCCATCGGCAGTGTGCTCCAGACCCAGGACGCCTCGTTACCGCAAAACTCCAATATCAACGAGCAGGACTTCATCAAGCTGTTCGTGAGCGAGCTCCAGTTCCAGGACCCCATGCAGCCCATGGACAATGGCCAGTTCCTCACCGAGCTGGCGCAATTCGTCGGCATCCAGCAACAACAGCAGACAGTCACCGGAATCGACAATCTGCTCTCGCTGAACTCGGGTGCGCAATCGCTTGGATTGCTCAATCACACGGTTCAATTTGTTGGTGCCGACGGCGCCACCGTGTCTACGGGAAAGGTGTCTGCCATTCAGTTCGATGCCAACGGTGCATCGTTGTCGGTGGCCACGTCGTCGTCGCAAACGGTCACCGGCATCCGTATGTCGCAAATTCAGCAGATCACACCCTAAGGGAGATCACTCATGCCTCAGTCGCTTTTCAACGCTCTGTCCGGGTTGCTCTCCTTTTCCAAGAGCCTCAACACCATCAGTAACAATCTGGCGAACATGAATACGCCTGGCTTCCGGGGCAGTGATTCGTTCATGGAAAACGTCATGGGGGACTATGGTTCCCGTCAACAGGGCACCGGAATACGCACTGCCGAAGGGCAGATCGAGCAGACAGGGAACAACACCGATCTGGCGATCGACGGAGAGGGCCTTTTCATTCTGCGCGACCCGAGCAGCGGGAAAACCTATTACAGCCGTGCAGGGCAGTTCGTGTTCGATGGGGATGGGTATCTGGTCGACACCATCAATCACTACCACGTGCAGGCGGTGGATAGTTCGGGAAACCTGGCCGACGTGAGCATCACCAATCTTCGGACCCTGCCGGCAGCAGCGACGACTACCGTCAATGTGACGGGTAATCTGTCTAATCAGGATTCGACTTTTTCGTTGCCGTCCTTCACCGTCTACGACGCTCAGGGCAACAGCCATACTTATACGGCGACGCTGACCAACAATCAGTCGACGACATCTGGAAGTTGGTTGGTATCCGTCCAAGATAATAACGGCCAAGCGGTCGGCTCGGGCGAGATTCGATTTGGAACGGACGGCTCGATTCAATCCGGGTACAACACGATTGCATTGAGTCTGCCTATCGGCAGCGCAACCCAGAACGTAACTCTGAATTTCGGCGCGCCAGGTACCTTGAGCGGCTCAACCAGTTACTCCGGCGTGGCTTCCAATCTCGTGGCATCCCCGAAGGATGGCCACGCGGTGGTGGGCATCGCGTCGATGTCCTTCGACCAGAATGGTGTTCTGCAGCTCAAGTACAGCGACCAGGAGACCAAGCAGGGGCAACGTATCGCGCTGGCTGCTTTCCCTGACGAGACGGCACTTCAAGCGGTTGATGGTCGCCTTTACGAAGGGGCGCCGAACCAGGCGCGACAGGTGGGTGGAGCAGGAGAGGGTGTGTTCGGAAAGCTCACCGGAGGCAGCCTGGAAATGTCGAATGTCGACCTGACCCAGGAGCTGGCAGACATGATCGTGATCCAGCGGGGCTATCAGGCCAACTCCCGGGTCATGACCGTCACCAATGACATGCTTCAGCAGCTGTATGACTCCACCCGCGGTGGTTGATCAAATGAGTCCCCAGTTCGGTTGGATCGGCACGACCCGCTCCCAAGCCGTCGAATCGCTGCTTCGGCGCGTTCTCAAGGAATGGCATGCCGACTGGTCTGTGCACCCATCGGAATCGATCGACATCGAGACGGCAGAAGAGCGCGCGCCATTCCAGGGGGGCGGATTGGCCCTGCACTCTAAGCAGGGTGAGGAGACGGTCCTGATCGCCCTGGCGCAGGTGGACTTGAACTGCTTTGGGGCTTGGCTTGCCGGGTTACCCGAGGCCCCCCATGCCCTTGCTGAGGAAGTCGGCGACTCCGCTTTGAGGGACTTCGCTGGGCGTGTCGGCGCGTGCATGTCGGGTCAAGTTGTTCTTGCTGAAACCGGGAAAGTGGGCTGGCCAGCCACTGCGACCCACACCCAACTGGGCGCATTGCTTTTCAGGGTCCGGGTGGGGAAGTTCCGGCTGCCTTTGGCGGTGACCCGGATTGGCGTCGATCGCCTCGCTCCGCCAGAGCATCGTGCGGGGCCGATGCCCGACAACTGGGCCAGTCGTCAGCATGCACTGGAAGACACCCCGCTGACCGTAGAGGCCGTGCTCTCGATGGGACGAATCTCCCTGCGTGAAATCAACAGCCTCTCTCCCGGTGAGGTGTTGATCGGGGAATGCTCCGTCAGCAGCAAGGCCAAGTTGCGCATCAAGGGAGGCACTCGGGTGCTTGCGTCGGGCGTGCCTGTACGCAGGGGGCAACTTCGCGCGATCACTCTTACTTCTGAACCTTCAAAACAGGAATTGCCATGAACGCAACACTTGTAGAAGCAATCGATCTGATGGAGGCGCCGACGGCGCGCAGCGAAAAGGCCGGCCACGTGGTTAGCCGGGATGTTGCCATTCTCGACCACGTGTCCGTGGAGCTCGAGGTCGTATTGGGGGAAGCCACGACCACGGTCAAGAAGCTTTTTGACCTCAAAGAAGGCGACACGCTGGCGCTGGACGCGTCGCTGGAGGAGCCGGTGCTCTTGCGGGTGGGCGGAAAGATTGTGGGGCGCGGGCATCTCGTTGCCGTCGGGGACAACTTCGGGCTCAGGATCAGCGAGATCGCCTGATGTATTCCGGCAATCCTGTTGGACCGGCGGTCCCTTCCAGCACTCCGCCGGCGATTCCCTATCTGCAGCAGCCGCCCGTAAGTGGCGGGCATGTGCTGTCCGTTTTTCTCATCACGGCGGCCCTGTTGGGCTTACTGCTCGCCGTCCTGGCCATCTGTCGGAAGGCGGGCTGGCTAAGCCGTTTTGGTGTCCAGGGCGCGTCATCGGGTGAGCGCAGAGAAAAGGAAGATGCACTGCGGGTATTGGGAAGCGCTGCGCTGGGAGCCGGCAGCCGTGCTTTCCTGCTTCAAGCCGGCGGATCGCAGTACCTCATTGTCGAATCCAGCAGGCGGGTGAGTGTGAAGGAGATCGTTTCAAGGCACGGAGCGCCTCATGAATCTGCGTAACCGTGTGGTGCTAAGAGCGATGCTCGGTGCCGGACTGGCCATGATGGTGCCGGCGATCGTGCACGCTGATCCCTTGCAGGACCTCGTTCATAGCGCCGGAACACAGGATCTGTCACCTATCCTGCGCTCGTTCCTTGTGCTGACCGTGCTTTCCGTGTTGCCGTTGCTGGTGATCAGCCTTACCTCGTTCACGCGAATCGTCATCGTTTTTTCCCTGCTTCGCAGCGCGCTCGGACTACAGCAAACGCCCCCGAACAGCGTGCTGGTCACGTTGGCGTTGTTCCTGACGCTGTTCACGATGTCCCCCGTGCTCCAGCAGGCTAAGTCCCAGGCGATAGATCCGTACATTGGCAAGCAAATCAGCTTTGAAGTCGCCGTGGAGAAGGGCTTCGATCCGCTAAAGCTGTTTATGGTCCGCCAGACTCGGCAGGACGACCTGGTCGCCGTGGCTCACATGGCCAATGACGCGCCGCCAAAGACGATGCAGGACGTCAAGGCGTTGGAACTGATTCCTGCGTTCATGCTCAGTGAGCTGCGAACGGCGTTTCAAATCGGCTTCGTGATCTTCTTGCCCTTCCTCCTCATCGATCTTGTTGTGGCGGCGGTGCTGATGGCGCTCGGCATGATCATGGTGCCGCCCTCCACGATCAGCCTGCCTCTAAAGATTCTTCTATTCCTGTTGATCAACGGCTGGTCGCTTGTCGCGCAAGCACTTTTGGCAAGCTTTCACCCTCGCTGAAGTCATGGTCGACCAGGAAGAGGCTGGACTCTGGAGGAGTTGGACGGCGCAGCGTGATGCGTCAGCTAGGAGCGCGCTAGTCCACCGGCATCAAGCGTGGGCGCGTCTGGTCGCGCGCGATGTGTATGCGAAAACCTACTGGCGGCAAGCGGATTGGAATGACTACGTTCAGAACGCGATGCTCGGTCTTTTGGAGGCCATGGATCGCTTCGACCCAGAGCAGGGGGTGGATTTTCGAACGTATGCCCGCCATCGCGTGCGTGGAGCCGTATTCAACGGTCTGAGGGATGCGGCCCTGATTCCAACAGGGCGGACCAATGAGCTGCTGATAGAGCGTAGCAGTTCGCTTCTTGTTGAAGAGTCGGACAGCGACACTGCCCTGCAACATTTTAGCAATTGGGTGGTTGGCCTGGGGCTCGGATTCCTGCTGGAGCAATCGGCAGCGGACGGAGAATCAGTGGCAAATACGCCATATGCCTCTGCTATCAAAGCAGAGTCGAGTAGGCGGGTGCGCGCCGCGCTGGGTGTGCTTCCAGCCAAAGAACGCATGGTAGTCGAGTCCCACTATCTGAAACATCTAGCCTTTATCGACATAGCCGAAGGTATGGGTTTGACCAAGGGGCGAATTTCCCAGCTTCACCATCAAGCCATCAGACGTATGCGCGATTTCCTCAACCAACCGGTCCAGGCAAAGGAAGCTTGCCTTTGAGGTAGCAGATGGTGAGCAGAGATGGGGCAGGGGTAGACTATTACCGTCAGGGCAGGGGCAATCTTGGCACTAACCGCTTCAGCCTCTGCGCCGCCCGGGCTGCATCCTTTCTTGGTAGGGCAATGCGGCCTTTCATCGAGTCAGCCGCGCTTGCTGTTCGACGGACAATGTTCGATTCCAAGGAGTGCCCAGCATGAGTCCGGATCGTATCGGTCGCCCATCGTCCATGGCCTCATGGATCGGTGGAATTGCCGGAAGGTCAGACCAAGTCGCCCGTACTGGAAATCGGAAGCCTGCCAATGGCGGTATCCAAGCGATCGATACCAAGCAGGGGAGCACTCTGCGCGCGGATCTGGTTGCACTCATTGAAGGAGTCGATCTCAGATCCGAGGATGCTGTTCGCGCGCTTCGCCGCCCGGTAGTTCGTCGAATTCTGCTGAATGAATTCGGTAGCGACTTCGCCGGACATCCCGATCTTGGGGCCTTGCTGGAACGAATTGAGTCGACGTTGGAGGCTGATGCTGCGGCATCGGCGCAGTTCCTGCTCATGCTCCATGACTTGCGGGGCGGTAGCGCCCCCTAAACTTTCGTTTCCCCCGCTGGATAAGTGCTTGGAGGAGCCCGGTCGCCGACCGGGCCACAAGCGATCCGGACGAGGGGAAGCGCCATGGTGGCAGTGATTTCGGGCAACGGTCTTGGCCTGCTGGGGACGTCGGCCTCGGCGTTGAGGCTGGGGAGCCAGGGCGGACTGGGTCAGAGCGGGGCGAGCCAGTACGTCAATGTCGCCACCGGCAACCTGGTGCTGCAGCAGCGCGACGAGCAACTGGTCGCCCAAGGCCTGCTGGCTGGCCTGACCCGGACCTACAACAGCCTCGGCAGCACCGGTGATGTGGGTGCCGGCGCCTGGCTGCTGGGCCTGGACCGTCGGCTGGGCGCGTTGTCCGGCTCCCTCAACACGGCCGGCAGCACGATCACCCGTGACGGGGGCGACGGTGAAGAAGAGATCTTCACCTACGACGCCACGCGCGGGCTGTACGTGGGCACGACCCAGAGTGGTGCCGAAGACACCCTGGCCTGGTCGGCCGGCGATGGCACGTGGACGTACACCGGTGGTGGCGACCGGATGCAGGAGACGTACAGCGGCGCCGGCGTGCTGACCGACCTGACCGACGGCAAGAGCGGCGCGCACTACAAGTTGTCTTACAACCCCACCACGCAGCAGCTGACCAGCGTGATGGCAGACGACGGCGAAGGGCTTAGCCTGGAGT
Organism: Dyella ginsengisoli LA-4; assembly: GCF_000334915.1. Lineage (GTDB taxonomy): Bacteria > Pseudomonadota > Gammaproteobacteria > Xanthomonadales > Rhodanobacteraceae > Dyella_A > Dyella_A ginsengisoli_A. The sequence goes on along the minus strand of NZ_AMSF01000055.1, from coordinate 15,207 downwards.
ATCAAGACGGCCGGGTCAGCAGCCTGTCGACGATGGAGATTCCGACGACGGGTGGTGCGGTGACCACCGTCAGTCGCGTGAGCTACCACTACGACAGCCTGGGCCGTCTGCAGACGGTGACCACGGACCTCACGCCGGACAACACCACCGACGCCAGTACCTTCAGCACCACCTACACCTACGACGGCGACAGCTTGCGGGTGGCCTCGCTGACGCAGAGCGACGGCGTGACGGTGGGCTACACCTACGCGCAGGACAGCCAAGGCAACTACCGGGTCGCCTCGGTGACCACCGGCAGCGGCACCGATGCGCAGACGCTGAGCTTCAGCTACGACCTGACCAACCAGTCCACCACGGTGACCGACGCCAGCAGCCGGGTCTGGACCTACGGCTACGATGCAGCCGGCAACCTCACCTCGGTGACCTCGCCGGCGGTGAACGGCCAGCGCCAGGTCACCAGCTACACCTACACCGCCGACGGCCATCTCGCCTCGATGACCGATGCGCTGGGCAACACCACGATCTACCGCTACGACGACCGCGGCAATCGGATCCTGGAGCGCGACGCGGCCGGCAATACGGTCACCTCCACCTACAGCGCCGACGACCAGTTGCTGACCCGTACGGTGTACCGCACGCCGGACCCGGATGGTACCGATGCCGCGGATGCCGGCGCGCCGGCCGATCCGTCGACGACGCGCTACGTGTACGACAGCCAGGACCGGCTGCGCTTCGTGATCGACGCCGACGGCGTCGTGCAGGAGACGCAGTACGATAATCCACAAGGCCTGATTAGCGCGACCCGCAGCTTCGCGGCAGGTCAGGCGGGTCAGGTGGGCCAATCCTACGATGTCAGCGACCTGGCGATCGATGCGGCGCCGGACCTGGCGACGATGATCACCTGGGCAGCGGCGCAGGATCTCAGCCGCAGCACGCTCGTCGAGTACAGCTACGACGCGATTACCGGACGCCTGACCCAACACATCGCCTGGGACCAGGTCGACACCTCCGGCAACGGCGTGGCCGATGCCGGCGAGTCGATCACCCGCTACAGCTACGACGGCCAGGGCCTGCTGCGCCAGCAGATCACGGTGCGCGGCAGCGATCGCACGACGCTGGAGAGTGTGTCCTACGCCTACGACGGCCTGGGCCGGCTGCAGAGCCGGACGGACGACGTCAACCAGGCGGTGACCAGCTACAACTACCAGGACGGGCAGGGCACGGTGGCGGTGAGCTACGCCAACGGCCGGGTGCATACCGAGGTGCGCAACAGCGCCGGTGAGCTGGTGACGGTGACCGAGTCGGCCACCGGCGAGACCACGCGGACGACCCAGTACGTCTACGACGCTGACGGTCAGCTGCGGGCCGTGCAGGACGTCGGCGGCGGGATCAGCTACACCTTCTACGATGCGGCCGGGCAGGTCGCCGGCACGGTGGACGACACCGGCGCCGTCACCCGCCTGGTGCGCGACGCCGACGGCGCGGTGGTGGAGACGGTGCAGTACGCCACGCGGGTGGATACCACCGGCTGGCTGAGCAACGGCGCGGTGGGGCCGAGCGATCTGGCCAGTATCCTGCCGACGGCCAGTGCGGATGATCGGACCACGCTGAGCCTGCACGATGCGGCCGGGCAGCACGTGGCCGACGTCGATGCGCTGGGCAATGTCACGGAGTATGGCTACGACGGCGCAGGCAGCCGGGTGTCGACGACGGCCTATGCGACGCCCCTGTCAGCGGCCCAGCTCAGCGCACTGCAGGGCACCCCCGCGCTGGCGACCTTGCTTGCCGACCTCAGCACCATCGCCAGCCCCCAGGATCGGACGAGCTACGTCCTGTACGACCTGGCCCACCGGCCGGTAGCGACGCTGGATGCCCAGGGGTACGTCACCACGACCGCTTACGACGGGGCCGGACGGGTGATGAAGACGGTGGCGTACACCAAGGCGTTAGCGTCAGACCTGGGTCACCCACCCTCACTGGAAACATTGCTGGCCAATCTGAATCAGGTCACAGGCACGGACGATCAGGTCACCCGGTTCTACTACGACAATCGGGGTGATCTCGTCGCCCAGGTAGATGCGGACGGTTACCTGACCACCACGACCTACGACGAAACCAACCACAGTGTGATCACCTCGCGTTATAGCAAAGCGCTGGCGGTCGGCCAGCTGACTGGGCAGGAGTCGGTCACCACACTGGTGGATGATGCTTCCGGCAGTAAGGTTCAGACGGCGGTGACGCAGTACGACGCCGAGGGGCGGGTGCACCAGGTCACGGCGGCAGACGGCACGGTCACGGCTTACGAATACGAATATAAAAGCGCTGGTTACCAGCAGAGCATCACCATCACGCCGCCCAACGGCGGCCAGGTGCGTACCGCCAGCACCACTTACGATGCCTTCGGTGATCTTCAGGCATCGACCGACGGTGCGCATGCCACCACGACTCATCAGTACAACGCCCGGGGTCAGGAGACGCTCAAGACCGACGCGCTGGGCAACACCGTGTGGTCGTACTACGACGCCGCCGGACGCCTGGCCTACCGCGTGGTGGGCCAGCCCAACGGCAGCACCCTCAATGCCTGGGGCGAAGTCACCGCGTACACCTACAACGCCTTCGGCCAGGTGACTACCAGCCGGCAGCTGGCCGGCCGGGTCACGCTGACGACCGGCAGCAGCAGCGGCAGCACCGTCAATCCCGACACCGCTGCGCTGGCGGATCTAGCGGCAGCCTCCACCGCCCTGGCCAACCCGGCTCAGGATGCGATCCAGGCCTACCAGTACACGCTCGATGGCCAGGTGGCCAGCGTGCTGGATGGCAACGGTTATGAGGTCGCCTACACCTACGATGCGTTTGGCGAGGTGGTGCAGCAGCAGCGTCAGCTGAGTCAGCCGGGCCAGGCGCTGAGCGCCGGCAACAGCACGATCACCACGTATAGCTACGACTTGCGCGGCGAGCGCACCGGCGAGACCGACGATGTCGGCGGGCTCAACCGCACGACCGGAGTGACCTACGATGCCTTCGGGCGGGTCACCAGCCGTACCGATGCGCGTGGTAGCACCACCAGCACCACCTACGATGCGCTCGGTCGCCAGGTGACCCAGAGCCAGACGGTGCAGGGGACGGTCCGCACCACCCAGACCAGCTACGACGCCTACGGTCGAGTGGTCACGCAGACCGATGCGATGGGGCAGGTGACCTCGTACCAGTACCCGGATCTGCATACCACCACGATCACCACCCCGGACGGAGTGGTGGTTACCAAGGTCACCGACGCCTACGGCGACACGCTGTCGGTGACCGACGGTGCCGGCAATGTCACCCACTACACCTACGATGGCGACGGCCGCCTCTTGCACGTCACCGACGCGCTGCTCCAGACCCAGCCAGACAACGTCTACGACGCCGACAGCCACCTGCTGCAGACCACCGATACCACGGGGCACGTGGTGAAGTACAGCTACGACGCCAGTGGCCGGGTGCTGACCCGCACGGTGGATCCCAGCGGGCTGAACCAGGTCACCTCGTACACCTACGACGGTCGTGGCCAGACGCTGAGCGTGACCGACCCGCATGGGGCAGTGACCACGTACGCGTACGACGCCTCCGGCAACGTGCTGACCATGGTGCAACAGGCCGAGGCCGACAAGTTCCTCACCACGACCTATACCTGGGATGGGGCCGGCCACCAACTCTCGGTGACTGAGGGGGTGGGTACGAATGCAGCTCGCACCACGCAGTACATCTACGACAACCTGGGAAGACGCATCCGCACAGTGGTCGACCCAGGCAATGGCACCAATCCGAATACCAACGCTGCATACCTGAACCTGACCACAGACTACGCCTACGACGGTAACGGCAACCTGGTCACGGTAACTGACCCTAACAGGAACGTTGCGCGCACCGTCTACGACGAAGCGAACGAGAAGGTCTACACGATCGATCCGTCAGGCGCCGTGGTGCAGGCCTTTTACGATGCCGACGGACGAGTCACCGCAACGCGCACTTATGCCACGCCAATCGACCTGGTTGGGCTGAGTACCGCACCGACCCTGGCCGATGTGGCGAGCCGTGTCGCACAGGTGACCGATTACACCATCGACCAGCGCCGTTATACGGTGTACGACAATAATGGCCGGGTGCACTACACGGTGGACCCGCTGGGCTACATCACCGAGCAGCGCTATGACGCGGCCGGTCGTCCCTCGGAGACGCTCACCTATGCCTACCCGATAAGCAATCAGGCCTTCAACAGCGCCAATCTGTTCCCTGCCATGGTAGCCGGCACGGCCTACAGCAGCATGGGCTCGTTGATCAGTGCTGCCGGCAACACCGACGCGAATGCCGAGGTGACACTAAAGCTGTACGACGCGGACGGTGAGGTCCGCTTCGTGGTGCAGCAGAACACCGTCAACGGGCAGCTGGTGGGCCAGGTCAGCGAACGTCGCTACGACGCCGCCGGCCGGGTAATCAGTGACATCGCCTACGGCACCACGATCCCGCTGAGTACGAGCAGTGCGCTGAGCGCTCAGCTGAGCTCTGCCGATAGCGTGACACAAGCTCTGGCCGGCAGCACCAATTATCACCAGACCCGCTACGTATACGACCAGGCTGGTCGTTTGCGTTACACGATCGATGCCGGCGGTTATGTCACCGAAAGACAATACAGCTCGACCGGGCCTCGCACCGAGACAAATTGGAACTACGTCATTCCAATTTACCTTGATCTCACCACGATACCCGACGCACTGACCGAGGCCGATGTGGCCGCCGCGGTCAGTGCAGCCGTTGCAGCGAACACGACCTCCGACACCCCTCGTTTCACCCGTGACGTCTACGACCTGGCCGGCCGGCTAACCAGTGTGGTCGATGGTCTGAAGGGAGGCTCATCTCCCACCAAGATGTCCTACACCTATGACGACACCGGTCTGAAACTCACCGAGACCAATCGCGATGGCGCGGTGTGGACCTACCAGTACGACGCGGCCGGCCGGCAGATCCGGCAGATCAGTCCCGCAGTCACGATCGCGACGTACATCACGGGCAACACGCTGAGCACGACCAGTGCGCCGGTGATCACGGCGCTGACCTACGACGCCAACGGCAACGTCACGACCCGCACCGACGGCTACGGCACGGCAGCAGCGCGCACCATCACCTACACCTACGACAGCCGTAACCACCAGACCACCACGACCTATCCCGACGCCGGCTACGTCGACACCAGCGGCGTGTTCCACGCCACGAGTTCGACTGGCGTTACGACCGCCACGGTGACCTACGACGCGCTGGACCACGCGGTGGTCAGCAAGGACGTGCGCGGCCACTACGCCTACAAGGCCTACAACCTCGACGGTGAGCTGGCCTATGACGTGGACGCCAACGGCTACGTCACCGCCTACACCTACGATGCCTATGGCAACCAGACCGGGGTGACCCGTTACGCCACGGCACTGAACACCAACGCGATCGGCGGCTGGAGTGCCGGCCAGCCGTTGAGTGCAGCGCAGATTACTGGAGCGCTGACCGCGTCGGGCAGTGATCGCACCATCAACACCACCTACGACCAGGCCAACCGCAAGACCAGTGTGGTGCAGTCGGCCATCACCTACGTACTGGCGATGGGTAATAACGCCGGGCAGGGTGCGACGGACTCGCCGACCACGACGTATGCCTACGACGCTTATGGCAACGTAGTGAAGACGTCGGTGCTGATCCAAGGCGCGTATGGCACCGTCGGCCAATCCAATTACAGCGCCGAGACCTGGGCGACCACCTACAGCTACTACAACGCGCTTAACGAGAAGGTGATGGACGTGGACCCGATGGGTTACGTCACCACCTGGGCGTACAACGGCGCCGGGCAGGTCACCTCGACCACCGAGTATGCCAATGCCATCGCCACCAGCAGCCTGACTACAGCCACCGTGCCGGGCCTTCCGGCGGCCGGCACGGTGGCCAGTGGCTCCGATCGAACCACCACCATCAGCTACGACAGCATCGGCCGGAAGTCCCAGCAGGTCCAGAGCGGCGAGTACAGCTACGTCAACGGGACGGCGGCTATCGCCAGCGGCAGCAGCACGACTAGCTTCGGTTACGACGGCGAAGACCGGGTCACTTCGCTGACCGTCAACGGCGCCAAGACCACCACCACCTACGATGCACTGGGCCGTGTACTCACCGTGACCGAGCCTAGCCGAGCGGTGCTGGTCAGCAACTGGCAAACCCTGCTGGCCGGCAGCGCCAGCATCAATCTGTCCAGCGCCTCGCTCTATGTCCAGGCCTCACCGGTCACCACGATCACCTACGACGCATTGGGCAATGCTGTGTGCACGGTACGCTCGGGGACCGGCGCCACCGCCGAGACGACCTACGATCATTACGATGTTCTGGGCCGGCAGATAACAGAGTCGGTACTGATCAAAGCCCAGCAAGGTACCCCGGGTCAATCCGGATATGTCGCGGCGGTCTGGGATACTACCTACAGCGCTTATGACCAGGCGGGCAATCTCACCAAGACCTGGTTCACGCTCACCGGCAGCAGCGGCTCGGTGGTCGTTACCACCACGGCCACCTACGACAACGTCAACCAGCGGATGAGCACCGTGGTCACGCGGGCCGGTGTCAGCACGCCGGACAGCGCCCAGTACGTCACGTACAACGCCTTCGGGGAGGTGACTGCCCGCGGCGACACGGTCGATGGTAACGAAGCGGTCTTCACGTACAACAACGCCGGTCAGCAAACCAGCGCCCCCGCCAGCAGCACCGGCGCCATCCATAGCTACGGCTACGATCTGGCAGGACACCTGGATTTTGATGGCTACGTGGTCACTGGCGGTGGAAGTAGGACATGGACCTTCCAGCCACTCGACCTTGATGGCCGCGCCGAACATATTCGGGCGCCCGCCAACAATGCTGCTTCGGGGGTGGATGCCGGCGCCCTCACAACCCTCAGCTACGATCGTTGGGGCAATGTGCTGTCGCGGACCGACTCCCGGGGCTACACCACCACCTTCCTCTACGATTCCCAGAATCACGTCATCAAGCAGATCGAGGCTGAGGTGATGGTGGTCGGTACCGATGGCAGCCGCACATGGCAGACACCGGTCAAACAGTGGTTCTACGACGTCAATGGCCGCCTGATCGGAGTCACCGACGAAAACAATCACTCGTCCTGGAACACCTACAACGCCGCCGGCCAATTGACCCAGTCGCAAGACGCCACGTTGGCAAAAAGCTACACGGCGTACGACGTATTCGGTCACGCACTTGCACAACAGACCCCGCCTGTTGACATCGGCTTGGCGCAGGCGGTGCTGTCACCCCACATCACCACAACCACCTATGATCTCGGTGGAAGGGTTACAGGATTGGGGGATTACACCGTCGAAACAACCGACGGTACGTATGCAACGCGCATTGTTCATACGTTGCAGACCTATGTACTGAACGAAAATGGCGATCGCATCGCGGTGACTGATGCCATTGGAAATTCGGGAGATCCCGGGACCAATCCTGCTGCCTACACGTCATACTACGAGTACGACAGCCAGCACCGGGTGCTCAAGAGCCAAAGCGCCGTGCAGAAAGCCAAAGGCGTCGCCGATACGGTTGTCTACGACGTCAACGGCAACAAGGTCAGCGAGACCGATGCCGATGGCAACATCCAGACTTGGTCCTACGACTACTTCGGACGTGTCCAGGCGCACACCGACCTGAGTGGCGCCAAGTACACCTACGCGTACGATCCCGACTCGGGTCTGCTGACCACGCAGACCAGCACCTGGGATCCGAAGAATTCGCAGCAGCAGCCGCTACCGCAGACCGATCCGGGCTATGTGCCCTCGGTTCTTGTTGGAACGACGAGCGAGGTCGATTTCACCTACTACGCCAGCGGTCTGGTCCAGCAGAAAACCGAGAAGACCGGCAGCCAGACCTCGGCCTCGACGCTCTATCAATACGATGCCTCTGGCAACGTGACTGATGTTGTCACCAACACGGTCGATGGTGCTGGTCAGAACGTCCACAATGAAACTGTCACCCGTTACGACAGCCACAATCGCCTGTGGGTGGTTACCAACCAGGACGCCGTCACCAAAGTGGGCCTGATGCGCACGGCCTACAACTATGATGCCGCTGGCAACCGTCGTGCCGCCTTCGTACAGAGTGCCTTTGGCTCGAATGCGTCGCCGATCGGCACAGGAGAAGGAGGGCCAACTGTCTCCTCGATCGGCGCGAAAACCGTACAGCCGGGGCAGGCATGGAGCTTCGATGCATCCAGTGCCTTCACTGACCCGCTTGGCTTTGGACTTACTTTTACTGAATCCAATTTTCCGCCGTGGTTGCACTTGAGCACCGATGGCGTGCTTAGCTCCAATAATCCGAGCACGGCGGGTAGCTGGTCGATCACCTTGGTTGCCACCGATGCCTCAGGTGCATCGGTCAGCACTACATTCACAGTCACGATACCGGTTGTCTCCCCAGTCTTCACCAGCGGCATCACGCCACCCACCGGCAAGATCGGGACGGCGATCAGTTTCTCCGCTCCGTCCGCGACCGATGCCAATGGCGCTACCGTGACCTACACGGCCGAGTACGCCAACGGAAGCCAACTTCCCGGGTGGCTCAACTTCAATGCCACGACCCGTACGTTCAGCGGCACGCCGCCGGCAGGATCGATCAACAGCTACTCGCTGCGAGTGCTCGCCAACGCTTCCAATGGGGGCTCGGCAGCGCTTGACTTCACCTTCGTGGTGGCTTCCACCCCCCCGGTGTACCAAGGGGGGCTGACTGCCCAGACGGCGCTTTCCACGCGCGCGTTCAGTTACGCCATACCGCCCTCGGCGTTCTACGAGAACGACCAGACCACGCTGACCTACGTGGCCAGCGGCATGCCCGGCTGGATGTCCTTCAATGCCACCACCCACGTGTTCTCCGGCACGCCGCCAACCAGCGACATTGGCAACAATTACTTCATCAGCGTTACCGCCACTAACCCGCAAGGGCAGTCCGCAGCCGGCGGCTTCTCAATCAACACCCAGGCCTATGTCCAACCGCCGCCGGTCTACAACGGCGGCTACACCAACCAGACCGGTGTCATCGGCGGTAGCTCCATAACCATCAACAAGCCTGCCAATGCCTTCACTGAGCCGGACGGCGGTGCGCTGACGTATTCGGCGATGGTGTTGATCCCGCAACATGACCTCGACTATCCGGTCAATGGAGGCACCGATGTCGCCACTCGGACAATCCCTGCGCAGTGGGTCAGCATCAGTCAGGTGGGGCTGAGCATCAATGCCACCTCCGGTGCAATTTCCGGCGTTCCCGCCACCCTCAACTACCTGATCTCCGAGGTCACCAACACCTATCAGAAAGACAGCAGCTATCAGCTGGAAGTGATCGCAACCAACGGGCAGGGGGGCACTGCGGCCGGCCAGTTCACGCTGGCCAATTCCTTCGCACTGCCCACTCAGATCAATGCCCTGTCCAATGTGACGGCCAATCCCGGGCAAGGCGGGATCATTGAGGTCAATAGCAACACCTTCAGTGATCCTTACGGTGGTGGCTTGACTTACACCGCCAAGCTTACGAATGGATCAAACCTTCCCAGCGGCATCACCTGGGGCGGTAGCGCCATCTATGTGGGCACGGTGATCTCCGGAAGTTACGGGATCCAGGTCATCGCAACCGACAAGCTGGGTCGTACGGCGGCTGCTACTTTTACGTTAACCGTAAATAACGCGGCCCCGGCATTTATGGGAAGCGCGGCAAACCAGACAGCCGTATCCGGGGCCGCCATGGCGGCGTATACCGCTCCGTCAGCTACTGACAAGAACGGTGACACCATCACCTACAGCGCGACAGGAATGCCTCCCGGAGTCTCCTTCAACGCAAGTACGCGCACGTTCAGCGGGAAGCCGACATCAACGGGCAGCTATACCGTCACCTACAAGGCCTCGGACAGCAGGGGGGGCGTGACCAGCACAACCTTCACGATCACGGTCAGCCCGCCGGCAAACCAGCCTCCAGTCTATAACGGCGGCATCAGTGTCATTCAGTTTTATGCTGGCAGGACGAGCACGTGGAAAGTGCCTTCGACAGCATTTAGCAACCCCACCGGTCGCGCGTTGACCTATTCCATCAAGCGCCAGGATGGCACTGCCCTGGGTTCAGCTTATTCATGGAACTCCACTACGGGAACTCTTACTGCAACGCTTCCGAGTAGCAGTATCGATAGGGACTTCTATGTCGTCATCACGGCAACGGATTCCGTCGATGGTATGTCGGCGAGTACGACCTGTGACCTCATTATATTTTCGAACCTGCCCAGCAAAAACATGCTCGTTCTGAGTGCACCTTTGAGTGCGCAGACCACGACGACAGCCACGTCCACCGCAAGTCCGAACGTCCAGGCCTATTGGTTCATGTACGACGCAGACAACCGGGTCACGGTATCGAACGGCCAGTTGGTGAACGGACAGATCCTGGTGTCCAGCACGGACGCGCACTCCTATTCGCAGTCGTACGACGCCGCCGGCAATGTGGTCGCAGTCACCCAGTACGACACGGCGAATGCTCTAACCACCCAGCAGAAAGATTACGACGAACGCAACGAACTATTGCGCACCTGGTGGCCCGTTACTAGTGGTGGAGGGAAAGACCTTCAAGAGACCCGGCGCTATGACGCCGATGGGCATCTCACCGTTTCGGACATCTACTTTCAGCCTGGCAGCAACATCAGCGTCCAGACCACGGACGGTACGCTTCCTCTCAACTACACCGGCTGGCTGACCAAGGCCACCGTCAACACCTACGACGCTGACGGCCACATCACCTCCTCGTCCGACTACGCGCGCCCCTCTGGTGATAGCTGGCTCCAGACGGCTGCGTTACAGATTGATCAGGGCCGGCTCAGCCCGGACCAGGAGAAAGACCCCGGCACCAGCGGCTACGGCCTGCTGCAGCTCAACTCGCAGGTGCTCTACAGCAATGCCAGCGGGGCATCCGGCTATGACGGGGTTGGCAATCTCACGGTCTACCGCTACACCTCGCTCAATTCCAGCACGCAGACCTGGACCACCAACACCTACACCACCACCTACTACCGGAAAGATAGCTATCTGGAGAAGGCGACCGCCGGTACCAGCACTGACAGCAATGCCGTGTCCAGTACGGTTACCGGCATCTACGACAACTTCGGTCAGCGCATCGACCTGGTCACCCACTACAACAATGCGGCCTACAGCGATCAGGTCCGCGCGTTTGCCTACGATGGTAACGGGCAGATTCTCGAGCGGCGCGATGGCACGGTCAGCAGCGGCAGCTTCACCGCCACCGGTGGGACCGGAACGCATCACTACGCCTATGTAAATGGCCAGCAGGTGGCCGAGGTCGATGAGGGCGGCCACATCAATGCGCTGGGCGGTCTGACGGCCTTCAGCAACGGCGACTCGGGCACGCAGAGTTACACCGCGCAGGTCGGCGATACCCTGGCCAGCATCGCGCAGCAGGTCTACGGCACCAGCACACTGTGGTACGTGGTGGCAAACGCCAACGGGTTGAGTAAGGACAGCGATCTGGTGTTCGGCACCACCTTGAAGCTGCCCGAGGTGACGACGTCGACCAACGATGCGACGACGTTCAAGCCGTACAGCCCGGCGGAGATTTCGGGGAGTACGACGCCGGCGTTGCCGCAGGCGCCGCCGCCGCCGAGTAGTCACCATTGCAGTGCGTTGGCGCAGATCATTGTGATTGCGGTGGTGGTGGTGGCGACCATCGCAACGGCCGGAGCGGCGGCTGTCGCCATGGGGGCAACCGAGGGCATTTTTGCCGCGGGTGCCGCTGCCCTGAGTGGCTCGGCGATCGCGGGAGTCACTGTTGCAGAGGGATTGGCTGCAGCGGCTATCGGTGGTTTTGTCGGAAGTGTGGCCGGGCAGCTCACGGGTGACATGCTGGGCGTGAGCAACGGGTTCTCTTTCGGGGAAGCCTTGGGCGCGGGGCTCGGCGCCGGGTTCACCGCGGGCCTAGGGGGCTTGGCCTCGGGTGGCGAGAGCCTGGCAGCTCTGGAAAAAGCCAACACCTTGGCGGCGGATGCTCGTATTGCCGGCGTCGGTGCGGCGGGAGCCATTGGGGGCTACGCCGGAGAGAAGCTGGCCGGGCAGCAGGCCCACTTCAGCTGGGCGAATGTGGCTGCGGCGGCGGTCAGTGCTGAGGCGACATCACTTTCGGGGTTGCCCGGGAAGCTCGACCAGCAGTTCGGTCTGTCGAATAGCACGTTTGGCCAAAACGTGGTCGGCGGCTTGGTGAGCGGGGCTGTCAGCAGCGAGACTGCACGACTGCTTGGGGGGCATGGCGCAAACAGCGGCCAGATCGTTCGGGATGCGTTCGGGAATGCGTTGGGTAGCGCTGCGATGACGGCGCTTAATGCCTACCAAGTACGTCGCACCCAAGAAGCCCAGGATCGCGCGGAGGCCGCTCAGGTTCAGAGTAACTCGGATGCTCGAGGGGGCTTCTTCAACGCATACCCAGCTTCTGGGGCTGACCAGAGTGGGTGGCCTAGCGATCCACTTGATTCTTACAATCCTTCGGACTACCCGATGCTTGCTAGCGTGGGTGACGATGCGCTGCACGCCGCCATCTTTGGTGCCGGCAGAGGTGGCAGTAATATCATTCCTGCCACCCTCCCAGGTTACGAATCTTTCCTTGAGGTCGATGCCGAAGGACGTCCGCTCCTTCTGCACGGGCTGACGGTAACGGATCTGGCGCCTGTGTCGGTTTCGGCAACGGTCGATGCTCCATCAACTCCGCCGTCAGCCGGGACTGGCGGCTCCAGTCAGGCGGGTGGAGTTGATTCGATGACGGCCGAAGAGCTTCTGTTCAGCTCGTTCCAGTCGGGTCGGTCCTCACAAATCCGGGCTGACACCATGGAGCTGAGGGATACAGTTCCCGGGAGCGCTCGGTACCACGCCTTGCAGGCTGATATCGCACTTCGTGGAGGGACTAGCGGCTCGCTTTCCGACCAAATGGAAGCGCATGCGGTTGGGCCAGAGGTGGATCTGCAATATCGCGCGACGCAGGTTGGGCCTGACGGAAAAATGGTCCCAAGCGTCGGTCCGGAGAATCTGGACATCGAGGAGGCCAATCGTGACTTTAGGAGGAGGCTAGGCGGGGTCTTGCTCGCGGGTGGTGCCCCGGCTCTGTTCGCTGGCCCCGGAGAGGTCGCCCCTGTTCCTGAGCCCATGTGGCGGGTAGAGTTGCAACCGACAAGTTGGCAGTTAGATAGTGCGCCACCACTTCAGCGGATGGTTCCAGACACAGCACCTGAAACGATCAGTCCGCCGTCTTTCACGCCGTATCGCAGCGAGTTGGGTCTGGATTTTGAGACCCAAACCGCTCAAACGTCCAACGGTACGACGATTACCGTTCAGTCCAACCAAACTGTGGCTGCAGATGGCAGCATTGTTGATCAAGGTTCGACGGAATTCCCGGCCAACCAGCTCAGGGCAACGTTCAACTCTCAGACAGGGAATCTAAATATCGATTGGTTGGGAGCGAGCCCTCAGCAAAGTGGTCTAGGAACCGAAATGGTTTCGAGAGCGATTGAGCAGCTGGGTCCTGAAAATGTGACGTCGATTTCCGGTGATCTGGATGCGTCCAATGAGGGCATCTATGACTACTACTACAACGATCTCGGATACTCGAGCCAGGACGCGCTTCAAATGACTCCGGCAGCAAAGATTAGAGCAACCCTTGGCTATTCGAATGTTGGGTTCAATAGTGGCGGCCAAGTCGTTGGGTATCGGGTACCCTAATAACATGCGATGCATATTTGAAGTGATCTCATGTATCGAAATAGGCGCGAGATATGTCTAAAAAAATTGAAATGATTAAGTCTTTGCTGGAAAACGGTCATGAGCGAGATGTTTATGATCTCTTGATGGGTGTGTCGACCTTTAGTCGTAGAGATCGCCAAGAGGCAAAAGCTGAGCAGCCAACTATTGAGTTGACAAAATTAGTTGGAGCGGTGCGCGAGCATCTGCTTTTCATTTCAAAGTACGGTACAGGCAAGTCTCATGTCATCGAGGATGGCAGCCATCACTTTTCCTATCCAGATAAACTTTCTGAATGGCTAAGCCTCGATGCCCCCGGTATTTATGAAGACGATTTGGAGTCGCTATATAACAGTGGCACGCGCTGATTTGGTGTTCCAGACACGGGATTAGGATCTGGAAACACTTTAAGCGCTATGCGAAGGATGGAGTTCGAGGGCGCTGATTATCATGGGGCCGTCGGTAACTCGGTTAAGAGTCGTGGACCAGTAAATGGGCAGGACGCGCTCGACACTTCTATACAGGTTAAGTCGACCTCAACGCGACGAGTCGGAATAGATTACGAGACCGGGGATTTTGTGATATTTGATAATACGATTAATAATGTTTATCACGGCCACGTTCGTACTTGGTCGGAGCTTCGTCCGGAAATGCAAAATGCTTTGCAGAGGGCTGGAATGGTGGATCGACGTGGCAACATTTTAGGTGGCCAATAATGAACAAATTTTCAGATGTCCCGGAGCTTTCAAGGGAAGATGTGCGTCGATCTTTCTCTTCAGGTGACGCTGAGAAGATATGTAATGCTTTGGTGTCGGTGACATTTCATGACCAAGATTGGCGATGGGCGCAAGAACTATGCCTTAGCTTTCTATCGAACCAAGATAGCCGAATTAGCGGGCTTGCTGCCACTTGTTTGGGGCATCTTGCAAGAATCCATAGAAGTATCGATCGGGAAAAAGTATTGGAGAGCCTACGGGGTCATCTCTCTGATACGGAGATAGCAGGTCGGGTCGAAGACGCAATAGACGACATTGAGATGTTTACCTGACCGCTAAAGGGCTAAAGGGGACGGAGGTAATTAAGTCCCCTGATTTGCATCGTCGGCCCGCCTCGGCCGTCCCTGTGGCCGTGCCGCCACCGGGCGGCCGAGCGCCCGCTCGACCAGTGCCTGGAACGTGCGGTCGCCCAAGGCGCGTTCTTTCTG
The DNA here is from genome assembly GCF_000334915.1 of Dyella ginsengisoli LA-4. Taxonomy (GTDB): domain Bacteria; phylum Pseudomonadota; class Gammaproteobacteria; order Xanthomonadales; family Rhodanobacteraceae; genus Dyella_A; species Dyella_A ginsengisoli_A. The sequence continues at coordinate 171 of NZ_AMSF01000055.1, read as the reverse complement.
AAGGTGCTCGCGGATGCGGAGCAGGTCGTCCTCGCTGACGCCTTGCCGCAGCCATTCGCCATAGGCCCGATCCGCCGCCGACGCGGTGCCGGCGCGACGTCCCCCCGCTTTGAGTAGCGGGACGGTTTGGAGTCCGGGGTCACTTTAACTGCTTGGCATAGGCGGCGGGTG
>NZ_AMSF01000054.1 GCF_000334915.1 Dyella ginsengisoli LA-4 | reverse complement strand
CCCTGACGCCAAACTGGCCGGCATCCATGCCGGCCACCCTTCGGGCTTTTCCTTCGCCCACCTGCCGCTGCAGAGGGGGGGGGAGAGCGGCGCGCAGTTGCGCGCACTTTTCATGGCTGCGAAGGCAGAGGCAAGGGCATGGGCGAAAGGCGAAGCCCATGCGGAAGCTGAAGTGAATGTAGAGCGGCACGTGGCGCGACACGGTGGGTCAGCGGTCGATAGGGCTTAATGCGTTGCCGGAATACTGCGGCTCACGTTCAACTGAGCGAATGCCGGCGGATTCTTCGGGCAACGATGATTGCTGCGATGCCAAGCATCCAAAGCATCCCGGCCAGACTGTGCAGGAACCTCACAAAAAGCTCTGCCGAGAAAAAGGGGTTGAAGGCGCCGACGATGAAGATGTCCACCAGGTAGCCATAGACAAAGCTCCCCATGTCGTGGCCAAGGACGAAGCATGGATGAACCGCGTTCTCCCCCAGATTGCAGCCGAGCCGACTCGCGACCTCGATGACGATGAAGTTCCCCAGCAGCGGGATGGCCAACAGGATAAAGAACATGGCGACCGGGGCGACGATGCCCCAAAGAAGCACGCGCAGGCGCTTCAGTACCGGATCCACGGACAGGCGGACAGCTCGAGTGCGCGCTTTTTCGGTGGCTTCCAGCTTCGCGACGGCTTTCTCAATGGCGGCAGTTTCTGCAAGTCGCAGTTGCTCATCTGCTTTCTCGTGGGTGTAACCCCTGCTTTCGAGCACGTCCAGAAGCGCCGCGGCCGCTTCGGGTACGAGGCCGCCCTGTTTGTAGCGGTGCAACAGGAGGTTGGTCGGCATGGCATCGAATTGCTCGATGAAGCTCCTTTGCCTGGTGTCCATGGATTCTTCCCTGATTCGCGATGGTCTGCTGGACGCTGGCGCGTGGCCCTGCGTCATCGTCGATGCAACTGCCCGGCATTGTCCATGGGCTTCATTCCGAGTGACACCGGGGCCCCTGCTGGGTCCCCCCTTCTTGGCCTGGATGATTTGATGAAGAAGAGCGGTTTCGTCCTCCTTCGGAGGGCGAGTCACTTCTCTTTGCGTGGCCAAAGAGAAGTAACCAAGAGAAAGGCCACCCCGC
>NZ_AMSF01000053.1 GCF_000334915.1 Dyella ginsengisoli LA-4 | reverse complement strand
CCCCGCCCCTCTCCCCCGGCCTCGCCGGGGGAGAGGGAGTCCGACAAGGCGGGGTTGAAGTCGCGCGCCATCTGGTCGATCAGCGCGAGGAAGGCCTTCACCGCGTTCTTCGCGCGGCCGGCCAGCTCGCTGGCGCCGGACAGCTCGGTCAGCGCGGCTTCCCACATCGAGGTGTTGTCGGTGCGCGCGCGCCGGCGCAACACGTCCAGCGTGCGGTCGCCGATGCCGCGCGGCGGCGTGTTCACTGCGCGCTCGAAGGCGGCGTCGTCGTGGCGGTTGGCGGTCAGCCGCAGGTAGGCCAGCGCGTCCTTGATTTCCGCGCGCTCGAAGAAGCGCAGGCCGCCGTAGACGCGGTAGGGAATGTTGCGCTGGGACAGCTGTTCCTCGAAGTTGCGCGACTGCGCGTTGGAGCGGTAGAGAATCGCGCAGTCCTTGGCGTCGCCGTGCTCGTCGATGTATTCGCGGATGCGCTCGACCACGAAGCGCGCTTCGTCCTGCTCGTTGTAGGCGGCATACAGCGCGATGCGCTCGCCGGCGTCGCCGTCGGTCCACAGCTGCTTGCCGAGGCGACCGCCGTTGCGCGCGATCACCGCGTTGGCGGCCTTCAGGATGGTCGCGGTGGAGCGGTAGTTCTGCTCCAGCTTGATCGTGCGTGCGCCGGGGAAATCCTTCAGGAACTGCTGCACGTTCTCGACCTTGGCGCCACGCCAGCCGTAGATCGCCTGGTCGTCGTCGCCGACCACGAACACCTGCCCGGTCGCGCCCGCGAGTACGCGGATCCACGCGTACTGCAGGGTGTTGGTGTCCTGGAACTCGTCGATCAGCAGGTAGCGCCAGCGATGCTGGTAGTGCTCCAGCACGGCGGGATTCTTCAGCCACAGCTCGTGCGCGCGCAGCAGCAGCTCGGCGAAATCGACCAGGCCGGCGCGGCGGCAGGCGTCCTCGTAGGCCTGGTAGATCTGCACGAAGGTGCGGGTGACCGGGTGGTCGTGGTGCTCGATGTTCTCCGGGCGCTTGCCCTCGTCCTTCCAGCTGTTGATCTGCCAGCAGGCCTGGCGCGGCGGGAACTTCGCGTCGTCCAGTCCCAGTCCGGCGACCACGCGTTTGACCAGCCGCTGCTGGTCGTCCGAATCGAGGATCTGGAAACCTTCCGGCAGGCCGGCCTCGGCCCAGTGCCGGCGCAGCAGCCGGTGGGCGATGCCGTGGAAGGTGCCGACGGTGAGGCCCTGCGTGCTCTGCGGGATCAGCGCACCGAGGCGCGCGCGCATCTCGCCGGCGGCCTTGTTGGTGAAGGTGACGGCGAGGATCGCCCACGGCGGTACCTGTTCCACCTCGCACAGCCAGCCGATGCGGTGGGTAAGCACGCGGGTCTTGCCGGAGCCGGCGCCGGCCAGCACGAGGTAGTGGCCGGGCGGGGCGCAGACGGCTTCGCGCTGCGCGTCGTTGAGCGAATCGATCAGGTGCGAGACATCCATCCGCACCATTGTAGCGGCGCCGAGGCGATTGCTCCGGGTAAAAGAAGGCCGCCGCCCCTGCGGGCAACGGCCGGATGTCCTCGCGGATGAGGCCTCAGCGCTTGCTGACGAAGCCGCCGATGGCCAGTACGCCGCCGATCACGATGCCGGCGATGCCCACCCACTGCGGGATGGCCTGGTCGTGGGTGGCGGTGATCTCGGCCGGTCCGAGCTTGGCCACGGTATCGGTCTTTTTGTAGCTGCCGTTGCCGACGGTGACCCAGATACCTGCGGCCAACAGCACGATGCCGACGATGATGAGACCTGCACGCATGGGTGATCCTCCTGTTTGGGTGCGCCGATCATACGGGGTCGGCGCGTGCAGGCCGGGTGCACGTCGCCCGCTTCGTTCATGTACGGCGGGCGAAAAAAAGCCCCGAAGGCCAGGGGGTGCCTTCGGGGCCGGGTTTGGCGAAGCGGCCCAGGGGAAGACCGGTATCGCCGCGATACGGAGGCCCAGGGGAAGGCGCGTATCGGATGGGTTCTCCAGGGAGGGGTTGAACCCATGGATGCCGTTGCGTGCATCCGATGGGATAGATCGTCCGAAGCCGGGAAAAGTTGCCCTCGCTTCCGGGAAAGATTTAGCGCCGATTCATTTGACGAAAATCCAACAACCGCGCGGGTTCAGTGCGCCTCGTCCCAGTTGGCGCCGACGCCCACATCGACCAGCAGCGGCACCTTCAGTTCGGCCGCGCCGCTCATCCGTGCGACCACGCCCTCGCGCACCGCCTCGACCGCGTCCGCGCGGACCTCGAACACCAGTTCATCGTGCACCTGCATCAGCATGCGGGCATCGTCGCGGCCGGCCAGCCAGCCGTCGACGGCAATCATCGCGCGCTTGATGATGTCGGCCGCGCTGCCCTGCATCGGCGCATTCACCGCGGCGCGCTCGGCGCCCTGGCGCAGCGCCTGGTTGCGGGCGGCGAGGTTCTCCAGGTACAGCCGGCGGCCGAAGATGGTCTGCACGTAGCCGTCGCGGTGCGCCTGGGCGCGGGTGGCTTCCATGAAGGCGTGCACGCCGGGGTAGCGGGCGAAGTAGCGCGCCATGTAGTCGCTGGCTTCGCCGCGGTCCACCCCGAGCTGTTTGGCCAAGCCGAAGGCGCTCATGCCGTACATCAGGCCGAAGTTGATCGCCTTGGCGGCGCGGCGCTGGTTGGAGCTCACTTCTTCCGGCGCGACGCCGAACACCTCCGCCGCGGTGGCGCGGTGCACGTCGCCGCCCTCGTGGAAGGCCTTGAGCAGACCCTCGTCGCCGGACAGGTGGGCCATGATGCGCAGCTCGATCTGCGAGTAGTCGGCCGCCATCACCCGCCAGCCCTCGGGAGCGATGAAGGCCTGGCGGATGCGCCGGCCCTCCTCGGTGCGCACCGGGATGTTCTGCAGGTTGGGGTCGGAGGAGGAGATGCGCCCGGTCGCCGCGCCGCCCTGGTGGTAGCTGGTGTGCACGCGGCCGGTGCGCGGGTTGACCATGCCGGAGAGCTTGTCGGTATAGGTCGAGCGCAGCTTGGCCAGGCCGCGGTAGTCGAGGATCAGCCGCGGCAGCGGGTGATCGTCGGCGATCGCCTCCAGCGCTTCCTCGTTGGTCGAGGGCTGGCCCTTGGGCGTTTTCACCCGGGCCGCCAGACCCAGCTCGTCGAACAGGATCGCCTGCAGCTGCTTGGGCGAATCGAGGTTGAAGTCGCGTCCGGCCTCGGCGTAGGCCTGCTGCTGGATCTCGTGCATGCGCTTGCCGAGCTGCTGGCTCTGCTTGCGCAGCTCGTCCACGTCGATCAGCACGCCGCGCTGTTCCATTCGCGCCAGCACCGGCACCAGCGGGATCTCGATCTCCTCGTAGACCTTGCGCAGCGCCGGTTCGCCCTGCAGCTTCGGCCACAGCGCGTGGTGCAGGCGCAGGGTGATGTCGGCGTCCTCGGCGGCGTAGTCGCGGGCGGTCTCCAGGTCGACCTGCGAGAAGGAAATCTGCCTGGCGCCCTTGCCGGCCACCTGCTCGTACTTGATCGTCTCGTAGCCGAGGTACCTGCTCGCCAGCGAATCCATGTCGTGCCGCGTGGCCGTGGCGTTCCACACGAAGGACTCGAGCATGGTGTCGTGCTTCACCCCCTGCACGGTGATGCCGTACTGGCTGAGCACGTTGATGTCGTACTTGGCGTGCTGGCCGAGCTTGGGACGCGCGGGGTTCTCCAGGATCGGCTTGAGCGCGGCCAGCGTGGCCGCGCGATCCAGCTGGGTGGGAGCGCCGGGGTAGTCGTGCGCCAGCGGGATATAGCAGGCGTGGCCGGTCTCGACCGCGAACGAGGCGCCGACGATCTCCGCCTGCATCGCGTCCAGGCTGGTCGTTTCGGTGTCGAAGGCGATCAGCTCGGCGGTCTCCAGTTTCGCCAGCCAGGCGTCGAGCCGGGCCGGGGTGGTGACCAGTTCGTACTCGCCCCGGGCCGCCAGTTCGGTGGCCGGAGTGTCGTCTGCCGCCGGTGCAGGCGCCGATGCCGGGGCCGCTGCGGGCGTCGGCCCGGTGTCCGCGCCACCGTCCAGTTCCTTCAGCGCCTGCTTGAACTCGTAGCGGGTGTAGAGCTCGCGCAGCGTCGCCACGTCGGCGTCGCGGCGGGCCAGGTCGGTCGGGCCCTGCTCAAGCGCGACGTCGGTCTTGATGGTGACCAGGTCGCGTGACAGCGGAAGCTGCGGCAGCGCGGCACGCAGGCTCTCGCCGATCTTGCCGCCGACCTTGTCGGCGTGCGCGATCACGCCGTCCAGCGAGTCGTATTCGGCCAGCCACTTGGCGGCGGTCTTCGGGCCACACTTGGGCACACCGGGCACGTTGTCCACGGTGTCGCCGGTGAGCGCGAGGAAGTCGATGATGCGCTCGGGCGGCACGCCGAACTTGTCCTTCACGGCGTCGGCATCCATCACCGTGCCGGTCATGGTGTTGACCAGCGTGATGTGCGGGCTGACCAGCTGCGCCATGTCCTTGTCGCTGGTGGAGACCTCCACCTCGATGCCGGCCGCCTCGGCCTGCCGCGCCAGCGTGCCGATCACGTCGTCGGCTTCCACGCCCGGCACGCGCAGGATCGGAAAGCCCAGTGCCGCGACGATCGCCAGCATCGGCTCGACCTGGGCGCGGAGATCGTCCGGCATCGGCGGTCGGTTGGCCTTGTACTGGTCGTACATGTCGTCGCGGAAGGTCTTGCCGGGGGCGTCGCTGACAAACGCGAGGTAATCCGGATTCGCCTTCAGCGTGGCGCGCAGCATGTTGACCACGCCGAACAGCGCGCCGGTGGGCTCGCCCTGCGCGTTGGTCAGCGGCGGCAGCGCGTGGAAGGCGCGGTAGAGGTAGGAGGAACCGTCGATCAGGATGAGCTTGGCCATGCGCGGCATTCTCGCATGGGCTTGCGCAGGCGACCGCTGCGACATGCCTTCAGCATTTGCGCGGGGTGGCCGCTGCTATGCTGCGGACCTGTCCCCTGCGTGAGGTTACGCGCCATGTCCGCCCGCCTTCCCCTGGCTCTCGCCACCCTGCTGCTCGCTGCGCAGGTGCATGCGCAGGATGTTCCGTCCAAGCCCGACCTGCCGGCCCTGCCGCCGCCGGGCCTCAACGATCCCGGCGTGAACACGGCCACCGCCCCCGCTCCGGCGAAGACCGCGCCGGCGCCGGAATCGACGCCCGCCGAGCTCACCCCGACCCATCTGCCCGGCAAGCCGATCCCGCTGCCGCGGGCACCGGGCGACAACCGTCCGACGGAGGCGATTCCCGAGGTCAGCGTGCATCGCGACGGGGACAAGACGGTGCAGGAGTACCGTCGCAGCGGCCGCCTGTACATGGTGGTGGTGACGCCGAAGAACGGGATCGAGCAGACCTACATGGTCGATCCGAACGGGCGCTGGGTCGACGAGCACGGCCAGAAGCCGGTGGGTCCGGTGATGTACAAGATCCTGGAGTGGGGCAAAGCGCCGCCGCCGGCGGGCTCCGGCGACGACAGCGGCGACGGCGGCTCGCACTGAGCCTTTCGCGATGCCGCTGCGCGACAGCTGGCTGCTCTTCGCGCTGGGCTCGGCGTGCTTCGCCGCGCTTACCGCGATCTTCGGCAAGCTGGGCGTGGCCGGCATCAACTCCAACCTCGCCACTTTCATCCGCACGGTGGTGATCCTCGGCGTGACGGCCGCCATCCTCAGCCTGCGCGGGGAATGGGCGAAGCCCTCCGGACTGCCCTGGCACAGCTGGCTGTTCCTGGTGCTGTCCGGCGTCGCCACCGGCCTGAGCTGGCTGTGCTACTACCGCGCGCTGCAGCTCGGCCCGGTGAGCAAGGTGGCGCCGATCGACAAGCTCAGCGTGGCGATCGCCATCGTGCTGGGGCTGGTGTTCCTGGGCGAGAAGCCGAGCCTGCCGCTGCTCGTCGGCGGTACCCTGATCGTGGCGGGCGCCATGGTGATCGCCCTGTTCTAGGCATCCCACCGTAGGAGCCCGCTCGCGGGCGATGCTCCTGCTCCTGATCCCCATCGAAGAAAAGGGAAGAGAAAGGGCATCGCCCGCGAGCGGGCTCCTACGGGGCCTTCGCTTCCTCAGCCATCCAGCTCCGGGTAGTGGCGAAAGATGCCCTGCGTATTGAATGCGATGCGACGCGGCGACGCGATATAGGCGGCGATGTTCGGACGCTGCTCTATCCGGTCCGCCAGGGCGCGCAGGCGAGGCATCCGGCGTGCCTGGCGGCGCATCGCCTTCGGATAGGCGTACTCGAGTCCACGCACCAGCTGGAACAGCGACAGGTCGACATGGGAGTGGCGGCCCAGTGCGTGCCGTCCGCCGGCGGCTTCCAGTGCCTGCTCGAAGTAGCCGAGGAAGCGCGGCAGCCGCTCCCGGCGGAACACTTCGGCGCGCCGGATCGCCGCGTCGCGCTGCTCCTCGTAGTACAGCGAGCCGGCCAGCGGGTGGTGGTTGTCGTGGATCTCGGCGACCGCGTCGGCGATGGTCAGCTGCCACTGCAACGCGTGCGTGCGCCGCGATTCCGCCTTCGGCACCAACGCCAGTGGCGGACCGAGGACATGCAGGATGTTCGCCACCTGCGCGATGACCTGCCGCCCGGCCTTGAGGAACGGTGGCGCGAACGGCCTCGCGCCGGCCGCCCTGCCGTCCAGAAAGGGCTGCATGACGTCGTCGCCTTCGATGCGCGCCATGTCGACATAGCTCGCGCCGGCATCCTCCAGGGCCAGTCGCACGAATTCACCTCGGCCCTGGATGCCGGTCCAGTAGTAGAGCTGGTAGCGCATGGCGTGCGTCCTCGCAGGGGATGGCGACGAAGCTAGCGGCTACCGGCTGAAGCCGGCGTGTTCGCGCCGGCGTCAGGCGCGCGCCAGCACGGTGACATGCACGTCCGTGCGCCACACGAAGCCGAGTTGCTCGTACAGACGTATCGCCGCCGTGTTGTCGCGCCAGGCATGCAGGAAAGCGGTGTCGCCGCGTGCGGCGATGTGGGCGGCGACGTGCCGGGACAATCGTCGCGCCAGGCCTCGCCCTTGGAAGTCCGGATGGGTGCAGACACCGCTGACTTCGGTCCAGCCGGGGAAACGGAAGCGCTCGCCGGCCATCGCCGCGAGGCGGCCGTCGATGCGGATGCCGACGAAGCGCCCCATGCGATGGGTGTGTGCGAGGAACGGGCCGGGCCGGGTGAGCTGCGCCAGCGCCAGCATCTCGGCCGCGTCGTCGTCGCCCAGCACTGCAATGTCGCTCTCGTCCGCATCGCCGGCCAGCGGCTGAAGCGCCACCATCTGCACGCCCCAGGCCTGCTTCACGGCGGCAAGGCCCGGCGGTACCGCAATCGGCGGCACCTGCAGCTGGTAGACCTGCTCTCCGACGTCGATCAGCCCGGCCAGCCCGGCCAGCGCCTCGTCACTGTCATCGCACGCCGAGGCAAACAGGTTCACCTCGGGGAGGTAGCGCCGCGCCCGCTCGTCGCCCAGCGACAGCGCTTTGTGCGCTGTCGCCAGGCTGGACCAGATCGGCCGGTCGAGCGGATGCATGGCGCGCTTTGTACGCCCGGATGGCTCAGTGGCGGAAGTGGCGCATGCCGGTGAACACCATCGCCATGCCGTGCTCGTCGGCGGCGGCGATGACCTCGGCGTCGCGCATCGAGCCGCCCGGCTGGATCACCGCGCTGATGCCGGCGGCAGCGGCGGCATCGATGCCGTCGCGGAACGGGAAGAACGCGTCCGACGCCATCACCGAACCGCGCACTTCCAGCCCTTCGTCGGCCGCCTTGATGCCGGCGATCTTGGCGCTGTACACGCGGCTCATCTGGCCGGCGCCGATGCCGATGGTCTGGCGGTTCTTCGCGTAGACGATGGCGTTGGACTTGACGAACTTGGCCACCTTCCAGGCGAAGATCAGGTCGTCGATCTGCTGCGGCGTCGGCGCGACCTTGGTGACGACCTTGAGATCTTCGGCCTTCACCATGCCGGTATCGGCGGTCTGGATCAGCAGGCCCGAGCCGACGCGCTTGACGTTGTTGCCCGGGTGCGCGGCGACCAGGTCGGTGCCGGCTGGTACCGGGATTTCCAGCACGCGCACGTTGCCCTTCTTGGCGAAGGCCTTGAGCGCGTCGTCGCTGTAGGACGGCGCGAGCACCACTTCGACGAACTGGCGGGCCACGATCGCCTGCGCGGTGGCGCCGTCGCACTCGCGGTTGAAGGCGATGATGCCGCCGAAGGCCGAGGTCGGGTCGGTCTGGTAGGCCAGGTCGTAGGCCGCGCCGATGCCGTCCAGGCTCACCGCCACGCCGCAGGGGTTGGCATGCTTGACGATCACGCAGGCCGGCTTGACGAAGCTGCGCACGCATTCCCACGCGGCGTCGGCGTCGGCGATGTTGTTGAACGACAGCTCCTTGCCCTGCAGCTGCCGGAACGTGGCCAGCGTGCCGGCATGCGGATACAGGTCGCGGTAGAACGCGGCGCTCTGGTGCGGGTTCTCGCCGTAGCGCAGGTCCATCACCTTGACGAAGCGGGAGTTGCTCTGTGCCGGGAACGCCTCGTGGCCGGCGATCGCCTCATGCGCTTCGTCGAGCTTGAGGCCGGAGAGGTAGTCGCTGATCGCGCCGTCGTAGTTGGCCACGTTGTTGAATGCTGCGACGGAGAGCTTGAAGCGGGTGGCGCGGGTCAGGCCACCATGCTGCTCGATCTCGGCGATCGCCTCGGCGTACTGCGCCGGGTCGGTGAGTACGCCGACGTCGTTCCAGTTCTTCGCCGCCGAGCGCAGCATCGCCGGGCCGCCGATGTCGATGTTCTCGATCGCGTCTTCCAGCGTGCAGTCCGGCTTGGCCACGGTGGCCTCGAACGGGTACAGGTTCAGCACCAGCAGGTCGATCGGCGCGATGCCGAGCTCGGCCATCACTGCGTCGTCGGTACCGCGGCGGCCGAGCAGGGCGCCGTGCACCTTCGGGTGCAGCGTCTTGACGCGGCCGTCCATGATTTCCGGAAAGCCGGTGACCTCGCTGACGTCGGTCACCGCGATGCCGGCCTCGCGCAGGGCCTTCGCGGTGCCGCCGGTGGAGAGCAACTGCACGCCGGCAGCGGCGAGGCGCTTGCCCAGATCGAGCAGCCCGGTCTTGTCGGAGACGCTGAGCAGGGCGCGGCGGACGGGCGTGACGGCGGGGGCGGGCATGGCGGCTTCCAGGGCTTCGGGAGCCGGCGATTATAGCCCAGGCACGTCGGCCGATTCCGCTCGGGCGGCAGCGGTCGCCCGGCGGTATGGACGGCCAAACGAAAAGGGCCCCGCAGGGCCCCGATCATCGTGCGGCGGCTTGCCGAAGGTCAGAGCAGGCCGTGCTGGGCCAGCTTCTTGCGCAGCGTGGCGCGGTTGATGCCCAGCGCGGTGGCCGCGCGGCTCTGGTTGCCCTCGTGGAACGCCATCACCTCGCGCAGGAGCGGCCCCTCGACCTCGTGGATCACCAGCGCGTGCAGCCCCTCACTGCATTCCGTGTCACCGATGTCGGCGAGGTAGCGGCGCACGGTGCGCGCGACACACTCGCTCAGCGCGCTCTGCGACGAGGCATCCCGGCCGGCCTCGGGGACAGGCAGTCTCACGGCATTCAAAGGCATATCCCTCACGTCCTAGGGCGACGGCTGCATCGGCCGTCGCCTCGATCTGATTGGTGGTTGCCGCGGAAGCGGCAGGCAGCCGATGTCGAACGACCTGCTGCGCGAAGGCACCGAGTGTACTCGCGCCGGGGTGCAAAATTAAGTGCGTGACGCCCTTGACTATTCGAAGCCGAACTCGAACGCCACGGCCCTGCGGCCGGGATCCTCGACCTCCAGCACGACGGCGGTGGTTGCGCCGGGCGCCATGCCGGCGCGCAGGCTCTCGCTGTCGTCCAGGTACTCGGACGGGCGCAGGCGGCGCATCGCCACGTGGTGCCCCTGCGGGTCGGACAGCACAAGGGTGATGATCGGATAGGGTTGGGCGAACGGGGCATCGTTGCGGAACGTGGCGCTGATCATCAGCGCGCCCTTCACGCTGGGATGCGCCTCCACGTCACGGGCGACCAGATGCATCTGCCGCACGCTGCGTACCAGCGGCAGCCGGCAACCGAGGACGGTGCATGCCTGCCGCAGCCAGGGACCGGTCACCGGGTCCGACAACAGGGTGTTGCGCTGGGCCCATGCGACCTGGGCGCCGAGCAGCAGCGTCAGCAACAGACATACTGTTACCCAGGGCCAGCGACGCTCGCCCAGGCCGTCGTCCGATCCGCTGCGCCGACGCCGCCGGGCGAAACGCGGGGCGATGTCCTGGTCCTGCCAGGCGACGGGCAGTCCGTTCGCCCCCACCACGGCTTCCGGCTCGGGGCGCGGCCGATACACGGCCAGCTCCAGCTGCGGCGGAGGACCGGACACGGCCGGCGGCGCCAGGTGCTGGAAGGGTTCGGGCGGCAGCTGGCTGGCGATGCAGGCGAGCGCATCGAACACCGTCTGGCAATGTCCGCATTGCACGTGCCCACCCGCCGGCATCAGGGCATCGGCGTCGAGCGAAAAGACGGTGAGGCAGTCAGGGCACTGGGTGTACATGCGGACCGGCGCGGCGAAGTGCCGCCAGCCTAGTGCAGCGGCGGCGACAAATCATCGGGGCATTGCGCAGAACGCGCGGCTCAGCGGCGGCGTCCGCTGATGCGGACCCAGTCCTCGCGCCGGTCCACGCGCAGTTCGTCGAACCATTCGGCGTAGCGCGCGAGCAGTTCGTCCTGCTGGCCGTCCAGGATGCCGGAGATCGCGAACGGCGCGCCCGGCTTCGCCGCCGCGGCGAAGGTCGGTGCCAGCTCCCCCAGCGGGCCGGCCAGGATGTTGGCGACGAACACGTCGGCCGGCGGCGCGTGGAAATCCTCCGGCAGGCATACGCTGAGGCGATCCGCCACGCCGTTGCGCTCGGCGTTGTCGAGCGAGGCGGTCAGCGCCTGCGGGTCGTTGTCCACGCCCACCGCGCTGGCCGCCCCGAGCTTGAGCGCGGCGATGGCGAGGATGCCCGAGCCGCAGCCGTAGTCGGTCACCGTCCTGCCGGCGAGGTCGAGCGAGTCCAGCCACTCCAGGCACAGCGCCGTGGTGGGGTGGGTGCCGCTGCCGAACGCCAGGCCCGGGTCGAGCCGGACCACCACGAGGGCGTCGTCGGTCGGCGGTTCGATGTTCCACGGATAGATCCACAGTCGCCGGCCGAAGGCCATCGGCTGGAACTGATCCATCCACGCGCGCTCCCAGTCCTGGTCTTCGACGTCGGTGAAGGCAAGCTGGTCCGGCTCGACCCAGGGCAGCAGTTCGGCCACCGCTTCGCCCAGGCCGCGGCGGTCGGTATCGGCCTCGAACAGGGCGTTGAGGGTGATCGTCGGCCACAGCGGCAGCTCGCCCACGCCCGGTTCGAAGATCGCCTGCTCGTCCGGGGTTTCCGCGTCGGCATCGCGCAGGGTGATGGACAGCGCGCCGAGTTCCTCCAGTGCCTCCTCGGCCTGGGGCTGCTGTTCGGCGCGGACGGTGAGGGAGAGTTCGAGGAAGGGCATGAGGAGGGAAGTGAGCGAAGAGAAGTGAGTAGTGAGAGAGGTGCGCGTCGGCTGGGAAGAAAAAGAGGCAGGGCGATCGCACCTGCCTCAAGGGCTTTCGATATCCGCAGCGGGGTCAGTGGTCGCCGGACGGATGGCCCTTCTGCTCGGCCATGCGCTTTTCCAGGTAGTGGATGTTCTGCCCGCCCTGCTGGAAGCCGACGTCGGCCATGATGCGCTGCTGCAGCGGGATGTTGCACTTCACCCCTTCGATCACCGTCTCGGCCAGCGCCAGGCGCATGCGCGCGATGGCGGTGGCGCGATCACGCCCGTGCACGATCAGCTTGCCGATCATCGAGTCGTAGTTCGGCGGGATGCGGTAGCCGTCGTACAGGTGGGTATCCACGCGCACGCCCGGACCGCCCGGAGCCTCGAAGCGCTTCACCGTGCCGGGCGAGGGCATGAAGTTGTCCGGGTCCTCGGCGTTGATGCGGCACTCGATCGCGTGGCCGGTGATCTTGATGTCTTCCTGCCGGATCGACAGCTTCTCGCCGCCGGCGATCAGCAGCTGCTCGCGCACCAGGTCGACGCCGGTGATCAGCTCGGTCACCGGATGCTCGACCTGGATGCGGGTGTTCATCTCGATGAAGTAGAAGCGGCCGTTCTCGAACAGGAACTCGAACGTGCCGGCGCCGCGGTAGCCGATGCGGATGCAGGCATCGACGCAGACCTTGCCGATCTGGGCGCGCAGTTCCGGGGTGATGCCCGGCGCCGGGGCTTCTTCCACCACCTTCTGGTGGCGGCGCTGCATCGAGCAGTCGCGCTCGCCCAGGTGGATCGCGTTGCCCTGGCCGTCGGCCAGCACCTGGATCTCCACGTGGCGCGGGTTCTCCAGGAATTTCTCCATGTACACCATGTCGTTGCCGAAGGCCGCCTTGGCCTCCTGCTTGGTCATGGTGATGGCATTGCCCAGGTGCGCCTCGGTGCGCACCACGCGCATGCCGCGACCGCCGCCGCCGCCGGCGGCCTTGATGATCACCGGGTAGCCGATCTCGCGCGCGATGCGCATGTTCTCTTCATTGTCTTCGCCCAGCGGGCCGCCGGAGCCCGGCACGCAGGGCACGCCGGCCGCCTTCATCGCCTTGATCGCCTCGACCTTGTCGCCCATCAGGCGGATCACGTCGGCGGTCGGGCCAATGAAGATGAAGCCGGACTGCTCCACCTGCTCGGCGAAGTCGGCGCGCTCGGAGAGGAAGCCGTAGCCCGGATGGATCGCCTGGGCGTCGGTGATCTCCGCCGCGGCGATGATGCGCGGGATGTTGAGGTAGCTGTCGGTCGATGGCGCCGGACCGATGCAGATCGCCTCGTCGGCCAGGCCCACGTGCTTGAGGTTTCGGTCGGCGGTGGAGTGCACCGCGACCGTCTTGATGCCAAGGCTGTGGCAGGCGCGCAGCACGCGCAGCGCGATCTCGCCGCGGTTGGCAATGACGACTTTTTCTAGCATCGGAATATGTCCTGCCGGATCAGGCGATGACGAACATCGGCTGGTCGAATTCCACCGGCTGGCCGTTCTCGACCAGGATGGCCTGCACCGTGCCGCCGACGTCGGCTTCGATCTGGTTGAACATCTTCATCGCCTCGATGATGCCGATCGTCTCGCCCTGCTTGACCTGCTGGCCGACCTTCACGAATGCCGGGGCGCCCGGGGTGGAGGAGGCGTAGAAGGTGCCGACCATCGGGGCCTTGACCACATGGCCGGCCGGCAGCGCGTCGGCGGCAGGCGCCGCGTCGGCCGCCGGGGCGGCGACCGGGGCCGCCGGAGCAGGCGCCGCGACCGGCATTGCCGCCGGTGCCGGGGCGGCCACGGTGATGCCGCCCTTGGGCACGCGCGACAGGCGGACGACTTCCTCGCCCTCCTTGATTTCCAGTTCGGCGAGGTTGGACTCCTCGAGCAGGTCGATGAGCTTCTTGATCTTGCGCAGGTCCATAAGGCAAACCTTTTTGCAGGGTTACCGCCCGCGGGCGGCTGGAAAGGAAAATCGGAATCCGAACCGCCGCGCTCAGCGCGGCGTGTCGGCCTCGGGTCGGGCCAGCCGGCGTACCGCGGCATCCAGCGCCAGCCGGTAGCTGTCGCTGCCGAAGCCGCTGACCACGCCGACGGCGATGTCCGCCAGGTAGGAGTGATGGCGGAACGGTTCGCGGGCGTGCACGTTGGACAGGTGCACCTCGATGAAGGGGATCGCCACGGCAGCGAACGCGTCGCGCAGGGCGATGCTGGTATGGGTGAATGCGCCGGCGTTGCAAAGGATCAGCGCGGTCTGGTCGTCGCGTGCCTGGTGGACGCGGCCGATCAGCTCGTGCTCGGCGTTGGACTGGTACCAGCTCAGCTCGTGGCCGGCCGCCTGTGCCTGCTCGGCCAGGCTGGCGTTGATGTCCGCCAGCGTCTCGCGGCCGTAGATGTCCGGCTCGCGCACACCCAGCAGGTTCAGGTTGGGGCCGTGCAGGGCCAGGATCTTCGCCATGCGGCTGCCTTCGCCAAGGTCGGAACGGGTCCGGAAGCGCCGCAGTGTGATCGCACCGATCCGAGTTGTCCAGTTCGGCGCAGATCGGCGATGTTTGACGGAGAAGTCCGCGTTAAACCGTGCGCGGACGTATGTGGCCAGTCGAGTTCAGTCCACCGGACCGCCGCCGAGCCAGCGCGCCAGCGTGGCGGCGTCGAGCGGACCGCGGCGTATGGCGAGCAGGCGCCCGTCCGCGTCCAGCAGGGCGCTGTACGGCAGCACCTGTGCCGTGTCGCCGAAACGCAGCGAGGTGCTGGGCGAGGCCAGCTCGCCCAGCAGGACCGGGTAATCCACCGGGTGAGCGGCGAGGAAGGCGCGGGCTCGGGCCGGGTCGTCCATGGCAATGCCGACCACCGTCGCGGTGCCGGCATGTTGCCGGGCAGCCCGCGCCAGCGCCGGCATCTCTTCCAGGCAGGGGCCGCACCAGCTCGCCCAGAAGTTCAGCAGCACGCGCTTGCCACGGTAGTCCGACAACCGGTGCTGGCGGCCGTCGCTGCCCATCAGGGCAAGGTCGGGAGCGATGTTGCCGATGGTCGTCACGTGCACGCCGGCCGGCACGCGGGCCAGCTGGCTGCGGTGCTGCAGCCAGCCGCCAGCGGCGGCGAACAGCGTGGCGATCAACAGCACCGTCCAGGTCTGGCGATTGAACATCAGCGGCTGGCCTCGGTCAGGGCCTGCTCGACCAGTCCGCGGGTGAGCACGGTGGGCAGCACCTTGCCCTCGCCGCCGCCCTTCGGAAACACCACGTACAGCGGCACGCCGGGCGAGTGGTAGCGCCGCAGGAAGGCGGCGATGGTCGGGTTCACGTCGGTCCAGTCGCCCTTCATGTAGACCGCGCCGGTACGCTCGAGCAGGGCACGGAAACGGTCGGTGTCGAGCACGGTGTGTTCGTTCGCCTTGCAGGTGACGCACCAGTCGGCGGTCATGTCGACGAACACCGGGGTGCCGGCGGCACGCAGTTCGGCCAGCTTCGCCGGCGAGTAGGCGACCACGCCCTCGGCGGCCGCGGGTCTGACCGACGGCGGCGGCACGCGGGTGAGGTAATAAAGCGGCACCACGGTCAGCGCGAGCAGAGCCAGCACCCACAGGCGGCTGGCCGGGCGGCCGCCACGGCTGCGCTCGAACCACCAAAGCGCCATGGCCAGCAACACCATCGCCACCAGCAACAGGCCGATCGCGTCGGCCCCGCGCTGGTGCGCCAGCACCCAGGCCAGCCACGCCGCGGTGAGGTACATCGGGAACGCCAGCACCTGCTTGAGCGTCTCCATCCAGCGGCCCGGGCGCGGCAGGCGGCGAGCCAGCGACGGCACGAAACCCACCAGCAGGAACGGCAGCGCCAGGCCCACGCCGAGCATCAGGAACACCGCCAGCGCGGCAGCGATCGGTGCGGCGAAGGCGTACGCCAGCGCGCTGCCCATGAACGGCGCGGTGCACGGGCTGGCGACCACCACGGCGAGCACGCCGGTGAAGAAGTCGCCGGCCGGGCCGGAGCGGCTGGCCAGTCCGGCGCCGGTGTTGCCCAGCGAAGCGCCGAACTGCACCACGCCGGACATCGACAGGCCGACCGCGAACATCACGCAGGCCAGCAGGGCCACCACCAGCGGCTGCTGCAGCTGGGCGCCCCAGCCCAGCGCGTGGCCGGCGGCGCGCAGGCCGACGATCGCCACGCCGAGCACGGCGAAGCTGCTCATCACGCCGGCGGTGTAGGTCAGCGCGTGGCGGCGGGCGCGGGCGGGGCTTTCGCCGCTCTCCAGCAGGCTCACCGCCTTGATCGACAGTACCGGCAGCACGCACGGCATCAGGTTCAGCACCAGGCCGCCGCCTAGGGCGAGCAGCAGGGCGAGCAGCAGCCCATCGTGCGGGGCGGAGGAGGCGGTATCGCCGCCAGTCGCTTCGGTAGATGCCGATGCCTGGCCGGCGCCGGCGGCGGGCAGCGACACCTGCAGTGTGCGGGTCATGACCGGGTAGCAGATGCCACCGTCCTGGCAGCCCTGGAAGCGCGCCTGCACGCTGAGTTGATGGCGGCCGCCGAGGTCGCCGGCGATGCCGACCGGGACTTCCACCTCGTCGTAGTAGATGACCGTCTCGCCCTGGTAATCGTCCTGGTGGTGCGTGCCGGCCGGCCAGACGGGCTGCAGCTTCAGGCCGCTGGCACCGGGTGTGGAGAGTTCGGTCTTGTCGCGATACAGGTAATAGCCGTGCGGCATGGACCAGCGCAGCAGCAGCCGGTCCGGGGCCGTCGCCACGGCATCGAGGCGAAAGGCCTGCTCCGGTGGCAGCGGCGTGCCCGGCGCACCCAGGGCACCGGCCGCGCCCAGCTTGCCGAGGGTGGCGCCGAAGCCAGTCGGGCTGGTGGCGCCGGCGGCTGCCGCCGGCAGCGGCAGGTCGAGCTTCTCGGTATGCGGCGGGTAGCAGATCTTCGGGTCGACCTCATGGCAGCCCTGGAACTGCACCGCCACCTGCAGCCTCGTGGCGCCCGCGGCGGCGGTGTAGGGCAGGCGGGCATCGATGCCGTGGTGATAGGTCTCGACGTCGCCGAGGTATTCGTCGTGGTGCTTGTCGCCATCGGGCAACTGCGCGGTGCCGAGGGTGATGCCTTCGCCGGCGGTGAACTTCATCCGCCCGCGATAGAGGTAGTAGTCCTGGGCAATGTCCCAGTGCAGCTTGAGTACGCCGGGCTGGCTGGCGTCGGCGCTGAGCTTGTAGGCCTCGGTGACCGGCAGCAGGCTGGAGGTGTCCTGGGCCATCGCGGGGCCGGCCGACAGTGACAGCGCAGCGAGAAGGAGGCGGGCGACGAGCCGCCCCGGGTTGATCAATCGCATCACGTTTCCAGCGTTTCGGTTCGCGGGGAGAGCGAACGGGGATTATGGGGCAGGGGAGGTGGCGTGGCCGTCGCCCTCGACCGCGGCGTGGGCGCGCACCCAGTCCAGATAGGGCGCGTGTCCGTCGACCACCGGCAGGGCGACCAGTTCGGGTACCTCGTACGGATGCAGGGCGACCAGTCGTTCCCGCAGTGCTTCGAACCGGCCGGCGGTGGTCTTGATGACCAGCAGCACCTCCGGATCGGAGTGCAGGCGGCCCTGCCAGGCATAGGTGGAGATCACCCCGGGCAGCTGGTTCACGCAGGCCGCCAGACCCTCGGCCACCAGCGTCTCGGCCAGCGCCCGGGCGGCTTCGGCGGCGGGACAGGTGCTCAGGCAGACCAGGACATCGTCAGGCATGGCAGGTGGGGGCGAAAACGGAAAATGGAGCCTAGCAGGCGTCACTGGCGTGTTCGCCCCTTGAGATGGCGGGGTTACGTCCCAACTTGGCAGCGAGCCGCCCGGGCCTTGCATGGGGTTCATGCATCGCTAGAATTGGCACTCATCGGTACCGAGTGCTAACAACAGCGTCGGACCGGGCCTTTTTCCTCAACCATCCAAGTGAGCTGGAGCCACCCATGAGCAAACTGCGTCCGCTGCACGATCGCGTCATCGTCAAGCGCCTGGAAGAGGAGCGCGTCTCCGCCGGCGGTATCGTGATCCCCGATAGCGCCACCGAGAAGCCGACCCGCGGCAAGGTGATCGCCGCCGGTACCGGCCGCATCCTCGAGGACGGCAACGTCCGCCCGATGAGCCTGAAGGAAGGCGACATCGTCCTGTTCGGCAAGTACGCCGGCCAGGAAATCAAGATCGACGGCGAAGAGCTGGTCTTCCTCAAGGAAGACGACATCGTCGCGGTGATCGAAGGCTGATCGGCCTCTCCCGCATCTCTCGCCACACCCACTGAATTTCGAGGAATACACACATGGCAGCCAAAGAAGTCCGCTTCAGCGAAGACGTCCGCGCCCGCATGCTCAAGGGTGTCAACACCCTGGCCAACGCGGTCAAGGTCACCCTCGGCCCGAAGGGCCGCAACGTCGTGCTCGAGAAGAGCTTCGGCGCTCCGACCGTGACCAAGGACGGCGTGTCCGTGGCCAAGGAGATCGAGCTGGCCGACAAGTACGAGAACATCGGCGCGCAGATCGTCAAGGAAGCCGCTTCCAAGACCTCCGACGTGGCCGGTGACGGCACCACCACCGCCACCGTGCTGGCGCAGGCGTTCATCCAGGAAGGCCTCAAGGCCGTTGCCGCCGGCATGAACCCGATGGACCTCAAGCGCGGCATCGACCAGGCCGTGGTCGCCGCGGTCGGCGAGCTGAAGAAGCTCTCCAACCCGACCACCGACGACAAGGCGATCGCCCAGGTCGGCACCATCTCGGCCAACTCCGACGCGGCCATCGGCGAGATCATCGCCACCGCGATGAAGAAGGTCGGCAAGGAAGGCGTGATCACCGTCGAGGAAGGCTCGGGCCTGGAGAACGAGCTGGACGTGGTCGAGGGCATGCAGTTCGACCGCGGCTACCTGTCGCCGTACTTCATCAACAACCAGCAGAGCCAGCAGGTCGAGCTGGATGACCCGTTCATCCTGCTGCACGACAAGAAGGTCTCGAACGTTCGCGAGCTGCTGCCGATCCTCGAGGGCGTGGCCAAGGCCGGCAAGCCGCTGCTGATCGTCGCCGAGGAAGTGGAAGGCGAGGCGCTGGCGACCCTGGTGGTCAACACCATCCGCGGCATCGTGAAGGTGGCCGCCGTGAAGGCGCCGGGCTTCGGCGACCGTCGCAAGGCGATGCTGGAAGACATGGCGATCCTGACCAACGGCCAGGTGATCTCCGAGGAAGTCGGCCTGTCGCTCGAGAAGGCGACCATCGCCGACCTCGGCCGCGCCAAGAAGGTCGTGATCACCAAGGAGAACTCGACCATCATCGACGGCGCCGGTGAGGCCGACAAGATCCAGGCGCGCATCGCGCAGATCAAGGCGCAGATCGAGGAGACCTCCTCCGACTACGACCGCGAGAAGCTGCAGGAGCGCGTGGCGAAGCTGGCCGGCGGCGTGGCCGTCATCAAGGTCGGTGCCGCCACCGAGGTCGAGATGAAGGAGAAGAAGGCCCGCGTCGAAGACGCCCTGCACGCGACCCGTGCGGCGGTGGAAGAGGGCGTGGTGCCGGGCGGCGGCGTGGCGCTGATCCGCTCGCTGAAGGCGGTCGAGGGCCTGAAGGGCGCCAACGCCGACCAGGACCTGGGCATCGCGATCACCCGTCGCGCGCTGGAAGCCCCGCTGCGCGCCATCGTGGCCAACGCCGGCGAAGAGCCGAGCGTGGTGCTCAACAAGGTGAAGGAAGGCCAGGGCAACTTCGGCTACAACGCCGCCTCTGGCGAGTTCGGCGACATGATCGCCTTCGGCATCCTGGATCCGACCAAGGTGACCCGTTCGGCGCTGCAGTTCGCCGCCTCGGTGGCCGGCTCGATCATCACGACCGAAGCGGCCGTGACCGAAGTGCCGAAGAAGGAAGAAGCCCACGCCCACGGCCCGGCCGGCGGCATGGGCGGCATGGGCGGCATGGACTTCTAAGTCCGCTTCGCCATCGCAGTACCCGGAAACCCCGCCGCAAGGCGGGGTTTTCCTTTTGCAGAGGGTCGATTTCCGTTTGGCCCGGCTCGAACGTCATGCAGGCAGTCACCACACGGATGCTCCATGCATGCCTCGGGAGAGCGCCCTGTCCTTCGCTGATGCCGGAACGGCGGAAACCATGCCGCCGGATCCGGCCATGGCTACCATCGGCACGCCCCTGCTCCACCCGGGCCAACGCCGGACACCGCCCATGCACACGCCAGATCACGATCGCGGCACCACGCGGGAATCGCCCGATCCGGCGCATGCGCTGCGCGTGGCCGAGCTGTTCCGCGAGCACAACCGCACCCTCGTGGCGTTCCTTCGCTCCCGGCTGGACTCGCTCGCCGACGCACAGGAGGTGGCGCAGGAAGCCTATGTGCGACTGGTCACCCTGGAACATCCGGAGGCGGTGGATTCGCTGCGGGCGTATCTGTTCCGGATCGCTTCGAATCTCGCGGTGGACCGGCTGCGGATGCGCCAGGTGCGCACCAGCCATGCGCCCGAGCCGGAGGGGCCGGAACTGCATCTTGCGCCGGTGCCGGAGCGCACGGCCGATGCCGTCGAGCGCCTGCACCGGCTGGCTGCAGCATTGCGCGAACTGCCCGCCAAGACCGCCCGGGCGTTTGTCGCCCACATGATCGACGGCCGCGATGTCGGCGCGATCGCCCGCGACATGCGGATCACCGAGCGCATGGTGCGCTACCACGTCACCCGTGCCCTCGCCCATTGCCGGGCGCGGATGGACGAACCGGAGAACCCCTGATGCCCCGTCCCATCGACGAACCGACCCTGCGCATGGCCGCCGACTGGTGGATGCGCCTGCGCGCCTCCGATGCCGGCGAGCGCACGACCGAGGAGTGGCTGGCCTGGATCGACCAGGATGCCCGCCACCTGCCGGCCTTCGAACAGATCGGCGACATGGCCGAGCGACTCGGGCAAGCCGACGAAGTGACCCGGTCCCGCCTGGTGGCTGAGTTCGCTCCCGCGCGCGTGCGCTCGCGCTGGCTGCCGTTGGCGGCTGCCGCGGCCGCCCTGCTGGCGGTGGGGCTCGCCTATATCGCCTGGCCGAACCACAACACCACCATGCAGCGCTATGCCAGCGGGATCGGCGATCGCCGGGAAATCCGCCTGGCCGACGGCTCGCAGATCGTCCTCGGCGCAGCCACGGCGCTCCGTACCCGGCTGGACGACGGACGGCGCGCAGTCGAGCTGGAGCGCGGCGAGGCACTCTTCCGCGTCGTGCACGACCCCCATCGACCGTTCCTGGTGCGGGCGGGCGCGGTGACGATCCAGGACATCGGCACCGCGTTCGACGTGCGCCGCACCGGTGAGCGGGTGACCATCGCGGTGGCCGAAGGTCGGGTCCGCGTGGCCGACGGGCATGGGGGCAGCCTGGAGGCCGGCGCCGGCCAGGCCATCCGCTTCGATCCCGTGCATCCGGCGATGCGGGTGGTCGCGATCGATGCGGCCCAGGTGGCCACCTGGCGCGACGGCCGGCTGGATTTCGACAACGAGCCGTTGCCGGTGGTGGTGGCCAACATCAATCGTTATCGGCCGTCCCCGCTGCGCATCGACGATGCCCGGTTGAAGGCATTGACCTTCACCGGCACCGTGCGCATCGATGCCATCGACGAGTGGCTGCGCACGCTGCCGCAGGTGTTGCCGGTGGTAGTGCGCCAGCAGGCCGGCTCGACCGTGCTCGAACGCGCCGGGGGCGACCGCGGGCCACGCTGACATCTGTCGCCGGGGCGGTCAGCCCATGCCACACTGCCGGCTTTCGCCGGGGAGCGCGGGGGCACATGGGGAGGGCAAGGGCATGCTGGCTGCTGGGCAGCCTGCTGATCGGGCTGCCCCGGCTTTGCGCGGCGGTCCCTTCCACCGCATGCCGTCACTTCGACGTGCCCGCGCAGCCGTTGGCCACGGCGCTCATCGCATTCGGCCGGCAGGCCAACCTGCAGGTGCTCACCGACGGTGCCGCCGTGGCGCGGGTGCGCTCGCCGGGTGTCCGCGGTTGCCTCGGGTCGGAGGTCGCGCTGGCGGATCTGCTGCAGGGTACCGGGCTCGGCTTCTCGTTCAGCGGTGCGGACACCGTGGCGGTGACGCCATTGGCCGCTCGCGCCGCTTCGCGGCCCGCATCGCCGCCAACCCGTGAGCTGGCGCCGGTGGAGGCCGACGCAATGGTGGCCAGGGATCGTGGCTTCCTGGCCATGCTGACCAGCACGGCGGCGCGTGACGACGCGGCGCTGATCGACGTGCCGCAGTCGGTCAGCGTGATCACCCGCGACCTGATGGACGCGCAGCAGGCGCAGAGCGTGGCCGACGTGGTGCGCAACGTCGCCGGGGTGCAGGCGATCGCCGGCGCCGGTGGCTTGCCGTCGTTCCGGATCCGCGGTTTCGATACCGGTAACGGGCTGATCGACGGCATGCCCAGCAGCATCGCCGGCTCGGGTGACTTGCCGCCGCTGATCGGGCTGGATCGGGTGGAGGTGTTCAAGGGACCGCAGTCGATCCTTGGCGACAGCACCGGCAACACCTTCGGTGGTCTGCTCAACGTCACCCTGAAACAACCGCAGGACCGGCCGGCACGCATGCTGCAGTACGCGCTCGACGGCGGCGGCCGGACCAGCCTCGGCGTGGACCTGACCGGGCCGCTGCGTGGACATCCCGGATTCGACTATCGCCTGATCGCGTACGGCGGCTATGCCGACCATTCGGTCCAGGGGTATCGCAACCGCCGCAACGGCTACCTCGCTCCCTCGATCGCCTGGCAGGACGAACGCACCCGGTTGGTGGTGGGCTACCAGCGCATCGCCAACCGCCTGCCGGTGCCGGATCATCTGGTGCTGCTTGGCGGGAGCCTGTCGCAGGCCTCGCCGTACGGCGTGCTTCCGGGTTACCCCGGGGACTACGCCAGCTATCGCACCAGCCGTCTCTACTACCTGTTCGACCGCCAGCTCGACGCGCGCTGGAGCTGGCGCAGCCGCGGCCAATACGTGCGGCAACGCAACGCTTCATCGGCGTGGACGCTGACCGACCCGCAGCCCGGCGGTCAGGTGCTGGCGATCGCCCAGCAGTACCGCTACGGCGACGCCTACGCTTCGTTGCAGAACGACCTGATCGGCACGTTCACCACCGCAGCGACCGAGCACACGTTGACGCTGGGACTGGACTATGCGCGCGCCCACGTCGGCCACATCGAGGACCGCATCGGCCTGGGCGGCAACCCGTTCTTCGACTTCAACGGGAGCACCACGCTGCCCCCGGCCGCGGCCGTCCTCACGCCCGCCGACGATCAGCCACAGCCGGGTTCGCCCTGGCAGACCGACACCGGCCTGTTCGTGCAGGACCAGTGGGCGATCGGCGAGCGCTGGAATCTGGTCGCCACCGCCCGGCGATCTGCCTACGAGGTGTTCGCCGTGGACGGGCAGGGGCGGACCGTACGACTGCGCCGCGCGCGTTGGGTGCCGGATGCCGGCGTGGCCTTCGAGCCCGTGCCGGGAACGACGCTCTACGCCAGCATGGCCAGTGGATTCCAGTCACTTTCCTACCTGGGTAGCGACGGCCGCCTGTTGCCGCCGGCGCTGTCCCGCCAGGTCGAGGCCGGGGCCAAATTCGAGCTGTTCGACCACCGGGCGCGGTTGACTGTTGCGGCCTATCGCATCCGGCTCGATCACAGTTACCTGCTGGTGTCCGTGCAGCAACCGGGCTTCGCCTCGCTCGGGCCGGGTCAGACCAATCGTGGCGCGGAGGTGGAGCTGGTTGGGCGCCTCGCCAGCGGACTGGACGCCAGCCTGGGCTACACCCGCGCGCACATCGCCAACCGTGACGGCACCGCGGCCCCCGGCGCGCCGCGACAGCGCCTGGACCTGTGGCTGGAGTACCGGTTCCAGGAAGCATGGCTGCGAGGCTGGGGTATCGGTGGCGGGGTCCACGCACGCAGCCGCTCGCTGGGACAGAGTTCGGACTTCAGCACCCGGTATCGCGTACCCGGGCAGGCCGAGTTCGATCTCGCCCTGTCCTATCGCACCCCGCGCTGGCGGGTCGCCCTGGGCGCCGCCAACCTGCTCGGTCGAAGGCTCTACGCCGCCGATTTCGACGAGACCTTCGTGCCCGTGCGCACCCGCACCCGGCTGCGTCTCAGCGGCAGCGTCTACTTCTGACGCCCGTCATTTCCGTTTTCCCGTGCTCGCACGTCCTGTGAGCGAAAGGGCCGGTCGCCCGCGTGGCTGCCGGTCCCTTTGGCCGGTCCCGTCGGGGCCGACGAGACCGTCAAGAAAAAACCGGGGAGACAGGGGTGAGCAAGATTGCATACCGGCCATTGGCCATCGCACTGGCGTACGCGTTCGCGTCCCATGCCTGGGCACAGACCACCGACGTGCCACTGGACGTGATCAGGCAGGACTACGGCAACGGCCAGTACGGCTACCGCCTCGGCATCAACGTGGGCGTCAACGGCGCTGCCCCGAAGGAGTACCTGTTCGACACCGGCTCGGACTCCTTCAACATCGACGTGGGCCTGGGCGCCCTGCAGGGCAGCTCGCCCGACTGGTTTCCCAACGAGGCTGGCGCCAGCACCGGGCCGCTGCAGTTCTATCTGTACGGCGACGGTAGCTACGGCTACCTGCAGTCCTCCACGACCGTGTCCAGCATGCAGTTCTACAACAGTGGCTCCGGTGCGCGGGTGGGAAGTTTCGGCACCGCCGCCGGCGCGCCGGTCGCCGTCAACTACGCCTGGGTGAGCTCCACTGCCACCGGCGATCCGGTCGGCACCGTCGGCAACGTGACGCTCAAGATCGACACCGACTTCCAGAAAAACCTCGCCGACGGCAAGGCTCCGGAAGAGGGGGCGTTCTATGGCACCTTCGGTGCCGGCGACTTCGGCAACGGCGTGCCGGGCATGCTCACCAAGAGCGGCTACATCGTCGAGGCCAACGGCGGTGCCGGCGTGCCGGGCCAGTGCGGCCAGGGTTGCATGATCCTCGGCCTGACGCCGGCGTTGCGGGCGCAGTTCCTCAGCGTGGTGTCCTGGAGCGGTGGCGCGCAGGGCCAGTTCGCGCTGTCCGGCGCGCCCTCGGCCAGCCAGTTCGACACCCAGTTCGTGTATGCGCTGAGCGATGGCAGGCACACCTCCTCGGCGGTGTTGCCCACGCTGTTCGATACCGGCACGCCGAACATCATGCTGATCGACAACGGCGTGGGCCTGGTCGACGGCGAGACCACCGCGGGCCATCTCAATCCGTATGGCGACGAGAACCCTGGCATCACCCTCACGGTGACCGGGGCGGCGCACGGTGCCTTGCCCGCATCGATCACCACAGGCAACGATGCCAGTGGCGACTACAGCAACGTGGTCACGCTGGGCCCGTACGGCGGCTTCCCGAGCAGCGCGATCTACGGCATCAGCTTCTTCATGCACAACGCGGTGATGTACGACCTGGCCAACCAGTCGACCGGCTACACGCCCTTCTACGTCACCGACGCGCCGATCACTACCGGCTTCACTGCGACCGCGGCGATGGGGCCGCTGGGCCTGGCCGGCACCATCTCCGGGAACGGGCCATTCACGGTGATGACCGGCGGCGTGGCCAACCTCAGCGGCAGCAACACCTACACCGGCGCGACGGTGATCGAGCATGGCGGCTGGCTGGGCCTGGCCGGGCCGGGCAGCATCGCGCAGTCCTCCGGTGCGCAGGTCGATGGGGCGCTGGACATCTCGCGTACCGCGCAAGCCACCGAGCTGGCCTCGCTTTCCGGTAGCGGCGAGGTGCTGCTTGGCAGCAACGTGCTGATGCTGACCGGGGCCTCGGGCGATTTCGCCGGCCGTCTCGCCGATGGTGGCCTGAGCGGGACGGGCGGCGGTGCCCTGGTGGTCGCGGGAGGACGCCAGCAGCTCAGCGGCAGCAATACCTACACCGGGACCACCGGAGTGGCGGCCCGCGGCGAACTGCTGCTGACCGGCTCGCTGGCCAGCGGAGTCCTCAATCTCGGCGTGCTGGACAACCAGGGCCGTATCGGCGGATCGGTGGTGAACCAGGGCCTGTTGAACGACAGCGGCGACATCGGCGGTGGCCTGGACAGCAGCGGCATCCTTGCCGGGCAGGGCCGGATCGGCGGCGATCTGCTGGCCAGCGCCGGCGGCATCGCACCGGATGGAAGGGGCCTGCTCGCCGCAGGCGACTACCGCCAGTCCGCCGGAGCGACCCTCCGCGTGCAGCCGCTGGCCAGCCAGCCGGACGCCGCCGCCGGCATCGTCGTCAACGGTTCGGCCACCCTGGCCGCCGGGGCCCTGCTCGGAGCTGCGCCATCCGTGCCAGGCCGGTTCTACCAGGCCGGCTCGCGCTACATCGTGCTGAGCGCGGGGCGGGGCGTGCAGGGGCGGTATACCCTGGCCGGCCACGGTGCGGTCAGCGCAGTGCTCGGTGTGGCACCTGCCTACGATGCCGATCACGTCTATCTCGACGTGGTCCAGCAGCGCAGCCTCGCCAGCATCGACGGGACCCGGAACCAGCGGGCCGCGCTCGGTGGCGTGCAGACGCTTGCCGTTGCCAACCCGGTGTTCACCGCGGTCGCCAACCAGCCGACCGATGCCGCGATCCGCAACGCGGGCGATACGCTTTCCGGCGACATCCATCCGAGTTTTCGGGGCACCCTGCTCGACGACAGTCGCTTCATCCGGGACGCGGCCGATGGCCGGTTGGTGCAGGCCAGTGGCGATGACCTTGCCGCCGGCCCCGCGACCGGTACGCCGGGCAGCCACGGCTTCACCGCGTGGGGCCAGGTGCTCGGCGCCTGGGGTCACCGTGCTGGCGACGGCAACGCGGCCGGCGCAGCCCGCTCGCTGGGTGGCGCGATGGTCGGTGGCGACCTGCCGGTGGGCGAGGCATCCCGCATCGGTGCGATGGCGGGCTATACCCGCACCTCGCTGCGCGTGCCCACCCGCGCCGGCACCGACCGCAGCGACGACACACACCTGGGCGTCTACGCCGGAGAGCAGCGTGGCAACTGGCGCCTGCGCGGCGCCCTCGCGTACAGCTGGCATCGGTTCGATGCGGCGCGCACCGCGGCGTTCGGCGGCTTCTCCGAGCGCCTGTTCGCGCATGGCCATGCGAGCACCGCGCAGGCTTTCGCCGAGATCGGGCGCCTGATGTCCTGGCACGGCGTGGCGCTGGAGCCGTTTGCCCGCGCGGCCTGCGTGCGCCTGGCCAGCCCAGCCTTTGCCGAGCGCGGCGGTGCGTCCGCCCTGGCCGTGCAGGGGCAGGACGATGTGGTGGCCTATGGCACGCTGGGCGCGCGCGCGGGCACCCGTTTCGCCTTCCGCCACAGCGTGCTCGACGCGCACGTGCAGCTGGGCTGGCGCCACGGCTTCGGTCGGCTTCGGCCGGACGCGGCGATGACGTTCGACGGCAGCTCGAGCTTCGTCGTCGACGGCGTGCCGATGGCGCGCGATGCGATGGTGCTGGACGCGGACCTGGCCCTGCCGCTGTCGCGCAGCACCACGCTCACCCTCGCGTACGACGGCCTGCTTGGCCATCGCAGCGTGGACGGTGCTGTCCGGGGCGGGATCGTCTGGAAGTTCTGAGCCATGGGCCGTCCGGGCGGCGTGTCGCCGCCCGGACGGCCGCCTTTACTGCGTTGCGCCGACGCTGCCGTCGGACGGTCCATGCGGCGGCGGTGCGTTGGTGGCCGGTGAGGTGGCGAGCTGCTGCTGCGGAAGCAGTGCTTCCAGCTTGCCGTCCAGTCGCAGCAGGGCGACGTCGGACATCTCGTGGTCGGTCTGGCGCTCCTGAGCGTCTTCCGGCGGCGGCGGTGCATCGGGCGCGCGGGTCAGCGCGGCCAGGTCCGGACCGACCACCTGGGTCAGCGCGAAGTAGGCATCGTGGATGCCCGCCGCCTGCAGCAGCCGGCCGGGCAGCATCCACGAGGCGGTGTCCACGTGCTGCGGTTTCATCGCCTTGCGCGGGTCGACCAGCAGCCAGGTGCCGGGCTCGCCCAGCATGTCGCCGCCGTCGACGAAGCCGTCGGTCTGGAACACGCCGCTGAGCGCAGGCAGGTGGTCGCCGTAGAACATCAGCAGGGTCGGCCGGTCGCGCCGGGCCAGGGCAGCGGCCAGGCGTCCCAGTTCCTGGTCGGCGTGGCCGATGTGGTAGAGGTAATTCTGCAGTTCCAGCTTGTCCTTGCCGGTGATGCCGGCCGGCACCGGGATCGCGTCGCGCGCGGCCGGATCGGCAGGCACCGTGTCGTACGGGCCGTGCGCCTCGATGCTGATCGCGAACAGGAACTGCGGCGGGCCACTGTCTTTCAGCTGGGTCAGGATCTCGTCGGTCATGCCGCGGTCGGCCATGTACTGGCCGTCGTTGGTGGCGCTGGGAGGGAACGACGACTGCGAGACGAACCGGTCGAAGCCGATCGCCTTGAATGCGCTGGTGCGGTTCCAGAACGACGGGTCGTTGCCGTGGATCGCCACCGTCTCGTAGCCGTGCGCACGCAGCGTGCGCACCAGGCTGGGCACGACCTTGGCGTTGAGCTGCAGGTAGGGGAACTGCAGGTTGCGGAAGTAGCGTAGCGACAGTCCGGTGAGCACCTCGAACTCGGTGCGGATGGTGCCGCCGCCGAAGGTCGGCACGTGCAGCGCCCCGCTGATGCCGTGGCGGGCCAGGCGATCCAGGTTCGGGGTCAGATCGGCGTGCTGGTATCCCTTGAGGATGCGCGGGTCGAAGAACGATTCGCTCTGCACCACCACGATGTCCGGCTGCGCGCCCTCGGTAGCCGGCGTCTGGAGCTCCTGCCGCAGCGCGTCGTCGTTGCGGCCGATCAGCTCGCGCGCGGCGGAGGGGTCGGGCTTGCGGTCGTGCTTGCCGTATTGCAGGTGGTAGATCATCAGCGAGCTGACCAGGCCCGAGTGGGTGGCGGTCGAGCTGGCCGACCACGGCTCCAGCCACAGCATGCGTCCGTTGTAGAGCTTCGCCCAGGCCGGGGTGCCGGCCAGCAGGGTCGCCAGCAGGACGAAGCAAACGGCACCCGCAGTGATCCTGGGAGGGCGCGGCCGCCTGGCCAGGAAGGGGGGCTCGAGCCGCCAGAGTGCCACCACCAGCGCGATGGCGGCGACGATAGCCAGGTAAGGCCACGGGCTGTGCGGCAGATAGGCGCCGAGCACGTGCATGCCGCCCTTGTCGAGCTGGCCAAGCATGTGGAAGTCCGCCGGGATCAGCGGCGTCCCCAGGTTGTCCACCTTGAGCCTGTTCACCGCATACACCAGTCCCTCGGCGGCCAGTGCCAGGCCGAAAGACAGCAGCGCGCGGCGGGTCAGTGCCAGCAGGGTGAAGGCCAGCAGCAGCCCGGGCAACGCATTGGCGAACACGTAGGTCGGCTGGTCCAGCAGTCGCCCCGGCACCACGCCGACGCCGCCATCGATGGTGCCGGTGAGCAGGGTGAACGCCAGCACCATGACCGCCAGCGCCAGGGCTTTCTGCCAGGCAGGGCGCAGGCGAACCGGGCGATCGGGAGAGGGGTTCATGGCTGTCCGTAAAATGTCACGATCTGGACGCACGAATGTAACGCCGTCCAGATGAACAGCCGGCATGGGCCGGAACACGACTTTCCGGGGTCGGGTCGCCGGTCTGTATTGGCGGCTGCGGCACAATGACCGCCATGAATGCTCCCGAATCCACTGCGCTGCAGGCGCTGATCGACGATCGCTACGCCCAGCTGGTGGCGGCCTGCCGCGGCGCGGGCGTGGCCGTGCAGGACGATGCCGGCGTCGCCGAGCGCATCCGGCGCACCCTGCTGGCCAGCGACTTTGCGTTCGAAGTCTGGCGCAGCCAGCCGCAACTGCTCGCTCCGGCGGGACTGGAACGCCTGCGCTCCTCTTCCGACGCGGCGTCGCGCGGCGAGGCCTTGCGTCTGCCGGTGGACGAGGCCGAAACGCTGTCGCTGCTGCGTCGGTTCCGCCGGGCCGAGTCGCTGCGGCTGGTGTTCCGCGACGTCAACGACCTGGATGACGTGCCGACCACGCTGGCCGACACCAGCGTGCTCTACGAGGTGCTGCTCGATCGGGCGCTGGCCTGGTCCGAGCAGATGCTGGCCGGCCGCTATGGCCAGCCGCGCGCCGCCGACGGCAGCCTGCAGCGGCTGGTGGTGGTGGGTTTCGGCAAGCTCGGCGGCGGCGAGCTGAACTTCTCCTCGGACATCGACCTGGTGATGGCCTACCCGCAGGGCGGCCAGAGCGACGGTGCGCGGGGCCTGGACAACAGCGAGTACTTCGTCCGGCTGGTGCGCCAGCTGGTGCGCCTGCTGAACGAGCCGACCGTCGACGGCATCTGTGCCCGGGTCGATCTGCGCCTGCGGCCGTTCGGCACGGCCGGGCGGCTGGCGCTGCCGTTCGCCGCGATGGAGCAGTACTACCAGAGCGAGGGGCGCGACTGGGAGCGCTACGCCTGGATCAAGGCGCGCCCGGTCGCCGGCGACCGGGTGGCCGGCAAGCAGCTGCAGGAGCTGCTGCGACCGTTCGTCTACCGCAAGTACCTCGACTACACGGCGTTCGCCGGGCTGCGCGAGATGAAGGCGCTGATCGACGCCGAAGTCGCCCGCAAGGACCTGGCCGACAACCTCAAGCTCGGCCCGGGCGGCATCCGCGAGATCGAGTTCATCGTGCAGCTCACCCAGCTGATCCGCGGCGGCCGCGAGCCGACCCTGCGCGTGCGCGGCCTGCTGCCGGCGCTCACCGCCTGCGAGGCGCGCGGCCACATTCCGGCGGTGCGCGCGCGTGCGCTGCGCGAGGCCTACCTTTGCCTGCGCCGGGTGGAGAACCGGGTGCAGATGCTGCGCGACGCGCAGACCCACGACATCCCCGAGGACGCGCTCAGCCGCGAGCGGATCGCCCGTGGCCTGGGCCATGACGACTGGCCGGCGCTGGCCGCCGAGCTGGCGCGACACCGCGCCGTGGTCAGCGAGGAGTTCGCTGCCGTGCTGATGCCGCAGGGCGGACGTGCCGCCAGCGCCCCGGTCGCCGACACCCGGCTGTGGCACGACGCCTGCGCCGGCACGCTGGAGCCGGCGGCGATGGAGGGCTCGGGCTTTGTGCCCGGCGATGCCGCGGCCGAGGCGCTGGTGAAACTGCCGCAGGGCTCGAACGTGCGCGCCATGTCGCCCGGTTCGCGCGAGCGGCTGGACCGGGTGATGCCGCAGCTGCTGATCGCCGCGCGGCAGACCGCCGCGCCGGTGGCCTGCCTGCTGCGCCTGGTGCAATTGGTGCAGGCGGTGGCACGGCGCTCGTCCTACCTGGCCCTGCTGGAGGAGCAGCCGGCGGCGCGGCGAAGGCTGGCGCGGCTGTTCGCCGACCGGGCCTTCCTCGCCGAGCGGGTGATCGCACAGCCGCTGCTGCTGGACGACGTGCTCGATCCGCGGATCGATCAGTTGCCGCTCAAGCGCGCCGACATCAGCGCGGAGATCGCCCGTGTGCTGTCGACGCTCGACGAGCGCGAGGCCGAGGCCGAGCTGGACCGCATCAACGAGTTCAAGGCCAGCGTGGCATTCCGGCTGGGTCTGGCCTTCAGCGATGGCCGCGCCGACGCGGTGTCCACCGCGCGACGGCTGGCCGCACTGGCCGAATCGGTGGTGGTGGCGATAACCGCGCTGGCCGAGCGCGAACTCGCCGCCCAGCACGGACGATTGCCGGGCGAGGGCTCGGGCTTCGCCGTGCTGGGCTATGGCAGCCTTGGCGGCGAAGAGCTGGGTTTCGCCTCGGACCTGGACCTGGTGTTCGTCTACGACGGCCGCCGCGCGCAGGCGATGAGCGATGGCCCGCGCCCGCTGGAAGGTTCCCGCTGGTACCAGCGGCTGGCGCAGCGGGTGATGAACTGGCTCACCATGATGACCCGCGCCGGCCGCCTGTACGAGGTCGATACCCGGCTGCGCCCGGATGGCTCCAAGGGCCTGCTGGTATCCAGCTTCGATGCGTTCGCCGCCTACCAGCGGGGGCGTGCCTGGACCTGGGAGCACCAGGCCCTGCTGCGTGCGCGGCCGGTGGTCGGCGACGTCGCGTTGCATGCCGACCTGGCGGCGCTTCGGCGGGAGATCCTGGCGATCGCGCGCGATGTGGACGTGGTGTACGACGAGGTGTCGAGCATGCGTCGCCGCTGGCGCGCCGAGCGCGATCGCTCAGACCCGTCGCGCTTCGACCTGAAGCAGGGACCGGGTGGCCTGCTGGACATCGAGTTTGCCCTGCAGGGGTTGGTCCTCGCCCACGCGGTGCGCCATCCGAGCCTGCTCGAGATGACCAGCAACGCGGCCCTGATCGAAGCCTGCCGTGATGCGGCCCTGCTCGACGCCGGTCAGGCCGAGGTCTTCCTGCACGCCCACGCCGAGCTGCTGCAGCGTGCGCTGACCTGCACGCTCGACCTGCGCTCGCGCATCGGCGAACGCGAGCCGGAGCTGATGCAACTGGTCGCCACGGTGCAGGCGGTGACGCGTGCGCTGGGGTTCGCCTTCGAGTCCTAGGAGAGGTCGATGT
This sequence comes from Dyella ginsengisoli LA-4, assembly GCF_000334915.1. Taxonomy (GTDB): domain Bacteria; phylum Pseudomonadota; class Gammaproteobacteria; order Xanthomonadales; family Rhodanobacteraceae; genus Dyella_A; species Dyella_A ginsengisoli_A. The sequence goes on along the minus strand of NZ_AMSF01000053.1, from coordinate 34,166 downwards.
CCGCGTGCCTGGCGCGGATCGCCAGGCCCACCTGGGCAGCGAGCGTCGCGGTTTCGCGTAACGGTCCGGCGGCTGCGCCACCATCGCCGAGCCAGCCGCCGTCGCGCAGGGCGCGGTGGAAGCTCGCGATGCGCGGCGGCAGTGGAGCGGGTGCCAGTGTTTCAACCGGGCAGCCGACCGCGCAGGCCTCGCTCAGCATGTTGACCGAGTCCGGCGTCACCAGCAGCCGGTCCGCCCAACCGAGCACGCCCGGGTAGGGGTTGGGACCGTCCGATGGGTCGCGCCAGAACAGGCCGGGCAGGTCGCGCACGGCATGACCCACCGCATCGGAGAGTGACGATGGCGTCCGTCGCGATGCGACCACCATGGCGCTGCCGCCGCTCCCGGCGACCTGTCGGCGTACCGCGTCACCCAGCGCGCGGGCGTAGCCCGCGTCCATCGGGATGCCACGCCGCGGACCGCCGAGCAGCACGCCGAGGCGTGGCCCCGGCAGCCCGCCGAGGGCGGCAAACGCCTCGCGGGCGTCGTCCAGCCAGGCGTCGTCGACCGGATTCAGCGAGCCGACCGGATGCAGCACGTTGGGTCCGGCGAGCTCGTCGTGCCGTGGCGCGATGACCATGTCCCATTCGCCCGGATCGATGCGCGGATCGAGAATCTGCACGGTGAAGCAGTCACCATCGGAGAGTCTGCGCAGCATCCGCGTGAACAGCGCCGCGGCGCGGCCGCAGCCGATCGCGGCCACTGGCCACGGTGGGGCGAACAGTTCGCGCTGTGCCGCGGGCAGGGCGAGCCGGCCGCCGGAGAGCAGGCGCGGCGCGAACCACGACCAGGGCGCGCGCGGCTCCAGCACCAGGTGACGGACGGGCATGGCGAGCCGCTCGGCCAGCGCCAGCGCCTGCCGCTGGTTGCCGGCGGCGCCGTCGGTGATCGCCCAGCACTCGCCGGCGGACCTCAGCATGCGCGCGTCGCCACGACGATTGTTTCCGGATCGAGCACAGTTCGTTCCACGCGGCGGGGTCCTGTGGGCTGGGCCGCCCACGTACACTGGCGGCTTCCTGCGCCAGCATCGGCGCGTCACGCCGGAACAAGGATACCCATGAGCGAGATGCTTTCCGATACCGCCCTCGACCAGCTCTTCCGCGAAGCCCGCACGTTCAACGCGTGGCAGGACCGGGAGGTCACCGACGCGCAGCTGCACCAGCTTTACGACCTGCTGAAGTTCGGTCCGACCAGTGCGAACAGTTCGCCGATGCGGCTGGTGTTCGTGAAGTCGGCCGAGGCGAAGGCGAAACTGTCGCCGTTCCTGTCCGAGGGCAACCGCGCCAAGACCATGGCCGCTCCGGTCACCGCGATCGTCGCCAACGACCACGCCTTCCACGAGAAGCTGCCGCAGCTGTTTCCGCACGCCGACGCGAAGAGCTGGTTCGAGGGCAACCAGCCGCTGATCGACACCACCGCGTTCCGCAACGCCACGCTGCAGGGCGCCTATCTGATCCTGGCCGCGCGCGCCGTGGGCCTGGATTGCGGCCCGATGTCCGGGTTCGACAACGCCGGGGTGGATGGGGCGTTCTTCGCCGGTACCTCGGTCAAGTCCAACTTCCTGGTCAACCTGGGTTACGGCGACCCCAGCCGCGACCTGTTCCCGCGCAGCCCGCGCCTGTCGTTCGACGAAGCCTGCACGATCGCCTGACCGATCCCTTTTCCGCCACCCGCCGGCGCACCGCCGACCCACCTGCTACAGGAGTTCACCCATGCGCGCGATCAAGATCCTCGCTTTTGCCGGCCTGCTCGGCGCCACCCTGGCCGCCCAGGCCGCTCCAGTCACCTACAAGCTGGATCCGACCCACACCATGGTGCTGTTCAGCTGGAACCATTTCGGTTTCTCCAACCCGACCGCCGACCTCGGCATCGCCCGGGGCACGCTGGTGTTCGATGCCGCCGATCCGGCCAGGTCGAGCGTGGACGTGACGATGCCGCTGTCCAAGCTGGACACCCACGTGGCTGCGCTTGACGAGCACCTGAAGAAGCCGGACTTCTTCAACGCCGACAAGTACCCGGTGGTGACTTTCAAGAGCACCAGGGTCGAGCCGATGGGCGGCGACAAGTTCAAGGTTACCGGCGACCTCACCGTGCATGGCGTGACCAGGCCGGTGGTGCTGGATGCCACGCTCAACAAGGCCGGCATGCACCCGATGCTGAAGGTGCCGGCGATCGGCTTCGACGCCACCGCGACGATCAAGCGTTCGGATTTCGGCGTCGGCGCCTATGTGCCGGCGGTCAGCGACGAGATCCAGATCCGCATCACCACCGAGGCCGAGGCCGCCAAGGCCAAGTAACTCCCGATCCGTTCCGCCACCCGCAGGGTCGCGTCCTTCCGGACGCGGCCCTTTTTGCTGTCTTTACGGCTGCCTGAACCAGGCCGCCGCCGTGGCGCCGCGATGGCCTGATCGGCGCCGACGGGCTGCTATGATTCGGGGTTGAGTCCGATCCCTCCGGAGTTCCCCATGTCGACCCCTTCCGGCGCGGTGACGCCGATCCCGGCGAATGCCCAAAATCGTTACGAAGTGACGCTCAGCGACCTTCCGTTGTCCTGTCCGATGCCCGGCATGGCCCTGTGGAACTCCCATCCGAAGGTCTACCTGCCGATCGTCGACGACGGCGGCGAGTCCACCTGTCCCTACTGCGGCGCGCATTACGTCCTGCGCGACTGATCATGAGGCCGGAAACTTCGGCCGGATCGCGGCTTTAGGCACGATCGCTGCTTGCCTGAAGGGATGAAGGCCTTGATGCAAGACACCATGCCTGCAGCCGCCAGTCATCCCGCCAGGGTCCTGACCGTGGTCCAGCTGATCCCGGCGCTCCATTCCGGCGGGGCCGAACGGTCCGCGCTGGAGATCGCCCGCGCGCTGGTGGCGGCCGGGCACCGTTCGGTGGTGGTGTCGGCCGGGGGACGGTTGGTCGAGCGTCTGCTGGCCGAGGGCAGCGAGCACGTCACGCTGGATATCGGTCGCAAGTCGCTTGGCACGCTCACCCGGGTGGGTGCGGTGCGCCGGGTGCTGAAGTCGCTGGATGCCGACATCGTTCACGCCCGCTCGCGGATGCCGGCCTGGATCGGTCGTCTGGCGATCCGTGGCATGGAGCGCAAGCCGCACTTCATCACCACCGTGCACGGCCTCAACTCGCCGGGTCGATACAGCGCGGTGATGCTCCGCGGCGAGCGCGTGATTGCCGTGTCGCAGACCGTGCGCGCCTACGTATTGGGTCACTACCGCTGGCTGGAGCCGGCGCGGGTGCGGGTGATACCCCGCGGCATCGATCCCGAGGCCTTCCCTTACGGCCACCGCCCCGACGATGCCTGGCAGAAGGCGTTCTTCGCCGAATTCCCGCAGCTCGACGGTGCCCCCCTGCTTACCCTGCCCGGGCGCGGCACCCGCTTGAAGGGTCACCACGACGCCATCGAACTGCTCGCCGACCTGCGCGACCGCGGCGTGGCGGCGCGGCTGCTTCTGCTGGGCGTGCTCGAACCCGGGCGCGAGGCCTATGCCGACGAATTGCGCGAACTGGTCCGCGCGCGCGGACTGCAGGCAGAGGTGGTGATGACGCCGCCGCGCGACGATATTCGCGACATCTACGCGATATCCGCGCTGGTGCTGCAGCTGTCTAACAAGCCGGAGGCCTTCGGGCGCACCGTGGTGGAGGCGCTCTCGCTGTGTCGTCCGGTGCTCGGTTATGCGCACGGCGGGGTTGGCGAGTTGCTGGCCGAGCTCTACCCGGCTGGCCGGGTGCCGCTGGGTGACCGTGAAAAGCTGGTCGAGCGGGCGGCGGAACTGCTGCGTGTCGCGCCCCCGATCCCGATGCTGCAGAGCTACCGGCTGGCCGACATGCAGCAGGCCACGCTGGAGCTTTATGAGGAAGTGGCGGGCGCAGACAAGCGCTGACCCACTCCCTGCGTGAGCCATCGCTCCGCATTCGAGCGCTCCCCCTACAATGCCGGCTTCCTCCACGCCGGTCGCAGCATGCCTCCGTTTGCCTCGTCCCTTGTCGCCGCACTGCGCTCGCCGCTGCTGCCGTTCTGGCTGGTGGTGGCGCTGCTGCCGTTCGGACGCAGCGCCGAGCTGGGAACCGCGCTGTGCCTGTTCGGCACGGTCATGCTGTTCCTGCGCTTCCCGCATGCGCTGTCACAGCACGAGGGCGCGCGCTGCCTGCTGGTGATCCTGGCCGGCTACGTGGGTGCGGCGCTGGTCTCCTCGCTGGATTCGGTGGCGCCGGGCAAGAGCTGGGAGACGGTCGCGGGCCTGCTGCGTTTCGCGCCGCTGGGTATCTACGCCTGCTTCGCCCTGCGGCGGGCCGACCGCGTGCGTACGCTCTACGTCGCGGTAGCCGCGGTAGTCGTGCTCTGGGTACTCGACGCCTGGGTACAGGCACTGACCGGTTGGAGCCTGGGCGGACATGCCGACGCCGTACGGCTGTCCGGCATCTTCGGCGCCGACAATCTCAAGCTGGGGCCGACCCTCGCCGTACTCTCGCCGTTCGTGCTGTGGGCTGCGCACGCACGGTGGGGGCGCTGGGCTTTGTGGCTGGCCGCGCTGGTACTGCTCGGGCCGGTATTGCTGGCCGGTTCGCGCGCGGCGTGGGTCTGCTATGCGGTGGTGGTGCTGGCGTTCGCCTGGCGGGAACTGGGCTCGTTGCGCCGGTTCCTGGCGTTCGGGCTGGTTGCTGCCGTGGTGCTAGCGCTGGCCGGCGCGCTGGCGTGGAAGACCTCGACCCGCTTCCATGCACGCATGGAGCGCACGCTGGAGGTCTTCAGCGGCAGCGAGCACGCGGTGGACCAGGCGCTGACCGGGCGGCTCGACATCTGGGGTACCAGCCTGCGCATGATTGCGGCGCATCCGATCAACGGCGTCGGCGTGCGCGGCTACCGCTATGCCTACCCGGAGTTCGCACCGGCCAACGACCATTTCGTCACGGCGGAGGCCTGCGGTGTGGGCGAGGGCGCCTGCCACGCCCACCAGGTCGTGCTGGAGGTGCTCACCGAGACCGGCGCGATCGGGCTGCTGCTATGGCTCGCCGCGCTGGCCTGGGCGCTGCGCTACTGGCGGCGGGTCGGGGGCGAGGCGCGCGCGCTGGCCTTTCCGGCCACGGTGGCGCTGGGCGCGATGCTGTTTCCGCTGAACACGCACCTGGCGTTCTACTCGGCCTGGTGGGGGTTGCTGTTCGCCTGGCTGCTCGGCCTGTGGTGCGCGTCGCTCGGCGCCCTGCCGGAGGAGCGTGCCGATGCCGCGTGAACCGCTGTCGGTGGTGGTGATCACCTACAACAACGCCGACACCCTCGACGCCTGCCTGCGCGAGGTGGACTGGGCCGACGAAATCGTGGTGCTCGATTCCGGCTCCACCGACGACACCGTCGCCATCGCGGAGCGCCATCGCGCGCGCGTGGCGGTGCATCCGTTCGATGACTACGGCCCGCAGAAGCAGCGTGCGATCGACATGGCGCGCCACGACTGGGTGCTCAACCTCGACGCCGACGAGATCCTTTCGCCGGGCACGCGCGAAGCGATCGAGCGGGCGTTGGAACACCCGCGCTACGCCGGCTTCCGCCTGCCCCGCCGCGAGCGCATGTTCTGGACCGTGCAGCACCGGCGAACCTGGCGCAACGGCCACCTGCGCCTGTTCGACCGCCGGCGCGGCCGCATGAACGACGTCGAGGTGCACGCGGCGGTGGAAGTGGACGGGCCGGTGAAGACATTGCGTGGCGCGGATTTCGTCAACGACGGTGACCGCGACATTGCCACCCGTGTGGACAAGATCAACCGTTACACGACCGGCATGGTGGCGTACAAGCTGCGCAGGCGTCAGCGCTTCACCGGCCTGCGCATGGTGCTTTACCCGCCGCTGTTCTTCCTGCGCCAGTACATCGGCAAGCGCTATTTCCTCAACGGCTGGGCCGGCTTCATCGCCAGCGTCACCGGGGCGTTCTACGCGTTTCTCAAATACGCCAAGCTGCACGAAGCCCGTGAGCAGCGGCGCCGTGACCGCCAACCCTAGCGCCGATACACCGGGAGCATGCCCTCCGGGCGGGTCTTGAAGCGCTTGTGTACCCACAGGTACTGCTCGGGCGCCTCGCGCGCCATCTGCTCGATGCAGGCGTTGACCCGGGCGGTGTCCTCCAGCACGTCGTCGCTTGGAATGCCCTGAAGCGGCGCCCCCAGGCGCAGCGCATAACCACCGTTGTCCGGCAGGCGACGGTGGAAGAACGGAATCACCACGGCGTTGCCCATGCGCGCCAGGTGATGGGTGGCGGTGATGGTGGCCGCAGGTACGCCGAAAAACGGCACGAACACGCTGTCCTTGCTGCGCATGTCCTGGTCCGGGGCGTACCACAGCGTGCCGCCGCCGCGCAGGTATTTGACGGTGCCACGGATATCGTCCTTCTCGAACATCGCGTCGGCATAGTGCAGGCGCGAGCGCAGTACCACCCACTCGAACACGGTCGAGTCCATGCGGCGGTACATGCCGGCAATGCGGATGCGCTGGGAGACCAGCCGGGCGCACAGTTCCAGGTGAGAAAAATGACCGCCGACCAGCAGCACCCCCTTGCCCGCAGCGCGCGCTTGCTCCAGATGCTCCAGTCCCTCGATGCTCAGCGGCAGGCGGGCGATCGCCTGGTCCCGCCCCATCCAGCCGAGGGCGAATTCGACCAGCATCAGGCCGATGTCGCGCAGGTGGGCGTCGACCAGCGCAGCCTGCTGGCCTGCGTCGAGCTCGGGAAAGCAAAGCGCGATGTTCGCCTCGGCGACCGGGCGGCGGGCCGAGTCGATGCGCATGGCGAGCGCACCCAGCCAGCGCCCCACGCGCATCAGCGCGGGATACGGCAGGCGGGCGATCAACCAGATGCATCCCACGCCCAGCCAGGCAGGCCAGTGGCGGGGAGACAGCAGGGACGCACGAAAAGGGGGGCGGGGCATGCCGGGCATCCGGACATTGTAGCCAAGGCGCCGCGCCGAGCCGCGGGGTGCGCGCTTTATACTTGCGAACCGCACAGGGGATGCTGCCGTTGCGTTATCTCTACACCTTGCTGATGTACCTGGCGACACCGGTGATCGTGTTGCGCCTGCTCACGCGCGGGATCCGCTATGGCAGTTACCACCAGCGCTGGCCGGAGCGGTTCGGACTGTTCCCCGCGCCCGGGCTGAACGGTTCGTTGTGGGTGCACGCGGTATCCGTCGGCGAGGTCAATGCGGCCGAGCCGTTGATCAAGGCGCTCCGGCTGGCGTACCCCCACGCGCCACTGGTGGTCACCACGGTGACGCCGACCGGTTCCGAGCGCGTGCGCCAGCTGTTCGGCGACAGCGTGTTCCATGTGTATCTCCCCTACGACCTGCCGTTCGCGGTGCGGCGCTTTCTGCTGCGGGTGCGTCCGCGGCTGGCGGTGATCGTCGAGACGGAGATCTGGCCGAACCTCTACTTCGCGTGCCGCCGGCGCGGGATTCCGCTGATGATCGTCAACGCGCGGCTCTCGGAGCGCTCGATGCGCGGCTACCGACCCGCACGCGGACTGGTGCGGGCCGCGCTGCGTTGCGTGAGTCTCGTGGCGGCGCAGTCGCGCACCGATGCCGCGCGCTACCGGGTGCTTGGCGCGCCGGCCGAGCGGGTGGTAGTCAGCGGCAACCTCAAGTTCGACATGCCGGTGCCCGGGCAGGCGAAGGTGGACGGCGAGGCGATGCGCGATCGCTGGGGACGCCTGCGCCCCGTCTGGATGGCGGCAAGCACCCATGAGGGTGAAGAGCTGGCCGTGCTGGAGGCTCACCTGGAAGTGCTGCAACGCCTGCCCGACGCCCTGCTGCTGCTGGCGCCGCGCCATCCCGATCGTTTCCGGCTGGTCGAACATCTGGTGCGGAATCTCGGCTTCACCGCGGGGACACGCAGCGCCGATCGGGTTCCCGCAGCGGTGCACCAAGTGTTCGTGATCGACGCGATGGGCGAGCTGATGCCGTTTTTCGCCGCGTCGGATCTTGCGTTTGTCGGTGGCAGCCTGGTGCCGATCGGCGGCCACAACGTGCTCGAGCCGGCGTCGCTGTCGCGGCCGGTGCTGGTGGGGCCGCACACTTTCAATTTCGACGACATCACGCAGACGCTCGTCCGCGAGGGAGGGGCGGCCCGGATCGAGAGCGGCGACCGGCTCGGTGCCGCCGTTCAGCAGTTGCTGCGGGATGCTCCGACACTGGGGCAGATGGGGCGGTGCGCGCACGATGTCTTCGCCAGCGAGCAGGGCGCGGTCCAGCGTGTGATGACCCTGATCGACCGCATGCTGCAGGAGTGACGCGCGGCAACGGAAACAGAAAGGCCGCCCGGAGGCGGCCTTCCTTGATGGGCTTGCCGGGGATGGTCCGGCAACAACGTCACTCGAGCAGGGTGTTGATCGATTCCATGTCCTTGAAGTCCGCCGCGCCGGCGGCCTGCTTCAGCAGCAGCTTGTCGAGGATGAACTGGTGGCGCGCCTGCGAGTACTGGCTTTCGGAGGACGTCAGGGTCTGGATGGCGGTCAGCACGTCGAGGATGGTCTTGGTACCGACGCTGAAGCCGGCACGCGTGGCGTCCAGTGCCTTCTGTCCGGCCTCGACCGCGGACTTGGCCGCCTCCACCTGGCTGATCCCGGCAATCACCGAGCGATAGTAGTTCAGCGTGTTGCGCTGGACCTGGCGGCGGTCGGCTTCCAGCGAGTCCTGGGCGGCATCACGCTGATAGATCGACTGGCGTACCCGCGACTGGGTGGCGCCACCGGAGAACAGCGGCACCGACAGCGTCAGGCCGACCGTGGTGGAGCTGGGGCGGCGGAAATGGTCCGTCGAGTTCTGGTACCAGGTTGCGCCCTTGCCGTAGTTCACCGTTGCGCTGATCGTCGGCAGGTGACCGGCGCGCGCTGCGGAAATGCTGTGCTCGGCCGCGTCCACGCTGTACTTGTCGGACAGCAGGTTGGGGTTGTTCTGCAGCGCCTGCTGCACCCAGGCCTTCTGGTCGTTCGGCTGCGGCGGATCCATCGGCAGGTCGTCGCGGAGTTGCTTCAGCTCGCCGGTGGGCTTGCCGGTGATCTGCGCGAGCGCCTCGCGCGCGTCGTCCAACGCATTCTGCGCGGCGATGGTCTGCGCCTTGGCCGATTCGTAGAACGACTTGGCCTGGTAGACGTCGGTGATCGCCGACAGGCCGACCTTGTAGCGCTGGTCCGACTGCTCGTACTGCTGCCGGTAGGCTTCTTCATTGGCCTTGGCGAAGGTCAGCGAGTCCTGGCTGGTGAGCACGTTGAAGTAGGCGGTGGCCACGCGTACGAACAGATCCTGCAGAGCCGCCTGGTACAGCGCATCCTGTGCGCTCGCCTGGGAATGCGCGGCCTTGAGATCGGCAATCTTGCTCAGGTCGAGGACACTCTGGTTGAGAGTGGCCGAAATATCCCGTGAGCGGGAGTGGCCGACATTGCCGCTGGCCGCACCCGACTGCAACGGGCCCGTGCAGTTGTAGTTGCCGCTCCCTGCCGCGATGCCGCTGCAGAGGTAGCTGTCAGCGCCGTAATTTTGCGAGCTAGTGCCGGTGTTGCTGCTGCTGTTGCCATTGGTCTGGCTCAGCGTCAGCCCGGCCGAGATCTGCGGCAGCAGCAGCGCACGCGCCTGGGTTACTCCCTCGCCGACCGAAAGGCGCTGGGCATCCGCCTGGGAAAGCACCGGGTCATTGGCGCGCGCTTCCCGATAAGCATCCAGCAAATCCTCGCCGTGGCTGGGCAGCGAAATTGCCGACAGAGCCAGGGCAAGAGTCAGAAGCTTCAAACGCATGAGGTGCCTCGCAGGTCTCGAAAGGGGGTCAGAAAACGAACTGGCGCGGTGGTTCGGCGTGCACCAGGTAGGGGAGGTCGGTTTCCAGCAGTACCTCTTCGCGATAGCGTCCGGGGCCTTCCTGGGTCATCAGCACGACCTGCTGCGCCGGAGACATGCCACGGATCGCCAGCAGACGACCGCCGGGCTTGAGCCAGGCGAGCATGCGTTCGGGCAGGTGGGCCACGGCGCCGGTCAGCACGACCACGTCGAACTGGCCGGTGGGCGACCAGCCGATCACGGCGTCGCCGGTATCCAGCGTGACGTTGCCCACGCCGGCGGCAGTCAGCCGCTGCGCGGCGGTGTGGGTGAAGTCGGCATGGATATCCACGCTGACCACCTGTCCGGCAAGGCCCGCCAGGCAGGCCGTGAAAAAGCCCGAACCGGTGCCGACCTCCAGCACCCGGTCATCCGGATTGAGCTCCAGCGCCTGCAGCAGGCGACCCTCGAGCACCGGCTTCATCATCACTTCGCCGTGGCCCAGCGGCAGGCACACGTCGGCGAAGGCCAGCTGGCGATGTTCGGGGGCCACGAAATCTTCGCGCCGCACCCGTCCAAGGACGTCCAGCACCCGCGCGTCAAGCACCTCCCAGGGGCGCACCTGGTTTTCCACCATGTTCTGCCGCGCCTGTTCGAAGTTCATCGCCATGTTCTGCCACGTCCCGTACGGATCGAAAAAGGTCAAAAAGGATAAGCGCTTAGGCCATTTCCGACAATCGCTAGCGTGCGGGCTGCGCACGCGCGGCCGAAGTGCCGGAAGTCACCGCGTGGCGCTGACGGAAGTCATGTGTGGCGCGGTGTCCGCGGACACCGGCCGTTCGGCGGTCAGGCGCACGGCCTCCACGGTGTACATGGATGGCAATGTCGCCAGAGTGGTCCGCATCAATGCGTGCAGGGATGCGTCCAGTTGTCGCAGGCGTTCATCCAGGCGCCGGCTGCCCCGGCAGCGCTCGGCGCTGACGATCCAGGCCAGCCAGCGGGCGAGCCGGTGGCGATCGACCAGGCCCAGCTGGGCGACGGCGGTCCGCGTCCTGAACGCCTCGCGTCGGGCGGCCGCATGCCGGGCATCGATCCACTGCGAAAGTACGCGCTGCGCGTGGCGATACACTGGCGAGAGGGTCAGTTCCATGAACGTCGTCTGCACTGGCGGGATTTCCCTGAGCTGGAAATAATTGGACCGACCCGTATAATAATTTTGCTGCCGAGCATTGTGAAGGTATGTCGATGAGTTCTGCCTCGCCCGTGAAATGCCAAGGCCCGGGCCGCCCGAAAGACATGGAAAAACGCGCCGCTATCCTGGAAGCGGCCAAGGCGCTGTTTGTCCGAAATGCCTTCGCCGGCACCAGCATGGATGCGGTGGCCTCCGAGGCTGGCGTCTCCAAGCTGACCGTGTACAGCCATTTCGGCGACAAGGACAACCTGTTTCGCGAGGTCATCCGTGCCCGCGTGCAGGATCTCATTCCGGACAACACTTACGACTTCGATCCCTCCGTCGACATTGGCCAGACCCTGCTCAGGATCGCGCTGACCCACGCGCGGCTGGATTGCGATCGCGAGACAGTCGGCACTTTCCGCGCCATCCTCAGCGACTGCCGCCAGGGCAACCCGCGCTATGGACGCCTGCTGTGGGAGGAGGGGCCGATGCGCACTCACGGCCTGATGGAACGCCTGCTGCAGCGTGCCGTTGACGCAGGCCTGCTCTGCATAGAAGACATCCCGCGCGCCGCCGTGCAGTTCCTTTCGCTGATCAAGGGTGATCTGGTGTTGCGCCGCATGTTCGGCTGTGACGATTGCCAGCAGGCCTACGCGGAGGAGATCGAGGCGACCGCCAGGGCAGGCGTGTCGACATTCCTGCGGGCTTACCAGCAGCACTGAGCTGGCCCCAGGCCTCCACTCGCGAAATCCTCGCGTCGGCTTCACCGGCGCTTCGCACCGAATTCCTAGGATGGTACGGGTGCCTGCCGCCAAAGGCAGGCAAGCCCCTGATCAAGCCAAGGAGTTGCGGTATGTCCAGCAAACCTTTCGTCAGCGATATCGAGACGATCCGCAAGCGCGCCCGCGAGCATATCGAGCGCGGCGCCGTGACCGCCGGCTACGGCGCCGACCGCGATACTGTGGTCAATCTGCTCAACGAGGCCCTCGCGACCGAGATCGTCTGCGTGCTGCGCTACAAGCGGCACTACTTCATGGCCTCCGGCATCCATGCCAAGAGTGTCGCGGCCGAGTTCCTCGAACATGCCAACGAGGAGCAGTCGCATGCCGATCGCATCGCCGAACGCATCACCCAGCTCGACGGCGCGCCCAATTTCAATCCGGACGGACTGCTCACCCGCGCCCATGCCGACTACGTGGAAGGCGACGACCTCGTCGACATGATCAAGGAGGACCTGGTTGCCGAGCGCATCGCGATCGACAGCTATCGGGCCATCATCCGCTTCCTGGGCAATGACGATCCGACCACCCGCCGGATGATGGAAGAGATCCTCGCCATGGAGGAAGAGCACGCCGAGGACATGTCCACCCTGCTGGAAGAGCTCGGCAAGAAAGGCGAGCCCGCCAAGGCTGCCCGGAAGACGCACTGATCCGGCGCGCGCCGGGCAACACCGAGGAACCACCCCATGAGCATCCTGCATGGACGTTGTGCCTGCGGAACGATCGGCTACGAGGCGCGAGTGGATTACCTCGATCGCCGCTTTTGCGAATGCCCGTTGTGTCTCGGATTGCTCGACCACCGTGTAGTGGTGGGCGTGATGGTCGTGCCGCGTGGCGGTCTGAGCTGGCACGGTCAGGCGCCGGTGCTCTACGAGGACGAGGGCAGGGGCGTGCGTGCGGTCTGCGGTGTCTGCGGCAGCACGCTGGCCACATGGACGCCCGGCGGAAGCCTCGTGGATCTGGATGCGAGCCTGCTGGATGACGAGGGGGCGATCGGCTCACGCTCGCACGTGCGGCCTCCGCCACGGGTTCCGCTGATCAGCGTCGCGCCGGCCCCTGCCGGATAGTCGTATCGACGACCGGAAGCAAAAAAGGCGCGCCCCGGGGCGCGCCTTTTTATTCCTGCGGAGGGATGGATCAGCCCTTGTCCTGCACGTAGCGCTCGATACCCTTGAGCACTTCCGCCTTGGCCTCGGCCGCCTTGGCCCAGCCATCGAGCTTGACCCACTTGCCCTTCTCCAGGTCCTTGTAGTGCTCGAAGAAGTGGCCGATGCGCTCGAGCCAGTGGCCGGACACGCCGTCGATGTCGTGGATGTGCGCGTAGCCGGCGAAGATCTTCTCCACCGGCACGACCACCAGCTTTTCGTCACCACCGGCCTCGTCGGTCATGCGCAGCATGCCGACCGGATGGCAACGGATCACCGAGCCCGGGATCAGCGGCAGCGGCAGGATCACCAGCGCGTCCAGCGGGTCGCCGTCGTCGCCCAGCGTGCCAGGCACGTAGCCGTAGTTGCACGGATAGCGCATCGGGGTGGACAGGATGCGGTCGACGAAGATCGCGCCCGAGGCCTTGTCCACCTCGTACTTGACCGGCTCGGCGTCCTTGGGGATTTCGATGATGACGTTGATTTCGTCCGGCACGTTGCGGCCGGCACTGACCAGATCCAGACCCATGAAGGTGATCCTGCACTAGGAGAAAGTAGGGCCGGATAGGATAAGGCAACTGCTGCTGCGACGCAGCACTCCCGCCATCAGCGGACGAATGGGCGTTCACGCAACCATTTGGTGGCGATCCATTTCTCGCCGCGCTCGACCGGCAGTCCGGCGTGCAGCGAGGACGTGTCGTTCGTCTCGTACGCGAAGTAGACGGCCGATCCTTTCAGCGCTGTCACGGTGAACCCCGCGTTGGGGAAGCCGGTGCCGCCGCCGGCTTCGGGCGTATTGAGGTATATCACCACGCTCGCGATGCGCTGACCGCCGTGCGCCGTGACTGCCTCGAATCCCGGCTGCGTCGGGTCGAACCAGTCGTAGTGCGGCTCATATTCCTGGCCCGTTCCGTAGTGCAGCACCTGCAGGCCCTCGCCATGGCTGACCGGGATCTCCAGCAAGGCGGCAATGCGTGACTCGATACGCTCGATCAGTGGCGATTCGCCGAGTCGGAAAAACATGCCCTCGCTGGTGCGGCGCTGGTCGACCTGCTGTCCTCCCTGCGCGTCGACGGTTCGTGCCCGGTCGAGGCGGGGGCGAGCGAGCTCGATCAGCTCGTCGCATTCGCCGGCATCGAGCAGCTGGTCGAGCACGCGCACCACCGGCTCGTCGAGCGAAGCCAGCACGCGCACGTCGCGGTCACCGGCATGGACTGTCGGTGCTTCCGGGTGACGCGGGCGCAGGGTATGGGGACGCGCCACACCGGTCAGCGCCGCGAGCGGCATCTTCAGCACCGTGGCCACGACGCTGCGGCTCTCCCTGGGGTCGTAGCCGGCTTCTTTCAGTTGAAGCAGGATCTGGTCGACGCTCAGGCCGTTGCGGGTGGAGTCGAGGATCCACTGGCGCAGTTCGGGACGGATGCTGGCTGTTCGCTTCATACCGGCAGGTAACGGGGGGGGAGAGCACGATCATAAGCCAGCCCCGCGGCCTGTGTCGGCAGCGGGGCATCGCGATCACCGCAACTCATTCCAGAGGAACGAGTAGGCGAGGGCGTGCATGTAAGCCGACTGGCGGTTGTCCGCCCCCGCGCCGTGACCGCCCTCGGTGTTCTCGTAGAACCAGACGTTGCGGTAGCCCATACCTTGCATCTTCGCGGCCATCTTGCGTGCCTGCACCGGGCCGACGCGGTCGTCGCTGGTGGCGGTGTAGAAGAGCACCGGCGGATAGTGCATGCCCGCCTTAACGTTCTGGTATGGCGAAAAAGTCCGGATGAAGTTCCAGTCCGAGGTATCCGGGTTGCCGTATTCGGCCATCCACGAAGCACCGGCGGACAGGTGGCTGTACCGCTTCATGTCCAGCAGCGGCACCTCGCAGGCGATCGCCCCGAACAGTTGCGGGTACAGCGTGAGCATGTTGCCCATCAGCAGGCCGCCGTTGCTGCCGCCCTCGGCGCCGAGGTGTTCCGGCGAAGTGATCCCGCGGTGCACCAGGTCTTGCGCCACCGCGGCGAAGTCCTCGTAGGCGCGCAGCCGCTTGGCCTTGAGCGCCGCCTGGTGCCAGGCCGGGCCGTACTCGCCGCCGCCACGGATGTTGGCGATGACGTAGACGCCGCCGCGGTCGAGCCATGCGCGCCCGATGCTGCCGCTGTAGGTGGGCAACAGCGAAACCTCGAAGCCACCGTAGCCGTAGAGCAGCGTCCGGTTGCTGCCGTCGAGCTTCATCGTCTTCGGTGCGATCTCGAAATAAGGCACGCGGGTGCCGTCCTTCGAGGCGACGAAGTGCTGGCTGACGACGAACTTCGACGCGTCGAAGAACGCCGGTTCGCGCTTGAGCGTTTCCGGGGCCGCGCCGCCAATGACGCCGTATTGCAGCGAGGACGGGGTGAGGAAGCCGGTGACGCCCAGCCAGTATTCGTCACTGTGGTCCGGGTCGGTGTCCACCACGCTGACCGTGCTGAGCGCGGGCGCGCCCTCCATCGGGGCCTGCTTCCAGCCGCCGGCTTCCGGGGAGAGCACTTCCAACCGGCTCTTCACGTCGTCCAGCACGTCGAGAATCAGGTGGTGGCGCGTCCAGCTGTAGGACGCCAGCGAGGTGTGCGCATCAGGCTTGAACAGGACCTCGAATTGCCGCTTGCCTGCCATGAAATCGTCGAAGCGGGTGACCAGCAGCGCGCCGGAGGGATAGGTGGTGTCTCCCACGGTCCACGGCGATCGGGTTTCGACCAGCAGCCACTCGCGATGGGCGTCGGCGGTGGCGTCCTCGGGCACCTCGACCCGCTGGAGCTTGCCGTCCTTGCGCAGGAACAGCTGGCTGTGGAAGAAATCCTTGGCCACCGAGACGAAGTCCCGCTCGAATCCGGGCGTATCGTCGTGGCTGGCGCCCACCGCCAGATCCTTGGGCGTGCCTTCGTACACGACCTTCGCCTGGTCCAGCGGCGTGCCGCGGCGCCACTCCTTGACGATGCGGGGATAGCTGGACTCGGTCATCGAGCCCGGGCCGAAATCGGTGCCGACGAAGATGGTGTCGCGATCGATCCAGTCCACCTCGCTCTTGGCGACGGGCAGCGCGAAGCCGCCCTCGACGAAGGAGCGCGATGGCACGTCGAACTCTCGCACCGCCACCGCGTCGCCGCCGTCCGGTGACAGCGAAACCAGGCAGCGGGTGTAATCGGGCTTCAGGCACTGAACGCCTTTGAATACCCAGCGCTTGTTCTCGGCCTTGTTCAGTGCGTCGACGTCCAGCAGCACGTCCCAGTGCGGCTTCTCCTTGCGGAACTCCGCCAGCGTCGTGCGACGCCACAAGCCGCGCGGGTGCGCCTTGTCGCGCCAGAAGTTGTACAGGTAGTCCCCCATCCGGCTGACGTAGGGGATGTGTTCGTCCGAGTCGAGCACCTCGAGAATCTGCTTGCGCGTCTTCTCGAACGCGGCGTCGTCGGCGAACCGCTTGGCGGTGGCCTCGTTCTGCTGCTTTACCCAGGCCAGCGGCTTCTGTCCGTGGATGTTCTCCAGCCAGAGATAGGGGTCATTGCCGTCGCCTGTCGGTACGGCGGGTGCTTGTGCGTGGCTCATGCCGGCAAGAGTGACACTGGCGGCCAGTGCGAGCCAGATCGAGGGCCTCGAAGTCATGTGGGAGATCCTTGCCAAAGGCGTGTCGTGCAGGGATGAGGGGGGGCGGTAGTGCCTTGTGTCCCCCGGCCGGTGACCGAAGATGCGTCGCCCGGGATGGCGCGCCGGACCCATGGGCTGCGAGCACCACCGTGGCAGGTGGGCGATGGGGGTGATGCGCCCGGCTAGCGATGATGCGGCCGGGCGCAGTGCCTCTACAGCAGCGGGATCAGCAGCAGCGCCACAATGTTGATGATCTTGATCAGCGGGTTCACCGCCGGGCCGGCGGTGTCCTTGTAGGGGTCGCCCACGGTGTCGCCGGTGACGGCGGCCTTGTGCGCCTCCGAACCCTTGCCGCCGTGGTGCCCATCCTCGATGTACTTCTTGGCGTTGTCCCAGGCGCCGCCGCCGGTGGTCATCGAGATCGCCACGAACAGACCGGTGACGATGGTGCCGATCAGCACGCCGCCCAGCGCCTGCGCGCCGGCTTCCGAGCCACCCAGCCACTTGAAGCCCAGCACCACGACGACCGGCACCAGCACCGGCAGCAGCGACGGCACGATCATCTCCTTGATCGCCGCGCGGGTCAGCATGTCCACCGCCTTGTCGTACTGCGGTTTGGCAGTGCCTTCCATGATCCCGGGAATGCTGCGGAACTGCCGGCGCACCTCCTCGACCACCGCACCGGCCGCGCGGCCGACCGCTTCCATCGCCATCGCGCCGAACAGGTACGGGATCAGGCCGCCAATCAGCAGGCCGATGATCACGTAGCGGTTGGACAGGTCGAACGACGGCGCGTGACCCCCGAAATGGGCGGCGAGGTTGTGCGTGTAGTCTGCGAACAGCACCAGCGCGGCCAGTGCCGCCGAACCGATCGCATAGCCCTTGGTGACCGCCTTGGTGGTGTTGCCCACCGCGTCGAGCGGGTCGGTGATCGCGCGGACCTCCGGCGGCAGCTCGGCCATTTCGGCAATGCCGCCGGCGTTGTCGGTGATCGGGCCGTAGGCGTCGAGCGCCACGATCATGCCGGCCATCGACAGCATGGCCGTGGCGGCGATGGCGATGCCATACAGCCCGGCGAACGCATAGGCGCTCCAGATCGCCGCGCAGATCACGATCACCGGCAGCGCGGTGGCCTTCATCGAGATGCCCAGGCCGGCGATGATGTTGGTGCCGTGACCGGTGGTCGAGGCCTGCGCGATGTGCTGCACCGGCTTGAACTGGGTGCCGGTGTAGTACTCGGTGATCCACACGATCAGGCCGGTCAGCACCAGGCCGATCAACGAGCAGTAGAAGATCGCGTGGCTGGAGATGACCATGCCCTCGGCATCGGTCAGTCCCTGCGGCAGCAGGCCCGCGGTGACGAACCAGAAGGCGATCGCCGAGAGCACCGCCGAGACGATCACGCCCTTGTAAAGCGCTCCCATGATCGAGCCGCCGTCCTTCACCCGCACGAAGAACGTGGCGATGATGGACGCGATGATCGACACGCCGCCCAGCAGCAGCGGATACATCACCGCATCCACGTTGCCGGCGAAGCTCAGGCCGGCCAGCAACATCGTGGCGATGATGGTCACCGCGTAGGTCTCGAACAGGTCGGCCGCCATGCCGGCGCAGTCGCCCACGTTGTCGCCCACGTTGTCGGCGATCACCGCCGGATTGCGCGGATCGTCCTCGGGAATGCCGGCCTCCACCTTGCCGACCAGGTCGGCGCCGACGTCGGCGCCCTTGGTGAAGATGCCGCCGCCCAGGCGGGCGAAGATCGAGATCAGCGACGAACCGAAGGCCAGCCCGACCAGCGCGTGCAGCGCGGACTCCCCGCTGGCCCCCAGGTGGCCGAGCACCAGGTAATATCCGGC
This sequence comes from Dyella ginsengisoli LA-4, assembly GCF_000334915.1. Taxonomy (GTDB): domain Bacteria; phylum Pseudomonadota; class Gammaproteobacteria; order Xanthomonadales; family Rhodanobacteraceae; genus Dyella_A; species Dyella_A ginsengisoli_A. The sequence continues at coordinate 15,764 of NZ_AMSF01000053.1, read as the reverse complement.
CACGCCCAACAGGCCCAGGCCGACCACCAGCATGCCGGTGATCGCGCCGCCGCGGAACGCCACGTCCATCGCCTGCCGCATGCCATGGCGTGCCGCCTCGGCAGTACGCACGTTGGCGCGCACCGAGACATTCATGCCGATGTAGCCGGCGGCGCCGGATAGCACCGCGCCCACGAGAAAGCCCACCGCGGTAAGCCAGTTGAGACCGAAACCGATGACCACGAACAGCACCACGCCGGCAATCGCGATCGTGGAGTACTGGCGGTTCAGGTAGGCGCGGGCGCCTTCCTGCACGGCTGCAGCGATTTCCCGCATCCGCTCGTTGCCGGCCGACTGCGCCAGGACCCAGCGCACCGACAATCCCCCGTAAAGAATCGCTATCACCGCACAAGCCAATACCAACCACACGCCATACTGCTGCAGCATCGGAACCTCCCCATGAGTAGTCACCGTGGTGCCGGGCGGTTCGGGAACGCGCCCGAGATGGCCGTCTAGAGATCAGGCGGTCCCGGCGAGTATAGGCAGAGCGTGTGACGCTCGCCGTTGTGCGCTGCAATGCATGGGGGCGTGCCGCAAAAGAAAGGCGGCGCTGAAGCGCCGCCTTGCCGGACACTTAATTCCTTCGCCGCAGAATCAGTGCAGCGCCATGTCCAGGATGATGCCGGTGGCAATGCCGACCAGCAGGTAGTCGCCGCCGTCGGCGCGCACCCAGTGGTAGCCGCGCGGCGGCCTGCGCAGCCGGTACTCGCGATAGTCGTGGACCACGTAGACCGGTCCTTCATAGCGATGACCGCGCTCCCAGCGGTGACCCGGGGGCACCCAGTCCCGGTCATGACCGTGGCCGCGGCCGTGGTCCCGGTAGTCATCGCCCCGGCGGCCCTCGTACCGGCGCCTGTCGTCATAGCGGTCGTGGTCGCGATCGTCGCCACGGTCATGACCGTGGCCATGACCACGGTCGTGATCCTGACCCTGACCGTGCCAGCCGTGGTCACCGCGATCACCGTGGTCTGGCTGTGCCATGGCCAGCCCGCTGCAGGTCACCAGCGCAGTCGCAAGCAGCATGGAAGTGAGCAGTTTCATGGCGTCCTCCTTCTGGACGTCGGCCGGAATTGGCCTTTGCGGTGTTGCGGCTGTGAGGCTAGGGAGTCGAGCCTGAATCGAATACCTGTCGTGTCCGGCAGCTTTCAGACAGGGGTCATCAAGCTGAGCGAGTCGTTCATTCTTGCTTCGGGGGAAGCCGCCTGGTTACAGATGCGAGGCGCAGATGGCCGTAAGCAGGAAGTCCGTCACGCCTCCATGGCAGCGGCGCCTCGCCGGCGATCAATGGCGACAGGTAGCGGCGGGCGGCCGCCGTGATGCCGAAGCCGTCGCGACGGATGAACCCCTTCGGCATCTTCTTTTCCTTGTTGGCGATCTTCGCCAGCGGCGCCGGCTCCACCTTCCAGCGGTAGGGCGCGTCGGACGTGCGCACGATCACTGGCATCACCGCGTTCATGCCGGCCAGCGCGTAGTCGACCGCGGCCTTGCCGACCGCGTAGGCCTGCTCGGCATCCACCTTCGACGCGGCATGGCGCGCCGAGCGCTGCAGGTAGTCCGGCAGCGCCCAGTGGTACTTGTAGCCGAGCTTCTCCTTGACCAGCCGCGCCAGCACCGGCGCGACGCCGCCGAGCTGGGTGTGGCCGAACGCGTCGCGCGTGCCGGCCTCGGCAAGGAACTGGCCCTGCGCATTGCGCACGCCCTCGGAGGCGACCACGGTGCACCAGCCGACGCGCTCCACCGTAGCCTTCACTTTCGCCAGGAAGGCGGCCTCGTCGAAGGGCACTTCCGGAAACAGGATGACGTGTGGCGCGCCGTCCACCCCATCGCCAGCCAGGCCGGCCGCCGCGGCGATCCAGCCCGCGTGGCGTCCCATCACCTCGAGGATGAACACCTTGGTCGAGGTCTCGGCCATCGAGGCGACGTCCAGGCTCGCCTCCAGTGTGGAGACCGCCGTGTACTTGGCCACCGAGCCGAAGCCAGGGCAGCAGTCGGTGATCGCCAGGTCGTTGTCCACCGTCTTCGGCACGCCGATGCAATGGATGTCATAGCCCATCGCCTTGCCCAGCTGCGAGACCTTCAGCGCGGTGTCGGCCGAGTCGTTGCCGCCGTTGTAGAGAAACCAGCGGATGTCATGGGCACGGAACACCTCGATCAGCCGCTCGTACTCGGCCCGGTTCGCCTCCAGCGACTTGAGCTTGTAGCGGCAACTGCCGAACGCGCCGCCCGGCGTGTGACGCAGGGCGGTGATGGCCGCTCTGGTCTCCCTGGTGGTATCGATCAGATCCTCGCGAAGGGCGCCTAGGATGCCGTTGCGCGCGGCGTAGACCGGCACGCCCTTCGCGCGCGCTGCCTCGATCACACCCGCCGCGGTGGCGTTGATCACCGAAGTGACGCCGCCGGATTGCGCATACAGCAGACGGCCTTGGGAACTACGGTTGGCACGGGTCATGCGGACTCCTCGATTCACTCGTTGCGCCGCGTCAATTCGACTTTGGCAGGACAGACAGACACTTGCCGCATCGCGGGCGCCAGATTGGTTTGACGACCCCGGGGCCAGACGGTACTTTGAGCGTCATTTTGATGAATCCGGCGAAGCGCCGCAGCGTGCGGCCCGACGCGGATGGTGTGGAGCATTATGCGACTCGTGCTACTCGGCGCGCCCGGTTCGGGCAAGGGAACCCAGGCTGGCCGGCTCAAGGCCGAACTCGGCGTTCCGCACATCTCCACTGGCGACATGCTGCGCGCCGCCGTCGCGGCCGGTACAGCCCTGGGCATGAAGGCCAAGGCGGTCATGGATGCCGGGCACCTGGTGTCCGACGACATCCTGCTCGGCATGCTGGAAGAGCGCCTCGCCCAGGACGACGCCCGCGCAGGCTTCATCCTCGATGGTTACCCGCGCAATCTCGCCCAGGCTGCTGCGCTGGACGAGCTGCTGGCCAAGATCGGCCAGCCGCTGGATGCGGTGGTCAAGCTGGAGGTGCCCAACCAGGCGATCATCGAGCGCTGTGAGCTGCGCTTCGCGGCCGAGGGCCGGGCCGACGACAACCCCGACACCGTGCGTCGCCGTCTCGGCGTGTATGCCGAACAGACGGCTCCGGTGGCCGATTTCTATTCCCGTCGCGGCAAGCTGCAGGTGGTCGACGGCGTGGGTGACCTGGACGAGGTCACCGCCCGGGTGAAGCGGGCGCTGGCCGGCGACTCGGCCACGGTGAACTGATCCGGCGCGCGTTCCGCCCGCGTGGCATCCCAGCGGCAGCGCCCGGTGCGCTGCCGTTGTCGTTTTCGGCGGGATACTTCCCCCGGCGCGCCCGGCGCGATGATCTCCAGAAGGACTCTCCATGCGTCTGCATATCCTCGGTATCTGCGGCACCTTCATGGGCGGCGTGGCGGCGCTCGCGCGCGAGCTCGGCCATACCGTGGAAGGCAGCGATGCCAACGTCTACCCCCCGATGAGCACCCAGCTCGAGGCGCTCGGCATCCGCCTGATGGAAGGCTATGCCGCCGGGCACCTGCAGCCGGCGCCGGATCGGGTGGTGGTCGGCAATGCGATGACCCGCGGCAACCCGGCCATCGAGTACATGCTGGACGTGCAGCTGAGCTACATCTCCGGCCCGCAGTGGCTGGGCGAGACGCTGCTGCCCGGTCGCGAGGTGCTGGCCGTGGCCGGCACCCACGGCAAGACCACCACCAGCAGCCTGCTTGCCCATCTGCTTGAGAGCGCGGGGCTGGCACCGGGCTTCCTGGTCGGCGGCGTGCCGGGCAACTTCGGTGTGTCGGCGCGGCTGGGTAGCGGCAAGCCGTTCGTGATCGAGGCGGACGAGTACGACACCGCGTTCTTCGACAAGCGCTCGAAGTTCGTGCACTACCGGCCGCGCATCGCCATCCTCAACAACCTCGAGTACGACCATGCGGACATCTTCCCCGACGTGGCGGCAATCCAGCGCCAGTTCCACCATCTGGTGCGCACCGTGCCGGGCAACGGACGGCTGATCGTCAACGCGCATGACGCCTACCTGGCCGAGGTGCTGGCCATGGGCTGCTGGACGCCGGTGGAGACCTTCGGCATCGGCGAGGGCGACTGGCAGGCCGAGCTGGTCGAGGCGGACGGCACGCGCTTCACGGTGAGCCACCTCGGCGAACGGCTGGGTGAGGTCGCCTGGCCGCTGCTGGGGCGGCACAATGTGATGAACGCGCTGGCCGCACTGGCGGCCGCGGCGGCCGCCGGCGCCGATCCGGTGGCCCTGCTGCCGGCGTTCGCCGACTTCCGCAGCGCGGCGCGGCGCATGGAGCAGGTGGCGGAGGTCGACGGCATCACCGTCTACGACGATTTCGCCCATCACCCCACGGCGATCGCCACCACGCTGGCCGGGCTGCGCGCGAAGGTCGGCAAGGCGCGCATCCTCGTGGCGCTGGAGCCGCGTTCGAACTCGATGCGGCTGGGCGCGCATGCCGAAGGCCTGGCCCCTTCGCTGGCCGATGCCGATACGGTCGTGTTCCTGCATCGTCCGGAGCTGCCGTGGGATGCGCAGAACGTCACCGGCGCGCTCGGCGGCCGAGGTCGCACCGCGCCCACCGTCGATGCGCTGATCGATGCGCTGCAGGCGGCGGCCCGGCCCGGCGACCACGTGGTGTTCATGTCCAACGGCGGCTTCGAGGCGGCGCCGCGGCGCTTCGCCGAGGCGCTGCGGCAGCGCGGCGGCTGATTCAGGCCGGCGGCGGGTCGAAGCAGGGCGCGCGGCGCTGGTACTCGCGCTGCGCGGCGAACCACACGCCCAGGCCGAAGCTGATCGCCACCAGCGCCAGCAGCGCGCCGCCCAGCGCCACGCCGAGCAGGCCGAGCAGCACGTAGCCGCCCCAATAGCTGCCCATCGCACCCAGCACCACCACGATATTGACCAGGCCGCGGCCGAAGCTGCCCTCCGGCCCGATCAGGTGAACCGCCAGCGCCACCAGGCTGGCGGCCGCGCCGACGATTGCCGCGGTCACCAGCATCCGGCCGGGCTCGGTGGCGTGTGCCAGCACGATGCCCAGTGCGGTGTAGGCCAGTGCGCTCAGTACCGTCACCGGCACCAGCAGCAGCAGCGCGTGCACGAGGGTGCGCTGGTAATCGGCGCGGGTCTCCGGCGCCAGCGTGAGGTAGAGGTCGGCCAGATTCGGCCGCATCCGAAGCATGCCGCGCCCCAGTTGCGGAAACCGGGTCAGTGACAACAACACTGCGTAGGCGCCGATCACTGCCGCGTTGTAGTGCGGCCGGTGCAGGATGGCGAAGAAGTAGATCCCGACGATGGCGGCGACCAGCACCAGCCGAAGCGCAATCGCTTCCGGGTTGTCGTGCGGCAGCAGCAGGCTGCGGATCAGGGTCATGCGCTGGCGTGCCCCGGGGTGCCGGCGATACGCCATCAGCGCCCGCTCCATCGCCCGCTGCGCCATGCCGTCGAACCAGCCCTGAATACGTTTGCCGATCGCGCCACGCGCCGGGCGCCCCTCCATCGCCCGGGATTGCACCCGGCCCATCCCGGTGCTCTCCAATGGCGAAGTGCCCGGCTCGACGTCCTCGATGCGCAGCAGCGGTTGCAGGGCCAGGCGGAACACGAGTACGGCGGCGAGGGTCAGCAGCACCGGCGTCCACGGCGATTGCAGGGCGATCTCGCCGACGCGCGCGGCCAGCCGCGGCTTCCAGCCGATCGCGATGAAGCCGATCCAGATGACCAGGCTGACCCGTTTGCCCGTGCCGCTGGCCAGGCCCAGGGCGGTGGCCAGCATCAGTCCACTGGCCGCGAGCAGGACGTGGGGCATGCCCGCCAACGCGGCCATGGTGGCCGGGAGCGCAATCCACAGCACCAGGTCCAGCGCGCCGGCGCCGGCCAGCCGCGCGCGGAACCGCGGCAGCAGGAGACTCTCCGGCCGGCACAGGCCGCGCAACATCTGCCCCTGGCCGAGGTGCCAGAACCAGCTGCCGAACGCCATGGCGTTCAATCCCATGCCCGCCAGGTGGGCGCCCTCGCGCAGGGACGCCACCAGCAAGGCCACCCCTACCAGCCAGATTGCCCCGGCCAGCACCACCAGGACCGCCATCTGCCGCCACAGCAGCAGCGACAGTTGCCACACCGCCCTCACGCGAGCTCCACGAACAGGTCTTCCAGCGTCGGTGTCTCGACCTGCACGGTCGCGCCTTCGCGCACGGCCAGCGCCTCCAGGCTCGGTTGCACCGGATCTTCCACCAGCAACTCGGCGCGCGCGTCCTTGACGGTGGCCTTGAGCAGGCCAGCCACCACCGGCGCCTGCGGCCAGCCGCTTTCCCGCGTGAACACCACGCGGCGCAAACGGGCGCGTAGTTCGGCCAACGGCCGGGTGAACTGGATCCTGCCGTCGCGCAGCAGCGCGATATCCGCCTCGGCGCGCTCCAGGTCAGCGGTGATGTGGGTGGAGAAGATCACCGTCTTGTCCGGCCCCCGCATCAGCTCCAGCAGCTCGGCCATGAAGGCGCGGCGGGCCTGCGGATCGAGGCTGGCGACCGGCTCGTCGAGCACCAGCAAATCCGGTTCCGGTGCAATGGCACGGACGATCGCCAGCTTCTGCCGCTGACCCTGCGATAGCTGGCCGATCTTCTGCTTCGGATCCAGTTGCCAGTCGCCGAGCAGGCGGTCGGCCAGCGAGGTGTTCCAGCGTGCGTAGAACGCGGCGGTGAAGTCGAGGTAGGCACGTACCTTCATCCAGGGGAAAAGGTCGAAGGTCTGCGGAACGAAGCCAATGCGGTGCATGCGCTCGCCGCCCGGCTCGGTCATCGGTGCGCCGAACAGCGAGATCTCGCCGCTGTCGATCGGCGACAGCCCGAGCAGGCAGCGCAGCAGGGTGGTCTTGCCGGCACCGTTGCGTCCAAGCAGGCCGATCACCCGACCGGCCGGCACACTCCAGTCCAGTGCGCGCAGCACCTCGCGCTTGGCGAAGGATTTCTCCAGTCGCTGCACCGTCACCACCGCAGGCGACGGGGCCGGCGGATTTGGCGGGGGGTTGGCCGTTGGCGAGAGGTCGAAGAGGGACATCCGTGCTCCTGGGGGCTGGTGCATCCGTCGAGGACGACGATCCGAGCATCGTCCATCGGAGCGGCGGGCTGCGGCAACCATCGGCCGGTACACTTCGGGACATGGACGCCCCGACACCTCTGGTCGATCTGCCGCTGTTTCCGCTCGCGACGGTGCTTTACCCCGGGGCACCGTTGCAGCTGCGCATCCTCGAGCCGCGTTACCTGGACATGGTGCGCGAGTGCGCGCGGACCGGTGGAGGATTCGGCGTCTGCCTGATCATGGACGGCTACGAGGTCGGTGAGCCGGCCCTGCCCGCGGCGGTCGGCACGGTAGCGACCATCACCGATTTCCATACCACCGCCGAGGGCCTGCTGGGCATCGTGGCGCGCGGCGGTGCGCGTTTCCGCGTCGAGCGAACGCGGGCCGGCGGCGATGGCCTGCTGCGCGGCGACGTGGCGTTGTGGCCGGACGAGCCCCGGGTGCAGGTCCCGGTGGAATTCGCGTTGCTGCAGGTCATTCTGGAGCGGCTGGTGGAGACGCTCGGCCCACATTGGCGCGACGCTCCCCAGACCGACTACGACGATGCCAGCTGGCTCGGTTTCCGTTTGGCCGAGTTGCTGCCGCTGGCCAATCCGGAGCGCCAGCAACTGCTCGAGCTGACCGATCCGGTGGAACGCCTGGCCGAGCTGCGCGACATCCTGCCTCGCTTCCAGAAGCCCTGACGACGGGCGCTACACTCCCGCTTCCGAGACGACGCGTGGAGCACGAGCATGACCACCCTGGCCGGCAAGACCTTGTTCATCACTGGCGCATCGCGCGGCATCGGCCTGGCGATCGCGCTGCGCGCGGCGCGTGATGGAGCCAACGTGGTGATCGCGGCGAAGAGTGGCGTGGCCAATCCCAAGCTGCCCGGAACGATCCATACCGCGGCAGCTGCAGTCGAGGAGGCCGGTGGCCGCGCGCTGGCGCTCAAGGTCGACATCCGTGACGAGACTCAGGTGGTCGACGCCGCCGCACAGGCGGCCGAGCACTTCGGAGGCATCGACATCCTGGTCAACAACGCGAGCGCGATCTGGCTGGCGGGTGTCGAAGGCACGCCGATGAAGCGTTTCGACCTGATGAGCCAGGTCAACACCCGCGGTACATTCGTGACCACCCAGGCCTGTCTTCCCTACCTCAAGCGCGCCGCCAATCCGCACGTACTGATGCTGTCGCCGCCGCCCACGCTCGACCCGAAGTGGTTCGCGCCGCATACCGCCTACACGATCGCCAAGATGGGCATGAGCCTGTGCGTGCTCGGCATGGCCGAAGAGTTCCGACCGCTCGGCATCGCCGTCAATGCGCTGTGGCCGCGCACGGTGATTGCCACGGCGGCGATCGCGATGATCGATGGCGTGAGGCCGGAAAACTGCCGCACCCCGGCAATCGTTGCCGACGCCGCACACGCGATGCTGGTGCGATCGTCGCGGGAAATGACCGGGCGATTCGCCATCGATGACGAAGTGCTGGCCGGGACCGGCGTGACCGATTTCGATCGATATGCCGTACATCCCGGTGCATCGCTACTGCCGGACCTGTTCCTCTAGGCAGCTGGGCGCTGGCGGACGGGACTGGCGATTCATGAATGCTAAGTCCATGAATATTAGATAAATATTTACGAAATTCCGCAGCTGGATCCTGCCCTGTTTACGTGCTTCTGTCATGGACGAGGCGTAGCATGTTGCGCTGTTGTGTCGCGGTAAGGGCGTTCGACCGCGAGACAGCACCACGTGAGGGGCCACAGGGGGACCATCGGCTGGGGAGATGGCCATGCAGTTGGATGTGGTCGCAGCGCAACGCTGCGTGATTTGGCTCGGCAGGCCCACCGGCGAGGAGGTTCGGGCGCTGGCGAGCGAGGGCTGGTCGATCAGGGTGGTCGATGCAGTCGATGTCGGCAGGCTGCAGCAGCGCGAGGGCGACCCGATGGTCGCACTGGCTGACCTGCGCGGCTGCGATGCGCAGATGCAGTCGGCGATTGCCCGCCAGCTAGAGGGATCCCCCAACCTGACCTGGCTGGCCTTGCTGGGGGCCGGCACCACGACAGGATCCCAGGCGGTGCAGCGTATTCTCAGGGACAGCGCCGAGTACTTCACCGTGCCGTTGGATGTCGCGCGGCTGGCCAGGGTGTTGTCCTCGATCGCACAGGGCACGCCGGCAGCGGAGGGGGAGGACTTCCCGGATATCGTCGGGCAGAGCGATATCGTCCTCAGCATGTGCTCGCACCTGCGCAAGTTCGCCCCGGTGGACCTACCGGTGCTGATCACCGGCGAGACCGGCACTGGCAAGGAGGGGGCCGCACAGGCCCTGCATCGGTTGTCGCGGCGGCGAGACCGCCCCTTCGTTCCAATCAACTGCGGCGCCTTGCCGGTACATCTGGTGCAGTCCGAACTGTTCGGGCATGAGCGAGGCGCATTCACCGGTGCCACGGCGAGGCGGATCGGTCACATCGAGAGTGCGGCGGGAGGCACGATATTCCTCGACGAGATCGGCGACCTTCCGCTTGATGCGCAGACCAGCCTGCTGCGCTTCCTGCAGGAGGGCACGATCGAGCGGCTCGGCAGCAGCCAGCCAATCCGCGCCGATGCACGCGTGGTGGCGGCGACCCACGTGGACCTGGAGCGCGCGGTCGAGGCCGGTCGGTTTCGCGAGGACCTTTTCTACCGGCTCAACGTACTGCGCCTGGCCGTACCGCCGCTGCGCGAGCGGGGCGGCGATGTCGAGCTGATCGCCCAGCACGTGCTCGATCGCTTCCGCGAGCACCATTCCTGCCGTGCCCGGACTTTCGGCACGGCGGCGCGTGCGGCGATGCGAAGGTATGCGTGGCCCGGCAACGTGCGCGAGCTGATCAACCGTGTGCAGCGCGCGGCGGTGGTGGCGGAAGATGCGGTGATCGGAGCCGCGGATCTGGACCTGTCCACTGCCGTGGGGCAGGGCGACGGTGTTGCCTCTTTGGACGCCACCCGGGTCCGGGCGGAGCGGGAAGCCATCCTCGCCTGCCTGCGCGAGAGTCGCTTCAACATCAGCGAGTGCGCGCGTCGCCTCAGCATCTCGCGGGTCACCGTGTACCGGCTGTGCAAGAAGCACCACCTGGCGCTCGACCAGCTGCGCTAAGCCGGATGGTCGCGGGAAGCATGGGCGGCGCCTGTCGTGGGCGCCGGCATCGGACGTCCCATCACGTGGCGCCTGAGCCCGTGCGAACCGCAGGCGGTGACGTCACCCTCGCCTCGCCCGGCGCGACAGCAGTCACTTCGGACGGTATTTGGCGGCCACCGGTCCGCTTCCGGAGCAGCGAGCGGAAGGGTGTTGCGGAGGGGATGTCCGAATCGCGGGGGCTCTTGATTCTGCCGTTTGCGCTCCGTGCAAAGACTTTGGCGAGGTTCTACGATGGCGCCCCCTTCACCCTTGGCGGCGTCCGTTGCCCGGCGCCCGTTGGATCGGCGATGCAATCGAAGAATGGCCGTCTCATAGAGCTTGGCAAACGCTACTGGCTGCCGGTGTACAAGCCCCGCGAGCTGGTGCTCGACCACGGCAAGGGCGCGAGGGTGTGGGATACCGAGGGGCGCGAGTACATCGATTTCGGCGCGGGTATCGCGGTGAACGCGCTGGGCCATGCCGATCCGGAGCTGCTCGCCGCCCTCACCGCGCAGGCCGGCAAGCTGTGGCACAGCTCGAACGTGTTCTACACGGAGCCGCCGCTGCGGCTGGCCGAGGAGCTGGTCGAGGCGTCCGGCTTCGCCGAGCGCGTGTTCTTCTGCAACTCGGGCGCGGAGGCGAACGAGGCGGCGATCAAGCTGGTGCGCAAGTGGGCCACCGCACAGGGCCGGCCGCCGGAGCGTCGCACCATCGTCACCTTCCGCGGCTCGTTCCACGGCCGCACGCTGGCCACCGTCACCGCGACCGCACAACCGAAGTACCAGGAAGGCTACGAGCCGCTGCCGGCCGGCTTCCGCTACATCGATTTCAACGACGTGGCCGCGCTGGAGGCCGCGTTCGCCCCGGGCGACGTCGCCGCCGTGATGCTCGAGCCAGTGCAGGGCGAAGGTGGCGTGCTGCCGGCGGCGCCGGGCTTCCTCCAGCGCGTGCGCGCGCTGTGCGACCAGCACGGCGCGCTGCTGGTGCTCGACGAGATCCAGTGCGGCATGGGCCGCACCGGCACCCTGTTCGCCCACGTCCAGGACCACGTCACGCCGGACATCGTCACCCTGGCCAAGGCGCTCGGTTGCGGCTTCCCGATCGGCGCGATGCTGGCCGGACCGAAGGTGGCCCAGGTGATGCAGTACGGCGCGCACGGCACCACCTTCGGCGGCAATCCGATGGGTGCGGCGGTGGCGCGGGTGGCGCTGGCCAGGCTCGGCTCACCGGAGGTGTTGTTGAACGTGGAGCGTCAGGCGCACGACCTGCGCGAGGGGCTGGCGCACATCAACGCGGAACTGGGGCTGTTCGAGCAGGTGCGCGGCCGCGGCCTGATGCTGGGCGCGGTGCTGGCCGGGCCGTGGAAGGGGCGGGCCGGCGAGGCGCTCGACCACGCCGCGGCCCACGGCCTGCTGCTGCTGCAGGCCGGCCCGGACGTGCTGCGCTTCGTGCCGCCCCTGGTGCTCACCGACGCGGACGTCGCCGAGGGCCTGCAGCGCCTGCGCGCGGCTCTGGCGGATTTCGTCGCGGCGACGGGAGCGACGGCGTGAAGTACCTCCACACCATGGTCCGCGTGCACGACCTCGACGCCTCGCTGCGCTTCTACTGCGAGGGTCTTGGCCTGCGCGAGGTGCGCCGGCGCGAGGTGCCGGCCGGCAAGTTCACCCTGGTGTTCCTGGCCGCACCGGAGAGCCCGGACGCGGAGATCGAGCTCACCTGGAACTGGGACTCCAGCGAGGATTACGGGTCGGCCCGCAACTTCGGCCACCTGGCGTTCCGCGTGGACGACATCTACGCCACCTGCGCCCACCTGCAGGCGATGGGCTACACCATCCATCGTCCGCCGCGCGACGGGCACATGGCCTTCGTCCGCTCGCCGGACCTGATTTCGGTGGAGCTGCTGCAGGCCGGCGACGCGCTGCCGCCGGCCGAGCCGTGGTCATCGATGCCGAACACCGGCAGCTGGTGAATCCGCCCCCGGCGTTCCGGGCCGGGGCAGCTTCTCGCCGCAGTGGCGGCAGAACCGTGCATCCGCCTCGTGGCCGGCCAGCCCGCATCCTTCGCAGCGCCGCGCTTCGCGCGCCTGGCGCATGCCGTTGGCCAGCTCGGCGGTGAAGATGCCGGTCGGCACCACGATGATGCTGTAGCCGACCAGGATGATCAGCGAAGTGAACATCTGGCCCAGCGGCGTTTTCGGCGTGATGTCGCCGAATCCCACCGTCGTCATCGTCACCACCGCCCAGTACATCGACTGCGGGATCGAGGTGAAGCCGTGCTCGGGGCCCTCGATCAGGTACATCGCCGCGCCGAAGATGAGCACCAGCGTCAGGAAGGTGCTGACGAAGACCAGGATCTTCCTCCGGCTGCGGATCAGCGCCGACCAGAGCAGGGTCGCCTCGCCCACGTAACGCGTGAGCTTGAGCACGCGGAAAATGCGCAGGATGCGCAGCGCCCGGATCACCAGCAGATACTGGCTGCCGGTCAGCACAAGGCTCAGGTAGGTCGGCAGCACCGACAGCAGGTCGACGACGCCGAAGAAGCTGCGCGCATAGCGCCAGGGACGCCGCACCACATAGAGCCGGACCAGATACTCGGCGGTGAAGACCACGGTGAACAGCCATTCGAGGAGATAAAGCAGCTCGCCGAAGCGCTGATGCAGGGACTGCACCGAGTCCAGCATGGTCACCAGGATGCTGGCGACGATCGCCACGATGAGTGCCACATCGAACAGGCGGCCGGCACGATCGTGGTGGCCGAAGATCACGTGGAACCAGCGCTCGCGCCAGGCCGCACCCGCGGCCGGGCGCGGTTCGCCGGGGCGTGGTGGTGTCGGTTCCCCGCTCATCCCCGGCACCCCCGGATCAGTCCTGGGTCAGGGCGGTCATGACCTGGCGCGCCGCCTCCAGCGTGGCGGCGATGTCTTCATCGCTGTGCGCCGAGGACATGAAGCCCGCCTCGAACGCGCTCGGTGCCAGGTAGATACCCCGCTCGAGCATGCCGTGGAAGAAGCGGTTGAACCGCGCGGTGTCGGCGGCGGTGGCCTGGGCGAAGGTCTCGACCTTCTCGCCGCTGAAGAACAGGCCGAACATGCCGCCGACGCAGTTCGTGCTGAACGCCACGCCTGCGCCGTCCGCCACCGCCTGCAGGCCATCGCACAGCAGGCGTGTCCGGACCGCCAGCGCATCGTGGAAGCCCGGGGCCTGGACCAGCCCGAGCATGGCCAGGCCGGCGGCCATCGCCACCGGATTGCCGCTCAGCGTGCCCGCCTGGTAGATCGGCCCGGCCGGTGCCACCTGCTCCATCAGGTCGCGGCGGCCGCCGTAGGCGCCGACCGGCATGCCCCCGCCGATCACCTTGCCGAAGGTGGTCAGGTCGGGTTTCACGCCGTAGTGCGCCTGGGCACCGCCGAGCGCCACGCGGAAGCCGGTCATCACCTCGTCGAAGATCAGCAGGGCGCCATGCTCGTCGCACAGCGTGCGCAGGCCCCCGAGGTAGCCCTCGCGTGGGAGGATGCAGTTCATGTTGCCGGCGACCGGCTCGATGATCAGCGCGGCGATGTCCTGACCATGCTCGGCGAACAGCGCTCGCGCCGCGTCGAGGTCGTTGTAGGGCAGGGTGAGTGTGAGGTCGGCGTTCTGCTTGGGCACGCCCGGCGACGTGGGTACACCGAACGTAAGCGCGCCCGAGCCGGCCTTCACCAGGAAGCTGTCGCCATGGCCGTGGTAACAGCCCTCGAACTTCACGATGCGGCTGCGGCCGGTGGCCCCGCGAGCCAGGCGGATCGCCGACATCGTGGCCTCGGTGCCGGAATTGACCATCCGCACCATCTCCATCGAGGGCACCAGCCGCGCGATCGTCTCGGCCATGGTCACTTCCGCCGGGCAGGGCGTGCCGAACGACAGGCCGTCGCGAACCGCCCGCTCCACGGCGTCGCGCACTGCCGGATGGTTGTGGCCGGCGATCATCGGTCCCCAAGAGCCGACATAGTCGATATACCGTTTGCCCTCGACGTCCCACAGGTAGGCGCCGTCGGCGCGCGCAGTGAAGAACGGCTCGCCGCCGACCGACTTGAAGGCGCGCACGGGAGAATTCACGCCGCCGGGCATCAACTGGCGCGCGCGCTGGAAGAGTTCGTGGTTCGTCATGCGTATTCCGGGTCAGGCGTGGAAGAGGGAGGCCAGCTGCGCGGTCGCGGCACGCGGATCGTCGGTGCCGAACACCGCGGATACCGTGGCGAGAAACTCCGCCCCGGCCGCCACCAGCAGCCCGCCATTGTCGAGGCTGATTCCACCGATCGCCACCCGGGGAATGCCGACGTGCCGCGTTTCATGCAGGAGCTCGATCGGTGCGCGCCCGGCCCCGGGCTTGGTCGGGGATGCATAGAAAGCGCCAAACGACACGTAGCTTGCTCCAGCGGCCGCCGCCGTCGACGCGAGCGCGGCCGAGGCGTAGCAGGAGACGCCGACAATAGCGTCCGGCCCGAGCGCCGCGCGGACGCGGGCCGGTGATCCGTCAGCCTGGCTCAGGTGTACGCCGTCGGCGTCGACGGCCGTGGCTAGTGCGACATCGTGGTCGATGACCAGCGGTACGTGGTGACGCCGGCACAGCTGGGCCAAGGCCCGCGCTTCGTTCGCACGGCGAGCGTCGTCCTGGGTGAGGTCGCGGTACTGGACCATCGCGGCGCCGCCGGAGAGCGCCTCGGCGACGCGTTCCACCAGGCCGGTGGGGCGGTCATCCGTAATGACATAGATGCCGCGGGCAGGGAGTGGAGTCTTCATAAGTTCCCATGATGCCGCAATCCGCGGCGCCCGCCCGCCTTTCGCGGGCGCTGGCGAGTTGCGAGAATGGCCGCTCCACCCATACGACGGAACATGCAATGACAGACAGCACCGCTCCCGCCGCGCGCAAGTGGATGTGCGTGGTTTGCGGCTTCATCTATGACGAGGCGATCGGCCTGCCGGAAGAGGACATCGCACCCGGTACGCGTTGGGAAGACGTGCCCGACACCTGGACGTGCCCTGACTGCGGTGCGACCAAGGACGACTTCGAGATGATCGAGGTGGACTGATCCGGGCCTCTCCTTGCCCGCATTTTGTCCTTTGCCGCCCTGGGGCGGGCATCTACCGATGATGTGATGTTCCTGCGCTGATCCAAGCGCGCGACCCAAGGAGCATCGCCATGAAACAGTTCATCCCGCTCGAGGACGACTGGACGCTGATCGAGGCCTTCCTCGGCCAACGCCTCGTGCCCTACCAGGTCGGCATGCCCTGTGTACATGAGGATGGCGTGCGGCGGTCTGGCCGCGATCGCGCCATGGGCCTCGGGGAGAAAAAAATCACCGCGCCCCCTTCACAGCTCTCCGATGCGGCGCTATGATTCTCGCCCCTCGACGAGCAGCCGCTCTGTCGAGGGGTTTTACGCCCTCCGGCGACGCGAAAAAAGTTCTTCGCGAGGTGTTGACGGGCAGTGAAATCGATGTAGAATGAGCGGCTCACCTGAGGCGAAACGCTTCGGGGCGATTCGAGAAAC
>NZ_AMSF01000052.1 GCF_000334915.1 Dyella ginsengisoli LA-4 | reverse complement strand
AGATGACCGAGGCCGCCCCCCCGCCAATCCTTCAGCAGCAGCCGGCGCAGCAGCAGGTCGAGGTTCTGGCCCTGCCTCAGTCCCTGCGGCAGGGCAACGCCGTGATGGCGTATGCCCACTTCGATCCCGCCCAGGAAGCGCAGGTCGTCCTCCTTGGCACGCATCGAACGGTGGCTGCGCGAGGGGTCGTCCGACAGCACGGTGCTCCAGTCGATACCGTCCAGGATCGTTTCGATCTGCGCCGCGCTGTAGCCGGAGGCGTAGAGCCCGCCGACCACGGCGCCCATCGAGGTGCCCACGACGCAGTCCACCGGAATGTGCTCGCGCTCGAGCACCTTGAGTACGCCGATGTGTGCGGCACCGCGCGCTCCGCCCCCGCCCAGCACCAGGCAGGTCCGGGGCCGATCCGCGGCACGCGCGCTCGCGCCCAGAGCGAGCAGGACAACGACGGTGACGCGCAGCCAGTTGCGACGGACCACCGCTGCGCAGGCCCTCATTGCCATGATCCTTCTCCCCCGTGGTCCACCGCCGATGATGGGCCCAGCGCCATCGTGCGCAAAGCCATGACCGTCACACGCCGCTTCACGCCGCGCCGCGCCACGCCACTCCATGCCACGCCGTCGCTGCGGGCTGACTCGCTTCGCGACGTGAAACACCGCGGTCTGCTCCGATCCCAGCGTGGGGAAGCTCAGGCCGAGGCCTCTAGAACTTCGTGGCTCCGGCGTTGTAGGCGCTGCAGGTGCCATCGAAGCTTTCCATGCCGTCGATCCTCAGGGTGCCCGAGCGCCGGTCGATGGAGATATTGGGTTTGTTGAGCCCATTGAGCTTGATCGAGCCGTCGATACGGTCCGGCCTCACGCTCAGGTTGCGGATGGCAAACCACCCGTCGTCGGAGCCCGTCACGAGCGGGGGCAGCAGCGACTTCGGCACGCGCATACGCCCCTGGCCGTCATGGATCTGCACCTGTACGGTTCCGCTGACCTGCCCCTTGCCGACGGTCGTGTTGTCCTTGTATTCGTGACTTTTCTTGTCCCAGCTGTAATCGGTCTGGCTCTGCACTTTTTCACCCGTGCCCGTGCACACCAGATCGAGATCGCCGTTGCCCGGCTGGGCATACGCGCCCTCAAAAGCAAGCATTGCTGCCATCGCGATGCAGGTAGAACCCAGTGCTGTCAGCTTCATGTCAATTCCTCCATGGTGGAAAGGGACAAACGCAACGAGTCGACGGTCAACGGAAAATGCAGCGGCTTCGTGCAGTGAATATTCGCAGGCCTCACCAGAGGCCTGCTCGGGTCAACGGAACAGGAACTGGGTGATCGCCACCACCAAGGCGGTGGTGCCGAGGAAGGTACCGATAACGATCACGGTGGCGCGCGGCCAGCCTGTCTCGGTGAGCGCCCCATAGGTTCGGATGCGCGCCCACACGTACCACACGATGGAGCAAAGGATCAGCGCCCCGCCGGGAAGTACGTAGTCGTCTTTGAAATCGATCAGCAACATCCCCAGGGAAAGCATGACCACGAGAGGCGAGATCAGGAACGCCTGGACCGCGAACGGGCCGCGCAAGGTGTCGCGGGTGACGGCCTGTTTCTGACGTCGCAAGGTGACCAGGGCAGCAATCAGGGCATAACCCGAGAACACGACGCACCGCGTGATGAGCATCCCTTCCTCACTGGCGAACAGACGGCGCCCCACCGGGTTGGCCATGTCAGGCAGTGACTGCCGCGACAGCATTTCAATGCCATGGGCGAGCACCACCGACAAAATCAGCATGAGCACGGGGCTGACACTGGCGGCGAACTGCTTCTCCGGCGGGGCGGCAAGCTCACGCAGCACGTAGCGCGCCGACGCGGGCGGGTCGCGCAGGATCCGCCAGAAGGTGCGCGGATAGAACACCAGCCAGCCCACCAGCTCGTAGAGAAACTCCTCCAGCGCCCGCAGGATGCGCATCAGATCCATACCGAACTACCTCCCGAGCCGAGGGGTGCGTCGCCTGTCGGAACCATGGCACACCATCGGCCACGGAAGGCCGATGCGATCGGAGCATATGCCGGAGAAAAAGACGCGGTAAAGACCTACCCTCCAAAAGGAAAAGCCCGGATCGGGGCGCCCTTTCCCGGGGTGCTTCATCAGCCAGTGACGACAGACTGCCTGGCGAACCGCGGGCAAGGTGGGCTTTTCGGCAAGGAGCCGCCCATGGCACGCAGGCCGCGCATCGACCTTCCCGGCATTCCCCAGCACGTTGTCCAGCGCGGCAACGATCGCCAGCCCTGCTTCTTCACCGATGCCGACCGCCACCGCTATCTGCAGGACCTCAAGGAAATCGCCTTGCGCGAACACTGCGATGTCCACGCGTACGTCCTGATGACCAATCACGTGCACCTGCTGATGACGCCCGAAAACAGCGGCCAGGTTGCTCGTGTCATGCAGGCACTGGGACGGTCCTACGTGCGATATGTCAACGACCGCTACCGCCGCACGGGCACGTTATGGGAAGGCCGTTACAAGTCCTCCCTCGTCGATCGCGATACCTACCTGTTGCGCTGCTACCGCTACATCGAACTCAACCCGGTTCGCGCCAAAATGTGCAGCGATCCGGCCGAGTACGCCTGGTCAAGCCACGGCGCGAATGCGCTGGGCCTGCACGATGCCCTGGTGCACCCGCACCCAACCTACCTGCGCCTTGGCGAATCGCCAGAGGAACGCTGCGCGGCCTATCGCGCCATCGCACTGGAAACGCTCTCCGACGAAGACATCGAAGCAATCCGGCTGCATCTGCAACGCCAACATGCGATTGACTCCGACCGCTTCCGCACCGCCATCGAAGCCCAACTCGCCCGACCCGCCGGGCCGCTCAAGATCGGCCGGCCTCGCAAAACTCGAGGCTGATCGAAAGTCGAACCTGCCCCTGTTTCCCCCGAAGGTCACCTCTTCACCGGCCCCGCACGCCCGCATGTGGCGTCGGCGGACGGCGCCAAGGTGGGTCGTCAGCGGCGCGGCAAACGAAGAAGGGGACGGTGTGGGCTGGTCGTGCTCATCCACATCTTTTGACTTCCCCCCGTCTCATCAGGCGGTCGCCGATTCCGCGCCGCCATCGAAGCCCAGCTCGCCAGACAGGCCGGTCCGCTCAAGATCGGGCCGCCAAGCAAGACCTCGACCCGCACGAAAGGTGCACCCTGACCGCTGTCTTCTCCCGGTTTCGCGGAGCCTCCAGAAAATCTCCAGAAAATCTCCGGAAATTCCAAAGGTCGGCACACCGCCGCATCGCGACCATGCGGTACCCGTCGGTACAGCGGCACCTCAGGTGTGCGCCCCTTTTGGAGGTCTATCTCGTGAGCTTCCCTGGTCGTGGCAATACCCTCCTGGCCATATTGGCGGCATGCGCCGCGGTCCTTCATCCGTCACCCAGCTTCGCCACACAGATGCGCATCGTGGGCGGGCCGGGAGGGAGACCATTCAGTGCCACCTGCCAACCCGGAATGTACCTCGCCGGTTTCCACGCCAGAGCGGGCGCATGGGTAGATGGGCTGGGCCTGCTGTGCGCGCGCTACGACGCGTCGCAAAACAGCCTGTCCAAGGTGCATGACAACGAATCGTACGTCGGAGGAATCCACGGTTCGCCGCAGGAAGAGTATTGCCCACTGGGTCAGCCGCTGACCGGCATCGCGATGACGTTCACCCGCGGCAACGGGCTCGACCGTCAGTATCTCAACTCGCTGGCCATGCTGTGCGGCGGCCGGGACACAAGCATGCCCATCGCCCAAGGCCACCAGGACCGCTGCATTTCCACCGGCGAGGACTGCGACGCATTCTTCGAATCATCGACATGGGGCTTGACCACCCGTGACCGGTTCGCGGATTACCAGTACTGCCCGCTGGACGAGATAGCCGTCGGCCTGCAGGGGCGTGCCGGGGACTATGTCGACGCGATTGGCCTGATCTGCGCGCCGGCGCCCGCGGGCGGCAAAGCATCGGCATCGACCCAGGTCCCTCACCTGCCCCCGATGCATCCGCACCCTGTCGGGGGTCGCGGCAACCAATGGCCGCATGGGGGGCACGGCGACGGCAGCCACCTCTCCAGCGGCCCCATCCTCCCGCAACCGCCCTGGGCGCCCAAACCTACCGGCACCGCGATTGTGACGTCCGACGTGGACCTCTATGCGAATCCCGGCGGCGTCGGCAAGCCGATCGGGATGCTGCGGACGGGGACCCGGGTGCAGGCCGTGAGATGTCGCCCCGACCGTTGGTGCCAAGTGGGCAAACAGGGTTGGGTCTGGGGCGATTTCCTCCAGAGCCGTTGAACGACTTCGCCCCGTTGCCTCTCTCGCACGGACCCGCACCAGCGCATACCGCGGTGCCTACACAACGCAAGGAGACGCCCCGTGAACAAGCAGCAGAGACTATCCCCGAGGCTGAGCCTCATCCCCGTGATCGCCATGCTCGCATGGACCGCGACCACCGGCGTCCGGGCGCAGACCGGATTCACCGGCACGCCGGTGACCGGGGTACGGGTGGTGATCGATCCGGTTCCCCAGGATCCGAAGCTCGGCACCAAGGTCAAGTCCGCGATGGATGACCGCTTCATCCATCAGATCGCCACCATGCCGTCCCTGCCCAAGCGACCCGGAGACATCTCCACGCCCCCGACGCACTATCGACCGGTGCAAGTGCTCTACGCCGATCCCCTGCTGTTCTCGAGCGAGCGGATGTGCGCGCCGCTGCACGTCCCGGCGATTCGGACGCAAGTGAACGAGCAACTGAAGAACGTCATCAAAGCCCAGGTCATGCGTGCGCTCCCCAGACACTTCGGTGTCCACTCCAGCAGCAACCATCAGCTCGGTGCCGGCTGCGACGCGGCAGCAACGGTGATGAGCAACTGGGTGTCGTTGACCCTGCTGGTGCCACACAACCGCATGTTCATCCGGATTACCACGCCAGACGGCGTCCCGGGCGCGCTCGATCCCGACTTCGTCGTTTTCTACGACCTGCGGATCACTGCGACGATCCACCTGCCGACATCGCTCCATGACAAGGTAGCGCTCGGTCCGCTCAACTTCGCCGCGATCAACATCAGCAAGCCGGAAAGCCGCAGCATTACCGGGCAGCTGGCGACCGCCATCAACGATTTCATGCACTTTCTCGGGGGACCGGATTTCGTTGCACGGCTGCGCGAAAACCGATACGTGACCGTGAATCCGCCGCTCGCCATCGACCTCTCGGAATGGAACCGGCGCCTCGCCGCGGCCCACCTCCCGGCCGATATGCGCATCGAGAACATCCCCGAGGGAGATCAGCTGGTTTCACATCTCACCACGCGGAAACCGCCGAACGTGCACTGAAGGCGGAAAAAGGAGGTGGCAAATCAAGAGCATGCCTACCGGCAGCGGGCGCGCCCGCCGACAGATCGACCCGCTTCGTCGCAGCACCGTGACAGCCGGATCTCCCACGGGCGATTGCCATGCCACGCCAGCCGCGTCTCGAACTGCCAGGTATCCCGCTGCATGTCACGCAGCGCGGTATCAACAAGGGCGCGATCTTCCTCGATACGGACGATCGCTATCACTTCAGAGGCCTGCTTCGAAAAGCCTTCCGTGATCACGGCATCGCTTTGCATGCGTTTGTCCTCATGGACAACCACTTCCACCTGCTGGTGACGCCCGATGCGGTCGGGGCGCTGTCGCGTGCGATGGGCTGGGTCGGCCAGTCCTACGTGCAGGCATTAAACCTCCGGCACCGGCGCTGCGGCGCACTATGGCAAGGGCGCTTCAAGTCCTGTCTGGTGCAGAGCGAGCGTTACCTGCTGACCGTCATGCGCTACATCGAACTTAACCCGGTGCGTGCCGCCATGGTCGAGACGCCGCAGGACTACCGATGGTCCAGCGTGCACACGCACCTGGGCCACGCCCGCGACCCACTCATCACGCCCCACCCGCTCTACCTCGCCATGGGCAGCGACCGCTACGAGCGCGCCCATGCCTATCGACAGTGGCTGGACGCCGGCATCGCACCCGACGACCTGCAGCGCCTGCGCGCCTATGCCAGCCAGGAACGCGCGCTTGGCGATGAGCGCTTCCAGCACATGGTGGAAACCACGCTCGGTCGCCCTGCCGCCTGTCGGCCCCGCGGAAGGCCGAGGCAAGCCAGCCTTCGTGAGCCGATTTAATTAGCCACGTCCCCTTTATTCATTGCACTGGAAACGCTCTCGGACGAAGACGTCGAAGCGATCCGGCTGCATCTGCAACGCCAACATGCGCTTGGCTCCGACCGCTTCCACACCGCCATCGAAGCTCAACTCGCCCGACCAGCCGGGCCGCTCAAGATCGGGCGGCCTCGCAAAACTCGCGGCTGAACGAAAAGTCGAACCTGAAAACTCATGTCGCCGCCTCCCGCGCGTGGCGGTACGTTCGATGTCACCACAACGTCGGACGTCGCCCCGC
>NZ_AMSF01000051.1 GCF_000334915.1 Dyella ginsengisoli LA-4 | reverse complement strand
GCGCCTGGTCTGTATCGCGGCAGGAGGTAGCGGCAAGCCTGCAGGGCGCGGCCGGTGCCCCTGTCTACCGCAGGACGCCCGGCAGCAGCCGGGGGGAGGGCGTGATCGGCGGCGCCGCCGCCGGCATCGCATGGCCGTGCGCCGCGCGGCCGTGCACGGGCGGACCGGGTTCGAGGCCGGGGCTGCCCGTTGGTGACCAGCGGGAGCTGGCCGCCGCGCAAAGACCGCTCGATGCGGCCGCATGCGCTCGATCGCGTCGCGATCGGGAGGTCGTCACTGGCGCATCGCTGCAAGGGACGCGCGTAGTCCCTCGATGGCCGGCGAATCCGCGCGGCCAGATTCTTCTGCCCGCGTGATCGCGTCTTCCCATGCGCGGAGCAAATCCGCGACGTCGAGGTCGTCGTCGCGCTTCGGTTCGGCAAGCATGCCGGCGCCCTTGCATGTCGCGCACCAGGTCGCGTCTACGCCAGAACAGTCGGGGCACTGCAGCCGCTGCCAGAAGCGGCGGTGCATGAAGCACCCGAGGCCGCAGTGGTAACAAACGATCCCCGTTTGATCGAGCGTGATGCAGGACCGACCGCACGCGTCGCACAGTGCCGGCGCGGTCATGGCCGTGTTACGGGGATCGCCTTTCATGGGCGCGATCCTAGCGCCCCGCCGCGCCCAGGTGGGCGCGGCGCCGGACCTGGTTAGGCAGGCATCGCGGCGATCGCCTGTTGGCGCTCCTCAGGCGTCGGGATCCGCTTCAGGGATGCCCAGCCATTGGCGAGGAAGGACTGCCGGCTACCGAAGCGGCAGACCTCAAGGAAAGAGCCGTCGCTGAAGCTGTACACGGTCACACCCGTGAAGCCTCCAGCGTCGTACGGCTTGATGGACTTGGCGGTGGCCTCGATCTGCCACATCGGCTTGTTCACCAGCAGCTCTGCGATCATCACGGGTCGGGCACTCCGGGTAACGGTGTTCGGTGGTTGCGATGCCGGCGACGTCCGCCGGCATCGTTGGTCGGGATCAGTCGATGGGATGCGCGGCAGACCACGCGGACCAGATGCTCTCGGCCAGGTCGTTGGCGGAGTGGTCGCAGATCAAGTCGCCGGGGCTGTTGCCGTAGACCAGGACGAAGTTCGCCACCACGTCGCCGTTGGCGTCGCGAAGGCGCAGCGTGTCGCTATCGGTCGATCCCATCGCGGCCAGTACCTCAGCGCTGCTGGTGCTGCGCTTCAAGGGCCAGTCCCCCCCGTCATAGACGCTGATGGTCAGTCCGCGATCGAGGATCAGGTTGACGAGCGTTTTCGCCTCACGGCGCTCGAACTCGCGGTTGTGCGGCATGTATGTCGGTGCGGTCGTGGTTGCGTCGGTCATCGGTCTAGCTCCTTGGTTGCGTGAGGGCGGAAGCGAAGCGGCCCTAAGGCCGCTGCCAGCTTCCGAACGGGAGCAGAAAGAGCCGGCGCAGGTGCCGGCGTCAGGGGGCAGTCGAAGGCTGCAGGCGCGGAGGCTGGAGCGGCCCGCAGCGCAGCGAGGACACGGGCCTCCGCACCGGCCCTTGACGCGGCAGGCATCTGCAGAGGCGGCAGGGGGAGCCGCCGGGGGCTGCGTAGCGGCTGCCGGTGGGGGAGTAGGGAGCGTGTGCGACCGAATCCACCCAGGGCGCCCACAGGCGCGTCGTTGGCTCGCAGCTGGCCAACCTGGCCAGCGAGAGACGTATCGACGCAGGAGAGCCCCGAACCTGGTCGGGGCTCCCTGTCCTGGGCAGGCGCTGCCCGGTTGCCGGGAAGCCCCTGCCCGGCGTGCCTTCTAGCGTGACGGATTGCCATGTGCCACATCGAGCCGGCGCCGCGCCTTGGCCACGTTCAGGCCAACGCGTGCCTCCATGTCATCGAGCATCGCGAAGCACTGTGCGGGATCGTCGAGCGCTTCCACCTGCTCGCTATCCAGTGGCTCCAAGCCAAGTCGCCCGCACTCGCGATCGAGAAGATCGCGAGCGGCCTCGATGCACCGGGTCCGGTCGCTGGCCGCGCTCATGCGGAAGCTGCCGGCCGGGTAGGCTGACCGACCAGCTCGGTGTGGAGGTTGGACTCGATCAGCGCGTTGCGCTGGCAGTAGTCCGCATGATCGACATAGCCATAGCGCCGGCAGAAGATGTCCCGTGCCTCGGCCGCGTCGTGGGTCGCCACGGTGGTCTTGCTGTGCTGACTGGGATGCCAAACGTTGATCGCCATGGTGCTCTGCTCCTTTGCTATTCGGTGGCGAGACGGAGCGCTGAATCGCTCCGTCCGTGGATTGGCTCGATCAGCTGGTGATCTCGCTGTGCTCCATCTCCGCGATCAGCTTCCGCGCGTAGTGCTCTGCGGGCTGAGCGGTCCCGGCATACAGCGCCAGCGCGAACTGCTCGCCGAACGGCTCGGCGACCTCATACGGGAACACGCCCGACAGCTCGCGCCCTTCGACCAGCTGGTCAAGCAAAGCGGCGTGCGAAACCACTTCGGAGACAAACCCGATTTCCCCATTCCACTGGTCCAAGTCGTACGGTTTGCTGTCGGCGCGGATTTGGAGCAGCGCGCTTTCGACGCCCATGGCGACGTAGGCGATGGTCAGGGGGTCAGCTTCGATCGGCAGGTGAGGCATGGGGTCTTGCTCCTTAGGTTGTTGAGGCGGGAACCGAGCGCCTTGGCGCCGCGGTTCCTGGATGGGCACCATCACCAGC
>NZ_AMSF01000050.1 GCF_000334915.1 Dyella ginsengisoli LA-4 | reverse complement strand
CCCCCCGCGGGGGTCAGGCACGCTCGCGTGCCGCCTGCGGCAACACCGCACCCTTCGGGCGGCGCCGGGGCGCCAGCCACAGCGAGGCGACGAACACCGAGGTGAGCAGGGCGCCGACCGCGAACAGGCTGTCGCCGGGCACGCGCATCCACACCAGCAGGTGCACCAGCGGCTGGTCCATGAAGTGCTCGGAGCGGGCGAACCAGTAGCCGTGGTCCAGCGCCGCGTTGAGCTGCAGCACGCCCAGCGGCAGCAGGGTCAGCAGCGCCATCAGCGACAGGCCGATGTTGAGCGTCCAGAACGCGCCCTTCAGCCAGCCCTCGCGCCACTCGGCCTCCGGCTTGATGCCGCGCAGGCAGAACAGCATCAGGCCGATGCCGAGCATGCCGTACACGCCCATCAGCGCGGTGTGGCCGTGCAGCGGGGTGAGGTTGAGACCCTGCATGTAGTACAGCGCGATCGGCGTGTTGACCAGGAAGCCGAACAGGCCCGCACCGACCAGGTTCCAGAAGCTCACCGCTACGAAGAACATGATCGGCCAGCGGTAGCGCGCCATCCACGGTGCGGCGTGCTGCTTGCGCCAGTTGTCGTAGGCCTCCAGCCCGATCAGCGCCAGCGGCACCACTTCCAGCGCCGAGAAGCTCGCGCCCAGCGCGATCACCGCGGTGGTGGTGCCGGTGAAGTACAGGTGGTGCAGCGTGCCGAGCACGCCGCCGGCCATGAACACGATGGTGGCGAACAGCACGCTGGTGGAGGCGCTGGCCGCGCGCAGCAGGCCGAGCTTGACGAACAGGTAGGCGATCACCGCGGTGGCGAACACTTCGAAGAAGCCTTCCACCCACAGGTGCACCACCCACCAGCGCCAGTACTCGACCATCGCGATGTGGGTGTGCTCGCCCCACATCAGGCCGGCGCCGTAGAGCAGGCCGATGGCGATAGTGGACAGGAACAACAGGCCCACGATGTGCGAGGTCTCGTCGCGACGCCGGATCGCCGGCCACAGCGCGCGGCCGACCAGGAACAGCCACAGCATCAGGCCGATGAACAGGAAGATCTGCCAGAAGCGGCCCAGGTCGGTGTATTCCCAACCCTGATGGCCGAACCAGAAGTTGTACTTCAGGCCCAGCTTGTCCATCACCGCGAACCACTGGCCGGCGAACGAGCCGACCACGATCACCAGCAGGCACACCCACAGGAAGTTCACGCCCAGCCGCTGGAACTTCGGCTCGCGGCCGCCGATCACCGGCGCCATGTACAGGCCGGTGGCCAGCCAAGCGGTGGCGATCCACAGCACGGCCAGCTCGGTGTGCCAGGTGCGGGTGATGCTGTACGGCAGCACGTTGGCCAGCGCGAAGCCATAGGCCTGCTGGCCTTCCACCTGGAAGTGCGCGGTGGTGGCGCCGAGCAGGATCTGCACCAGGAACAGGCCCATCACGGTCCAGAAGTACTTCGCCGTGGCCTTCATCGAGGGCGTCGGCTTGAACGCTGCCAGCGGGTCGTGCGACGGCGGCACCGCCGGGCTCTCCTTGTGGCTCTGCACCGCGTGGTACCAGCCGATCAGGCCGATGCCGAGGATCAGGAACAGCACGCTGAACACCGACCAGATCAGCGCGGTGCCGCTGGGCCGGTTGCCGACCAGCGGGTCGTACGGCCAGTTCTGCGTGTAGCTGACGCTGTGACCGGGACGCTCGCCGGCGGCGGCCCAGCTGGTCCACCAGAAGAACGCGGTGACCGCGCGGCGGTGTTCCATCTCGGGGATGGTGTCCTCGCGCATGGCGTAGGTGACGCGCAGCGCGTGGGTGGCCGGGTCGTTGCTGAACAGGCTGTCGTAGTGGCGCGCCACCACCTCCATCGCCTGCGCCCGCAGCGGCGAGACAGTGATGGTGCCGGTGCCCGCATCCCAGGTGTTGCGACGCTCCTCGGCCTGCACGCGCGCCTTCAGCGCGGCCTGCCGTTCGGCATCCAGCGCGGCGAACGAGGGCGCGCCCTCGTCGCGGGCCAGCAGCTCGAGCATGGCGTCGGCCTCGCGATGCAGCCAGTCGGCGCTCCAGTCCGGCGCCACCAGCGCGCCGTGGCCCCAGATCGAGCCGAGCTGCTGGCCGCCGATGCTCTGCCAGACCTCCCGGCCCCGGTCGATGTCGGCGCGGGTGTACAGCGTGGCGCCTTGGGTGGTGACCACCGCGTCGGGCAGCGGCGGTGCCTGCTGGTGCACCTCCTTGCCCACCCACAGCAGCACCGAGAAGGAGGCCAGCAGCAATACCGCCAGCCCCAGCCAGAGTTTTCGGGTCGTCGTCATGGCACGTCTCCGTAAGGACGTGCGCATCGTCGGCGGCGCAGGGGGCGGCTGCCCCTGACCTATATCAGGCGTGACGGCCCCGGCCTGCGCGGATTGTCGCAGCGCCCGGCCGCGTCACGCCGGCCCGGGTCAGTGGCGCTCGCTGATCGCCAGCCCGGTGTCGTCGCCGTCGGCGACCAGTCGGCGATGGATGCCCTGCAGGGTGGCGAGCAGTTCGGCCCGCGCCTCCTCGGCGAACGGGTTCTCCTGCTGGATCGCCGCAAACAGGTGGCCGGCGTCGCCGCGCACCGCGGCAAGCATCGCCTTCAAACCCAGGAACGACGGCGGCGCCACCGCCAGCTCGTCGTCCACACCCATGTCGACCAGGCCCTTGGCGATGAAGAACGCCAGCGCGTGGGTGTGCGCCATGGCGCGGTCGTGCGCGGCCGGCTCCTGCGCGATCACCTCGCAGCCGAGCGAGGCGAACAGCGCGCTGGCGCGTTCGGCGGCCCCGGGATGGCGTGCGCTGGCGCAGACCACCACGCGCAGCGGTCGCTCGCCGCGGGCCAGGCTCAGGGGACCGAACAGCGGGTGCGTACCGACGTGCGGGATCGCGTCGCCGAGCAGCTCGTCCATCAGCGCGCAGGGGTGCAGCTTCACGCTGCCCACGTCGAGCACCGTCTGCCCGCGCTTGAGCCGCGGACGCAGGGCGCGCAGCGCCCCGTCCATCTGCGGCACCGGCATCGCCAGCACCACCCACTGCGCATCGTCCACGGCCGCCTCGAGCGAGTCGGCGGCGTAGTCGGCCGGCACGTGGCCGCGCGGGTCCCAGGCGCGCACGGCATGGCCGGCCTCGCGCAGCAGGCCGGCGAGCGCCTGGCCGAAACGGCCGTGACCGAGGATGGCGAACGACATCGGAGGACTCCGCGGCAAACCGTCAGGCACGGCGGAAGGCCGTGCGGACGTCCATGCTACGGCATCGGTTGGTCGAAGCCGCGGCCGTCACGCAGCACCGCGCGCAGGCGCGCCTCCCACGGCGCGGTATCGATGCCGCGCGCGGCGAGCCAGCCGCGATCGAACAGCGTCTCGGCGTAACGCTCGCCGCGGTCGCACAGCAGGCTGACGATGCTGCCGCGCTCGCCGCACGCCTGCATCGCCGCGGCCAGCCGCAGGCAGGCGACGAACTGGGTGCCCGACGAGCCGCCGTAGCGGCGACCGAGCAACTCCTCCAGCAGCCAGGCGGCGGCGATCGAAGCGGCGTCTGGCACCTCCAGCACCTGGTCGACCACCTCGAACACGAAACCCGGCTCCACCCGCGGCCGGCCGATGCCCTCGATCAGGGTCGGCTGGCTCGCCACGGCGGCGCGATCGTAGCGGCGCCAGCCCTCGACGAACGCGCTGCCGCCCGGCTCGGCCACGCACAGCCGGGTCGACAGGCGGCGGTAGCGCAGGTAGCGGCCGATCGTCGCCGAGGTGCCGCCGGTGCCGGCGCTGCAGACGATCCACGCCGGCTCGGGCGAGGCTTCGCGCGCCATCTGGCCGAGGATCGACTCGGCAATGTTGTTGTTGCCGCGCCAGTCGGTGGCGCGCTCGGCCAGCCCGAACTGGTCGAGGAAACAGGCGCCGCGCGCGGCGTGCGCGGCGGCCACGGCCGGCACGTCGGCCGGGTCGTCGACCAGGTCGCACTGGCCGCCCAGCGCCTGCACGTCGCGGATCTTGCCCGGCGCGGTGCACGCCGGCATCACCGCGATGAACGGCAGCCCGAGCAGCCGTGCGAACCACGCCTCGGAGATCGCCGTGCTGCCGGACGACGCGTCCACCACGGTCTGCCCCGCATGCAGGCGCCCGTTGCACAGCGCGTAGAGGAACAGCGAGCGCGCCAGCCGGTGCTTGAGGCTGCCGCTGGGATGGGCGGACTCGTCCTTCAGGTAGATGTCGATGCCGGGGAAGGCCGGCAGGTCGAGCTTGAGCAGGTGGGTGTCGGCCGAGCGCGCCGCTTCCTGCGCCAGGCGCTCCAGCGCGCCATGCACCCAGACGCGACCGGTCGGCAGCGGCGGCAGGTCGGTGGAGAACATCTCAGGACTCCCGCGCCTGCACCGGCAGGTGCATCATCGGCACGCCCAGCCGCCGCGAATGCGGGCGCAGGCCGAGCCCGAGCTTCAGGCTGTGCGCGATGCGTTCGGCGTGGTCGATCATCCGCGCCGCGCCGGCGGCATCCAGCACCTCGGCGCAGCTCTCGCGCCACAGCTCCAGCCAGCGGTCGAAATGGCCGGCGCGCACCGGATGGCGCAGGTGCGCGGCCATCGGGTTGCCGCGGTAGCTGCGGGTGCCGCGCTCCACCGAGCTCCAGAAGCGGCTCAGCAGCGCCTTGTGCTCCGGCCAGTCGTGCACGGCGGGGTTGAACACCGCACCGAGTTCGGGATCGCGTCGCACACGCTCGTAGAAGCAATCGACGAGAGTGGCGATGGCCGCTTCGGAAGGGGCGTCGGGGGCAACGTTCATGCGTCTACTCGGGTGCCGGCGGCGGCACGTCGGGGGAACCGGCGCCGCCATCCGGCGGCGGCGCATCGTCGGGAGACGAGGATGGCGCGGCATCGCCCGGCACGCCCTGATCTGGGTCATCTTCCAGCAGGGGCAGGATGCCGGGGTTGTCCAGGTCGTCGAACTGCTGGTGGCTCACCGCCCAGAAGAACAGCGCCACGGCGATCGCCACCACCAGCAGCGTGACCGGGATCAGTACCAGGATGATGTTCATGCGCGCCACCCCGGCACGGGCAACCGGCGGCCGGTGCGCAGCGCGTTGAGCACCACGCCGAGCGAGCTCAGCGCCATGCCGATGCCGGCCAGCCACGGCGGCACCAGGCCGAACGCGGCGAACGGCACCGCCACCAGGTTGTAGCCCAGCGCCCAGCGCCGGCTCTGCGCGACGATGCGCCGCATGTCGCCGGCGACCGCGCGCGCGGCAAGCAGGCCGTCGAGGCGGTCGCCGGCCAGCAGCAGCCCGGCATGCGCCTGCGCCAGCGCGGTGCCGCCGGCCAGCGCGGCGGACACGTCGGCCCCGGCCAGCACCGGGGCATCGTTGCTGCCGTCGCCCACCGCCAGCGTGACGTGGCCGCGGTCGCGCGCCTGCCGCAGCAGGGCGAGCTTGTCGGCGGGGGTCTGTTGCGCGGCGTATTGGCCGATGCCCAGCGCCGCGGCAATCGTCGCCACCCGCGGCGGCGCGTCGCCGCTGGCAAGCGCGACCTGCACGCCCTGCGCCTGCAGTGCGGCCAGTGTGTCCACCGCGTCCTGGCGCAGCTGTTCACGCGGGCGGAAGCCGGCCAGCGGGCCGGCGGTGTCGGCCAGCACCAGGCACCCCCCCAGCGCCGGCGGCACGGCGCCGTCGAGCACCGCGTCGGCGCGCCCCAGCCGCAGCGCGCAGCCGTCGACGCGGCCGG
>NZ_AMSF01000049.1 GCF_000334915.1 Dyella ginsengisoli LA-4 | reverse complement strand
AGTAGGAGCCCGCTCGCGGGCGATGCTTCTGCTCCTGATCTACATCGAAGCGAAAAAGCATCGCCCGCGAGCGGGCTCCTACCGGTGAAGGCTGCAGCTAGAGCCTGAGCGAGATCTGCGTCGTGCCGGGCTCGTCCAGCGACGATCGCCGCTCGAAGCCGAGTTCGCGGCACAGCTCCAGCATCGGTCGGTTCTCCAGCAGCACATAGCCCCAGATCTCGTGCAGGCCACGGCGGCGGCAGTCATCGACCAGGCGCTGCATCAGCAGGGCGCCGAGGCCGCGTCGGGCCCAGTCGTGCTCTACCAGCACCGAGAACTCGGCGTTGTTGGCCGACTCGTCCACGTAGATGCGGCCTACGCCGCGCATCTCGGCCGGCTCCACTGCCTCGTCCATCAGCACGAAGGCGGTTTCGAAGGCCGGGTCGATGTTGCACAGGCGCTGGGCCATCGGCTCGGGCAGTTCGGACATCGCATGCAGGAAGCGGCGACGGATGTCCTCCGGCGAGAGGCGGGTGAAGCAGCGCTTGAGTGCGGCCACGTCGTCGGGCCGGATGCCGCGCAGGAACAGGCTGCGGCCGTCACGGGTGCGCACCGGTTCGCCCAGGCTGGCCGCGGGGACGGCCTCCGGGCGGGGTGCGAAACGCTCACGGCTGCGCGGCGGGACGATCATCTGCTGGGCGGGACGCATGCGGGGGAAGGCGAGCTGCGTATTCATGTCCATACTGTAGCGTATTTAGTGCGACGCAGCATGAATGGGGCGAGCACTGGTATGGCTTGCCCGATGGGCTTAAAAGGCCTGTTTTTCCGCGGATTTTCCTTGTTCGTGCCATGATGGTCTGCTCCGATCATGTCGCGATGCGGCAACCCGCCACAGAGGAAGTTCTCTCGATGTCCCAGAGCCTGGCCCAGCTCACCCTGCTGGTGCACGACTACGATGAGGCGATCGCCTGGTACACCCGCCGGCTCGGCTTCACCCTGCGCGAGGATACGCCGCTCGGGAGCGGCAAGCGCTGGGTGGTCGTGGCACCGCCGGGCTCGACCGGCACCGGGCTGCTGCTGGCGCAGGCGGCGACCGACGAGCAGCGTGCCGCGGTGGGCCGCCAGGCGGGTGGTCGGGTCTTCCTGTTCCTGCGCACGGACGACTTCTGGAGCGATTACCGTCGCATGCTGGCCGCGGGCGTCACGTTCCGTGAAACGCCGCGCGAGGAGCCGTACGCGACCGTGGCCGTGTTCGAGGACCTGTACGGCAATCCGTGGGACCTGCTGCAGGGAAAAGGCTGAGCGCCCCGGCTCAGTCGGTGACGTCCGGCTCGAAGAAGCTCCAGCGGATCTCGCCGAACTCGGCCTTCATCGCCGCCTCCACGGTGTTGATCGCGTCGATCAGGCCGCGGTCGGAGCTGGCCGGCTCCATCCGTGCCTTGACCGCCACCATCACGTCCGGGCCCATCTGCAGGGTGATCAGGTTGAGCACCTCGGCCACTTCCGAGCGGCTCTTGAGGAAGGTGAGCATCTCGGCGCGGCGGCGCGGCTCCACGCCCTGGCCGATCAGCAGGGCCTTCACTTCCACCGCCAGCGCGATGGCCACCACCAGCAGCAGCACGCCGATCGCCAGCGTACCCAGCGCGTCGTACATGAGGTTGCCGGTGAGCATGGTGGCGCCCACCGCCAGGGCGGCCAGGCACAGGCCGATCAGCGCGGCCAGATCCTCGCCGAAGATCACCAGCAGTTCGCTGGAACGGGTCTCGCGGAACCAGGTCCACAGCGGCTGCCCGCCGCGCGCCTTGTTCACCTCCTGCAGGCAGCCGCGCATCGACAGGCCTTCGGCGACGACACCGAACACCAGCACGCCCAGCGCCACCCACGGCCACTTCAGCGGCTCGGGATGGCCGAGCTTGTGCACGCCCTCGTAGACCGAAAACATCCCGCCCACGCTGAACAGCAGGATCGCCACCAGGAACGACCAGAAGTACATCGCCCGGCCCCAGCCGAGCGGGAACTCATCCGATGGCGGCCGCTTCGCCTGGCGCACGCCGAGCAGCAGCAGGCCCTGGTTGCCGCAGTCGGCCAGCGAGTGCACCGCCTCGGCCAGCATCGCGCCCGAGCCGGTCACCAGGGCTGCGACCAGCTTGGCCAGGAAGATCGCGAAATTCGCGCCGAGCGCGAGGAAGATCGCCTTGAGCGAATTGGCGTGGCCGGACATGCGGGTGTTCCATCACGGGTCGGGCCGCACAGTGTAGCGGCGCCGCAAGTCCGTGCGACGCGGCGATCGCCTCAGTGGATGCCGACGCCCACGCCGATGCCGAAATGCACGTTGCTGCGGCCGGACTGCAGCTCCTGCTGCGTCCAGCGATGGGCCTGGTCCACCGTCACCAGCGGGAACACGTAGTCCGCCTCACCGACCTTGCCGGCGCGGCTGCCTGCCAGTGTGCCGGTCAGGGTCATCAGTGCGCCTTCCGGGTAATCCATCGGCTCGACGAAGCCGTGCATCACCGCGATGAAGCGGCCGTTGCCGCTGTCCCCGACCTGCGGGCGCTGCGAGCGGTCCAGCGGAAAGGCCAGGACCTCGATCTCGCTGCGGTCGGCCAGGTTGTGCACGGCGACGATGCGGCCACCCCAGATCACGCTGCCGTTGGCGTAACGCTCCGGCGTGCGGGCCACCTGGAACGGCACCGCGGACACCAGGTTCGGCGAGGTCTTGTAGATCGGCGCGGGCGCGCACGCGGCCAGGGCCAGCAAGGTCAGCGGGGCGAGCAGTCGTGACAGGGGGCGGACGAGGCGACGCATGGCGGGCTCCGGAGCATGGGCACGAATGGATGCCGTCGCGGAGGCCGCGACGGTAGCGCGAGCTTAGCGCGGACGGGGTGAACGCGGCGCCGGGGAGCGGGGCGGCGGTGCGGTATCGCCGCTGTCGTTCACCAGCCAGTCCAGGTTCCAGCGTGCCGGCTGGCCCTGTCCGAGCAGGCGCGCCATCGCGCGCAGCGGCTCGCGCAGCACCTCGTCCAGATTCCACGGCGCGTTGAGTATCACCATGCCCGAGCCGTTGAGGCGCAGCGGGGAGTCGTCCGCATGCACCAGCAGCTCGGCGCGCAGTACGCGCCGGGCCATGCCGTGCTGCAGCCCGCGCAGGAACGGCTGCACCTGGCTGCGCAGCTTGATCGGATACCACACCGCGTAGACGCCGGTCGGCCAGCGGGCCAGCGAGGCCTTCAACGCCCGCTCGATCACGCGGTACTCGGCATCCTGCGCTTCGTAGGGCGGGTCGATCAGCACCAGCCCGCGCTTCTCCTGCGGTGGCACCAGCGCCTTCAGCGCCTCGTAGCCGTCGCGATGGTGCACATGCACGCGGCCGTCGCGCGCGAACAACTCGCGCAGGCGCACCGCTTCCTCCGGATGCAGCTCGCACAAGTGCGCGCTGTCGCCCTCGCGCATCGCACGGGCCGCCTGCAGCGGCGAGCCGGGGTAGAGCTTCAGTCCGTCCTCGTTGCCGGGCAGGGCGAGGATGCCGTCCAGCCAGCGGCGCAGCAGCGGCGGCAGGGTGGCCGCCTGGCCGTTGTCCGCTCCGAGGTCGGGAAACAGCAGTCGACGGATGCCGTCGCGATACTCGCCGGTCTTGCCGGCCTCCTTGCCTTCCAGCGCGTAGCAGCCGCTGCCGGCGTGCGTGTCGATGTAGGCGAACGGCGTGGGCTTGGCCTCCATTGCCTCCACCAGCGCCAGCAGCACGACGTGCTTGAGGACATCGGCGAAGTTGCCGGCGTGGTAGGCGTGGCGATAGTTCATGGCGGGCACGTCGGGCAGGGCGCCCGATTATAGGCCCTTGCCGTGGTGCACCCCGGTGTCGTCAGTCGGCGACGGTGATGCGGCGGTTGGCGGCGTCACACCGTTCCACTCGATCGAGCAGCGCGACGGCGTAGTCGGCGATCGAGATGCGGCTGCTGCCTTCCGCGTCCACCAGCAGCTGCTCGCCGCCGAGACGGTAAGTGCCGGTGCGCTCGCCGGGCTCGATCAGCGCCGCCGGGCTCACGTAGGTCCACTCCACCGGGCCGCGATAGGCGCGGAACATCGCCAGTGCCTCGCCCTGGGCTTCTGCCTCGGGCTTCCATGCAGCGGGGAAATCCGGGTCGTCGATCACGCGGCGACCTGGCGCCACCTCCAGCGTGCCGGCGCCGCCGACCCAGGCCAGCCGCGTGATACCGGCACCGGGCAGGTGGTCCAGCAGGGTGCGGCCATAGCCGGGCACGCGGCTGGCGTCCTGATCGCGCCGGGCCGAGAGGCTGGCGATGGCGGCCTCGCTCCCGCGGACCGCGTCGGTCCAGCTTGCGGGCTGCGCCACATCGGCGGTGACGACGGTCAGGCGATCGTGTCGCTGCGGCAGGCGGGATGCATCGCGAACCACCGCGAGCACCTCATGGCCGCGGGCCAGTGCCTCATCGAGGATGCCCTGGCCGATGTGGCCGGTGGCGCCGAACAGTACGAGTTTCATGGGGCTTCTCCGTCAGGGAACGGAGCGCAGCTTGCGCCTCGGATTGGTTCCGATAAACGCCCTATGATGCAATTCACTGTAAAGATCCAGTTGACAAGTGGAGGCCGGCGATGCGCGGCGACCGGACCGATCAGGTCAATCTCAACCGGCTGGCGGTGTTCGCGGCGCTGGTCCGCGCGGGCTCGTTCACGGCGGCCGCGGAGCAGCTCGGTACGACCAAGGCGATGGTCAGCCAGCACCTCGCTCGCCTGGAGCAGGAGCTGGGTGTCACGTTGCTGGTGCGCAGCACGCGGCGCATGGCGCTGACCGAAGCCGGGGCGAGCTTCCATGCCGATTGCGTGCGCCTGCTGGCCGACGCCGAGGCGGCGATCGAGCGCGTCGGAGCCGCCCGCGACCGGCCCGCCGGCACCCTGCGCCTGACCGCGTCGCTGGACTACGGCAACGCGGTCGTGGTGCCGCAGCTGGCCAGCTTCATGCGCCTGCATCCCGCGGTGCAGGTGGACCTGGTGCTCAGCGACCATGTCAGCGACATCATCGCCGAGCGCTTCGATCTGGCGATCCGCGGCGGCTGGCTACGCGACTCCAGTCTGCGCGCCACCCGGCTCGGCAGCTTCCGGCAGTTGCTGGTGGCGACTCCGGCGTACCTGGCCGAACACGGCACGCCGCGCCGGGTCGACGAGCTGGTCCGGCACGGCGCCGTCGCCATGTCGGCACTGCCGCATCCGCTGCGCTGGACCTTCGCCGGACGTGGTGGCAAGCGGCAGACGGTGCGACTGCGCGCGGCCGCGCAGGCCAACAACGCGGCGGCCGTCCGCGGGCTGGTACTGGCAGGCGCCGGCCTCGCGGTATTGCCGGACTACCTGGTGGAGGAGGACATCCGTGCCGGGCGGCTGGTCGCGCTGCTGGCCCACCTGCACCTGCCCGAAGGCGGCATCCACGCGGTGTACCCCGGGCCGCGCGCGCCGGCCAAGGTGCGGGCGTTCATCGAGCATCTGCAGGCGGCAGGCGCCTGAGCTTCACTCGACCACGTTGTGGCTCTCGGCGGTGCCGAGCAGTTCCGGCTGCTGGCTGGGTTCGTCGCGGCGGCGGTGCAGCAACGGGTGCACGAACACCGCGGCGATGATCACCGTCACGCCGAGGTAGAACCAGGCGTGCAGCTCGCGCTGCTCGCCGAGCAGCAGGATCGCCAGCACGATCGAGTACACCGGCTCCAGGTTGGTCACCATCTGTACGCCGAACGCGGTGAGGTGGCGCAGCGCCACCAGCGCCAGCGCGAACGGCAGCAGGGTGCAGCCGAAGCTCAGCGCCAGCAGCAGCAGGGTGTCGTGCAGGCCCGGCACCTCGAAGGCGCTGCCGGCGTGCGGCAGCAGCGGAGCGAGCAGGGTCAGGAACAACGTGCCGGTGCCCAGCTCCAGGCAGGTCACGGTGAGCGGGTCGCCGTGGTCCACCAGTCGCTTGTTGAACGCGCCGAACAGCGCCACGAACAGCGCCGACAGCGCACCGACCGCGATGCCCATGCGCATGCCGTGGGGCACGCCGCCGACCACCATCGCCACACCCGGCACCACCGCCACGGCGATGAACAGCTCGCGCGGGTCGAATTTCCGGCGCGCGATCCACGGCTCGATGAAAGACAGGAATACCGGCCCCAGTGCGATACAGGTCGCGCCTACCGAGGCATTGGACAGCTTGATCGCCGCATAGAAGGTCAGCCAGTGCAGCGACACCAGCACGCCGATGCCGGCATAGGCCCAGCGCAGCCGTGCCGGCATCGCGCGCAGCCCGCGCCACACCCGCGGCACCAGCAGCAGCGCACCGGAGACCAGCAGCATGCGCCACCACACCAGCGGCAGTGCCGGCAGCGAGATCAGCTTGCCGAGGATGGCGGTGAAGCCCCACAGCAGGACGCAGAAGTGGATCTGCAGGCGGGCCAGGTTGACGGGCTGCATGGGGGCGGGCGGCGTGGGGAAGGTGCGCCATTCTAGCGACGGCGCAGCCCTGTGGCCCCAGGTCAGTGCGACGGCGCGGCCACTTTCGGCTCGCCCTTGCGCAACTGGCCCAGCACCGCCTGGCAGGTGTTCGGCGGCTGGTCGTGGTCGGGAGCGATCAGGGCGAGCAGGGCGGCTGCCGGCGCCGCGACCGCCCCCAGTGCGACGGCCCCGCCGGCGCGCAGCGCCAGCGGGCCGGCATGCACACCGACGTCGGGATGCTTCAGCGTGCCGCGCACGTACAGCGGCGAGCGCAGCGAGAGGATGCGCAGGCCCTTGGTCTGCGGCTTCACGTCCAGGTCCAGCCGCTCGTTGTCCATGTTCACCGTGCCGTCCACCCGGACCACCGCATCGCGGGTGTCGAACACGAACAGCCGGGTGCGGAACAGGCCGCCCTTCGCGACCAGGTCGGTGGCGGCGCAGTTGATCTGCACCGTGCGGTCGCCGAACAGCTTGCCGAGAATGATGTTGCCGACGTTGAGGCCGGCGGTCTCCAGCAGGTTGCGGCTGATCGCGCCGTCGTTCATCAGCAGCTTCATCTCGCCATCGGCGCTGCCGAGCAGGGCGGCAACCGAGTTGCCGTGCGCGTCGAGGTCGGCACGCCCGTTGATCTCGCCCAGGCTGGTGCGCATGGCATCGAAGGTCGGGAACAGCTTCTTCAGCTTCAGGTGGCGGGCGCCCAGTGCGATGCGGCCCTGCATCGGCGTGCGGCTGCCGTCCAGGACCACCTTGCCCCGCACCGAGCCGCCGGCCAGCCCGGCCTCGAGCGGATCGAGCGTGAGCGTGCCGGCGCGCATCACCAGGTGGGTGTCGAGCGAGTCGATCGGCAAGGCCTTCATGTGCGTGATGTGCCCGGCATCGAAGGTCACGTCCGCGTCCATCGCCTGCCAGCGGTTGGTGCGGAATGGCTCCATCGGCAGCACCTTGTCCGCCGGTTGGGCGGTGCCGTCGCCGCGCCGCTTTTTCTCCGCGTTGCTGTCGGCGCCGATCAGCGGCGCGAGATCGGCGAACTCCAGTTCCCTGGAATGCAGGTCGCCGCTGAGTTTCGGCCGCAGGCCACCCGTGACGAACCGCAGGTTGCCGGCCAGGTCGCTGTCGCCCACGCGGCCGTGGAAATGGCGATAGTCGAAGCGGCTGCCGTGGTCGCCGAGGCGGGCGCTGAGGTCGCCTCGGGTGGCGTAGGGTCGGGTGTCGGGCAGGGTGACGCCGAGCAGCGGATACAGCCGGGCCATGCTGGTGCCGGCGAACCACAGGTGCAGGTCCAGTGCGCCCAGGTGCAGCGGGTCGGTCAGCGTGCCGGCCAGGCCGATGTGGGTGTCACCCACCTGCAGCTGCGCCTGCACCGGGAACGGACGGTCCTTGCGCTGCAGGGCAAGCATCGCGCCGATGCGTCCGCTGCCCTTGGCCGGAGCGCCCTGGTAATGACCCTCGGCGGTCCAGCGGAACCGGTAGCGCGTTTCGCGGGCGGCGCGGTCGGCCTTGCCGACGTCGTCGCCCTTCATGCCGCGCTCGTCCTTGCCCTGGTCCTGGTCGGTCCCGGCGTCGCCTGCGACCGCCTTGGCCGCGCCGGCGCCTACCACGTCGCGAGCCTGCGTCTGCGCCGCCTGTTCGCTCTGCGCGACGATACGGTCGTAGGGAATCGCTTGTTCCAGTGGCTCGATCTGCACCGTCAGGTCGGTCTTGTGTGCCGCGTCGTCCAGCGTGACGCGGCCCTGGTCGAAGCCGACGTTGCCGAGCTGCAGCGACCAGCGCGACGGCTTGCCGTCGTGCGGCAGGCTGAAGGTCCAGTTGTCGCGGCCCTGGCCGTCGCGCTCCAGGTCCACGCTCGGCTGCACCAGCTGCAGCGACGGCACGTCGATGCGACGCGCCAGCAGCGCCAGCGGCGAGAGGCGGAAGCGCAAGGCATCCAGATGGGCAAAGCGCGGCTGCTTCGCCCAGCCGGGATTGGCGATGGTGATGTCGCGCGCGGTGAGTTCCGGCCACGGCAGCCAGCGGCGCCAGCCGGTCTCGTCCTGCGGCCGGGGGCGGGGC
>NZ_AMSF01000048.1 GCF_000334915.1 Dyella ginsengisoli LA-4 | reverse complement strand
TCTGCTGACGGTTGTGTCGCAACACCATCATGGCCCTCGAGGCCGAAAGGGGAGGAAGTCTCTTTTTACTCATTCAAGGCGGACGGCTACGCCGCCGCTCAATTCCAGCGTTAGACCGCACACATGGATCATCGCAAGCTGAGAGACTGCGTCCTACTCATTGGGTACAACCCCGAGGGGCACTGCGTTTACTCCTCGCAGATGCGTCTTGCGGACTACTGGGACGGGGAGCATGTCTGGGACGCGGATAATGGAGTGCAGAATCTTCGTTTGGAGCGACTGCACGGTTATCTGTTCGAGCTATCCGGTGAGCTCGTGCAAGAGTTCGAGAGCATCTTTGACATCGCCACCGGCGTCTACAAGTCGGGTTGGCAAAAACACTCCGACGGAACGCATCACGTAGATGCGCCCTAACTTTTGCGTTCGGTGGTCGGACAACGTGTCCACGGACTATCCGCAGATCGCCCCGATCTCTGCCTCACCCAGCATCCGCCACTCCCCTGCCGGCAACTCACCCAATCCCAATCCACCCACCGACACCCGATGCAACGCCTCGACGTGGTTGCCTACCGCGGCGAACATCCGGCGCACCTGGTGGTAGCGGCCTTCGTGCAGGGTGAGACGGGCCTTGCGGGGTTCCGGCACGTCCAGTTCGGCGGGCAGCAGCGGGGTGGTTTCCGATTCCAGCATCAGGGTGCCGCTGGCGAAGGTGGCGACTTCGTCGCCGCGCA
Source organism: Dyella ginsengisoli LA-4 (assembly GCF_000334915.1). Lineage (GTDB taxonomy): Bacteria > Pseudomonadota > Gammaproteobacteria > Xanthomonadales > Rhodanobacteraceae > Dyella_A > Dyella_A ginsengisoli_A. Next base: position 28,497 of record NZ_AMSF01000048.1, on the reverse strand, counting down.
GGTCGTTGGCGAGGGTGGCCTCGTAGACCTTGGGCACGTGGGACCTGGGCGAGATGATCCGGTGCAGCAGGGCGCCGTCGTCGGTGATCAGCAGCAGACCGCTGGTGTCGCGGTCGAGGCGGCCGACAGTGGACAGCGCGGGATCGCGCACGCGGTAGCGCGGCGGCAGCAGGTCGTAGACGACGCGGCCGCCGTCCTTGCGCGAGCAGGTGACGCCCAGCGGCTTGTGCAGCATCAGCACCATGCCGGCGGGCGGGTCCAGCGGCTCGCCGTCGATGCGGATGTTGGCGTGCTCTACCTTGTCGTCGGCGTACAACACCTCGCCGTCGGCGTCGGTGATGCGGCCCTCACGGAACATCCACTGCACGTCCTTGCGGCTGCCGTAGCCCAGGTTGGCGATGAGCTTGACCAGTTTCATGCGCGCACTCCGCGGGCGGTGATGACCTTGAAGCCGCCCTCGTCGGCCACCGTGCGCACCTCGGCGAAGTGGGCGGCGAGCGTGGCCTCGTACGGCAGGTGACGGTTGGCGACCAGCCAGAGCTGGCCGTCGGGTTTCAATGCATGGGCCGCCGCGGCGATGAAGGCGCGGCCGAGTTCCGGCTGGTCGGCACGTCCCTGGTGGAACGGCGGGTTGCTGACGATGGCGTCGTAGCGACCGGGCAGGCCGGCGGTGACGTCGTGCCAGTGCAGCGTCACGGCGACATGGCGCCCTGCCCCCGCCTGCGCTTCGGCCAGGTTCTGGTGAGCGCAGACCAGGGCGCGTTGCTCGGCCTCGAAACCGTCCAGTGCGGTGACGCCCGGGCAGCGCGCGATCACCTCGCTGGCGAGGTAGCCGTAACCCATGCCGAGGTCCGCGACGTGACCGGTCAGATCACCCGGCAGATGCCGCGCCAGCAGCGCCGAGGCCGCATCGATCCGATCCCAGGCGAACAGGCCGGGGCGACTCCAGTAGCCGGCGGCGTTGCGTCGCGGCGTATCCAGCTCCAGCCATTGCGCGATCCGCTCGGCGTCGTGCGTGCCGTCCAGCGGTGCGGTCCAGAACACGCGGCATTTGTGCTTCGAGAGATGACCGCCCTGCATCGCCAGCGCGGCGAGATCCGCCTGCGCCGATTTCGACCCCTCGGCGTTCGGCACGCAGGCCAGCACCACGCCACCGGGTGCGGCGAGCTGCACGGCGCGGGCGAAGGTGGCACGCGCTTCCTCGCGCTGGCGCGGCGGCAGGACGAGCACCAGGTCGAAGCGCTCGTCGTCGATCTGCGCGTCCACGCTCAGGCGGCTGCGCGCCAAGGCCTCGGCGAACGGCTTGAAGCTCTGCTCGCAGCGCCAGCCGGGCTTGGCCATCTCGCGCAGACGGAAGCCGTCGCGGGCGCGCAGGAACAGCACGCGGGCGTTCGCCGGCAGGCGCAGGGCACCCTCCTCCAGCGGCAGGAACAGGGCATCGAGCACGTCGTCGACGGGGGCGGCGGCTACAGGGGACATCGGCACGGCTTCAGGCGGCGGGCGGGCCGTGATTGTACGCGGGGTGGCGCGGGTGGGCCGGCATACGACGGGCAAGAGCATCGCGCGCCAGCGCGCTCCTGCATGAGCGGCGTTGTTGCAGGTGCCCGCTGGCGGGCGATGCGTTCTGCACATGCGGTGGCCAGGAGCATCGCGACTGAAGTCGCTCCTACATGGGAAAGCCTACTTCTTGCGCTCCAGCATCGCCTTGAGGTCGGCGAAGGGGTTGCCGGTGGCCGGGGCCTGGGTGTCACCGGTGTCGAGCGTGCCGGCATCGTGGTCGAGGTAACGCTGGTGCTCGTTGTCGTGGCAGTACAGGCACAGCAGCTCCCAGTTGCTGCCGTCCGGCGGGTTGTCGTCGTGGTTGTGGTTGCGGTGGTGCACGGTGAGCTGCTGCACGTTGCTGCGGTCGAACTCGCGTGCGCAGCGGCCGCAGATCCACGGGTACATCTTCAGCGCGCGCTCGCGATAGCCGTGGCCGCGCTGCTCGGCGGCGCGACGGGCTTCGGCGACGATGCGGTCGAGCTTGGAAGCGTTGTTGTCGGCCATGGCTATCGGGTTCGACGGGATTTCGTTGGGTCCGGGGAGCATCGTCGGCGCGCGTGGGCGTCCGCCGATGCTCCCGCGGCCGGATCAGGCGCTGTTGCGGCCCATCCGCGCCACCCAGCGGTACAGCACGAACACCACGATGGCGAACGCACCGCCGCCCAGCCACACCGCGTAGTCGGCAAAGCCCCCACCGACCAGGGCCAGCGGAGCGTCCTTGTTGAGCCCGAGCTTTTCGGCGAAAGCCTTGATCGCGGCAATCACCACGCCGATGATGCTTTCGCCCACGATCAGGCCCGACGCCAGCAGCACGCCGAGCTGCTTCACCGGCTCGGTACGCGGCCCCTTGTCGGCCTGGCGGTCGTAGACCCAGCCCACCACCGAACCGACCACCACCATCAGGGTGGAGACGGTCGGCAGGTAGATGCCCAGGCCCACCGCCAGCGGCGGCAGACGGAAGCGGCTGACCCGGGCCAGTACCTCGTCGATCAGGATGATCGCCGCGCCGATGCCCGCGCCCGTCCAGATCAGGCTCCAGTCGATGTTGCCCTGGATCACGCCCTGCGCCAGCGCGGAGATCAGCCCCGCCTGCGGCGCCGGCAGCGCGTTGGCCGGGTTCACCCCCGGCGCGCCGAGGAAGCCGTAGGCCTGGTTCACCAGGTCCAGCACCGGCGGGATCACCGCCGCGCCGGCGATCACGCCGACGATCAGCGCCGCCTGCTGCTTCCACGGCGTGGCGTCGACCAGCTGGCCGGTCTTGAGGTCCTGCAGGTTGTTGTTGGCGATCGCCGCCACGGTGAACACCACGGCGGTGACGAACAGCGAGAACGCCACCAGCGCCTTGCCGGTATCCGGCGCCAGGTGCGGCTGCACGAACGCCGCCAGCAGCAGCGAGGCGCAGATCACCACCAGGATGCCCACGCCCGACAGCGGGCTGTTGGACGAGCCGATCAGGCCGGCCATGTAGCCGCACACGGTGGAGACGAAGAAGCCCATCAGCACCACGAACGCCACGCCGCCGATCGCCAGCATCGCCACCGCATTGCCCAGCCCGCTGACATTGGCGAAATGGCCGAGCAGCCAGGCAATCGGGACGAAGCAGGCCAGCGTGACCAGGCCGACCAGACCGATCGGCATGTCGCGCTCGGTGCGCGGCAGCGTGTCGGCCTGCCCGGCCTTGCGCACACGGTTGGCGGCCATCGCGCCGGCCAGGCCGCTGGCCACCGGCTTGACCAGCTTGGCCAGGGTCCACACCGCCGACACCGCGATGGCACCGGCACCCACGTAACGCACCTTGTGGCTCCAGGTGGCCTGGGCCAGGTCGGCGATGGCGCCGGTGCCGCCGGCCAATGCGGCGTAGTGCGGCACGCCCCAGCCCCAGCCGATCAGCGCACCGACCAGCATCGCGATGCCGACCGAGATGCCCACCAGATGGCCGATCGCGAACAGCGCGAACGACAGCCCGAAGTCGAAGCCGGTGACGCCGCCGCGGTCGTTGACCTTGAAGTACTTGACCACGTCGGAGGCGAAGATCTGCGTGGCCACCACCACCGCGAACACCGCCGAGACGATCGAGCCCCACAGCACGGCAAGCAGACCCGAGCGGCTGTCCTCGGTGGGCGTGTCGGTGCTGTCGTCGCCGGCGCCGACCTTCAGCACCTCGGCGCAGGCCACGCCTTCCGGGTACGGCAGGTCGGACCCGGTGACCAGCGCGCGGCGCAGCGGGATCGAGTACATCACGCCGAGCACACCACCCAGCGCGCAGATCGCGAACGACAGCCAGAACGGGAAGCCGGTCCACCAGCCGATGATGATCATGCCGGGCAGCACGAAGATGATCGACGACAGCGTGCCGGCCGCCGAGGCGATCGTCTGCACGACGTTGTTTTCCTGGATGGTGGAGTCCTTGAAGCCCTTCAGCAGGGCCATCGAGATCACCGCCGCGGGAATCGAGGTGGAGAACGTGAGGCCGGCCTTCAGGCCGAAGAACACATTGGCGGCGGTGAACACCACCGTGATCACCACGCCGATGATCAGGCCGCGTACGGTCAGTTCGGTGCGCGGCTCGAGGCCCGGCGCTTTGGGTTGGCTCACGTGCAGGACTCCCCGGATGGACAAGGCCCGAACGATAGCGTGGAACGGCCCCGCGTGGCAGCGCGCACCGCCGCATCGACCGACGGAATCACCCGCGCGGCGGAAATGCCCAGCGCAGGAAATCCGGCAGCACGGCGGCCCAGGCCTGCTGGTCGTGGTGCGCGCCCGGCACCACCTCCAGCGCGACCTGACCCGCGCGCGGCGGATCGGCGGGGCCACCCTCGACGACGGGGGCACCGAGCTGGCGCAGGCCACGAAGTGCCTGGCCATCCGGGGCGCGCCAGCCGTTCACCAGGTCCTGAACGTCGTCCACGGCGTCGATCACGCCGTCGTGGTCGCGGTCGGCGGTTTCCTCGCCGGTGCCCACCGATAGCCACAACCGCAGCTCCGGCCGCGCCGGGCCCCGGTTCACCATGTGCAGCGCCAGCCGCGAGCGCTGCGCGGCTCCGGCACTGGTGCGGTCGGCCGCCACCCAGAACGAAGGCGAGAAAGCGCCGATCGTGCCGAACCGATCCGGAGCGTTCCAGCCCAGCCCGAAGGCACTCAGACCGCCGAGCGACCATCCGAGCACGGCGCGCCCGCGCGGCGTGGCGTCAGTGCGGTAGTGGGCATCGACGTAAGGCAGCAACGTGCCGATGAACCACTGCGCGTAGGCGGCCGCGTTCGTGCCGATGGGGCCGACCGGCGAGACGCCGACGATCGGGCGGTGGCGCCCGCGGTCGAACAGGCCGTATTGCGCAAGCCGGTCCGGCAGCGCGTCGACGGCGACCACGATCACCGGCGCGATGGCATGCGCCCCCTCCAGCCGGGCCAGCGTGCGGCGCATCGCCACCGCGTCCATGTCCTGACCATCGTTGGCATACAGCACCGGGTAGCGCACCCCGCCATGGGAGTAGCCCGGCGGCAGGAACACACGCACATGGAAACCGCCCGGCGCCAGCGCACCGCCGGGGAGCGTGAACTGCTGCGTGTCGAGGGTCGGCGATGGGCCTGCCGCCCGCGCCGCCCCCGTGCCCGGGGCGGCCAGCCAGAACAACGCGAGACAACCACGAACGAACCCCATGCCAGCGCTCCCGCAGCGAACAGCCGCCACCCTAGCGCAGCACCCGGCTGCTCTCGAAATGTCGCGGCTCGCCCGTCAGCGGATCGACGAAATCCAGCGCACTGGCCAGCAACTGCAGCGGGCGCGCCGGATCGTCCGGTGCCGAAGCGGCAAGCTGCGGATACAACGGATCGTTCGCGATCGGCGCACCGAGCCCGGCCATGTGCAGGCGCAACTGGTGCTTGCGACCCGTGACCGGGCGAAGCCGGTAACGCCACAGCGATGCGTCGCGTCCGATCACCTCGATGCGGGTCTCGCTGTTCGGCTCGCCGGGCACCTCGCGCATGCGGAAGAACGGCTCGCCACGCTCGATCCGCGAGCGTCGCACGAGAGGAAAATCCAGCTCCGGCAGCGGTGGCGCCAGCGCTTCGTACGTCTTGCCGATCCGCCGTTCGCGGAACAGGCGCTGGTAGGCATCGCGAGTGTCGGGACGGGAAGAGAACAGCAGCACCCCCGAGGTCAGCCGGTCGAGCCGGTGCAAAGGCACCAGATCGGAGTTGCCGGTGGCTGCTACCAGGCGGGCCAGCACGGTCTGCGTTACATAGGCGCCGGCGGGGGTCACCGGCAGGAACGGCGGCTTGTCGACCACCACCAGATGCTCGTCGGCATGCAGCACGCGCACCTCGCCCGGTATCGTCGGCTCGTCGGCCACCTCGCGGAAATAGTGCACCGGCACACCGACCCGGTAAGGCGTCTTCGCGGTGATCGGCGCGCCGTCCGCGTCGAGCACGCGGCCGCGGGCGATACGGTCGAGCCAGCGTTCGCGCGGGATCGCGGCGAAGTGATCGCACAGGCAGTCCAGCACCGTGGACCAGGCGCCGGGCGGCAGATGCAGAGTGCTGGCGGGAGTCGGAGACACGGCGGGCGATCGGCGGAAAACGTCGGCCAGCGTAACCCGACCGCCGCGCGCCCGACCACGGCCGAGGCTGGCCGGCACCGCGCTGCCGCTGCCCTGCCGCTAGACTGCGCGGTTCACTTCCCGGAATGCACCGCATGGCCCCGAACGCCACCATCTACAAGGCCGAACTGCAGGTCAGCGACATGGACCGGCACTACTACGCCACCCACACACTCACCCTGGCCTGCCATCCCTCGGAAACCGGGGAGCGACTGATGGTGCGGCTGCTCGCCTTCGCGCTGTACGCCGACGAGCGGCTGGAGTTCGGCAAGGGCCTGAGCAACGAGGAGGAGCCCGACCTCTGGCGCAGGAACTACGCCGGCGAGATCGAGCTGCTGATCGAGCTGGGCCAACCGGACGAGTCGCGCATCCGCAAGGCCTGCGCCCGCGCCCGGCAGGTGGTGGTGGTCAACTACGGTGGCCATGCGGCCGATGTGTGGTGGGACAAGGTCGCCACCAGCCTCGCGCGACACCGCAACCTCACCGTGCTGGACATCCCCGAGGCCACCGTGCGGCAACTGGCGGAACTGCTCGAGCGCAGCATGCGCCTGCAGGTGCTGGTACAGGATGGCGAGCTGCAGCTGATGGACGGCAGCCGCAGCGTCAGCGTGCACGCCCGGCGGCGCATGGGTTCGGACTGACCGATCGCAGCCCCCGCGCCGGAGCCCAGCCAGTGCCGGTCGGTGTCCTTCAAGAAAGGCGCAACCGATCCGGCATGGAAAGCGGTGCGGGGGCGGAGTAACGTCGACGAACAGGCACCGAAGCGGGCAGCGTGACGGTCGCCGCAATCGACACAGGCCAGGATCGAGGCGGTGCGTCATGGGCAGTGCGATGGATCTCGGGAGCATCACACCGATACTTTCGACGGTCTCGGACGGCGTCGTCCTGACCGACCGCGAACGCCGCGTCACCTACGTCAACCAGTCGTTCATCGACCTCACCGGCTTCACCAGCGACGACCTGATGGGCCGCACCTGCGGCCTGCTGCAGGGTCCGCAGACCAACCCGGACACCGTGCGTGCGATGCGCGCGGCGATGGATGCCGGCGAATCGTTCTGCGGTGAGATCCTCAACTACACCAAGGCTGGCGAGACGTTCTGGAACGAGCTGACGATCACCCCCGTGTTCGAGCAGGGGGTGCTGTCGGGCTTCCTCGGCATCACCCGCGACAGCTCGGCGCGCAAGCAGGCGCTGGAGGTGCAGGCATCGCGCGAGCGGCTGTACCGGTTCCTCTTCGAGCACGTGCAGGCGGGCATCGTGCTGCACAAGGCCGACACCGAGATCATCTACGCCAACCAGACTGCGCTGCAGCTGCTGGGCATGAGCTACGACGTGCTGCTGGGTGCCTTCTACACCGACGAGCGATTCGATTTCATCCGCGAGGACGGCTCGCCGATGCCCCCGGAGGAGTTTCCCGTCTCCCGGGTGCTGGCAAACCGGGCGGCAGTGGCCAATTACGTGCTCGGCCTGCGCCGCCGCAGCGACCAACGGCTCGTCTGGGTCATGTGCAACGCCATCCCCAACCTGGACGGGAACGGCGAACCCACCGAGGTGGTGGTGAGCTTCACCGACGTCACCGGACTGAAGCAGGCCGAGCAGGCGCTGAAGCAGTCGGGCGAGCGCCTCAGCCTGATGCTGCGCGGCGCCAACGACGCGGCATGGGACTGGGACCTGGCCGCCGACGAGCTGTACTACTCGCCGCGCTGGTGGCACATGCTCGACCTCGAACCCGGCTCGCTGCCGGTGGACTCGCAGCTGTGGAAGCGGCGTATGCATCCGGACGACGTGGATCGCGTGCTGGCTGCGTTCGAGGAATTCCTGGCCGGCGACACCGACAGCTACGAGCTGGAGTTCAGTCTGCAGCATCGCGATGGCCACTATGTGCCGGTGCTCTCGCGCGGGTTCATCCTGCGCGATGCCGATGGACGCCCGACCCGCGTCTCGGGCACCAACACCGATCTCACCGAGCGCAAACGCACCGAGCAGCAGATCCATCGGCTGGCCTATTTCGACATGCTTACCGGCCTGCCGAATCGCCGCCAGCTGATGGAGCGCCTCGGCCGGATCCTTGCTCGGCCGGCGTCGGAGCGGCAGCTCGGCGCGATGCTGTTCGTCGACGTCGACAACTTCAAGCTGCTCAACGACACCATGGGCCACGAGGTCGGCGACCTCTTGCTCAAGCAGGTGACCCGCCGGCTGCACGCGTGCGTGCGGGGACAGGACGTGCTGGGCCGGCTCGGCGGCGACGAGTTCGTGGCCCTGCTCGACGATCTCGGCCGTGACCCCGACACCGCGCTGCAACGGGCCGAGGGTGTGGCGCACAAGATCCGCGACGTGCTCGCCCTGCCCTACACGCTGGACGGCATCGACTATCGCTGCACCGTCAGCGTGGGCATCGCCCTGTTCGAACAGGGCGAGCGCGGGGCGGAGAACACCCTCAAGCATGCGGACCTGGCGATGTACCACGCCAAGTCGGCCGGCAAGAACACGCTGCGCGTATACGACCACGCCATGCAGGTGGCGATGCAGGAGCGACTGGCGCTGGAGCACGACCTGCGCAACGACCTGCAGGCGCGCCGGCTGCATCTGCACTTCCAGCCGCAGGTGGACAGCGAGGGCCGCACGGTCAGCGCCGAGGTGCTGCTGCGCTGGAACCACCCGGTGCGCGGCGACGTGCCACCCGCGCGGTTCATCCCGCTGGCCGAAGCGACCGGATTGATCCTGCCGCTGGGCGAGTGGGTGCTGGAAACCGCCTGCCGCCAGCTCGCCGCCTGGGCGCTGCACACGCATACCGCCGGTTTGAGCCTGTCGGTGAATGCCAGCGTGCGGCAGTTCCACGACCCGGGCTTTGTCCAGGGCGTGATCGATATCCTCGAACGCACCGGCGCCGACCCGTCACGACTGGTGCTCGAGGTCACCGAAAGCCTGTTTGCCGAGAACATGGAGCAGATGATCGAGCGGATGGTGCACCTGCGGGAACGCGGTGTGCGCTTCGCGCTGGACGACTTCGGCACCGGCTATTCCTCGCTCAGCTACCTGCAGCGCATGCCGCTGGACGAGATCAAGATCGACCGATCCTTCGTGCAGGACACCCACCACGACGAACACGGCGCGACGATTACCCGGATGATCATCTCGCTGGCCGACAACCTGGGGATCAAGACCGTCGCCGAAGGCGTGGAAACCATCGGGCAGCGCGACTTCCTGTATCGCCAGGGCTGCCGCCACTACCAGGGCTACCTGTTCGGCAAGGCCATGCCGCTGGAGGCCTTCGAGGCCCACCTGCGTTGAGCCCGCCGTCTGCGACCATCGGCGAGTGGCCGGCACGGCCCGCGCGCTGATAACGTTTACGCTCCAACCCAGGGGACAATCGAAATGTTGCGAAAAGCACTTGCCGCCTCCGTGCGCGCGGGCTTGCTGCCCGTGCTCGCCACCGCCCTGCTGGCCGTCTCGGCCGGCGCCGCTGCCCGGCAGGATGCCGCTCCGCAATATCCCAACTACCCGAGCGAAACGCCGGCAAAGTTCACTCCGGTCAACGCCGGTGCCGATTTCGAGCGCCGCGAGGTGATGATCCCGATGCGCGACGGCGTGAAGCTGCACACCGTGATCCTGATCCCGAAGAACCTCAACGGCGACCATGCGAAGAAAGCCGGCATCCTGCTCACCCGCACGCCCTACGACGCCGACGGGATGACCACCCTGGCGCAGAGCGGCCACCTGGAATCGAACCTCGAGGGCTATGACAACGCGGCCGACGTGATCGTCGAGGATGGCTACATCCGCGTGGTGCAGGACGTACGCGGCAAGTACCACTCCGAGGGCGACTACGTGATGAACCGCCCGCCGCACGGGCCGATCAACCCGACCCCGGTCGACGACGCCACCGATACGTACGACACCATCGACTGGCTGGTGAAGCACGTGCCGGAGAGCAACGGCAAGGTCGGCACGCTGGGCATCTCCTACGACGGCTTCGAGCCGCTGATGGCACTGATCCACCCGCATCCGGCGCTGAAGGTATCGGTGCCGATGAACCCGATGGTCGACGGCTGGATGGGCGACGACTGGTTCCACCACGGCGCCTTCCGCCAGCAGAACCTGCCCTACATCTACGAGCAGACCGCCAGCCGCGGCAACACCTACAAGTGGTGGTCGAACGTGCACGACGACTACGACCTGTACCTGCGTGCCAGCTCGGCCGGCGAACTGGCGCGCGAGCACGGCATGGAGCAGTTGCCGTTCTGGCAGAAGGTGCTGGCCCACCCGGCCTACGACAGCTTCTGGCAGGACCAGGCAGTGGACAGGATCCTCGCGAAGGAGCCGCTCAAGGTGCCGGTGATGCTGGTGCACAGCCTGTGGGACCAGGAGGACATCTATGGCGCCATCGCGGTGTACAAGGCGATCAAGCCGAAGGACACCACCGGCACCATGGTCAAGCTGGTGATGGGCCCGTGGCACCACGGCCAGGAGATCGGCGACGGCAGCTCGCTGGGCGCGATCAAGTTCGGCAGCGACACCGGCAGGTATTTTCGCGAGCATGTGCTGCGGCCCTATCTGGCGCAATACCTGAAGAACGACGCACCGAAGGCCGACGTGGCCCCGGTCACCGCGTTCCAGACCGGCAGCAACCGCTGGGAGAACCTCGATCGCTGGCCCGCCGGCTGCGACCGTGGCTGCACGATCAAGCCCACGCCGCTGTACCTCGGCGACGGCATGAAGGCCACCTTCGGCAAGCCGACGGACACCGGCGGCGACAGCTACGTCTCCGACCCCGCGCATCCGGTGCCGTTCCGTGCCCGGCCGATCCAGCCGGTGGCCTACGGCGAGCACGACACCTGGGCGCAATGGCTGGTGGACGACCAGCGCGAGGCTTCCGGCCGCACCGACGTGCTGACCTACACCTCCGACGTGCTGACCGCCCCGGTGACCATCGCCGGCCAGCCGCAGGTACACCTGACCGCCTCGACCACCGGCACCGACAGCGACTGGGTGGTGAAGCTGATCGACGTGTATCCGGACGAAGTGGCGGCACAGCCGGAGATGGGCGGCTACCAGCTCGCCGTGGCGATGGACATCCTGCGCGGCCGCTACCGCCAGGGCTTCGACAAGCCCGAGCCGATCACGCCGGACAAGCCGCTGCCGTATACCTTCGCCCTGCCAACCACCAACCACGTGTTCCTGCCGGGCCACCGCATCATGGTGCAGGTGCAGTCCAGCTGGTTCCCGCTGTACGACCGCAACCCGCAGACCTTCGTGCCGAACATCATGCTGGCCAGGCCGGCCGACTACCGCAAGGCAACGCAGGAGGTGTTCCACTCCAGCTACGTGGAACTGCCGGTGGTCTCGGGCAAGGGCTCCTGAGCCCGTGACGGCCGCTTTGCCCGCCGTGCGCGCCGAAACGCGCGCGGCGGGCAAAAGCTGTCACCATGGCGGTCGCGGAGATCGCTCCGCAGCGCAGGAGCACGCCATGAAAAGTCTGAACCAGAAGAAAGGCGACAAGAAAAAAGCCCTGAAGACACCCAAGGAAAAGAAGGCCGAGAAAATCGCCAAGAAGGCGGCGAAGGCTTTCGTCTTCCCCGGGCACTGAATCGAAAAGGGCCGCATCGCGGCCCTTTTCCGTCGGGACGGCGCACGCGCCCTGCCCGCTCAACCCTCCCGCGCGGCCACGCGACCCTGCTCGCGGATCAGCGCTTCCTCGCGGGCGTCGATGATCGACTGCATCACGCTGTCCACGTCGGCCTCGCGCTCGTCGAACGCGAACTCGCCGGTCAACGGCGTGTCCGCCTGCAGCCCGCCCTGCTCGAACAGCGCCCACATCTCCTCCGCGTAATGCGTGTCCAGCAGCTCCGGCGCGAACCGGGCCAGGCTGATGGTGAGGTTGCCGACGTCGCGACGGAGCATGAAACGCGCGTTGTTGTTGCCGGCCGCACTGACCGCCTGCGGCAGGTCGATGATGACCGGGCCGTCGGGGCCGACCAGCACGTTGTAGGCGGACAGATCGCCGTGGATCAGGCCCACGCTCAGCATCCGCGCAACCTGCTGCATCAGGTACCGGTGCCAGGCCCTTGCCGTGTCCGGGTCGAGATCGACCTCGCCCAGCCGCGGTGCGGACTGCCCCTCCTCGTCGGTGACCAGCTCCATCAGCAGCACGCCGTTGAAGTAGCCGTAGGGCTTCGGCACGCGCACGCCGGCATCGTCGAGCAGGTACAGCGCGTCGACTTCGGCGTTTTTCCAGGCCGCCTCGGCCTCGCGCCGGCCGAACCGGGTGGACTTGCCCATCGCCCGCGCTTCACGGCTGCCCCGCACCTTGCGGCCTTCCTGGTACTGCACGCGCTGCTGGAAGCTGCGCTGGGCCATGTCCTTGTAGACCTTGGCGCACCGGATGTCCTCGCCGGAGCGCACCACGTACACCGAGGCCTCCTTGCCACTCTTGAGCGGGCGCAGCACCTGATCGATCACGCCATCGTCGATCAGCGGCTGCAGGCCGTGGGGAATCTTCATGCTGTGGGAACGGGCCAGGCGGGGGAACGGACCATGATGCCTGAAGCGCACCCCGGCCCGCTCATCCGACCGCCGGCGAGGCGTTCGCCATCGCATCGCGGACGGCCGCGGCCAGCTCGAACGAGCGCAGGCGGGCGGCGTGGTCGAAAATGTTCGCGGTGATCATCAGCTCGTCCGGCCGGTGCCGCTCGATGAAGGCGCGCAGGCCGGCCTCGGCCGTCGCCGGGTCACCCACCACCGCACAGGCCAGCGCGTGCTCCACGCCAAGCTTCTCGGACGGCGTCCAGAATGCCTCGATGTCGTCAACCGGCGGCGGAATCAGCCCCGGCCGCCCCCGCCGCAGGTTGACGAAGGCCTGCTGCTGGGTGGTGAACAGCCGGCGCGCCTGGGCATCGGTGTCGGCCACCACCACGTTGGCGGCGAGAATCGCATGCGGCGCCGCCAGCCGCGCCGAGGGACGGAAGTCGCGGCGGTAGATCGCCAGCGCCTGGTCCATCGCATCCGGGGCGAAGTGGGAGGCGAACGCGTAAGGCAGGCCCAGCTGCGCGGCCAGCCGCGCGCCGAACAGACTGGAGCCGAGCAGCCACACCGGCACCTCCAGCCCGGCACCGGGCACCGCCCGCACCGGCTGGCCCGGCGCCGCCGGTTCGAAATAGCCGAGCAGCTCGACCACGTCGTCCGGGAAGGTATCGGCCCCCTCGAAGTAGCGCCTGAGGGCGCGGGCGGTGGCCTGGTCGGTGCCGGGCGCCCGGCCCAGACCCAGGTCGACCCGGCCCGGATACAGCGAGGCCAGGGTGCCGAACTGCTCGGCCACCTGCAGCGGCGAATGGTTCGGCAGCATGATGCCGCCGGCCCCCACCCGGATCGTCGAGGTGCCGCCGGCGATATGGCCGATCAGCACGGCAGTGGCGGCGCTGGCGATTCCGGGCATATTGTGGTGCTCGGCCAGCCAGTAGCGCCGGTAACCCAGGCGCTCGCCGAGCCGGGCCAGATCGAGGCTGTTGCGGAAGGACCGGGACGCGTCGCTGCCTTCGGTGACGGGGGCCAGATCGAGGATCGAAAAGGGGATCATGGGGGCGTCGGAGAGGGGGAGAACCGGCTAGATGGGGCCTGCGGACCATCCGCTCCACCCCTGACGCTTCATTTTTCTGTGCGGTGGCCGTTAAGACCGGGGCGAGAGCCGGGGGGAACCCGGCCAGGGATGGGGTGCATGGGCAAGCTGTGGCGCTGGATTCTTGGCTATTCGGACGCTGCGCCGGCGGCGCGGACGTCTGTTGCCGCACCGGCGCCGCTCCGCGATGCCATCAGGGACACCCCCGAGGCGGTACCGCTGGCCCAGCTCGACGAACGCTTCCACCGGTTCGTGCTCGGCCTGCCGGACTACGCGGTCGACGAGCCGAGCCTGGAGGAGCGCACCCTGCTGCGCCGCCTGCAGTTGCACAGCGTGCAGTTCGACGTGCGCAGCCTGCCCCGCCTGCCCACCGTGCTGCCTCAGCTGCTGCGCTCGCTCAAGGCCGACAACGTCGGCGGCGCCCAGCTGTCCAAGCTGATCGGCCGCGACCCGGTGCTGGTGGGCGAGGTGATGCGGGTCAGCCGCAGCATCTATTACCGCACCCTGCACCCGATCCAGAGCCTGCAGCACGCCGTGGTGCTGCTGGGCCAGGACGGCCTGCGCCGGGTGGTCACCATGCACGTGATGAAGCCGATCCTCCACGCCAGCGCCGGCATGTTCGGCCACGTCGCCGGCCAGCGACTGTGGGAGCACGCCGAGCGCTGCGCGCACGCCTGCGCCTACCTGGGGAAGTCCACCTCTGACCCGTTCGAGGCCTATCTGGCCGGGATCGTGTGCAACACCGGCACCGGTGCCGTGGTGCGCCTGCTCGACCAGGAGGCCCCGGCCGAAATCGGCCCGCTCACCGGTCAGTTCCTGGCCGCCTGTGCCCGGCTGGGGGCGCAGATCTCGCTGAAGGCAGCCGAGCACTGGGATCTGCCGGCCAACGTGCTCGCGGCCCTGGAGGAACGCGCCGACGGACGCACCGCCCCATCCTCGCAACTGGGGCGCGCGCTCGCCTGCGCCGACACGCTGGCCATGACCCAGGTGCTGTGCGACCACGGCCTGCTGCCCAGTGGCGCCAGTCCGGTCGGGGCGCAGTGCGAGTTCTTCCCCGCCGCGATGATCGAGCGCTGCCAGCAGGACCTGCAGCGCCAATTCCGCGAGGCCGAGGCGCAGGCGGACTAGACCGACCTACTTCGGCAGGCTGTTGCGCACGTCCGGCTCGAGCCCGGCGGAGATCTGCGCCGCGCCATCACGCAGCAGGGTGACCAGCGCGCGGGCATAGGCCGCGTTGTCGGAGCCGACCGGCACGCTGGTCGTGGACGTGGCCCGATAGTCGTGGCTGGACACGTAGCCGCGCGCGTTGATGACGCAGTGGAGCGACAACTCCAGCCGCACCGCGTCCGGCGCATCCTCGTCGCCGCCGCGGAGGGCGGCCTTCGGCCCATCGCAGGCGATCGTGAGGTTGGTGAAGTAGTCCTTCTGCACCGCCGCGCGCAGCTGCGCCTCCAGCGCCTTGGCCAGTGGCGGCTCGGGCTGGAGCTTCACGCTCTGGTCCAGCCCTTTCACCTCGAGCTGCTCCGGCCCGTCGCCGAGAATCAGCCAGGGCGCCTGGTTCGGCACCACCAGGGTGTCGAGCGCGACCGGCGTGCGGACTTCGTGGCTGCATGCGCCAAGCAGGATGACTCCCGCCGCGACCAGGATACGTTTCATGGTTGCCCCCCGTTTCACAGATACCGCCCGAGCCTAACCGGCGCGCCTCCGTGCGATCAACGCCGCTGGATCACGGAACCGGAAGAATCCTGCAACCGATCGGCCCGGTCGTTCGTACGCTCGGGATGTGGGCGTTCAAGGCTTGACCCGGGCGGCTCAAGATTGCGCCACTTGCTGCCGACAGGGACAAGCGGCTCGCGGGCAGGGTCCCGCATCCCGGGATGCGGACGACGGCATCGTCGCCCGTTCCACCACACCACCGGAAGAGCCTGTCCTTGAGACCACGATCACCGACACGTTTCCTCCCCTGCCTGGCCGCCGGCCTGGCGGTCATGCTCGCGTCCGCCACGGGCGCCCGCGCATCGGTCATGCAGGTCAGGGTCCAGGACACGCATGGCGCAGCCGTCTCCGATGCCGTGGTCTCGCTGCAGCCGCTGGATCGACCCGCGCCACCGGCGCACGATGCCCTCGCCACCATGGACCAGCGCAACCTCAGTTTCGTGCCGCAGGTGCTGGTGGTGCAGACGGGTAGCAAGGTGCGCTTTCCCAACAGCGACAACGTCCGCCACCACGTCTATTCGTTTTCCCCGGCCAAGCGCTTCGAACTGAAGCTCTATGCCGGCAACCACGCGTCCACCGTGCTCTTCGATCGCCCCGGAGTGGACGTGCTCGGCTGCAACATCCACGACTGGATGCTCGGGTATGTGGTGGTGGTCGATACGCCCTGGTTCGCCAAGACCGGACCGGACGGAACGGCGACGCTCGAAGCCCCGCCCGGTCGCTACACGCTCGAGCTGTGGGACGCGCGGCAGGATCCGGCCACGGCGCCGGCCGGCGAGGCCGTGATCCTCGGCGGGGCGCCCACACAGCGGCAGTTCACCCTCACGCTGCATCCGCCCGAGCTCACCAACACCGCTCCGCCGAACCTCGAGATCGGCCTGGGAGACCGGGTCCCATCGCATGCGCATTGATTTCCGCGGCCGCCTCGCGCTGTTGCTTCTGGGCCTGTTCGTGCTGGTGCAGGTGCCCACGTTCCTGGCGTTCTACTACGCCACGCGGCAGAGCGCGCTGAACCAGGCACAGGCCCGACTGGACGCCGGCGCGAGCGTGTTCGGCGACCTGCTCGCCAGTCGCGGCAGCCAGCTGCGGGACGCGGTGCGCGTAACCACCGCGGACTTCGGCTTCAAGCAGGCGGTGGCCACGGGCGACACGCCCACCATCCACTCGGTGCTCTACAACCAGGGCCACCGCATCGCCGCCAACCTCACCGTGCTGGCCCGGCTCGACGGCCACGTGGTCGCCAGCCTCGACGGCAATGGGCGCAGCGTGCCCGCCGGCGACTGGTCGGGACTGGTCGCCGGTGCGGACGCCAACGCCAGCGGCACCTCGGTGGCGGTCATCGGCGGACGGCCGTACCAGCTGGTGATCGTGCCGGTGCGCGCGCCGACGCCGATCGCCTGGGTCGGCATGGGCTTTGCCCTCGACGGCAAGCTGGCGCGCACGCTGAAGGAGCTCACCGGGGTGGAGGTGAGCTTCGTGGCGCGCGACGACGGCGGCCAGCGCTGGGTCGCCAGCACCCTGCCCGCCACCGGCGCCGCGGAACGCGACGCGCTGTTCGCCGCGGCCGAAGGCCCCGGCGGCGAGCCCCGGCTGGTGGCGCTGGGCCCGCACGACTACTTCACCCGCTGGCAGCCGCTGCCCGGGCGCGGTGGCACGGCCGGCGCACTGCTGCAGTACTCGCGCGACCAGGCGCTGTCGAGCTATCACGCGCTCGGCGGCGAGCTGCTGCTGATCGCGCTGGTGTCGCTGCTGGCCTCGATCGGCGGCGTGCTGTGGCTGTCGCGCAACGTCACCCGGCCGGTCTCGCAGCTCGCCGAGGCGGCCCGGCGCATCGGCCACGGCGACTACCTCGG
Organism: Dyella ginsengisoli LA-4; assembly: GCF_000334915.1. GTDB lineage: Bacteria > Pseudomonadota > Gammaproteobacteria > Xanthomonadales > Rhodanobacteraceae > Dyella_A > Dyella_A ginsengisoli_A. Next base: position 11,179 of record NZ_AMSF01000048.1, on the reverse strand, counting down.
GCTGGTGCCGGTGGAACACCATGACGAGCTCGGCCAGCTGGCCGAGGCGTTCAACACCATGCAGCGCGGCATCGCCCGCCGCGAGCAGCAGATCGCCCACGCGGCCTTCCACGACAACCTCACCGCGCTGCCGAACCGGGCGCGCATGCAGCAGCTGCTGGGCGAGGCGCTGGCGCGGGCGCGCGACGACGGCCGGCCGCTGGGCGTGCTGATGCTGGATCTGGACCGCTTCAAGGAAATCAACGACACCATGGGCCACGCCATCGGCGACCGCGTGCTGGTGGAGGTGGCCCAGCGCCTGCAGGCCGGCCTCGCCGAGGGCGACGCGCTGGCCCGCTTCGGCGGCGACGAGTTCGTGCTGGTGGTCGGTGCGGCCGACCGCGCCGCGCTGGACGCCCGGGTCGACGCGGTGGTCGCCGGTGTCTCGCAGCCGGTGACGGCCGGCTCGGTGGAGCTGTTCCTGGAGGCCAGCGCCGGCATGGCGGTGTTCCCCGAACACGGCGAGCATCCGGACGACCTGCTGCGCCGCGCCGACATCGCGATGTACGACGCCAAGGAGGCGCGCCAGCGCCTGCAGGTGTACCGCAACGGGCGCGACGCCGAACACCTGCACCGGCTGTCGCTGGTCAACGATCTGCGCCGCGCGGTGCCCAACGGCGAGCTTGAGCTCCACTACCAGCCCAAGCTGCAGCTCAGCAGCCGCCGCGTCGCCCACGTCGAGGCGCTGCTGCGCTGGCGCCATCCGCAGCACGGGCTAGTGCCGCCGGACGAGTTCATCCCGCTGGCCGAGCATTCCGGCCTGATCCGCTCGCTCACCGACTGGGTGCTGCACGAGGTGATCCGGCAATGCGCCGAATGGGCCGACAGCGGACTGGACATCGGCATCGCGCTGAACCTGTCGGCGATGGACCTGGGCAGCGGCGACCTGCCCGACGTGCTGGCGCGCCACCTCGCCCGCTACCGGCTCGACCCGGGCCGGCTGGTGCTGGAGATCACCGAGACCGCGGTGATGCGCGACGCGTTCTACTCGCTGGAGGTGCTCAACCGCCTCAAGGCCTGTGGCGTGATGCTGGCGATCGACGACTTCGGCACCGGCTACTCCTCGCTGTCGCACCTCAAGCGCCTGCCGGTGGACGAGCTGAAGATCGACAAGTCCTTCGTGATCGGCATGGACCAGGACGAGGACGACGCGGTGATCGTGCGCTCGACCATCGAGCTGGCCCACAACATGGGCCTGAAGGTGGTGGCCGAGGGCGTGGAGACCGAGGCCACCATGGAGCTGCTGCATCGCTATTGCTGCGACAGCGTGCAGGGCTACCTGATCAGCCGGCCGATGGCCGTCGCCGAGGCCACGCGCTGGCTGGGCGAGGCGAGCCGGCGGTACGACGCCGAAGCGGCAGGCACGGTGGCATGAGGGTGGCCTTCGCCATGCTCGCCGCGCTCGCGCTGTCGCCGGCCGTCGCGCGCGCCGGCGACGGCCGCCTGCTGGCCACCGGCGGCGTGACCGAGGTCGAGGGCAGCGCCGGCGGCGGCCTGGTGCCATGGGCGGTGCTGGCCGGCTACGGCACCCGCGACGAGGTCGGGGCCACCGCCTTCCGCACCCGGCTCGACCTGCCCGACTACCAGCTCGATGCCTGGGGCGCCGCCTTCACCTGGCACAACCGGCTGGAGCTCTCCGTCGCACGCGACCGCTTCGACCTGGGCACGCTTGGCCGGGCCATCGGCCTGCCCGGGGCCGCACTGCGCCAGGACGTGATCGGCGCCAAGCTGCGCCTTGCCGGCGACCTGGTCTACGGCCCGTGGCCGCAGCTCGCGGTGGGCGTGCAGCACAAGCGCCTGCTGGATTTCACCATCCCGCGGCTGGTCGGCGCGCGGCGCGACCGTGGCACCGACGTCTACCTCGCCGCCAGCCAGGTGCTGCTCGGCGCCGCCGACGGCTACAACCTGCTGTGGAACGTGACCCTGCGCTCCACCGCGGCCAACCAGTTCGGCCTGCTCGGCTTCGGCGGCGACCGCGGCGGGCGCCGGCTGGTCGGCGAGGGCTCGCTGGCGGTGCTGCTGGATCCGCACGTGGCGGTGGGCGCCGAATACCGGCAGAAGCCGGACCACCTCTCGTTCGCCCGCGAGAGCCGCGCGGCCGACCTGTTCGTCGCCTGGTTCCCGGACAAGCACGTCTCGCTGACCGCGGCCTACGTGGCGCTCGGCCCGGTGGCCGGGCTGCGCGACCAGCGCGGCTGGTACCTCTCGCTGCAGGGAAGCCTGTGACCATGCGGCGTATCGCGCTCCTCGCCACGCTCGCGCTGCTGGCCGCCTGCGCCACCGCGCCGACGCACGAGCCGACGCTGTACCAGCAGCTCGGCGGCGGCGACGGCATCGCCGCGATCACCGACCATCTGCTCGATGCGTTCGCCCGCGACCCGCTGGTGGCCCCGACTTTCGATCACGTCGACATCCGGCGCTTCCGCCGCTACTTCGCCGACTATCTGTGCCAGACCGCCGACGGCCCCTGCCGCTACACCGGCGACCCGATGTCCGAGGTCCACCGTGGCATGCACATCGACGAGGCGATGTTCAACGCGGTCGTGCAGGACCTGATCATCGCGATGGACCGGGAGCACATCCCGGTGCGCGTGCAGAACCGGCTGCTGGCCCGCCTGGCGCCGCAGCGAAGGGACATCATCTACCGCTGAACGCCGCGCTCAGGCCGGCGCGTCCGGATGACGGGTGCGCCACGCCGCCAGCGCCTCGCCGTACTCGCCCAGCGCCTGCTCGTACAGATCGTAGACACAGGGGATGCAGCCCTGGCCACAGCACTCGCCGGGCTCGGGCTCCGGCGGAGGCTGTGGCCTGGGATCACGTTCCAGTTCCGCCATCGATCAGTGCGCGGGCTTGCGGAAGCGGTAGGCGAACTGGTCGGTATGCCCGCGGATCGACGGATCGAACACCTTGATGTCGTGCGGATCCTTCGGGTTGCGCAAGACCTTGCTCTCGCCGTCGAACACGAAGCCGACCGACTCGACCTGTTTCTTCACGATGGCCGGGTCGATCCGGTGCAGGGTGTCGGTATCGCTCATCCCGGAGCCGGCCGGCGCCACGTGGTCGACCACCACGAACAGGCCGCCGGGCTTGAGCGCGTCGTACACCTGCTTGTCGAACGCCACCGGGTCGACGTGGCCCATGAACTTGTCCGGGTAGTCGTGGTAGTTCTGCGAGGTGAACACCAGATCCACCGGTTCGGGCGTGGAGAATTGCGTGGCCGGCTGCACCAGCACGCTGATGTTGGCGTAGTGCGGCTCCTGCGAAAGCTTGCGCAGGTTGGCCGAATCGGGCTGGGAGACCTTGTCGTAGGCGTCGGGCCAGATCCCGTAGACGTGGCCCTTCGGTCCCACGATCGCGCTGAACACCCGGCTGAAGTAGCCGCTGCCGGGGATCAGGTCCACCACCTTCTGGCCCGGCTTCACCTCGGCGAAGGTCATCAGCGCGCCGATCTTGCGACGCGCATCGTTGGCAGCGTCCGCCTTGCGCGCGGGATCGGCAACGGCGGCGCGGACGTAGGACGGTTCCGTCCTGGCGTGCGACGACGCGACAGCGGCCATCGGCATCAGCAACGCCAGGCCGGCGGCAAGCATGGAAAGGCGCATGGCGGATCTCCGTCGGGGAAAGGCGACAGTGTGCACCCTCGACCGGGCCGTCGTCGCCATGACCGCCGCCCTATGCCCCAGCGCCCACTGTTGCCGTGCCCCGCTCCACGTAGTACTAGTGCTGCGTCCCGCCCGGACCGCCGTCACGACCAAGGATGCCGCCGATGACCTTGCTGTTCGCATGCGTTTTCGTCCTCCTGCATGCGTCGGCGATCTTTTTCCTGCCTGCCTATGCCATGCAGGTGTCCTACGCCTTCCTGCTGGCCGCGCCCCTGATCGCGGCCGCCGCGGCCCTGCGCCGGGGTCTGCGGGGCGGATGGCGCGCCGGTCGTGGCTGGCTGCTGATGGCGCTGGGCATGGTGTCCTGGGCACTGGGCATGGCGGCAAGCCTGCGCCAGGACCTGTTCCTGGACAACGCGAACGCGGCCCCGGGCGACAGCACGCTGCTGTTCGTGCTTTACGGCGTGCCGATCGTGCTGGCCATCTCGGCACCGTACGTGGAGGGCGAGTCCCCGCTGGTGCGGGTCATCGACGCCATGCTCGCCCTGGCGTTGGGTTACCTGTTCTACGTGCACGTGTTCAGCGTGGTGACCCTGCATGGCGCAGGCAGCCGCGAGCAGGCCGAATACATGGCCCGCATGCTCGATGCCGAGAACCTGTTCGTACTGCTCGCCTCGGCCATCCGCTTCAGCGCCAGCGACCGCCGGCACGAATTCCAGTTCTACCGGGCGGTGGTCACCTTCGCCGGCCTCTACACGGTGACCACCGCCTACTACAACCACTTCGTGGCGCTGGGTGACCACCCCGACTTCGGCTCGCTGCGCGACCCGCTGGTGGACGTACCCTTCCTGGCGTTCGCCCTGACCGCCTGGCGCGAGAGCGCCCGGACGCCGCGACGACCGTCGCCCGCCCTCGTCCGCATGGTCCGCAGTGGCAGTCCGCTGTTGATGGCGCTGGCCCTGCTGGCCCTCTCTATCGTCGTGCTGCAGGAGCGCTTCTATGTCGGGGTGGCCGGCGTCGTGGTGGCCGTGCTGGGCTATGGCGCCCGCAACACCCTCACCCAGGTCCAGCACATCAAGAACGAGGAAGGGCTGCGCCGGCAGAGCGACGAGCTGGCCACGATGGCGCACACCGACAGCCTCACCGGCCTGCCGAACCGGCGCGCACTGGACGAGGCGCTGGAACGCGCCTGGTATCGGCCCGGGGTGATCCGCGACCGCATCACCCTGCTGATGATCGACATCGACTACTTCAAGCAGCTCAACGATACCTACGGCCACCCGGCCGGGGATGCCTGCCTGAAGAAGATCGCCGAAGCGCTGAAGCAGGTACTGGGGCGACCGGGCGACATGCTGGGCCGCTACGGCGGCGAGGAGTTCGCGGTTGTGATGGCCGGGGCGCCGCTGCAGGCCGGACTGGTGGTCGCCGAGCGGCTGCGCCAGACCGTCGAGGCGCTGGCGATCGAGAATTCCGGCAGCCCGCACGGGGTCGTCACGATCAGCGTCGGGGTGTCCAGCGGCATGGCCGGACTGCGCCCGCTGGACCTGCTGGTGGCCCAGGCCGACAGCGCCCTTTACCAGGCCAAGCGAAACGGCCGCAACCGCATGGCGGCCATCGACGACTAGCTAGCTGGCCCCCAGTCGCCAATGGCCGAGCGTCCGGTAGGCGTGATGACCGACCTCACCGTGCAGCAGTTCGAGCGCATCGACCGGCCACTCCACTTCCCCCTCGAGCATGACCGGTGCCGGCAACGCGCGCTCGGCATAGGCCAGGGTCACATGCGGCACGAAGCTGCGGCCCATCTGGCCGTCAAGGGCACGTCGTGCCAGCTCGCGCCGCAGGCCGTCCCGCAGCGCCAGCAGTGCCGGGACCTCCGATCCGCCGCGCAGCACGCACGGTGGCTGGCGACCGCGGAAACTGTCGATGCGATCGGCCGTCCAGACGAACGGCGTCGCTTGCGTGGCAGCGGCCTCGCCCGCGCAACGCGCCGACGCAAGCAGTGCGTCGCCCAGGCTCACATGGTCGCCAAGGAAGGCCATCGTCAGGTGGTAGCGCGCCGGCTGCACCCAGCGTCCCGTCAGTTCATGTCGCGCGCGCAGCGCGGCGGCGACCTCGGCAAGCCGCGCCCGTGCGGCTTCCGACGGCACCAGTGCGAAGAACAGGCGATGACGTGGCATGGGCGCCTGCACGGTGTCGAACAGGCTGTCTTGCGGCGAGGGCATGGCAAGGAAACGGTGGACGCCGGAACCGGGTCCGACAGGTTAGCAGCGCGATGCCGGCCTCCCGGGTTACGTTCGCGTAACGCGGTGGGGAGCATCGTCGAGGGGCGCTGCCCGGGCCCATCGCTGTCGATGGAGGCACACGTTCCGGGCCCGGTCGAGGCCCAACCGCCCCGACGCGCTCCCGACCGGGAGCCTCCGACCGCAGGTCCGCCATGTCTTCGCCTACCCGAGAAATGACCGCTTCGGACATCCACAACGTCTATCGCATGGATGCCACCCGTCCCGCCAGGCCGGCCGCACGCAAGCGCAAGGCCGCCAGGAAAACCGTCGACAAGACCGCCTCTCCGGCACGCAAGGCGGCGCGCCGCTAGCTTTGCCCTCAGCGCCCTCCCGGCAACGCCACCGAGGCAGCCCGTATCGCCGCCATGATCTCGCCGCGCAACCAGGCGTGGCCGGCTTCGTCGGTCCGCGCCGCCGACCAGTAGGCGTGGATCGGCACCGGCTTGAGCTTGAGCGGCAGCGCTTGCACCACCAGCGGCAACATCGCGGCCAAGCTCTGCGCGTAGCCGGCCGGCAGGGTCAGCAGCAGGTCGCTCGCCGCCACCACCTGGCAGGCGGCGAAGTAGTGCTGGCAGGTCAGGCGCACATCGCGGTCGCGACCGTCCTGGTGCAGCAGCACGTCCAATGCCGCCGGCTCGCCCTGCGGCGATACCGCCACGTGGCTGGCGGCGAGGTAGTCGGGGCGGCGCAGCGGGTATTTCGCCAGCGGATGGTCGCGGCGCATCGCCACCACCAGCGGCTCGTCGATCACCGCCTCGCTGGCGATCCGCGTGCCGACGCGCTGGCGGCGATCCACCGCCAGGTCGAGCGTGCCGGCCAGCAGGTCGCGCTCCAGCTCGCCCGCCGTCACCCGGCGGCTCACCAGCCGCACCCCCGGCGCCTTCTCCGCCAGCCGCCGCACCAGCGGCGGCAGGGCGATCGACTCCAGCACGTCGCGGCAGCCGATGGTGAAGCTCATCTCCAGCGCGCCCGGCACGAACGGCAACTCGCGCTGCACGCTGGCCTGCAGGCCGCGCAGGTGCTGCTGCACGTCGCCGATCACCCGCAGCGTGCGCTCGGTCGGCACCACCCGGTTGCCCTGGCGCACGAACAGCGGATCGCCGAAGTGCTCGCGCAGGCGGTTCAGCGAATGCGTCACCGCCGGCTGGGTCAGGTGCAGCGCGCGCGCCGCCGCGCTGATGCCGCCGTGCACGTGGATCGCGTCGAGCACGCGGAACAGGTTGAGGTCGATGCGGCGGGTGGGCATGCGGGCGATCCGTGCGCGGGAAATCGCGAGCATATCAATCCAGGCAATGACCCGGCATAAGGCACATGCATTTCAATGATCCGATACGCCGGCGTACGCTCCACCGGTCAACTGGAGCCGCCATCGTGGATTTCTCGCACTCCGCCCGCAGCCGCGAGCTGCTTGACCGCCTCGACCGTTTCATGCGCGAGGCGGTGATCCCGGCCGAACCGGTCTACGCCAGCCAGCTCGCCGGCGGCGCCGACCACACCCGCTGGCGCCAGCCGCCGATCATGGAAACCCTCAAGGCCCAGGCGCGCGCCGAAGGGCTGTGGAACCTGTTCCTGCCCGACGGCGAGCACGGCGCCGGGCTTTCCAACGTGGACTACGCGCCGCTGGCCGAGCGCATGGGGCACAGCTTCATCGCGCCGGAGGTGTTCAACTGCAACGCGCCGGACAGCGGCAACATGGAGGTGCTGGCGAAGTACGGCACGCCCGCCCAGCAGGCGCAGTGGCTCAGCCCCCTGCTGGACGGGACGATCCGCTCGGCGTTCTGCATGACCGAGCCGGAGGTCGCCTCCTCCGATGCCACCAACATGCGCGCCACCGCCACGCTGGACGGCGACGAGGTGGTGCTCGACGGCCACAAGTGGTGGTCCACCGGCATCGGCCACCCGCACTGCCGGGTGCTGATCTTCATGGGCCTGACCAATCCGGATGCCGCGCCGCACGCGCGCCACTCGATGGTGCTGTGCCCGCTGGATGCGCCGGGCGTCACCGTCGAGCGCATGCTCACCGTGTTCCACGACTACGACGAACCCGGCGGCCACGGCCAGGTGCGCTTCGACCGGGTGCGCGTGCCGGCGAGCAACATCCTGCTCGGTCCCGGCCGCGGCTTCGAGATCGCTCAGGGGCGGCTGGGACCCGGCCGCGTGCACCACTGCATGCGGGCGATCGGCGCGGCGGAACGCGCGCTCGCCCTGCTCTGCCGCCGCGCCGGCGAGCGCGTCGCCTTCGGCCGGCCACTGGCGGAGCTGGGCGGCAACGGCGAACGCATCGCCGAGCTGCGCATGGCGATCGAGCAGGCGCGCCTGCTCACGCTTAAGGCGGCCTGGACGCTGGATACCGCCGGCCCCAAGGCGGCGCTCAGCCTGGTCTCGCAGATCAAGGTGGTGGTGCCGAACGTGGCCCAGCGGGTGATCGACGCGGCGATCCAGATCCACGGCGGCGCCGGCCTGTCCGACGACTTCCCGCTCGCCGCGCTGTACGCCTACGCCCGCGTGCTGCGGCTGGCCGACGGCCCGGACGAGGTGCACCGCGCGGTGGTCGCCAAACTCGAACTCAAGGCCCAGCAGCAGGGAGACGCCCGATGAGCGCCGCGATCGACCAGCCGCGCCCGGTGCGTGCCGAGGACGCCTTCGACCTCGCCCGCGTGGACGCCTTCCTCAAGCATCACATCGACGGCCTGAGCGGCACGCCGACGCTCGGCCAGTTCCCCGGCGGCGCCTCCAACCTCACCTACCTGCTGCGCTACGGCGAGCGCGACCTGGTGCTGCGTCGTCCGCCGCCCGGCGCCAAGGCGAAGTCCGCCCACGACATGCTGCGCGAGGCGCAGGTGATGACCGCGCTGCGCCCGCATTACCCGTACGCGCCGCGCATCCTCGCCACCTGCCACGACGCCGACGTGCTCGGCTGCGATTTCTACGTGATGGAACGGCTGGCCGGCGTGATCCTGCGTCGCGAGCTGCCGGCCGACCTCGGGCTGGATGCCGCCGGCGTGCGCGCGCTGTGCACCGGCTTCATCGACCGGCTGGTCGAGCTGCACCGTATCGACACGAGCGACCCGGCGATCGCCGCGCTCGGCAAGGGCGAGGGCTACATCGCGCGGCAGGTCGCCGGCTGGAGCGAGCGCTACCGCCAGGCACTCACCGACGGCAGCGATCCCTGCGAGGACGTGATGGCCTGGCTGGCCGACAAGCAGCCGCCGCGCGAAACCGCGATCTGCGTGATCCACAACGACTACCGCCTCGACAACGTGGTGCTGGACCCGAGCGACCCGCTCACCATCACCGGCGTGCTGGACTGGGAGATGACCACGCTGGGCGATCCGCTGATGGACCTCGGCGGTGCGCTCGCCTACTGGGTGCAGGCCGATGACGACCCGGTGTTCCAGTCGTTCCGCCGCCAGCCCACGCATGCGCCGGGCATGCTCACCCGCCGCGAGGTGGTGGACTACTACGGCGAGCGCACCGGCTGGAGCGTCGAGCACTTCGACTTCCACGAGGTGTTCGGATTGTTCCGCCTGCAGGTGATCGTGCAGCAGATCTACCGCCGCTTCGCGCTGGGGCAGACCAGCAACCCGCAGTTCGCCGGCTTCGGCGACGCGGCCAAATACCTGGCCCAGCGCTGCCGCCGGCGCATCGCCGCCTCGGGCCTCTGAGCATGGGCGACCTGCTGCTGATACGGCACGGCCAGGCGAGCTTCGGCGCGGCCGACTACGACCGGCTGTCGTCCACCGGCGAGCAGCAATCCGCGCGCCTCGGCGTCTGGCTGGCGGCCAACGAATCAGCGCCGGCGCACGTGGTACGCGGCGCGCTGCGGCGTCACGCGCAGACCGCCGAGCACTGCCTGCGCGGCGCCGGCCTCGACGTGGCGGTGGAGATCGTGCCCGCGCTGGACGAGCTGGACCACGTCGACCTGCTCCGCCGCCATCGCCCGGATCTGGACGGCGCAGAGGCGCTGGCGGCGGAACTGCGCCGCCAGCGCGACCCGCACCGCGCGTTCCAGCAGATGTTCGTCGCCGCGGTCGACCGCTGGACCGCCGGCGCGCACGACCACGAATACACCCGCCCCTGGCCGGCTTTCCGCCAGGGCGTGCTGGCATCGCTGACCGCCCTCGCCGCCCGCGCCCGTGACGCCGAGGGCGACACCTGGGTGGTGACCTCCGGCGGGCCGATCGCGGTGATCGCCGCGCACCTGTTCGGCGCGCCGCCGGAGCGGACCTTCGCCCTGAGCTGGCCACTCGCCAACACCGGCCTGAGCCGCGTGCGGGTGAACGGTGCCGGCCCGCAGATGGTCACCTACAACGCCTGGCCGCACCTGGCCGGCGCGGCCGACCTGCTCACCTATCGCTGATTCGACATCGAGGAAACCCGCATGACCACCGAGCTGTTCGACCTCACCGGCAAGATTGCCCTCGTCACCGGCGCCAGCCGCGGCATCGGCGCCGAGATCGCCCGCCTGTTCGCCGCGCAGGGCGCGCACGTGATCGTCTCCAGCCGCAAGCTCGAGGACTGCCAGAAAGTCGTCGACGGCATCGTCGCCGAGGGCGGCAAGGCCGAGGCCCTCGCCTGCCACATCGGCGAGATGGCGCAGATCGAGGCGCTGTACGCGGCCATCGACGCGGCTCACGGCCGGCTCGACGTGCTGGTGAACAATGCCGCCACCAATCCGTACTTCGGCCCGATCACCGACACCGACCCGGCGATCTTCCAGAAGACCGTCGATGTGAACATCCGCGGCTACTTCTACATGTCCAGCCACGCGGCCAAACGCATGGCGAAGAACGGCGGCGGCTCGATCGTCAACGTGGCCTCGGTCAACGGCGTGGTGCCCGGCTTCCAGCAGGGCATCTACTCCATCACCAAGGCCGCGGTGATCTCGATGACCAAGGCCTTCGCGGTGGAATGCGCCGAGTCCGGCGTGCGCTGCAACGCGCTGCTGCCCGGCCTCACCGACACCAAGTTCGCCTCGGTGCTGGTCAACACCCCGGCGATCCTCAAGCAGGCGATGGCGCACGTGCCGATGCGCCGGGTGGCGCAGCCCTCGGAGATGGCCGGCGCCGCGCTGTACTTCGCCAGCGCCGCCTCCTCCTACACCACCGGCGCCGTGCTCAACGTCGACGGCGGCTACCTCTCCGTGTAGCCGCCCTGCTCCCTCTCCCCCGAACAGCTTCACCGTTCGGGGGAGAGGGCCGGGGTGAGGGGGAAGCTCGTCGCTCCTCAGCGATATCGCCCAAACCCGAAGCCCCC
>NZ_AMSF01000047.1 GCF_000334915.1 Dyella ginsengisoli LA-4 | reverse complement strand
CACCCGCCGCCTATGCCAAGCAGTTAAAGTGACCCCGGACTCCAAACCGTCCCGCTACTCAAAGCGGGGGGACGTCGACCGCATGCCAAGCCCGTCGTGGGGCCATTCTCCATTTTACATAATATACATTATGCGCAATTAGCTATGCGTCCCAGGTGAGGCCAACTGCGCCATCACGAGATCACGGCGGGATGATCGAATGGCAGCTGTCGGGCTCCCGCGGCCGCGACGTTATCGACTGCGTCCTGCATCTCCGAATCGTCGACGTCCACCTGTTGAGCGTACTCTCGAGTGCCCTGGCTATGCAGTCTGGATGCCCACCACGCGCACATAAGTCGGTACACATTTCCTGCAATGCTGCCCGAGGTGTACACCTTTGGGAGCTCTGCACACATCTAGTGCCAACTTTCATCGCACGGGGCCCTAAAGCCCTCCGAAGCAATTTGGATCGCACCTTCGCAGTTCGGTGCCAATTTTCATCGCATGAAGCGCCGTGGCGCTACGTCACCAATGCAAATTTGGATCTTGCTCGGCTCGTCGGCGGGCCCACTGGATCACCGACTCTGGATCCTCAGGAAACACGTCAGCTGCAGCCCGCGGCTCTCCATGTGCTCCCATCAGTGCATACGACGAGCCATGGAGACAAAGCGCTCGACACCAACCGCTTGGATCCGCGTCCGCAGAACAATCGGGGGACTCTGCAAGAGCAACCAGCAGCTCTTTGATTCTTGGGCGTAGCGTTCCATCTGCGTAAAACTGAAAACTCGGATGGCGATAGGTCTGATCCTCAGCCGACCACACTCCGAGAAGCTCCCCAGAATCACGTTTGGCCTTTGCCCAAACAGCGGGATCGATGACACTGTTGTCGTTCGCCAGGCCAACTTCGGTGGATGTTGGCCAGCCAAGTGCTAGCAATTCGTCACGAATTGCTGCCGCTGCTTTTTCTGGGTTGAGATGGTTCATGACGATGATCCTCTCTGCGACGCTCGCTAAAACCCACGAGCCCTAGCTCGGCAGCGAACTGTCCGGTATCGCGGTCTCAAGCTTTTTACGCGCGATTTTCCTGGCGTTGTTCCGCCAAGATGTCATCAAGTGTCCGTATATGCCCATGCTTGACCGCCTTCAGATCGTAGCCGGCCCCTTCCAGTAGTCGCACCAGGATGGACACGCTCATGTCGCCCTTGGCCAGAGTTTCCATGCGAGCTACGGTCGTTCGCGCCACACCTGCTCGATTCGCCAGCTCTTCTTGGGAAAGCCCGGCTTCCAGGCGCACTCGTCTGAGAAATTCAGCCACGTCGGCAAGGCACGTCATTTGTAGCCCTCGGGCATCAGAATTCGCCATTGAATGACCAAACTGTAGCCCAAGGGCTACGGATGGTCGTACTCAGCATGCCGTGTAACTCTTAAATGCTCGGTCGGCCATGCTGTTGGGTCGCCCGCCAATCTTCGGGAGTGATGTCCCCTGCGGCACGATACAGCGGTCGTTGGTGGCCTCCGAACAAGAACCGCATGCGTGAAGCCTCTCGGCCGACGAACAGCCAAAGGAACTGCTTGTCGAATTGAAAACGGGATCGAAATGGATATGTGGGGCCGTCGTGGGCGTCGTCGCCGAACACGTCGAAACCCAAGATGATCAGTAGCGTCGGAACGGACTCGCTGTCAGCTGATTCGTCTACCGACGTCACGAGTCGTGCCGTGACGGCATCCAGCCGCGCAGCGGGCGCCGGTCGCACATCGATGACCTCAGCCGGAATCCCCCGCGCGGCCGCCGCGGCCGCCACCGCATCCACGATGGCCTGTTCCGCCTCGTCGGATGGACACACGATGCGCGCGGGTGGTCTGAAGGACGGTGCCAGACGATGGATAAACGCACTCGCGACCTGCTCCGCGATCGCCTGAAGCGATTCTGGCGCGGGACCGGTTCGTTCGGAGTCCTCGCGCGCACTCACATCCTTCGCCCTAACCATACGTCGCCCTAGGGTACTGCTGAGGGCCCTTACTTCGTCTTCTTGGGCTGAGCGCCCCGGGGTGCCCCGGAGGACCGCGGGGCTCGCTTTGTTTTGCGGATGGCACTGGCCTTCGCGAGCGACGTTTCCAGTGCCGCGACCTGCCCTAAGAGGCGTGCAACCTCTTTCTCAGCTTGTTGCGACTGCTTCTGCGACGCGTCGCATCGAGCCTCCAACGCAAGCAGTGCCTCGCGATGGCTTTGCTCAGCGGTTTCGTGTCGGTGCTGCCACTGCTTGGCTTCTTGCCGGGCACGATCGACTTCCTGGTGGGCGCGATCCTCGAGGTTACGGACGTACGCCTCTTGGCGGGCCCGCTCCGCCGCGGCGGCTTGCTGCTGCTCGGCCTGCTGGGCGCGCAGCCCTTGAAGCTCGGCACTCAGCTGATCGCACTGCGCCTGCAGGCGATCCCGCTGCTGGGCAAGATCGGTCCGAAGGGCGTGGCTGTCCTGCAGCTGCGCATCCAGGGTGGCACAGGCGTGTTCGGCCAGATCCTTGGCCGCCAGGGCCCGAGCCCGATCGATCGCCGCGGCCTCCAGGCGGGCAGCCCATGTCTGGCGTTCGGCCGCAAGGGTGCTCCGGGCCGTCTCCAGCGCCGCCTGCTCCTCGGCAAAGCGCCCGGCGATCGCCTGGCTCGCGTGCTCGGTGGCCAGTTGCCACAGGCCTACCATCGCCTGCCCCACGGGGAGCGGCAGCTCCGGCAGGGCGCTGAGCTGGCGCAACCGTTCGCCCAGCTGATTGCGCCACGCCTCGAGCATGCGCGTCACCGTGTTCGGCGAGCCGGTACCCAGCGCGGCGCGCACTTTGTCCACGGTCGGATTCTCGCCGGCGCCCAGGATGGCGTCGGCGGCGGCATTGACCTGGTCCTGGGTGATGCCTCGTGGCATGAAACGGTCTCCTCGATCGGCGCCCTGCCCTCTGGGTTTTCTACTCGCGATAAGTGATGATTATCGCCAGTAGACGCCCTATTTCGTAGTGTACATTACGTTTTATGAAACATACACGCGACTTACCCACCCTCGCAGCACCCGCCGCCGGCCTGGTGCTGCCGGAACAGCTGGCCCAGCAGGCCGCCGACGCCGTGCGCGAACTGCTGGCCGAAGCGGCTGCCGCGAACACCACGCGCAGCTACGCCGCCGCCTTGCGCTACTGGGCCGGCTGGCACCAGGCGCGCTTCGGCGTCGAGCTCACCTTGCCGGCGAGCGAGGCCGTGGTGATCCAGTTCCTGGTCGACCACATCCAGCGCAAGAACAAGACCGGCCTGGTCAGCGAGCTGCCGCCGGCGATCGATCAGGCGCTGGTCGCCGCTGGCCTCAAGGCCAGGCTCGGACCGCTCAAGCTCCCCACCGTGGTCCAGCGTGTGGCCGTGCTGTCGACGGCGCATAAGCTCAAGCGACTGACGAACCCGTGCGAGCTGGCCAGCGTGCGCACACTGCTGAGCCGCGCCCGGCGCGCGGCGGTCAAACGCGGGGAGCGCCCGACCAAGAAGACCGCCATCACGCGCCCCGAGCTCGAGGCGATGCTTGCCACCTGCGACGACTCCCTGGAAGGCCTGCGTGATCGCGCCCTGCTCTGCTTCGGCTTCGCCAGCGGCGGGCGCCGGCGCAGTGAGATCGCGGCGGCCGACCTGCGGGACCTGCGCAAGGTCGGCGAGGACGGTTACATCTATCGGCTGGAGTATTCGAAGACCCAGCAGGCCGGGGTGAAGGCCGATTCGACGCCGGACAAGCCGATCTTGGGGCGCAGCGCCGAAGCGCTGACGGCCTGGCTGGAAGCCTCGGGCATTCGCGAGGGGGCAATTTTTCGGCGGATCTGGAAGGACCGCGTTGGCCCTGCCCTGCTCCCGGGTTCGGTGGCGGCTATCGTCAAGCGCCGAGCCGCTCAGGCGGGATTGAAGGGTGACTTTGGGGCGCACAGCTTGCGGTCGGGTTTTGTCACCGAGGCGGGCAAACAAGGCGTGCCACTGCCCGCTGTGATGGCCATGACCGAGCATCGCTCCGTTGCAAGCGTCATCGGGTACTTCCAATCTGGGCAGGCCGAAGACAATCCGGCCGCAAAGCTGCTTAAGTAAGCCCGCGCGGCGCACAATGCCGCGAACCTAGACAGTCACCACGGAGTGCGCTCGGCTAGGTCGTGCCCCCGGACTTCCCTCTGCCGTCGCGATGGCGCAGTGAACAAAGGAATGAACATGAGTTTTGACGTGGCGGCAATCTATGACAAGCACCTCAACCTGCTCATCGGATCGGGGGCGTCTGTTGGGCTACTGCCCACCTTGGCCCTCAATGTGACACGGGGTGACGGCCGTCCGCACACAATCGAAACGCTGGCCACGCAGTACGAGAAAGCGAATGACAGGCCTCGTCTCACCGCCTTGTTTATGCATTATTACGAAACGTGCATCCTTGCCGCGCAAACGATGCAGTTTGATGTCATTCGTCAAGATGTCGATCGAGCCCCCGTCCTCGCCAACTACAAGCAACTGGTCCGGACACTCCTGGTGATGCTCCAGCGGCGGCGCGGTATCGACAAGCGTTGCAATGTCTTCACGACTAACTATGACGGCTGTCTGCCGCATGCCGCCAACCAGGTGATGCTGGATGGAGGGCACGATTTCGTAATCAATGACGGTGGGCGCGGATTTTTCCATCGAGTGGTTGAGGCGCGCAACTACAACACGTTCTTCATGCGCACGGGAATTTTTGAACGCCACCAGCAGGCCGTGCCCCAGGTGAACCTAATCAATCTGCACGGATCGGTGTACTGGTCGAGAAGCGAAGAGCGAGTCCTCGTTTCCTATGAGGAGGGGCCGGCAAGAACCATGGTCCTCGATGAAAATGCGCGGGAGACCGTAATGCCATTCTGGAGGGCGCTTAGCAATGGCGGCAGGGACGAAGACCTGCCTGCGGTCGGGCTGTCCGACGCACAACTCACCGCTTTTTGGGATGCTTATGGAAAGCTCCCGATCGTCAATCCGACCAAATGGAAGTTGGCTAATTGTGCCCATCCCCCGATAGTATAAAATAAGCGATAAAATAGTATATATAACAATGATCTATCTTCGTCG
>NZ_AMSF01000046.1 GCF_000334915.1 Dyella ginsengisoli LA-4 | reverse complement strand
GCGTGAACGGCACCTACGCCGCCCAGGGCCAGAGCAATCAGAAAATACAAGCCCTTACGTTTCATCAGGTGTCTCCTTGGTGGTAACCCGTACTCGAAAAATCGTCGGAATGCTCGCCGCACCGTTCGAGGTCGAAAAGCGGAGCTTTTCGATCGCAGGAGGAGTTCGGCGCCACCCCTTAAGGTGAATTCGATTATCGGGTCACGCCGTCTTTACAGCGTGAAAAGTTCCACGAAATGCTGAACCGGCATTGAGTCGAGGCGGGAGGCATCAGCTACGGCATTCATGATTTCCCCGCCCCTCATTGGCGGGAAGTGTCCGCGGATGGCGGCTTCGAACTTGTCCCGCAGCAGCGGAACACCCTCGGCGCGGCGCATGCGATGACCGACCGGATAGTCGATCGACACCTTTTGCGTACTCGAACCATCCTTGAAGAACACCTGTACCGAGTTTCCGATATAGCGCCTGCCGGGATCG
The DNA here is from genome assembly GCF_000334915.1 of Dyella ginsengisoli LA-4. GTDB lineage: Bacteria > Pseudomonadota > Gammaproteobacteria > Xanthomonadales > Rhodanobacteraceae > Dyella_A > Dyella_A ginsengisoli_A. The sequence goes on along the minus strand of NZ_AMSF01000046.1, from coordinate 16,335 downwards.
AAATAGTCCCTGGTGAAATCCGGGTTCTCGCTGACCACCATCTTTTCGCGCAGCGCGTCGATGCGCGGATCGGCGGCGACCTCGTCACTGTAGTCGTCGGCGGTGAGGCGACCGAAGATCAGCGGCACGGCGACCATGTACTGGATGCAGTGATCGCGGTCGGCATAGTTGGCCAGCGGGCCGGTCTTGTCGATGATGCGGCGTCCCGCTTCCTGGGTCTCGATCGCCACCTTCTCGATCTGCTCGATCCTGCCCGCCACCTGCCCGTGCAGCTGCATGGCGCACTCCACCGCGGTCTGCGCATGGAACTCGGCCGGGAAGCTGATCTTGAACAGCACGTTTTCCATCACATAGCTGCCGAACGGTCGCTCGAACTCGAACGCCCGACCCTTGAAGGCGACGTCGTAGTAGCCCCACGTCCCGGCGCTGAGCGCCGAGGGATAGCCGACCGCGTCGCGATATACGGCGTTGATCGCATGGGTGACGGCGCGGCGGCAGGCGTCGCCGGCGGCCCAGCTCTTGCGCGGCCCGGTGTTCGGTGCGTGGCGATAGGTGCGCAGCGCGCCGTTGTCGATCCAGCTGTGCGACACAGCGTTGATGATCTGCCTCTTGTCGCCGCCCAGCATCGCGGTGGTTACCGCAGTGGACGCCAGCCGCACCAGGATCACGTGGTCCTGGCCGACCCGGTTGAAGCTGTTCTTCAGCGCGTAACAGCCCTGGATCTCATGCGCCTTGATCGCCCAGGTCAGCACGTCGCGCACGGTCAGCGGCTCGCCGCCCTCGCGCTCGGCCTTGCGGCTCAGGTAATCGGCCACGGCCAGGATCGCGCCCAGGTTGTCCGACGGATGCCCCCACTCCGCCGCCAGCCAGGTGTCGTTGAAATCCAGCCAGCGGATCTGCGTGCCGATCGCGAAGGCGGCCTGCGCCGGATCGAGCTCATGGCTGGTGCCCGGCACACGGGAGCCGCCCGGCAGGATCGCCCCCGGCACCAGCGGGCCGAGGTGCTTGACGCACTCGGGGAACTTCATCGCCAGTATGGCGGTGGCCAGCGAGTCGAGCAGCATGTGGCGGGCGGTGTCGTACGCCTCGACCGAATCGATCCGGCAATCGATCACATAGTCGGCGATGTCGACCATCGGCTGGTCGGGATCGGGACGCTTGGCGGAACGAATATCGTGCGCGCTCATGAGGCTCGTCTCCTGGCAGCAGGGAAAACGCCTCGGATTCGGGGGTGCTGCCCCCGTCACCGGACGCGATTCCTATAGAGACTACCCATGCGGCGTCACGGCAGCGAAAAAGCACCCAGCGCGCGCCGGCTCACCCCGCAGGCACGCGTACCCAGCCTTCCATCAGCACGCGCGCGCTGCGGCTCATGACCGCCTTGGTGACGGTCCACACACCATCCACCAGCGCGGCCTCGGCACCCACCCGCAGCGTGCCCGACGGATGACCGAAGCGCACCGACTGGCGCTCGCCACCGCCGGCAGCCCGGTTCACCAGCGTGCCGGGAATCGCCGCGGCGGTGCCGATCGCCACCGCCGCCGTGCCCATCATGGCGTGGTGCAGCTTGCCCATCGACATCGCGCGCACCAGCAGGTCGATGTCGCCGGCCTTCACCGGCTTGCCGCTCGAGGCGACGTAGTCGGCCGGCGGCGCGACGAAGGCTACCTTGGGCGTGTGCTGGCGCGTGGCGATCTGGTCGAGCGAGGCGATCAGGCCCATGCGCAGCGCGCCGTGCGCACGGATCGTCTCGAACATCGCCAGCGCCTTGTCGTCGCCGTTGATGGCGCCCTGCAGCTCGGTACCGGTGTAGCCGATGGCGGCGGCCTCGACGAAGATCGTGGGAATGCCGGCGTTGATCATGGTGGCCCTGAGCGTGCCGACGCCCGGCACCTCGAGATCGTCGACCACGCTTCCGGTGGGGAACATCGCACCGCTCGCGCCCTCTTCCTCGGCGGCCGGATCCATGAACTCCAGTTGCACCTCGGCGGCGGGGAACGTCACGCCGTCCAGTTCGAAGTCGCCGGTCTCCTGCACCGCGCCGTCGGTCATCGGCACGTGGGCGACGATCGTCTTGCCGATGTTGGCCTGCCAGATGCGCACGATCGCGATACCGTCGCGCGGCACGCGGGCAGGATCGACCAGCCCGCTGGCGATGGCGAACGGACCGACCGCCGCGGAAAGATTCCCGCAGTTGCCGCTCCAGTCGACGAACGCCTTGTCGATCGCCACCTGGCCGAACAGGTAATCCACGTCGTGGTCCGGCCGCGCGCTCCGGGACACGATGACCGTCTTGCTGGTGCTGGAGGTGGCGCCGCCCATGCCGTCGATCTGCTTGCCGTAGGGATCGGGGCTGCCGATCACCCGCTGCAGCAGCGCATCGCGGGCAGGCCCTGGCATCCGGGCAGCCTCGGGCAAATCCTCGAGGCGGAAGAACACGCCCTTGCTGGTGCCGCCACGCATGTAGGTGGCGGGAATGCGGATCTGTGCAGCATGCGACATGGGAGTCTCCGGAGGTGCTCGCGCCGCTTCAGAACAAGCCGGACTGCGTAGCGGGGGGATCGATTTCAGGCAGCAACGGCCAACGGCCGATGATGTCGTAACGGTAAGGATGGCCACCACCGATGACGAGACACAGCTCGTCGATGGTCCAGGGGATGGGCGGATCGAGCACGATCTTGTCCAGCGGCTCGGGGGCGCGATAGCTCAGGGTCATGTGCGGCGTCACGCCGGTGGCGATGTCGCCAAATCCTGCTTCAACGAGGCGACCCTGCACTTCCTTGAGCAACGCGGTGAATGCCTTCGGGACTCCGCGCGCGCGCATCGTGCAGTGAATCTTTCCCGGCACGATGGCCCTTCCGTCGATGCGATTGAAATACAACGTAAACGACCGTGCGCAGATGGCTTTACCCACCTGCAATAGCGCCAAGCGCACCATCTCGGATGGAGAATGGATGGCTGCGGAAAGCGACTGGTGTAGATTTTCCAGCGGAACCAGCGCATCTCCAAGACGCTTGTCCAGCCCAGCCTCCATCAGCCGAGTGCCAATGCCTCGCGCGCATGCTGCCCCGGGCACGACCGCGAAGAACGCACGCGGCTCCGCGACCCGACTCATGCCGCCTGCGAGGCCTCGAGAAAGTCCTGCGCGAAGCGCTGCAGCACGCCACCGGCCTCGTAGATCGACACTTCCTCGGCGGTGTCGAGACGGCAGGTCACCGGTACCTCGACGCGCTCGCCGTTCCGGCGGTGGATGACCAGGGTGAGGTCGGCGCGCGGCGTGCGTGCACCCACCACGTCGAAAGTCTCGCTGCCGTCGATGCCCAGCGTCTTGCGGTCAGCGCCGGGCTTGAACTCCAGCGGCAGCACGCCCATGCCGATCAGGTTGGTGCGGTGGATGCGCTCGAAGCCCTCGGCCGCGATCGCCTCCACGCCGGCCAGGCGCACGCCCTTGGCGGCCCAGTCGCGCGACGAGCCCTGGCCGTAGTCGGCGCCGGCGATCACGATCAGCGGCTGCTTGCGCTCCATGTAGGTCTCGATCGCCTCCCACATGCGCATGACCTTGCCTTCCGGCTCGACGCGGGCCAGCGAACCGCGCTTCGTTTCACCATCGACCACGGCCATCTCGTTGACCAGGGTCGGGTTGGCGAAGGTGGCGCGCTGCGCGGTGAGATGGTCGCCGCGGTGGGTCGCGTACGAATTGAAGTCCTCTTCCGGCAGGCCCATCTTCGCCAGGTACTCGCCCGCCGCGCTGGTCGGCAGGATCGCGTTGGAGGGCGACAGGTGATCGGTGGTGATGTTGTCGCCGAGCACCGCCAGCGGACGCATGCCGGTGAGGCTGCGCGCGCCGGCGAGGGCACCCTCCCAGTACGGCGGACGGCGGATGTAGGTGCTCTGCGGCCGCCAGGCGTACAGCGGCGCGGCGCGATCTCCGCCCCGACCGGCGCGCGAGAACATCGGCTCGTAGACCGCCCGGAACTGCTCGGGCTTCACGCTGGCCGAGACGATCGCATCGATCTCCTCGTCCGTCGGCCAGATGTCCTTCAGCGTCACCGGCTGGCCGTCGGCATCGACGCCGAGCACGTCCTTCTCGATATCGAAGCGGATGGTGCCGGCGATGGCGTAGGCCACCACCAGCGGCGGCGAGGCGAGGAAGGCCTGCTTCGCGTACGGGTGGATGCGGCCGTCGAAGTTGCGGTTGCCCGACAGCACGGCAGTGGAATACAGGTCGCGGTCGATGATCTCCTGCTGGATCTTCGGATCGAGCGCGCCGGACATGCCGTTGCAGGTGGTGCAGGCGAACGCGACGATGCCGAAGCCGAGCTGTTCCAGCTCCGGCAGCAGACCCGCCTCCTTCAGGTACAGCTCCACCGCCTTCGAGCCGGGGGCCAGCGAACTCTTCACCCACGGCTTGCGGGTGAGCCCGCGCTCGTTGGCGTTGCGCGCCAGCAGCGCGGCGGCGATCACGTTGCGCGGATTGCTGGTGTTGGTGCAGCTGGTGATGGCGGCGATGATCACCGCGCCGTCCGGCATCTGGCCCGGCTGCTCGGTCCACGCGCCGGCAATGCCGCGCGCGGCCAGATCGGACGTCGGCAGCCGTTTGTGCGGGTTGGACGGGCCGGCCATGTTGCGCACCACCGAGGACAGGTCGAACGTCAGCGTGCGCTCGTACTGCGCGCCGGCGAGCGCGTCGGCCCACAGCCCGGTCGCCCTGGCATAGGTCTCCACCAGCTTGACCTGCTCGTCGCTGCGGCCGGTCAGGCGCAGGTAGTCGGTGGTCTGGCCGTCGATGAAGAACATCGCGGCGGTGGCGCCGTATTCCGGTGCCATGTTGGAGATGGTGGCGCGATCGCCCAGGGTGAGCGCCGCGGCACCCTCGCCGCGGAACTCCAGCCATGCGCCCACCACCTTCGACGCGCGCAGGAATTCGGTCAGCGCCAGCACGATGTCGGTGGCGGTGATGCCCGGCTGCGGACGCCCGGTGAGTTCCACGCCGACGATGTCGGGCAGGCGCATCCACGAGGCGCGGCCGAGCATCACGCTCTCGGCTTCCAGTCCGCCCACGCCCACGGCGATCACGCCCAGCGCGTCCACGTGCGGCGTGTGGCTGTCGGTGCCCACGCAGGTATCTGGGAAGGCTACCCCTTCGAGTACCTGCACCACTGGCGACATCTTCTCCAGATTGATCTGATGCATGATGCCGTTGCCCGGCGGGATCACGTCGACGTTCTCGAACGCCCGCTTGGTCCACTCGATGAAGTGGAAGCGGTCCTCGTTGCGGCGATCCTCGATGGCACGGTTCTTCGCGAAGGCGTTCGGATCGAAGCCGCCGCACTCCACCGCCAGCGAGTGGTCGACGATCAACTGCACCGGCACCACCGGGTTCACTTCGGCCGGGTCACCGCCGCGCTCGGCGATCGCGTCGCGCAGGCCGGCCAGGTCGACCAGCGCGGTCTGGCCGAGGATGTCGTGGCACACCACGCGGGCCGGGAACCACGGAAAATCCCGCTCGCGCCTGCGCTCGATGAGCTGCTTCAGCGACTCGGTGAGGATCGCCGGGTCGCAGCGGCGCACCAGGTTCTCGGCCAGCACGCGCGAGGTGTAGGGCAGCGCGTCGTAGGCCCCCGGCTGGATCGCCTCCACGGCGGCGCGTGCATCGAAGTAGTCCAGCGAGGTGCCGGGAAGGGACTTTCGGTAAACATTGTTCATAGGGGTCGGAAATCCTCGAGACAAACACTCGCTGACGGCAGATCGTGCCCGCGCCGGCGCATCTGCTCCGGCACCCTGCCGGGGCGTCACGGACCGGCAGCCCGGCAGAACGTGCGGAACGACGCAAAGCCTGCCTATTGTAGCGGGAGGGAGGCGTCGTCCCGAGGACTTCGGCTTGACCGGTATGCGCGGCGACCTCGACAATGCCCGGGTACTGACCCCAAAGGGGAGTAGTTCCGAGCGTCGCTTCACCCGGCGTTCGTGCGGTGGTCGTCATCACGAGCGGAGCACCGCTCCGGTCACCGCAGCGGCTTTGTCGCGAACGAGACTTTTGCGGTAACCGCGGGGCGGCGTGCGCCCGTGGTTGCTGCATTTGTCCCGCGCGCAGGAATGAACCGCATGGATTTCCTCTCCCCCGAATTCTTCTCCGGCCTGGCGGCGATCGTGCTGCTCGACCTTGTGCTGGCTGGCGACAATGCGATCGTGATCGCCCTCGCCGCGCGCAATCTGCCGCCCAGGCTGCAGAAGAAGGCGGTGTTCTGGGGCACGTTCGGTGCCGTGGGCGTGCGCGTCCTGCTGACCGCGATCGTGGTCTACCTGCTCAAGCTGCCCGGTCTGATGCTGGCCGGCGGCCTGCTGCTGTTGCCGATCGCCTGGAAGCTGCTCAAGCACGAGGAGGAAGATCCCGACGTCAGCCCCGGCGACACGTTCTGGTCGGCGCTCAAGACCATCGTGGTGGCCGACGCGCTGATGGGCCTGGACAACGTGCTGGCGATCGCCGGTGCGTCCAAGGGCCACATGGGGCTGGTGATCCTCGGGCTGCTGATCAGCGTGCCGCTGGTGGTGTGGGGCAGCACGCTGATCCTGAAGCTGATCGCACGCTTCCCGATGATCATCTATGTCGGCGCGGCGGCCATCGCCTGGACCGCGGCACGCATGATCGCCCACGACAACCTGGTCGCGCGCTGGTTCGACCCTCGCCCGTGGGCCGCCTATGCGCTCGACGCATGGCTGGTGCTGGCGGTCTGCGGCGGCGGCTGGCTTGTCCGGCGCCGCCAGCGACGGAACGCGCACGACTGACTCAGTCGCGCCGCCAGAAGCGGCCCATCTCCAGGAACGTGAACGAGGCCGACCAGGTGATCAGCACAAAGCCGGTGAGCGCCTCGGTGCCCGCCAGGAAGCGCACCGGCCCGAAAGGAATCACGTCACCGAAGCCCACCGTGGTGAACGTCACGGCCGAAAAGTACACATGGTCGACCAGCGAACCGGCCGCGATGCCGTGGACGTGGCCGAACGACGGACTGATCGACTGCAGCAGGTAGAACGCCACGCCGAAGATCCAGATTTCGCAGACGTGCACGCTGAGCACGCCGAAGATGCCGTAAAGCACCTGGCGGCGGTGATGCCTCCCGGTCCGGTCCTTGCCCCCCAGTCGGCGCGACAGCCACGAGAGCACCTCGTAATGCAGCGTCACGCAGAGGCCGACCGCCACGGTGGTGGCGACGATCACGGCCAGGTTCACGCCCCAGTCGCCATAGGCATCGCCGTCTGCCGGTGTGCCACCGGATGCGGCCGCCACCAGCCCGCCGAGCAGCCACGCCTGCATGGTTCCTCTCCCGCGGAGACCGCCCTTTCGCGCGGTCACTGGCACCATGCCAGAGCCGCCCGCCGTCGATCTTACAGACGAGGGCCGCGGCAGCGAAATCGGCCACGGCCGGTCACTCGGCGCCGCGGATGGAACTCAGTACATCATCGGCACGCGCACCGTGACGGTGGCATCGGGCGTGTCGCGGGTCACGCCGACACCGAGCGTGAAGTTCAGGGTGCGCTTGTTGTCGTAGCGGTAGGAGCCGCCGACCAGCAGGGTGCCCAGTACGCTGCGCGCCGTCCCCGCCACCTTCTGGCCGTTCTGCCGGGTGAGCCCGACCAGGCTCAGGTCGTAGCCGATGCTGAAGGAAGCCTTCTCGTTCAGGGCCAGCCCCATGCCGACACTTGCATCGACGATGTCGCCGACCTTCACCGTGCCGAGCGGCTCCCTGCCGCCCGCCAGGACGGTGCGCGTGACATGGCTGCGCGGGAAGTTGTGCAGGTAGCTCACGTTGCCGAAGAACACCACCGGGTCGGACGGGAACAGCCAGGTCAGGCCGGGCTGCACCGAGTAGAAGCCCGAGCCACGGGGCAGTTCCAGCGGAAGACCGGTTCCGGTGGTGTTCTGCACGCAGCGGCTCACGCAGTCGGTGGTGACTTCGAAGGGGTCCTTGCCGGTGCGCGACTTCACCCGTAGCCAGCCAATGTAGTAGGGCCGGTCGGCGCCACCGTCGTTCATCTGGTAGCGCGCGGTGGCCTCGATATCGCCGATGCCGTGGCCATGTGAGGTGAACACCTTGTCGGTGGCGCTGCCGGTGAAGATCTCCCGGCTGATCGTGTCGGTGTGCCCGTAGACGTAAGGGACCCGCAGTTCCAGCTCCATGCGGTTGCTGACGCCGTAGCGGAACGCCAGCGCGCCCGTCTGGGTGGTGGTCTTGACCTGCCGCGCATCGACCAGCCCGATCAGCACGGCGGGAATCACCGTGTAACCGATCAACGCCACCCGCTCGTTCGACGAATAGGCGAATTGATACGACGGCTCGACCACGAGCTTGCCGCGGGCGGTCAGTACGCCTGGCTGATCGAAGATCGGAGCCACCTCGGGTGGGCGCTCGTCACGCTCGGGCGCCTTTCCGACCGGCCGCTCCTGCGACTGCAGGACCGGGGCGGCATCATCCGGCATGGGCAGCGCGGTGGCCATGCGCCCACCCGCGGCCACGTTGCCCGCTCGCTGCTGGTCGAGCACGTCGGCGCCCACGGCGTGCCGCAACGCCCGGTAGTCGGCCTCCTGCGCCGCCAGCGCGCGCTTCAATTGGGCAATCTGCTGGTCCTGCCTGGCGAGTTCGCTGCGCATGGCATCGAGTCGCGCGGCCTGATCGGCCAGATTTTTCCGGATCACGGCGGACAACGGATCCGGATCCGACGGCACCGGCGGGTCCTGTGCGCGGACCGTGCCACCGAGCAGGATCATTCCAGCACAGGCTGCGATGCGCCCGGCTTGACATGCTTTCTGCTTCATCGAGATTTCCCCGGCGGTCGGTGGCAGGTAGGTCGTTTCAGGCGGTCGCTCGCGTACGGTTTCCTTACTGGCCGATGCGGCTGGACATGGCCGACTGCAGCGAACCCTGCAGGTCCACGCCGTTGAGCAGTCCCAGGCCGCTCAACGTGACATCCAGGCGGGTCAGGCTCTGGATGTTCTGGTTGTCCAGGCTGTTCTGGATCACCGTTGCGCCGAGGCCGGCGGCCTGCCGGAGCACCGTCGGATCGACGGTGTTGCCGGGGCCGATCTGGATCACGTTCACCGCGCCGGCCGCGGCTGCCAGCGCCTCGGCCTGCTGCCGGGTGATGTGCGCGATATCGGGAATCTTCACGCTGCTGCTGGAGACCAGGCTGCCGCCGACGAACACCAGTCGTTCCAGGCCGAACGAAACCACCAGTCCGCGGCCATCGTCGAAGCCGCCGCGCACATCCGCCAGGCGCTGGTCGCTCACGGGCTGCCAGACATGGGTCGGCGCCAGGGTCGCTCCCGCGGCGGGCGCTGAAGCCCCCTGCGCCGCCGCAAGGCCACTGAAGGCGATGCCGCCCAGGACACAGAGGCGGCGACACAGGTAGGTCATGGATCGTTTCATCGCAGGCTCCTTCAGATGTCCCCGGGCCCGCGACGCGGCATCACGATGCCCTCGAGCCCGCGGCGGTCGATGGCCAGCCCGAGCGGCGCCAGCGGAGCCACGCGCCAGTCGTCCGGACTGTTGAAGATGGCCAACCCGCGCCGGTTGTGAATCACGAAGATGAGGTGCGTCTTCCACGCCGCCTCGAATTGCCGACGCGGAATCGACCGCGTCCCCATCGCCGGATCGCCCACCAGCACCCGGCCGTCCCGCAGGCCCTTGATCACCACGAAATGGTGATAGCCGCGCTCGTCGATCAATGCGATCGCCGGCAAATGTTCCTGCCGAAGCTTGTCCAGCGGCACCTCGAAGCCGTCGGCGTCGAACCCGTGCGCGGCGAGAAAGCGCTTGATGTCGAGCAGGGAGAAGCCTTCGCGATTGATCTTCGCCCGGTCGCCGTGCGCGTACATCTGGGCGAAGGCGGTCTGCTCGCTCACCGGATAGCCGTACTGGTAGGTGAGCAGGGTGGCCACTGCCGCCGAGCCGCAGCTGAAGTCGTACTTCTGCCGGATCGTGTTGCGGAAGCGCGCCTCTTTGAGGCTCGTCACGTGCAAGGTGTATACGCCGCCGGAGACACCTGCCAGCTCCACCGGCGTGTGCGCCACGGCGCCCACCGGGATACCGGCGAGCAGCCACATCAGCGGCGAGGACCATCGCTTCATGGCTGCAGCTTCACGCTGATGATCGTGGCGTTCTGGATCAGCACGCCGTTGCCGGTGTTCTGGATCACCATCGGCAGGCCGGACGCTCCATCGAACGATCCGGAGCTGATCACGTTGCTTCCGGTCACCGCGTGATCGATCTGGTTGTTGCCCACCGTTCCGGTGAGCGTCATCTCCTGGCTGACTTCGGTGCCGCCACTGAGACGGCCCAGCGTCGCGGCATCGACCCGCGGCCCCAGCCCCTCGACCCGTCCGGCCGGGATCACCGCCGTGCTGCGCACGGGCGCAGCAGACGGCTGAGAGTGTGTGACGGGTGCCGCCGGGCTTTCTGCTGCGAGGCTCCACGGCGCAAACATCGCTCCAAGCAGAACCAGCCCACATCGCGCACTGACTGATCGCATGGCCTTGTCTCCGGTGCTTCCGCGCCGCCGCCACGTAACGCGGCAGCACTCGATGGCCATCCACCGGGGCAATGGCTCCCGGTATCCGGCACAAAATCATGGGGCGCCCGAGGCGCCCCATGACGTTTCCCTGCGCTTATGGCCCGACGTTGAGATTCGCCTGGACATTCACGCTTTGCTGGACCAGGGCCCCGATGCCGCTGTTCTGCGCCATCACGGTCACGCCAGCGGCCGCCGCCGCGGCGCCGTCCATGTGGTTGGACATGTCGAACATGCCCGCATCGACGGCATTGGACCCGCCGTTGCCACCCGCGCCGCCATTGCCGGCAAGCGCCGAACCGCCGGTTCCGGCCGCGCCGGCACCGCCCATGCCGCCTGCACCACCGGTGGCATCGGACGCACCGCTGCTGCCGCCGGAGGCGGTCGCCGAGCCGCTGGCGCTGCTGTTGCTGCCACCCGTCGCGCTGCCGCCGGCCCAGCTGCCGCTTCCGCCGGAAGCCGTGCTGGTGTTGGTGCCACCACCACGCGACCGCGCGTGCGCATCGGCATAGTTGTCACCGCTGCTGTCGCCGCCCCAGGCACCGGCATATCCCGCGGCGTCGCCGCTGGCCGCGCCGCTGCCGCCGACGTGGCCACTGCGGGAGGAGGCATTGCCACCATCGCCACCGGAACCACCCCGGCCGCCATAGCCCTTGCCACCGTAGGCGTCGCCGCCGTAGCCGCCCGAGCCGCCGTTGGCGTCACCGAAGTTCTTGGCCACGTTGCCGATATCGCGGACATGGATATCGGTAACCGCGCCGTCGAGCCGGCTGGTGGCGATCGCCCTGTTGCTGTTGAACGAGCTGGCGATCGACGAGGTGGAGGTACTGCTGTTGTTCGCCGAGGCGCTTCCCTGACCGTTGGCGTACGCGTCCGCGTTCGCCGAGGAATTGGCCTGGGCACTGGGTCCGGCTCCGCCGGTCTGGGTCTTGTCAGCCATCGCCGGGAGCGTGAACCCCAGACCGATGCATACCGCTGTTACGAGAAGAGTCTTGCGCATGATCGTTCTCCGGAACATCGCGTTATCCCCCTGCTTCTTGTCTTACGGCCGCCAAGGTGCGTGGCAACATGCATGCCATGTCCCGGGCGACTTCGTCTGTCGCAAGAAATTCAAACAAAATCAAAGGATTGAACGATATCCAGACAAGGGCGGCGCGCATCGATCGATGCACGAAAAACGGGTGCCTGTTTCATCGATGAAGCACCGCAGCGCGGGGCCGCATGCTGCGGATACGGCAAGATCGCCAGATTGACGAGGCCCGGGGCCAGACACCTTGCGGGAGCGGGTGTATCACCGCTGTTACAGGTTGTATCCGCGTGGATCGGGGGCGACGCGCAAAAGAAAAAGGGGCCGCAGCCCCTCTTTCCCTGTCACGGCCTGGTCGATCAGCGCTTGTCGATCGGCACGTAGGTCTGGTCTTCCGGACCGGTGTAGTTCGCGCTGGGACGAATGATCTTGCCGTCCTGGCGCTGCTCGATCACGTGCGCGCTCCAGCCGGAGGTGCGGGCGATCACGAACAGCGGCGTGAACATCGCGGTCGGCACACCCATCATGTGGTACGCGCTGGCCGAGTACCAGTCGAGGTTGGGGAACATCTTCTTGAGGTCCCACATCAGCTTCTCGATCCACTCGGACACCTCGAACAGGGTCGGGTTGCCGCCGTCGGTGCACAGCTTGCGCGAGATCTCCTTGATGATCTCGTTGCGCGGGTCGGACACCGTGTACACCGGATGGCCGAAGCCGATGATGATTTCCTTGCGCTCGACGCGGGCGCGGATGTCGGCCTCTGCATCGGCCGCATTGCGGTACCGCGCGATGATCTCCATCGCCACCTCGTTCGCGCCGCCGTGCTTCGGGCCGCGCAGCGCGCCGATCGCACCGGTGATCGAGGAGTACATGTCCGACCCGGTACCGGCGATCACCCGGGCGGTGAAGGTGGACGCGTTGAACTCGTGCTCGGCGTACAGCACCAGCGACTTGTCCAGCGACTGCGCGTGCAGCTCGCTCGGCTTGCGGCCGTGCAGCAGGTGCAGGAAGTGCGCGGCGATCGACTCGTCGTCGGTCTCGGTCTCGATGCGCTTGCCGTTGTGGCTGAAGTGGTACCAGTACAGCAGCATCGAGCCGAAGCTGGCCATCAGGCGGTCGGCGATGTCGCGCGCGCCGGTGAGGTTGTGGTCTTCCTTCTCCGGCAGCACCGTGCCCAGCACCGAGCAGCCGGTGCGCAGCACGTCCATCGGGTGGGTGGCGGCCGGCAGCAGCTCCATCGCCGCCTTCACCGGTGCCGGCAGGCCGCGCAGGCGCTTGAGCCGGGCCTTGTAGTTCTGCAGCTCGGTCCAGTTCGGCAGCACGCCGTAGACCAGCAGGTGCGCCACCTCCTCGAAGCAGCCCTTGGCCGCCAGGTCGTGGATGTCGTAGCCGCGGTAATGCAGGTCGTTGCCGCTGCGGCCGACCGTGCACAGCGCGGTGTTGCCGGCGGCGACGCCGGACAGCGCCACCGACTTCTTGGCCTTGGGGAGGACTTGCTCACTCATCGAATTTCTCCTGCACGCATGATTCGTCGCGGCAGCGCCGGAGCCGGCGGCCGCGGTGGATGGTGGGATTCACCCCTTTCTGGAAAAAAGCTCGTCCAGACGGCGTTCGTAGTCGTGGTAGCCGATCCGGTCGTAGAGCTCCTCGCGAGTCTGCATGGTGTCCACCACGTTGCGCTGGTGGCCGTCACGGCGAATCGCCTGGTAGACGTTCTCTGCTGCCTTGTTCATCGCGCGGAACGCGGAAAGCGGGTACAGCACGATGCCGACGCCCGCCGTGCGCAGCTCGTCGACGCTGAACAACGGAGTCTTGCCGAACTCGGTGATGTTGGCCAGCACCGGCACCTTCACTGCATCGACAAAACGACGGTAGGTCGGCAAGTCGTAGGCGGCCTCGGCAAAGATGCCGTCCGCACCAGCCTCCACGCACTTGACTGCACGCTCAATCGCCGCGTCCACGCCATCGACGGCGATCGCGTCGGTGCGGGCGATCAGGAAGAAATCCGGATCGGTCCTGGCATCGGCGGCAGCCTTCACGCGGTCGGCCATCTCGTCGGCAGTGACAATCTCCTTGCCGGGACGATGGCCGCACCGTTTGGCGCCGATCTGGTCCTCGATGTGGCAGGCGGCGGCGCCGAACCTGATCAGGCTCTTCACCGTGCGCGCGATGTTGAACGCGCTGGGGCCGAAACCGGTATCGATGTCCACCATCAGCGGCAGGTCACACACATCGGTAATGCGGCGAACGTCGGTCAGCACGTCGTCGAGCGTATTGATCCCGAGATCCGGCAGGCCCAGCGAACCGGCCGCTACGCCGCCACCGGACAGATAGATCGCCCGGTACCCGGCCCGCTTCGCCAGCAGGGCGTGATTGGCATTGATCGCACCGATCACCTGCAGCGGCTGTTCTTCGGCCAGGGCGGCGCGGAAACGCGCGCCGGGGGATGCATGCTGTGCCATATCGCCTCCGGGTAAAGCGAGCATTTTAGCGCAGGGCGGGCCGACGGAAGACTGCTGCGACGCAACAGCCACGGCGGCAGGTGACGCATCGTCGTCCGGCCCGTACAGTCGATCACATGAGCGCCTCCCGAACTCTTGCCAACCGCATCCTCTGGGGCCTGGCGATCGGCATTGCCGCCGCGGTGGCCACGCTGGTCGTCGGGCACTGGTTCCCGGCAGCCCTTGCCTTCATGCAAGGGATTTCGACCAGTCTGCTCGACCCGTTCGGCCAGGTGTTCCTCCGGCTGCTGTTCTTTGTGGTGATCCCGCTGGTATTCGCCTCGCTGGCTTCGGGCGTGCTGCAGCTGGGCCGGCTCGACCGCCTGGGCCCGCTGGCCGGGCGCACTTTCGCGCTTTTCGCGGCAAACATGCTGGTGGCGGTGTTCATTGGCTTGGTAATGATGAACTTGCTGCAGCCCGGGCATCACCTCGCCGCAGGCGCGCAGGATCTGCTGATGAAGGAATACGGCGGCAGTGCGATGCAGGCAGTACGGACCGAGGCGGAGCGCCCCGCGATGACACTCGCCACCGTGGTCGACATGTTCATGCCGCGCAACCTGTTCGGTGCCTTCGTCGGCAATAACCGTGGGGCGCTGGGCGATGTACTGCCCCTGATCGTGTTCGCCATTCTGGTCGGCGCCGCCGGCACGCAACTGGCCGAAGACCGCCGACTTAAGCTGCAAGCCACATTGGACATCATGGCCGAGGTGATGACCGGCATCGTGCACTTCGCTCTCCGGCTGGCACCGTATGCGGTGCCAACGATGATCTACAGTGTGATCGTGAAGGTCGGCGTGGACATCCTGCTGACTCTTTCCGTATTCGTCGTCGGGTGTGCGGTGGCGCTGGCCCTGCAGCTGTTCGGCACGATGTCGATATGGCTCCGGTTCCTCGCTGGACGCTCGCCGCTGGCGTTCTTCCGGCAGGTACGGCCGCTGCTCGTCACCGCGTTCTCCACCAGCTCCAGCAGCGCAACGCTGCCCGCCGCCCTGGCCACCGCGCACGACGACTTGAAGCTGTCGCCAAGCACGTCCGGCTTCGTGTTGCCGCTGGGCGCCACCATGAACATGAGTGGGACCGCACTGTTCGAGGGCTGCGTGGTGCTGTTCGTGGCACAGGCTTTTGGGGTGGAGCTCCCACTGGCCCAGCAGGCCGTCCTGATGTTCCTGGCGGTGCTCAGTGCAGTCGCCGTGGCCGGCATTCCGGGTGGCTCATTGCCACTGATCGCCGGACTGCTTGCGACCTTCCAGGTCCCTCCCGAAGGCATCGGCATCGTGCTCGGCGTCGACCGCATCCTGGACATGCTGCGAACCACGGTGAATGTTGGCAGCGACATCGTCACGGCCACCGTGGTGGATGACCGGGTGCGCGCAACCCATCGCGCCCACTGAGCGCCTCAGCCCGACGCGCACGCCCCCCGGCATGCGGGTGGCCCCGGGCGACGCCGTTCGCGAGCGCATGACGCATGACGATACATAAAAGCTATGCATCCAATGCAAACAATCGATTTGCTGTATTGCACAACCCACCCTTAAGCTAACAACTGATCGCTTGGGCGATACCCGTTGCAACACCCCACCATCCACCAACCACAGGAAGCTGCAATGTCCCTGATCAACACCGAAATCAAGCCGTTCAAGGCGAATGCGTTCAAGGATGGCAAGTTCATCGAAGTGACCGATGCCGACATGAAGGGCAAGTGGTCCGTCGTGATCTTCATGCCGGCCGCCTTCACCTTCAACTGCCCGACCGAGGTCGAGGACGCTGCCGAGCACTACGAGGAGTTCAAGAAGGCCGGTGCCGAGGTGTACATCGTCACCACCGACACCCATTTCTCGCACAAGGTATGGCACGAGACCTCGCCGGCGGTGGGCAAGGCCAAGTTCGCCCTGGTCGGCGACCCGACCCACCAGCTGACCCGCGCGTTCGACGTGCACATCGAGGAAGAAGGCCTGGCCCTGCGCGGCACCTTCATCATCAACCCGGAAGGCGTGATCAAGACGCTGGAGATCCACGACAACGCGATCGCCCGCGACGTCACCGAGACCCTGCGCAAGCTCAAGGCCGCCCAGTACGTCGCTGCCCACCCGAACGAGGTGTGCCCGGCCAAGTGGAAGGAAGGCGAGAAGACCCTCGCTCCGTCGCTGGACCTGGTCGGCAAGATCTGATGCCGCCCGGCGCGCGCATCGCCCCGATGCGCGCGCCCGGTCCGCGGATCACCCGGACCTCTCGTTCTCCCATTGA
>NZ_AMSF01000045.1 GCF_000334915.1 Dyella ginsengisoli LA-4 | reverse complement strand
CGGCCGCGGCGGCCCGCCTGCATGAGCTGCAGGCGGCCCGCGCCACGGCGCCTGCCGGCGCGGTCCCCGGCACCTACGAGCTCCGCGCCCCGATCGCCGGCCGCGTGCTGGAGCGCTCGCTGCAGCTGGGCGAGCCGGTGGCGATGTTCGCCAAGGCCTACGTGCTGGCCGCGGGCAGCCAGGTGATGCTGGAAATGCAGGTGCCGTCCCGCGACATGGCCACGTTGCGCCCCGGCCTGACGGTGCAGGTGGCCGGTGGCGCCGAGGGGCGGGTGAGCGAGATCGGTGGCGCGGTGGATCCGGCCAGCCAGACCGTGCGCGTGCGCGCCGAGGTCGACGGCGGCCGCCTGCTGGTCGGCCAGCAGACCCGCGCCACATTGCTTCTGCCCGCCCCGGCAGGCGCGGTGCGGGTGCCCTCCGAAGCGGTGGTCGAGCGCCAGGGCCAGGCCTGGGTCTACGTCGCCCGCGGCGGCGGTTACGTCGCCGTGCCGGTGCAGCGCCTGGCGCAGACCACCGGCGGCGAAAGCGTGGTGCTTGGCCCGGTCGCCGCCGGCAGCGAGCTGGTGGTGCGCGGTGCGGCACGCCTGGATGCCATGCCGGCCGGAGGCCAGTGACATGCTGCGCCGGCTGATCGAATTCTCGCTGTCGCAGCGCCTGCTGGTGCTGCTGGCCGCGCTGGCCCTGGCGGGCGGCGGCGTGTGGGCTTTCATGCGGCTGCCGATCGACGCCTACCCGAACATCGCGCCGACCCAGGTGAAGCTGATCCTGAAGGCGCCGGGCATGACGCCGGAGGAGGTCGAGGCGCGCGTGGTCACTCCGCTGGAGATGGAGCTGCTCGGCATTCCCGATGCGGTGATGCTGCGCTCCACCGCCAAGTACGCGATCGCCGACGTCACCCTCGATTTCCGCGACGGCACCGACATCTACTGGGCGCGCCAGCAGGTCGCCGAGCGCTTTGCCGCGGCGTCCGGATCGTTGCCGCCGGACATCTCCGGCGGCCTGGCGCCGATCGCCACGCCGCTGTCGGACATGTACATGTTCACCATCGAGGGCGGCGGCCTGAGCCTGGCAGAGCGGCGCACGCTGCTGGACTGGACCATCCGCCCGGCGCTGCGCACGATTCCCGGCGTGGCCGACCTCAACGCGCTCGGCGGTGAAGTACGCAGCTACCTGGTGGAGCCGGACCGCGCGCGCCTCTCCGCCTCCGGACTGCACTTCAGGGACGTGGTCGACGCGCTCGAGCGCAACAACCGCAACGACGGCGCCGGCCGCCTGCGCGACGGCGACGACGCCTTGATCGTGCGCGCCGAGGGTGCGCTGCGCAGCCTGGAGGACGTGCGCGAGGTGGTGATCGCCAGTCGCGACGGCGTGCCGGTGCGCGTGGGCGACGTGGCCGAGGTGCGCTATGGCGCGATGACCCGCTATGGCGCGGTCACCCGCGACGGCGCGGGCGAGGCGGTCGAGGGCCTGGTGGTCGGCCTGCGCGGTGCCGACGCGCAGCGTGTGGTGCAGCAGGTGCAGGCCAAGCTGGCCGAGCTCGAGGCCAGCTTTCCGCCCGGGGTGAAGGTGCAGGTGTTCTACGACCGCAGCGCGCTGATCGAGCGCGCCGTGGGCACGGTGAAGGACGCGCTGATCGAGGCCACCGTGCTGGTGGTGATCCTGCTGCTGCTGTTCCTCGGCGACGTGCGTGCCGCACTGGTGGTGTCGCTGACGCTGCCGATGGCCGCGCTGTGCACCTTCATGCTGATGCAGATGTTCGGCATGAGCGCCAATCTGATGAGCCTGGGCGGCCTGGCGATCGCCATCGGCATGCTGGTGGACGCGGCCGTGGTGGTGGTGGAGAACACCGTCAGCCAGCTGTCTCCCCAGGCCGGTGGAACGCAGCTGCCGCGGGTGCACCGCATCTACCGCGGGGTGGTCGAGGTGGCCAAGCCGGTCAGCGCCGGCATCGTGATCATCTGCCTGGTGTTCGTGCCGCTGCTGACCCTGCAGGGGCTGGAGGGCAAGCTGTTCGGGCCGGTGGCGCTGACCATCGTGTTCGCGCTGGCCTCCTCGCTGGCGCTGTCGATGACGGTGATCCCGGTGCTGTGCTCGCTGTTGCTGCGCGAACACGCGCACGGCGAGCCGTGGCTGATGCGGCAGATCGAGCGCGGCTACCGTCCGCTGCTGGACTGGTCGCTGGGCCACGGCCGCGCGATGGGCATCGGCGCCGGCGTGGTGCTGCTGCTCGGCGTGGGCGCCTACCTGGGCACCGGCAAGACCTTCATGCCGACCATGGACGAGGGCGACATGCTGGTGCAGCTGGTCAAGCAGCCGTCGATCAGCCTGGAGGCCTCGCGCGACCAGGACATGGCGATCGAGCGCGCGATCAAGGCGAAGCTGCCCGAGGTGGAGCACGTCATCGCGCGGCTGGGTTCGGACGAGCTGGGCCTGGATCCGATGGGCCTCAACGAGACCGACATGTTCCTGCAGCTCAAGCCCAAGTCGCAGTGGCGCGAGTCCAGCAACGCCTGGCTCGAAGATCAGCTGCGCGCGGTGATGGCCGACTTCCCCGGCATCGAGTACGGCTTCACCCAGCCGATCCAGATGCGCGTGTCCGAGATGCTCACCGGCAGCCGCGGCGACGTGGCGGTGAAGGTGTTCGGCCCGGACCTGTCCACGCTGAACCAGCTCGCCAACCGCATCGCGGCGATCATGCAGGCGACCCAGGGCAGCCAGGACGTGATCGCGCAGACGCAGGAAGGCGTGCGCTACCTGCGCGTGCGCGTCGACCGCATGCTCGCCGGCCGCTACGGGCTGGACGTGTCGGCGGTGCAGGACGAGCTGCGCGGCCAGCTGGAAGGGCAGGGCGCCGGCGTGGTGCTGGAGCAGCAGCGGCGCACGCCGCTGCTGGTGCGCGGCGCGCCGTGGGTGGCGCAGACGCCCGCGCAGTTCGAGCGCCTCAGCCTGGCCCGCGGTGATGCCGGCGAGGTGCCGCTGGACCAGCTGGCGACCATCGAGCCCGGTGCCGGCCCGGTGCAGGTGCGTCGCGAAAACGGCTCGCGCTTCGCGCTGGTGCAGGCCAACGTGGCCGGACGCGACCTGGTCGGCTTCGTCGAGGAGGCGCGCCAGCGCGTGCAGCAGCAGGTGCACCTGCCGGCTGGCTACTCGGTGATCTGGGGTGGCCAGTTCGAGAACCAGCAGCGCGCCGCCGCGCGCCTGGCGGTGGTGGTGCCGATCGCGCTGGGGCTGATCTTCCTGGTGCTGTTCTCCACCTTCGGTTCGGTACGCCAGGCGGTGCTGATCCTGTGCAACGTGCCGTTCGCGCTGGTCGGTGGGGTGATCACCCTGTGGCTCACCGGGCAGTACCTGTCGGTGCCCGCGTCGGTCGGCTTCATCGCGCTGCTCGGCATCGCCGTGCTCAACGGCCTGGTGCTGGTGACCCACTTCAACCAGCTGCGCGCCACCGGCCTGGCGATGGCCGAGGTGGTACGCGAGGGCGCGCTGCGCCGGTTGCGGCCGGTGATGATGACCGCCTCGATCACCGCGCTGGGGCTGGTACCGCTGCTGTTCGCCAGCGGCCCGGGCTCGGAGGTGCAGCGGCCGCTGGCGATCGTGGTGATCGGCGGCCTGGTCACCTGTACCGCGCTCACCCTGCTGCTGCTGCCCGTGCTGTTCCGTCGCTACGGCGAGTCGAAGGCCTGACCGGGCCGCAAGGAGATTCCCATGACGCTCATCCTCAAGCGGCTCACCATCCTCGCCGCACGTGAACTGGAAGAGACCCTGGTCGAGGCCCTGCTCGACCTGCAGCCGGCCCTGCCCGGTTTCACCACCGCGCTGGTGTCCGGCCACGGCGAGGGTTTCGCCCGCGCCACCGTGCAGGAAAGCGTGCGCGGCCGCATCGACCGCCTGCAGCTGTGGATCGTGCTGCCGGACAGCGACGTGCAGCGCGTGCTGGACATGCTGGCCGCGCGCTTCGCGCACAGCCGGATCCGCTGGTGGATCGAGCCGGTCGATGCGATGGGAGAGCTGGCATGAAGCGCGTGCTGCTCGTCCTCGCCCTGGCCGCCGCGCTGGTCGCGCCGGCCGCCCTTGCGCAACAGACCGTGCCGGACACCTCGCTGCCGCCGCAGGAGCTGGTGCTGAGCGTGATCCAGTCCACGCCGGAAGTACGCGCGGCGCAGGCACTGCTCGACCGCGCCGAGGCCGAGGCGCGCATGCGCCAGGTCGGTCCGCACGAGCCGCAGCTCACGCTGATCCCGCAGACCCGCCGCATCGACGGCGATCGCCGCTACCGCGAGTGGGAAGTCGATCTCTCCCGCGGCGTGCGCTGGCCGGGCAAGGCGCGGCTGGACCGGGAGATCGGTGCGGCCGGGCGCGAAGCGGCCAGCCTGGCATTCGAGGATGCGCACCATGCGGCGGCCCGTCGGCTGCTCGCGCTGTGGACGGACTGGCAGCGTGCCGCCGCGGCCGCCACCCTGCGCGAGGCCCAGCTGGCGGCATGGCAGCGTGAGCGCGCTGCGGTGAGCCGGCGCGTGCAGCTCGGTGACGCGGCCGCACGCGACCAGATCGCGCTCGATGCCGCGGTGGCGCAGGCCGAGGCGGCCGTGGCACAGGCGCAGGCCGACGCCGACACCGCGCGATTGGCGCTGTCCTCGGCGTTCCCCGACCTGCCATTGCCGGATCGCCTCCGCCTGCCGGCGGCGCCGACGCCGCTGGACGGCAGCGACAGTGCCTGGGTGGCACTGATCCAGCAGCGCAGTCACGAGATCGGCACCGCCGCGGCGATCGCCCGCAAGAAGGACGCCGAGGCGCGCCGCGCGCGGGCCGACCGTCTGCCGGATCCGCAGATCGGCCTGCGCATGATCAGCGACCGCGGCGGCCGCGAGCACGCCTTCGGCGTGACCGTGACCATGCCGCTCGGTGTCTCCTATCGCGCGGCCGAAGCGGCCGCTGCCGGCGCCGATGCGATGGGCGCCGAGGCCGAACTGGCGATGGTCCGCCGCGATGTCGGCCGCGACGCGCGCCAGGTGGTGACGCTGGCGCGCGCACGCTACGCGATCTGGCAGCGCCAGCAGCAGGCGGCGCTGGCGACCCGTTCCAGCGCCGACCGGGCCGCGCGCGGCTATGCGCTGGGCGAACTGGGCCTGGACGAAATGCTGATCGCGCAACGGGCCGCCCAGGAGGCGGAGCTGGCCGCCAGTCGTGCCGAGATCGACGCGATCGAATCGGTCACGCGGGTCAAGGTCGACGCCCACGCCGTGTGGCATCGCCACGATCCGGGCGACCACGACGAGGACATGCCGGCCGCCGCCGACACCAGTACCGACACCGGCACCGCTTCGCTGCTCCACCCGGCCCTGCCGGCGTTGCCGGCGGGCGGCTGATGGCGCAGGAACTTTCGTCGCCCCGGGCATTGACAGCGCCCTGCTGCAGCACAACAATCCGCGCGCCGTCCGGCGCGCTCGTGCCGGTACGCAACCCCAGTCCAACCAACCCAAGGCATATGGACGTCTACCCTAGTCGCAACGCCGACTCCCGCGAGCATCGGGTGCCGGCGTTGCAGAACAAGTCGAACGCCTGCGGCGACCGCCTGCGGTCGGCCGACGCTTTCCACTAGGAAACGTCCGGCCCACTCCCGACGGTGCAACAGGCACCGTAACCCGAGGAGATGGGCCCATGAAGCTCCTTCGCGATTCCTTCCGCTGGCGCGCCCTGTGTCCGCCGCTGTTCGGCGTGCGTTCCCGTGCCGAGCGCCGCTATACCGTCACCGTGCCGGCTCCGCGCAGCGCTTCCGCGCGTGTCGCCGAGCGCGCCGCCTCTGCTCCGTCCACGCTGCCTGGCCTGCACTGATGCGTTGCTGCGTCATCCGCAAGGGCTGGCCTCCGCCAGGCTCTCGGCAGCCGCGGTCGCAGACGCGATCGCGGCCACGTTCGCTTGTACCGGCAGCCAGCTGACACTCCCTTCCTGGCTTCCGGCGGAACGCAAACCTGCAACGACGGAAGCTTTCGCATGACCCGGCAGCCCCCTCTCCACGCGGCGCGCAAGACCGCGGGCAAGACCTCCCCGACCCCGACCATCGCGGCGGCCGCCGAAGCGTGGCGTCCGGTCGACGAGCTGTTCGCCACCCTCGCCACCGGCCTGGACGGCCTGGACGAGGACGCGATCCAGTCGCGCCTGCAGGCCGATGGCCCCAACGAGGTGTCGCACGAAAAGCCGCCGCACTGGTCGCGGCAGCTGCTGCACGCCTTCCTCAACCCGTTCATCATCGTGCTGCTGTCGCTGGCCGTGGTGCAGCTGGCCACCGACGCCAGCGACCTCACCGGCCCGGTGATCGTGATGGTGATGGTGGCGATCAGCGTGCTGCTGAGCTTCACCCAGGAATACCGCTCCTCGCAGGCGGCGGAAAAGCTCAAGGCGATGGTGCGCAATACCGCCAGCGTCACCCGCCGCGCCTCCGACGGCCACAGCGAGCGGATCGAGGTGCCGGTGGTCGAGCTGGTGCCCGGCGACATCGTGCACCTGGCCGCCGGCGACATGGTGCCGGCCGACCTGCGCCTGCTCGCCGCCAAGGACCTGTTCATCAGCCAGGCGATCCTCACCGGCGAGTCGCTGCCGGTGGAGAAGGCCGCGCCCAGCGGCCGCGACCTCCTCGATGCCGGCAGTGCCAACCCGCTGGAGCTGTCCAGCGTCTGCTACATGGGCACCAACGTGATCAGCGGCACCGCCACCGCCGTGGTGGTCGCCACCGGCAGCCGCACCTACCTCGGCTCGATTTCGCGCAGCCTCACCGGCCAGCGCGTGCAGACCAGCTTCGATCGCGGCGTGAAGTCGGTCAGCTGGCTGCTGATCCGCTTCATGGCGGTGATGGTGCCGATCGTGTTCGCGCTGAACTGGTGGGACAAGGGCAACTTCTTCGAGGCGCTGCTGTTCGCGCTGTCGGTGGCGGTGGGCCTGACCCCGGAGATGCTGCCGCTGATCGTCACCGCCAACCTCGGCAAGGGCGCGCTGGCGATGTCCAGGCGCAAGGTGGTGGTCAAGCGCCTCAACGCGATCCAGAACTTCGGCGCGATGGACGTGCTGTGCACCGACAAGACCGGCACGCTGACGCTGGACAGGATCGTGCTGGAGCGCCACCTGGATCTCGACGGCGAGGAATCCGACGAGGCGCTGGAGTTCGGCTACCTCAACAGCCGCTTCCAGACCGGCCTGAAGAACCTGATGGACAAGGCGGTGCTGGAGCACCGCGACCTCGAGCCCGCCGCCGGCATGTACCGGCTGGTGGACGAGATCCCGTTCGACTTCCAGCGCCGCCGCATGTCGGTGGTGCTCGGCGATGCCAGTGGCGATCACCTGCTGGTGTGCAAGGGCGCGGTGGAGGAGATGCTGGCGATCTGCGACCACGCGCGCATCGGCGGCGAACTGGTGCCGATGACGGCCGAGCGCCGCACCGCGATCAAGGACATGACGCGCGAGCTCAACCACGACGGCCTGCGCGTGCTGGTGGTGGCGATCCGGCAGCAGCCCGCGGCCGGGCGCGCCTACGGCGTGGCCGACGAGGCCGGGCTGACCGCGGTCGGCTGCCTGGCCTTCCTCGATCCGCCGAAGGACTCGGCCGCCACCGCGATCCGCGCGCTCAATCACCACGGCGTGGCGGTGAAGGTGATCACCGGCGACAACGAGGCGGTGACGCGCAAGATCTGCCGCGAAGTCGGGCTGGATGTCGAGCACTCGGCGCAGGGCAAGCACATCGAGCCGCTGGACGACGCGGCGCTGGACGCGCTGGTGGCGCGCACCACCGTGTTCGCCAAGATGTCGCCTTTGCAGAAGGCGCGGGTGGTGAAGTCGCTGCAGCGCCAGGGCCACACCGTGGGCTTCCTCGGCGACGGCATCAACGACGCGCCGGCGCTGCGCGAGGCGGACGTCGGCATCTCGGTGGATACCGCCACCGACATCGCCAAGGAGTCGGCCGACATCATCCTGCTGGAAAAGAACCTGATGGTGCTGGAGGAGGGCGTGATCGAGGGACGGATCACTTTCGGCAACATCATGAAGTACATCAAGATGACCGCCAGCTCGAACTTCGGCAACGTGTTCAGCGTGCTGGTGGCGAGCGCGTTCCTGCCGTTCCTGCCGATGCTGCCGCTGCAGATCCTGGTGCAGAACCTGCTGTACGACATCTCGCAGCTGTCGATCCCGTTCGACCGGCTCGACGAGGAGTACCTGCGTCGCCCACGCAAGTGGGACGCCAGCGACATCGGCCGGTTCATGGCCTGGATCGGGCCGATCAGCTCGATCTTCGACATCACCACGTTCTGGCTGATGTGGCGCGTGTTCGGCGCGAACTCCCCGGCGCAGCAGTCGCTGTTCCACTCCGGCTGGTTCATCGAGGGCCTGCTGTCGCAGACGCTGATCGTGCACATGATCCGCACTCGGCGCATCCCGTTCCTGCAGAGCATGGCCTCGGCGCCGGTGCTGGCATTGACCGCAGCGATCATTACGCTGGGCCTGGTGATCCCGTTCACCGTGGTCGGCGCCAAGCTCGGCATGGTGCCGCTGCCGCCGGCCTATTTCGGCTGGCTGGTGCTCACCCTGGTCAGCTACAGCGTGCTGACCCAGTTGGTGAAGCGGCTGTACATCCGCCGTTTCGGACGCTGGCTTTAGATCGCGGCGACCGGTCGCTTCAACCCGATGCGGCGTCAGCGCCTTCGGCGAAGCGCCGGGCGATCACCGCGCAGACCATCAGCTGCAGCTGGTGGAAGATCATCAGCGGCAGCACGATCCCGCCCAGCCCGCCGGGCAGCGCGACGAACAGGATCTTCGCCATCGGCACGCCGGTGGCGAGGCTCTTCTTCGAGCCGCAGAAGAACATCGTGATGCGGTCGGCGCGGGCGAAGCCCAGCCATCCTGAGCCGAACCAGCTGGCCAGCATCACCAGCGCCAGCAGCAACGCGTCGACGCCCAGCGTGGCGAGCAGCGCCAGCGGCGGCGTGGTCTTCCACAGCCCCTCCACCACTGCCGCACTGAAGGCGGTGTAGACCACCAGAAGGATCGTGCCCTGGTCGGTGTAGCGCAGCAGCGGCCGATGCCGGTCCACCCAGCCACCGATCCACGGGCGCAACAGATGCCCGGCGGCGAACGGCAACAGCAGCAGGGTGAGAATGCTCTGCACCGCGTGCCACGAGAAAGCGTGGCTACCGTTGTGCGCCACGACCGTCAGTCCCACCAGCAGCGGCGTGAGCACGGTGCCGATCAGGCTGGAGGTCGACGCACTGACCACCGCCGCCGGCACGTTGCCGCCGGCCATCGAAGTGAACGCGATCGACGACTGCACGGTCGAGGGCAGGGTGCACACGTAGAGCACGCCGAGGGTGAGCGCCGGCGTCAGCACCACGCCCATCAGTGGCCGCAGCAGCAGGCCGAGCAGCGGGAACAGCACGAAGGTGCAGGCGAATACGCTGGCATGCAGCCGCCAATGGGTCATGCCGTGCAGCACCGCCGCGCGCGAAAGCTTGGCGCCGTGCAGGAAGAACAGCAGGGCGATCGCCGCGTCGGTGACGCGATCGAAACCGGTGGCCCAGAGGCCACGGCAGGGCAGCAGCGAGGCCAGCGCGATGGTGACCAGCAAGGCCTGGGTAAACGGATCGATGGGCAGGCGGCGCATGCGCTCGTGATGGGCTTGGCAAAACCGCGAGTCTATCCGGCCGGTGGCTTGCCGCGCAGGCCGCATGCTGGCGCCAAAGCGCAAACCCTTGCGGGAGTCCTAGGAACTTTGGTCATACCCGCGCCATGTCGGCCTGCCATATAACGCCGCGCGGGGGAACTTCTTACATTGACGTAGGGGAAAGGGAGTCATGCAGAGAAAATCACGGATAGCTGGCAGCCTCGTGCTGGCCGGCGCGGTGTTCTGTACCCCGGCGCTGGCGACGATGCCGCTGCCGGACCACCAGGAATTCGGCGTTGCGTTGCAGGTGCCGTTCACGGCCTCGGCCACGCGCCCGATCACCCTGCACTTCGAGTACCCGGGCGCGGCGCCCGGAACGCCGATTGCCTGGGAAGTAGACGTGCTCGATGCCTCCGGCCAGGTGCGCCGGCACTGGCAGGGCAGCACCACCCTGGCCAGGGCACGCGACTCCCTGGTACGGATGAACTGGGACGGCCGCGATGCCCAGCACGCGGCGCTGGCCCCGGGCTACTACACGGTGCGCCTGCGCGCGCTGGCGATGGACGACACGGTTGTGGCGCGGATCGGCTCCGGCCTGGTCGGCCAGGCACTGGACCTGGCGCGGGCCAGGGCGCCCGAACTGATCGAGCAGCAGCGCTACGACGTGATGGTCGGCAGCGTGGCGAAGCCGGCGATGCCCGCCTTCCATGCGCTGCCGATGCATCGCCCGGCAACGCAGGCCAGCACCACCCAGGCCGTGACCATGCAGTCGGTGAGCACCACCGGCGGCCTGCCGTACACCATCTACTACGGCAACCTGCACAGCCAGACCAACCACAGCGACGGTGGCGGCGTGGTGTCCACCTGCAAGGACGCGCAGCCGCCGCAGAGCGCACCGTACGGCCCGGCCGACGCCTACCAGTACGCGATGAACGAAGGCCTGGACTTCCTGATGACGTCCGAGCACAACCACATGTACGACGGCTCGACCGGCACCAACAGCTCGGCCAACCCGACCACCGCGCACAACCTGTTCCAGTCGGGTCTGCAGGCGGCCAGCACGTTCAACGCCGCGCACGCCAACTTCCTCGCCATCTATGGCCTGGAGTGGGGCGTGATCAGCAACGGCGGTCACATGAACATCTTCAATACGCCGAGCCTGCTGGAGTGGGAATACAACAGCTCCAACCAGCTGATCGGCGACATCTACACCGCCAAGAGCGACTACGCCTCGCTGTACACGCTGATGCACACGAACGGCTGGATCGGCCAGTTCAACCACCCGGCCAGCTCGGGCCAGTTCGTGGTCAACGGCACCAACTTCGGCTACACCGCCGACGGCGATGCGGTGATGGTGCTGGCCGAGGTGCTCAACAGCTCCGCGTTCTCCCACAACACCACCGAGACCGAGACCAGCCGCACCAGCTACGAGTCGGCGTTCAACACCATCCTGGAGCGCGGCTACCACGTCGCCCCGAGTTCGGACCAGGACAACCACTGCGCCAACTGGGGCGCCAGCTTCACCAACCGCACCGGCGTGCTGTTGCCCAACGGCGCAGCACTGAACCTGTCGGATTTCCTCGACGCGCTGCGCGCCCGCCGCGTGTTCGCCACCGAGGACAAGACTGCGCAGATCGTGCTCACCGCCAACGGCCACGTGATGGGCGAGCGCTTCAGCAACTCCGGCCCGCTGACGCTCACCGTGAACTACGCCAGCAGCTCCGGCCACACCGCGCAGCGCGTGCAGGTGTTCGAGGGTGTGCCCGGCAGCAACGGCACGGTCAGCACGCTGTCGCAGACGGCGACCACCACCACCACCCCGAGCACCGGTGATCACTTCTACTACGCCAAGATCACCCAGGATGACGGCCTGCGCCTGTGGTCGGCACCGGTATGGGTGACCGAGGGTTCCGGCGGCGGCGACACCACGCCGCCGACGGTGAGCGCCTCGGAGAGCGGCAGCAGCGGCACGGTGACCCTGTCGGCCAACGCCAGCGACAACGTCGGCGTGACCAGGGTGGAGTTCTATGTCGACGGTGCACTGAAGGCCACCGACACCAGCTCGCCGTACGGCACCAGCCTCGACTCGACCACGCTGGCCGACGGCTCGCACAGCCTGGTCGCGAAGGCCTACGACGCCGCCGGCAACGTCGGTACCAGCAGCACGGTGAGCTTCAGCGTCTCCAATGGCAGCAGCGGGGGCGACACCACGCCGCCGACGGTGAGCGCCTCGGAGAGCGGCGGCAGCGGTACGGTGACCCTCTCGGCCAGCGCCAGCGACAACGCCGGCGTGACCAAGGTGGAGTTCTACGTCGACGGCGCGCTGAAGGCCACCGACACCAGCGCGCCGTACGGCACCAGCCTCGACTCGACCACGCTGGCCAATGGCTCGCACAGCCTGGTCGCCAAGGCCTATGACGCCGCCGGCAACATCGGCACCAGCAGCACGGTGAGCTTCAGCGTGTCCAACAGCACCGGTGGCGGCAGCACCGAGCTGATCGGCAACGGCGACTTCGAGAGCGGTGCCACGGTGTGGACCCAGACCAGCGGCGTGATCACCAGCAGCAGCAACGAGGCCGCCCACAGCGGCAGCTGGAAGGCCTGGCTGGACGGTTACGGCTCGCGCC
>NZ_AMSF01000044.1 GCF_000334915.1 Dyella ginsengisoli LA-4 | reverse complement strand
CCCCCCCGTTTTGCTCTTTGCGAAGTTCATTCCCCGGTTTCCGTGCGCAACAGCGGACCGAACGTCAGGTAGAACGCGCTCGCATTCCCCTTGGCCCGCCCGTAACCGAGGAGCACGGGCCCGAACAGCGTATCCACGCCCACGAAGATGCTCCCCGCCGGGGTCATCGACCGCCGGAAGATAGGGGTTCCGCGAGGCCCCCAGG
>NZ_AMSF01000043.1 GCF_000334915.1 Dyella ginsengisoli LA-4 | reverse complement strand
AGGCGTTGGGGATGAAGACACCCGCTGAGGCATACGCTTTAGCGGCCTGACCTGTGCAGGAACCGCTGGGTCATTACACGATTCCGCTTTGCCCTTCAGTCAAAGCAGCCAGACGGCACCAAAGGAAACCCCGCATATAGCGGGGTTTCCTTTACTGGCAAGACTAGTTCCTTTACAGCGGCTGCCACCTAGAGCATGGCAGCCTTTGGTGGCTCCCTGAAGTGATGGGCCGAGCTTGCGATCAGCATCTCATCAGGCCAGTTTGCATCCTGATGCAGCGCTGCCGTCTCCGCAGAAATGGGATGGAAGCGGGACATCGCCTCGATCAACTGCTGCGCCTCACGCCCTATGCCGGAGGCATGCCCGAAGGCTCTCTCCCCACGGACCGAGACTCGATCCAGCAGTTCGTCGATCATATCGGGACCGAATCCCCGAGCCGATCGGCCAAGTAGTGGCTGGTGGCCCCCTCCAGAGCGAGAAAGCAGAGAAGATCGAGAATCGGCCCCACCCTGGGCGCTCAACGTATCCATCGGTGTGATCGATTCGTTCGCCATGAGAGACATCGCGGAAACGCTGTTGGGTGCAAACCCAGTTGGAAGCGGGGTCAATAGGCCGGCGAAGTCCGAGGCCGGAATCGCGTAGCCGCCGCTTGGCTGCACGTAACTGATGGACAGGTCCCCGCCCTGAAAGTGGTCCTGGACGCGCACCTGCTGGGCCAAGTCACCATCCACCAGGATGATCAGGTCATCCCCACTCTGGTGGAAGCTCAACCGGCTGCGGTCGACGCCATTGAAAAACAGCCAATCCGTGCCGCCGCCGGTGTTGTCAATGACATCGCTTCCTGATCCCGCCTGCCAGATGTACTGATCGTCGCCGGTGCCACCGAGGAGAAGATCGTCGCCGTCCTCACCGACGAGGGTGTCGCTGCCGGCCCCTCCGATCAGGATGTCATTGCCTGAGCCGCTGAACGAGCCATTCCCGCCGGACAGATAATCGTTGCCATCTCCGCCGTCGAACTTGTCGTCACCGCCGAAGCCGAAGATCGTGTCGTCACCGCCGAGGCCGTGAATGAGGTCGCGGCCGTTGGTACCAAGCAATTGCTCTCCTGCAGCCGTGCCGTCGACGATGTTGGGGTAGTCACCATCGTTCCCCGGCTCGGTCGGCGTGCCCTGACCGCCACTACCGCCCCCGATCAGAGCGTTGATCGCCGCGGTGTCGAGCATCGAGCCGCTCGCCGGTTGCACGAAGTCGATGGCGGCATCCCCACCCACGAAGTGGTTGGTGACGCGCACCGTACGGTTGGCATCGCCATCCACCGTGATCACTAGATCGTCGCCGTCGCGGCTGAAGCCCAGCTGCGACGCGGTGATGCCGTCGTTGAAGAACACGCCGTCGTAGCCACCGCCGGTGTTGTCGATGGTGTCCTGTCCACCACCGTAGACGTAGCTGTCATCGCCGGTGCCGCCGATCAGGGTGTCGTTACCATCCTCGCCGCTGAGCGTGTCGTTACCTGCGCCGCCCTCCAAGCGGTCTGCGCCAGAGCCGTTGCCGCCGCCGTTTCCTCCGGCCAGATAGTCGTCACCATCGCCGCCCTGCAGCGCGTCGTCCCCAGCCAGGCCGAACAACTGATCGTCACCGGCAAGCCCCTTGATCAGGTCCTTGCCGGCGCTGCCCACCAACTGCTCGCCGGCCGCGGTGCCCTCGATTACCTGGTCGTACTGCCCGCCGGTGCTGCCACCAGCCACGATCTGGTTGATTTCGGCCGTGGTGAGGTAGTAACCGCCGTCCGGCTGCACGTAGTCGATGGCTGCATCGCCGCCCAGGAAATGATTAGTCACGCGCACCGCAGGCGCCGTCCCGGCATCAACGAAGATCAGGAGATCGTCACCATCGCGACCAAACGAGAGACGTTCGCGGGTGATGCCGCCGGTGAAGAACACGCCGTCAAAGCCACCATCGGAGTTGTCGATGACATCGCTGCCCGAGCTGACGTCGAAGACATACTTGTCATCGCCGGCTCCGCCAATCAGCAGGTCGTCGCCACCGCCGGCAACCATCGTGTCGTTGCCGCCACCACCATCGATCCTGTTGGCGCCGCCGTTTCCGGCGATATAGTTGTCCAGGTCGTTGCCAGTGCCGTCGATATCCGCGCTTCCGGTCAGGAATAGGTTCTCGACGTTGGCCGAAAGCGCGTACGAGGCAGATGCCTGCACTTGGTCGGTGCCACCGTTTGCGGCCTCGATGACGACGTCGCTGCCATCGTCGACGATGTAGTTGTCGTTGCCGGCGCCGCCTTCAAGATGATCCACGCCGGTTCCGCCATCGAGATAATCGTCACCGGCGCCGCCGATCAACGTGTCGCTGCCGGTGCCGCCGAACAGCGCATCGTTGCCGTCCAGGCCCTGTAGCGTATCGTCGCCGTCCCAGCCTCCAAGGGTGTTGTCGCCGCTGTTGCCGGTGACCAGATTGTCCAGGTCGTTGCCGTTACCGGTCGCGACGCCATCGGCCAGGATCAGGTTCTCGACGTTGTCCTTGAGCACCAGGTTGGTCTCGTAACGGCGTTCGACCGTATCCAGACCCTCACCGGTGTTCTCGTAGACCCAGTCGTCGCTCGACTCCTCGATGAAGTAGTCGTCGCCCAGCCCGCCGTAGAGCGAGTCAGCCCCCTGCCCGCCCTCCAGGCGGTTGTTGCCGGCGTTGCCGACCAGCACGTTGTCCTTGTCGTTACCCGTGCCGTCGAGGTTGGCTGTGCCAAGCAGGGTGAGATTTTCCAGCGTGGCGCCCAGCACGTAGTCGATGCTCGACTCGACCGTGTCCTCGCCTTCTCCGGCGGCTTCCACGACCTGGTCGCCCACGTTGTCGACCACGTAGGTGTCGTCGCCCAGGCCGCCGGCCAGCACGTCGGCTCCCGCTCCACCGTCCAGGCGATTGGAGGCGGTGTTGCCTAGAATGGTGTTGTCGCCACTGTTGCCCGTGCCACGCCAAGCGCCGCTTCCTTCCACCAGGACGAGCTTTTCGATGTTCTCCGAGAGCGTGTAGCTGCTGAACGCGTTGACAACGTCGAAGCCCTCGCCGACCAGCTCGACAATGACGTCGCCTTCCGCATCGACCGCGTAGGTATCGTCGCCGGCGCCGCCGATCGACTGGTCGATGCCGCGCCCGCCATCCAGCAGGTCGTTGCCGGTGCCGCCGACCAGCGTGTCGTCGCCGTCGTTGCCCTGCAGCACGTCGTCGCCGTCCAGGCCCTCGAGGCGATTGGCGCCGCCGTTACCGACCAGTTCGTTGTCGAGCGCGTTGCCGGTACCGTCGACCGAAGCCACTCCCGCCAGCTCCAGCTGCTCGACGTTGGCCGACAGGGTGTAGCTCACGGTGCTGCGGATCGTGTCCTGGCCCTCGCCTGCCACCTCGGTCACCGTGTCGCCGGCATCATCCACGAGATAGACGTCGTCACCACTGCCGCCGTACATCTGATCCTGGCCCGTGCCGCCGTCGAGCACGTCGCCGTCGGCACCGCCGCGCAGTACGTCGTTGTCCGTACCGCCTGACAGGTGATCGGCGCCGTCGCCGCCGTCCAGGGTATCCGCTCCCGCGCCGCCGGCGAGGTGGTCGTTGCCGATGCCGCCGGAAAGCGCGTCCACGCCATCGCCGCCGTCGAGCAGGTCATCGCCCGCGCCGCCAAAGAGCTGGTCGTTACCGCCATCGCCATAGAGCTGGTCGCCGCCGTCTCCGCCATCGACGATATCGTCGCCCTCGCCCGCGCGGACGATGTCCTGTCCGCCCAGGCCATCGATGGTATTGCCCAGTACGTTGCCGAATATGGTGTCGTCGACCGCCGTGCCCAGCAATACCTGTGCGTCGATGTCCTGCGGGGAAAGCGACCACAGCGATCCCGTATCGATGGCCAGCGACGCCGTCGCCAGCCCCGTCGCTCCATCGAAGAACCGCTCGAAGCGAACCTCGTCGCCGGAGCTGCTCGCGAAACGAATGACCAACGTGGTGCCGTCGCGACGCATGCGCACATCGGTGACCGGCAACCCATCCAGGGCCAGGGTGTTCAGCCCCTGCAGGTCCGAGATCCGGTCCTTTCCGTCGCCACGGGCGAACACGTAGCGGTCCTCGCCCGCACCGCCGTACAGGAGATCGTCGCCCGTACCGCCAGTCAGGGTGTCGGCGCCGTCGCCGCCGCGGATCTCGTCGTCGCCATCGCCGCCGGAGAGCTGGTCATCGCCTGCCTCGCCGGAAAGCCAGTCACGGTCGGCGCCGCCATCGATTACGTCGTTGCCGTCGCCGCCGTACAAGGCGTCGAGGCCGGCACCGCCAAGCAGATGGTCGTCGCCTGCTCCGCCTGACAACGTGTCGTTGCCGTCGTCGCCTGCAAGCGTATCGACGCCATTTCCACCGTCGAGGAAATCGGCGCCGGCGCCGCCGGACAGTGCATCGTCGCCATCGCCTCCGGCGATACTGTCGTCACCCAATCCACCCGAAAGCGTGTCGTTCCCGACGTAGCCTACGAGGGTGTCGTTACCGTCCGTGCCCACCTGGACCAGGGCCTTCACGGCCTCGATATCCCACACGGTGCCATCGGCGAAGCGAATCACATCCAGACGGAAGGCGCCTGCTGCGTCGTCGCGGAAATACTGCTGCACGTAGACGCGATCGTCGCTGCCACTGATCTGCAGCGACAGATCGTCCCCGATGCGGGTGGCCACCACGTCTGCCGTCCCGATCCCCGCCGCGAACTCGAGGCTGTCGATGCGGCCTGCATCGGAATCGTTGTTGTAGATGGTGTCGCGGCCGTCGCCCCGTGCGAACACGTAGGTGTCGTTGCCGGCACCGCCCGCCAGGTAGTCGTTGCCCGTACCGCCCTCAAGGAGATCGTCGCCGTTGTCGCCGGCCAGGCGATCGTCGTCAGCTCCGCCTTTCAGCACGTCGTTGCCAGAGCCGCCCGAAAGTACGTCCTCCCCCTCATCGCCGGAAAGCGTGTCGTTGCCGTCGTCACCACCGAGGCTGTCGGCGCCTGCACCGCCCGAAAGCGTATCGTTGCCGCCACGCCCCACCAGCCAGTCGTTGTCGCCGCTACCGGTGATGACGTCGTCGGTCTCGTAGCCGTAGATGTCGTCGTTGCCGTTGCCGGCGACCAGCACCATGGCCTTGACTGCCTCGATATCCCACGTCGTACCGTCCGCAAAACGGATCTCGTCCAGGCGGTAATCACTATAGCCATCGTTGCGGAAGTAGTACTGGATATCGACGCGGTCTTCGGTACCGTTGATCTGAAGACAAAGATCGTCGCCACTGCGCCATGCCTTGACATCTTCGGCGGCGACTCCCGGGTCGAATTGCAGTATGTCCTTGCGCCCCGCGGCGCTGTCGTAGTTGTTGATAGTGTCGTGACCGGCACCGCGACCGAAGACATAGATATCGCTGCCGGCGTTGCCAGCCAGGTAATCATTGCCGGTATCGCCAGCCAGGCGATCGTTGCCATCGCCACCTTGGAGGGAATCGTTGCCTTCGGCACCGTACAAGACATCATCGCCGCTGCCGCCATTCAGGCTGTCGTTGCCCGCCTCGCCATACAGCACATCGTCACCAAGCCCACCGCCCAGGTTGTCGGAGCCATCACCGCCATAGAGCGTGTCGTTGCCGTTGCCACCATCCAGCGTGTCGGCGCCCGCGCCGCCACTGAGCAAGTCGTTCCCCACGCCGCCACTGAGCGTGTCCGTTCCGTCGCCGGCAAGGATTACATCGTTGCCATCGCCGCCATTCAGCACCTCGCGTACGCCATCAGCTTGATCACGACCCACCAGCACCTCGTTGCTTGCAGTGCCCGTGGTCGTAACGCTGCCCGAGCTAGCCTCGCCACTAAATAGCACCCCAGCTTCGATCAGCGCCGCCTGCAAGCCGGCATCCCCTGTAGCCTCGGCCAACCAGCTTCGCAGCGTTGCTTCGCCCTGAGACCAACCGTTACCGACAAGCAATTGTCCGTTGAATTTGAACAGCTCGTCCAGGTCGACGATGGCAGTTGCGGGAGCCTCCATGTGCTTGGCAACCAGGGCTGCATCGAGTCCGGCGAAGTCAAACGTGATCTCCGATGCGTCACCGGAGAATGTAACCTGCAGCAGGTCTAGATACGGCTTCAATCGCGTTTGCATGGCCAGCGATGCGTAAGTCCCCTCGAAGAGGGTGTCGTAGACCTTGAGGTACTGGCCGACAGTCGCATCTCCCCACCAGATGTCCGTGATCGGCGCACTACCCAGCACAGCTTCCACCACACGGACTTTGCGAACCACATCGGCTGGCAGGTCGGTCGTCAACCACACCGGCAATTCACCCGGCCGCAGCCTGACCACATTGGCGGAGTTGGGATCCTCCACACCGCCGCCGGCGTGCACCTTGATGCCACCGCTGGTGAACGTCGGATTGGTTTTCGCCCAGTCGTAAAGCAAATCATCGAGCAACATGCGCTGATCGGCGCGCGTGGACACTCCCGAATAATTGCGCACGTCCTGCTCCAACGCCGAAGAAAGCACGCAAGCCTCACGCAGGTCGCGCAGCTTGCCCATGCCCTTGAGGTCCGCCAAGTCCCTCAGGGCCTCGGGAATCTCCACAGCCTGCGTGTACCTGCTGTGCACCGCATCGTTGTCGAAATCAAAATCCTGCACCGCCCCCACAACGACCGTACCATCCTCCTGCACGCGGGTGAAGGTGCCTTCTCCTGTGCGCACCCCGCCATCCACCACCACGTGATTCGTGCTCGTGGGCGCCGTCGACAAACTGGTGATGCCGAGATCGGCGAGTTTCAGCAACTCTCCTACATCGGTGACTCCGTTGCCATTAGCATCGCGCCACACGCGCAATGATGAAAAGCCCGAATCAGCGGCATCAACTTTGCCATCGCCATTGGTGTCCATAGCGGCCAGCGCTGCAAAACCATTGGCCGCAGTTGAACCATCCGCCAGCTGTGATTGATCGCCGAACAGCTCCTGGCCTGACTCGATCAGACCATTGCCGTCGATATCGCGAACTAGCAAGCCGTCGGCCGAGCCCACCCAACCGGTCGCGGTGGCGATGCCGTCGCCGTCATTGTCAAATAGCGCACTTGCCCAACCCGAATTGCCGCTTGTGGCAACCTGTCCATCACCATCTAGATCCAATGCGAGGGGGTCATAGCGAACGACTCTATAGGAGTTGTCGTCATTGATATCTCCTGCAAGTCTCTGAATGGCATCAGCGATGCTATCGCCTATGCCAAGAACATGAGAAATGGTCCATCCGAGTCCGTGATCCATCGCAAAACCCATCAGCCAGTCCAGGCCAATAGTCTTGGTGAATCCACTTTCCCATAAATAAGTGCCGATCTTTCCTCCTGCGTATCCAGCTGCGAGTGCTGCCATTGCGGGCACCAGCATCGCTGCTGTAACACCTGCCCCCGCATCCAGCAGGGCAGCGCCAATGACTCGACCTAATGTCGCGGAAAACGCCGATGAAGCAACAAGCCCACCCAACAGACTGGATCCAGAATTGCCAAGGCCGTCAGCCCCTCCGGAGGATGCGCCGGTAAGCAATTGCAGGCTACCAAGAACAGCGCCCAGCGTACCCGCCCCCTTAACCAAAGCACTTCCACGACTAATTGCTGAAGTGGCGGCATTGAATGATGCCTCGCTACTTTCAAGGTAGGTCGCCGCTCGTTGGAGATTATTAATGGCGGCGGTTTCTGCGGCGGAACCTGTCCCGTTTTCGCTTATTGCAGATTGGTAACGCGATGCCAAGTTGTTCAGAAATGCGGCTGTCTTCGCCGAATTAATGCCATCCTGCGCATGCGCAGCACCAAGATCCTGATTTGCAACGCCTAGCGATCTAAAAAACGCGTCGCCACCTATTCCTGCAAAATCATATGAGTCAGGAGCCCAAGAAATGGATGGCGTATCACCAAACGATTTCTGATACTCATCGGCTGCAATTTCGCAAAAAATTTGCTGATTACTCTTATCTTCGCTCATTTCAACGATCCTTGTTTGAGTGAATCAATCTAGCCCACATCACAAACACCCCTCCATACAGGAGCAGCGACATCACGCCCATTGTATTCATGACAAAGAAAATGAATATTTCGTCTAACGTACCTCTCTTGCCAACGCCAAATCCTGGTCCGGCATAAAATACGGCGAAAATTGTCATTGCCGTAAAAACAATACATGCCAATAGGACACCCCATTTGTTATCAATTAATTTCACTTCTTTAATTGAGAGCCATGCTCGCCCATCAGCATAAATATCACGCAATCGACGCATTTTAGCCAATGGTATACATGACACGTACCACGCCACAATAATGTACTGCGCCGGGAGGAGTGCAATAGACAGAGAATAATAAATCTTGGCCAAATTTGGAAATCCGGTATTCGATGCAGCATGCAATAAAAATGGTGAATACCTATCGATAAAAATATTTAAGGAACTGACGATTTTATCTGGCAATGCAGAACTAATGACTGGCAGCAAAAATGTTAGCGCCAGTAAAGTAAGGAACATTTTTTTACGAGTATTGCCGTTATCTTTTGTCATGAGCGGTAAGAATATTTTGATGACATAAAGGAGATACCGTAAAGGAAATTATCTATGGGGCACATGGCGATCTCATAGGAAACAGCTAAGGCCCTGCATTGTTCGGCTACTTCGGAGAGACCTCTAACCTCGATGCCATCAGGCAGGAGAAAAATGATCGCGAACCCGATCGATATATACGAAGCAAGGATGTAAATTGGTAAATTCCAGTCCTTGCCGTGGCGCATTATCGCCATTTTAAAATTCCGATAAATGTACGATCTCTTGGCTTATTGCTCATCCAGCCCTCCAGGAGCCTTAACTCTTATTCAATTCGTGATCGGAGCGAACTTTTGAAGCGAAAAACTATCCTGATAGTTTTACCGCTCCCTCATCGACTCATCCACACCCCGCCGCAGCGGATCGAGGATGTAGTCAATAACTCGCCGCTTCCCCGTATTGATCTCCGCCGTCAGCGACATTCCGGAAGTCAGGTTGACCGTAACCCCATCGATCACCAACGCCGTTTTCTTCATCCTCACCCGTGCCTGATAAACCAACCCGAGCTTCTCGTCCTGAATGGCGTCGTGAGAAACACTTTCCACGATGCCCTCGATGTAGCCGTAGCGCGTGTACGGAAAGCTCTCGACCTTGATCGTGGTGCGCTGTCCCGGACGCACGAAGCCGATGTCTCATACATGGGCGTACCCAATCCCAGCTCGTCGTTATTCGCTTCAAATTTGATCTGCTGCGTATCACGCAATGCTTCCAGTTGATCGCGTTGCGCCTGAGTGAGTGTGATGCCGCCGCTGCCGCGCTGGTAGCTAACGTTGATCGTCATAAATTTCCTTTCCTTGGTTTAGATGACAGTTGTCAATGGATTCAAACGACAACAAATTCATTGGTTTGGATTCACGAGAAGCCGCTGGATCCCTGCACGAATGGCCCGGTCCACGTCTATCATTCGTGCAGGAGGAACGCGCTCTCTGTTGATCTGATATCTGAGCTCTAGACGTTCGGAAAGCTGGTAATGGACTTGGCAATCTCTTGCCCAGATGCCCGGACCGAAACCACAGGTAACGATGAAGGGATTGCCAAGCGGAGTGCTGTAAAAAGACGCCTGCGCCGATAAAACGGACGAACCCCGTTTTTGACCTGCGTGGCCCGTGCACTCCACCAGGCCGCCGTCAACCTCATGACATGGATGCCGTTTCACCATCATGGCCAACGTCTTCATTGCGAACAGCTCACCATAGGGGCGATGGTTGATTCGCGAGATATTGACAGCCTGCAATGCCCCCGGCGGCACAACCCTCAAATCACCGAGCAGGAATGTCAGACGTGAAGTAAGGTGCAGGCTGAAAGCCTCAGCCGGATGATCAGGGCAGCCAGGCGGGGCATCACCCGTAGGCGGTATTTCCCCCAGATTGGGGTAAGGAATTGGATAGATGCCCACCCAATCCGGCGGAGGGGGGACGCGAAACACATCCTCACCCAGCGCCACGTAAATGGCATCATTTGGCTGGCCGTGGCACGTTGTAGGCATGACGGCGACTTCAGGGCCTACTGGCGCCGCAGTCTCCGCAGCGTGCGCATGCGTGCACAGTGCGAGGGCTAGGCACACCGTTCGCCCAAGACGATCGGCTCGCTTGCGATGGCTAACGAGTCTTCCCGCGTAAAGCCGATACCGAAAGCCGATCACCATTGGGCCCTCACTTTCATGTGCAAATGCTCGCTAACGTCTTCTTTCAACTTCTGCACAACGTGCATCTCCGCTCCTACTCCGTTCAGCGCTCCCGCATCGCCTCCACCGCCCCTCTTCTCAACGGATCGAGGATGTAGTCGATCACCTGGCGCTTTCCCGTTTTGATCTCTGCTGTCAAAGCCATGCCCGAAGTCAGGTGCACCTCTACACCGTCGACCTTCAGGGTTGCAGCCTGCATCGTCACTCGTGCGCGGTACACCAGTCCGAGCTTCTCGTCTTGGATTGCGTCATGGGAAACGCTTGCCACGACACCTTCGATATACCCGTAGCGCGTGTACGGAAAGCTCTCGATCTTGATCGTGGCCCGCTGTCCCGGACGCACGAAGCCAATGTCCTGGTTAAGCACGGTGGCCTCAAC
Source organism: Dyella ginsengisoli LA-4 (assembly GCF_000334915.1). Taxonomy (GTDB): domain Bacteria; phylum Pseudomonadota; class Gammaproteobacteria; order Xanthomonadales; family Rhodanobacteraceae; genus Dyella_A; species Dyella_A ginsengisoli_A. The sequence continues at coordinate 2,189 of NZ_AMSF01000043.1, read as the reverse complement.
TTCCATCTGATCGTTCTCGGGCACAACAGATAGCAACGGCTGGGCCGGCGTGACCACGCCTCCCACGGTGTGCACGGCCAACTGCTGCACAGTTCCGGTTACAGGAGCATGTAGTTCCATGAGTGCATTGCGTTGCGTGGTGCGTACTACCTCCGGTTCGAATTGCAGAATCTGCTCGCGCGCATGGCGCAGCTCGTCCAGCAACTGACGGCGGGTATCGGTCACGGTGACGGCCAGTTCCTCTCTCGCACCGACGATGGCCGACTGCAATTCGGACCGGCGGCTACGCTGCCCGGCCAGATCTCGCTCGGCATTGATGCGCTCCTGCTTGCGCAGCAGGTATTCCTGACGTGGCACGTAGTTCTTGTCGAGCAACTTCTCGTAATCTGTGACGCGAGTGCGCGATATCTCCAGGTATTGCTCCAGCGGAACGATGGCCGATTCGACCGTGCGAAGTTCAGCCTGCTTCTGCTGCACCATGGCTTGAAGACTTTGCTTCTTGGCAGCGAAGGCGGCGTACTCACTAAACGCGAGACGTTGGGTGGCCTCGAAACGATCGGCAGGCAAGTCACCATCCGGGGACATGACTGGCGGTGTTGCGGTGTCGATGGCTTGGACCAGCGCCGCGGACCGAGCGGCTGCAAGCCGCGCACTGAGCAATGCTTCCACGGCCTTACGGCTATCGGCTGTGGTGGAGGTGGCATCCAGTTCGATGAGCAGATCGCCCTGCTTCACTTCTTGACCATCGTGCACAAGGATGCGCCGTACAACGGCGGTTTCAGCCGGCTGTATGATCTTAGTGCGGCTGCTGGTTATCGTCTTTCCAGGAGCAACAGCGACGACATCCAGCTTGCCGAAGCAGGCCCACAGCAAGGCGATACAGAACAGCGCCATGATGATCCACAAGCTGACGCGCGGCGCCGGTGACAGTGGCGTTTCGGTGAGCTCGAGATGTGCCGGCAGGAACGCCAATTCCTCGCGCGTGCGCTGAATAGGTTCCAGTGCACGACGTTCGGCCCAGGCTGCACGGAAGACCTGTCCATAACCTCGAAGTATGTCGCCGATGGCACTCCATTTGCCCGTCATGGCGTCAGCCCTGCTGCAGTCGGGAAAGGTGCGTGAAGTGCCCGTCGGGACGCTTCAGCAATTCATCGGGCGTCCCGGTTTCCACGATGCGCCCTTTGTCGACGACGACGATGCGATTGGCGTGGCGTACGGTGGACAGGCGATGGGCGATGATCAATACCGTGCGGTCCTGGCAGATCGAGCGCATGTTGGCCATCACGGCACGCTCCGACTCATAGTCGAGCGCGCTGGTCGCCTCGTCGAAAATCAGGATGCGCGGGTCGGCCACCAGTGCGCGGGCGATCGCGATGCGCTGACGCTGCCCGCCGGACAGGCTGGCGCCGTGTTCTCCGACGACGGTGTCGTAACCCTGCGGGAGTTCAACGATGAACTCGTGGGCACCTGCCAGCTCCGCCGCGCGGATCACCCGCTCCAGCGGCATGCCCGGGTCGCTCAGTGCTATGTTCTCGCGGACACTGCGGTTGAAGAGAAAATTCTCTTGCAGCACCACACCCAGCTGGCGCCGTAGCCAAGCGGGATCGGCCAATGCCAAGTCGGTACCATCCACCAGTACTCGACCACGCTCGGGCACATAGAGCCGCTGCACCAGTTTGGTCAGCGTGCTCTTCCCGGATCCGGAGCGCCCGACGATGCCGACCACTTCGCCAGGCTGGATGTCGAGGTTGATCCCAGCAAGCACTTCGGCGGTGTCGGGGCGGTAACGGAAACCGATGTTTTCGAAGGTGACCCGCCCGCGGATCGGTGGCAGGGCCATGCGGCTCCCGCCCGCTTCGGTCCGCGTGTTGAGGATGTCGCCCATGCGCTCCATCGAGATACCGACCTGCTGGAAGTCCTGCCACAGCTGCGCAAGTCGCACGATCGGCGTCGACACCTGGCCAGAGAGCATGGTGAAGGCAATCAGCTGACCGACAGACAGCGATCCGTCGATCACCATCTGAGCGCCCCAGAACATGATGGCCACGCTGACCAGCTTCTGCAGAAACTGCACGCCCTGTTGTCCGATGTTGGCCAATTGAGTCACCCGGAAACCAGCGCTGACGTAGCCCGCCAGCTGGTTGTCCCAGGTGCGCACCATGCGCGGATCCACGGCCATCGCCTTGACC
>NZ_AMSF01000042.1 GCF_000334915.1 Dyella ginsengisoli LA-4 | reverse complement strand
GGCCCGGGGCCCCCCGCCTCGTCCTTCGAGCAGCCCCCCCCCCCCGGGTGGCTCCGAGGCCCGGGCCGGGAAGTGTCCTTGCGTGCCGCAAGGGTGCAGAAACCCCGGCCTTCCGTCCGGTGCCCCGGACCAGGTTTCCACGCCAACATGGGGACCCGATCCACCCGTCCGGCCCGGCCGGTCGGGTTCGGCAAGGGCCGGAAGGTCCGCCAAACGCCGAACCTGGCTCCCATCCGCCCCGGTGCCTGTCGATTTCCCTGTGCCCCGTTCGTTGGTTCAATGACGCGGCGATCCTGCCGCGGCATCCATCCAAAGGAAAATGGCATGAGCAAGCTGATCTTCATCAACCTGCCGGTGAAGGACCTGGAGCGGTCGAAGGCGTTCTACGAAGCGGTGGGCGCAGGCAACAACCCCGCCTTCAGTGACGATACCGCCGCGTGCATGGTGTTCTCGGACACGATTCACGCGATGCTTCTCACCCACGAGAAGTGGCGCCAGTTCACCAGCAAGCCGATCGTCGATGCACACGCGAACGCGCAGGTGCTGCTTTGCCTGTCGGCAGACAGCCGCGACGAGGTATCCCGCCTGGTTGCCAAGGCCAGCGGCGCCGGCGGCAAGGCGGATCCCACGCCCGTGCAGGACTACGGCTTCATGTATGGACGCAGCTTCGAGGATCCCGATGGTCATATCTGGGAAGTGATGTGGATGGATCCCAGCGCCATCCCCCCGCCCGCCTGAGCAAGCCAGGCGGGCGGGTTCGAGTGGCAAAACAGCGAACCCGCCCCCGTTGTGCCCCCCGTTTTCCAAACCGCAGGAGAAGGCTGGTGGATGCAGAAAAAGAGAGTGCCAGTGGCAACCATGCCACCGACGTGAAGCGGGTCTCGGACCGCGAATTGGTGGTGACGAGGCTGTTCGACGCACCGGCGCAACGCGTGTTCGAGGCGTGGACCCGGCCGGATCTGTTCCGCCAATGGTGGACGCCGGCGTCGTTCGGCGTCAGCTTCCTGGCCTGCGAGATGGACGCCCGCACTGGCGGCACGTACCGCCTCGAGTTCGGCCACCCCTCCTCGGACGAGCCGATGGCGTTCTACGGCCGCTACCTGGAGGTGACACCCTGCTCCAAGGTGGTATGGACCAATGAGGAAGGCGGCGACGGCGGCGCGGTCACCACGGTGACCTTCGAGGAACAGGACGGGCAGACGCGTGTCGTCATGCACGACCTCCACCCGTCCAAGGAAGCGCTGGACGAGACCATGGCCTCCGGCGGCCCCCATTGCGCTGCGGAGCAGTTCGCGCAGTTGAACGAGTTGCTGGACAGCGCGCGCTAGCGGTGCCGGGCGACCGCCGGATGGCTTCCGGGCAGGCAGGCCGCCACGCCGGGACGGGGACGATGCCCCCGCCCGGATCGCCTCCGCCCTGTTCGCCGCCCGTCAATGCCCTATCGGCGATCTCGCGGTGAGCAGGCCGCTGTCGTAGACGATCTTTCCGCCAACCAGCGTCAGTTCGCTGTGGATCCCGGGCAGCTGCCGGATCGGCACGGTGAACGGGTCCGCGGAGACGACGGCCAGGTCGGCCAGCATGCCCGGGGCAATGCGGCCCCGCATGTCTTCCTCGTGGCTGGCATAGGCACCGCCAGCGGTGTAGGCCATGATCGCCTGCGTGCGGGTCAGCGCGTCATCGGGGTGCATCGGGTCGGTCACGGCCAGCATGATGTTGAGCCACGGGTTGGCCACCGGCTGCATGTTCTCGTCCGATCCCAGCGCGAGGTGGATGCCCGCCTTCAGCATGGCCTCGAGCGGCTGCACCGTCCTGGCGCGTTCCGCGCCGTAGCGCTCGCGCATGATGTCGGGGAACGACAGGTGCACGGGATTCTGGGTGACGGGCGTGCCCAGGTCCGCGGCCTGCCTGAGCAGGTCCGGCGCCAGTCCGTCGCCGTGTTCGATCCGCACCACGCGCCTGGCGCGCCATACGGCGGCGGGCGCCAGCGACAGCATCTGCCGGAACACCACCGCCGCGGTGCCGTCGCCGGCGACGTGAAACGCCACCGGCATGCCGGTTTTCAGGCTGTGGGCGAGGATGCGCCGGATGTCGTCGGGCGACCAGTTCAGGTGACCGCGCCAACCCGGGCGGTCGGCGTACGGTTCGCGCAGGTATGCACCGCGTTCGACCTGCGTGCCATCCAGGATCCATTTCGCCCCGAGAATCCGCACGTGGGGCGACTGCGGTGCCGGAAACGGTTCGGCCCAGGATTCGCCCACGTCGTGCCTGGGCATGAACAGGCGATAGATCTCGAAGCGGATCGGCGGAGCGGAGCGGTCGAGCGCGGCAACCAGGCGATCGATCGGCACCATCGTGCCCATGCTCTGCACGGTCGTGATGCCCCAGGCCGCCTTCTGGCTGGCGAACTTGCGATAGGCATCCACCAGCGCGGACATCGGCAGCTTTCCGTACAGCACGCGGTCCGCGTTCCAGATGCCGTATTCGTAAATGCGTCCGTTGAGTCGCTGCGTGTCGCCGACCCGCCCGTAGGCGCCTCCGGGCGGATTCGGGGCTTCGGGTGCGATCTCCAGCAAGCGCAGCGCCGCCGTGTTCACGATCAGTCCGTGTCCGGTGAATCCCCACAACATCACCGGGTTGTGCGGGGCCAGGCGATCCAGCCAGGCACGGTCCGCACCCGCGTGATCCAGCACCCTCGGGCCGATGCCGCCGGCAATCAGCTTGCCCGCGGGCGTCTTCGCGACGGCCGCCTTCAGCGCGGACTCCACCTCGCCCACGGCCGGATCGAGATCGGCACGCGGATCATGCGCCCCCGCGCGCGGATCGTAGTGCAGCAACACCCGGGGATACGTCGGCCACGGATGCACATGGGCGTCGGTCAGGCCGGCCAGCAGCACATGCGATTCCAGGTCGACCCGACGAGTCTGCGGCCCGGCCAGGTGTTCGATCCGCTCGTCGCTGCCCACCGCCTCGATGCGGTCGCCGCGGACAGCCACGGCTTCGGCCCACGACGCATCCGGTTCGCCGGTGAAGACCTTGCCGTCGACCAGGATCAGATCGGGAGGTCCGTCCGCCGGGTCGGGCGGCCCGGGGAAGCGCGTCGCATGCGCGGGACAGATGGCCACGATGGCCAGCAGCGCCGCGGGAACAAGCCACTGGCGCAGGCTTTGCGGCCGGACAGGCAGACGGATATCCATGACGCCCCTCCATCACAGGGTTTCGCGTCAGGTCCGGTCCCGAAACAGAAGAGCCAACTGCATGGTGTCGCGGGACAGAGCCGGACGACGTGCGGTGATGACCGGCCGCGGTTATCCCACAAGGGGAAGGTCGACTCAACGCAAGACCCTGCCAAAACGGTCAATTTCGCAATAACCTGCGGGCCGGCCACCGATGCCTGAGCGCCGGCTTCGACCTCGGGAGAGGCTCCCCGCCCCTGCCCCCACTGCCCCGGGAGGTGCCACGATGGAACCGGCCGCGGATGTCGAATACGCCGAACAGGGAGAAGGCCCCGCCGTCTTGCTGCTGCCCGGAAGCTTCGGTACGGGAGCGGGCTGGAAAGCCGTGACGGGCACACTGGGGCCTGGCTATCGCCTGGTGACGACGAGTCTGCTCGGCTACGGAACCACGCCGGACACGCGCCCGGACGGCAACGCCACGATGGACCGCCAGGTGGACCTCATCGACCGGATCATCGAACGGATCGGGATGCCACCGCACGTGGTCGCGCATTCGTTCGGCGGGCTCGCGGCGCTCGCGCATGCCCTGCAGGGTCGCCACCGGCCCGCCAGCCTGCTGCTCATCGAGGCGAACCCGTTCGGCCTGCTTCGGGTGGCCGGCCACCACGCGCACTACACCATGGTCACCACCATGACCGCGGCCTATTTCGCGGACGTGGCCCGGGGCGTGCCCGATGCCGCGCGTCGCGTCATCGACTTCTACGGCGGCGACGGCGCGTTCGACGCCCTGCCGGCCCGGGCACGCGAATACGTCGTCGCCACCACCCGGGTCAACGTTCGCGACTGGACCTCGGGCACGCCCTTCGAACCGCCGATCGAGACGCTGCAGTCCCTTCGCCTGCCCACCACGGTCGTGCGTGGCGCGACCAGCCACCCGGCCATGCTGGGCATCGCCGGGCTGCTGCATGAACTCATCCCCGACTCGACGATGGTGACGATCGGCGACGGCGGCCACTTTCTTCCCACCTCGCATCCGGCGCAGATCGCCGAACTGATCCGGCAGCGGGTGCAGGCGAATCCGGGCGACGGAGCCTGACGGAGCCGCGGCTGGAGATGGCGCCCGCTTGCCCGCGTGGCGCCCAAGGCACCTGCTTTGCAATGCCACTTTCGTGCGCGCATGCTTTCCGCCAGCGCCTCAGCCAGAACGGAAGAATCGCCCGCATGGACATGCTCGGCCCGCTCAGCCACATCGCCCTGATCGTTCGGGACCCTGCGCGCACTGCGGCCCTGTTCGCCGGGATATTCGATGCAAGAGCCGTTCGTCGTCAGGACGACGACGGACACGACGAGACTTTCGTTCGACTCGGCGAGACCTGGTTCGTGCTGGTCAAGGCCGATGTGGAACGTCCGTTGACCGGTGACCACGTTGCGTTCCTGGTCTCGCCGCCCACCCTGCAGAGGGTCGCTGATCGACTGATCGCCATCGGGCACGAGTACCAATGGGCAAGATCGGACACGGCACTGTATTTTTCCGACTTCGACAACCACGTCTTCGAGCTGGACAGCGTTGGCGTGGACTGCCCGTAGCGACCCGCCGCGGCACTTGGTGCGGTGCCGCCCGCACGTGTCCGGCTTTGCTTCATCGTCTCGCAGGAACAGACGGCATGCAGAACAGCGGGCGAGGCGGATTTCTCTGGCGTCCCCATCGCGCCGTCCCGTGAGACAACGATCGCCCGCCCCGTTTCTTCACCGGCGCCGCCAACCGCGGGGCCTGCATCGCCGACGCGCCCCACCGGGCAAGCCGTTCAGGATCCGGCAGCCTCGCGAGACTCCGGCCGGCCCCCGAAGTGCCCCGCCCCCGCTTTCGCTGGACTGGATGCCGGCGCTTCGGTGAGGATAAAAGACAAATGTCCGCCCCTCCCACGCCGCCCGGAGAACTGCTGCAACTGCTTCCCGAGGCGGTGGTGCAAACGGACGCGCTGTGGACCATCACCTACCTGAATCCCGCCTGGCAAAAGCTCACGGGCCATGCAGTGGATGGCGCACTCGGCCGCTCTTTGCTCGACTTCGTGCATCCGGACGACACCGGCACCCTGCGATCGGGCATGCCGGTGTTCCGGCTGCGCGTGGCGGACGGGAACTATCGCTGGATGCGTCTGCAGATGCATCCGAAGACCGACGATGCCGACCGCGTGATCAGCCGGCAGGGCGTGCTGATCGAGATCACCGAGATCACCGAACAGGTGTTGATCGAGGTTCGCCAGCGCTTCCTGCGGCTGCTGGAAACCATCGACGGCGTGGTCTGGGAAGCCGAGCTCGGCGTCGGCAACACGTTTCTGAGTCCGCAGGTCGAGCGCCTTTTCGGCTATTCGGTGGAAGAGTGGCGGGCCGATCCGGGGTTCTGGCGGCAGCATGTGCATCCCGACGATCTGCCGGCCGCGCTGGTCATCGACGACGCGGCCTACCACGCCACGCACAGCTATGCGTACGAGATGAGTTATCGCCTGATCGCCAAATCCGGTCGGGTCGTCTGGGTACGCGACCTGTGCCGGGTGGATGTCGAGGAAGGCCGCCCGAACCGCATGATCGGACTGATGATCGACGTCACCCAGCAGAAGAACACCGAGCTGGAGCTGCTGGAGTCGGACAACCGCTACGCACTGGCCACCCGCGGGTCCAATGACGGCATCTGGGACTGGAACCTGCAGACCGGCGTGCTGCACGTGTCCGCGCGCTTCAACGAGATCGTCGGACTGGAAGATGCCGGCCCCCTGCACGACGACGCATGGCACTTCCTGCAACAGCTCATCGACCCCGATGACCATGAGCGGGTGCAGGCCGCGTACCGCCGGCACCTGGCTGGCCACCGCCCGAACTTCTCCGTGGATTTTCGCGCCCGCCAGGGATCGGGACGGCTGGTGTGGCTCAACTGGCGCGGAGTCGCCCAGTTCGAAGACGGCATCGCCGTGCGGATGGCCGGGTCACTGAGCGACCTGGCCGAACGCGGCAGCTCCTACGACGCCCTCACCCACCTCCCCGGCCGACCGTTGTTCCGCGATCGGCTGGAGCACGCCATCGCACTGCATCGCGACGCCCCCGCCGCCAGTGGCGACGCACCCCCGCCCGGCGACACCACGCGTTTCGCCGTGCTGCTGCTGGACCTCGATCGATTCAAGGCAGTCAACGACACCCTCGGGCACCACGTGGGCGATCAGCTGCTGCAGCAGGTCGCCCGTCGGCTCGAATCCTGCGTCCGGCCGGTGGACCTGGTGGCCCGGATGAGTGGCGACGAGTTCAACGTGCTGCTGGAGTCTGTCGACCACGCGGGCGCCGCCGAACGGGCCTGGGAGATCTCGGTCGCCCTCTCGGCCCCGTACCTCATCGGTCCGCACACCGTCACCTGCGGCGCCAGCATCGGCGTGGTCAGCAGCCAGGCGGGCTTTGCCACCACCGACGACTACCTGCGCGCCGCCGACGCCGCCATGTACCGGGCCAAAAACCATGCATTGGGCGTGTGCGTTTTTTCGGAGAAAGAGGGCACGAGAGGCGGGGTGAGGTTCATTCAATGAACCATCGGGAGGCGCCGGATCCACGTTCCGCCGTGGCCCGAGTGCGCCCGGGCCCGGCTCCCTCCTTCGGCCACTGTGAAGCGAAGACAACTCCCGCGTGCGAGGTGCTCCATGGAGAAACCAAGGGGAGCCCGTGGGCAGGCACTCACCGGTGCGCGCCTGAGGAACCAGCCTCGGGCACCTGATCGGACCGTCCGGCAAGGCGGGACTGGCTCAACAGGCATCCCCGAATGCACCCGAATGGATGCTCGCGAGGCGCGCGGACATGGCTGTCCGCATCGCGTCCGTTGTCCGCAACGAGTGTCCGCGGACGGACAGCGCTTTTTCAACAGGATGGGGAAAACGGCGTAGCTATGCGCCCTCCGGCAATACAAGAGCGCTGGCACGGCCCTTGCCACATTCACCGTTGAGAGCTTCAACCCCACTCAACGGAGAACCGTCATGTCATTCAAAGCCTTCATGTCATCCAAAGTCGAAACCCTGCTGCTGCAGAGTCTTTTCGGAAGCTGCGTGCTGATCTGCGCGATGAGCGTCGGACACATGCTGCTGGCCTGACTGGACGATTTCTTGCCCATCCGGGCAAGTACCGCAGGCACCCCGCCTGCGTTTCGCCATCCGGTGCAATCACCCGCCGGATGGCAGCGGACGATGCGCATCAAGACGTTCGGCGGCGTGCCGCGATCGAACGCATGGTCCGCGCATGTCGTGTACGGACACACCCCTCCCCCGGGCAACCTGCACTTTCCCCCATCGATAAAAGGTAGCCGCTCATGAACAATGCTCTCTCGACTCGCCCCCTCTCCCATCGCCTCGCTCGTGGCCTGGCCTCGGCCTGTGTCGTGGCGGCCCTGGCCGCAGCAAGCATCTGCACGGCCCATGCGCAATCCACCACGGGCGCCGTCGCAGGCAAGGCGCCTGCGGGCGACAGAATTACCGTACATAACGAGAACACCAGTGTCCGTCGAACGGTGACGGTCGACGCCAACGGGCGCTACGCCGCTTCGGACCTTCCACCTGGCACGTACAGCGTCACATTGGCGGGGGACGGGCAGGCGATCGCCAGGCACATCCATGTGCCTGTGCTGGTAGGCAGCAGTTCCGAGGTGGATTTCACCTGCAAACAGATCAGGTGCGACCGGGTCGCCAACACGAGGTAGTCCTCGATTCGACGCATCAAGCGCACGGGAAAGGCCCGGCAAGAAAACAGGCCGGCCTTTCCCCCGCCAGTCAGCGAATTGCTTCCCCCCTCCGGCATGGCGATCCCCGCGCCGGCACTCGATGGGGCGGCAGGAACCGGGCTCAAAACCGCATTCCAGCATTCCGGAGTTGGTCAGCGTGAGCCCGTCTTGCTGGCGCAAAGGCGACCCAGCGGTCACCGCGACGAGCACGTGCTTCCTGCCTCGCTTCGCCCGCACTGCCCACACGCATCGGCCAGTGCGCAGCCGTGAGTTGCGCTGGCCGGGAACAAAGCCGCAGGACCCGGGAGACAGATGAACCCGCCACCCGTTCCCGGCTCGTCGGAGGGTCGAACCAGTCCGCCATTTCGGCTTCATCCCTCGCTGCCTGCAGGGGAGGATTCCACCTGCACCAGGGCCTCAGTGACGCGTGCTCGACTTCGACGGCTGGATCACCAAAGACCGGGTTCAGGGTCGAATTTCTACAGCGGACAACGCAAGAAAGCGCACTCTGCCCCCTGCTTTGGCTTAGAGCCCGTGACTCTGTGCGACGCACGACGCGCGCCTGGACGGCATCCGCGATGACCGGTGAGTGTCTGGAGCGCAGCGCCCCTGGCCAGAATGGTCGAGGTAGGGCAACGCAGGAGCAGTTGCCTGGACTGGCGCGATCCCAGCCCCGCAGGAAACACAGCGGCGGGTGGTCAGCGACAAGACGGGGCGATGCTCCTCGTCACGAACGGAGAAGAGCATCTCCGCGCTTGTTGACCCCGGCGGCGAAATGGTGCAACTCGCTTTGGCTTTGGTGAACGCTGACACAGGCCGCTAAACGGCAGATGACCTAGACTCCAATCGTCGTCCGCGTTTCGACGACGCATGGAATTTGACACTCGACAAACTGAAAGGAGTCTTTTCATGAACGTAAAAATCGCTATCGCCGCGCTGGCACTGCTCTCGCTCGCGGGTATCGGTGCGCCGACCGCCTCCGTTGCAGCCTCGCAATGCCCCGTCGAGGGCGTGAATGGCTGGCATCACGTTGGAGCGCGCTACTGGGTCCAGTACGACAGCAGTGGCCGCGCTATTGCCTCCTACTTCGCACAGGGCGCTTGCATGGAGGCTTGAGCGCCGAACAGACAAGCGCTTGTGTATAGCGCCGTCGCAAAAAAGGGGCCGAACGGCCCCTTTTTTGTTATGCCGAGGAAAGCCAAAGTCGGGACAAAAGGGGCGTGGCCAATTGAGAGCATGCCCAGCGGCAGCGGGCGCGCCCGCCGGCAGATCGATCGCCTCCGTCGCAGCCTGGTGAAAGCTGGATCTCCCACCGGCGATTGCCATGCCACGACAGCCGCGCCTCGAACCAGACAAGGGGACGTGGTAAATCAAGCCAGGCAGGCGGCCCGCTCTGCCAGACGCCTCCGCGACCGAATTTAATTGGGCACGCCCCCTGTATCGCTATTGCGGTTTTATTGAATTAAGACCATGCATGGTGGCAGCGGTTGCAGTGCCATTGAGGGCTATCTAGTGATCGGGCGCACCCGCCCAAGAAGACATCGCCGCAATCGAGGGAAGCCCTCAGATCTGGCGTGGGCACCCGCATGCCGTAAAGGATCTTGGCGGTGTCAGCGATACGAAAGCAGGGGTCAGAGTCGACTTTTCGTAACGGCCACGACGAGAACGCGCACGCTGCCCCCCCGTTTTGCTCTTTGCGAAGTTCATTCCCCGGTTTCCGTGCGCAACAGCGGACCGAACGTCAGGTAGAACGCGCTCGCATTCCCCTTGGCCCGCCCGTAACCGAGGAGCACGGGCCCGAACAGCGTATCCACGCCCACGAAGATGCTCCCCGCCGGGGTCATCGACCGCCGGAAGATAGGGGTTCCGCGAGGCCCCCAGGGGAAAGCAGGGGTCAGAGTCGACTTTTCGTAACGGCCACGACGAGAACGCGCACGCTGCCCCCCCCGTTTTGCTCTTTGCGAAGTTCATTCCCCGGTTTCCGTGCGCAACAGCGGACCGAACGTCAGGTAGAACGCGCTCGCATTCCCCTTGGCCCGCCCGTAACCGAGGAGCACGGGCCCGAACAGCGTATCCACGCCCACGAAGATGCTCCCCGCCGGGGTCATCGACCGCCGGAAGATAGGGGTTCCGCGAGGCCCCCAGGCGCCCACTTCGGCGCTGCCTCCCAGGTAGACCGGGAAGGATGCCAGCGCGCTCTGCGGTGTCATGCGACGGTAGTAGACGACGCGGCCGAGGAAGGTCGTATCGGCCAGGATCGCGTTCTCGGGATAGCCGGAGAGGTGGGTCAATCCGCCCAGCGGGCTGTAGGTGGCCACGATGTCCTCGCCTCCGCCCGAGGCGGAATAACTGGCGCCCAGCAGGAACGTGCTGCGACCGAACGTCAAAGCCCCGTCCCATCGGGCCTGCCTCACGCTGGCGCTCTGCACCGAACCCAGCGCCGTCAGATATTTCCGCTCGGAGAGATAGAGACGATTGCCGCGCTTGGGAAAGCCGGAGCTGTCCAGGGTGTCGTGCAGCACGTCGAGGCTGACGCTGGCGATGCGGTTGCTGAAGCTGTTCTTGAACACATTCGGATCGCCCACGCGCAGCGAGAGCTTCTCCTCGCCTCGCTCGACCGCCGCGGAGAGGTTCCAGTCGTTGTCGGGTGCCCAGCCCAGGCGGAAGCCTCCGACCCGGTCGCTGCGGCGCAGGACGGCGTAGGAGAGCTTGCTGTTGATCGCCAGCGGCAGGTTGTAGGCCCGATAGTCGACGTAGGGCGCGGCCGAGAACTGGCCCTGGTCGCCCCAGGGCTGGTGGAACTCCAGATGGATGTTCGTCAGCCGTCCCAGCCCGAGGCGCGCGCGCGCTTCGCCGCCGAGGCTGTTCAGGCCGGTGGCATTGAACTCGGACAGCAACTGGTAACTGCTGTTGCCGGTGAAATCGTCGGACAGGCGCAGCGAGGTACGCAGGAAATCCGGCCCCCAGCTCTTGTCCTGCGGCTCCACGAGAAGACCGGTCTGGCCGTCTTTTTCGATCGGCGCCCACTGGATGGTCTGGTAGTGCCCCTGCCCGTAGGCCGCGGTCACGCTCTCTTCCACCTCGTCGACATCCAGCGGCTTGCCGATGGCCGAGCTCATGCGATGGCGCACGTATTCGGCCGTCTTGCTGGAGCCGTGCGGCACCTCGACGAAGGCGACCACCGGCGCCTGCCCGGTATCGGGCGACTGCTGGCCCTGTCGGATCGCGGCGTACTCCGCTGCCGGCACCCTGAAACGCCGCAGCGATGTCTGCACTGCATCGGCGCTGCGCTCTCCCGCCTGCAGGGCATCGGCCACCCGGTCGAAATCCTGGCTCGCGAGGGTGCCCAGATCCGGCGCGATGAGCAGATCCTGCGGGCCCAGGGTCTTGAGCTCCGCATCGCTCTCGCGCTTGAGCACCGCGACCAGCATCTGCCGCGCGACCGCAAAAGGCGAGTCGAGCTTGCTCACCGGTTCGAGACCCGAACCCACGTCCACCACGATCATCCGTTGCGCGCCCATCTGCCGCGCCACGTCGATCGGCACGTTGTCCACCATGCCGCCATCCACCAGCAGTCGACCGTCCTGCTTCACCGGTGCGAACGCCCCGGGGATGGACATGCTGGCGCGGATGGCGGTGACGATGTCGCCCTGCGAAAACACCACCTTCTCGCCCGAGCCGATATCCGCGGCCACCGCACGAAAGGGGATCGGCAGATGATCGAAGTCGTGCACCCGCCAATCCTTCAGCAGCAGCCGGCGCAGCAGCAGGTCGAGGTTCTGGCCCTGCCTCAGTCCCTGCGGCAGGGGGACGCCCG
>NZ_AMSF01000041.1 GCF_000334915.1 Dyella ginsengisoli LA-4 | reverse complement strand
GGGCCCCCCCGCCGCGCTTGCGCTACACTCCGCCGCGCCCGATCCGGGCCCCGAGCGCCGTGCTTTCCATGATCCTTCCGCGTTACCGCATCGCCGCCTCCACCATTGGCGGTGCCGGCCAGGGCCTGTTCCTAGACGAAGCGGTGCGCGCCGGCAGCATCATCACCGCGCCCGACGCGATCGACCGCACCTGGCGCCACGACGAACTGGAGAGCCATCCGGACCTCGCCGCCCTGCGCCACGCCAGCGCCCGCTGGTTCGAGGACCGCTACACGGTGTCGCCGGACTGGCCCGACGAGTGCTACGTCAACCACAGCTTCTCGCCCACCGGGCTTTGGCATCTGGGGTTCATCTTCGCGCTGGCCGACTTGCCGGCGGGCACCGAGGTGACGGTCGACTACCGGCATCTGCTGCCGCCCGGAGAGGCGGAGGATTTTGTGGATTCGGTCACAGGTGAGAGAATCGTGGGCTTGGCCTGGGAGGACGCCCTGGCCTCAAGTACGCAAGCGCTCAGCCGACTGCTGGATAGCGGTCGCTGAAAACCGAATGGCCATGTCCGACATCCCCACCATCGAAACGGCACGTCTGCGCCTGACCGCGCTCACCGAGCGGCACTTCGACGACTACGCCGCCATGCTGGCCGACCCCGAGAGCACCCGCTGGATCGGCGACGGCCAGCCGCTGGACCGCACCAACGCCTGGCGCTCGCTGGCCATGCTGCTGGGCCACTGGCAACTGCGTGGCTGCGGCATGTGGGCGCTGGAGCTGAAGGAAACCGGCGAGTTCCTCGGTCGCGCCGGGCTGATGTACCCCGAGGGATGGCCCGACCTGGAGATGGGCTGGATGCTCAAGCCAGAGCATCGCCACCACGGCTACGCCACCGAGGCCGGCACGGCGATCCTCGACTTCGCCTGGAACACCCTGCACGCCAGGCGCGTGATCAGCCTGGTGCGCATCGGCAACGAGGCGTCCGACCGCGTCGCCGAGCGACTGGGCGGCGAGCACATCGAGGACATGGACTTCTACGGCAGCAACACCCACGTGTTCGCCTACTACCCGCCGTTCCGCGAGCCCCGCCGCGCCTGGGCATGAACGCCGGCCCGGCCACGCTGCGCACGCTGCCGGCGGTGCCGGATCCCAGCGGCCACGCGGCCGGCATCGAACTGGCCTCGGCGGACCGCCACGGCCATGCCGCTTCGCCTTGGCGGCTGCATCTCCAGCATCTCGGGCCCGGGGCCCATCCCGCGCTTCGTGACGACGCCCCGACCCAGCTCGCCACTCTCGACGCACCGCTGGCGCTGGACGCTGCCGGCGGCCGGCAGCTGCTGCGGCTGCAAGTGGCCGGCCTGCAACCAGGGCAGACACTGCATCTGGTCGAGCCTACGCGGATCGTCCGGCTGGAACGCGACCACCCCGAAAGCGCCGAGCTGATCGCACGCCCGCTGCAGGGCCCCATGCTGCTTCCCACGACCGGCCAGGGCTGGCTGGCCTGGCTGCTTGCCGGCCGCGCGACGGTGCAGTCGGGTACGTCGGACTGGGAGCTTGCCGCCGGCGTGCCGGCCTGGCTGCCGTCCACGACCGGCCAGCGCTTGCGGCTGGAGGGTGGAGGCGAGTTGCTGCTGGTGCGATTCCCGACGATCCCGGCCGACTGAACGACCGGGATCGTCTGCACTCAGCGCGTCGGCGAGAAGCCGCCGCGTCGTGCGGGCACCAGCGAACCGGCCACCCGCGCCAGCGCGAAGACCCGCGCTGCGTGCATCCATCCGGTCACCGCGACCGCCACCTGGCTGATCGCCAGCGCGAGCAGGAAACCGCCGAGGCCGATCGCCGGCGTGTGCGCACGCCAGACGCCCAGCGCCAGCGCGATCGCCAGGCCGATGGCGCTGATCACCAGATAGCTCAGCAAAGTGCTCAGCGGACGCCGCAGCAGCTGCATCACGCCGCGGCCGAACGCGCGGGTGGCCGAACGCAGCCCGGGGTCGGCCACGAAGGCGGCACGGGAAGATTCGACGATCGACTGCGCCAGCACGAACAGCACCAGCACCGTCCACTGCGCCGCGTGCGCGGCTGCATCGGCCTGCGACTGCAGTACGTCTGCCTGCGCATGCCGGTCGGCCGTCTTCATCGCCAATGCGGACAGCCCGAGCATCACCGCGTAGGGCAACAGCGACCACAGCATGAGACGGAACATGCGGCCGTACTCGATCAGGCCGCTCTGCAGCAGGTGGCCGAAGCCCAGTGCACGACCCGCACGGCCGGCCGCCACCACCATGCCGTGCAGCAGCGGCAGCAATACCGCGGTCAGCACCAGGCCGGCCAACGCCGCACCGCCCAGCCAGCCCCCGTGGCGGCTGAACTGCGCCATCACGTCGCCGAACATCATCGCGTGGAACGACTGCGCCCACTCCGGCACACGTACCGAGTGGTCGAGCAGGTCGCCCAGCGCCTTCCACAATGGCAGCGCGACCGCGGCTGTGGGCAACAGCAGCAGAACCACCCACAGCAGCAGCAGGCGCCACTGCATCGCGGCGAACGGTGCGGCGGCAAGCGAGCCGAGGTCGACCCGGCGGGAGTTTTTCCAGGCCATCACAGGGTCCCCAGCAAGGAATACAGGTTCTGCAGCAGCGCCGCGGCGTCGGCCGCCCAGCGTCGCGATGCCGCGCCGTTGGCCTTGGTGGCGTAGCTGTCGTTGAGCTTGTCGGCGTCGAGATAGACCGTGTGCTGCGGGTCGAGCTCGGCCGATACCACCCTGGTCGGCCTGGTCACCACGAACCGGGCCCAGCGCCGTTGGTCGTTCCACGCGATGTCCTCGTGGCCTCCATCGGCGTAGTTCAGGCGCAGCGTCTGCGGCGCCGAAGCACCATAACGACGTACGGTCACGGTGCTGCGCCAGGGGTACGGCCCCTGCCCGTCCCTGGCCTCCGGATGCTGCTTCTTCCACTGGGCCAGTTGCTGGTCGACCGTTTCGTCGCGGGCGGAGGCGTCGTCCTCGGTGCGCTTGCCGTCCTTCACGAAGCTGCCGGCCAGCGGCTGCACCCGTTCGGCGTCGATCGAGGTGACGGCGTCATCGACCCAGGCGGTGCCGTAGACGGTCTGGTCGAACACCTGGTTCACCACCTCCGGCTTGCCCGACACATCGATCAACGCGGCGCGCAGGTCGGCCACCGACGGATGCCGGTAGCGCCAGCGCTTGTAGTATTCGCGGAACGCCTTCTCCATCACCGGCCTGCCGAGCCGCTCCTCGAGATCATGCATGGCGGTCGCCGTGCGCGAATACACGCTGCCGTAGCTCGAGGAGGACAGCCGGTCCCAGGCGTTCTCGCCGATCGGATCGGGCGGCTGACGCAGGCCGGCGGTGATCCGCTCCATGGCGAAGCCACTCACCTTCGGCACGATCCCCAGCCGCTTCATCAGCGGCGAGGCCAGGTCCAGCTCCTGCCCCCGCTCGCGCAACATGCGCTGATCCCAGTATTCGTTCAGGCCTTCGTCGAGCATCGGCTCTTCGAACTCGTTCGACGCAAGCAGCCCGTAGAAATAGCCGTGACCGAACTCGTGGATGGTCACGAAATCCAGCAGCCCCTGGGTGATCGTGCCCGGCTCGACCTCCTTGTAGCCCTCGGCGGTGAAGAAGGTCGGATACTCCATGCCGCCCGCCTCGCCAGCGTTGTAGGGCGGCACTACCGCGGTCAGCGTCCGGTACGGGTATGCGCCCAGCGTCCTGGAGAAGTAGCCGAGCGAGTCGACGCTGGCCTTCAGCACCGGCTTGGCGCTGGCCACGTACTCGGGCGGGTAGATCACCCGCACCGCCACCTTCGGACTGCCCGGCCCCTCGTAGGTGCCGTCGAGCGTCTGGTAGCCCTTGGCGGCGACCCAGGCGAAATCGTGCACGTCGCCCTGCACGTAGTGGTAGGTGGTCTTGCCGTCGGCGGTCTGCGGCTGGCCCTCGAGCTCGCCCACCGCGCCCACGGTGTAATCCGAAGGCACCGTCAGGCGGACGTCGTAGAGGCCGAAGTCGGCGTAGAACTCACTGTTGAAATGGAATTCGTGGCAGTTCCAGCGGACCTGGGTGGCGCCGCGCTCGCCCGGCAGCTCCAGCACGCCGATCTTCGGAAACCACTGCCCCACCAGATTGAAGTCGCCGAACCAGCCGGTGCGCTCGACCACCCGCGGCAACTGGCTGAGGAAAGCGATGTCCAGGGTCAGGGTCCCGCCCGCCGGCACCGGCTGGGCCAGGTCGATGCGCACCACCGTATGGTCGGTCTGCGGACCGTTGTCCGGATGCACGAAGGTCCATTTCAGGTCGGTGTCGGCCTGGCGCACGCTGTCGAGGTCGATCCAGCCCCACTGCCCCTTCTTCAGGCTGGCGTTGCCACGCGAACTGCCGTGTGCGGTGAGCACCTCGCGTTCGGTGAAGAAGGTGCTGCCCTCGTTGGCGAACGCGTTGAGGTACAGGTGCATGTAGATGCTGCGCACCTCGCGGTCGCTGCGGTTGCGCCACTGCAGCTGTTCCTTGCCGTGCACCGCATGCCTGGCCGCATCCAGCTCGGCGTCGATGTGGTAGCTGACCACGCGATCGGAGAGCGTCGGCTCGTTGCCGGTGCGCTCGCCACCCCAGGCATCCGGATCGCTCGGCGTGCTGACCGCCGCGGCATCCGGAGAGGCCAGCGGGATCGGCGCGTATGGCGCGGGGGAAGAGGCCGCCGCCGCGGGCACGTCGGCCGCAGGCGCCGTCGGCGCGGTCTGGCGGGCCAGTGCACCCACCGGCCACGCCAGGACAAACAGGACGGGCAACCACCCGCCGGATCGGAACGAAGACCGCATGACTCCCCCTGTGGTACGGCAACGCCCCAGACTGGAACAATCCAACGGCGGCGGCAAGACTGGGCGCAACGTGTCGCCTTTCCGGGGGTGTGCAGGGCATCATGTACGACTGCAACTACCGGCGGTGGACATTGTCGTAGCCCGCGCCGACTCCCCCGCCCCAAGGTGTTCCATGCGCATCCTGATCGCCGAAGACGACCCCGCCATCGCCGCCGCCATCACCGATGCGCTGCGCCAGGGGGGACATGCCGTCGATCACGTGGCCAACGGGGCGCAGGCGGATATCGCGCTGCGCGACAGCGCCCACGACCTGCTGGTGCTCGACCTGGGGCTGCCGGGCCTCGACGGCAGTGAGGTGCTGCATCGCCTGCGTCAGCGCGGCTCCGGCGTGCCGGTACTGGTGATCACCGCCCGGGAAGGCCTCAACGAGCGCGTGCGCGTGCTCGACCTGGGCGCGGACGACTACCTGGTGAAACCGTTCGCCCTGGCCGAGTTCGAGGCCCGCGTCCGCGCCCTGCTGCGTCGCTCGGCGAGCAAGGGCAGCACCGAGGTCCGTATCGGACGGCTGCGCCTGGACCTGCCCGGCCATCGCGCATGGATCGACGACGCGCCGCTGGAGCTGACCGCACGCGAGTTCGGCCTGATCGAGGCGCTGGCCAGTCGCCCGGACCGCATCACCAACCGCGCCCAGCTGGTCGAGGCACTGTGCAACTGGGACCAGGACCTCACCGACAACGGGCTGGACATCGCCATCCATCGCCTGCGCCGCAAGCTGCACGGCAGCGGCGCCAATGTGCGCACCGTGCGTGGCCTCGGCTACCTGCTCGAGGAAACGGCCGATGAGTGAGGCCGTCGGCCAGCGCCGCCCCAGCCTGCGGCGCCGGCTGCTGTTCATCCTGCTGTTGCCGATGCTGTTGCTGCTGGTCATCGACGCGGTGATCACCTACGGCGTGGCGCTCAACTACTCCAACCGCGTGCACGACGCGGATCTGGCCAACGACGTGCGCACGCTGGCGCAGATGTTCCGCTCCGGCGAGGTCTCCAGCGACCTGCCGCAGGAGGCTCGTTTCCTCATCGAATACGAGCCGGACGGCCACAACTACTACAACGTCCGCTCCAGCAAGCGCGGGCTGCTGGGCGGCAACGGCGACTTCGAGCAGCCGCCGCCGCCGGCGGCCGACGCCAGCCCGGAACTGTTCTACTCCCGCCTCGCCGGACGCGCCCTGCGCGGCGCGGCACTGAGCCTGCGCTCGCCGACCGATCCGTCGGACGTGCTGACGGTGACCATCGCCGAGACCCTGCGCGACCGCCAGCACCGGGCAAGGCAGATCCTGCTGCTGGCCATTCCGCTGCAGACCTTCCTGATCCTCAGCGTGCTGTCGCTGGTCTGGCTGGGTGTGACCCGCGGCCTGCGCATCCTGCATCCGCTGACCCGGCGCCTGGCGATGCGCGAACACGAGCTGGAGCCGATCACCGGGGCCGACGTCCCCGTGGAGATCCTCCCGCTCACCCGCACCATCGACGGCCTGTTCGAACGCTTGCGCACGGTGCTGTCGCTGCAGGAGCGCTTCATCGCCGATGCCGCGCACCAGTTGCGCACGCCGCTGGCCGGGCTGCGCCTGCATGTCGACCGCGCCCGCGGCAGCAGCGACCCCGCGGTGGTGCGCGATGCACTGGAACACATCGAACAGCTGACCGAGCGCACCGCCCGCACCTCGACCCAGCTGCTCGCGCTGACCCGTGCGCAGAGCCCGTGGAAGGAGCGCTCGACCAGCGGCGACGTCGACCTCGCCAAACTGGTGCCCAGGGCGGTCGAGATGCGCATCCCCGAAGCGTTGCGGGCAGGGATCGACCTGGGCTACCAGGGTCCGGATCACCCGGCGGTGATCCACGGCGATGCCGCCGCGCTGCAGGAACTGCTGGACAACCTGATCGACAATATCCTGCGCTATGCCGGCCAGGGCGCCAGGGCCACCGTGAGCGTGGTGCCCTTGCCCGACCAGGGGGTGCTGCTGCAGGTGGAGGATTCCGGCCCCGGTGTCCCCCCGGAGGCGCTGGAGCGCCTGGGCGAGCGCTTCTTCCGCGTGGCAGGCACGCAGGCATCGGGCACCGGCCTGGGCCTGGCGATCGTGCAGCAGATCGCCCAGCAGCATGATGCGCGCCTCGGTTTTGGCGCGGCCGTCGGTGGCGGACTGAGGATCGGCCTGCAGTTCCCGTCGGCATCGAAAAGTTGATGAAACCCATATCGTGGAATCTTTCGCAATGACCCGCCCAGCGCCCCACCCCGCCACGTCCCCCCGATTTTGCTGCGCCTCCGGCCCGGACCGGGCAGGCCCCCGGGTCGACACGATCCGGCGCTGACATGCGCTTCACCCATGGGTTTGCGCGCGCCACGCTGGCCGTTTCGATCGGCCTGCTGGCGGGTTGTGCCGGTATCGACGTGCCGAAGCTGGATGCGCCAGTCCCGGCCCGCTGGAACCACCCCGTACCGCAGGCCTCGGCGATGCCGGTGGACCTGCGCGGCTGGTGGCGGGCCTTCGATGATCCCGCGCTCAACGCGCTGGTCGACACCGCACTGCGCGACAACCTGCAGGCGGCCGAGGCCACCGAACGGCTGCTCGCCTCGCGCGAGCGCTTCCGCAGCGCCCGGGTCGAGTATCTGCCGCGCCTGCGCGCCAAGACCGAGGACGCCATCGATCCGGATGCCAGCGCCTCGTTCTTCGTCGCCGGCTTCGACGCCACCTGGGAACTGAACCTGTTCGGCCGCGGCACGGCAACGAACCGCCAGGCGAGTGGCGCCGTGGATGCCAGCGCGGCCGAGTTGCAGCGTATCCGGGTCAGTCTGGTCGGTGAGGTCGTGCGCGATTGGCTCGAGCTGCGCGCCGCCCAGCAGCGCGAGGCGACGCTTGAAGCCATGCGCGACCTGCGCCAGCGCCTGTTGCAGCAGGCGCAGGTGCGCGTCCGGCTGCGACTGGCTGCACCGCAGGCGGAGGCCCAGGCCGAGGCGGACCTGGCCCAGGCCGAGGCGGCGCTGGCGGAACCGCGTGGCGAAATCGACCGCCTGTCCCAGCAACTGGCCGTGCTGCTGGGCCGCAACGAGCCCGACGCAGCCTGGCTGAAACCGGCGCCGATGCCCTCGCTGGGCGACCTGCGCATCGACCAGGCCCCGGCCGACCTGCTGCGCACACGGCCGGAAATCGCCCGCGCCGAGGCCGAGGTGCTCCGGGCCGCGGGCGACGCCGGCATCGCCCGCGCCGACCTGTTGCCGCGGCTGGGCCTGGGTGGCTCGCTGGTGTGGTCGACCAACCTCACCACCCACCGTCGTACCAGCGACAATGCCCTGCTCTCGGCCGGCCCGGTGATCGACATTCCGCTATTCGACTGGGGTGCCCGCGAAGCCGAGCTGCGCGCCAGCAAGCACGACCTGAAGGCGAGCGTGTATGCCTACCGCCAGGCGGTGCTCGAGGGTGTGGCCGAGGTGGAAACCTCGCTCGGCCAGCTCGAGCGCGAGCGCGAACGGCAGGCGGCCAGCGTGCGTGCGCGCGCCGCGCTGGCCCGCGCCGAACAGGCCTCCGCCACCCGCGTACACCTGCATCTGGCCGCGCCGGCCGAGCAGATCGACAGCCAGCTCGCGCTGGCACAGGCGTCGCTGGCACTGACCGAAGCGACCGCCGCGCGCGACCTGGCCTTCGTGCGCCTGTACAAGGCGCTCGGCGGCGCGCCGCTGCCGGACGACGCGACGCCTGCCGCCGCCGACGGCAAGGAGCCGCGCTGATGGTCGCGCTGGCCCGCAAGACACTGATCTACGAGTGGCGGCGCTTCCTGCCGGCGATCCTCGCCGTCGGCTTCGCCGGCCTGCTGCAGCTGCTGCAGGCGGCGCTGGTACTGGGCATCTTCTCCAGCGCCAGCGTGTACATCACCGGCTCCAGCGCCGACCTGTGGATCGGCTACCCCGGCACGCAGAGCGTGAGCCTCGGCCGGCCGATCGACCCGGACGTGGAAATGCGCCTGCGGATGGATCCGGCGGTGGCCCAGGTCGAACCCTTCTACTGGGTCGACGCGGACTGGCGCGGCGCCCACGACACCGGCGGCGAGTCGGTCTACGTCACCGGCATCGACACCCGCGCCGACGGGATGATGTTCTCGCAGGCCCTGCCGCCGGCCCTCCGGGCCCGGCTGGCCGAACCCGATGCGGTGATCGTGGACCGCGCCGACCTCGACAAGCTGGGCGTGGCGGTCGGCGACACCGCGGTGATCAACGGCCACCGCGTGCGCGTGGTCGGCGTCAGCAGCGGGTTGCGCGCGCTGGGCGGCGTCAACGTGGTGACCTCGCTGGACACCGCGCGCCAGCTCGACAACGACCCCACCGACCTCGGCCGCCCCACCTACCTGGTCGCCCGCCTGCGCGATCCCGCGCAGGCCGATGCGGTGGCCGCGCGCCTGCGCGGGGACAAGGGCTTCGGCCCCTACGACGTGTGGACGGCGCGCACCTTCGCGCGCCGCTCGGTGCTGTACTGGATGCTCGACACTGGCGCGGGTGCCGGCGTGGTGTTCCTGGCCGGCATCGTGTTCCTGGTCGGCGCGGTGATCACCAGCCAGACCCTGATGGCCGCGGTGGCCGGCTCGGTGCGCGAGTACGCCACCCTCAACGCGCTCGGCGTGGGCGTCGGCAACCTGCGCTGGGTGGTGCTGGAGCAGGCGTTCTGGGTCGGCGCGATCGGCCTGCTCGGCGCCACCGTGCTGGGCTTCCTGCTGCTGGTGGCCGCGCGCAGCCAGGACGTGCCGGTGGTGCTGAACATCCCGATCACCCTGCTGTGCGTGGTGCTGGCGATGGCCCTGG
>NZ_AMSF01000040.1 GCF_000334915.1 Dyella ginsengisoli LA-4 | reverse complement strand
CCGGGGGCCCCCCGGGGGGGGGGGGGCTGCTCGAAGGACGAGGCGGGCGGCCCCGGGCCTGTCCGGTCCCTCCAGGACGAGGGGCTCGGTGCACGTCAGTCAGCCTCCGCGGCGCCGCGTGTCGGGACCGTCGCAGGAAACAGGGTGACACGCCGCGCGTGTGGGAGGGAAAGGCATCAGGCGGCTCGCTTTGCCATCGCCCCGCGCTGAAGCGTCGAGTCCGACACCGGCTTTCCGCTGCCGGCGTGTTGACCTACCAGATCAGGTCGTCCGGCACCTGGAACCGGGCGTAGTAGGCGTCGTCCTCACCGGCCGGTGCGTCAGGCGCATGGCGACCGTGATCGAGGACGATGGCGTCGGCTTCGCGCTCGTAGATCTTCTCGGCTGCGGCGCGGGGGATCAGTTCGTAGCCCTGGTCGAGCCGCGCGATCACCAGCGTGCCGCTGGCGAGCTGGCTGCGCAGGGCTTCGTTCACCAGCACGCTGCGGATCGCCTTGCCGTCGGTGAAGCGGTAGTCGATCTCGCCGCTGCGCCTGACCTTGTGCGTGTCGATGATCTGCCGCACCTGGGCACGCAACTCGGCGGCGCGGGCCTGGGCATTGCGCTCGGCGGCCAGCGCGCGGTCGCGTTCGGCGCGATCGGCCTTGAGGCGCTCGACGTCGACGCTCTGCTCGCGTGGTACCGCCGCGCCCTGCTTGCCCTGCTTCTGCTTGGCCTGCTCGCGCGCCACCTGGTTGACCTTGGCCTTGTTGACCAGGCCTGCCTTGAGAAGTTGATCCTGCAGGGGGTTGCGCACGGTAGGGCCACGTCGTGAATGGGCAGGCCATTGTAGTGCCGTGGTCGAACGGAGCGGAGTCCGGTTCGCCTGATCCGAGCAGGAAACGGGGGGCAGAGTGCACGTTCTCGAAGCGAGCGTGGTGACGAATCGACTCTGCCCCCGTTTCACCGATTCAAGCCGGTCCGGTCCAGAAGGCTCAGGGAACCAGCGGCCAGCTCACCTTGTGGATGTTCGGCGGCGGCGGCAGCCACCAGCCAGCGGCCCGGTAGCCGTATTCGTAAGTCACGGTATCGTGCATGGCGAACGAGTGCATCGGCCCGGCCTGGCAGACTACGTCCCGTGCCGGCATGACGCCGGAGTTGAGATAGCCGAATTCGACGTTGGCGGTGCAGGCGTTGTCATCGAACATCACGCCGTGCGTGGTGGCATTGTCGACCAGCACCATCCTGGAGACCGGTCCGTTCTCGAGTCGATCCTTGAACGCCAGGGAGTAAGGCGTGGACGGGTCGAACTCGTTCTGCACCATCAGCGCACGCACGCGGGTGCGCGACTCCAGCCGGCGGTCGAGCGCCGGCCGCCACGGCCAGTGCTGGCACTTGTCCACCAGCGTGGATGCACCGATGGCCCAGTAGCGGTGCACGTCGGCGATCTTCTGCGCGATGCTGCGCTTGTCAGTGGAGCCGGAGTCGTTGCACTGGAGCACGTCGGCCATGGGGTTGAAGCTGGTCCGGGTGCGCAGGTCGGCAAAGGTCACCGCAGCCATCTGTTCGGCGTTGGCGATGTCGGCCGGGTTGCCGTCCAGCGCCGTGGACATCGCACTCAGCGAGGGCGACACCAGCAGATCCCAGAACACCCACATGCCGGTGCCGTCCAGCGAAGCCAGCGCCTGGTCCGGCGTGACGGTGCCCATGCGGTGCTCCGACGCGGCCTGGTAGATCCGCTGGAAGGTGGTCATTACCTGTTGCGGCGTGGTGCCCATGTGGAACTGGTCGTTGTGCCGCGCGATGAACGGGATGAACGCCTGCTGCAGGTTCAGCTGGTCCATCGCCACGCGGTGAACTGCCTGCTGCTGCCAGTCCAGGTGCAGCCAGTTCATGTTGCTGTCGAGCACCACGCGCTCGAACTGCCCGGGGAACATGCGGTTGGCGTAGGCCATGAGGCTGCTGCCGCTGGAGACGCCAAACAGGTCGGCATGCCGGAACCCCAGGATGGCACGCACCAGATTCAGGTCGCGCGCGTGGCTGGGTGTGCTGATGCCCTTGAGGAAAGTCGCCTGCTCCCGCAGGCAGGCACTGATGGTTCGGTTCCACCAGTCCTGCTGCGCCTGCACGCTCTCGGCCGTGGGATTCCGGCTGTCGCCGTCCATGAAGTTCTCGGCACCGCTGCGTTGCGCATAGTTGCAGCTCACCTGGGTGCCCAGGCCGTCGCTGATGCCGCGCAGGTCGACACCGACCACCAGGTGATCGGCCTGAATCTGCGGCTGCAATTGCTCGAGCATCTCCGCCATCGACGCGCTGGAGTTGTCCGGACCACCCGCGTTGACGAGCAGCAGGCGGGAGTGCGGCGGCGGATTGCGTGGCCGGGAAATGCCGATGGTGATGTCTCCCTGGCCCGGATCGGCCCAGTCGACGGGTACCGTGACCAGGGCGCACTGGATGGTGCTGCCGTCGGTGAACAGCGATGGCGGGCAGTCGCCCCAGTTCACCGGTTGCTGGTAGTACCGGGCGTAGGCCGGATCGCTGCTGTGATCGTCGATGCCCGCGCCATGCGCGCCGGCAAGCCACGGGAACCCCGCGCAGCCGATCAACAACGCCAGCGTGCGCGCAGATAACGTAAAGAGCTTCATCTTCATGTTTCCTTGGTCAGTGGTGGCACGCGAAACATCCGGGTCTCGCCGGTCCCTCGGTGCGTACCGCCATGGCGTTGCGGGTTGCCATGACCCGGAACCGGGCGAAGGC
This sequence comes from Dyella ginsengisoli LA-4, assembly GCF_000334915.1. Taxonomy (GTDB): domain Bacteria; phylum Pseudomonadota; class Gammaproteobacteria; order Xanthomonadales; family Rhodanobacteraceae; genus Dyella_A; species Dyella_A ginsengisoli_A. The sequence continues at coordinate 50,217 of NZ_AMSF01000040.1, read as the reverse complement.
GGGCGCACGGAGGTGCCGGGGCGACGCCTGGTCTGTTCTGGAACGATCGATTCGCTTCTCCCCTGGCGGGACTGCCCGGAGCGGGCGTCTGCCGCGGCGGGCCTTGCCTGGGTGGGGGCGCTGCCAGCCGTGGCATCATCATTCACCCGTGCGGGCGGGACCGTAAATGACCGGTCGCGGGCTTTTTCGATGTAACCACTTTGCGTCGGTCCGGGGAGTGCGGATGGCAGGCAGGCGGCGGGACGACGAGCCGATGTATGTGCGGATCGCCGAGTCGATCCGTTGCGATATCGATTCGGGCCGCTTTCGGGTGGGCGAGTGCCTGCCGGGAAGCCGTTCGATGGCTGTCTCCCTGGGGGTTTCCCGCACCGTGGTGCTGATGGCTTACGACCAGCTGGAAAGCGAGGGCTATCTGGATTCGCGCTCCGGCAGCGGTACCTATGTGAGCGCGCGCCCGGTCAGCGTGTTCGCTGGCGGGGCGCCGGCGGCGGAGTGCGTCGCGGTGCCCGGGGAGCCGCGTCTGTCGCGCCTGGCCCGGCGCGCCGTGCTGCCCGCCTTGGCCGATGCAGGTCCGCCGGTACTCTCGGGGGAGGTGATCGATCTGGCGCAGCCCCGGGTGAAGTCCGACCCGCGCAGCCTCAAGGCGTGGAAGCAGAACCTGATGGCCCTGCTGCGCCGTCGCGATGTCCCCGACTTTCCCGAGCTGCAGGGCGCGCTCGCGCTGCGCAAGGCCGTGGCCGGCTATCTGGGCATCGAGCGGGCGATCGAGGTCGATCCGGACGACATCCTGATCGTCAGCGGCGCCCAGCAGGCACGCGACCTCATCGCCCGCGTCCTGCTCGACGAAGGCGAAGGCGAAGGCGTGGGCGTGGAGGAACCCTGCCACTGGAGCGTGCGGCACACGTTCGAAGCGATGGGGGCGCGCGTCGTGCCGTGCCGGGTGGACGCGCACGGCCTGGACATCGAGGGCCATGCCTCGGCCCTGGACGGCGTGCGGCTGGTCAACGTCGCGCCGTCATTCCAGTTTCCCACCGGCGTGGTCATGCCCGAGCAGCGGCGCCGCACCTTGCTGCAATGGGCATACGCCCACGACGCATGCCTGGTGGAGGACGATTTCGACTGCGAGCACCGCTTCGGCGTGCGCACCTCCCCGTCGTTGTGGTCGCTGGATCGCCACGGCCGGGTGATCCACGTGAGCAGCTTTGCGCGCTCCCTGTTTCCTGCGCTGCAACTGGGCTACATGTTGTTGCCGCGTTCGCTGCGCGAGCGGTTCCTGGCGGTGAAGTGGCTGGCGGACCGCGGCAGCATATCGATGCAGCAGCACGTGCTTGCCGCATGCATCACCAGCGGCCAGTACCTGCGTGATCTGCGGCGTACCGCCCACCGTCTGGCGCCTCGCCATCGCGCCTTGCACGACGCGCTGCAGGCCCGGCTGGGCGACACCATGAGGGTGACCGGCTCGGTGGCGGGCGGATCGCTCTTCGTGCACCTGCCGCGGTTGCCGCGCAGTGCTACCGGGGCCTTGATGGCCGGAGCCCTCGAGCGCGGCGTGCGTATTCGTTCCGCCGAGCGCTTCCACCGGATGCCGCCCGATCATGTGACGCTGGTGCTCAGCTATGCCGGAATTTCCGAGGCAAACCTGAGGCGAGCGGGGGCCCGGCTCGCGGAAGCCTGTCTGGCGATGGCGGAGCGCTGAACCCGTCGCCGCCATCAACCCGGGCGAGGTTGGATGCCGGGAGTGTCTGCCACGACGATGGTGGCTCCTTTGCGGAGGCTTCCGTGCCCTTCGCATCACGCAAAGGGAAGCGCGGGCAGGGCTCGCAACGTTCCACCACGGAAATCGGGGCGCCGGTCAATTTCTTGTATTTCCTCGTAACTGCCCCTTCACCCCAGGTCGTCAGGTACATGTTGTGAGCGTCCTCGGTGAACGCAGGATCGGTCTTGTGCATCAGATCTTCCTCGTTGCGGCGGCGCTTCGGCCGCACAGGCGGCAGGGACGTCACCGAAGGAGGCGAGGAGCAGGAGCGGAGGGACGGTCTTGATCACAGCAACTCCAGGAAAAATAAGATGACGGGGCCGGGTTCACCTGTTTCGCGCAGGGAGGTGAACCCGCCCCCGCCCGGTTGTTCGGTTCAATCCGTGGCGCCTTCCCCGGGCCCCTGGTTGGCAGCCTGGAGCAGGGCAAGCACCTGCTTCCAGGGCGTCGGCCCCTGATGCATGGCGAACACCGTGCGCACGTCCAGGTGCGCGCGGTCGACGGCCTGCGCCACCTCGGCCATCAGCTCCGGCTGGTACAGCGCGCCGGACTTCGGATCGAGCACCAGCGTGTCGCTCGCGTACAGCAGTCTGGATGCCGGGAAATAGACCATGTACTGGCGGCCCGTATCCGCGCCGCGCAGCGGGTAAAGCTCGATCCGTTGCGTGCCGCTGCCGATCACGGTGCGGCCGGACACGTTGCGCCACTCGGGAGCGGCCGGCTGTTGCTGAAGGTGGTCCGGGTGGATCCGGTGGGGCGCATCCACCAGGCGTTGCAGCAGGGGCAGGTTGAGGTCGAGCGCGTAGATCGGCAGGTGCCGGGCCACCGCTTCGCGCACGCCACCGGCGTGCGGCCACGAATCGGAGGTGGTCAGCACCGCCTTGATCGGAAGATCGGGATAGCGCTGCCTGGCCAGGTCGAGCAGGCCCGCGGTATAGACCGGCGAGATCGGCGACTCGAGCACCACCACGCCGTCGTCCTGCCTGATCAGTGCGGTGTTCCAGGCGCCGGGGTACAGGTCCACGCCCGGCGCCAGTGCGACCGGATGCTTGCCATCGAACGGCTGCTCCCAGCGACTGGCGATGGGCCCATCGGCCGGCCGCGCGTGGGTGGTGTCGAAGGTGCCCGCTGGCGTGGCTCCATCGATGGTTACCGTGAGCACCTGGGTCGAGCGCCAGACCTTGCCGTTGCGCTCCTCGATGCGCGTGCTCGGATAGTGGATGCCGTCGACCAGGATCCAGTTGTCATAGTCGATCTGCTCGCTGACGTCGCCCCAGGCGTACCAGAAGTCGTCGAAGGTGCGTGTCCGCTGCAGCGCATCCGGCAGGTGGGTCACCGGATCGAGCAGGACCTGCCAGGTGCGGCCGTCCACGTCGAACGCCAGGCTCGTGTGCAGGACACCGTGCAGCATCTGCGGCTTTCCGTAGCGCAGGTGAGTGGCGTGATCGGCAGTGAGCAGCAGGCGCATCGGCTCCAGCTGCAGCCGCTCGTCCAGGACGACCCGGGCACTGCCCGGCAGTGGCTGGCTGCGCTCGCCGCTGCGGTAATCGCCCCCCTGGGGTGTCATCACCAGGGTGGAGGTGATGTCGGTGGGACTGGTGCCGCCGGCCTGCGGCCAGGTCAGCGTCTGCTCGCTGCGCACGCGCGCGCCGGTGAAGTCCAGCCATTCGTGGTAGCGCTGGTAGGAGGCCAGGAACGGTTCCTGTCGATAGGACTGCTCCATCAGCAGCGTGTGGCCCATGCCCTGCCATTCGATGTGCGACACGGACTCGAGCCGGGCACGCCCGCCCATCGCGTCGATGGCGGTATCCAGACAGGCACGCGGCGCGAGCGTTTCGCAGCCCGTTGCGCTGCCGGCGGCGGCAGCGGGCACGGCGACCAGGGGAGCCAGGGCGATGACGAGGGCGGACGTGCGTCGGGACAAGGCGGGCATGGTCGTTCCGGCAGTGGGGAAGGGGAGACCCTAGCGATCGGCCTGCAGGCCCGCCTGTAGCGTCAGTCATGCCGTGACCGATGGCAGGGCTGCGCTGCTGCGGAGGCTCCTGCCATCGCCAACGGTGCCGCGCTACGCCAGGTATCCAGGCGGCCGGTTCATCGGTCGCGCCGCCGGCGGCGCATCCTCGATCGCCGCGCCGCGCCGCGTCGCGTCGGGCGCGGGCGCGGGCAGGCACCTCATGCGTACTGCGCGATGCCGTTGCCGAAGGACCAGTTCTCCCGCGCGGTTTCCACCAGGTTGATGAACACGTCTTCCGGACGCAGCCCGGGGTCGGCGGCGAGCTTCTCAGCGACGCGGCGGTAGAAAGCCTGCTTCTGCACCACCGTGCGGCTGTTGTTGCAGACGATCTGCACGATGACCAGGTCGTCGCTGCGCTCGATGCCGAGGTAGTGCGGATCGCAGTCGAACTCCGAGGGATCGTGCTGGTGGACCAGGATGAAGCGGTCGTCCTCCGGCACGCCGAAGGTCTCGCGCATGGCTTCGTAGACGCCGTTGCGCAGGGCGGCGAGATGGGCGGCGGGCTTGCCGCGACGCAACGAGATGCGGACGAGGGGCATGGGGGTTCTCCTTCGAGTGGTTGTCAGTGCGCGATCGCGGCTTGCGAGACGTGGCCTACGCGGTAGAGGCGGCATGCGTTGTCGGTGAGCCCGGCGCGGAAGTCGGGCCACAGGCGGAAGCGCACCAGCGTCCAGCTGGTGGGCTCGAATGCGGTCACGGCGGCCAGTGCTCCTTCGGTAACGGCCGCATGGGCCATGTCGCTCTCGTGCTCCCGCCAACGTTCCATGCATGCGTCCTCTGGGATGGGGACGATCTCGCGGCTGGCGCAGACCGCCGTGGACAGATCGCCCGACGACAGCGCCTGCCAGACCGACCACGCCTGCACGACGGGACGTCCGAAGTCCCGTGCCAGCGCGGCAAAGCCGGCTCCGCCCAGGAAGGCGTTCATGCCTTCGCCGTCGTGCCACAGGTAGAAGGGGGCGTAGCGGTTGGTGCCGCCCGGCAGCACCGGATCGTCGGACGTCGAGTAGAGCCAGGCCTTGAATCCGAGGCCGGGAAAGCCGTCGAGCAGGTGGCCCTTCTCGGCGATCCGGCGGCGGATGACCGCCATGTCGTAGTCGGCGGGCAGGGTGATCTCGTACTGCATCGCGAGCATGGCGGCGTCCTCAGTGGCTGTCGTCGAGCTGGCGCAGCACGGCGAGGGCGGACATGGCCACCGGCCAGCCGCCGTAGAAGGCCAGGTGGGTGGTCAGCTCGACGAGCTCTTCATCGGTCAGGCCGTTGTCCCGCGCGCGGCGCAGGTGGAACGCCAGCTGCTCCGCGCGGTTGAGCGCGATCAGCGCGGCGACCGTGGCGATGCTGCGTTCGCGTGGGGCGAGCCCGGGGCGTGCCCAGATATCGCCGAACAGCACCTCGTCGGTGAGCTCGGCCAGCTTGGGGGCGATGTCGCCGATGGCCTTGCGGGCGTGGTGGGGATCGTGCGGCATCGTGCGGCCTCGTCGGATGTGGGTTGACGCCGCGTAACGTACCGCCGCAGGATGATCCCCAAAATCGGAATTTATTGAACATTAAATCCACAAAAGCGGGATGATCAGATGAGCCGCGTCTCCTTCGATCCGGACGTCCTGCGCAGCTTCGTGCAGGGCGTGGAACTGGGCAGCTTCGCCAAGGCCGCGGAGCGGCTCAGTCGATCCACCTCGGCGGTCAGCGCGCAGCTGAAGCGGCTGGAGGAACAGGCGGGGCGACCGTTGTTGCGCAAGGCGGGGCGTGGCATGGCGCTCACCGAGACGGGCGAGGTGATGCTCGGCTATGCGCGGCGACTGCTGGAGCTCAACGACGAGGCCGCCGCCGCGGTGCGAGGGGTGGAGCTGGAAGGCCGCGTGCGGCTCGGCCTGCAGGAGGATTTCGGCGAGACCCTGCTGCCCGCCGTGCTGGGTCGCTTCGCGCGCGCGCATCCGAAGCTGCGCATCGAGGCGCGCATCGCGCGCAATGCCGAGCTGCTTCACGGGGTGAACCACGGAAAGCTCGACCTGGTGCTGGCCTGGGAGGGCGAGGAGAGCAGTCCGCATGTCGAGCGCATGGCGCGGCTGCCGATGCGCTGGATCGGCTCGGCCGGCGCGCGCACCCCAAGGTTGTGCCGGCGCGGAGAGGCGCTGCCGCTGGTGGTGCTGGATGCACCCTGCCTGGTGCGGCGTGCCGCCATCGACGCCCTGGACCGCGCCGGCATCGCCTGGCGTATAGCGTTCACCAGCGCCAGCCTTGCCGGCACATGGGCGGCGGTCACGGCGGGGCTGGGGGTGAGCGTACGCACGCCGCTGGGCCTGCCGGCGGGCGTGCGCGCGCTGACCGCGAAGGAGGCGGGCCTGCCCGCATTGCCGATGCTGGGACTGGCGCTGCATCGCGCCGAGGCCGAGCCGCCTGCGGCCGTGGCCCGGCTGGCGGAGATCCTGGTCGGCACGCTGTCGCCATCGCTGTCGGTCTGAGTTTTTGGACACCCAGGCAGCAGGACGCGATGGCCGGAGCAGGGCGCGTCGGAGTTCGCGGCCCTTCACTGTCGCGGACGGTACGGCTGGTGGGGCGTGCCGCCCCCGTCCCGCGGACGGCGCGGGCGTTGCACGTCGTCCAGGTCACCCTTTGGCGATTCCGATAGTTGATTAACGCCGGGGGATGTATGGTGGAGCCGTCAGCATCACCGGCAGGTGCCGGCCGCAATCCCGTACATGGGTGGAGGCATCGATGCTCCAACACAGTTCTCTGGTCGACTGGTGCAATCTCACTGCGCGGCCCGTGCTCGAAGCGGCCGCGTTTGGCCAGCCGGTGTCTTTTTCCGCGAAGCAGGCCATTCGTCGCCTCGACGTACTGCTGTCTGGCGACATGAGTGCTGCCGACAGGGGGGAGGGCATCGATGCCACGCAATGGTGCCGTCTTTGCCGGGCCCTCGACGAGCATCCCGAGGCATACGGAAGCTTTGTCGTCGCACTGAGCCACGGCTCCGGTGCGCTGAAGAAACTCGTGGACGCTCTTGCGCCGCGGACGTCGTAACGCATATCCGGCGCGGCCGGGTGTGATTCTTGTCCTCGAGTGTTCCTCTCGGGATCGCCTTTCCACCTTTCCGACCGGGACACCACCATGAAGTCACCGTTGAAGCCGTTGTCACTGACCGACATCCACGAGATCTACGGAAGTTCGCCCACGAAACAGGGCGAAGCCGCCAAGTCCCCGCTGGCCAGCTACAAGCGATCGGAGCATTTCAAGCGGGACGCCGGGCATTCGGGAATGCAGCCGGCGAAGCTGGATCCCTTGGGCAAGCTGTCGAGGTTCGGCAAGCGCTGACCCCGATAGGCATCCCATCGGCTCGTGTGCCGGGTGCGCCTCCGTCGGAGGCGTCCCGTCTCTGCCTCGGGCCGAGGTCGGTGCATGGTCCAGCGCCGGATGCCGGAAGCGCTCTGTTGGCGTCGGCCGCGTGGCTGGGCGCGCCCGCCAGGAGTCTGGTGCCCGTGCGGTTCCCCCGCGACAGCGCAGGCTGCGGCCATCGGGTTGCCCGGAGGGTGTACGATGCATTCCTGCAACCTGCATCTTCCCGCGCGTTCCGCCCGGCCGCCTCGCGCCCGCACGCCACGCTTCTTCCTCATGTGTGGCCCGCGGCCTGCGGGATGACGCTCCCGGAGAGTCGATGCCAGGTTATTCCACCCGCAGCGAAAAGGTGTATGTCGGAGGACTCACCTACCGGCTGCGTGTACTCAGCGACAAACAACAGTTCACGGACCCCGATGGCCACGCCCGGCGGCTGGGCATCTCCCCCGCGCAGTGGAGCCTGTTCGGCCAGATCTGGCCGTCCGGACGTCTGCTTGCCCAGGCCATGCTCCGGGTCGACATCGCTGGCCGGCGGATTCTCGAGCTCGGCTGCGGTATCGGATTGGCCAGCCTGGTGCTGCAGCGGCGTGGCGCCAATGTCGTGGCTTCGGACATGCACCCTTTGACCGAGTCGTTTCTCGCCTACAACGCGGCACTGAATGCGCTGCCTGTCGTGCGTTATCGCGCGCTGCGCTGGGACGTGCCGACGCCGTCGCTTGGCCATTTCGACCTGATCATCGCCAGCGACGTGCTGTACGAGCGCGACCAGGCATGGCTGCTGGCCGGGGTGGTGGAACGGCATGCCGACCGAAAGGCGGAAGTGCTGGTGACCGATCCCGGAAGCGGGCACTGCGCGGACTTCAACCGCATGCTGGCAGCACAGGGCTTCGCCCTGGACGAAGTGCGTTGCCCGATGGACGACAACGACGTCCCTCCCTACCGCGGTCGCCTGCTCCGATACCAACGCTAGCCCATCGCCACGCATGGCCGTGCAGGCCCTGCGTTGCATCGTTGTCGACCGTTTTCTCCCCCCAAACCAAAGGAAAGACACATTGGCCAAGATCAACTATGCGTTCGAAAAGCGGCAGCGCGAAATCGCCAAGAAGAAGCAGAAAGACCAGAAACAGTCGAAGAAGCAATCCGGGCGCGAGGGCGACAAGTCCGCCGACCAGTCCGGGAAAGTCATGAGGGGTTAGTCGGACCCTGCCGTCGGATGGTGGTCCGAAAAGTGGCCACCTGCCGGGTTGGACCGCCCACCGGAGCGGATCCGCAGAATGGTTAGCGGGTCTGCGGGCATGGGCGGCGCTTCCCCGGGTCGCGCGATCTGGCCTGCTCACTGACGCCATGGCCGATGTTGCAGTCTGGCCACACATCTCGGACAGTGCACGCTGTCCGCTGAGTTCGCTTGATCGGATCGACATCGAGAGCGAGCGCGGACGAGTACCGGAAGCAGACCGCGCAGCGGGCTGGGCGGGTCAGTCGGGGTGCGATAGCCACTAGCCCGCTAGATCCGGCGCAAGGGGGGAGCCATGCGCGAAGACTTGCTCGTCGTCCTGGACGCGATTTCTGGTGAGGCCGCGAAGTGGCCGGGGCTGCTCAGCCTTGCATTGGCGGTGTTTTCACTGCTGGTGATCGCCCGCCTGTCGATACTCGATTTTGGTCACTGCTACCGGCTGGTGCGCGATTTGCGCCGTGGAGGTGCCGGAGCCGGGATGCGTTCGGTGCTGGCGACGCTGCTGCTGTTGGCTTTCACGGACGGGGCGCTGACCAAGCGTGACCGGCGCACACTGGTTCGCCGGACGCGCCTGCGCATGGAGCACGAGTTGTTCGATCCCATGCCGGACTTTCGTTGGCCGCTGCCCGACGATCATCCCGACCGCGGCGTTCCGGAGTTCGCCCCGGAGAGAGGCCGGCGCGGCCGTCGGCTGGCCAGGCGCGCCCATCATGCGCGCCTGCGACAGTGGCGCGCGCAGATGCGCCGGTTTGTCGCCAAGGAGGGTGACTGGACGATCTATCTCGACAACCCGGCGCAGATCAACGCGCGCATGGCGGAAGTCCAGCGCTACTTCGATATCCTGCGCGGCGAAGGTATCGAGGAGGGGTATCGCGACCATTTCCTGTGCGCCATCGAGGTGTCGTCCGGCTTCATCGCGCCGCTGCATCTCTTGACCGGGCTACTGGTGGAGTTCAACGACAAGTGGGGGCCGATCCTGCGTGCGTTCGATCGCGATGCGATGGATTACGAGGGGATCGCGATGGGCGCGGCATCGCTGGACCTGCGCCAGATCCAGATGTTCATCTACAACTGCTGGCTGCTCTGGGGTCCGAGTATTCCGATCTGTGGATGCCGCCAGTGGGATGCCCGCTACCGCGTACTGCAGTACGGCTTCGGCGACGAGAACAACAGTATCGAGGTGGTGGGCGAGGCCGCTGCCATCGCCGCACAACTGCATAAGCTGGCGCATGCCGAGGTCGACTACGACCGAGCCTGTCGAAGCAACGGCGAGAACGATGCACAATCGCGGCCGCTGGAGGCGATGGCCGTTCCCGCCAACGTGCTGGGGCAGCTGCGTCTGTCCGGCAGCCTGCACAGCGAAGACGGTCGTCGCGTGAACGCCTTGCCCAAGGCTGCCCGCGCGAGTTGGGGTGGTGGGCAGGACGAGCGGCCGGTGCTGTTCATCTCGGGCATCGAGTCCGAGGCCTCCATCAAGGGTAGCCTGAAGCGCGAGGAACGCCGTTACGGGCGCATCGCCCTGGACGATGCCGCCATGCCGTCACGCTACTACTCGGCGTACCTGTGGGTCGGTTTCGTGTTGCTCGGTCGTGCCGGCGATGCCTGGCGCCCGCTCAGCGAAATCCTCGGCAAGTCCTCGCAGCGCTGGAAGGATTTCGTGCCGTTCTTCGAGCACGGCAACCTGGCCGATCGCGAGAGTTGCGCCTTCGGCAAGCGGCAGCTCGCCGCCAAGACCGTCGCCGCATTCTCGCGGCTGGTGGAACGTCATCCGCCGGGAGAGTTCCGCCACCGCTTCGCATTTGCCTGTGCCATCGACGAACCGGGCTGCGGCTATCCGCTGGCCCATCCCGAATGGGGCGGCGGGCCGAGCATGCGTGAACTGATCAAGCAGGCGCTGCGGCAGTCCGCGGAGCGCGGCGACCCGAACGGCCGCCGGCTGCTGGAGGAAAATATTCTGCAGTTCGATCATTTCGACGGCCGGCCCGGCCACCACGATTACGCCGCATGCCAACTGCCCACGCTGGTGGCCGCCCACTACGCGACGTTCGGCGACTGACGCGCACGGAGCCAGTCCCGGAGCGAGCCCGGACCGGCCTGCACCAGCGCGCGTTCGGCATCGGCATCCAGCGTCTTCAGGGCGTGGCTCGGATCGAGTAGCGGAATCGGCACACGTTGCCGACAGGCCTGTGCGAGCGCGCCCAACTGGGTCGCGGCGCTGGCATCGTCCGCGAGGGAGGCACCCTTGAGCACGGAGATGCCAAAGAACCCCCGAAGATGGCTGGCGAGCAGGCAGCTGTCGAGCATCGGACCGGATGCACCGATCACCGAATACACCAGTCCGTCGTCCGGGGACTGGTCGCGCGACAGCGCTGGCTGCACGTACGGGAAATCGACCACGCGCGCCTTGCGTGCTGCCCATATGCGAAGTCGGTCGAACTGGTCGATGCCGGAATGCGCGCTCTCGCTGGCGTAGTCGTCCGGATCCATGCGCAAGGGGTCGTTCTGCTCGATGAAGACCAGTGCCGCCGCGTCGATCGATGGAATCCGAAGCAAGTCGGGCACTGCCGCGGTCACCGCCTGCAGCAATTGCGGGAACCATCCCCGGCCTCGCGCCGGCGCGGGCACGAAGATGTAGTTGAGGTTGGCGGTGAGCATGGTCTGTCCTGCGAGGTCGTGGCGCAGGGCGATGAGGTTGGCGCCTCCCACCATCGTGCCGCCGGGAGTATCGCGGGCAATGATGCAGGCTTCCCGGAACGGCCCGTATTCGGCCCGAAGCCGTGCGTGTGCGTCGCCGTGGTTGAGTGCCAGGCAGGTCTGGAAACCGGTCAGCTCCTCGGTCTCGTTGGGCAGCACGAAGGCACGGCGATAGGCTGCGTAGAACGTGCCCAGGGCGGGATCTTCGGGGTGGTCGATGATGTCCAGGTGCATGGGCGTATGGCACGCGTGAATCGTGGCCGAAGGCAGCCTTCAGGCCGGAGTGTACCCGTCGTCCGCCATCACTGGCGGGTGTCGGTTCGGGGTGGCTGGCGGGGGCGGGCGTGCCACGGGGCGGCGGTTCTTCCTCGGAGACCGGGGGCGCCGTCGAGGTGCTCCCGGGAGTCTGGTGGTCGCGTGGCCGCTTGAGTAGGATCGTGCGGCCGTCAGGGGAAATCGGGACGGTATCGTTCTCGCCCGGCGGGCTTTGCATGGAGGCAGCGTGCTCATTGCGCTCTGGAACCATGATTCCCGGTGGGTGGGATGCATCCACACAGGGGGAAATTCATGTTTCGCAAATTGATCGCTTTTGGCGTGATGTCGATGGCTCTGATGATGGGCGGCTGCGCCAGTGTGCCCATGGCCAGTACGTCTGCCGATGCCCAGGCCAAGACGTTTACGCCGTCGCCCGACAACGCAGTCCTCTACATCTACCGCAACGAGACCATGGGGGCAGCCATCAAGATGCCGCTGCTGGTTGACGGCGTGAGCGTGGGCGATACCGCCGCCCACACTTACGTCCGCAAGGAGCTGCCGCCCGGTCAGCACACCATCACGTCGAAGACCGAAAAGGACGCCACGCTTTCCATCGACATGCTTGCGGGCAAGATCTACTACGTGTGGCAGGAAGTGAAGATGGGCATGTTTTCTGCCCGCTCGGCCCTGCATCAGGTGGATGCCCAGCAAGGACAGAAAGGCGTAGACGAGTCCAAGCTGATCAACTGATCGCGCCGGCTGGACGAGGGGAGGGCGGCCTGGCCGCCCTTTCTTTTTGCCGGCATGGCATCCGTAACCGATCGACCGCTTCAACGGATGGCGGGTGCGCCGGACGGGGAGCCCGCATGGCTGCCCTCGGTGCTCGCCGATGCGGTGACGCGGGCATCATCCTCGCCGTGCTGCCTCGATCGCCGCTATGTCGATCTTGCCCATCGTCATCATCGCCTCGAACGCGCGCCTGGCCGCGGCGGGATCGGGGTCGGTGATCGCTTCGGTGAGGGCGCGCGGGGTGATCTGCCATGAAAGGCCCCACCGGTCCCTGCACCAGCCGCAATCGCTCGGCTGGCCGCCATGGCCGATGATGGCGGCCCAGAGACGGTCGGTTTCGGCCTGATCGTCGGTCGCCACCTGGAACGAGAACGCCTCGCTGTGGCGGAACGCCGGGCCGCCGTTGAGCCCCAGGCACGGGATGCCCATCACCGTGAACTCCACCGTCAGCACGTCGCCCTGCCTGCCGGCAGGGTAGTCGCCGGGCGCGCGGTGCACCGCATGCACCGTACTGTCCGGAAACGTTTCGGCGTAGAAGGTCGCCGCTTCCAGCGCGGTGCCGTCGTACCACAGACAGATCGTGTTCTTGGCGGTCATGTCGTATCTCCTGTTCGAGGGGCGATGGGCGTTTCATCCTTTCGACGGATGACATCCTGGCGGATCGACAAGCTGCCGGGGTTGCTTGCAGACACGCGGGACCGACTGGCCCGCGTTCGAGGCCCCCGCCGGGTCCGTGCTCCGCCCGCAGGCCGCCATATCTGGTCCCTGCCTTGCCGTATTCCGGACCGGCCCGCCACCGCGCCTGGCCGCCTACTTGGCACGAGCTCGCGGCGCACAGGCGTCCGGCATCGTGATTCCGGCGCAGGGCGCATGCCGGGACCGTGAGCGGAGCGATTCGACCGACACGACACAGGGAGGGAGCAGCATGGCGGACCATTCGAACAAGCTCAGGGCAGCGGCGGCGCGCGTGCTCAATCGCAAGGTGCTGGTGCTGGCCTTGATCGCAGTGGGCGGATACGAGCTGTACCGGCATCCACCGATCGCGACGGTCGGACCGCAGCAGGTCGGCGTCCGCCTGAATGCCTGGACCGGATCAGTGACCGAGGTGGGCGAGGGCGTGTGCCTGATGATTCCGGGCATCCACAGCCTGCGCACCTTCCCGTTGCAGGACCAGATCTATCGTCCCGAGCGCAGCGCCAAGGCGAACGGTTCGGCACCGTTCCAGTCATCGGAGGGGCTGTCGATCGGGGTCGAACTGGCGATCCGCTACGCGGTGGATCCGGCCACGCTGCCGAAGGTGGCGAAATCCCTGCCGGACCACATCGGCCACGACCTGGTCGAGCCGCTGGTGCAGGGGGTGATCTACAAGGTGTTCACGCGCTACACCGTGCGCGAGATCTTCTCGACCAAGCGTCAGGAGATCCAGGGCGTGATCGAGAGCGAGCTCAAGCCGATGCTGGCGGCCGACGGGATCGTCCTGCGCAACGTGATGATGGGCAATGTCGACCTGCCGCCGGACTACCGCGACGGCATGAACAAGGTGCTGGCCACCGAACTGGAAACCGAGCAGATGCAGTACACGCTGCAGCTGAAGGCCAAGCAGGTGCAGGAGTCCAGGCTGCAGGCGGAGGCCGAGAAGGCGCAGCGGGAGACCGCCGCCGAGGCGGCGGCCGACGAGCAGGTGATTGCCGCCAAGGGCCAGGAAGAGGCGATGAAGCACGTGCTGCCTTTCAAGCGCAAGCAGATCGAGCAGCGCGAGCTGGAAGCCGAAGCGGAGAGCGCCGCGCGTATCCGCGCCGCCAGGGGCGAGGCCGAGGCACGGCGGATCGAGGCGGCCGGCGAAGCCGATTCGCGGCGCAAGCTGGCCGATGCCGATGCCTACCGCCTGGAGCAGATCGGCAAGGTCAACAGCGAGCAGCTCGAGCGCGACGGCGGCCTGATCGACAAGCATCCGCTGCTGATCCAGAAGACCCTGGCCGACAAGCTGTCGGACAAGATCTCGGTGATCATCGCGCCGCCGCCGGCGACCGGTGGGTTCATCGGCCAGGCCCTGATCGATGGCGCGCCGCGCAAGGCCGTGGCTGCCGGCAACGCACCATGAGGGCGCGTCGCTGGATATTGCCGCTCCTGTGCGTGGGTCTGGTCCACGCGCAGTCCGCACCGGCCGGATATCCACTGGCGGTCGTCACCCAGGACAGCGTTGCCTTGCGCGCTCGGGCCAGTGACTCGTCCGCCCGGCATGCGCTGCTGTGGCAGGGCGAGAGTCTGGAGGTGCGGGGGCGTTCGCTGGACTATCTGCAGGTGTACGACCACCGCATCGAGCGCGCGGGCTTCGTGCGTGTCGGCCAGGTGCACCTGCTTCCCACCCACACCGAGGATGCGCCGGCGCTGCTGTCGGTCGTGCGGTTTCTGCGCGACATGCCGGGCAGCGAGGCGCTGGGCATCGCCTACACGGCGGCCTACCTGAAGGCCGCGCCGGGCCATGCGATCGATGCCGAGCCATTCGATGCGCTGGGTGTGATGGCCGCCCGCCTGGCCCGGCGGGCGTCGGCCAATCATGACAAGTCGGCCGAGCAGCGCCTGTCCGGACAACTGGAAGTGGTGGCCGACTATGGGGTGGTGATTCGCAGCATCGATCGCGATGGCCGCATGACCCTGTGCTACGACGGCGAGGCGTTCCGTCGCGTCATGGCCTTGCCGGCCACGGCCATCCAGAAGGCGACTGCTGCGCTGGCGCTGACCGATCCGGGTTGTGTCGATCCGGCGCTCACGCCGGTGCAACGGGATGCCTTCGACACATGGCGCGCCGACCTGCTTGAGCGTGTGCCGAGTGGAGACTTGCCGCGCTACGTACAGAACCGTCTGCACATGCGGATGGCGTCGGTGTGGGCGCAGATTGCCTTCGAGCACTCGCGTCGCCAGCAGCCGGCCAGGCAGGCGGCCGCCCGCGCGCTCGATGAGCTGGCGGCGGTCGATACCCACACGCTGGTCGAGCGCGACCGCGCCGCCTACAACGATGCGGCCATGCGCGTGGGTGCATCGAGATGGGCGGCCGAGGCGGAACTCAAGCCGGGCGCGGGGCTGCACATCGTCACGGCGGCGGGGCGCCCAGGCGAGACCTGCATCAAGCTGGTCGATCGCAAGCACGCCGACAGCTCGCCGCTGCTGCAGCGCTGCACGTACGGGACGGTCTGGGTGAGCTCGGCGCGGGCCAATCCGCAGGGCACCGCGCTGGCGCTGGCGGTGCAGCCGATGCCCAGCTGGCGCGAGCTCTGGTTGTTCCACCGGGTCGGGCAGCAGTGGGTGGTGGATGTGGTTCCGCCTGCGGACGACGATCCTCGCCTGGGCTACATCGAGTTCGCCGGCTGGGTGCCGCACAGCCATCTGATGCTCGCCGCGCGTGAGGCGAGGGTCGACGGTCGCTTCATCCATCGCTTCGAGGTGCTCGACATGGCGACCCTGATGGCCACCCGGCAAGCGGACAAGCCTTCCTCGCTGAGCCTTTTCTATCGCCACGAGGACGCGGTGTGGAAGAGCCAGACGGTGAGCCTGCGGGAATGAGCGGCGCCCCGCGCCAGCGTCGGTGTCGCGGGGCGATCCGCCCTCGGCCCGGGCGAGCCGCATCCCGGACGCGCCGCGAGCAGGCAGAATGAGCCCCTGCACCCACCGGAGGGGACGATGCCGAACCGCTGCCATGCCGCGCTCCTGCTCGCCATGATCGGTTGGTCCGGATCGCCGATGCCGGCCCTCGCCCGCGAGGCTGACGCCGCGGCCGAGCGCGACCTTCCTGCATGGACGGTGCAGCAGCCCCGCCACGACCGCTACCTGGCTGCGCATGGCCTGCGCGCATTCGCCGGCGGCTACAGCGAGGACGGGCTGGAGATGTGGAGTTTCCCGCTGCAGATCGCTTCCGGCTACGCGCTGGAGTTCGTGCGTGGCGATGGCAGCGTGGTTCCCGGTATCGATGTGCTGGTGTCCGTCCGGATCGATCCACTGGGGTTCGAGCGCGACTATCGCGGCAAGGGATTCGATGTGTCCGAGCGGATCGAGACGCGCGGCATGCTGTCTGGGGTGCGGGTGCGCCTGCGCGTGGAAGGGGATCCGACGCTGCGCGTGCGCGCGCGATTCGTGCCGTCGCTCAACCTGATGTGGCCGGCAGGCATCGGTGGGCAGGAATCCGGCTGGGATGCCGGCGCCCACGGGTTGCTGTTCCGGGAGCCGAGCGGACATTTCGCCGCACTGGTGGCGTCGCCCGAGGCCACGGCCCACAGCGAGCCGAACAATGACCGCCGCGGCAGCACGTTCGGCCGGCCGTTGTTCCTGGAGATGGATCCGGCAGACTGTGGCGGCGGGCGTTGCGCGACGCTGGTGTTCGCCGGGCAGAGCGAAACGGGCGAGGCGGTGCATGCCACCGCCCGCGCGCTGCTGGCGGCCCCGGATACGCCAATGGTCTCGGACGTGGCTCGCTTCGAGGACGCGTTGCACATGCGCATCACCACACCGGATGCGGACGCCAACCGCGCCCTGCGTTGGGCTCAGGTCGCGCTGGAACAGGCGTGGACCTGCAACGTCCGGCTGGGTTGCGGCGTGGTGGCCGGATATGGTCCTTCACACGGCGCACGCAGGCCGCAGTACGCCTGGTATTTCGCCGGCGACGGGCTGGTGGCCACGCGTGCGCTGGTGCAGGAGGGCGACTTCGAGCGGGCGTCGGCCGAGCTCGCTTTCATCCTGCGCTACCAGGATCCGGACAACGGCATGCTGTGGCATGAGCTGTCGCAGAGCGCCGGGTTCCTGCATTGGACGCGCGATTACCACTTCATGTACGCGCATGTGGATATCGCGTTCGACTTCCTTCCGGAATTGGCTGGATACGTTCGCGCCAGTGGCGACCAGGCGTTCCTGCGCATGCATTGGCCGCAGGTGATGGCCGTGTGGCGCTACTGCCTCTCGACCCTGGACGCGGACGACGGCCTGCCGCGTGTGCCGGCCGACAAGATGAGCGCGAACGAGCAGGACCGCCTGACCGACGAGCTCACCCTCTCGGCGTCCTGGGGCGAGGCGGCCGAAGCGATGGCGTCGATGGCTCGCTCGATGGGTGACCCGGCGCTGGCTAGTCAGGCCGAAGCAGGCCGCGACCGCGCGCGCACCTCGATTCGCGCACGCTACCGGGACACTGTGCGCCAGCGCTGGATCAGTGGCTTCCGCCGCGACGGCGAGCCAGGCGAATCTTTCAGCGGTGCGGACCTCGCTGCGATCGCCAGCGGCGCGGCCACCCGAACCGAGGCTTCCGCGACGTTCGATCGGCTGGCGTCGCCCGATTACCTGACCGGATGGGGGCTGCGCAGCAAGCCCTCGAGTGCGCCTGACTTCGACCCGCAGGCCTACTCTCGCGGCAGCGTATGGGGTCTCGGCACCGCCGTGGCGGCCGAGCAGATGTGGCGGGCCGGTCGGGCCGCGCAGGCGAATGCATTGTGGCTGCGGCTGGTGCCGTGGGCGGCGCAGGACGCCCCGGGGCACATGCACGAGGTGCAGTCGGGCGAGCGCTTCGTGCCGCAGCGAGAGTCGGTGCCGGAGCAGACCTGGTCGTCCGCGGCCTTCCTCTCCGCTGCCATCCGCGGCATGCTCGGGCTCGAGGTCGATGCGTCCTCGCACCGGCTGGTGTTCGCTCCGCAACCCCCGGCGACGTGGCAGAAGCTTTCCGTGCAGGGCGTGCGCGTGGGCGACAGTCGGGTCGACCTGGCCTGGCGACGGGAAGGTGCAGCGGCCGTGCTCGAGGTGGACAACCATGGCGCACCGGTCGAGCTCGACTGGCGCCAGGCGGGCGCCGGTGGCGCCAGCCCGCCGCCACGCATGGTTCCGTCGGGACGAAGCCGCTGGGAGCTCCCGATCCGCTGAGCAGGGCCGAGCGGTCGGGGCTGAAGCGAGCGGAGCTCGTACGGGAGTGTTCATCCGCGGGACACGCGCGATCGACCACATTGCGGGGTTTGCAACGAGCGGATGGATCATGGTCCAGGGTGCGACGAAGCCGGCGGCGGTCATCCGCCTGCGTGGGGGCGACAAGCGCTGCTGTTGCCTGCCGGCCTTGCTGCTCGCGCTGTTTGGCCTGGGAGCCGGCGTCGCCCAGGCGAAGGGTGGCGAGCTGCGCATCCGCGTGGTCCGCGATCGACTGACGCTCGCCGTGGCCGGGCATCCACAGGTCTATCTGTATGGCCGCATCGACACCGGCGCATCCCGACGCTTCGGGCAACTGGTGCGCGCCGGGCGCATTTCCCCCGGTTCGGACGTCTATCTGAGCTCGAGCGAGGGCGACGTGGCCACCGGCATGGCGTTGGGCCGGATGATCCGCAGCGGCGGCATGGCCACCCATCTTGGCGCCCCGCGCAAGAACTGGCCCGGCGCAGGGCACAGTCGTGCGGCGAGCTGCGTCGATGCCTGCGCCTATGCGTTCTTCGGCGGCCTGTACCGCTGGGCGCCGAGCGGCAAGGACCGGCTCGGAATCGCCCGCCCGCTGTTGGACAGCACGCGATCGCATGCGTACCTGCAGTCCATGCAGATCGATCCTGCCGACCTCCTGGCTGCGATGGGCGCCGCCTCCGTCGCGCCGGGGTGGCTCGACGCGGCGGCGCTGGAGAAGACCGGCGCGGTGAATAACGGTCGTTTGCCGCCAACGGCGACATATGACATCGCCTCGCCGACGCCCTCGATCGATCTTCGCCAGGTGGACCGCAAGGGCGAGCACCGGCTCACCGTCACCTGCCGCCCCGGTCGCACCGAAGTGGCCGCATACGAGAGAGTGGGTGCACGGCGCGCGCGACAGATCGTGGCGCGGGGCGCGCGTTCGTACCTGCAACTGGACGGTCGTACCGTGTTGCCGTCGAACGACGGTGTCAGTGCAGAGGGCGACACGCTGGTGATCCGCCGCGACTATCCGCCGTCGGGGTTGGTCGATCTGCTGTTCGCCGGTTCCATCGGGGCCTGGGTCGACGGCCGCAGCGCCGCATTCCGTGACGGCTTCGCGATTCATCCCTGGGGCGTCTACGCCAAGCTCAAGGTGTTCTACCACGCGTGCTGGAGTGCAGCGCCCTGGTCGCCGCGGGAGAGGAAGTCTTCGTAAGCCGGGGTGGCTGCGCGGTCTCCCGTGTCGTCGATGGCGCGAGGGCGTTTCGGCCGCTGATCCGGGACCGATAGCCGGGCGTGTATAGTCGTCAGGTCGCCGTGTCGCTCCGATACGGTCCCGATGCGCCGAAAGTGCATCACCGGTTGTCCGCACCCACGGCAACCCCCGCGTGCCTGGCGACAGCCGATCGCGCACCCGCCCTCGAGCGTTCCTCTCGGGATCTCCCATCCACTCGCCGAACCGGACGCCAGGATGAAGTCACCCGTCAAACCACTGTCCCTCGCGGACGTCCATTCCGTTTACGCCAGCTCGCCCGTTGCCAAGCCGAAGGCCAGGCGCGACAAGACGGCCGCGGGCCCCGCGACGCTCAGCTACTCGCGCTCGGACCATTTCAAACGCGATCCGGGCCACCCCGGCATGCAGCCGGAGAAGCCCGAACCGGCAGGCAAAGGCTCGGCGTCACGCAAGCGTTGAGCGGCCCGGGCGAGCCCGGCGCGGCCATCGGCGTTGGCGCCGAGGGCGGGTCAACATCGGCGAGCGTGCTGACGCCGCTCGCCTGCTAGGGCGTTCAGCCCAGCGCGCGTACCCGGAAGTTGCGTCCCTTGATGCGGCCGTTGCGCAGGCGCTCCAGCGCCTGGTTTGCCAGGGCGCGGGTGATGGCCACATAGGCGCGGGTGGCGAACACATCGATCTTGCCGATGTCGGCGGCGGTCAGGCCGGCGTGGCCGGTCAGCGCACCGAGGATGTCGCCGGGGCGCAGTTTGTCCTGGCGGCCCGCGTCGATCACCAGGGTCTTCATGGGTGCAAGGTGCAGGGTCTTGCCTCGCGGCGGAGCCAGCTTGAGCGACCGCCAGGGCAGCGGCCCGCCCAGCGTTTGCTCGATGTTCTCCGCCTTCGGGCGTTCGCGCGGCGTGCATAGCGTCATGGCCAGACCGCTCTGTCCGGCGCGTCCGGTGCGACCGATGCGGTGGGTATGCGTGTCCGGGTCGTGGGCGATGTCGTAGCTGACCACCAGCGGCAGGGCGGCGATGTCCAGCCCGCGCGCGGCAACGTCGGTGGCCACCAGCACGCCGCAGCTGCGGTTGGCGAAGCGAACGAGCACTTCGTCGCGGTCGCGCTGTTCCATGTCGCCATGCAGGGCGAGGGCGGAAAAGCCGCGGCGGTCCAGCTCCTGCGCCACTGCGTCGACGTCCTTGCGCATGTTGCAGAACACCAGCGCGTGCTGGCCGCGGTCGGCGGCCAGCAGCTGGGCCAGCGCGTCGATCTTGTGCGCCGGCTCCACCTCGATGAACTGCTGCTCGATGGTGGGCACGGCTTCGACCGGCGTTTCCACGGTGACCTCTACCGGTTCGGTCTGCAGCCGTCGGCTGGCGGCGCGGATCGACTCGGGGTAGGTGGCGGAGAACAGCAGGGTCTGATGATGCCTGGCGATGCGCCCGACGATATCGTCGATGGCGTCGCCGAAGCCCATGTCGAGCATGCGGTCGGCCTCGTCCAGCACCAGCACCTTGATACCACCGCCGTGCAGGCTGCCGCGCTTGAGGTGTTCCTGCACGCGACCCGGCGTGCCGACGACGATGTGCGGGTCGTGGGTGAGCGAGGCCAGTTGGGGCCCGAGCGGCATGCCACCGCACAGGGTCAGCAGCTTCACGTTGGGCATGGCCGCGGCGAGCCGGCGGATCGCCTTGCTGACCTGGTCGGCCAGTTCGCGGGTGGGGCACAGCACCAGCGCCTGCAGCCGGATGGTGTCGGTGTCCAGCGCCTGCAGCAGGCCGAGACCGAACGCGGCGGTCTTGCCGCTGCCGGTGCGTGCCTGGGCGATCACGTCGCGGCCGGCCAGGATCGGCGGCAGGCTCTGCGCCTGCACCGGGGTCATCGCGGCATAGCCGTGCGTGTCCAGGCTGGCGAGCAGGGCGGGCTTGAGCGGGAGCGTGCTGAAGTCGGTCATGGGCCACCTAGGGAGTCGGGGTGCCGGGCGCTGTGGCCGGGCGATGAACAAAAAAAAGCCCGGCGCGAGGCCGGGCCTTTCTTCTCGGACGGCGGATGCCGTTAGAGCGGCTGCACCTGGTCGGCCTGCAGGCCCTTCGGGCCCTGGGTCACGACGAACTGCACCTTCTGACCTTCCTGCAGGCTCTTGAAGCCCGAGGACACGATCGAGCGGAAGTGCACGAACACGTCATCGCCGCTCTCGCGGCTGATGAAGCCAAAGCCCTTGGCGTCGTTGAACCACTTGACGGTACCGGTTTCAGACTGGGACATCGTTGTATCTCCTTGGAACGGATGAAAGCCGCATGGCGCGGCGAGGAGCTGGTCACAAGGAGGAAACGGGTACAACGGTGTAGGTGTAACTGCTCACTACAGCATCGGGCCACAGTTCGCGTGACCCTTGAAACTCAGCCAGTGCACAGTAGTCGTTGCCGGGCCGCTTGGCAAATGTTTTGTGAACACGGCGTTCAACCTTCCCGATGTACCCGCCGGAAAAGGCGTCCCGGCCCGGGCCGGGTTCCCGCGTGACCGGCCGGCTTTCCGGTGCGAGCCCCCAGCGGGGCAGACTCCACCGGTGATGGCGCCGGATTCTAGGGGGTGCTTATCTCCGGGGGGCTTCAGTGCGATGCTGGCGCGTGCCGGCTGCTGCGCGCTGGCATCCGCAGGCGGGGTGGCACCGTAGGCGAGTCGGGAAGCGTCGAGGGGCGGCGCTTCGACTGTCGCCGGATCGGATGATCCGGCTCGGGGAATCAGGGAGGTCGGTCATGGACGTGTTCGGCAGGTGGACCTGGGTGATCGGAACGGCGCTGGTCGCCGGAATCACGGGGAGCGCGGCCCGCGCGGCCGAGGCCGATGCAAGACTGCGTGCCGCGGCCCGCACCGAGCAGCCGGCGGTCATCGCCACGCTGCACGATCTGGTCTCGATCGAATCAGGCTCGGCCGACCGCGCCGGGCTGGACCGGATCGCCGGCTATCTGGCGCAGCGATTGCACCGGCTTGGCGCGCAGGTGGACCGCATGCCGACCACCCCCGGCGGTGCGGACATGGTGCGCGGCGTGTTCCGGGGCAAGGGGCGGCTCAAGGCTTTGCTGATCGCGCACATGGACACCGTGTACGACCGCGGCATCCTTGCCAGCGAGCCGTACCACCGCGACGGCGACGTCCTGTACGGTCCCGGCATCGCCGACGACAAGGGCGGCGTGGCGGTGATCCTGCATGCGCTGGCGCTGCTGCGCGCGCGCGGCTGGAACGATTTCGACCGCATCACCGTGCTGTTCAATCCCGACGAGGAAGTCGGTTCGACCGGCTCGGGCGAAACCATCGCCAGGCTCGGAGCGGAGAGCGACGTGGTGCTGTCGTACGAACCATCGCCGTCCAGGGCGGTGGCGGGGGACGAAGGCGTGTTGCTCAGTGCGGCGGGCACCGCCGAGGTGACGATGTCCGTCCACGGCCGTGCGGCGCATGCCGGGGCGGCACCGGAGCAGGGGCGCAATGCGCTGCTCGAGCTGGCCTATCAGCTTGTGCAGACCCGCGACGTCGCGGCGGGCGTGAAAGGTGCCCAGCTGAACTGGACCACCGCCAGTGCGGGTGCCGCGCGCAACCAGATACCGCAGACCGCGGAGGCCGGAGGCGATGTGCGGACGACCGAGCCGGATGCTGCCGACCAGTTGCGGGCGGCGCTGCAGGCCAGGGTTCGTGCCGGCCACCTGGTGCCCGACACTGCCACCACCGTCACCCTGCAACAGCTGCGTCCGATGTACGTGGCCGGTCCGAGGGGGCGTGCGCTGGCGGACATGGCGCGCGGCATCTACGCCGAACTCGACGGGCGTCGACTGCTGATGCATCCGGCCACCAATGGCGGTACCGACGCGGGATTCGCCGGCCGGTCCGGCCATGCGGCCGTGCTGGAGGGGCTGGGACTGGCCGGGTGGGGCTACCATGCGAAGCGGGAGTACATCGAGATCGACTCGATTCCCCCGCGGCTGTACCTCACTGCGCGGATGCTCATCGAACTGGGGCGGCGCGCAGACTCGCCGGCGTCATGAGCGGGGCGTCGCCCGCCCGCCCGCGTGACCACGTGCCTCCGTTGCTGCGCGGGCTGGGCTTCCTGTTGATCCTGGTAGCCAGCGCGGTGGCCGGCACGATGGAGCATCGTTCCAACCTCGACACGCGCGCGCGCTTGGCCCGGTTGCGGGCGCATGCCGATGCGGTGGCGCAGGCGGCTGCCGAGAACGGTCCGGACGAATCGGTGGCGCTGGAGCTTCGCCTGCTGCGCCTGCAGTTGCGGGAGCATGATTTCTCCGACCGTGTATTGGCGAACCCCGCGTTCCAGGTGCTTGGCTCGATCGGCAGTCTGCTGGTGGCGCTGTCGTTCCTGGTCGAGGCACGAGCCAAATGGCCGCGTCGGCCGCGCGCGCAGGAGTGATGGCGGCAGGTACGTGCCGGATGGATTGCCGGTGCCGGGAGAATCCTCGCGGGCCGGCGACAACGATCCGCGCGCTCAAGTCGACGGCGTGCCGTCTGCCGTAGCCTTGTGCTCGACCCACACGCGGGTGCAGTTGCGTCCCGCCCGCTTGGCTTCGTACATGGCCTTGTCCGCGTGGGCGATGGCCTGCTCCACGACCAGGCCCGGCTCCATCCGGGCGATGCCGAACGACATGGTGGCGTGGATCGAGGCGTGCCCATCCAGGGGGATCGGTAGTGCGGCCACGCTTTCGCGCAGGCGCTCGGCCAGTGCATGGCCGGTGGCCAGGTCGGTGTCCGGCAGGCTCAGCAGGAACTCCTCGCCGCCATAGCGGAACAGCTTGTCGTAGGGGCGCAGCTGCTTCATCAGTTGCCGGGCGGAGGCGGCCAGCACGCGGTCGCCGGCCGGATGTCCCCAGGTATCGTTGACGCGCTTGAAGTGGTCGATGTCGATCATCACCACGCAGCACGACTGCACCGCCCGGTCCACCCGCGCCTGCTGCTCGCGCAGAACGCCGAGCATGCCGATCCGGTTGCCGGCGCCAGTGAGCTCGTCGAGGCTGTACAGCGCGTTCTCCAGGTCGCGTCGCAGCGTGAAGATCTCCAGCCGCAGGTTCTCCAGCTCGCGGGCGAACGCATCGAAGTCGGTGACCGACACGGATTGCCCGTTGCCGAGCGAGCCCAGCAGCTTCGCCGCCAGCCTGTGCATGCGCTCGTGCTGTTCCTCGATCGCCGCGAATCCGGGATGCCGATGCAGCACGGCCGGCGCATCCTCGTAGTACCAGCGTCCGAACGGGCAACGGTGATGCGCGTCCGGAGCGACGTCGTCGGGCTCCCCCGGCAGGTCGCACACAAGGGTACGGATGACGGCGTCATACCACTGGTTGTGACGCTGCAGGGCCAGGTCGAGCTGCTGCAGGGCGGACTGGATGGAGGCGCGCTCGGCGTTGATGGTTCGTCTCCGCAACTATGACCGCCCCGCAGGCCGGCGGTATCCGGAGGATGTTATCGGCACCTTCCTGGCGGAGCTGAAGCCCCGGTCGTTGGGCGTCCTCCCGTTGCGGCGCATCCGGCGCCGGAGCCGGTCATCCTCCAGGCAGGCTCACCACCGGCGCGAAGCCTCCGAAGATCATGCGCTTGCCGTCGAACGGCATGTCGCCGCCGGCGGTCACCCGGGGATCGTTCATGAACTTCGCCATGCCGGAGTCACGCGTCGCCTTGTCGGGCCACTCGATCCAGGAGAACACCACGGCCTCGTCGTCCCTGGCCTGCACTGCGCGATGGAAGTCGGTGAGCTTGCCGTGCGGAACATCGTCGGCCCAGCATTCCATGACGCGCACGGCGCCGTACTCCAGGATGATCGCGTCGAACGTCCCCGCGTGCTGGATGAACGCATCGCGCTGGGCGACCGGAACGGCAATCAGGAATCCATCGATGTAGGACATGGTGCTCTCCTCGGTAGCGCGGTGACTGGGGGCCTGCCCGGGCACGACGGGCGGGCGACCCCGGATTCGACACCAGCGCCGGTGAAGCCGCGGTTATTCGGCGCGCACCCGGTAGGCCTCGGTCAGCGAGATGAGCCCGCGCCGGGCCATGGCCAGCGCGGCCTGGGTGATCGGCACCATGCCCTCGGCCAGTGCCGTTTCGTGGATGCGGTCGGCCTCGGCGCCGGGCACGATCAGCCGCCGGATCGCCGGCGAGATCCGCAGCAGCTCGTACACCGCGGCACGCCGGAACACCCCCGAGCCGTTGCAGCGGTGGCAGCCGCGACCGATGAAAAAGGCCTCGTCCGGTGCCGCTCCGAGCAGTGCCCGGACATGCTCGGGCGGCTGCTCCGGTTCGCGGCAGTGTTCGCAGGTCAGGCGCACCAGTCGCTGCGCCATCACGGCCAGCAGCGATGCGCGCACCAGGAACGGTTCCATGCCGAGATCGAGCAGCCGGGTAATGGTGGTGGCCGCGGTATTGGTATGCAGCGTGCTCAGCACCAGGTGGCCGGTGAGCGCGCTCTCGATCGCGATGTCCGCGGTCTCGCGGTCGCGGATTTCGCCGACCATGATCGTGTCCGGGTCGTGCCGGAGGAAGTTGCGCAGCGCGCTGGCAAAGGTGAAGCCCGCCGGGCGGTTCACCTGCATCTGCTGGATGCCGGCGATGTGGAATTCCACCGGCTCCTCGATGGTGAGGATGTTGATGCGCTGCCGGCGCATCTCCAGCAGCATCGCGTAGAGCGTGGTGGACTTGCCGCAGCCGGTCGGTCCGGTGGTGAGAAACACGCCGTGGCTGGAGTTCATCAGGTCGTCCAGCGCCAGTCGATCGTCCGGACTCAGGCCGATCTCGTCGAGCGTCTTGAGGCTCTCGGCGACATCGAGCAGGCGCACCACCACGCTCTCGCCGAACACCGTAGGCAGCACCGACACGCGCAGGTCCACCTGCTTGCCCTGTTCGGTGGTGAAGGTGGCGCGGCCGTCCTGCGGCATGCGGTGCTCGGCCAGGTTCATCGAGGCGATCACCTTGATGCGGCTGACCAGCGCCGGCGCCAGCGAGCGCAGGAAGTGCCGGATCGGCACCATGTCGTCGTCGATGCGGTAGAGCAGTTCCACCGAGTGCTCGCCTGGACGGAAATGAATGTCCGAGGCGCGGCGGGCGACCGCCTCGGCGATCACCGACTGGATGATCTTCACCACCGGCATCTCGCCGGCCAGGCGCTTCCATTCGTCTGCGCCATGCTCGGCACCGTTGTGGTCCAGGCCCAGGCGGCGGGCCAGTTCGGCATCTTCGATGAGGTCGTAGTGCTGGCCGATGGCCTCACGCATGGCCCGCTCGTGGGCGACCAGCAGCACCGCCCGCTCGCGCGAGACGAAGTCCACCGCGGTCAGCAGCGAGGGTTCGGTGCTGGCGTCCACCGCCACGGCCACGCAACCGCGTGCGCTCAGCAGGGGCAGCGCGTGCAGCTTGCGCGCGCTGGCCGCAGGCAGCAGGGCCAGGGCTGCCGGGTCGGCCTGCACTGCGGTCAGATCGATCAGCGGCAGGCCGAACGCTTCCGCCCGGGCCCAGGCGGCGCCACCGTCGTCGCCGGCCAGCCCGGTCCAGGCTTCCTGCGTCATGCGCAGCTCCTGCAGGGCCCGATTCGGTTCGCCGGTGGCATAGGCGAGGAGATAGGCCACCAGTTGTTCCGGCTGGCGGATGACCGGCACGAGGCCGTGGTTCTTGTCGCTGATCATCTGGACCCCTGTCGCGTTCCTGCCCAGTGATAGCACGCCGCCTCACATGCAACGTGACCGTCGTCAATCCGGAGCGGAGTCGCCACCCGCGGATGCCGTGCTCATGCCTCGCTCCCGCCCATCGCCTCGGCCGCCAGGTCGATGAAGGCGCGCACCTTGTGGTTGAGGAAGCGGCGGCTGGCGAACACCGCGTGCACCGGCACCTCCGGCAGCGACCGGTCCGCCAGCACCGCGCGCAGCTGCCGGCGGTGTCGCGGGTAACGGTGGATCCAGTTGCCAGCTCCGATCAACCCCGACTCCGGGCCGCAGGTGCGCCGCAGCATCCCGGTGCGCTCGCCCTGCGCCTGCTGCACGGAGCCCCGGGCGTCCCCCAACGTATCGAGGATGTCGCAGGCCTTTTCGTAGAGCGCCCGGCCGGCCTTGGTCAGTGACAACGAGGCGGTGCCGGCGCTGGTGGTCGACGTGCGCTGCCGGGCACGCGGGGCGGCCCGTCGCCTCGACGGCAGCGAGTTGCATGCCTGCGTCACGGGAAAGATCGCCCGGATGATGGAAGATCTCCCCGTCACCGTCCGCGAGACCCTGCTGGACGCCGTGGGGCCGGTGCTGCGGCTCAGCGGCCGGCGGGTCTGGGCCGGGCGCGGACTTCAGGGAACGATGCCGCCCGGCATCGGTCGAAGGCGGCTCGAGGAGGACGGAAGGATGGAACGTCGAAACAAGATCCGATGGAGCCTGCTGCTGGCCGGCGTGCTGCTGGTGGGCGGCGGCGCGGTGTTCGGCGGCCACTGGCTGGCCGGCGACCTGGCCGGGGCGGAGTCGTTCCGCTCGATCCCGCCCGGGCCCGACGGGATCGCCTGGGTCGCCTGTCGCGGCACCCTCGCGGCGCAGGCGCCGGGCACGGCGAGCGACGATCCGCAGGCGATCTGCCAGCGGGTGGCCCGGCAGGTCTGCCACGGACCGGCCACCTACCTCGATCTCGGCGACGGCCTGCCGCAGGCCAACCGTTTCCGCGAGCGCTTCCGCTGCAGCGATTCCGCACGCTGAGCTTCGCGCGCCGGCGGGCGAGGGCCATGACCTGTGGCCCTTTTCGTGACCTTTGGCGCATCGGGTACGGGCCGGGGTGCGGTTAGCCTGCGCCGGGTCGTCCGTCCTCGCGCGGACGGACGGCATCACGGGCACATCGCCAAACCCCTGGCGGCCCGTGCGCATCCATCCCCCCGATGCCACAAGGAAACAGGTCTCCCATGAACAAGACTTCCGTCCGTCGTCCGCGCCTCCCTCGCGGCGCGCGCCTCGTCGTGGTCGCTGCCCTCGGTCTCGTCGCTTCCACTGCCGCTTTCGGGCAATCCACCACCGGCTCGGTGTTCGGTCATGCACCGGCGGGCGACGTGGTGGCCGCACACAGCACCACCAATGGCAATCAGCGCAAGGTGCATGTCGAAGCCGATGGCCGCTATGCGCTGCGCTCGCTCCCGGCCGGCGTCTACAACGTGACGCTGGAAGAGAACGGCAAGGCCGTACTGACCCACCTGAAGGTTCCGGTCGTGGTCGGCCGCGGCAGCAAGGTCGACTTCGACTGCACGCAGGGCCACTGCGCGAAGGCAGCCGACCGCTCCTGATCCGCCCGGCACCAGGCGCCGGAAGAGCGTCGCCGGATCACGGCGTTGCCGACAGCCCGACGCCACTGGCGTCGGGTTTTTTTGTGGCTTGTCAGGCCGGTGTCGGCTGCGTGCTGTCCACCCATGCATGCCCCGGGAAGTGCCGCCGCATCATCCGCTCGACATAGTCCACCAGGTTGGGGCGGGCCTCCACGGCGCGGCGCAGGGGCGTGTCGAAGAACGGCGTGGAAACGCCGGCCAGCATCGCGAATGCGGTGGCGTCGACGCCGGATGACGCCTCGCCCATCAGGTGCCTGCGATCGCCGAGCAGCCGCGCCAGCGCATCGATCGAACGCTCGCCGAGCGTGGCGATCTGGTCCGGGGTGTGTCGGCCGATACCCTGGGCGCGCAGGTCTGCCTGCTTTCGATCCTGCAGCATGCGGCGCATCTGTCCGCGCTCGATCTCGGTCGCACCGCTGGCGAACTGCGAGGGGCCCTTGGCGAAGTTGTCCGGATCGATCCAGCGGAACCAGACCATGGCGAAGTAGAGGTGGTCTTCCAGCAGCCGCTCGATCGCCCAGGCTTCCGCACGCTGGCGCGCATCCAGTCCGGCGTCGAGGTCGATGCCGTAGCTGCGCTCGATGTGCGCGCGGATGAAGGTGGAGTCGCTGATCGTCTCCTCGCCGTCCACCAGATAGGGCAGCTTGCCGTTCGGTGCCTGCGGAGGGATCGACGCGACCTTGTCGTAGGCGAGTCCGGCCATCTGCAGCTGCACCTCGGCCTTCATCACGAACGGGCTGGAGTCGGGCAGGCCGAAGGCGGGGCGGGTGGCGTAGAGGATGAGGGAGGGCATGGCCTGGCTCCGTGGCGGAAGAGGCGGCCATCTTCAGGGAGTGCTGCTGCCAGCGTCGTGTCAGCAGCCGTCATCTCCGGCGTTCGCGCAGGCGGCAGGGCCTCAGGCCGACGCCTCCGGCGTCTGGAACACGCTGTGCAGTACGAAGTCGGCGTTGATCTCCTCGCCGGTCATCAGCATCGCCACCAGTTCGCCACCGAGGATCTGCGGGGCGATCAGCACATCCGGCTGGGCCAGCTTGACGCGGCCGAGGTAGCTGGCGTTGTTGACTGCCGCCACCGTGCGTACCCCCTTGGCGATCTCGCGTACGGCAAGCACCACGAAGGCGTTGTCCGAATCGTTGTCCAGCATCGCCATCACCGCCTGTGCCTTGTCCGCACCGGCCTGGCGCAGTACGTCGCCATCGCTGGGATCGCCGTACACGGCATCCACGTCGGCCGGCAGGGCGTTATCCGGCGCGCGTCGCAGCAGGCGCGTGACGGGCTGGCCGCGGCGGCGGAGTTCGCGCCAGGTGTTGACCGCCAGCGGCGTGTCGCCGACCACGACGAAATGGCTCTCGCGTTTCATGCGGCGTCCCTTGTGATTGACGATGCGTTGCAGGCTGCGGCTGACCATCGGCGCCACCACCGCGGTCAGCGAGGTGGCGAACACTGCCACGCCGAGCACGATGATCGACACCGTGAACAGGCGCGCGTCGGCGGTCTGCGGGGTGATGTCGCCGTAGCCCACCGTGCTCATGGTGACCACGGCGAAGTACAGCGCGGTAGGCAGGTCGGCGATCTGCGGCCGGAAGGTGCTGCCCTGGTAGTAGGCGCCGAAGGTGGCGTAGAGCAGCAGCATCGCCACCGAGGTCAGGGCGAACAGCGTGCCCGAGGTGAGGCTGGAGTGATCGAAGCGCCTCCATGCCGACAGCAGCAGCAGCGGCAACACCGCGAAGTAGATGAGGGCGTGGAGCCCGTGCGGCGCCTGCCCGATCGCCACGCTGGTCAGCGCGGTCAGGCTGAGCAGCAGCGCCAGGGTCCAGGCCAGCCGCGAGCGCATCAGCAGCCCCAGTGCCGACAGCAGCATGCCCGCGCCGATCAGCAGCGGCGGCAGCGATCCGGGCGGCAGATCGTGTCGCCCCTGCACGAGGTCGCCGAGCACGGTGTGCATCGAGCCCGCGGGCAGCGCCTGCAACAGCCATCGGCTGCCCAATGCAAGCAGTACAGCCAGCGGCCACTGCGGAAACCAGCGGTCGGCCCGGGCGACCGCCGCCCAGGCGAGCAGGCGCTGGCGAAGGCGTTGCGTGGTGGAAGGTCGCAGCATCGGGGCCGGCAGTCGCGGAGCGGGGTGGACGAACGTTACGGCCTGCGCCCGCCGAATAAAACTCCGGCGGGTCCCCTGAAGTGTCGACTCCGCTGCCCGACGCCCGCTTCCGGCCGGCGTCGGCACCCGCCGAGGCGAGGGCGGCTCAATCCTCGCCGTCGTCCCGGGGCAGCCGTTCCGGCTCGTCCCAGCGCAGCTGGTGGATGTCGAACTGCTGCTCCAGCAGCGGCTTGACGATCAGGAAATAGGGCGAGATGTCGAAGTCGCGCGGGGCGAACAGCCGCGAGTTGCGGATGTGCAGGATCTCGCGACGCGCCTGCCTGGCACCCTTGCGTCGGCGGTCGGCCGGTTCGATCAGGGGCAGGATCGGATAGCGCACGCTCTGGAAGGCATCGGCGATCAGCGACGAGCAGATCGCCCGCGTCGGGTCGCCGCTACCCAGCGCCAGCAGGCGTCGGCGCAGGTGGCCGGGAATCGGCGGGGTGGGCATCAGGTAGCGCAGCAGGTCGATGATGTTCTTCACGTCGTACTGCTGGCCGAGTCGCCGGCGGGCGTGGTCGATCACGCTCGCCAGTTCCTCCCGGGAGAGACCGACCGGGCGGCAGATGCGGGTGTGCATGCCCTTGTAGCCGTGCAGCGCGACGGCGCGCACGCCGTCGGTCACGTCGGCCTCGATCAGCACATGCGGCCCCAGTTCGGGTCGCTCCGCCAGCAGCGTGTCGCCGACGTACAGTGCCGCATGCGACCAGCTCGACTGGGTGAGGTATTTCACCGCCGTGCTGAAGCGGCTGCTGCCTTCCACCAGCAGCACATCGCCCTTGCGCAGCGAGAACTGGAGCAGCCGGAAGCGGGACGTGCTGAAGTGCATTTCCACCGGGCGCGGCTTGGCGAGGAAATCCGCCAGGCGGCGGCCGAGCCAGTCCAGGGGATGGAACACGCCGTCGTCCTCCAGCTGTGGGGCGTCGGCAGCTTAGCCGGTTCCCCCGGGATCCGGTGCTTGCCCCGGCTTCCCGTTCTCGTCTTGACCTCGTCCGGCACCGCGCCGATGATCGCCGGGCGCTTCGGGGCGCCCGCGGGTCCGCGCGAAGGACGGAGTCCACCCTGGTCCAATACCGGTGACGGCATCTCGTCTCCGTGCTGGCCAGCCTGCGGACCGCCGGCCTCT
The DNA here is from genome assembly GCF_000334915.1 of Dyella ginsengisoli LA-4. Classification (GTDB taxonomy): domain Bacteria; phylum Pseudomonadota; class Gammaproteobacteria; order Xanthomonadales; family Rhodanobacteraceae; genus Dyella_A; species Dyella_A ginsengisoli_A. The sequence continues at coordinate 18,440 of NZ_AMSF01000040.1, read as the reverse complement.
GCATGGAGGATTCCGCAATGCCCCACCGCACCCTTCTGCAACATCCCGACATCGGCCAGCTCAAGCGTCAGGCGAAGGAATTGAAGCGCGCCGCCGGCGGCGGCGATGTCGCGGCCCTGGCGCGTTTCCGGCAGCTGCCCGCCTACGCCGGCTGGCCCGACGACGCCCTGCGCAACGAACCCCTCGCCCTGCACGACGCGCAATCGGTGCTCGCGCGCGAGCACGGCTTCCCTTCGTGGAAGGCCCTGGCTGAACACGTGGAGGAAGCGGGCCTGCGCCACGATGACATTCCCGCGGCCTTCGTCGAGGCCGCTACCGACGGGCGCACCGATCGCGCGCGGCGACTGCTGGAACGCCACCGGCAACTGCCCGCGGCGAGCTTTCATGCCGCGCTCGTCATGGGCGATGCGCCGCGGGTGCTGGCGCGCCTTGCGGAGCAGCCGGAGCTCGCCACGCAGGCCGGTGGCCCGCGCGGCTGGCAGCCCCTGCACTACGTCTGCCATGCCTCGCTGGGTCGCAGCGGACTGGCCGATACCGCCGGGCTGGTCGCCATCGCCCGGCAGCTGCTGGCGATGGGTGCCGACGCCCGGCTGCGTTTTCCCTGGATGCACCACGGCGTCCACCGGGCCGTGCTGTGGGGCGCGATGCTGGTGACCGACTCGCTGGCGCTGGCCGAGGTGCTGCTTGCCGCCGGGGCCGATCCGAACGACGGTGTCACCCTGCCCATCCTCGCCAGCGGCGGCGACCTCGCCAGGCTGGACTTCCTGCATGCGCATGGCGCCTCGGCCAACCAGCCCTGGGCCACCGATGGCTCGGCGACGCTGTACGCGATCCTGCAGTGGTCGAACGCCATCGACGGCGTGCGCTGGCTGCTCGAACACGGTGCCGATGCCGACCCGGTGTTCGCGGCCAATGGCGAGAGCCCGCTGCATGTGGCGGCACGCCGCGGCGATACCGCGCTGGTCGCGTTGCTGGCGGCGCATGGTGCGGACCTCACGCGCCGTCGCGCCGATGGCCGCACGCCTTACGCGATCGCTGCATTGAACGGCAACGACGCGGTGGCCGACTGGCTTGCCGCACACGGGGCCGGCGACGCGCTGGCGCCGGTGGATCGGCTGGTGGCCAGCGCAGCCCGCGGCGACCGGGCCAGCGTCGATGCCATGCTCGCGGAAGATCCGGCGCTGCGCGGAGCGATCCGTGCCGATCACTACGCCGCGCTCTACCGGGCTGCCGAGGAGGGGCACGTCGCGGCGATCGAAGCCTTGCTGGCGTGCGGCCTGGACGTCGATCATGGCGACGAGGAGATCGGCAAGACCGCGCTGCACTGCGCGGCGATGCGCGGACAGCCCGATGCCACGCGCACCCTGCTCGCCCATGGGGCCTCGACCGCGGTGCGCGACCGCGAATTCCACGCCCAGCCGCTGGTCTGGGCAGCGGAGGGCAGCCGCATGGCCGAGGGGCATGACGGTGGGCATCTTGCGGTCGGGCGGCTGCTGCTCGACGCCGGTTCGCCGGTGGACTGGCAGTCGGACGAGCAGCCGGGCGATGCCATTGTGGAGATTCTCGACCAGTGGCAGCGGATGCGCCGGTAACGGTGCCGCGGGGGCGTTCCGGCCGGTGCGAATCCGGGTAGCATCGGCCGGACGGTTGGGGGACCAGGAGCAGGGCATTGAATAGGGAAGACGTGCGCTCCGGACGGGGCGCAGGCGCAGCGGGCCACAAGCTCGCGCGGTGGTTGCTGGTGCTGGCGGCCTGCCTGCCGATGATCGGCCGCGCCGCGGACTACACGATCGGCCCGCTGCCCGGATGGGTGGTGCCGGTCGCTCCGGGCAAGGCCGATGCGGCGAAGTTGGGGCAGGGCAGCGATGGCGTGGCCTTCCTGCTCACCGATACGCAGATCCTGGCCGACCGGCAGGATCGTGAGCGCTATCACCGGGTGGTCAGCGAGGCGCTCGATGCGCACGGGGTGGAGGCGATCGCCAACATCCAGATCCCGTTCGATCCGTCGTACCAGAAGCTGGTGCTGCATTCGCTGGAGGTGATCCGCCATGGCCGGGCGATCTCCCAGCTGCATACGGCGAAGATGCGGGTGATCCAGCGCGAGGCGGGGCTGGAGGAGCGCATCTACGACGGTACGCGCACGCTGGCGATCTTTCTCGACGACGTCCGTCCCGGCGACGTGGTCGACTACTCCTACGTCATGAGCGGTCGCAATCCCGTGTTCGGCGGGCGCGACTTCGGCACCTACGAACTGCAGTTCGGCCTGCCCGTGGCCCGCGTCCACGCGCGCCTGCTGGTGCCGGTCGGTGCATCGCTGAAACTGGCGAGCCGGCACACCGCGATGAAGCCGCGCGTGACGGTGCGCGATGGCCTGCGCGACTACACCTGGGACGCGCTCGATCCGCCGGTGCTGACCGTCGAGGCCGGCGCACCGGCGTGGTATTCCCCGTTCGCCCAGGTGTCATGGAGCCAGTTCGACGACTGGGGACAGGTGGTGGACTGGGCGCTGCCTTTGTATCGCACGCCGGATACGCTCGACGCCGCGCTGCAGGCGCAGGTCGATCGCATCGCCCGCACCGAGTCGACGCCGGCCGGGCGCATGCTCGCCGCCTTGCGGCTGGTGCAGGGCGAGGTGCGCTACCTCGGCGTGGAGATCGGTCCGAACTCGCACGCGCCCAATCCGCCGGCGCAGGTGTACGCGCGCCGTTTCGGCGACTGCAAGGACAAGACCCTGCTGACCGTGACGCTGCTGCGTCACCTGGGCATCGATGCCTGGCCCGCCCTGGTCAACACCGACCTGCGGCGGAGCGTGGCGGAGCAGTTGCCCAGTCCCGGCGTGTTCGACCACGTGCTGGTGCTGGCACGCGTCGACGGCAGGGACTGGTGGATCGATCCGACCCGCAACACCCAGATGGCCGACCTGGCCCACCTGTCGCAGGATCACTTCGACCTGGCCCTGGTGGTCGCCCCCGGCGGGCGGGCGCTCACCGCGATGAAGCGGGCGGCGCCGGACGCCTCCCGGCGCGAGCTGCATGCCACCTACGACGCCAGCCACGGCTTCGACGCGCCGGTGCCCTTCACCATGCAGACGGTGGCCAGCGGTGAGGTCGGCGAGGCCTTGCGCAACGCCTTCGCGAGCAACAGTCGGGCCGAGCTGCAGAAGAATTTCCTGAACTTCTACGCCGGCTACTACCCGCACATCGGGGAGGCGGGGGCGTTGGCGTTGCGCGACGACCCCACGGCCAACCGCGTGACCCTCGACGAGCACTACGTGATCCACGCGATGTCCGCACCGGCCGATGACGGCAGGGGACGCGTGGCCCTGCTGCATTTTCCCGAGCTCGCACGGGCGATGAACGCGCCCGACACGCCGATCCGCACGGCTCCCCTGCAGGTCTCCTATCCGCTGGACCTCAGCCAGCAGACCGAGGTGCTGCTGCCCAATGCGTGGCCGGTGAAGACCATGACCACCCGGGTTGACGACCCGGCGTTCCGCTTCGAGCGCTCGATCCGCCGCGACGGGCTGCGGCTGCTGATCACCGATCACTTCCAGTCGCTGACGGACGAGGTGCCGGCCGCGCAGATGCCGCGTTACCTCGATGACCTGGCGCGTGCGCGCAAGGTGCTGGCGTTCCGCTTCTGGTGGAATCCGGCGCTCCAGCCCGGCGCTGCGCGCGGCTCGTGGATCGACCACATGAACTGGCTGATGGCCCTGCTGGCCGTCGGCATGGTTGCCGGCTGGGCCTGGCTGGCGGCGCGGGTGTATCGCTACGACCCCGAACCGGCACCGGCGAGCGAGCATCGCCTGGCCGGCTTTGCCGGCTGGCTGGTGGTGCTGGGGCTGGTACTCGGGTTCCGCCTGGTGATGGCCACCGCGGCGTTGTGGCATATGGGCGGCGCGCTGGCGATCGAGCGCTGGACGGCGCTGACCACCTTCGGCGCTCCCACGTACAACGCGCTGTGGGCGCCGCTGCTGCTGTTCGAACTGGCGGGCAATCTCGGTGGATGGGTGTTCACGCTGCTGGTACTGGCGCTGTTCCTGAAGCGGCGAAGCAGCTTCCCCCGGGTCGCCATGCTGGTGCTGATGTCGGGTGTCCTGCTGCAGTGCGTGGACCTGGCGCTGTCCGCCCAGATGCCGACGCTGCGGGCGACCGGGAAGGACATCACCACGATCGTGCGCGCGGTGATCGGCGTGGGTTTGTGGAGTGCCTACCTGGTCCGCTCGCGGCGCGTGAAGGCAACCTTCGTCGTTCGCCACCGTACGGTGGAACCTCCCGAGCTGCCGGTGATGGCCGACCCGGCGGCGGCAGGGTGAGTGGCTCCGACCCGCTCGCGAGACAGACCTCTGCCGGAGTCGCCCATGCCTCCTGATCACGGGACGCCACCGCCGCTGCCATCACGGCCATCGGCACCACTGGCCGGAGGTTGGTACGTGCTGGCCGGCGCCTCGTTCATCCCCTTGCTGGGCGTGCCGATGGGCCTTGCGGCCATCGTGGTCGGGCTGGCCACCCGCCGTCCGGGCGGACGCCGGGTGGCGTGGACCGGCGCGGCGGGGATCGCGTTCAGCGTGTTGCTGTATGGCGGACTGTTCTATTTCGGTTTCGTGCAGCGCGGCGGGGTCTACGATCATCTGCGCGCGCGGTTGGCGCAGGAGCAGCTGAACGACCTGGTGCCCCGGATCGAGTTCTACCGGCTGCAGCATGGCCGCTATCCGGAAGGCCTGGATGCCTTGCGGGGTGAGGGCGGCGGGCTGAATCCGGTGATGATCATGGATCCCTCGACCGTGTCGCCGCGTGCGTTCTTCTACCGCCGCGTCGGCGACGGGCACTACTACCTGCGCGGGCTGGGGCCGGACGGCGAACCGTTTACCGCGGACGATATCGTGCCGACCGTGGCGCCGGCCGGCGGGTCAAGGATCGGCCTGCTGCCCGATCCGCCCCGGCCACGGTGACTCAGGCGCCGCGGACAGGCCGCAGCGCCCGCCAGAGCAGCGCGAGCAGGCCCGCCAGGTTCAGCCAGGCGAACAGGTCGCCGCAGCGGCTATAGGGGGTGCGCGTATGGCGCAGGGGCAGGTCGCCGACCAGTTCGGCGTCGTGATGCTCGCTGGATGCCTCGGCGACGACGCGGCCGCGATCGTCGCTGAGCGTGAGCCGGCCCGAACGGGCGGCACGGGCCACCGCGAAGCCGCCCTCCACGCCGCGCAGGATCGCCATGCGCCCGTGCAACCAGCCGTCGACGCTGAAGTCCCATGCCGGCACCAGCAGCAGTTGCGCACCACGCGCGGCATAGGCCTGGCCGATGTCATGGAAATCCATGTCCTTGCAGATCGCCAGACCGATGCGCGGCGAACCATCGAGCATCCGATAGGTGCTGCCCGGGCGATAGCGGGCTTCGAAGCCGGGAATCAGGTGGTGCTTGCTGTAGGTGGCCGGGGAGGCATTGTCCGGCTGGAACACCATGGCCATGTTGCGCTCGCCGCCGGCCTCGCCCTGGTATTCCACGCCCACGTCGAGCTGAAGCCGATACTGCCGGGCCAGTTGCGCGAATGCCGGGATGCCGGCGTCGGCGGTGGCGAACGAAGTCTCCGGGATCACGATCGTCCGTGCGCCTTGTCCGGCCAGTCGGGCGATCACGGCCTGGTAGCGGGCGAGCAGGTCCTGCCCCTGGGGGCTGTCCAGCGGTGGCCGGATCGGTGTCTCCAGCGAGGCCAGTCCGATCCGCAAGGATGCGTTGGCCGGCGCCTGCAGCCGGTACGCGCCGTAACCGAGCGCGGGCAGCAGGATGGCGGCGCACAGCATCGCCGCCTGCAGGCGCCCGCGGCGCGGGACATCCGAAGCCAGCACCGCCAGCGTGGCCGGCAGCAGCAGCACGAGGAAGCCGATGCCCCACACGCCCGCCAGCGCCGCTACCTGGATCACCGGCAGCGCGTTCATCTGGGCATAGCCGATCGCGCCGAACGTGCCGTGCGGCGACAGCAGGCTGTTGAGGTATTCCACCGCCGTCCAGGCAACCGGCACGGCGAGCGCGGCGGCCAGCGGCAGGCCGCGCAGCAGCAGTCGCCGGTGCAGCAGAAGCACGAGGGCGAACAGCAGCCCCGGCAGCACGATGACGTAGACCACCACCGGCAACGGCAGGCCGATGTAGCCATGCAGATAGCGCCACTGGTTGAGTCCGCCGACGGCAAACGCGACCAGCGCCGCCAGGGCGGCACGCCAGCGCCCGGTGCGCGGTGCGAGCCAGAGCAGCGGCAGGGGCGCCAGCCAGGTCAGCCACCACAGCGGGTGCAGGCCACTGCCGAACCACCACAGCAGGGCCGCTGTCGCGGTGGCGATGACGATCGTGGCGGCTTTGCGGGAATCAGGCCTTGAGGCCATCGAGCAGTCTCCGGATCGATGCGAGGTAGAAGGTGCGGAACCGGGTCGCGTCGTAGCTGAAGCGGCCCGCCCGGTACAGCGCGATCAGGCCGTGCGCATGCGCCCACAGCGTCATCGCCACGTCCCAGGGATCGTCATCGCGCCACACGCCGTCGCGCATGCCTTCGGCCAGCAGGTCCGCCACCACGTTGAGGGTCGGCGAGCGACGGGCACGGAAGTCTTCGGGAAAGCGTCGTGCATCGTCGCGCTGCACCGAGAACGCGTGGTCGAACAGATGCGGGTGCTGCAGCGCGTAGTCGAGGTAGTCCTCCTGGGTTGCCAGCAGCCTGGCGACCGGGTCGCGGCGGCGGCGATGGCTGCGCCAGGTGCTTGCCGCCGTCTGGAAGCTGTCGTCGGAGATCCGCTTGAGCAGGGCGTCGCGATTCGGGAAATGCCGGTACAGGGCCATGGGCGTGATGCCGACCGCTTCGGCCACGCGGCGCATGGTGACGGCCGTCGGGCCCTCCCGGTCGAACAGTTCGTGGGCGGCCAGGAGGATGGCCTGGGCGGTATTTCGGCGGGTCATGTATACAATGTATACATTGTCGTGCCGCGGCAGCAAGGGCCACCCGGGGATCGGTCCGGGCTGACGACGGTCAGGCGGCTTTCGCGAGCGTCCACCTACACTTGGCTCTGAAGCTTGGTCGGAGACGGCGTGATGACGCAGGAATCTTCCGTGACGGTGCGGGCCGGCGAGCTGGTGGCGCTGCGGCTGTTCGACATCGCGTATGCGATCGACCTGAGCCGGGCCGAGGCGGCCTGGCTGGCCCGTGCCGGTGCGGAGGGACGGCGCAGCCGCCTGATCACGGCACCGGCCAAGGCGGTGGCGTTCGACGTGCCGCCGCTGGAGCTGCCGCTCGAGCCGCTGAGCCTGGAGCTGGATGGCCTCCAGGTGACCGCCCGCGTCCGCGTGCGGCTGTACGACTTCGGCGTGGCGGCCTTCGCTGTGCATGTCGCGGTGGCCGACGCCCCGTGGGCGGCCTTCGCCGCCCGCTTCAATGCGCTGGACCGGGCGGTCGGCCCTTCGGCACCGGATGCACTGTGGACCACGCTGCGCCAGCGCGTGGTCGAGGCGGTCGCTCCGGCGCTGGACCGGCCGGCCATCGACGCCTCGTTGCAGGAGGACTACCTGCTCGGCGTGGTGCAGGCCTTCGACACGCCGCTGGATGCAGCCACGCTGCGCGAGCGGGTCGACCTGGCCGCGCTGCTGTCGGGCGAGTCGCGTCCGCTGTCCGAGGGCGCCCGCCGGGAATTGCTGGCGCACGGCTATTCCTACTATGCGGACGACCTGGTGCTGCTCACCTGGGATCGCGCCTTCGTCTACGAACCGCGCGGCGACTCCGACGTGGCCGACGTGATCGAGGTGGCAAACGCGCAGTTGGTCGAGTTCCGCTACTACGACACGCTGCTCGACAACGAGCTGCCGCGCATGTACGCCCGCGTGCAGGAGGCGCGCGGTACCGGGTCGCTGCTGGCGGCGCGGCGCTTCGCGCATCTCGCGCGCGGGCTGTACATGCTCGTGGCCGAGGCGACCGAGCTCACCGAAAAGGTCGACAACGCGCTGCAGGTGACCGAGGACGTCTACCTGGCGCGCGTCTACAGCGCTGCACTCGGCCTGTTCCGCGTGCCTGCGCTCAGCGCGTCGGTCGACCGCAAGCTGGCGATCATCCGCGACACCTACGCCGCGCTGTACGAGGAGGCCTCGAGCCGGCGTTCGGAGTGGCTGGAGATCGCCATCGTGCTGTTGATCGTGCTGGAGGTCGTGTTGTCGCTGCTGCGGCACTAGTCCGGACCTGCCATGCCGAACGGCCCGCGTCCTCGTGCCTGTGCCGGGGCACAATGCACGGCTGTTTCCGATCGAGCTGTCGCCCCATGACCGACCACACCCTCAAGCAGGCCTGCCGGCTTTTCCTGTCCCGCCCGCCCGCGCCACCCGTGGCCGAGACGATGACCCGCCTGGCGGCGCATCCGGCGGCACGCGATGCGGTGGACGAATATGGCGCCGGCGGTGCCGTGGCGACGCTGGAGCAGGTGACTGCGGTACGGCTGGGCAAGCCGGCCGGGCGCTTTTTCATCAAGGGCGTCACCGCCCAGCTGTGCGTGCTGCAGGCCTACGCCGACGCGCGCGGCTGCCGCAACGTGGCGATTCATCCCATGGGCCACATGGACATGGACGAGGCCGGCGCACTGGAGCGGGCGGCAGGCCTGAACGCGATCCGGCTGGGTCGCCACCGGCCGTTTTCGCTGGACGCGCTGCAGGCGGTGACCGAACCGCTGGCGGCGGTGGTGGTGGAGCTGCCGTTGCGACGGGCCGGCTTCCTGCTGCCGCCGCTGGACGAGCTGCGCGCGATCTCGGCGTGGTGTCGCGGGCGTGCGATCCCGCTGCACTTCGACGGCGCGCGCCTGTGGGAGGCGGCGGCCGGCTATGGTGTGGCCGAGGCCGAACTGGCGGCGCTGGCCGATAGCGTCTACGTCTCCTACTACAAGGGACTGGGTGGACTGGGTGGCGCGCTGGTGGCCGGCAGCGAGGCGTTCATCGCCGCGCTGGCGCCGTGGAAGAGCCGCTACGGCGGCAACCTTGTCACCGCCTGGCCCTACGCGATCAGCGCGCTCGACGGACTGGACCGGCTGGCGCCGCGCATGGGCGAATTCGTCGAGCGGGCCCGCGCCCTGGCCGCCGCGCTGGTGGCCGTGCCGCAGGTGCGGGTGCATCCGGCGCGCCCGCACACCAACGCCTTCCAGGTATGGCTGCCGGGCCGGCCGGACGTCCTTGCCGCGCATCATCGAGAGATGGCCGCCGCCGGTGAATGGTGGCTGTTCGACGGGTTCGCCGACGCGCCGCTGGACGGCTGGACGATGGCGGAAGTCCAGATCGGGCCGACCAGCGACCAGTGGGACGTGGAGCGGGCCGCGCAGGCCATCGGGCGCTTCGCCGCGAACGGGTGAGGCGTGCCGCAGCGAGCAGTGGTGCCGTGCGGCCGGTTCAGCGCATCAATCGTGAGGATGGGCGAGGGGGGCGACGATCACGCGATTCCGGCCTTCGCGTTTGGCCTGGTAAAGCGCGCGGTCGGCGCGCAGCAGCAGTTCCGAAGCGCTCTCCCATGGGCCCGAGCGTTGCGCCAGGCCGATCGATACGGTGAAGCCCAGGGTGCCGCCGTTGGCGTCTGGAACGCGCACGCCCGAGAGCGCCTCGCGCAGACGGTCGGCCACCGGCTCGGCGCTGTCGATCCGGGTCTGCGGCAGGACGATGCCGAACTCCTCTCCGCCAAGCCGGCCAATGTTGTCGCCGTCACGCAGTTGCTGTCGGCAGGTGTCGGCAAGGGCGACCAGCGCCCGGTCGCCGACGGCGTGGCCGTGATCGTCGTTGATGGCCTTGAAATGGTCGATGTCCAGCATCAGCACGCACAGCGGCGGGTCTTCCTCGCGGCTGCACCGGATCGCGTTCTCCAGGTGTTCGAGGAAGTCACGGCGGTTGCTGAGTCCGGTAAGGCTGTCGGTATGCGCCAGCCGCTGCAGCTCCAGTTTCTGGCTCTCCAGCTGGATCGCCTGCTCCTGCAGGGTCATGGTGCGCAGGCGCACCAGTGACTCGAGATGGTCGCGGTAGGCCTGAAGCTCATGCTCCTGGCGATCACGCTTGGCCATGTCCTCGACGATCCGTTCGCGCAACTGGTTGAACGCCGCGGCCATCTGGTCGATCTCATCCGGCCACCGCCGAGGCGGTCGCTCCAGCGTCAGCTGCTTTTCCAACTGGTCAATGCCGATGTTTCTGGCATAGCTGGCCATGTGCTCGAGGTGCCGGGTGACCCAACCCCGAAACAGCAGCAACAGCATCAGCGAGGCGGTGCCCAGACCGGCCAACGTGGAAAGCGCGACGCGCAGCGACTCATTCCACAGGCGCGTGATGATGAAGCCCTTGTCCACGGCGATGTAGAGCCTTCCAAGCGGGAAGCGACCCGTCTGCTCGTAAGACAGTGGGTAGGTGCGTTGCAACGCCGGCGTGGCGATCGGCTTGCCCCGGGTCTCTCGCCGCCCCTCCGAATCCAGCTCGACATAGACCACGCCGGGATATTTGATCAGCCCGTCCAGCAGCAGGTCGACACGATCCGAATCGACCAGCCAGAGACTGGCTGACAGGCTGGGTACGATACCGCTCCCGATATCGTCCAGTTGCTGCTCGGCGTTGAAGACCTGCTGTCGATAAACCAGCAGCAGTTGCACGCCCGAGACCAGTACCGACACGAGCAGGCTGATCATCAGCGTCGCCATCGCGAGCCTGAAGCTGATCGACCGGACCCTCGGGATCGGATTCTTCACTTGGCCTCCGAGGGGCTGAACCACAGTTCGGGACGGTCCAGTGGAGCATCGGCGGGGAAATCCGGATTGGCAAGCTCGAGGCGTACGCGGCCGCTCAGTCCGAGATCGCGGGTGAGCGATCCGTAGGTGCTCTCGAAAAGTCGGCGCATGCTGCCGTCGGCGATGGCACGTTCCAGGCCCCGGGTCAACGCCTCTGCCAGCGCATGGTTGCGTGGATTGACGAAGAAATACTGGGCCGACGGGTAGTGCAGCAGTAGGTGCTTTTCGATCGTCAGTTGCCGCCCATTCTGCTGCGCCAGCTCCGGCTGCGCCTCGGAAATCGCGCGGGGGAAATAGTCGATCCGCCCCAGGCGCAGCATGGCGAAAAGGCCCTCATAGGTGGGACTCGCGACGACCCGGAGCCCATTTGCCTGGAGCACGGCGAGATCCGGCCAGTCGTGGCCCTGGCCGCCCCACAACCTTGCCAGTCCGGCCACTGAGCGGATGCCGTCCATGCGGGCTTGTTCGCTGGGGCGGATCAGCAGCACACGCCAGCCGAACAGGCCGCGGTCGATGGGGATACGGATCGGCAGGAGCCTGTGTTCGCGCTCGCGGCTGGTAACCGACCAGACGATGTCCAGTCCCTCGCCTTCCTCCAGCAGCCGCAGGCTGCGGGCCTGCTGCGTCGGCACGTCGGCTGACTTCAGCATGTAGGGCTCGCCGCTGCGCTCGAGCGCCAGGTGCAGCACCTTCAGGGGATAGCTCTCACGTGGATCGTTCGCGGTCCCAGGAACCGGATAGATCACTCGCAGCGGTGTCGCCGCACGGGCCGTGACGGCGACCAGGGCCAGGGAGATCAGGGCAGCAGCGCAGAGGTGGCGTGCGAAACTCAAACCGCTGGATCTCCCGGTAATCAAGCCTTGGCGATCTCCGCGTGGCCCAGGCTCACCGGTCGATGCGCGAGGCTTTTCACACGCCGCAGACTAGCACGCTCGACGGGGCACGCTTCAGCCCGGTCCGGATCGGGTTACGGTCGAGGCGACGCCACGATCCTTCACGAAATCCACGAATGCCCGCAGCGGCGCGGGCAGGTGTCGGCGGCCGGGATAGTAGAGATACGGACCGCTGAAAGTCTGCCACCAGGGCTGCAGCACCGGTTCGAGCTCGCCGCGCTCCAGATGCGGCTGCAGCCATGCCTCGAACAGGTGGATGACGCCCAGCCCGTCGATCGCCGTGCGCAGGGCCAGGTCGGCGGCGGCACCCAGCCGTACCAGCAGCGGACCATCCGGGTCGACGCGCACGATCTCGCCGTCGCGCTCGAACTCCCAGGTGGGGATGTGCCCGCTGGCGAACTGGCCGCGGATGCAGGTGTGCCCGAGCAGGTCGCGCGGGTGCTCCGGCCGGCCGCGCCGGTCGAGGTAGGCGGGCGCCGCGGCGGTGGCCATGCGCTGGGTGCGCGGGCCGATCGGGATCGCCACCATGTCCTTTTCCAGCCGCTCGTCGTAGCGCACGCCGGCATCGCAGCCGGCGGCGACCAGGTCGACGAAGCCGTCCTCGACGATCACTTCCAGCCGGATCTCCGGGTAGGTCTGCAGGAACGGCGTCACGATGGACGGCAGCACCAGCCGCGCCACCGTGGCCGGGACGTTCAGTCGCAGCGTGCCGGCGGGGCGGTTGCGGTAGTGGTTGACCACGTCCAGCGCGGCCTCGACCTCGCCCAGTGCCGGGACCAGCCGCTCGGCCAACCGCGCGCCCGCCTCGGTCGGCACGACGCTGCGGGTCGTGCGATGGAGCAGCCTGACGCCCATGCGCGACTCCAGCCGCCGCACGCTGTCGCTCAGGCGCGAGGCCGAGCTGCCGCTGGCCCGCGCGCCCTCGCGGAAACCGCCGGCACGCACCACGGCGAGAAAAGCGAACAGATCGCGCAGCTCGGTATCCATTGTCCTGAAATCCGTACGGCCCGTGCCGATTGTGCCGGATTATCGACACGGTGCCTGGAGCCTAGAGTGTCGATCCCAGCGGCAACCCCGCCGCGATATCCCCAGGAGTCCCTCATGAGTCTCGCCACGCACGCCGGAACCTTCGTTCTCGGGAATCGCCCCGTCACCCGCATGGGCTACGGCGCCATGCAGCTGGCCGGGCCGGGTGTGTTCGGTCCCCCGAAAGACCCCGCAGGCGCGCTCGCCGTGTTGCGCGAGGCGGTGGCCAGCGGCGTCGACCACATCGACACCAGCGACTTCTACGGCCCCCACGTCACCAACCGGTTGATCCGCGAAGCGCTGCATCCGTATGTCGACCACCTCACCATCGTCACCAAGGTCGGCGCCGTGCGCGGGGCGGATGCCTCGTGGAACCCGGCGCAGCGTCCGGCAGAACTCGTCTCGGCCGTGCACGACAACCTGCGCAACCTGGGCGTGGACGTGCTGGACGCGGTCAACCTGCGGGTGATGGGCGACGTCCACGCGCCCACCGAGGGCTCGATCGAACCGCAGTTCACGGCGCTGGCCGAGCTGCAGCAGCGCGGACTGATCCGCCATCTGGGACTGAGCAACGCCACGTCGAACCAGGTGCATCAGGCGCGTGGCATCGCCGAGGTGGTCTGCGTGCAGAACCACTACAACCTGGTTCACCGCGCCGACGATGCGCTGATCGACGAACTGGCTGCGCTGGGGATCGCCTACGTGCCGTTCTTCCCGCTGGGTGGTTTCACGCCGTTGCAGTCGGACGCGCTGTCGTCCGTCGCCCGCCGCCTGGGCGCCACGCCGATGCAGGTGGCACTGGCATGGTTGTTGGCGCGCGCGCCGAACATCCTGCTGATTCCCGGCACCTCGTCGCTGGGCCACCTGCGCGAGAACCTCGCGGCCGCCGCGCTGTCGCTGGATGCGGCGGTGATCGACGAACTCACCGCGATCGGCGCCACCGCCGTGGCGGCGCACTGAAAAGCGGAACGGCCCGCCCCGGCGAGGGGCGGGCCGTCTCCCGTGCGGGCATCCACGGCAAGGTGCCCGCGACGACGCTCAATGCATCAACGCATGCCGCCGGAGGCGAACAGGATCTCGCCGTTGAGCCAGTACGAATCGTCGGAGGCCAGGAACGCGACGATCGAGGCGATGTCCTGCGGCTGGCCGATACGGCCCAGCGGAGTCTTCGCCGCGGCGCCCGTCTCGAACTCCGAGCCGATGATGCCGGCCGACTGCGTACCCTCGGTCGACACCACGCCGGGATTCACCGCGTTGACGCGGATCCTGCGCGGGCCCAGCTCCTGCGACAGCACGCCGGTGATCGCGTCCACCGCGCCCTTGGTGCCGCTGTAGACGGCGCTGGCCGGTGGCACGATGCGGGTGACCAGCGAACTGACGTTGACGATGCTGCCGCCTTATCCCATCCGCTTCGCCGCAGCCTGGGTCACCAGCAGCAGACCGAGCACGTTGACGTTGAACTGCTTGTGATAGTGCTCCTCGGTGATCTCCTCCAGCGCACCGAACTCGTAGACGCCGGAGTTGTTGACGAGGATGTCGAGCCGGCCGAAGTGCTCGACGGCGGCATCGGCCAGGGCCTGGGCATCGGCCGCGCTGGACACGTCGCCGCGTACGGCGACGGCCTTGCCGCCCGCCTTGGCGATGTCGGCGACCACGGCGTCGGCGCCGGCCTTGCTGGAGGCGTAGTTCACGATGACGGCGGCGCCTTCGGCGGCCAGGGTGCGCGCAATGGCGGCACCAATACCCTTGGAGGCACCGGTGACCAGGGCGACTTTTCCGGTGAGCTTGCTCATGTCGGGATTCCTTGCGTGGGGTTGATGGATGGGTTCTTAAATGCCGTAGTTCGTAACTTATGAACTTAAGAACAAAGAATCAAGGGCTGCTAGAATCGCCGCCATGCGACCCCTGACCCACCCCTCGATCGACGACGTCAGCGTGGAGGCGATCCTCCATGCGCTGTCCGATCCCGTGCGGGTGGCGATCTACGCCGAGCTGGCCAACGCCGGCTGTCCCCAGACCTGTTCCACCTTCCTGACCATCCGCGACCGCGACATCCCCAAGTCGACCCTGTCCCAGCATTTTCGCGTGCTGCGCGAGGCCGGGCTGATCCGCAGCGAGCGCCATGGCGTGGAGATGCGCAACACCTCGCGCTGCCCGGAGATCGAGCAGCGCTTCCCGGGGCTGATCGGCGCGATCATGAACGCCCATCGGGTGCAGTCCGCCGAGCGCGCCAAGACGGCCCGGCGCAGGACCGCGGCCCGCTGAGCGAAACGCACACGGCGCAGCGCACGCGCTAGCATCGATGCCTTGGCCACCACGGGGAATCGCCATGCACCGCCTGTTTCGCCATGTTGTCGTGATCCTGTTGCTCGCCGGCATGTCCGCTGTGGCCCACGCAGCTGCGTCGACCGCGCCGGGCGATGACGCATCGGCGATCCGCCGGGTCATGGCCGACCAGCAGGCGGCCTGGAACCGGGGCGACGTCGATGGCTTCATGCGCGGCTACAAAGACGCCCCGGACACCACCTTCGTCGGCAGCTCGGTGCGCAAGGGCTATCGGGAAATCCTCGCCAGCTACCGCGAGCACTACGCGACGAGAGAGCAGATGGGGCAGCTCACCTTTTCCGATCTGGATGTCCGCCTGTTGCCCGGTGCGTCCGGCGCGGTGCGTTACGCCGCGGTGACCGGCCGCTTCCATCTCGATCGCAAGGCGCACGGCAGCGTCGCGCAGGACGACGGCGTCTATTCGCTGCTGTGGGAAAAGACGCCGGATGGCTGGAAGATCATCCTGGACCACTCCAGCTGAGTCCGACGGCGCGGTGACGGTTACCGCTCGAACCGCAACGTCAGCGACTCGCCGGCGGCGAGGGGCTCCCAGCGCGCGGTCAGGTCGAGCAGGCAGCTTCGGATCGCGTCCACGTCGTCCACCCGTACCGGCAGGGGCTCGCACGCGCGGGCCCGGCAGGTGACCTGGTAGAGATCCAGCATGTCGGCGGGCGGGGTATTCCAGCCGGACCAGCCGTCGGCCTGGAAGACCTCCACCAGCCGCTCGACACCGTCGCTCTCCGCATCGCCCCGCATCTGGAACGATGCCGCCTCGCCGTCATGCACCCGGCCGATGAAGCCCCGTCGGTGCAGGGTGCTTTCCACCGCGTAGTGGACCATGTCGTGCGGAATGATCCGCTGCCTGGGGCAGTCGATCGCCTCGGTCGGCACGCCGTTCCTGAGCACGTCCATACGGTCGTACTTGCCGGTTCCCTTGGTGAATACGAGTTCCACGGTGCCTGGATCCTTTGGCGCGTCGGGGTTGCCCGCAACCGCTGGGCGCGGCGCGGGATTTTGACACCGCCGGAGCCGCGGCGCACAGCGCCCCGGCGATCCTTGCTCAGGCGCGGTCGCGCCGGGGCAGCTTCCAGCCCGGCCGCACGAAGTGGCAGGTGTATCCGTTCGGATACCGTTGCAGGTAGTCCTGGTGCTCGGGCTCGGCTTCCCAGAAATCGCCGGCCGGGGCGACCTCGGTGACCACCTTGCCCGGCCACAGGCCGGACGCCTCGACGTCGGCGATGGTGTCCTCGGCGACCGCCTTCTGTTCCGGGCTGGTGTAGTAGATCGCCGAGCGGTAGCTCATGCCGACGTCGTTGCCCTGGCGATCGCGCGTGGTCGGATCGTGGATCTGGAAAAAGAACTCCAGCAGCGCGCGATAGCTGGTGGCTGCCGGGTCGAAAACGATCTCCACCGCCTCGGCATGGGTACCGTGGTTGCGATAGGTGGCGTGCGCCACGTCGCCACCGGAATAGCCTACGCGCGTGGCGACGACTCCGGGTTGCTGGCGGATCAGTTCCTGCACGCCCCAGAAACAGCCGCCGGCGAGGATGGCGCGTTCGGTGGATGCGGTCACGGGTTCGACTCCTCGATGGGGCGGGACTTCCCGATCTGGGGCGGCACAACGGGGAATCAACGCCAGCGTACCGGTGATCGGGGCCGACGGCCTTCCGGCCCCCGGCCGGGACCGATCAGGGCGATTTCGGCGCGCTTGCGCTGCACTGGTCGTGCGGGCAGGCGAAATCGACTTCGGCGCCACGCCCGACCATCAGCGGGATGTTCCTGCGTGTGTCGGTGACCACGCCTGCCGCGGTCAGGGTCACCGTGTAGGTGCCCATCGGCAATGTACGAAGATCGTAGCGACCGTTGTCGCGGATGGTGGTCGAGCGATGCGCGCCGGTGTCACTGCGCGCGTCGACCTTCGCTCCGGCCGGGCCCTGGCCGAAGATATGGGTAGTGGTGGACTGCGCGATGGCGGCGGTGGCCGGCAGCGCCACCGCCGCGGCAAGGGCGGCACGGGCGATCCGGCGGCTGGAGCTATCGCAAAGGCGCGCAAGGCGACGGAACATCATGGGTCTGACTCTCCCTGTCGTGGTTGGATTGGTCCGTGGTGTTCATCGCTGGCACGCTGGCCGCGCCAGGCATCATGCCGATGCCTTGAGTGTGCCTGCCGGAGTTGCTCCGCGCCACCGTCCTGCGGCGGCGGAGCATCCGTCCGCCGACAGGGCGATCCATCGCGCCGCGGTTCAGTGCACCCGTGGCGGAAGCAGGAACGTCATCGGCCGATCCAGCCGCGCGGCCCAGGCGGCCTCGGTGTGTGCGGCGCCGGGGAACACCAGGCTGTGGAAGTCCGCCTCGGTGTAGCCGCGTGCGCGGAACAGTGAGTCCACCCGCTGCTGGGTCGGTGCGTACATCGCATCCAGCGTGGCCGTGCCGTGGTCGAAGTAGACGCGGTGGCTGGCCGGCGCAGGGGCATGCGCCCGCAGGTAGGCGACGAAGGCGTCCGGGCTCGGATTGCCCGCCCGCGGTTTGAGCGCGGTACCTGGCCAGTGCGTGGACAGGCAGCCGGCCGCACCGAACACCCGTGGGTATTCGCTGATCGCATACATCGCCATCAGGCCGCCCATGCTCGAGCCCATCACTGCGGTGTCGGCCGCATCGCCAGCCACGCGGAAGCGCTCGTCGATGCGTGGCTTCAGCTCCTTCACCAGGAACCGCAGGTAGGCATCGGAATAGGGTTCGGTCGGCAGCTTCAGGTCCATCGCGCGGGCGCGTTCGCGCTGCACGCGGGCGAGCGAGCGCCAGACCTTCTGCGGGTAGTACTCGCTCTCGCGCCGGTCGCCGGCGTTCCAGATGCCGACGATGATGAACGGTCGCGTGCGGCCCTCGCGGATCAGCTTGGTGGCGGTGTCGGCGGCGCGCCAGGACTGGTGGTTCCAGGTCTGCGTGGCGTCGAACAGCATCTGGCCGTCGAACATGTAGAGCACCGCGTACGGCGCCTGCGCCGGATAGCCCGGCGGCAGCCACACGTCCACCGTGTGCGGCGGCACGAAGCGCGACTTTTCCTGCATCCGCACGACACGGCCGCTGGCCACGTGCGGCAGCGGCAGCGACGCCCCGGCGGCCATCGCCGGCACGGCGACGACGGCGAACAGCAGGGCGAGGCGGGCGATCAGGCGGGCGGGCGACGTAGGCATCGGGCGGGTGGCGGGCGAGGTACGAAGCGCCACGGATAGCAGCAAGCCGGCACCGCCGGAAGCGCCTGGCCGGCTGCATACGTTTGCAGCCGGCCGGGTGTCGCGCTCAGTCCAGCGGCCAGGGCAGCCCGGCGTCATGGCCATCGTCGACCGGTGGCGAGGGTGTCGCGCCGGTGACGGCAGCCTTGTCTGCATGTGCCTGTCGCCACCACGGCGAGGCGGGCCGCCGCCCGGGC
>NZ_AMSF01000039.1 GCF_000334915.1 Dyella ginsengisoli LA-4 | reverse complement strand
CCGGCCGCCTTGCGCATCGACCTGGAACCCCGGCCGCAGCCGCAGTGGCGGGTACGCAAATGCCGCGGCGGCCAGCCACCGGCGCAGGCTTTTCCGCTGTCGCGCACAGGCGCATGAGGGCGCGTCATGCTGTGGGCCTGCATCGTGCTGCCGCACCTGGCGCTGGACACGCTCCTCCGCCGCCGACCGCCGGAGGCCGACGCGCCGCCGCTGGTGCTGATCGACGGCCCGTTGCAGGCACGCCATGTCCTCGATGCCGATGACGCCGCCCGCGCGGCCGGCATCGTCCCCGGCCAGTCGCTGACCACCGCCCATGCCCTGCTTGCCCGCTTCGAGACGGTGCCCCACGACCCGGCGCTCACCGCGCGACAGCATGACCTGCTCGCCGCCTGGGCCTACCGCTACAGCGCCGAGGTACTGCGCCTGTCCGGAGACGCCATTGCGCTGGAGGTGCAGCGCAGCCAGCGGCTGTTCGGCGACTGGCCCGGTTTCGAAAAGAAGCTACGCGGCGACCTGGCTGCGATGGGGTTCCGCCACCGCCTCGCGCTGGCGCCGACACCGCTGGCCGCGCGGGCACTGGCCGATGCCGCCGACGGTGCCGCGCTGACCGATCCGACCCGGCTGCGCGCGCAACTGGCGAAACTGCCGCTGCTCCACGCCCACCTGCCCGACGACCTGCACGAGGCCTTCGCCCGCATGGGCGTGCATCACCTCGGCGCCCTGCTCGCGCTGCCGCGCGCCGGCCTGCGCCGCCGCTTCGGCGCCGCCCTGCTGGAGCATCTGGACGACCTGCTCGGCGAGCGCCCGATCCCGCGCCCGCGCTATGTGCCACCGGACCGTTTCGATGCGCGCATCGCCTTCAACTTCGACGTGGAAAACCTCGCCGCGCTGGCCTTCCCGCTGCGCCGGCTCACCGGTGACCTGGCCACGTTCCTGGCCGGGCGCGACGGCGGCGTGCAGCGCTTCGTGCTCGGCCTGGGTCATCGTGGCCAGGCGCCGACGCGGGTGGTGATCGGCCTGTTGCAACCCGAACGCGAGGCCAGTGCCCTGTTCGAATCGGCACGCAGCCGGCTCGAGCGCATCGTGCTTGAGCGCCCGGTGGAATGGCTGCGCCTGCGCGCCGACGAGCTGCCGCCGTTTGTCCCCGGTGGCCGCGACCTGTTCGACTTGCGTCCCGAGCACGCCCTGCCGCTGGCGCAGTTGCAGGAACGGCTGCGCGCCCGGCTGGGCGACGATGCCGTCTATCGCCTGGAAGCCACACCCGATCCACGGCCCGAGCGCGCCCAGCGCATCGCCGACGACACCGGCCGGGCTGCCGCGCCGACCACGCTGCCGCGTCCGACCTGGCTGCTGCCGCAGCCGGTGCCGCTGCGCACGCACGGCCTGCGCGTGCTGGCCGGCCCGGAACGCATCGAGAGCGGCTGGTGGGACGGTGGCGACCTGCGCCGCGACTACTACGTGCTGGAGACCGCCGAAGGCCAGCGCGCCTGGGCGTTCTGCCCGGCCGGCGAGCGGCCGGAGACGCTGGCCGGCTGGATGCTGCACGGGTGGTTCGCATGAGCCGGGGCGGCAGGCCACGACTGCACGTCGTATCAGCGGGCAACGCCCCCTCCGCCGAACCGGCGCAACCGGTGACGCCAGCGGCCCCCGAGCCGCCCGGCTACGCCGAGCTGCACTGCCTGTCGCCCTACTCCTTCCAGCGCGGCGCCTCCCACGCGGAGGAACTGTTCGCCCGCGCGCAGGCGCTGGGCTACACCGCGCTGGCGATCACCGACGAATGCTCGATGGCCGGCATCGTCTGCGCGTTGCGGGCGCAGGACGCCACCCGCCCCTCCGAGGATGCCCCGCCCGCCGTGCGGCTGATCGTCGGCGCCGAGTTCCAGCTCGCCGACGGCCCGAAGCTGGTGCTGCTGTGCGAGGACCATGGCGGCTACACCCGCCTGTGCAGGCTGATCACCCTGGGCCGGCGCCGCGCCGGCAAGGGCGCATACCATCTCGTGCGCGAGGATCTCGCCGACGGCCTGCCCGGCACCCTCGCACTGTGGCTGCCAGAGGCCACGCCCGATGCCGAACACGGCCGGTGGATGGCACGGACCTTTGCCGGCCGCTGCTGGCTGGCGGTGGAGTTGCACCATGGCCCGGACGACGGCCAGCGCCTGCGCGCGCTCACCGAACTGGCCGGCACGCTGGACCTGCCACTGGTCGCCAGCGGCGACGTGCAGATGCACGTGCGCGGCCGCCGCGCCCTGCAGGACACGCTCACCGCGATCCGCCACCGCAGCAGCGTGGCCGAAGTCGGCGACAGGCTGTTCCCCAACGGCGAGCGCCACCTGCGCCGGCGCGAGGTGCTGGCGGCGAACTACCCCGCTGCACTGATGATCGAGAGCCTGCACATCGCCGCGCGCTGCACTTTCGACCTGCGCAGCATTCATTACCGCTACCCGAAGGAGCTGGTGCCCGAGGGCCACACCGCCGCCTCGTGGCTGCGCCAGCTCACCGAGCAGGGCATCCGCTGGCGCTGGCCGGGCGGCGAGACGCCGGCGGTGCGCGCGCGCATCGAGCACGAGCTCAAGCTGATCCGCCAGCTCGACTACGAGGCCTACTTCCTCACCGTGGCGGACATCGTCCACTTCGCCCGCAGCCGGGACATCCTCTGCCAGGGCCGCGGCTCGGCGGCCAACTCGGCGGTGTGCTTCGCGCTCGGCGTCACCGAGGTCAATCCCGACAAGATCGATCTGCTGACCGAGCGCTTCATCTCGGTCGAGCGCCGCGAGCCGCCCGACATCGACGTCGACTTCGAGCACGAACGCCGCGAGGAGGTGATCCAGTACATCTATCGCAAATACGGCCGCGAACGCGCCGCACTGGCCGCCACGGTGATCCGCTACCGCGGCAAGAGCGCGGTGCGCGACGTGGCCCGCGCGCTGGGCCTGCCGATGGACCAGGTGAACGCGCTCAGCCGGATCTTCGGCCGCGGACTCGGCGACACGCCGCTGCCGGTGCTGCTGCGTGAGGGCGGCTTCGACCCGGACAGCCCGCTGATCCGTCGCGTGATGCACCTGACCCGCCTGCTGGTCGACTTCCCGCGACATCTCTCACAGCACGTCGGCGGCTTCGTCATCAGCGACGCCGCGCTGGACAGCCTGGTGCCGGTGGAGAACGCGGCGATGGAAAACCGCACCGTGATCCAGTGGGAGAAGGATGATCTGGAATACATGCGCATGCTCAAGGTCGACTGCCTCGCGCTGGGCATGCTCACCTGCCTGCACAAGTGCCTGGACCTGCTGCGCGCGCATCGCAACCAGCGCGGCGACCGCGATTTCGCCACCCTCGCCTCGCTGCCGCAGGAGGACGAGGCCACGTATGAAATGATCCGCCGCGCCGAGACCGTCGGCGTGTTCCAGATCGAGAGCCGCGCGCAGATGGCGATGCTGCCGCGACTGCGTCCGCGCACCTTCTACGACCTGGTGATCCAGGTGGCGATCGTCCGGCCCGGACCGATCCAGGGCAACATGGTGCACCCCTATCTGGAACGCCGGCACGGCCGCGGCCCGAAGATGCCGCACCACCCGAGCGTGGCGTCGATCTTCACCAAGACCGAAGGCGTGCCGCTGTTCCAGGAACAGGTGATGAAGCTGGCCATCGTCGCGGCCGACTACACCCCGGGCGAGGCCGACCAGCTACGCCGCTCGATGGCCGCCTGGAAACGCCATGGCGGCATGGAGCCGCACCGCCTGCGCATCACCGCGGGCCTGCTCCGGCTCGGCTACACGGATGAATTCGCCGCGCAGCTGTTCGAACAGATCAAGGGCTTCGGCTCCTACGGCTTTCCCGAATCGCACGCGGCCAGCTTCGCCAACCTGGTCTACGTGAGCTGCTGGCTGAAAAAGCACGAACCGGCCGCCTTCGCCTGCGCCCTGCTCAACGCGCAGCCGATGGGCTTCTACGGACCCAGCCAGATCGTGCAGGAGCTGCGCCGCGTCGGCCGGGTCACCGTGCATCCGGTCGACGTGCGCCACAGCGACTGGGACTGCACGCTGGAGGACGATCCGCGCAACGCCCGCGGCCAGCCAGCGCTGCGGCTGGGCCTGCGCATGATCGCCGGGCTCGGCGAGGAAGCCGCGCAGCGGCTGGTGGCCACCCGCGGACAGCAGCCCTTCCGCGATGCCGAAGACCTGTGCCTGCGCGCCGATCTCAGCCGCCCGCAACGCGAGGCCCTGGCCGAAGCCGGCGCGCTGCGCGGACTGGCCGGGCATCGCCACCGCGCGCGCTGGGCGGTCACCGGCATCCAGGCCCAGCTGCCCCTGTTCGCAGGCCAGGCCAGCGGCGAGGATGCCATCGTACTGCCGCCGCCCACCCGCGCCGAGGACACCGCGGCCGACTACGCCCGCACCGGCCTCACCCTCGGCGCCCACCCATTACGGCAACTGCGCGCACAACTGCGGGCACGACGCTGCCGCGATTCACGCGAACTGGAACACGCCCGCCACGGCAGCGCCGTGCGCACCGCCGGCCTGGTCACCACGCGGCAGCAGCCGGGCACCGCCAGCGGGGTCATCTTCGTCACGATGGAAGACGAATACGGACCGATCAACGTCATCGTCTGGCGGCACATCGCCGAACAGCAGCGCCGTGCGCTGATCGGCTCGCGCCTGCTGATGGTCGACGGCCAGTGGCAGCATGTGGACGGCGTGCGCCACCTGCTGGCCCATCGCCTGACCGATCTCAGCGTATTGCTCGGCTCCCTCGCCGCCGGTTCGCGCGACTTCCACTAGCGGCCCGTACCGTCGGCGCAAGAGGTGTGCCCGGAGCGGGGATCGAACCCGCATGGCCTTGCGGCCGAGGGATTTTAAGTCCCTTGCGTATACCAGTTTCGCCATCCGGGCTTGGAGGCTGACATCGCGACGGCGCGCGATGCGGCCGGATCGTAGCATGCGGATTCCGGCCGGCCCGGCTCGCTGGCCGGGCACAAAAAAGCCCGCACGGGGCGGGCCTGGAGGGACAGCGAAGCGTCCCGAAATAACGATGGAGGCCTGGGTCGGAATCGAACCGGCGTACGCGGATTTGCAGTCCGCTGCATGACCACTCTGCCACCAGGCCATCGCTTCAAAAAAACAAAACCCCGGAAGCCCGAGGTTTTGCCGAAGATGGAGCGGGAAACGAGACTCGAACTCGCGACCCCGACCTTGGCAAGGTCGTGCTCTACCAACTGAGCTATTCCCGCGTCTGAGCCCGAAATGATAGCAGAAGGATGACAGATGGGAAGAGGTTTCTTTACGGCTTTCGCCACCTCACGGCAGGCGCCGCCGCTTCCATCCGCCCGGCCCGGAAACGACGAAGCCCCAGTCGGGACCGGGGCTTCGTGCGATGCAATCTGGAGCGGGAAACGAGACTCGAACTCGCGACCCCGACCTTGGCAAGGTCGTGCTCTACCAACTGAGCTATTCCCGCATCGGAGTCGCGCATTCTAGCGTGAGATCGCGACCCGTCAACCCCTCTTCTTCACGAATCGTCGCCGGACGACGGTGGGCGCGACAGGTCGCCGCTCAGCGCCGGCCAGGCGGCGCGCACGTAGTACAGGCCCGACCAGATGGTGAGCACGCCTGCGGCCACCAGCAGGAACTCGCCCACGTGGTACAGGCGCAGCGTCTCGGCGTCGTGCTGCACGATCAATACGGTGAGCGCGACCATCTGCATCACCGTCTTGAGCTTGCCGATGAAGGCCACCTTCACCGCCGCGCGCATGCCGATCTCGGCCATCCACTCGCGCAGCGCGGAGATGCTGATCTCGCGCCCGACGATGATCGCCGCGGTCACCGCCATCACCACGCCGAACCAGTCGTGGTTGGGGACCGCCGCACCGTAGTGCGATTCCACCACGCGATGATGCGACTCCACCAGCAGGAACAGCGTGATCGCCACCATCAGCTTGTCCGCCACCGGGTCGAGGAAGGCGCCGAAGGCCGAAGTCATGTTCAGGCGGCGCGCCAGGTAACCGTCCAGCCAGTCGGTCACTGCAGCGAGCAGGAACACGACCGCCGCCACGATGTTGTGGCCACGGAACGGCAGGTAAAACGCAACCACCATCACCGGCAACAGCGCGACACGGAACAGGGTGAGCCAGGTGGGCAGGTTGATACGCATCAGGTACTCGGTTCCTCGGATGTGGCTTCGTCAAGTGTCGCACGTTGGCGGGTGGCGGCGCCCGGTCGATCGATGCTCAAGGATGCATGGCCGCGTAGATGCGCTCGGCCAGCCCGCGATCGATGCCCTTGATCCGCATCAGCTCTTCCACGCCGGCCGCCTCGACCCCTGCCAGTCCGCCGAAGGCCTTGAGCAGGGCCGCCCGACGACGCGCTCCCACGCCGGGCACATCCTCCAGCACGCTTCGCTCGCGCGCCTTTTCGCGTCGCTTGCGGTGGCCGCTGATGGCGAAGCGGTGCGCCTCGTCGCGCACGGCCGCGACCAGGTGCAGCGCCGGCGAGGCGGCCCCCGGATGGATCTCGCGTCCCTGGTCGGCCAGCACCAGGGTTTCCTCGCCCGCGCGCCGCCCCGGCCCCTTGGCCACACCGACCACGGTGATGCCGGCGACACCCAGCTCGCGCAGCACGTCCAGCGCCTGCGCCACCTGGCCGCCGCCACCATCGATCAGCAACACGTCAGGCTTCGCCCCCTCGCCCTCCGCCACCTTGCGGAAGCGCCGGGTGAGCGCCTGGTGCATGGCGGCGTAGTCGTCGCCCGGAGTGATCCCGGTGATGTTGAAGCGGCGGTAATGCGATTTGTCCGGCCCTTCCGGCCCGAACACCACGCAGGAGGCCACGGTGAGCTCGCCGCGGGTGTGGCTGATGTCGAAGCACTCGATGCGCCGGGGCGGCTCGGCCAGCTCCAGCAGTTTCTGCAAATCGTCGAAACGCGTGCCCAGCGTCTGCCGGCTGGCCAGTCGCTGGGTCAGCGAAGCCTGTGCGTTGCGCTGGGCCAGTTGCAGGAACTGGGCGCGGTCGCCGCGCACGCGATGCTTGATCTCCACCGCATGCCCACTCTGTCCGGCCAGCACCTCGGCCAGCACGTCCTGGTCGGGCATCTCCTCGCCGACAATCAACTCGCGCGGCACGGGTCGGTCCAGGTAGTACTGCGCCACGAACTGCGCCAGCAGGTCGCCCGGTTCGGCATCCAGCGGCAGGCGCGGGAAGAAGTCGCGTGTGCCCAGGCTGATGCCGTTGCGGAAGAACAGCACGCTGACACAGGCCAGCCCCGACTCGATGCGGCAGGCGATCACGTCCATGTCCGCGCTGGCACCGTGCACGTGGTGCTGGGCCTGCAGCTTGCGCAACGCGGCGACCTGGTCCCGCAGCACCGCCGCGCGCTCGAAGTTCAACCGGGCACTGGCCTGCTCCATCGAGGCGGCCAGTTCGTCGATCACCGCGCTCGAACGCCCCTCCAGGAACATCTCGGCGTGCCGCACGTCGGCGCGGTAATCCTCGACGCTGACCAGCCCAACGCACGGCGCGGTGCAACGACCGATCTGATGCTGCAGGCAGGGTCGCGAGCGGTTGCGGAAGTAGCTGTCCTCACACTGGCGAACCTTGAACAGCTTCTGCATCAGGCTGAGGCTCTCGCGCACCGCGAAGGCACTGGGATACGGACCGAAGAAGCGTCCCGGCAGGTTGCGCGCGCCGCGGTGGAAAGCCAGCCGCGGGTAGTCCTCGCCGCCGGAGAGGTACACGTACGGATAGCTCTTGTCGTCGCGCAACATGATGTTGTAGCGCGGCTTGAGCGATTTGATCAGCTGCGACTCCAGCAGCAGCGCCTCGCCGGCGGTGCGGGTCACCGTGGTTTCGCAGCGGGCGATCTGCGAGATCATCGAGGCGATCCGCGGCTCCATCCGCGGCTTGAGGAAATAGCTGCCGACCCGCTTCTTCAGGTTGGCGGCCTTGCCGACATAGAGCAGCTCGCCATCCGCATCGAAATAGCGGTAGACGCCCGGCGAGGTGGACAGCGTGCGGACGAAGGCCTTGCCGTCGAAGGCCGGCTCGGAAGCAGGAGACATGGGGCGCAATTGTAGCCGCTGACGGGTGAATCGCCGCGTGGCGGGACGTGACGGATCAGGCGTGCAGAGCCGCCAGAAGGCCGTCGGCACCGCGTTCGGCCAGCGCGATCACATGGCGGAAATCCTCCGGCCCGCCATAGTACGGGTCGGGCACCTCGATCACGTCGTCGATGCCGGCTGCCGGCAGGAACAGGCCGAGCTTGTGCCGCAACGCCAGCGGGCAGCGCGCGGTGAGGTCGCGCAGATTCGCCTGGTCCATGCCGAGTACGCGTTCGAAGCGCTGGAAGTCAGACACCTCGATCTGTCGCGCCCGATGGGCCGACAGATCGTAGCCAGCCTCCAGGGCCGCCTCCCGCATGCGCGCATCGGCCCGGTGACCCGCATGCCAGCCACCCGTACCGCAGGAATCCACCGACACCGCCCGCCCCGCGGCGGCAAACCGTTGTCGCACCACCTCGGCCACGACCGGCGAGCGGCAGATATTGCCCAGACACACGATCAACAGGTCGCCGCCGCTCATGCCTGCCCCGCCAGCCAACGCTCGGCGCGCTCGAGATCGGCCACGGTGTCGATTCCCGGGGGAAACGGCTCCGGGGTCAGGCGCACCGCAATGGGGTGGCCGTGCTCGAGCACGCGCAACTGCTCCAGCGACTCGGCCTGTTCCAGCGGCGTGCGCGACAGCCCGGTGTACTGGCGCAGGAAGCCGGCGCGATAGGCATAGATCCCGATATGGCGCAGGAACGGCACATCGACCGGCAGCGCATCGCGGTCCGCCGCGAAGGCGTCGCGCGCCCACGGCAGCGGCGCCCGGCTGAAGTACAGCGCACGGCCGCGTGCATCGCGCACCAGCTTCACCACGTTGGGATCGAACAGCTCGTGCGCCTCGGTGACCGGCGTGGCCAGGGTCGCCATCGGCGCATCGTCCTCGGCCAGCGCCCGCGCCACCTCGCGGATGCCGGCCGCCGGCGCGAACGGCTCGTCGCCCTGCAGGTTTACCACGATGGCATCGTCGGCCCAGCCGTAGTGAACAGCGCATTCGGCCAAGCGGTCGCTGCCGGAGGCATGGTCGGCGCGGGTCATGCACACGTCCACGCCCTGCCCCTGCAGCGCGGCGGCGATCCGCTCGTCGTCCACGGCCACCACCACCTGCCTGGCTCCGGCCTGCAACGCACGCTGCGCCACCCGTACCACCATCGGCACGCCGGCGATGGCGCGCAAGGGCTTGGCCGGCAAGCGGGTGGAGCCATAGCGGGCCGGAATGGCGACGATGAAGGACGGTCCGGGCATGACGATCAGGATCGGCGATGGAAGCGTGCAAGCCTAACGGCACGCCCGGGCGGCGACGAGACCGTCATCCGGCCACCGCCAGTTCGAAGCCGCAACCGTTGGCCAGTTCCATGAAGCCGGGGAACGAGGTGGCCACGTTGGCGCAGTCGCCGATGGACACCGGACCGGCGGCGATCAGGCCGGCGACCGCGAAACTCATCGCGATGCGGTGGTCGCCGTGGCTGTCGATGCCGCCACCGCCGATCGGACCGCCGCGGATGGTGGCACCGTCCGGTCGCTCGTCGACCCGCACGCCCAGCGCCTTGAGGCCGGCGGCCATGCTGGCCAGACGGTCCGACTCCTTCACCCGCAGCTCGGCCGCGCCACTCACCACGGTTGCCCCCTCGGCGGCCGCAGCGGCCACGAACAACGCGGGAAACTCGTCGATCATGTCCGGCACCAGCGCCTCCGGCAGCTCGATGCCGCGCAGCGGCGCGTGACGTACCAACAGGTCGCCGACCGGTTCGCCGCCGCTCTCGCCCGCGTTCTCGATGCGGATATCCGCCCCCATCAGGCGCAGCGCCTGGAGTAGTCCGGTACGACGCGGGTTCAGGCCCACCGCCGGCAGGCGCAGCTCGGCCCCCGGAACGATACTGCCGGCGACCAGGAAGAACGCAGCGGAGGAGAAATCCGCCGGCACGCGCACGTCGGTGGCGCGCAGCGCATGGCCTCCCCTCAACCGGGCCCGCCCCGGGGAGAACTCGATCGGCCAGCCGAACGCGGCGAGCATGCGCTCGGTGTAGTCGCGGGTCGGGTGCGGCTCGATCACTTCGGTCTCGCCCTCGGCATACAGACCGGCCAGCAGCAGCGCGGACTTCACCTGGGCACTGGCCACCGGCAAGGTGTAACTGATGCCGTGCAGCGGTTGCCCCCCCCGCACCAGCAGTGGCGGCAAGCCCGCCTGGCTGTCGATACGGGCGCCCATCTGCGCGAGCGGATCGGTGACCCGGCGCATCGGCCGCCGGGAGAGCGACTCGTCCCCGACCAGCGTACTGTCGAAGGCCTGCCCGGCCAGCAGGCCGGTGAGCAGGCGCATGCCGGTGCCGGCATTGCCGCAATCGAGCGGACCGGTGGCTGCACGCAGGCCGTGCAGCCCCACGCCATGCACCACCCGCTCACCATCGGCGAGTGCGTCGATGCGCACGCCGAGCTGCTGCATCGCCGCCGCCGTGGCACGGGTGTCCTCGCCCTCAAGGAAACCATGGATACGCGACACGCCATCCGCGATCGCACCGAGCATCATCGCCCGGTGCGAGACGGATTTGTCCCCGGGCACGCGCACCACGCCCTTCAGCGGACCGGCCGGACGGCTGGTCCAGTCAACGCGCTGGCCGCCGCTCACGGCAGGGCCACCGGGTAGGAACCGAGCACCCGCAGGCTGGCCACGCTGGGACGGATCTCCGCCACGGCCTCCTTCAGGTTGCCCTCGTCGATATGGCCGGAGACGTCGATGAAGAACGCGTACTGCCACTTTCCGGTGTGCGCCGGACGCGACTCGATGCGGTTGAGGCTCACACCATGCTTGGCGAACGGACTCAGTACATCGTAGAGCGCACCCGGCTTGTCGTTCACGGTGACCAGCAGCGAGGTACGGTCATTGCCCGACGGCGGGAACAGCGAGCGCCCGATCACCAGGAAGCGCGTGGTGTTGTCGGCCCGGTCCTCGATCGCCTTGGCGACGGTCTTCAACCCGTAGATCTTGCCTGCGCTTTCGCCGGCGATCGCCGCCGCCTGATCGTCGGCACGCGCCATCCTCGCGGCTTCGGCATTGCTGCTGACCGCGGTGCACTCCACACCCGGCAGGTTCAGCCGCAGCCAGGTCTTGCACTGCTGCAGCGACTGCGCATGCGCATAGACGTGGCGCACGTCCGCCAGTTGGCCGGTGAGCGAGTGCAGGCACTGGTGCACCCGCAGTTCTACCTCGCCGCAGATGGTGGCCTCGGAGGTAAGGAACATGTCCAGGGTCACCTGGATCATGCCCTGCCCCGAGTTCTCCACCGGCACCACGCCGAAATCGGCATGACCGGCAGCCACCTCCTGGAACACCTCCTCGATGCTGCCCAGCGGCAGCGCGTAGGCAGCGTGACCGAAATGCTTGCGCACGGCCTGCTCGCTGAAGGTGCCCTCGGGGCCGAGGAAGCCGATCTTCAGCGGATCTTCCTGCGCCAGGCAGGACGACATGATCTCGCGGAACAGCCGCACCATCTCGGTGTCCGACAGCGGCCCCTTGTTGCGGTCCACCACCATGCGCAGCACGTGGGCCTCGCGCTCGGGGCGGTAATAGTCGATCGCCGACAGGCCTTCGCCTTTCACCCTGGCCACTTCGCGGGCACGCTCGGCGCGCTCGGCGATCAGCTCCTGGATCTGCCGGTCAATGCTGTCGATGCGCTCGCGCACCTCGCTCAGCGGGTTTTTCGAATCAGCCATGAAACACAACCTGGATGGATAGACGTCCAAAAGCCTGGAACCGCCATGGTGCCCTAAAGCGCGACGAAGCGCCTCGGTTTCATCCGTGACGATCGGCGAAGTCGCGCATGAAGGCAGCCAGCGCCTGCACGGCCTCCAGCGGTACCGCGTTGTAGAGCGACGCGCGCATGCCGCCGATGGCCTTGTGGCCCTTGAGCGCGAACAGGCCCGCGGCCTCCGACTCCTTGAGGAAATCGGCGTCCAGCGCGCTGTCGTGCAGGGTGAACGGCACGTTCATGCGCGAGCGGGCGGCCGGATCGATCGGATTGGCGTAGAAGCCGCCCGAGCCGTCGATCGTCCGGTACAGCAGTTCGGCCTTGGCGCGATTGCGCTCGGCCATCGCCGCGACGCCGCCCTGCGCCTTGAGCCACTTGAAGGTGAGCCCGGCCAGATACCAGCCCCAGGTATTGGGCGTGTTGAGCATGGAATCCTGCGCCGCATGCTCGGCATAGCGCAGGATCTTGGCCATCGGCCGGCCCGGCCGCGCCAGCAGGTCACGGCGCACGATCATCACCACCAGGCCCGACGGGCCGATGTTCTTCTGCGCGCCGGCATAGATAAGACCGAAGCGCGAGACGTCGACCGGCGCGGAAAGGATGTTCGAGGACATGTCCGCCACCAGTGGCACGTCGCCCACGTCCGGGACATCGGGAAACTCGACACCGTGGATGGTCTCGTTCGGCGTGTAATGCACATAGGCCGCGCCGGAGTCCAGCCGCCAGGTCTCGCGCGGCGGCAGTCGGCGGAAGTCGTGGCCCGCGCCGGTGGCTGCGATATTCGCCTTCACATAGGGCAGTGCCTCACGCACCGCCTTCTCGCCCCAGTGACCGGTGACCACGTAGTCGGCGCGGTCGTCCGGACCGGCCAGATTCATCGGGATCTGCGCGAAGTGCTGGGTCGCCCCGCCCTGCAGGAACAGCACGGCATAGTCGTCGCGGACCGCCATCAGCTCACGCAGGTCGGCCTCCGCTTCGGCCGCCATCGCAATGAATCGTTTGCCGCGATGAGACTGCTCCATCACCGACATGCCCGATCCGTTCCAGTCCAGCAGCTCGCGCTGCGCCTGTTCGAGCACCTCGCGCGGCAACGCCGCCGGACCCGCGCTGAAATTCCACACCATGCTCACAGACCGCTCTCTCCCGATGGACCGCCGACAGACCGCCGCATTATGGCGCGCCGCAACAAGCCGGCGTCAATGCGCGGGCTACAGGCGGACCAACAGCACCAGAGCGATACCCAGCGCGAGCACCGCAGCCGTGACGATCAGCCACCAGACCTCGCCACTCGGGCCGGCCTGTTCCTCCGGCAGGGGGTCGCCAGCCCCGTCCGGTACGGGCAATTCCGGCTCGGGCTGCATTCCCGGGGCATCGACGACGAAGCGGTGTGTCGCCAGCCCGAGCTGGTCGCCGGGCTGAAGCGCGAGGCCGGTTGTCTCGACCCCGTTCACGCGCAGCGGGTAGCGTGCCGAGCGCTGATCGAGCTGCAGTCGCAGCACGCCATCGACCCAGCACAGGCTGACCGCAGCGGCTTCGCCCTGGGGCAACTCCAGGGGTGGAACCGACCTTGGACCCAGCTCCAGGCGATCGCGCAGCGGCAGAACGCGGCCGGACAACGGGCCGGCTACGGCGCGCAGGGCGACCGGACACCGGCTGGACTCGGGGACGCGCAGCGGCTCGCGCGAAGCCGGATCGCCGCTTTCCCGGATCAGCATCCGGCAGTCGCCCACGCTGAGCACGTCGCCTGCGCGGAGCATCGCCTGCTCGCGTACCGGTCGGGCGTTCAGATAGATGCGACCGGCCCCCGGCAGGACCCGCAGCAGGCAGCCGCGCTCATCCCTGCGCAACTCCAGGTGATGGGGAGCCGCCTGGTGCGCACCCAGCACAACCGTGTTGTCAGGCGCGCTGCCGACCGTGAGGACAGGGGCCTCCCATGGGATGTCTTCGCGGGCCGCGTGGGGAAACTCGATGCGCATCTGTGAACCAGTCGACGAACGCCGGGACTCTAGCAGAAGCCGGAGCACCCGCCGCAGCGCCGTCGGCACGCGGTGCGTGACAGCACCGGCACCCTGCCCGACAATATCCGGATGCCTTCCATCGACCTGCGCCAGCCCCACCAGCTCCCCATTGCCGAAGCCCGCGCCCGGGTCGACCGGGTCGCCGCCCGGATGAGGGAAAAATTCGACATGGACAGCCGCTGGGAGGGGGACACCCTGCGCTTCTCCCGCTCAGGCGTGAAAGGCAGCATCGCGGTGGCTGCGGACGAGGTGACCGTGCACGCCGAGCTCGGCCTGATGCTGTCGCCGCTCAAGGGCATGGTCGAGGACGAGATCCGGCGCAAGCTGGCAGAGCATCTCGCCTGACGAATCTTTAACCAGGATCGCTGACGTGGCATACTCGTCGGCTTACGCGGCCACAACGGCCCGCGATCGAACGACGGAAAGCATGGCCAAAGACGACGTCATCGAAATGGAAGGCACGGTCCTGGAGACCCTGCCCAACACCATGTTCCGGGTGCAGCTGGAGAACGGGCACGTGATCATCGCCCACATCTCCGGTCGCATGCGCAAGCACTACATCCGCATCCTGACCGGCGACAAGGTGAAGGTCGAAATGACCCCGTACGACCTGACCAAGGGTCGCATCACCTACCGCATGAAGTAAGCGGAGCGTCTGTCCGCGGTCGCCTTCGCGCCGCACCAGACGAAAAAGGCGACGCCGCGGCGTCGCCTTTTTTCGTGTCCGACGCCCGGGCCAGCACCAGCGGCCCGGGCGCCATCTCACTCGACCACGGCAGGCAGCTTTTCGGCCGATTCGGTATCCACCGTGAGCTCGCCGTCGCGCACACCCAGGCGCACCTTGCCACCCTCGGCCAGCTTGCCGAACAGCAACTCGTCGGCCAGCGCGCGCTTGACCTTCTCCTGGATGACACGGGCCATCGGCCGCGCGCCCATCTGGGGGTCGAAGCCATGCTCGGCCAGCCAGCGTCGGGCGTCCGCGTCGACGTCCAGCGCCACGTGCTTCTCGGTCAACTGCGACTCCAGTTCGATCAGGAACTTGTCCACCACCCGCAGGATGTGGTCGAAGTCCAGCGAGTTGAACTGGATGATCGCGTCGAGGCGGTTGCGGAACTCCGGCGTGAACATGCGGCGGATCACCTCCATCGCATCGGTCGTGTGGTTCTGCTTGACGAAGCCGATGCCACGACGCGACGCCTGCTGGGCACCCGCGTTGGTGGTCATCACCAGGATCACGTTCTTGAAGTTCGCCTCCCGTCCGTTGGTGTCGGTCAGCACGCCGCGGTCCATCACCTGCAGCAGGATGTTGAACACGTCCGGGTGGGCCTTCTCGATCTCGTCCAGCAGCAGCACGCAGTGCGGGTGCTTGGTGACGGCCTCGGTCAGCAGGCCGCCCTGGTCGAAACCGACGTACCCGGGAGGGGCGCCGACCAGCCGCGACACCGAATGCGCCTCCATGTACTCGGACATGTCGAAGCGGATCATCTCGATGCCCAGCTGCATGCCGAGCTGCCGGGTGACCTCGGTCTTGCCCACGCCGGTGGGGCCGGCCAGCAGGAAGCTGCCGATCGGCTTGGACGGGTCGGCCAGGCCCGAGCGGGCCATCTTGATCGACGCGGTGAGCGCCTCGATCGCCTGGTCCTGCCCGAACACCACCATCTTGAGGTTGCGCTCGAGGTTCTTCAGCACGTCACGGTCGGACGCCGACACCTGCTTGGCCGGGATGCGCGCCATCTTGGCCACGATGTATTCCACCTCGGACACGTCGATGGTGGCCTTGCGCTGCTCTTCCGGAAGCAGGCGCTGGCGGGCGCCCCCC
>NZ_AMSF01000038.1 GCF_000334915.1 Dyella ginsengisoli LA-4 | reverse complement strand
CACCCGCCGCCTATGCCAAGCAGTTAAAGTGACCCCGGACTCCAAACCGTCCCGCTACTCAAAGCGGGGGGACGTCGCCAACACCACGCCTTGGACCGGTAAGGCCGGCCGATCAACGTGGCTTCGGCGGCAGCGGAAAGGGCGTGATCTTCTGACCGTCTGCAGCGTCGCGGATGCTCAGGCTGCCCTTGCGGTCCACCTCCTCGACGCGAAGCACCGCCTGCATCGGCAGGTGCAATACACGGGTATCCCTGAACTCGTCGCGCAGGCGCTCCTCGGTCGGATCGACAAGGATTCCCTCTCCCGCGGGCTCGAACACCAGCTCTCCGACTTCGGTGAACCCCCACAGCGAGCTTGTTGCAACATGACGTGCGTACAGCTCGTACGACTTGCCCAGATGCAGGAACGTCACCTTGTAGAGCTTCTTGTTGCGCATGGGTTTCGACTCAGTGGCGCATGCGGCGCACGATCGCGTCACGCGAAAACAGGGCGAACAGCAAACCGAACAGGAACCCGGCGATGTGGGTCCACCACACCACCGCGCCATAGCTCGGGCCGGCATAACTGAACAGCAATTGCAGCAGCACCCAGATGCCGATCAACAGGAACGCCGGCACGCGCACGAACTCCAGGTAGAGACCCAGCGGCAGCACCAGCCCCAGCCTGGCCCTCGGGAATAGTGCGACATAGGCACCAAGCACTGCCGAAACGGCTCCGCTGCAGCCGATGATCGGCCGGAGTACGCCGGCCAGCGAGAGCGCTCCGACAAGGTTCGAGGCCATGCCGCCGACCAGGAAGAGCGTCAGGAAGCGCAGCGAGCCCATCGACCGCTCGGCCGGCAGCCCAAAGATGGCGAGGAATAGCAGATTCCCGAGCAGATGCGTCCACTCGACATGGATGAACAGCGCGGTGAAGAGCCTCAGCAGCGCCGGATCGGTCAGCTGGGGAAGCAAGGGCTGCTTGATATCGAAAATGTTCGCCGGGATTGTCCCCCAGTCGAGCAGCCACGAGACACGCTCGGGCGGACGCATCAGGGCAAGGCTTACGAAACAGACGACACAGACGCTTACCAACAGCAGCGTGGCCCAGTGCAGACGTGAGCGACGACGATTATCGACATGGACGAACATGTGGTGTCCGAAAGGTGGACAGGACCGGAAGTATTTCACGCCTGGCCCGCAGATGCGGAGGACCATTGTCCAGAAACAGCATCCGCTGCAGCGAAGACGGAAATAAAAAGCCCCCTCCGGTTGGAGGGGGCTTTTCTTAAAAAGGTCCCTGGCAGTGACCTACTCTTGCATGCGGATG
>NZ_AMSF01000037.1 GCF_000334915.1 Dyella ginsengisoli LA-4 | reverse complement strand
GGCGGGCCGCCGCTCGGCCGGCTCCACCGGCTCGCCCAGCCGCGGCAGCAGCAGGTGCGTGTCCGCCGGGTCGGCCTGCGCCAGCAGGGTTTCCACCGGCTGGTCCCAGGCATGCGTGGACAGCGAGAACGTACCCCAGTGCACCGGCAGCAGCACGCCGCCGCCAAGCATGCGATGGGCCTGGAGCGCATTCTCCGGGCCCAGGTGGATGTCGCCCCAGGACGGATGGAAGGCGCCGACTTCCAGCATCACCAGATCGAAGGGGCCGAGCCGGTCGCGGATGGCCTCGTACTCGGTGGTCAGGCCGGTGTCACCGCTGAAGAACACGCGGTGCCGCTCGCCGGACAGCACCAGCGAGGACCACAACGTCTGGTTGCGATCCTTCAGCCCGCGGCCGGAGAAGTGCTGCGACGGAGCCGCCGTCACGGTCAGCCCGGTGCCGGGAATGCGGTGGGTTTCCCACCAGGTCAGTTCGGTGATCCGTTCCGGCGCGATGCCCCAGGCTTCCAGGTGCGCACCCACGCCGAGCGACGTGACGAAAGGCACCTTCGACTTCGCCAGCGCGCGGATGGTCGGGTAGTCCAGGTGGTCGTAGTGGTCGTGCGAGATCACCACCGCGTCCACCTCGGGTAGCTGGCGCAGGGTCACCGGCACCGGCTGGAAGCGCTTCGGCCCCATCAGGGTGAACGGCGAGGCACGCTCGCCCCATACCGGGTCGGTCAGCACGCGCCAGCCGTCGATCTCCAGCAGCACGGTGGAATGGCCCAGCCAGGTCGCACGCAGGCCGCTGGCCGGCTTGCGCTGCCAGGCGGCGCGCGGATCGTGCGCGGGCAACGGCGTCGGTGGCCGACGCGCGGCGTCCTCGCAGAGGAACTCGCGCAGGGTGGGGCGCGGAGTGGCCGGGTCGCGCAGTCCCGGAAGCATCGGATGGATGTTGCGCAGGCGGTCGCCGTCCCACAGCGGCAGGTCGTGCAGGCGCTCGAGCCGGGCGCCTTGGGCTAGCTTTCCGAACGAACGCATGGATACCTCGCGTGGATCTTGGGCCGAAGCCACCTGCATGGGTACGGTGGCGAGCCGGTGCAAGTGACATGTGCCGCAAGGCCCGGGTCCGGTCACATGCAAGGCGCGGGCAAACGCGCAATGCTCTGGTCACCTTTTTCTCTCCCGAGTGCC
The DNA here is from genome assembly GCF_000334915.1 of Dyella ginsengisoli LA-4. Classification (GTDB taxonomy): domain Bacteria; phylum Pseudomonadota; class Gammaproteobacteria; order Xanthomonadales; family Rhodanobacteraceae; genus Dyella_A; species Dyella_A ginsengisoli_A. Next base: position 172,516 of record NZ_AMSF01000037.1, on the reverse strand, counting down.
GCCATGCGCCAGCGCCCACCGCTTTGTTCCGCCATGATCCCGCTCGTCGCAACGGCTCTGGCCGTCGCCGCCCCCGCCAACGGGGCGGGCAGGCCCGCTGCCGGGCGCCAGGCGGTGCTCGCCGTGATCGACCAGACCTTCGCCGCGATGCTCCGGCACGATGCGGCGGCGATGCGGGCCCTGCTCGTGCCGGGGGCGGTGTTCGCGGTACGCAAGCCCGACGGGACGATAAAAATGGAGCGCGACGAGGACTTCCTGCATGCGCTGGCCACCGGCAAGGGCGAGTGGCGCGAGCGCATCTGGTCGCCGAAGGTACTGCTGGGCGATGGCCTGGCGCAGGTGTGGGCTCCGTACGATTTCCATCTCGACGGCACCTTCTCGCACTGCGGCATCGACAGCTTCTCGCTGGTGCGCGACGGCAGCGGCCAGTGGCGCATCAGCGGTATCGCCTACAACGTGCAGACGACCGGCTGCCCCACCGGTCCGAAGACCCGCGCCAGGTCGATGGCCACTCCGGCGGCGAAGTCCTGATGGGCTCGGATGTCGATTTCGTCGCCTACGTCTGCGAGCAGGCCGGGCTCGGCGGCGCGCTTTCGTACCGGAAGATGTTCGGCGAGTACGCGCTGTACCTGGACGAGCGCGTGGTCGCGCTGGTCTGCGACAACATGCTTTTCGTCAAGCCGACCACCGCCGGTCGCGCGCTGCTCGATACGGTGGAGGAGGCGCCGCCCTATCCTGGCGCGAAGCCGCATTGGCGGATGGATGATGTGCTCGATGACGGTGAACGGCTCGGCCGTCTGCTCATCGCCACGGCCGCGGCGCTGCCGCGACCCAAACCCAGGGGGCCGAAAGTGACCAGGCCCGGGGCTCCGCGCAAGCGCTGACTCCAGCGCTCAGTGCGATGGCGGAAAGGCCTCGATCAGTGCGCGGGCGATCGCTTCGGCCGGACCGGTTTGCGCCAGCGGGGCTGCCTCGCCGGCCCACAGGTTGACGAAGTCGTCGATGCCTTCCGGTTCGGTGCGCTGCCGCAGCGGCGCCAGTGCGGTGCCGGCGGACGGGAAGGCGGGCACGTCGTCGGACATCGGCCCGAGCTCGCGCATCAGCCGGTTGACGATGCCACGCGCGGGGCGGCCGGAGAACAGGTTGGTCACTGCCGTCTGCGCGGCTCGCGCCGATGTCAGCGCGGCGCGATGCAGCGGACGGATGCGCGCTTCGTCGCTGAGCAGGAATGCGGTGCCCAGCTGCACGCCCGCAGCTCCGAGCGCGAGTGCCGCGCGGATGCCGCGCACGTCGCCGATGCCGCCGGCAGCGATCACCGGCCGGTCCACCGCATCGACGACCTGCGGCAGCAGGGCGAGCAGGCCCGGCTGCGTCGTGACCGGAGCGTCCAGGAACGAGCCGCGATGGCCGCCGGCCTCCCAGCCCTGGGCGATGATCGCGTCGCAGCCGTGTGCGGCCAGCCAGCGCGCCTCGTCCACCGTGGTGGCGCTGCCCAGCACGCGCGCGCCGCAGGCCTTCACCCGCGCCAGCAGCTTCGGTGCGGGCAGGCCGAAGTGGAAACTCACCACCTCCGGCCGCAGCGATTCCACCGTGGCGCAGGCCTCCTCGTCGAAAGGGCGCCTCTGCGCGGCCGGGGCCTGCGTGTCGCGGGAGACGCCGAGCGCGTCGTAGTACGGCGCCAGCCGCTCGCGCCAGCGTGCCTCGCGGACGGCATCCGGCAGCGGCGCCACGTGGCAGAAGAAATTGAGGTTGACCGGCGCCTCGATCGCGGTGCGGAAACGCGTTACCTGGGCGCGCAGCGTGTCGGCGTCGAGCATGGCGCAGGGCAGGGAGCCCAGTCCGCCGGCCCGCGCTACGGCGATGGCCAGCGCCTCGTCGGCAGCACCGGCCATCGGTGCCAGCAGCAGTGGATGCTCGATGCCGAGCAGTCGGGCCAGGCGAGGATCGGGACGTGGAGGCATGGCGGGCTCCCGCAGGATGGGTCTGGCGATTGTCCGCCTCCGGCACGGTGTTGTTCCACCCGGTCAGCGATACAGGCCCAGCGCGCGGCGCGCCTCGTCGAGGAAACTGTCCTCCTGGTCGCGCGCAGGCAGGTTGGAAGCCAGCTCGACCAGTGCACGATCGATGCTGCCGGGACGGCCCAGCGCCTCTTCGCACAACAGGTCGGCAATCGGGCCGAAGTGGTCCAGCGCGATGCGCTCGATGATGCTGCGCTGCCGCCCGGTGAGGCACTCCACCCCTGCATGTGCCGATGTGCCGGTCTCCGCTGCCGGCTCCGGCGCCAGCGGTGGCGCCGGAGCCGGCTGTTCGAAGCCGCCGGCGAGCCATGACTGCGCGGCAGCGCCCAGCGAGACGGCCGCCGGGCCGGAGCGGCCGGGGTCGGCCTGGAACCGGGCGCGGCCGCCCGGCACGCGCGCAAGCAGCTGCACGGCCTCGTCGCCGCGGTGGCGGCTGAACACCACGTCCTCTACCTCACCGCCGTGCAGGCGGATCGTGCAGGAGTGATTGTCCTCGGTGACGACGAAGAAGAAGCCCGATGCCTTCTGCTGCGAAAGCGCGCGCAGGTCGCGGAGGATCTCGATCAGGGGGCGGAGTTCGTTGGCCATGGGGCGACGTGCCTCTGCATGCTTCGGGGTGGCGGCTTCAACGCTTGCCCAAGCGGTCCATCGCCAGGCGGACGCTGTTGGCCAGCCGGGTGATCGCCCTGGCCAGCGTACCGATCTCGTCGTGCAGGTTCACCTCGGTGATGGTGTGGCTCCACCGGCCGCGGCTCAGCTCTTCGGCCACGTCCGTCAGGTGCTGCACCGGCTTGAGCACCCGGACCCAGATCAGCACCGACTGCAGCCCCAGCAGCAGGGCGCACACCAGCAGGCCGATCGCGACGATCCATGCCGACTGCCGCACGATCGCGCCGTTCACGTCGCTCGCCGGATAGGCCGCGACCAGGGTGAAGCCCCAACCCGGGACCGCCTGGCTGCGGATCACCCAGTCGCCAGGCCGCTCCTTCACGATGCGATCGATGTCGGCAGGGCGCGTGGTGGCGCCGGTTCGCGAATGGAAACGCAGCGTGCCGCGGGCATCGAACAGCGCGACGAAGCCGGAATCGAGCAGCCGACTGTTGCCGATCACCCGGTCCAGCGCTTCCAGGTCGGTCTTGTAGCCGACGTACCAGATGCCGATCGCGCGGCCGCCATCGCCCGGCACGATCGGTTCGTAGCCGGTCACGTACGGATTGCCGAGGATGTCGACGACACCGTAGTAGCTCTCGTTCCGGCGGATCCGTTCGATCACCGGTCCATGCGGATCGAGCACGGTGCCGATGGCGCGGCTGCCGTCCTCCCGGCGCACGTTGGTGGCGATGCGGACGAACTCGTCGCCGCTGCGCGAGAAGATCGTCGCGGTGCCTTCCATGATGGACGTGACGCTGTCCACCAGCGCGAAGCGGTCGCCCTGCGGGGTGCTGCCCAGCAGCAGGTCGTTCGCCGGTTGCGATCGCCCCGGCAGGGCGATCGGGCCACCGGGATGCGGTGCGCCGAGCGCGGCGCCCTAGCTTCGCAGCAGCCGCATGCCGTCGTGCACGCGGTCGAGCATGACCGTGCGGGTGACGGCCAGCAGGCTCTGCAGCGCGCCGGTTTCGCGATCCATGGCGATGGTCGCATCGCGGCGCACGCGTCCGGCTTCGACCGTGGCCAGCACGACGGTGACCGCCACGGTGGCCAGCAGCACGAGCGCCAGGACGGGAAGCAGCAGGCGGACCCGCAGCGAGTGTCGAAGCATGGCGTCCCCCCGGGTCGCAGCGTCGGACCGGCTGCCGCAGCATACCCACGACGTGCCCCGGTGCGAAGCGCGCGCACTGGCCTGGTCCGGCCATACGGCGTAAGGTGCGGGGCTCCGGCAGGAAGGCCTCGACGACAGGAGTCTCCGCGCATGGCTTCCCACTCATTCCCGAGATTTCTTGCGTTTGCGTGCCTCATGCCACTGGCGGCGGTTGGCCAGACCAGCCTGCCCGGGGTGACGGTCACCGCACCCTATACGCGCACCCACGGCGGCTATCTCATCTCCGGCAATTTCCGGGTGGATCCACGGATGCCCACCGTGGTGTTCCCGGCCAAGGCGCTGGTGAAGGACGACATCCTGAGCGTGCAGCCGGTGCACCTGAACGACGACGAGTACCTGGTGCTGCAGGAGTGCGCCACGGCGGACTGCCGCACCGCACATGTGGTGCGGGTATGGAACGCCGATGGCGCGGTGGGCCCGATCCGGCACAGCGAGTCGCGCGTGTGGATACGGCACGAGAACAAGTACTTCATCTGGATGCAGCGGATGCCGGTGATCCAGGGGGGCTGCATGGGCTGCGCCTCGCACTTCGTCGCGTTCAAGCCGTTCAGTCCACCGATGACGCTGGTGCCGGTCGGCCTGGAAGTGGCCAACAACCGCACCACGCTCGACTCCACGCCACCGCAGGCCGTGCCGGTGGTCAAGGAGGTGCACGAGGGGGCGACGTTCGTCGTGCGTTTCAAGGGCGGGTCCGCGGTGCGCATCAAGCGCATGCACGCAGCCAATTGAGTCGGCGGCCCACGACAGATCGGACGAGGCAGTGGCCGGTGCGCTTGCGTAGACTGCACGGCTGAACGGAGTGGCGAGGGCCGCTCCGGCCCACTCCGTTTGCTGCGAGTTTCCTGCATGTCTGCCAAGTGCCACGTCACCCGTCGTCGGGCCTTTCACCTGTGGAGCCGGAAGGCATGACGGCGGAGCAGGGCGGGCCGGGCGACGCCGACAACGGCTGCGTGCGTGTGCGCGGCGCGCGCGAGCACAACCTGAAGAACCTCAGCGTGGACATCCCGCGCGATGCGTTGGTGGTGTTCACCGGCGTGTCCGGCTCGGGCAAGTCATCGCTGGCCTTCGGCACCATCTATGCGGAGGCGCAGCGGCGCTATTTCGAGTCGGTGGCGCCGTACGCGCGGCGGTTGATCGAGCAGGCCGGTGTGCCCGCGGTGGACCGCATCGACGGCCTGCCGCCGGCGGTCGCCCTGCAGCAGAGCCGCGGCGGCACCAGCACGCGCTCCACCGTCGGCAGCCTGAGCACGCTCTCCAACGCGCTGCGCATGCTGTACTCGCGCGCCGGCGATTACCCGCCGGGGCTGGCGCTGCTGGAGTCCGATGCGTTCTCGCCGAACACACCGGCCGGTGCGTGCCCGGACTGCCACGGCCTGGGCCGGGTGTTCGAAGCCACCGAGGACTCGATGGTGCCGGACCCGTCATTGACCATCCGCGAGCGCGCCGTCGCCTGCTGGCCGCAGGGCTGGCAGGGCAAGAACTACCGCGACATCCTCACCACGCTGGGCTACGACGTGGACCGGCCGTGGCGCGAGCTGCCGCAGGACCAGCGCGACTGGATCCTGTTCACCGACGAGCAGCCGGTGGTGCCGGTCTACCGCGACGTGGCGCCGGAGGTGGCGCAGGCCGCCTATGCGCGCGGCGAACCGGGCAACTACAAGGGCACCTACGTCAGCGCGCGCGCCTACGTGATGCACAGCTTCGCGCAGAGCGAGAGCGCGGCGATCAAGCAGCGCGTGGCGCGTTACATGGTGGCGCATCCGTGCCCGGCCTGCGGCGGCCGGCGGCTGCGGCCCGAGGCGTTGTCGGTCACCTTCGGCGGACACGACATCGCCCACGCCTCCGGCCTGCCGCTGCGCGAGCTGGCGCGGCACCTGCGCGCCACGCAGGACGCGCTGTCCTCGCGCGACGACGGGCATCCGGAACGGGTGCTGGTCGCCGGACGCATCGTCGCCGACGTCGGTGCGCGCATCGACACCCTGGTCGAGCTCGGCCTCGGTTATCTCTCGCTGGAGCGCAGCACGCCCACGCTGTCGCCGGGCGAGCTGCAGCGGCTGCGGCTGGCCACGCAGCTGCAGGCGCAGTTGTTCGGCGTGGTCTACGTGCTGGACGAGCCGTCGGCCGGCCTGCACCCGGCCGATACCGAAGCCCTGCTGCGCGCGCTGGCGCGGCTGAAGGCGGGCGGCAATTCGGTGTTCGTGGTGGAGCACGAGCTGGACGTGATCCGCGCGGCGGACTGGGTGATCGACATCGGTCCCGGCGCCGGCACCCAGGGCGGCGAGGTGCTGCATGCCGGTCCGCTGGCGGGGCTGGCCGAGTGCGCGGCCTCGGCGACACGCCGCTACGTGTTCGAGGACGCCGACCTGCCGCCCCGCACGCCGCGCGAGCCGTCCGGCTGGCTGCGGCTGGAGGCGATCACGCGCAACAACGTCGACGCGCTGGACGTGGCGTTCCCGCTGGGCGTGATGACCGCGGTCACCGGCGTCTCCGGCGCGGGCAAGTCCAGCCTGGTGAGCCAGGCGCTGGTCGAACTGGTCGGTCGTGCGCTGGGCACGGCGCCGACAGTGGAAGAAGAGGGCGACGAGCTGCCCGGCGATACCCCCGCGCCGGCCGGCGGCCGCATCGTCGAGGGCATGGACACGCTGACCCGCCTGGTCACCGTCGACCAGCGTCCGATCGGCCGCACGCCGCGCTCCAACCTGGCGACCTACACCGGCCTGTTCGACCAGGTGCGCAAGCTGTTCGCCGCCACGCCGGAAGCGCGCAAGCGCAAGTTCGACGCCGGCCGCTTCTCCTTCAACGTGGCGAAAGGGCGTTGTGCCACCTGCGAGGGCGAGGGCTTCGTCTCGGTCGGCCTGCTGTTCCTGCCGTCGGTCTACGCGCCTTGCCCCACCTGCCACGGCAGCCGCTACAACGAGGACACGCTGGCGGTGCGCTGGAACGGCCGCCACATCGCCGAGGTGCTGGCGCTGACCGTGGACGACGCGGTGGCGTTCTTCGGCGACGCCGTGCCGGCGCTGACGCGTTCGCTCGCCACGTTGCGCGACGTCGGCCTGGGCTACCTGCGACTCGGCCAGCCGGCGACGGAACTCTCCGGCGGCGAGGCACAGCGCATCAAGCTGGCCACCGAGCTGCAGCGCCAGGCGCGCGGCCACACGCTGTACGTGCTGGACGAACCCACCACCGGCCTGCACCCGGCCGACGTCGACCGCCTGATGACGCAGTTGCACGGGCTGGTCGAGACCGGCCACAGCGTGATCGTGGTCGAGCACGATCGCCGTGTGATCACCGCCTGCGACTGGATGATCGACCTCGGTCCCGGCGCGGGCGACGAGGGCGGTCGCATCGTGGCGCAGGGTACGCCAGTCGCGGTGGCGTCCGCGGGCATCGGCGTCACCGCGCGTCATCTCGCCGGCTGACGCCCGACGTTTTCGCTCCATCGGGGCCCGGTTTCGTCGCCGATGCGGTGTGTCCGTCGCGCAGCGCTCGCGCCCGGCGTGTGGTGCGCACAGGATCAGCCTCGTGCCCCGCACCGGCGTTGCCGGGCCGGCACGGGACCCGGCCGTATCGTCGCCGGGTGATTCATGACGTCATCCACGCATGCCCGCAGGCGCGGGCGTGACGGGCGCCTGCACGCCATGCGCGGATGGCCGAGCGGAGGGAACGAGCCATGTGGGACATGCGTCGGGCGATCAAGCTGGGTGTGCTGGTGTGGGCGGTACTGCTGCCCTGGCAGGTGCGGGCGGAAGCGCCGGTGGTGGTGGCCCATGCCACGGTGCACGGGCACGACGTGCCGGTGTATCGGATCGGTGAACTGCATGCGCCGGACACATCGGCCGGCATGGATGGCTTTGCCGTGCGCGTCGCCTACGTGCTTCGCGCGTGGACGCGCGAGCACGGTGTGGAGGCGATCGGCAATCTCTGTCGCACGCCCGATGGCTCCGCATGGGGCACGGTGCTGCTGACCGTCGGTGCGCATGTCGCCAGCCCGGTGACCAACGCGTGTCCGCCCGGCATGCTCGCCACCGGCGTGGACATCCACAGCCACCCGCAGCGCCAGCATTACCGTGCCAATGCGGTGGACCAGATTTTCCTCGGACGCCTGCCGTGCCGCGAGGTGACGACGCAGCCGGACACCTTCGGTCCGGACGACTATGGGCGTCCCGGTTACATGGTCGGCCGCCTCGGCCTGCACTTCCAGCACGGACTGGACCGGGTGCGCCTGGTGCGCGACATGCGCCTGTCGCCACCTGTCACGCCGTCCGACGAGTCGCGTCGCATCGCTGCGGTGGCATCGCCGAATGCGCTGCCCGGCACGGCATCGCACCCGGGCTCCTGACCGGAGCGGGTTCCACGCGCGCCACGACGGTGGCCGTTCTGGCAGGCTGTCGGTTCCCGTCCCCAGGAGAGCCCCATGTCGCGCCTCGCCGAATTCCCGATCACCCGACGTTGGCCCGCGCAGCACCCGGATCGACTGCAGCTGTATTCGCTGGCCACGCCGAATGGCGTGAAGGTGTCGATCATGCTGGAGGAGACCGGTCTGCCGTACGAGGCGCACCGCATCGACATCATGAAGAACGAGAGCCAGCTGCCGGAGTTCCTCGCGCTCAATCCGAACGGCAAGATCCCGGCGATCCTCGATCCGGACGGCCCGGGCGGCGAGCCGCTGGCATTGTTCGAGTCCGGCGCGATCCTGCTGTATCTCGCCGAGAAAAGCGGCCGTTTCCTGCCCGCCGATCCGGCGCGCCGCTGGGAGACGATCCAGTGGGTGTTCTTCCAGATGGCGGCGATCGGGCCGATGTTCGGCCAGGTGGGGTTCTTCCACAAATTCGCCGGGCGCGAGTACGAGGACAAGCGGCCGCTCGAGCGCTACGTGGCCGAGTCGCAGCGCCTGCTCGGCGTGCTCGACGCGCGACTGGACGACCGCACCTGGCTGATGGGCGACGACTACACCATCGCCGACATCGCCACGGCCGGCTGGGTGCGCAACCTGATCGGTTTCTACGAGGCGCGCGAGCTGGTGCAGTTCCATCGCTATGCCCACGTGGCAGCGTGGCTGGACCGGGTGCTGGCGCGGCCGGCGGTGCAGCGCGGGCTGGCGATCCCCGCCTAGGCGGGCGCACGGGCGTAGGAACCTCGTAGGATGGGAGCCTTCGCGCCCGGGGGAGGCGCGTCCGCCGAGGGATCCGCCATGTCCAGCTCCGTCCGTCTCCGCGCCGCGTGCTTTCGCGCGCCGGCCATCGTCGCGTGCCTCCTGTGCTGTGCCGCACCGGCCGCCGCGACGGTATCGACGCTTTCGCGCGCCACGCAGGCTTTTGTCAGCGTGCCGGCGGGTGACATCGCCATCGAGCACGTGCGCGTGATCGACGGCACCGGCGCCGCGCCGCGCGAGAACCAGACCGTGCTGCTGCATGACGACCGCATCGTGGCCCTGGGGGCCCATGTCGAAACACCGAAGGGCACGAAAGTGATCGACGGCCGCGGCATGAGCCTGATCCCCGGCCTGGTCGGCATGCACGACCACATGTTCTACCCGGCGCCGAAGGTGAACCCGGCGGCCAAGGACGCGCTGTATCCGGAGCAGGGCTCGAGCTTTCCCAAGTTCTACCTGGCCGGCGGCGTCACCACCATCCGCACCACCGGCAGCACCGAGCCGTACACCGATCTCGAGTTGAAGAAGGCGATCGACGCCGGCCTGATTCCGGGTCCGAAGATGCACACCACCGGGCCGTACCTGGAGGGCAAGGGCAGCTTCACCTCGCAGATGCACGAGCTCACCGGCGCCGACGACGCGCGCGCCACGGTGGAGTACTGGATGGACGAGGGCGCCACCTCGTTCAAGGCCTACATGCACATCACCCGCGCCGAGCTGTCGGCGGCGATCGCCGTGGCGCATGCGCGGCACATCATCGTCACCGGGCATCTGTGCTCGATCGGTTTCACCGAGGCGGCCGACCTGGGCATCGACGACCTCGAGCACGGCCTGGTGGTGGATACCGAATTCACCCCGGGCAAGCAGCCCGACGTGTGCCCCGACACCCGCAAGGCCACCGCCAACCTGGCAAAGATGCGGATCGGCGATACGCGGATCCAGGCGCTGATCCGTCACCTGGTCGACAGGCACGTGGCGGTGACCTCCACCCTGCCGGTGTTCGAGACCTTCGTGCCGGGGCGCGCCCCGGTCGATACCCGCGTGCTCGATGCGATGCTGCCGCAGACCCGGGTGGAATACCTGAAGACCCGCGAGCGCATCGCCGCGCAGAAGGACTCGCCGTGGCCGGCGCTGTTCGCGCTGGAGATGCAGTTCGAGCGCGCCTTCGTGAAGGCCGGCGGCACCCTGCTGGCCGGACTGGACCCGACCGGCTTCGGCGGCGTGATCGCCGGCTATGGCGACCAGCGCGAGGTGGAGCTGCTGGTCGAGGCCGGCTTCACTCCGGTGGAGGCGATCCGCATCGCCACGCTCAACGGCGCGCGCTACCTCGGCGAGGGCGACCGTATCGGTTCCATCGAGCCGGGCAAGGTGGCCGACCTGGTGCTGGTCAACGGCAATCCTGCCGCCGACATCAAGGCGATCGAGAACGTGGTGACCGTGTTCAAGGACGGCGTCGGCTACGACCCCGCCAGGCTGGTGAAGGCCGCCAACGGCACCGTCGGCGTGCGCTGAACGCGATGCCCTGATCGCGCCCGCGACCGGTCATGGTTTTGCCATGGCCGGTCGCGTCATGCTGGCGTCTTTACCCGCACGGAAAGGACGCCCATGCAACGACTCCCCGGCCTGGACACGCTGCGCGCGTTGGCCATCGTCTCGGTGATGCTGTTCCACTCCTGGGTGGTCGGCGGCATGGGACCGCACTTCGATCCGCTGGTGCGTTACGGCTGGGTCGGCGTGGACATCTTCTTCGTGCTCAGCGGTTTCCTCATCGGTGGCCAGGTGCTGGCGCCGCTGGCACGCGGCGAGCGCCTTGCGCTGGGCGAGTTCTACCGGCGCCGGGCCTATCGCATCCTGCCGGCATTCGCGGTGGTGCTGGCGCTGTACCAGTGCGCGCCGGCGCTGCGCGAATTGCCCGGCATCGCGCCGTGGTGGCAGTTCGCCACCTTCACCGTGAACCTCTTGATCGACTACCGCAGCCAGCCGGCGTTCTCGCACGCGTGGTCGCTGTGCGTGGAGGAGCATTTCTACCTGCTGTTCCCGCTGCTGGCGATCGGCCTGGCGCGGTGGCATTCGGGCCGTGCGGTGGCCGCGGTCGCGCTGCTGGTGGTGCTCGGCGGCGTCGTGCTGCGCGCCGGGGTGTGGTGGCACGACACGGCGCTGCAGCCGGACCGCAACTGGTACATCGAGGATCTCTATTTCCCGACCTGGTGCCGGCTGGACGGGTTGTTCGTCGGCGTGATGCTGGCCGCGTTGAAGACCTTCCGGTTGAAGCTCTGGATCCGTGCCCAGGCCCACGCACAGGCGGCGATGTGGCTGGGCGTTCTGGTAACCGGCGCGGCCCTGCTGCTGTTCCGCGACCGGGCCGGGCTGTGGGCCAACGCGATCGGCTGGCCGCTGCTGTCCGCGGGCCTCGGCCTGCTGGTGTTCGCCGCGGCCGGGCAGAACAGCACGCTCGGCCGCTGGCGTGTGCCCGGCGCCGGCTGGCTGGCGGGCATCTCCTACAGCCTGTATCTCAGCCACAAGATCGCCTATCACCTGGTGCAGGTGACTTTGGGCGAACGCCTGCACGGGGTGGCGATCTTCGTGGTCTACGCCGCCGCGGCGCTGGCCCTCGGCAGCGTGCTGCACCTGGCGGTGGAGCGGCCGTTCCTGCGGCTGCGCGAGCGGCGTGCGACGCGCAGGGAGTTGCCCGCCGCCGCCTGAGTATCAGGCCCGCATGCTGCCGGTATCGAGGAAGCGCTGGTGCCAGGACAGCGCCTCGGGCAGCAGATGCGGCGTGTGCAGCGCCTTGCTGTGCACCCAGGCGCGGTCGACGTAGTCCTGCAGCATCGGGCGGAAGTCCGGGTGCGCGCAGTGCTCGATGATGGCGTGCGCACGCTGGCGCGGAGACAGTCCACGCAGGTCCGCCAGCCCCTGTTCGGTGACCACCACCGACACGTCGTGCTCGGTGTGGTCGACGTGGCTGACCATCGGCACGATCGCCGAGATGGCGCCGCCCTTGGCGGTGCTCGGGGTGAGGAAGCAGGCGAGGTGGCCGTTGCGGGCGAAGTCGCCGGAGCCGCCGATGCCGTTGATGATGCGGGTGCCGGCGACGTGGGTGGAATTGACGTTGCCGTAGATGTCCGCCTCCACCATGCCGTTGAGCGCGATGCAGCCGAGCCGGCGAATCAGCTCGGCATGGTTGGAGATCTCCTGCGGGCGCAGCACGATGCGGTGGCGGTAGGCGTCGATGTGCTTCACGAAGTCGGCCACGCCGTCCGGGCTGAGCGACAGGGCGGTGGCCGAGGCGATGGTGATCAGGCCGTCGCGCACCAGGCCGAGCATCGCGTCCTGGATCACCTCGGTGTAGGCGGTCATCTGCTCGAAGCCGCCCTCGCGCAGGCCGTCCAGCACCGCGTTGGCGATGTTGCCGACGCCGGACTGCAGCGGCAGCAGGTTCGTCGGCAGCCGCCCGCGAGCCACCTCGTGGCGGAAGAACTCCACCAGATGGCCGGCAATGCGGCGACTGGTTTCATCCGGCGGCGCGAACGGGCTGAGCCGGTCGGGGCCACGGGTCTCGACCACCGCCACCACCCTGGCCGGATCCACCCGCAGCGTCGCCTCGCCGATGCGCTGGCCGGGTTCGACCAGCGGCAGCGGCGCGCGGTGCGGTGGCGCGGCGCAGGAATGGATGTCGTGCATGCCCTCCAGCCCGGCCGGCTGTTCGGCGTTGACCTCCAGGATCACCGTGTCGGCCAGTTCCAGCCAGGTGGCGTTGTTGCCCACCGAGGTGGATGGCACCAGCCGCCCGTCGGGCAGGATCGCGGTGACCTCGACCACCGCCACGTCGATCCTGCCGAAGAAGCCCGAGCGCGCGTACTGCGCCACATGCCCCAGATGGATGTCCATGTAGTCGATCTCGCCGCGATTGATGCGTTCGCGCAGCTCGGGATCGGACTGGTAGGGCAGGCGGAAGTCGATGCCGCCGGTGCGGGCCAGCACGCCGTCCAGTTCCGGAGCCGTGGACGCGCCGGTGAGCATGCGGATGCCGAAGCGCTCGCCGCGCTCGTGCGCCGCGCCGATGCGTGCGGCCAGTGCCTGCGGCACCTGCTTGGGATAGCCTGCGCCGGTGAAGCCGCTCATGCCCACGGTCATGCCGGGGCGGATGTGCGTGGCCGCCTGTTCGGCGGTGGTGACGCGGGCGGCGAGGGTCGGGCAGGCGATACGGGATGTCATGGTGGTTCCGGGGGGAGGGGGTGCCTCGCGATGATGCGAGCCGTCCCCGGGGCTGTCGACCGGGCGCGGCAGCGCACCGCAGCCCCGCCCGACCTGCGAACGGGTTTATGGGGGGAGTACGTGATGAACGGGATGATTCGCCATGCGTTGCTGCTGCTTGGCCTGCTGCTGGCGGGGGTGCCGGGTCGCGTCGACGCGATGCCGGCGCCGGCGCAGGTCGAGGTGCTCGATACCTGGCCACAGGGCGATGACATAGCGCTCGGCCAAAGCGGGCACTTCTACCTGCGGCTGGCGTATCGCACCGACCACCCCGTGGGCATCTGGGTGCAGGGCTATTTCCACGGCAAGCCGGCACCGGTCGGCACCAGCCCGTCGATTCGCTACGACGGCAAGGGCGAGGCGCTGGGCTGGCTGTTCTTCCTGAAACCGGACGCGCAGGTGGACGAGATCCGCATCACCGCCGGTGACGGCAGCCTGGGCGGCACTCCGGTGGTGGCGACGCTGCCGGTGCACCTGTCCGCCGGCGCCGATGCGGCGGGCAACGAGACCGGCAAGCCGGCCTGGGTGGACGATCTGCTGGCCAGGCAGCGCGACGCGCAGCGTGCCGCCGCGGCGCGGAACGCCGCCACGCCGGTGAGCGCAGGCGAGACGATACTGTTCAGCGGCTTCATGCTGCTGATGTTCGCCATCGCGCTCGGCGGCCTGGCGCTGCCGGCCTGGGCGTGCTGGCGCTGGCGCGGCGGCTGGCGCCTGGCTGCCGCGGTGCCGGCGGCGCTGATGGTGCTGGTGGTGGGGCGGATCGTGACGGGGGTGGCCGCCGATCCCACCTCGCACAACCTGTGGCCGTTCGAACTGCTGCAGGCCGGCGTGCCGGCCATGCTGGCGATCGGCGTGATGGCGCTGCTGCGCCGTTCGCGCGGGACGCGCGGCTAGGCGTCGTCCCGCGTGCTGCCGGGGCTCACTGGCCCGGGTGGTAGACGCGTTCGGTGTGGCCCTTCAGCTGCTCCGGCCAGAAATACACCTCGCGCAGGTTGCCGGTGGTGTAGCGCTCGGCCTCGTCGTTGAAGTGCTTTGAGCCCGGGTGGCCACTCTCGCCGCCGGCGGTGATCGCGCGGGCGCTCACCTTCGGTCCGAACTCCACCACCGCGACGAAGCTGTTGCCGCTGGTGCCGTAGTAGCGCTTGGTGCCCGGCCAGCGGTGCGCACCGAACGAGGCCAGCGAGCCCCAGCGCGAGGAGGTGAACGGCACCGGGATGCTCGGCTTGTTGTCGTCGAACGGCTGCTCGATGGCGCCGTTGATGCGCTGGAAGCGGTTCACCTCGCCCCACGGCACGCCCCAGTGGCCGAAGTCCTGCTGCAGCCGGTCCACTGCTTCCGAAAGCGCGTGCAGGCGCTCCTTTGATCCGGCCTTCTCGGCCATCACGTCGTAGATCGACAGGCCTTCGGCGGTGTCCGCCTTGCTCACCTCGTCCCACAGCGTGTCGCCCCAGAACACCGCCAGCGTGGTCGGCATCGAGGCGATGCCCCAGCGGTAGTCCCAGCCGCGCAGCAGGGCGATCGGGCCGCGCAGTTTGCCTTTCAGCGGATCGCCGGCGGGCAGCGCGTCGTAGTCGTGGATCAGCACCGGCAGCTGGCGCGCGAAGGCCGGCAGATACGAGTCGAAGGCCATGGTGATCAGCGAGGCGCGCGTGACCTCCTTCGCGCCGGTGAGCAGGCGGGTGGCGTGCAGGCCGCGCGGGTTCTCGCCGAAGGTGTCCATGTAGCGCGGAAAGTCGGCCTGCTTCGGGCTGTACGGGCCGGCGGCGGAGTACGGCCAGTCGTTGGTGTTGAAGGCCCAGCCGTTCGGCGGGTTCACCACCTGCGGCAGCTGGTTCAGCGGGGTGAGGCCGTGCCAGTCGGTGGCCGGGTTCGCGCCGTCCACCGGTTGGGTGTAGTCGAAACGGTTGTCGCGCTTGGGCACGAACTGCGGCATCAGGAAGGCGATCTCACCCTTGTCGTCGGCGAACAGCGTGTTGTTGGACGAGTTGGCCTTCAGCTCGGCCACCTTCATGTAGCTGGCGTAGTCGTGCGTTTTCGTGCGCAGCCAGCTCTGCTCCAGCGCCGGGATCGGCGTGTTCATCAGCGCCTCGGCGATCCACTTGTCGCCGTCCCTGCGCACGATCGGGCCGTGGTGGGTGAAGTACGCGGTGAAGGTGCGGCGAGCCATCGTGCCGTCCTGGGTCTTGTACGGCACGGTGATCTGGCGCGAGGTCACGGGCCGCAGCGCCTTGCCGTAGCGGTAATAGAGCTTGCCGACCTTGCGCACGATCGTCTCGGCGAACTCGTCCACCGCGTCGACGCCGGTGGAGGTGTGCATCCAGCCGACGTGCCGGTTGAAGCCCTGGTAGATGAAGAACTGGCCCCAGGTCACCGCACCGTAGGCGTCCAGCCCCTGGTCGCTGGACATCTGCAGCTCGGAGCGGAAGAAGAACGAGGTGTGCGGGTTGATCAGCAGCAGCGCGTGGCCGTCGGCGGTGAGCTTCGGCGCGAGCGCGATGCCATTGGAGCCGGTCGGCTCGACCCAGCTCGGCTTCATCTCCACCGTCGCCAGCGGCGCGTCGCCGGGCTCGCCGTAGAAGGCCTTCAGCTGCTCGAGGTCGACCCGCTCGATGTCGCCGCCGATGCTGCCCTCGGTGAAGGACAGCGCCATCCACGGTTCGAAATGGGTGATCACCTCCGGGTGCACGTCCGGATGGGTGGCGAGGTAGTAGTTCAGGCCGTCCGCCCAGGCGTCCATCAGCTGGCGCAGCCAGCCCGGGCTCTGCGCGTAGAGCTGCTTGAGCTTCACCGGGTCGATGAACAGCTTCTGCCGCAGGTCCAGCCAGATCGACGATTCGCCCTTGGCCTCGGCCATGCGGCCGAGCGAGAGCAGGTAGTTGGTCTCGACGCGGTGGAAGTCGTCCTCGGCCTGCGCGTAGGCCATGCCGAACACCGCACCGGCGTCGGTCTTGCCGTGCACGTGGGCGATGCCCCAGTCGTCGCGGGTGATCGTCACCGCCTGCGCCTCGCGCTCGAGACGTGGCGGGAGGTTGGTCGTTGACGCCGCAACGGGTGCGGCCAGTCCCGGCAGGAGCAGGGCGGATACGGCAAGCGACTTGAGCATGTTCCTGGCCTCGATGCGGCGGTGACGATGGGCGGTCCGGCGCACCACGCCCCGTGCAACGCTGGCCCCGGTGCCGACTCGCCGGCCAGCATAGCGGCTCCGGCGATGGCGTCGGCATGCGCTGCGGAAATCGTCAGGGGGCCGCGTGGCGTGTCGTCCGGGCACGCGGGCTTCGCGGGCGCTTCACGCGACTTTGCGCGGCGTCTGCCTAGGGTCGTGCGGCGATGCCGCGCCTTGCCGCGGTTTCGGCAAGGCGACCTTCGGCGGCGGCCCGACTCGCCGTCGATCCAGCGAGGAACTCAGGTGCAGCACACAGCGACGGAAGGCCACGCGAAGCGCAGCGCGTCGCGCGTCGGGCTGGCGGCGATGCCGGCCCGGGCAGCGATCTTCGCGGTCGCTGCCGGGCCCGTCGCCGCCGCCGAACGGCAGCTGCTGGTCCAGGCAGCCGTGTTGATGCTCTTCGTGGTCGTCCCGGTGATCGTGCTCACGCCCTGGGTCGCCTGGCGGTTCCGTCGCCGCAACCGGCGCAGTGCCTATCGACCCGGCTGGGACTTTTCCCGGGTGCTGGAAGTGCTGATCTGGGGCGTGCCCGCGCTGCTGGTGGCGTTTCTGGCGGTGCGGGTCTGGACGCAGTCGCGCGCGCTCGACCCGTATCGGGCGATCGACGCCGGGCAGGCCTCGGCCGCCGCGCCGCTGGACGTGCAGGTGGTGGGCCTGGACTGGAAATGGCTCTTCATCTATCCCGACCAGCACATCGCCACGCTGAACACCCTGGTGCTGCCGGTGGGAAGGGCGGTACACCTGCACCTGACCAGCGACACGGTGATGGAGTCGCTGCTGGTGCCGCGCCTTGCCGGACAGATCTACGCGATGCCCGGGATGATCACGCAACTGTGGCTGCGTGCCGATCGACCGGGAGACTTCGTCGGGGAGAACACCCAGTACAACGGCAGCGGCTTCGCGCAGCAGAAGTTCGTGGTGCACGCGGTCGACGCCGGCGACTTCAACCGCTGGATCGGCAAGGTGCGTGCAGACGGGGACGTGCTCGATGCGCGTCGTTACCGCGAGCTCGCACGGCGCGGCGTGCCGGCCGCGCCCGAACGCTTCGGGCAAGTCGACGCCGACCTGTTCGGACGCATCGTGGCGAAGTACCACGCATCGGCACAGGTGCGCGCATCCACCATGGCCTCACGCGCCACCGGGAGGACGAACGATGCGCATTGAGGCGCTCGCGGGGCCGTGGCTGGGCCGGCTGAGCCTGTCGGCGCTGCCGACCGACAGCCCGGTGGCCATGGGCGCTGCACTGGTTGCGGTTCTCGGCGTACTCGGCGTGGCCGGCTACATCACCGGCAAGGGCAAGTGGCGCTACCTGTGGCGGGAGTGGTTCACCAGCGTGGACCACAAGCGCATCGGCATCATGTACGTGGTGCTGGCGCTGGTGATGCTGGCCCGCGCCGTGATCGAGGCGCTGGTGATGCGGCTGCAGCAGGCCGATGCGGTCAACCGGTCCGGTTTCATCTCGGCCGAGCACTTCGGCCAGCTGTTCTCCACCCACGGCAGCATCATGATCTTCTTCATGGCGATGCCGTTCCTCACCGGGGTGATCAACTACGTCATGCCGCTGCAGATCGGTGCGCGCGACGTGTCGTTCCCGGTGCTCAACTCGATCAGCCTGATGCTGACCGCCGCCGGCGCCGCGCTGGTGATGATCTCGCTGGTGCTGGCGCCGTTCTCAACCGGCGGCTGGTCCGGCTACGCACCGTTCACCGAGCTGCGCTTCAGTCCCGGCGTCGGCGTGGACTACTGGATCTGGGCGGTGACGCTGAGCTCGATCGGCTCCACCCTCACCGGCATCAACTTCGCGGTGACGATCTACAAGAAGCGCGCACCAGGCATGCACCTGTTCCGCATGCCGCTGTTCTGCTGGACGGCATTGTGCACCAGCATCCTGATGATCTTTGCGATGCCGGCGCTCACCGTGGCGACGGCCCTGCTGGCGCTGGACCGCTACCTGGGCATGCATTTCTTCACCAGCGGCGGTGGCGGCAACATGATGGTCTACGCCAACCTGTTCTGGCTGTTCGGCCACCCCGAGGTGTACATCGTGGTGCTGCCCTCGTTCGGCGTGTTCTCGGAGCTGTTCTCCACCTTCTCGGCGAAAAAGCTGTACGGCTACACCTCGCTGGTGCTCGCGACCATGACCATCGCGGTGCTGTCGTTCACCGTATGGCTGCACCACTTCTTCACCATGGGGCAATCGGCGAACATCAACGCGGCGTTCGGCATCGCCACCATGCTGATCGGCATCCCCACCGGCGTGAAGGTGTACGACTGGATCCTCACCATGTTCCGCGGCCGCGTGCGCTTCACCACGCCGCTGCTGTGGGGGCTGGCGTTCCTGGTCACTTTCGTGATCGGCGGCCTGTCCGGCATCCTGCTGGCGATCCCGCCGGTGGATTTCCTGGTCCACAACACCACGTTCCTGGTGGCGCACTTCCACAACATGCTGATCCCCGGCACGTTGTTCGGCATGATCGCGGCGTACCAGTTCTGGTTTCCGAAGGCGTTCGGGTTCCGGCTGGAAGAGCGCTGGGGGCGCGTGGCATTCGGGTGCTGGGTGATCGGTTTCTATCTCGCCTTCATGCCGCTGTACGTGCTCGGCCTGGAGGGCATGCCGCGGCGCAGTGCCGAGGTGTTCGACGAGGCGTTCCGGCCCTGGCTGCTGGTGGCTGCCGGCGGCGCGGTGCTGATCGTGCTGGGGATGGCCGCGCTGGCGATGCAGCTGGCCATGAGCATCCGGCACCGCGACCGCAACCGGGTGCGGGCGGGCGACCCCTGGGATGGCCGCAGCCTGGAGTGGTCGACTTCCTCGCCGCCGCCGGAATACAACTTCGCGAAGCTGCCGGCGGTTCAGGGGCGCGACGCGTTCTGGACGATGAAACGGTCCGGTCGCGCCTATCCGCCGCTGGAGCGCTATGCGCCGATCATGCTGCCGGAGAACAGCGCGATCGGTCCGCTGCTGGGGGCGCTCGGCCTGGCCACTGCGTTCGGCCTGGTCTGGCGGATCGGCTGGATGGCCGGGCTGGGCACGGCCGGCGTGCTGGTCGCGGTGATCGGCTGGAGTTTCGTGCGCCGGCCGGGTCGCACCGTCGACGAACGACAGGTCGAGCGCACGGAGACGCGCTGGCACGCGGTGCTGGTCGCCGCCGTGCCGGTATCGCGCGAGCATGAATGCGATCCACGCAATCGCGGCCTGGCGGACGTGGCGGCATGAGCGCCGGATCGGCCAGCGAAAGACGCCGGCACCCCGGGCTCAACCTGCACGAGTCCGATGCGCATCCCTCCGACGGCGAGGTGGTGTTCGGCTTCTGGGTCTTCATGATGATCGACGCGGTGCTGTTCGCGCTGCTGTTCGCCGTGTATGCCAGCCTGGGAGCCAATACCGCGGGCGGCCCCGGGCCGCACGAGGTGTTCGAGCTGCGTCCGGCGGCGATGGAGACGCTGCTGCTGCTGCTGAGCAGCTTCACCTTCGGCATCGCCTCGCTGGCCATGAAGTACCAGCGGGGCATGGCCCTGCTGCAGGGCATGCTCGCGCTGACCCTGCTGCTGGGACTGGGCTTTCTCGGGCTGGAGGTTCACGACTTCGTCGGCATGGCGGACAAGGGCGCGCTGCCGCAGGTCAGCGCGTTTCTCTCGGCGTTCTACGCGCTGGTGCCGACCCATTTCCTGCACGTATCGCTGGGTTGCGTGTGGATCGTGGTGATGATGGTGCAGCTGCGCATGTCCGGCCTGGACCGCATCACCCGCACGCGGCTGCTGCGGTTGGGCCTGTTCTGGCATTTCCTGGACATCGTGTGGGTGATGATCTTTTCCTTCGTCTTTCTGCGGGGACTGCTGTGATGGGCGGCGATGGCGGCTTCCGTCGCGAGCTTCGCGACTACGTGGTCGGGCTGGTGCTGGCGCTCGGACTGAGCGGCGCGGCGTTCGCACTGGTCGCCTGGGACCCGTGGGCCGCCCGCACGATGCTCGGCGTGGTCGCTGCGCTGGCAGTGCTGCAGCTGGTGGCGCATTTCCGATGCTTCCTGCATATCGACCTGAAGCAGTCGCATCGCGACGACCTGCAGCTGATCCTGTTCACGGCGGTGATCATCGGCCTGATGGTCGCCGGCTCGCTGTGGATCATCCTCAACCAGAACCAGCGCATGATGTGACCGGCCCGGTGGTGCAGGGATCTGCGCGGCGAGGTGCGGCTTCTTCACGCGACGGCGCGATCGACTCTCCTAGGCTGCATGGTCGTGGCAGATGCCGGACCCAACCCGCAGATCCCGGAGGCACGTGATGACTGACCAGCACGACGAGTCGATCCAGCATGAAGGCCCGGCCGGTGGCTGGGGATCGCTCAAGGGCATCGGGGACGTTTTCGCCCGCGAGCTGTCCACGCCCGCCGTGCTCGAAACGCTGATGCGCCAGAACAAGGCCGGCGGCTACATGTGCAGCTCCTGCGCGTGGGGCAAGCCGACCCATCCGCATGCGTTCGAGTTCTGCGAAAACGGCGCAAAGGCGACGTTGTGGGATCTCACCCGCGATCGCTGCACGCCCGAGTTCTTCGCCGAGCATACGGTCACCGAGCTGCTCGGTTGGTCCGATTACGACCTGGAAATGCAGGGCCGCCTGACCGCGCCCCTGCGCTACGACCCGGCCACCGATCGCTACGTGGCCTGCAGTTGGGAAGAGGCGTTCACCGGCATTGCCCGCGAGCTCAACGCGCTCGATCCCAAGTCGGTGGTGTTCTACGCCTCGGGCAAGGCGTCGCTGGAAACCTCCTATCTGTACGGGCTGTTTGCGCGGATGTACGGCAACAACAACCTGCCGGACAGCTCCAACATGTGCCACGAGACCACCTCGGTGGGCCTGAAGAAGGTGATTGGTTCGCCGGTCGGCACCTGCGTGATGGAAGATTTCGAGCACTGCGACGCGATCTTCTACTTCGGCCAGAACCCGGGCACCAACAGCCCGCGCTTCCTGCATCCGTTGCAGGCGGCTGTGAAACGCGGCTGCAGGATCATCGTGTTCAATCCGGTGCGCGAGCAGGGGCTGGTGCGCTTCATCAATCCGCAGAACCCGCTGCAGATGCTCACCGGCGACGCCACCGAGCTGGCGCACATGTACCTGCAGGTGAAGCCCGGCGGCGACATCGCCGCATTGACCGGCCTGTGCAAGCGCGTGCTGGAAGCCGACGATGCGGCGCGCGCGGCGGGCCAGGTCGACGTGCTGGATCGCGACTTCATCAAGCAGCACACACACGGATTCGAGGCATTTGTCGAAACGGCGCGCTACACCGGCTGGGACGAGATCGAGCGCGTCAGCGGCCTGGCGCGTGCCGACCTGGAGGCGGCCGCCGACGTCTACGTGGAGGCGAAGAACGTGATCGGCGTGTACGGCATGGGGCTGACCCAGCACGTGCACGGCTCGCAGAGCATCGGCATGCTGGTGAACCTGATGCTGATGCGCGGGAACATCGGTCGGCCGGGGGCCGGCATGTCGCCGGTGCGCGGGCACTCCAACGTGCAGGGCCAGCGCACGGTGGGCATCTCCGAGAAGCCCGAGCTGGTGCCGCTGGACAAGCTGGCGGCGATGTTCGATTTCGAGCCGCCGCGCGAGAAGGGGCTGACCACGGTCGATGCCTGCGAAGGCATCCGCAACGGCACGGTGAAAGGCTTCGTCAGCCTGGGCGGCAATTTCGTGCGGGCGATTCCCGATCGCGACGTGATGGAGCCGGCCTGGCGCGAGCAGGCGCTCACCGTCTACATCGCCACCAGGCTCAACCGCAGTCATCTGGTGCACGGGCGCGCCTCGTACCTGCTGCCGTGCCTGGTGCGCGCGGAGGAGGACATGCAGGCCAGCGGGCCGCAGTCGGTGTCGATCGAGGACAGCTTCAGCCACATCTACGGCTCGATCGGCAAACGCAAGCCGGCCGACGAGGGGTTGCTGTCCGAACTGGCGATCGTCGCCGGCATCGCCAAGGCGACCCTGCCGGCGCATCCGAAATGGCGCTGGGACGAGTGGACCGCCGACTACGGCATCGTGCGCGACCTGATCGCCGAGACCTATCCGCACGACTTCCACGACTTCAACGCCCGCATGTTCCAGCCGGGCGGCTTCTACCGTGGCAATCCGGCGCACGAGCGGATCTGGAAGACCGACAGCGGCAAGGCCGAGTTCACCAACCCGACCGTGATGTCGGCGCTCGGCATCGGCGATGCCCCGGGTCGCTATCACCTGATCACCATGCGCTCGAACGACCAGTTCAACACCACCATCTACGGCCACAGCGATCGTCTGCGAGGACTGGAAGGCTCGCGCGAGATCCTGCTGATCAATCCCGCCGAGATGGAGCGCGCCGGGCTGAAGGAGGGCGACGTGGTCAGCCTGGTGGGCGATGCCGGCGACGATGTGGTGCGCGAAGTGAAGGGCCTCACGGTCACCCCGTTCAACCTGCCCGATGGCTGCCTGGGCGGCTACTACCCGGAAATGAACGCGCTGGTGCCGCTGTGGTACCACGACGAGGCATCGAAGACGCCGGCATCCAAGGGGGTGCCGGTGCGCATCCGCAGATAGTCCCGCAGGGCGATGGGCAGGAGCGGCTAGGATGATGCGACTCCCGCTGCCCATGGACTCCTGCCGATGCCGCCTCCCGTCGCCATGCCGCTGCCGCCGCGTCCCGCCTGCACCGACGCGCAGCGTATCGCCGCAGCCACGGCATTCGCGCAGGACATGGCCAGCCGCCGCACGGTGCGCGACTTCGCCGATACGCCGGTGCCGCGCGCGGTGATCGAGCAGGCGCTGCGCGCGGCGGGCAGCGCGCCCAGTGGAGCCAACCAGCAGCCATGGCGGTTCGTGGCGGTGGGGCGGGGGCCGCTGCGCCAGCGTATCCGCGAGGCGGCCGAGGCGGAGGAGCGCGAGTTCTACGAACGGCGCGCGCCGGACGAATGGCTTGAGGCGCTCGCACCGCTGGGCACCGACGCGGACAAGCCGTTCCTGGAGACCGCGCCGTGGCTGATCGGCATCTTCTACGAACGCTTCGGCCTCGATGCCGAGGGCAACAAGCACAAGCGCTACTACCCGCAGGAGTCGGTCGGTATCGCCACCGGCCTGCTGATCGCCGCGCTGCACCGCGCGGGGCTGGCCACGCTCACCCACACACCAAGCCCGATGGGCTTCCTCAACGAGCTGCTGGAGCGTCCGCGCAACGAGATGCCGTTCCTGCTGCTGGTGGTGGGGCATCCGGCCGAGGGCTGCCAGGTGCCGGCGATCGAGCGGCTGCCGCTGGAGGCCTACGCGAACTTCATCGACTGAGCGGGGCGGTCATGGTGTGTCCGCCGCGCGCACCGGCTCGACCACGGTGGCCAGCTCTTCCAGCAGGGTGCGCAGCCGCTTCATCCTGGCCACCCCCAGTCGCGCGGCGAGCCGTTGCTCGAAGTCTGCGCTGAGCTCGAGCAGGGCGGTCATCGCCTGCTCGCCGCGGCGGGTCAGCCGCACGCGCCGGGCCCGGCCATCGTGCGGATCGGGCGTGGTGGCGAGGTAGCCGGCCTGGGAGAGCGCATCCACCAGGTAGGCCATGCTCTGCTTGGTCATGCCCGCACGCTCGGCGAGCACGGTCAGCCGGGTGCCGTCGGCGTCGATGTGGCGGAACACGGCGCTGTGCGCGGCGCGGATGTCGTCGAAGCCGCGTTCGGCAAGGGCTCCGTACACGGTGTCCTGCATTGCCTGGTAGGGCAGCCGCAGCAGGCTGCCGAGCGTACGCTGACGATCGGGAAAGGTCGTGGCCATAAGTCATGTTGACGCATGGTCAGATTGTCTGTCCAATTTAGTCAGCAAGACTGACTAACTGGAGATGTCCATGAACGCCCAGCTTCACCCCGTTTCCGACCCGATCGCCCGCAACCTGGAGGTGGTCGACCGGCACATGCGCGACGAGGCGCGCGATCCGGACAGCGTGCTCGCGCTGTATACCGAGGACGCCGTGCTGGAGATCCCCGGCCGCGGCCAGCGCTTCGATTCGCTCGAGGCGATCCGCGGCAACTACGTGCGCATGTTCGCCTCGATGGCCGAGATCGAGATCCAGCCGCTGGACCGTTTCGCCACCGCCGACCGGGTGGTGGACGAGTGCCTGGTGCGCCTGCGCGTCACGGGCGACGGGCTGGTCAACGTGCCGGTGCCGATCGGCTCACGCGCCGAGCTTCGCCTGCTGCACGTGTTCCACATGCGCGACGGCCGCATTGCGCGCGAGGAAGTCTTCGAGGGCTGGCGCCGCCTCGACGGCTGACCGGGCGGCGCCGGGCATGCCGCCGGCGGCCGGTTTGTGCGACAGTCGTCCCCTGCCGTCCGAACGGCAAGTCCGCTGCGCCGGCTGCCCGGTGCCGGCGCAAGTGACAGGGGACGCTGATGGTCGAGCTGGAAGTGCAGATCCTTGCCCTCGAACGCGAGGGTCTGCTGTTGGATATCGGTCGGATCGTTGCTGCGAACGGGTTCGTGTTGCAGCGGCACCGGCTGGTCGACGACCGCAACGGCGTGCTGCTTTCCCTGCTGGTGCGCGGGCACCGGCGCTCCCGGCGGGCGCTCGATGCGGCCCTGGGCAAGCTCGAGCGCGTGGTGAGCTTCACGATCGAGCCCGCCGACGGCGAGGACATGCGCCCCCACTTCGCCGCTGCGCGCCAGTTCGACTACGTGCCGCCGCCACCCCCGGCCCCACCGCCCGTGCCGGGCAAGCGCTCGCTGACCGGGCCGCCGATGCCGCCACCACCGCGCGTGCCCGACGCCGAGGCGATGGCGTTTTTCGACCGGGCCCCCGAGCGCACCGCCCAAGCCGAAGCCATCGAGCCACTGCCCGTGCTGGATATCGATGCCGATCCCCCGTGGGCAGCCTGGCCGGCGGAGATGACCCGAATCCCGTCGGCGCGCGAGGTTCGGGATGAGGCCGCGCTGGCGCCGCCCGCGCCCGCGCCCGCACCGGTCCCCGCGGCAGCGCCGATGTCCGACGCGGCCACGCCGCTGGATGCCGACCCGGTGGCGGTGGAGCGCCTGATGCGGGCGCTGCCCGGGGCCTATCCGGCGATGCTGCCGCTGGTCAGGGCGATGGAGCAGGCCGTGGTTCCCGGGGCCCGGGTGGCGACGCTGGAGCTGGCCGGTGTCCATGTGGGGCGCTGGATCGCCACCCGGCAGGGAACCCGCGGCCTGCCGTTGAGTCCGGACGAGGCATTGGCCAGGCGTGGTCTGCCCGCGCTGGGCGAGCTGCTCGACGTGAAGCTGCAGGGCGGCCAGGTGCACCTCGGGGCCAGCCCGTTGTGCGGCAAGACGGACCATTCCGGCTGCACCTTCTTCGCCGGCCTGCTGCAGGGCGCGATGGAGCCGATGAAGGGAGATGGCTCCGCACACGTGATCGGCCTGTGCTGTCGGGCACTGGGGGCCGACGAGTGCGTGCTGATGGTGGTCGACTGAGCCGGTCGCCCCGGCGCAGCGGCTATGCTTCGTGTCCCGCCGGAACGACGCGCTCGGCCGGGCTGCCGAACTAGCGCGTCCGGGCCGGGCAGGGGGAGCCCCATCGCATGTGCGGGATAGCAGGATTCGTCGGAGGGCAGGACACGCCGGAAGCGGCGCGCGGAACGCTGGAGCGGATGATCCGGACGTTGCGCCATCGCGGTCCGGACGGGTTCGGCTATCACCTGGGCGAGGGCGTCGGGCTGGCCCACGCGCGACTGGCGATCATCGACCTGGCCACCGGCCAGCAGCCGATCCGCAATGAGCGCGGCACCGTGTGGACGGTGCTCAACGGCGAGATCTTCAACTACCGCGAGCTGCGCCGGACGCTGGAGGCGCAGGGGCACGCGTTCTACACGCACTCCGACACCGAGGTCATCGTCCACCTGTACGAGCAGTACGGGGACGATTTCGTCGATCACCTCAACGGTCAGTTCGCCATCGCGCTGTGGGACGCCGAGCGCCGACGGCTGCTGCTGGCACGCGATCGCACCGGCATCCGCCCGCTGTTCCATGCCAGCGAGGGGGGGCGGTTGTGGTTCGGCTCGGAGGTGAAGGCGCTGCTGGCCGTGCAGCCGCAACTGGGCGTACTCGATCCGCACGGCGTGGCGCAGGCGCTGACCTACTGGGGGGCGATCGATCCCGGTACGGTGTTCCGCGATGTCTCGAGCGTGCCGCCGGGGCATGTGCTGGCGCTGGAGGCTGACGGTCGCCGCACACTGCGGCGCTACTGGGACTGGGAGTTTCCCGAGCTCCAGGATGGCCGCCAGCAGCGACCGTTCGGCTCCATCGACGAGGCCGCCGGCGCGCTGCGCGAACTGCTGGTGGACGCCGTGCGGCTGCAACTGCGGGCCGACGTGCCGGTGGGCGCCTACCTCAGCGGCGGGCTGGATTCCTCCGGCGTGGTCGCCCTGATCCGCCACTACACGAACAACCCGCTGCGCACCTTCTCGGTGGCCTTCGAGGACGCCGAGTTCGACGAGAGCGATTTCCAGGCGCGGATGGTCGCCCACCTGGGCACCGAGCACACCACGCTGCGTTGCACCCGACGCGACATCGGCGAAGCGTTCCCGCAGCTGATCGAGCACACCGAGGCGCCGGTGCTGCGCACCGCCGGCGTGCCGCTGATGCTGCTGGCCGGCGACGTGCAGCGGCATGGCTTCCGGGTGGTGCTGACCGGCGAGGGAGCGGACGAGGTATTCGGCGGCTACGACCTGTTCAAGGAGGCCAAGGTGCGTCGGTTCTGGGCGCGCCAGCCCGGATCGACCTGGCGCCCGCGCCTGTTCGAGCGTCTGTACGGCTATCTGGCACATTCGCCGGTGGCGAATGCGGCGATGGCCCAGTCGTTCTTCGGTCGCGGCATGGAGCATCGCGATCGTGCGGTGTTCGCTCACCTGCCGCGCTGGACCACCTCGCAGCGCGCGCTGGCCTTTTTCTCGCCGGAGTGGCGGGCCCAGGTGGACGGCTGGGACCCGCTGGCCACCTTCGAGGCCACGCTGCCGCCGGCGATCGGGCACTGGAGCCCGCTGGCCCGCGACCAGTACGTGGAGGCGCATTCGCTGCTGGCGTCCTACCTGCTGCCGATGCAGGGCGACCGGCCGGCCATGGCGCACTCGGTCGAGGGGCGCTACCCGTTCCTCGACCATCGCGTGGTGGAGTTC
This sequence comes from Dyella ginsengisoli LA-4, assembly GCF_000334915.1. Classification (GTDB taxonomy): domain Bacteria; phylum Pseudomonadota; class Gammaproteobacteria; order Xanthomonadales; family Rhodanobacteraceae; genus Dyella_A; species Dyella_A ginsengisoli_A. The sequence goes on along the minus strand of NZ_AMSF01000037.1, from coordinate 144,972 downwards.
GGCAACCGCCTGCCGGACCACTGGAAGATCCGCGGCCTGACCGAGAAGGACGTGCTGCGCCGCGCCCTGGCCGGCCTGCTGCCGGAGGATATCCGCCGGCGCACCAAGCAGCCCTATCGGGCGCCGGACCACGGCAGCTTTTTCTTCGACGGCGAGCCGCTGGACTATGTGGCCGATGTGTTGAGCGGCGACAGCCTGCGCGAGGCCGGCTATTTCGACCCGGACCGGGTCGGGCGGCTGTTCGACAAGTGCCGCCGTGGCCAGGCGATCGGTTTCGCCGACAACCAGGCCTTCGTCGGCATCCTGTCGACCATGCTGGTGCATCGCCAGCGGGTCAGGTACGGATCGGGGGCCTGACCGCCGGTCGAGCAGACAAGCCGAAAATGTGATGCAATTCACAAAACAGGGGGTGGTGAGTGAGTGCAGAACTGGCACGGATTACGACCGATATCCGGGCGTACATCCTGGAGAACCTGATGTTCAGCGATGACGGTTCCGTCCTCGCCAACGACGCGTCGCTGCTCGAGAAGGGCGTGATCGACTCCACCGGCGTGCTGGAGCTGGCGATGTTCCTGGAGACGCAGTTCGGCATCTCGGTGAAGGCGGACGACCTGCTGCCGCAGAACTTCGACTCGGTGGACAGCATGGCCGGATTCGTCCATCGCGCCATCAACGGCAAGGTCGCGGCTGCGGCCGCGATATGACGGCGCGCGAGATCCGCCGGCTGCACGACAGCCTGCTGCAGCACGCCGCCGATCCGGCCACGGCGGACAAGCCGGTGGTGATCGCCGAGGGCCAGCGGTACAGCTACCGCGAACTGTTCGAGGCGGCACGGCGCCTGGCCGGGACCCTGCAGGCGCGCGGCGTCCGCCGCGGCGACCGGGTGGCGATCTACCTCGACAACGGCTGGCCCGCGGTGGTGGCGATCTACGCGGTGCTGATCGCCGGTGGCGTGTTCCTGGTCGTCAACCCGCAGACCAAGTCGGACAAGCTCGCCTTCATCCTCGATGACTGCAGCGCGCGGGTGCTGGTCACCGACGCGCACATCGGCGAGCAGTTCCTGCCGCTGCTGGACGGCTCGCGCCTGCCCGGCGGGGTGATCTGCTCCGGCGAATGCCCGGAGCACCGGGCGATATCGCCCTTCGATGCGGCCACCTGCGCCGCCGCGCCGGAGCCGGTGGAGCCGACCGTGATCGGCCCGGACCTGGCCGCGCTGATCTATACCTCGGGCAGTACCGGCACGCCGAAGGGCGTGATGCAGACGCACCAGTCGATGGTGTTCGCCGGCGGCAGCCTGGTCGAATACCTGCGGCTGTCGTCCGACGACCGCATCCTGTGCGCGCTGCCGCTGGCCTTCGACTACGGCCTGTACCAGCTGCTGATGGCGGTGAGGCTCGGCGCCACGCTGGTGCTCGAGCGTTCGTTCACCTTCCCGGCGCAGGTCTTCGCGCGGATGCAGGCCGAGGGCGTCACGGTGTTCCCGGGCGTACCGACCATGTTCGCCATGCTGCTGGCCGCGCACCGCAAGTCGCCGCTGCGTTTCGACGGCGTGACGCGGGTGACCAACACCGCCGCGGCGCTGTCCGACGACAGTGCCGCGCGCCTGCGCGAAATCTTCCCCCAGGCGCTGGTCTACAAGATGTACGGCCTGACCGAGTGCAAGCGGGTCAGCTACCTGGAGCCGGAGCTGGTCGACCAGCGCCCCGGCTCGGTGGGCAAGGCGATACCGGGGACCGAGGTGTACCTGCTCTCACCCTCCGGCGAGCCGACCCCGGCGGGCGAGATCGGCGTGCTGCACGTGCGCGGCCCGCACGTGATGCTCGGCTACTGGAACCGTCCGGACCTGTCCGAGCACATGCTGCGTCCGGGACGGCTGCCGGGCGAGCGGGTGCTGTGCACGCACGACCTGTTCCGCATGGACGAGGATGGCTTTCTCTACTTCGTCGGTCGCAGCGACGACATCATCAAGACCCGCGGCGAGAAGGTCAGTCCGGTCGAGGTGGAGAACGCGATGAGCGCCATCGACGGTATCCGCGAGGTGGCGGTGGTCGGTGTCGAGGACGAGCTGCTCGGCCAGGCGATCCGTGCCTACGTGGTGCTGCAGGACGATGCCTGCCTCAGCGTCGGGCAGATCCGTGCGCTGTGCCTGCGGCGACTGGAGAGCTTCATGGTGCCGCAGCAGGTGGTTTTCGTGCAGGAGTTGCCGCGCACGCCTTCGGGCAAGGTCAGCAAGCGCGCGCTGCTGGAGTCGCTCGCATCGTGAGGTCGCATCGATGAGTGTGTTGTTCGAGGGCATGCTGTCCCGTCTCACCGACGGCCTGCAGGTGCTGCCCGACAAGCCGGAAGAAACGCCCGAGAGCGCCCTGCGCGCGCTTTGGCACACCGCGGCGGGGCGTCCGTGTTCCGCACACGTGGCGATGCGCCGGCCGCTGCCCGCGATCGAGGCCAGCCCGGCCGCGGTCACCGTGCTGGAGCGACTGGTGCAGCGTCGACTGCTCGGCGAGCCGCTGGCCTATATCACCGGGCGGCAGAACTTCATGGGCCTGGAGATGCTCAGCGCGCCGGGTGCGTTGATTCCCCGCGCCGAAACCGAGTTGATGGCGCGGGCGGCGGTCGACCTGCTCGACGGTGTGCCCGGCGAACCGCTGGCGCTGGATGTCTGCACCGGGTCGGGCAACGTGGCCTATGCGATGGCCTGGGGCGTGCCGCGGGCGCGCGTGATGGGGGGCGACATCAGTGAAGAGGCGCTGGCACTGGCCGGGGAGAACGGGCGCCTGCTCGGCATGCAGGAGCGGCTGGAGTTCCGCCGCGGCGACCTGCTGGCGCCATTCGACGAGCCGGACCTGACCGGCCGGGTCGACCTGATCACCTCCGCGCCGCCGTACATCCAGAGCGGCAAGGTGGGCGTGATGGCCCCGGAGATCGCCAGCCACGAACCGCGCGAAGCGTTCGATGGCGGCCCGCTCGGGGTGACCCTGCTGATACGCCTGGTGGAGGAGTCCCCGCGCATGCTGCGACCCGGCGGCTGGCTGGCATTCGAGGTCGGCAAGGGGCAGGGGCCGGCGATGTCGCGCCGGTTGCAGCGCGACACGAACTACGCCGAGGTGCGCGAACTGCCCGATGCCGAGGGCGTGGTGCGCGCGCTGCTGGCGCGCCGGGCGTGAACGGGCGGATGGCGGGGGAGGCGACGGCATGACGGCCACGCTGGACTGGAACGTGCTGGACATCGACCCGGCCGCCGAGGTGGAGCGCATCGTCGCGTGGATCCGCGCCGCGCTGGCGCAGACGCTGCATCGGCGCGGGCTGGTGGTGGCCATCTCCGGGGGCGTGGACAGCTCGGTCTGCGCCGCGCTGGCAGTGCGTGCGGTGGGGGCGGCCCGCGTGTACTCGCTGATCCTGCCCGAGCGGGATTCATCCGGACGCAGCGCACGCGATGCCGGCGAGCTGGCCGCGCATCTGGGCGTGCGGGTCCAGACGCAGGACATCGCGCCGGCGCTGGAGGCGATCGGCTGCTACCGCTCGCGCGACGAGGCGGTGCGCCGCGTGCTGCCGGACTACCGCGAGGACTGGCGCATCAAGGTGGTGATCGCCGGCGGGCGCGAAGGCGGCATCAACCACTTCCGGCTGGTCGCCGAGGCGCCGGACGGGCGCCACTTCGACGTGCCGATGGCGCTGCCGGAATACCTGCAGATCGTCGCCGCCACCAACTACAAGCAGCGCCTGCGCAAGACCATCGAATACCACCACGCCGACCGCCTGAACTACGCCGTGGTCGGCACGCCGAACCGGCTGGAATACGACCAGGGCTTCTTCGTGAAGAACGGCGACGGCTCGGCCGATCTCAAGCCGATCGCGCATCTGTACAAGTCGCAGGTCTACGCACTGGCACGCTACCTCGAGTTGCCCGAGTGCGTGGCCACGGCCGAGCCGACCACCGATACCTACAGCCTGGCCCAGGGCCAGGACGAGTTCTATTTCGCCTTGCCCTGGCGCTCGATGGACCTGGCGCTGTGGGCGCTGGAGCACGACCTGCCATCGGCCGCGCTGTGCGGGCCGTTGGGCCTGTCGCCCGGGGCCGCCGAAGCGGTGTACGCCGATATCCGCGCCAAGCGGCGCACCACGCGCTATCTTCATCTGCCCCCGCTGAGCCTGACCTCGCCCCCCGCCATGCCATGAACGCCGCGCCGTCCTCCCCCGCGTACACGATCGAGCCGGCACGGCTGCCGGGCGATGCGGCGGATATCGTCCGGATCTGGGGTGTCAGCCGGCTGGGTCGGCCGGAGGCGCACCGTCCCAAGATCGACTGGTTCTACCAGCAGTGTCCGTTCGGCGAGCCGACGGTGTGCCTGCTGCGCGACCAGGCCAGCGGTGAGCGGGTGGGGGTCAGTTCGGCGGGACCGCGACGCATGGTGGCTGGTGGACGGGTGCTGGAAGCCGGCGTGCTGGTCGATTTCGCGGTACATCCGAAACACCGCAGCCTCGGGCCGGCGATGATCCTGCAGGCGGCCCTGATGGAGGCATCCGCCGGGCGGTTCGATCTTCTTTACGGCGTGCCCAATCCGAAGTCGCTCGCCGTGGTGAAGCGACTCGGCTACGCGGTGCTCGGCGAGATGCGCCGGCACGCGCGGGTGTTGCGCAGTCGTCGCTACCTGGCGCGGCGCATGCCCGGCTGGCTGGCGGCGCTCGCCGCGCTGCCGGTCGATGCGGCCGTCGCCTTGACGCTGTTCGCGCGCAGTGCGTGGACGCGGTCGCTCACGGCCGGATGGAGCGACCGGGTCGATCCCCGGATGGACGTCCTGTGGCAGGCATCCCGGCTCGGCGATACGGCCCTGGCCGCGCGCGACTGCGTCTTCCTGCGGTGGCGTTTCGACGCGTGGCCGATGGTGGCGACGCGCTACCTGCTGGTGTCCGCCCGCGACGGCACGCTGCACGCATGGTTCGCCTGCCAGGTCGAGGGCGGCGTCCTGCACGTGCGCGACTTCTGGTCGGCCGGCGCGATCGACGGCGTGCCGCGCGCTTGCCTGGACCTGCTGCTCCATGCGGCGTGGCGCGAGGGCCTGGCCGCGGTCTCGATGGAGTGCATGGCCACCGCGGCCTGCCATGCGGCCTGGCAGCAGGCCGGGTTCCGCGAACGCGGCCGCCGTCCGGTCATCGGTCGCTGGCAGCGAGGCTTCGCGGCGGGGACACCGCCGGCTCTGCACCTGACCGCCGCCGACGAAGACCAGTAGCCGGGAACCGCTCAGCGCAAGGCCAGCATGCCTTCGCTGCGCATCCATGCCAGCGTGTCGCCGAGCAGGGCATCCAGCGGCGTCTCCACGTAGTCCAGCTCGCGAATGGCCCTGGACGAATCCACCCGCAGGTGATGCGAGGTCAGCGCCGCGCCTTCCGGTGTCACGTCCGGCTCGCGCCCGCTGAACCGGGCGATCGTGTCCAGCACGCGGGCGTAGGCCATCAGCGCCCAGGCCGGCGAGGCGCCCCGCGGCGTGCGGCGTCCGAGGGCGGCGCCGACGCGGTGCACGAAGTCGACGAAACTGGCCTGCTCGCCGCCGAGCAGGTAGCACTGGCCGTAACGCTGTCGCTGCCATGCCCGCAGCTGTGCACGTGCGATCTCGCGCACGTCGGCGAAGGCACCGATGCCGGGCGGGATGCCGGGGAGTTTCTGCGCATCGACCAGGCGAATCAGTCGCGACCAGTTGTGCCGGTCGCCGGGCCCGAGGATGTGCGAGGGATTGAACACGATCCACGGCAGTGCGCTGTCGCGTACCGCCTGTTCGGCGAGGTACTTGCTGCGCTCGTAGTTGATCCAGCTCTCGCCGCCGCGCTGCGGTGTGGTCTCGGTGATCGTGCCGTGCACGAGATGCGAGTACGCCGAGACCGAGGAGGTGTGCAGGAAGGCACCGATGCCCGCGCGTTCGGCGGCGGCCAGCAGGTGCCGGGTACCGTCGACATTGGTGGCCGTCTGCCGCGCGGCGTTCCGCCGCCACATGCTGGTGTCGGCCGCGGCATGGAAAACCGCATCGCAGCCGGCGAGTGCGGCGGCGAGCGCATCCGCATCGTCCAGCCTGGCCCGCACCGGCCGACCACCCAGCGCGGCGATCGCCGCATCGGACGCTTCGCTGCGCGACAGCGCGCGGACGTCATGGCCGGCATCGACCAGTTCATGCAGCAGGTGGCTGCCGAGGAAACCGCTGGCGCCGGTGAGGAAGATCGTGCTCACGCGTGCACCGCGCGATGGTCGGGGGATGGCATCATCGTCGAACCGCTCCTCGGGATCATGGGGTGGCGGGCGGAACGGCAAGGACCGCGTCGCACCCGCTGCGACGTTCGCGCGCCAGCATGCCGGAGGCGGCAGCGCGCCGCCATGGACACGACCGGAAACGGAGGCATCCTCTCATGCTCGGCACGCTGGCGATCGCCAATTACCGCTCGCTGCGCTCGCTGGTGCTGCCACTGGGGGCGCTGACCCTGGTGACCGGCGCCAACGGCAGCGGCAAGTCCAATCTCTATCGCGCGCTGCGCCTGCTTGCCGATACGGCGCAGGGGCGCGTGGTGCATGCGCTGGCCCGCGAGGGCGGGCTGGGTTCCACGCTGTGGGCCGGGCCGGAGGAGATCACCCGGGCGATGCGTCGGGGTGAGGTGCCGGTGCAGGGCGGGCCGCGACGCGAGGTGGTGGCGCTGCGCATGGGCTTCGCCGGGGACGATTTCGGCTATGCGATCGACCTCGGGCTGCCCGAGCCGTCCTCATCACGGTTCGCCTCCGATCCGCAGATCAAGGCCGAGGCGATCTGGGCCGGACCGTTCCTGCGCCCGGCCAACCTGCTGGTGTCTCGCCGCGGCGCGCTGGTGCGCATCCGCGAGGGGCGCAACTGGCGGGTGCTGGCCGACGACCTCGACCCGTTCGACAGCCTGTTCACCCAGGTCGCCGATCCCGAGCGCGCGCCGGAGGTGCTGCGCCTTCGAGAGACGGTGCGCGGCTGGCGCTTCTACGACCATTTCCGTTCCGATGCCGAAGCGCCGGCACGCTGGCCCCAACTCGGTACGCGCACGCCGGTGCTGAGCCATGACGGGCATGACCTGGCCGCGGCATGGCAGACGATCCGCGAGATCGGCGATCCGCGCGCGCTGGATGCCGCGGTCGAGGATGCCTTTCCCGGCGCCAGCGTCGAGGTGACGGTGAGCGATGGCCGCTTCGGTCTGGCCTTCCGCCAGCACGGCCTGTTGCGTCCGTTGTCGGCCGCCGAACTGTCCGACGGCACGCTGCGCTACCTGCTGTGGATCGCTGCCCTGCACACGCCGCGACCGCCGCCGCTGATGGTGCTCAACGAGCCGGAGACCAGCCTGCATCCCGACCTGCTGCCGGCGCTGGCACGGCTGATCGTGCAGGCTTCCGCGCGCAGCCAGGTGTGGGTGGTCTCGCACGCCGCCCGGCTGATCGCCGCACTGGAACAGACGCCGGCCTGCCACATGCTGCGGCTGGAGAAGGAACTCAGCGAGACCCGCGTGGTGGGGCAGGGCATGCTCGACGAACCGCCCTGGCACTGGCCGGAACGCTGAAGTAACGCCCACCTCGCACGACCGCCGGCTCATGCGGCGGCCGTGTCGAAGTACAGCATCGTCATGCCTTCGCCGGGCACGGTCTGCCGTCCGGTCAGCGTGGCGATGCCGTTGGTGGACAGGCGCAGGATCCAGGCCATCACCCAGGGCGGCCGGTCCTGCTGCAGGCCGAGCATGCAGCGCACTTCGCCGAACAACGGCTGGCCGGTCTGCGGATGCGTGCCGATCGGTGTCTGGCGGAAGCGGTTCTGCACGATCCACTGGCGCGGCGTGGGCAGGGCGGCGAGCTGCTCGGGGGTCGGTGCCAGCAGCAGGCCGCTGCCGGAGTGGCCGCCCACGGCCTTGGCCACCCAGCGGTCGGCCGCCTGCCAGCCGTTGGCGCACAGCGGGCTGGTTTCCACCCAGTGGCAGGCCTCGTGCTCGGCCAGCGTCACGTCGGCCAGGCTGCCCTTGTGGATGCCCTCGTACCACGCCGGGTGGCTGTGCCAGCTCACCCGGTCGGCGGCCATCAGCGTGCCCTCGGCACGACGCCGGTCGAAGCGGTCCAGGTCGGACAGGATCAGCCGGTTCCAGACGTGGCCGAAGTGGCGCGCGGTGCCCGGGTGGTAGAGCAGCCCGTGCGCGGGCAGCAGCTCGCTCCAGTCGTGCACGGCCACCTGCCACCAGTGCCGCGCCGCGTCGAGGTCGGGCCAGGTGGGGCGCTGCCGCGGGCGATCCTCGATCAGCACCGTCGCCGGTTTCGGCGCGACCCAGCGGCGCAGGTGTCCGACCCAGTCGTTGCCCGGCGGCACCGGATCGTGCGGCAGCCAGCGGCGGTCCAGTCCGTGCAGGCGACGCTGCGCCTGGTGCAGGGTGTGGAAGGTCGGCAGCATCGAGGTGAAGGCCTGGATCTCCACCCAGGCCAGCTCGAACGGCTGCCGGGGGTGTTCGACGAAGGCCAGGTCCAGCGCCAGCACGTCCGCCTTCGCACCGTGCCAGTGCGGGCGCGGCGTGCGCAGCTGCGGGCCGAGCGCTTCGACCAGATGGGACACCTTCGCCTGCAGCGTGTCGTGCAGGGCGCGGTTGCCGATCGCGTACTGGTCGGACATCTGGCTCTGCGGCAGGTGCGGGGCTCGCACGTCGGCCAGCGCCTGGCGCAGCGGCTCGGCTCCCATCGGATGCAGGGCGATCTGCGGATGCTCGCTCATGACCAGCCCTCCGCGCGGGCCAGCAGCATCTCGTCGTCCTCGCCCTGAGCGATCATCCAGGCCAGCGTGCTGGACCAGCGCGCGTCGTGTTCGGCGCGCTGGCGCACGCGGTCGGCGAAGCTGCCTTTGGCCAGTGCGTCGGCCAGCTCGCGTTCCCAGTAGTGCCGCTCGGCGGCGTGGGCCGCGCGCGGGGCGATGCGCGACCACCAGCGTTCGAAACGGGTGGGCGTGTCGATCACCTCGTCGCGGTCCCAGTCGATCCAGCGGGCGGCCATGCCGTGGCGGCGGGCGCGCCACTTGTTCTCGTCGATGCACGCGCGTTCCCACGGTGGCCCGGCGCGGCCGTGGCGCAGTTCGATCTGCAGCGTCTCGGCCTCCCACTTGAGCAGGGTGGCGATCAGCCCGATGCGTGCCAGGTCCGGATGGGTGTCCATGATGCGCACTTCCAGCGTGCCGTAGCGGTGGTGCAGGCGCAGGTCCTGCCACAGGCCTTGCTCGGGGCCGATGCAGCCGGTGCGGCGCAGCCGCTGCACGTGCGCGGTGTAGTCGTCCTCGCTGGCCCATACGTCGGGCGTGCCCATGCGCGGGTAGCGATCGAGCAGGCTGTGCCGCCACGACTGCAGGCCGGTGTCGCGGCCTTCGAAGAACGGCGAACTGGCCGACAGCGCCAGCGCTTCGGGCAGCACGTGGCGCAGCCGGTTCATGATCGCCATGCGTGGCGCGTCCGGCTCGAATCCCAGGTGCAGGTGCATGCCGAAGCTGAAGGCGCTGCGGGCGATGTCCTGGTACTCGTCGACCAACGCGGTGTAGTGCGGGAACGCCGGCCCCAGGTGCATGGCCTGATCCTGCCAGCGCGCGGTGGGATGCACGCCGGCGATCAGGATCTGCTGGCCCTGCAGCGCGGCGCGATGCCGGGCCTGTCCGCGCAGCGTGGCCAGGGCGGCGACCAGGTCCGGCACGCTGTGGCAGATCCGGGTCTTCAGCTCGATCACGCAGCGGTGGATCTCCCGGTCCATCGCCCCGTCGCCGCCGTGGGCGGCCATCTCCCCGGTGAAGTCGTGCGGCACCAGCTGGCCGCGTGCATCCACTACCTGTACTTCCTCTTCCAGACCCAAAGTGATCATGGCGGCTCTCCTGTGTTGGGAAAGCGCATCAGACACCTTTGCAAGGGCCGGCGTCGCGGTCTCCGTCATGCGGCGCCGCGGAGTTCCTGGTGGATGGATCGGTTTCGGCCGTCTGGACGGCCGCTGCAGATCGGTCAGGCCGTGGCGGCGGCTTGCTCCGTGGCGCGCGAGGCGAGCCAGGCGTGAATCTGCGCCACCACGGTGGCGCCCTCGCCGATGGCGCCGCCCACGCGCTTGACCGACCCGGCGCGCACGTCGCCGATGGCAAATACGCCCGGCCGGCTGGTGGCCAGCGGATAGGCGGGATCGCCGCCGCACAGCACGAAGCCGTTGCGGTCGGTGTCCAGCCTGCAGCTGTGCAGCCACCCGGTCGCCGGTTCGGCGCCGATGAACAGGAACACGTGACGGATCGGCGCGCGCGCTTCGGACTGGTCCGCGCGCCGACGCCAGCGCACCGACTGCAGGCCGCGCGCATCGCCCTCCAGCGCCACCAGCTCGGTTCCGGTCATCAGCTCGATCGCCGGGTTCGCCTCGATGCGGTCGATCAGGTAGCGCGACATGGTCGCGGCCAGCCCGGCACCGCGCACCATCATCCGCACCCGGCAGCCGTGGCTGGCCAGGTAGACCGCGGCCTGGCCGGCGGAATTGCCGCCGCCGACCAGCGCCACCTCCTGCCCCTGGCACAGCTGGATCTCCATCGGCGAGGCCCAGTACCACACGCCGCGGCCCTCGAAGCGGGCCAGATCGTCCAGCGGCGGCCGGCGATAACGGGCGCCGCTGGCGATCACCACGGTGCGCGCGCACCAGCTGCGGCCGTCCTCGGTGCGTAGCCGGTGGATGCCGTCGGCGGCCTCGCAGTCGAGCGATTCCACGCAGGCGGGAATCGCGATTTCCGCACCGAACTTCTGCGCCTGCACGAAGCCGCGCGCGGTCAGTGCCTGGCCGGTGATGCCGGTGGGGAAGCCGAAGTAGTTCTCGATGCGCGCGCTGGCGCCGGCCTGGCCACCGAAGCCGCGCGCGTCCAGCACCAGCACGCTCAGGCCTTCGGAAGCGGCGTAGACGGCGGCGGACAGCCCGGCCGGTCCGGCGCCGACCACGGCCACGTCGTAGACGCGGTCCGAGGCGGTCTCGCCGATCATGCCCAGCGCGTGCGCCACGTCGGTGTCGCTGGGGTTGCGCAGCAGGCGGCCGTCGGCCAACAGCAGCAACGGCCAGCTGTTCGGGCACTCGCGGTAGGCAGCGACCATCTCGGCCACGGCGGGGTCTTCGGTCGGGGTGAGGGCGCGGAACGGAAAGCCGTTGCGGCGCAGAAAATTGCCGATGCGCGCGCGGCCGCTGTCGTCCGGCTCGGCGATCAGCAGCGGGCCGGCCGCGCAGGATTCGATCAGGCTGGCCCGGCGCAGGATCAGCGCGCGCATCAGGCGTTCGCCGAGATCGGCTTCGGCGACGATCAGCCGGCGCAGTTGTTCGGGAGAGAGGAACACCGCCTCGACATCTTCCGCGGCGACGCCGTCGACCAGCGCGGGTTTGCCGCTGAGGCCGCTCACCTCGCCGATGAACTGGCCCGGACCGTGATGGGCCACGCCCACCGCGTGGCCGGTACCGTCGTGCTGGTGGATGTCCACCGCACCGGACAGCACCAGGATCAGCCCGATGTCGCGCTCGCCGGTGTGGAACAACACTTCGCCGGCGACGTAACGGCGGGGTTCGCCGAACTGCCGCACGCGTGCGACATCGCCGGGATCCAGCACCGGGAACATCTGGTCGGCGCGGTTCCGCGCCGTGTTGCTGCTGCCCATGGCGATGTCTCCCCGATGCAATGCGGCCACAGGCGATCCTCGCACTGCCGGGGGCATCGCTGCCACCGCGCCGCGACCGGTCGGCTCAGTCCAGCAGCAGCCGGTGCAGGGCGTCCAGCGACGGCACTTCGTGATGCGGTGCGATCCCCTCGGGCGCGGCGTGGCCGTGGACGTTGACCCAGCAGGTAACTAGGCCGGCGTCGAGCCCACCGCGGATGTCCGAGTGCGGATTGTCGCCCACCATCAGCACCTGCCCGCGCGGCGGCTGGCCCATGCGCTCCAGCGCGTGCTCGAAGATGCGCACGTCCGGCTTGGCCACGCCGACCTCTTCGGAGATCACCAGCAGTTCGAAGTGGTCGGCCAGCCCAGTGCGATGCAGCCGGGCCCGCTGCAGCGCGGTGAAGCCGTTGGTGATCACGCCCATGCGCACGCGACCGGCCAGCGCATCGACCAGCGCGCGGGCGCCGGGCAGCAGGGTGCAGATCTCGGCCATGGCAAGCAGGAAGGCATCGTTGAGGTCGGCTGCCGATACGCCGATCCGGCGCGACCAGCCGTCGAAGCGGGTGGTCTGCAGCTCGGTCGCGCCGATGCGCCCCTCCTGGTAGGCCACCCACAGCGGCTTGTTGAGTTCCTGGTACTGCGCGTAGTCAGCTTCGGTGAAGTCCACCGCGTGGCCGGCGAACATCCGGCGCAGGCCCTGGAAGGCGTCGAAGTGGAACAGCGTGTCGTCGGCGTCGAAGAGGATCCAGCGGTAGTTCACGGGCGTATCTGTCGGGGAATGGTGGGTAGACGATACCCGTCCCCGATCCGGCCTGCTGCCGCCGGCTTTGTCCGACAGACCCAGGGTGTAGGAAGACATGACGATCGAACTGAAGATGCTGGCGTGGGCGGTGGTGCTCGGGCTGATCCACGTGGCGATCGCCGCCACGCTCTCGACCCGGCAGCGGGGGCTGCGCTGGAACGCCGGCAGTCGCGATGGCGAGGTGGCTGCACTGACCGGGGCGGCGGCCCGCGCCACGCGGGCCAGCGCGAATTTCCTGGAGACCTTCCCGTTCTTCGCCGCCGCGGTGCTGGCCGTGCTGATTGCCCAGCGGGCCGACGCACACACCGCGCTCGGTGCGCAGATCTACCTGTGGGCCCGCGTGGCCTATCTTCCGGTCTATCTGGCGGGCATTCCCTACCTGCGCACGGTGGTCTGGGCAGCGGCGCTGGCCGGGTTGCTGATGGTGCTCGGCGGCCTGCTCTGAGCAGGCCACCGCCACGGGCTCAACGGGCGGGCACGTCGATCCGCGCCAGCAGGGTGTTGCCGCTGGTTTCGCGCAGATCGTAGTGCAGCACGCGGGCGACGATGCTGCCGCCGCCGGGACCGGGCAGGACCTTGTCGATCTTCACCGTGAGATCCAGTTGCACGCCGCTCCGGCTGATCCGGTCGCGGATGCCCTGGGCATCCGCCGCCGGGACGTGCCAGCTCTGTGCGTCGAGCGCGTTGTCGAAGCTCAGCTCGACCTTCTGCCGGAACGCTTCGAACTCCACCTGCGAACTGGGCGACAGCGCGCGGATGGTGAACTCGTTGTAGCTGGGGTCGTAGTCGCTCAGGTTGGCCTGCATGGTCAGGTGCAGCACGCCGACGTTCCTCACCGCGCGCAGGCCGGCGACCAGTTCGGCGCGGACCTCGGCGCGGCGTGCGGCCTTCTCGGGGCCGGCCGCGCTGTCCACCCGGGTGTCCTGCTCGACCCACGCGTCCAGCGGCGGCGGCAACCCGGCCAGGTCGTAGTAGAGAAACACCATGGTGGGGTTGTCGGGGTTGTCGAGTGTGCCGGTACGCGCGGCGACGTCGCCGGGGTCGGCCGTGTCGGCGGGGTCGCTGTCCGCACGCTCGGCAGGGGCTGCGGCAGGCGCATTGGCCGGAGCCGTTGCGGTGCCGGACCGGTGTGGCTCAGGGGTGGTCGACGAGGCGTCTGCCTCATGGGCGCTGCCGCCGCAGCCGCCGAGCAGGCAAGCGGCGAAAGCGAAGGCGAAAGCGTGCGAGCGGCGAGGGCGGGGCGAGGTCATGGCGTGGGCTCCTACAGACTCGGCGCCTGGGCGTTCTTGCTGGCGTCCTGGACCTGTCGGGCACGGCGCTGCGCGTCGAGCGCGGCCAGGCCCTGCTCGGTGGCGCTGACCGCGGCGTAGCCGCCGGCCTGGTCGACCACGCCGACCTGCATGCGCTGCGCCAGCGCGAGGTTGTCGCGCTGGCCGTACAGGTAGGCCTGGATCACCACGCCGCAATCGGGCGACAGGTTCACCGAGCCATCGGGATCGGCGATGCCGCTGCACTGGTCGTACAGCGGCGAGGTCTCGCTGGCCTGCCGGCCGCGCGGGTCGAAGATCCACACCAGCCGGCGGTAGTTGCTGCTGCCGTCCTGCCTGCTGGGCGCGCCGTACTTGCCGACCAGCGCCTGCTGCACGCTGTCCATGGTCGGGTTGCGTCCGGCGTCGAACCACTCTTCGCGGGCCACCGCGATCACCTTCTCCTGCCCCGGCATGCCCATGGTGGAGACGAACCACTTGGACTGGCCCGGCTTCATGTCGTGGCGCACGGCGTTCATGCCGCGCGCGGTGGCGTCGCGCTCCATCTCCTGGATGATCTGCCGCGAGGTCTTCTGCACGCGCGGTTCGGCGAAGCGGGCGGTGAACGCCTGGCGCAGCTTCTGGCCATAGGTGGGAAAGTTGAAGCCGCGGTCGTTTTCCTCGCTGATCACCAGCAGCGGGTTGGCGCACAGCACGAGGTGCGCCGCCTGCTCGTAGGTGAGGCCGGGGCGAACGCCGAGCACGTCGTCGACCGGCGTGCCGGCCGGAGCGGTGGGCTTGTCGGCGGGACAGTCGACGTCGCCGCGCTTCTCGGCAGCCACCTCCTCGGCACTGGCATTGCCGGTGGGTGCGCGGGCGGGGGTGCGGTCGGCGCGCGGGCTGCCGCCGGCCGGCGTCGGTGCGTGGCCCGAGCTGCAGGCGGCGAGCAGCACCGACAGCGCGACCGCGCCGGCGCGAAGCGTTGTGCGGAGATCATCGTGGATGTTCATGGCAGGCTCCTGGCCGGGGAAGAGAGAGAGGTGAACCGGATCAGCCGCCGACGCGGGTGGTCTGGTACCAGACCGGCCCACGCTTGAGCCGCCAGGCACAGAACAGCGCGACCGGCACCAGCAGCAGGCCGGCCGGTGGAAACACCGCGGTGATCACCAGCGGCAGCACGAGGCCGAAGGCGATCACCGAGCCCTTGCCCATCACGCCGTAGGCATTGGTCGCGTAGCCCTTGCGGGCACGGCAGCCGGGGCAGATCGAGGCCTGTGCGTCGACCACGCTCATGCACCAGGGGCACTGCTCCTGGCCCTGCTTGAGCGTGACCGGGAGCGGTGCACCGCAGCGTGGGCAGGCCGCAGCCGCGTCGGATACATCGGTGTGGCAATCGGAGCATTGGATCAGGGCCATGACGGGACTCCTGCGGGATCGCGTGGAAAGGAGGGCGACGCTCAGCCGGCACCCGGCGGCGGCTCGTCGCGGCGTACGGCGGTATCCGGCGCGGGGGGCTGGGCGCGTGCCGCGCTCTCGCGGGCGAGCCGGGTGGCCTTGTCCTGGGCGGCGCGCGCACCCTGGCGGGCGCGTTCGGCCTGGGCGCGCAACCGGGCTTCCAGCGCGCGCGGGTCCAGGTCCTGCACGGTCTCCTCGAAGATCACCACCCAGCCTGCCGCCAGCACCACCAGGCCCAGGCTGATCGCCAGGAAGTACAGCACCGAGGCGGAGGCGGCCACGTTGCGCAGGCCCGCCGTCATGGCCATCAGCCCGGCGGCCGGACCGCCGAACCCCGGATCGCCCATGCCGTCGTCGCCGTATCCGCCGTAGTGGCCGGCATAGGCCGGCGCGGCATGGCCGATGTGCACCGCATGCTGCACGGCGGAGGCGGACAGCACCCCGGCGGTGACGATGCCGGTCGCCAGCGCGATCACCGCCAGCGCGACCAGGTTCAGCAGCATGCCGCGCAGCGCGGTGTCGAACAGCCGCTTGCGCACCACCAGCAGCACGGTGGCGACGATGCCGGTGATCGAGCGTCCGTCGCAGGCCGCGACGGTGGCCAGCGGCGCGGCGATGAAGCCCAGCGCATACAGCGCGATGCCCATCACCACCGCCACCAGCGGGAACACGAGGTGGTCCAGCGCCGGCCCGATCCCCGGGATCTGGGTCAGCAGGAACAGCAGGCAGGCAGCGAGCACCACCACCAGCACCGCGACGAACAGCAGAATCAGGGCCAGCAGTACCTTCACGGCCAGGGGGAAACCTCCGGTCACCGCGGCCAGCAGTCCCGGCGCGTTGCCACCGTGGCGGCGTCGCCACTGTCGCAGCGAAACCGCGCAGTAGGCGGTGGTGCCGACCAGCCAGGCCAGCAGCAGGGCGATCAGCACGGTCAGCCGGCCGCCGTGCACGGCGCTGCCGACGGCCATGGCCATGAGCAGGCCGGCGGCCGCCCCACCGACGGCCATCAGCAGCAGGTTGCCGGGGCCGCGCAGGGCGTCAAGTGCGCCGAGCAGCGAGGTGGGGGCAGAGGGCGTATCGGAGGTGTTCATGGCTTCACCTGGGCGGGTTGGGCGCCGGGCCGCGACAGCCGACCTGGAGCGTGTGGTGGTGACAGCGCATGACGTCCGCGTTGGCCGGTGCGCCGTTGAGCGCACAGACCGCGGCCATCCGCTGCACCGTGTCGGGGTCGTGGTTCATCACCTGCACCGAGGCCTCGCTGCAGCCGGTGGCGTCCACGTCCACCCACACGGTGCGGGTGCAGCCGCTGGCGGCTGCGGCCCATGCGACGGCCAGGCACAGTCGAGCGAGACGGTGGCGGCAGGGCAGGTCCATCGATGTTCCCCGAAGCCTCCGGCGGGAGGCGTGGCCGGATTGCGCCACGGGGCGGGGCGGGAAGTCCTCTCGGCGCTCTAACGGATCGCTAACGGCGGTGTCCGGCAAGCGTGTGGTCCCGCGCCCCGACTCGCACCGGCGTGCGCAGTGGCGCATAGTTCCGCAGAGGAGAGGCATGCATGGATCAGGGCGCGGCCACCGACGATCCACCGCTTTACTGCTACGGCTTCGGCGGTGCGCAGTTCGACGAGGCGCGTGCCGAGCTGCGCGTGGGGGGGCTGGCCGTGGACCTCGAGCAGCGTCCGCTGCAGGTGCTGGCGCTGTTGCTGCGCCACGCCGACGAGGTGGTGACCCGCGAGGAACTGTTCGACACCGTCTGGGCCGGCCGGCCGACGGTGGACAACGTGCTGGCCAATGCGGTGGCCAAGCTGCGCAAGGCGCTGGGACCGGGCGAGGCCGGGCGGGTCGTCAACGTGCCGCGGGTCGGTTACCGGCTGGTCGGCCCGGTCCAGCGCACGGTCGCCGGCCGTCGGCTGCGCAGCCAGCTAGCCCTCCGGGTTGGGGAGCCGGTGCCCGGCCGCGGCCACTTCCGCCTGCGCGAACAGTTGGCCCCGGCCCACGGCAGCGAAGTCTGGCTGGCCCGCCACGACAAGACCGGCGAAGCGCGCGTCTACAAGTTCGCCACCGCCGGCGACCGGTTGGCGGCGCTCAAGCGCGAGGCCACGCTGTATCGCGTGCTGCACGAGGGGCTCGGCGACCGGGACGACTTCGTGCGGGTGATCGACTGGAATTTCGAGGACGCGCCGTTCTTTCTCGAATGCGCCTGGGCCGGTGTCAGCCTGGCGCACTGGGCCGAGGATCCGGCCGGCCTGCCGGCGCTGGACGGTCCGGCCCGGCTGGCGGTCTTCCTGCAGATCGCCGACGCGGTGGCCGCGGCGCATCGCGTCGGCGTGCTGCACAAGGATCTCAAGCCGTCCAACGTGCTGGTGATGCCCGAAGGCGCGGGCTGGCGCCTGCGCGTGGGCGACTTCGGCAGCGGCCGCCTGATGGAGCCCGAGCGCCTCGACCAGCTCGGCATCACCGCGCTGGGCCTGACCGTGACCCAGGCGCTCGCCGACGACGCCAGCGGCACGCCGCTGTACCTGGCGCCGGAACTGCTGGGGGGGCAGGCGCCGACGGTGCAGAGCGACGTCTACGCGCTCGGCCTGATCCTCTACCAGCTGTGGGTCGGCGACCTGCGCCGGCCGCTGGCGCCGGGCTGGGAGTCTGCGGTCGACGACGAGCTGCTGCGCGAGGACATCGCCCTGGCCACGGCCGGCGACCCGGCCCAGCGCCTGTCCAGCGTGGCCGAGCTGGCCGACCGCCTGCGTCGGCGCGACCTGCGCCGGCTGGAGCAAGCCCGGCTGCGCGAGGCCGAGGCCCGTGCGGTACGCGCGGAGCGGCGGCTCGAGCGCAGCCGGGCGCGGCGGCCGTGGATCGTCGCGGCGGTGGTGGTATTGATGCTCGGTCTGGGCGTGAGCCTGTGGCAGTACCGCCGGGCCGGACTGGCGCGTGACGAGGCGCAACGCCAGGCGGCCATCGCCAACGCCACCAACCGGTTCCTCAACGAGGATCTGCTCGGTGCCGGCATCGGTGGCGATTCCCCGGCCTGGTACGAGAAGAACCCCAGCCTGCGCGAGATCCTCGATGCGGCCGCCCATCGGCTCGACGCCCGCTACAGCAAGGCGCCGCTGCTGGCGGCAAGCCTGCACCAGACCCTGGGGCGCGCCTACCGGGCCACCGGCGACTTCGCCAGCGCCAGCACGCAGCTGGGCAAAGCGGTCGAGCTGATGCAGGGGGCGGTCGGCACCGGTGACGACCGCGTGCTGCTGGCGCGCTACGAGCTGGCGGTGATGCAGGCGCACCTGTCGCACTTCGACCAGGCGACGGCCGGGCTGGACCGGGCCGACCGCGATGCCGGCGTGCGGCGGCAGTCGGTGTCGGAGATCGGGCTGCGCTCGCACCTCTCGCGCGGCGACGTCGAGTACCAGCGCATGCAGGTAAAGGCGGCCTACGAAAACTACCGGGCGGCGCAGACCATCCAGCGCATCCTGCATCCGGACGACGTGCCGATGGCGGCGCACATCCTGCTCAGCCTGGCCGGCTGCGACCTGCGCCTGGGACGGGCTGCCGACGCCGAGCGGATTGCCCGCCAGGTGCTGGGCGGGACGCCGTTCACCCGCGGGCGGATCGGCCGGGCGGTGCTCGGGATGGCCCGCTCGCGGCTGGGCGATGCGCTGCGCGCGCAGGGCCGCTACGCCGAGGCGCTTCCGGTGGTCAGCGCGGCGCTGGCGGACTTTGCCTCGGTGCAGGGGCCGGACGGGCAGGGCACGATCAGTACGCTGAGTACGCTGGGTTACCTCTACTCGCTCAGCGGCGACAATCGCCGCGCGCTGGCGATCGAGCGCGATGTCTACCAGCGCACCCTGCGCCGCTGGGGGCCGGACAGCCAGTACACCCTGGTCGAGCGGCTGAATCTGGGCACCCAGGAACAGGATGCCGGCGACCTGACCGCGGCACTGGCGGACATCCGCGCCGCCGGGCAGGGCCTGGCGAAGACCTCGGGCGAGCACAGTCCGGTGCTGCAGGCCGCGCGGGTGGCCGAGGCCGGCGTGCTCAGCGCGCTGGGCCAGCAGGCGCAGGCGCTGGCGCTGATCGACCAGGTCGATCCGGCGGCCTACCAGAGCACCACCTCCGATCCCGGCCGCGCCGCCGTGTTGAGCGCGCTGCGCGCGCAGATCCTGTGGCGGATGGGGCGGATCGGGGAGGCCCGGCCCCGCCTGCGGCAGGCGCTGGCGGACATGCAGCGCGAAGGTGTGGCCGAGGCCGAGCAGGCTCCGTTCCGCGCCCTGCTGGCGAAGGGACCGGGAACCGCGCCCTGATCGCCGAGGTTCCGCCGGGCCGGCTTCCCACACGTCCCGTCGCATCTTTGCGCGTGCTCGCGGTGACTCCATCCATGCGGTATCAATCCGCTTTCACCCGGGCAGCGGCAGGGAGGCTGGGCACCATAACTGAACGGCTGGAAGGCACATGCACCACAGGATGCGAACCGGATCGCATCATGCGCCGAGGCCTATCCACAGGATCTTCCCCGGGAGGAATACGCGCCGGTCGATGCGGCGGCGCAGCGGTCTCCTCCTCCCTTGAGACGGCTTTTCCGCTCCGGCCCGGCCCTGCAAGGGACCGGAGCGACGTTTTCCGGGATCGATGCTGCCCGATCACCGGACATCCGGCCGATACGCCGGACCAGCCGGCAGCCACAGTCCGTCAAAGGCACTAGAGGAGTTCCGCATGAACAAGCATTTCGAACGCACCGGCCCGCTCACCGAATTGTCCAGCTACCCGCAATGGGCGCAGGACATGATCGCCGACTGCGAGAGCACCAAGGCCCGCGTTCTCGACCACGAGATCTGGAAGCTGATGATGGACCTGCGCCTGGACGAGGAGTCCACGGCGAACTTCATGCTGGGCCTGTGGCCCTTCATCGAGCGCTTTCCCAGCTTCATGGCGCTGAGCCTGCTCAAGACCCGCTACGGACGCAGTCCCGGCGACAACCTGGCCCGGCGCTGGCTGGTGCGCAACATCCGGGTGGAGCAGAACCATGCCGAGTACTGGATCCACTGGTCCGAAGGCGCCGGCGTGCCACGCGAGCGGCTGCTCGGCGAGGCGCCCCCGCACGGTACCGACGGACTGTCCCGCTGGTGCGAGGACATCTGCGCCCGCGGCAGCCTGGCGGCCGGTATCGTGGCCACCAATTACGCCATCGAGGGGGTGACCGGGGAGTGGTCGCAGATGATCTACGACAGCACGAAGTATCGGGAAAGCTTTGATCCTTCGATAAGAACTTCCGCGCTAAAGTGGTTGCACCTTCATGCCGCTTATGACGACACTCACCCGTGGGAAGCGCTGGAGATCGTCTGCACGCTGATGGGCATGGACCCTTCGGCCGACGACGTGGCGCATCTCGCCGAGTGCATCAAGCGCAGCTACACCAGCATGATCCTGCTGGGGGACCGGTGCATCCAGAATTGCCCGGACCGGTTGTTGCTTAGCGAGGCCGCGGCCTAAAGGATTGTCGCGGAAGGAGAAAACAGGGGAAGGGCGCCCAGTCCGGTGCCCTCCGGCGTAAAGGCGGGCGATGCGGTTTGCGGGTAACAGTCTGAGCGTACAGCGGTCGCTGACACGGCGACTGATGCCGCTCGCCTACGCGCTGGCCCTGGCCATCGTGCTGATCATGGCGATGACCTGGGGCGTCCTGCAGATCCAGGTGACTCTCGCTGGTTTCCTGAACAGCGAGAGCATCTGGTCCAAGGCGCAGAAGCAGGCCGTGATCGACCTGGACAACTACGCGCTGAGCGGGTCCCCGGACGACCTTGCCCATTTCCAGCGCCATTACGACCTGCTGGAGAGCGACCGCTGGGGCCGCGATGCGATCGCATCCGGCCACTACCGCAAGCAGGACATCGACGAGGTGTTCCGCAAGGGCAACATCATGCCGGCCTCCAAGCCCGGCATGATCTTCATGCTGCGCCACTTCACCGGAGCGCCGCACCTCCGGGCATCGCTGGACGCCTGGCGCTCCACCGACGCATCGATCGACGAGCTGGGCCGCATGGCCGTCCAGATCCAGCAGCTCTATGCGAAGGGGACGCCGGCGGCTGACGAGATCACCCGCATCCGCCAGCGCATCAACACCCTCAACGCCTTCATGGAGCCGCGCACCAACCTGTTTTCGGTGGAGATGGTCAAGGGCGCCATCTGGGCCGGTCAGATGCTCTTCTGGTGCGTGATCGGTGCGTTCTGCCTCGCCGCCGGCCTGTGGCTGTGGATGGCCCGACGGATCGTCGAGAGCATCCGCGGCAGCGAGGAGCGCTATCGCCTGCTGTTCGACAGCGCCGGCGATGCCATCGTCATGGTCGACCGGCGTTCCGGCCGGGTGCTGGACGCCAACCGCACCGCGTCGGCCTGGACCGGATGCAACGAGCGCGAGCTGGTCGGGCGGGACTTCACGTCGCTGTTCGCCCACGACCCCCTCGACCTCGAAAACGGACTGCCTCCGGTCGGCAGCCGCGAGGGCGATATCGCGCTGACCTCGCTGCTCGGCCGCGGGGGAGCGGTAAGGCCGGTGGAAACACGCAGCAGCCTCGCGCGCTGGGGCGATACCGAGGTCAGCCAGGCGATCGTCCGCGACGTGTCCGACCGCGTGGCGATGGAGCACGAGCGGCGCATCGCCGCCAAGGCGCTGGGCAGCATCGCCGAGGGCGTGATCATCGCCGACGCCGACCGCCGCGTGGTCACGGTCAATGCCGCCCACGTCGAAATCACCGGCTTCACCGCGCAGGCGCTGCAGGGCGTGCGCTTCGACGAAACCCGATGCCTGGCCGACGACCGTCCGCTGCCGGACAGCGTCTGGCGCTCGATCGAGCTGGGCGGCAACTGGCGCGGCGAGGTGAAGAGCCGTCGTCGCGACGGCAGCACCTATCCCGAACTGCTCAGCATCAGAGCGATCCGCGACGATGCCGGCCAGGTACTGCACTACGTGGCGGTATTCACCAACATCACCACCACCAAGGCGGACCAGCGCCGGCTGGAGCACCTGGCCACCCACGACCTGCTGACCGGGCTGGCCAATCGCACCGAGTTCGAGCGCCGCTGCGGCGACGCGCTGGAGCTCGCCTCGCGCAGCCGCAGCTGCGTGGCGGTGCTGTTCATCGACCTGGATGCCTTCAAGATCGTCAACGACAGCTACAGCCACGCCATCGGCGACCGGCTGCTGGCGCGGGTGGCCGAGCGCATCCTGGCCGAGCTGGGGCCGAACGACCTGGCCGGGCGCATCGGCGGCGACGAATTCACCGCCCTGGTCACCGGGCTGGACACCCGCGACGAGGCTGCGCACGTCGCCAGCCGCTTGCTGGCCGCGCTGGCCGCGCCGATCCCGGTGGACGAATACGACATCGTGCTCAGCGCCAGCATCGGTATCGCCAGCTACCCGCTGGACGGCGAGACCCCGTCGGCGCTGATCACCAACGCCGACGCGGCGATGTATGCGGCCAAGAGCGAGGAGCGCAACGCGTTCCGCTTCTACTCGCCGATCATGCAGGCCGATGCGCGCAAGCGCCTGCAGCTGGCGTCCGAGTTGCGCCAGGCACTGGCCAACGACGAGTTCCGGCTGGTGTTCCAGCCCAGCCTGGACCTGCGAACCGGGCGCGTGGTGGCCGCCGAGGCGCTGCTGCGCTGGCAGCATCCGAAGCGCGGACTGGTGATGCCGGACAACTTCATCCCGATGGCCGAGAGCCTGGGCCTGATCCGCCGCATCGACGAGTGGGTACTGCGCGCGGCCTGCGCCTGGATCAAGCAGTGGGAGCACGAGCGGGTCGCGCCGATCCGCATCGCGGTGAACGTCTCGGCCAGCTGGTTCGGCCACCCGGCCTTCATCGAGGGGCTGCAGAGGGCGCTGCGCGACTACCAGGTCGATCCGAAGCGCCTGCTGCTGGAGATCACCGAGAGCGCGATCCTGCGCCTGGGCGAAGGCACCCACCGCACCATGTACGCGCTGCACACCATGGGCGTGGGCGTGGCGATCGACGACTTCGGCACCGGTTACTCCTCGCTGGCCTACCTCAAGCTGCCGGCGGTGGTCTGCCTGAAGATCGACCGCACCTTCATCACCGGCATCCCGCGCAACGCGGACGACGTGGCCATCGTCGAGGCGATCCTGGCGATGGCGCGCAGCCTCAGGCTCTACGCCATCGCCGAAGGCATCGAGGACGAGGAGCAGCACGAGTTCCTGCTGCGCGCCGGCTGCGAGGAAGGGCAGGGCTACCTCTATGCCCGCCCGCTGGAGGTGCCGGATCTCATGCGCATGCTCAAGTCAGGCGGCAACCAGCCGCCGACCCGCCTGCGCCTGGTGCCGCCGCCGCGGGCCGGATGATCATGGACCGCCAGCGCGTCGCCCAGTGCCAGGGTGGGGGCCGGTCAGCGTCCACCGTCGGCGTTGCCGGTCTCGGTCCGGTACAACTGCGGCATCAGCCGGCTCAGCGCGGCGACTTTCGGCGCGTCGTTGTAGACGATGTACGGGTCGTTGGCATGCGTGCGGTAGTAGTCTTGGTGGTAGCCCTCGGCCATGTAGAACGCCGGCAGAGGCTCCACCCGGGTGACGATCGGTGCGTCGAACGCGTGCGCCGCGCCCAGCTGGCGGATATAGGCCTGAGCCACCTCGCGCTGCTGCGGCGTGGTGGTGAAGATCTCCGAACGATACTGGGTGCCGTGGTCCGGCCCCTGCCGGTTGAGTTCGGTCGGGTCGTGCGCCACCGAGAAGAACACCTGCAGCAGGGTGCCGTAGCTGACCTGGGCCGGGTCGTAGACGATCTTCACCGATTCGGCGTGTCCGGTGTCGCCTTCGGCCACGCGGAAATAGTGCGCGGTGTCCGCCGCGCCACCGGCGTAGCCGGCCCACACGTGGCGGACGCCTTTCACGTGCTCGAACACTGCCTGCAGGCCCCAGAAGCAGCCGCCGGCCAGCACGGCCACCTGGTCGCCGGCCGCCGCTGGCGCCGGGTCGAGTTTCGGCGGTGGCACCACGGCCTGGCTGGCTGGCGCGGCGCTGCAGGCACCGACGGTCAGGAACAGCGCGGCGGCACCGATGCGGGCGAGCAGCGCGAGACGGGAATTCCGGGGCATGGGGAGGCTTCCTGGAGTGGCAGGGGGGAAGGCCGCCGATCCGCGACAGCATCCTCTACGCAGCGGTCGCGGAAAAGGATGCGTCGCCAGGCGTCCGCCCGTCACTTCGCCGCCGGTCGCCCGGCGGTTACGCCGCGGCAACTGCCCGCGGGGAGCGCCTGAGGCCATGGGCGCGTGCATGCATCCGGTCATCGACCTCGGCGCCTATGCACGCCGCATCGGTTTTCTCGACCCGATGCGCGCGGATCTGGCGACCGTGCAGGGCATCGTGCGGGCGCACGTGGCAGCGATCGCCTTCGAGAACCTCGATGCGTTGATGGGCAAGCCGATCGACCTCGATCCGCTGGGCATCGAGGACAAGCTGGTCCATCGCGGCCGCGGTGGTTACTGCTTCGAGCACAACCGATTGCTCGCCGAAGTGCTGCGCTCGCTGGACCTGCCGGTGGACTGCCTGCTGGCCCGGGTGCTGTGGAATCGCCCCGAGGGCGCCCCCGCTGCGCAAAGCCACATGGTGCTGCGCGTGGTCATCGACGACGAGCCGTGGCTGGTCGATGCCGGCTTCGGCGGGCTCAGCCTGTCCAGCGCCCTTCGACTGACCAGCGGCCTGGAGCAGCTCACCCCCCACGAGCCCTGCCGCCTGCTCGAGCGCGACGACGAATGGCTGCTGCAGGCGCAGGTGTCGGGCCAGTGGCGCAGCCTGTACCGGTTCCGCCAGCAGCCGTGCGAGGAGATCGACCTGGCCGTGGCCAACCACTACGTGTCGACCCATCACGATTCGCCGTTCACCCACCAGCTGATCGTGGCGCGCACCATCGCCGACCAGCGACTGACCCTGCGCAACCACGAGTTCACCATCCATCATCGCGGCGGGCCGAGCGAGCGCTACCCGCTGCCGACCACCACCGACATCCGTCGGGTGCTGGAGCGCCACTTCATGCTGGTGCTGCCGGCGCATGCCGGGCTGGACCGCCGGCTGGCGATGTTGCCACGCTGAGCGCGGCGGCTCAGTCCGCCGCGTGGACGAGGATCGTCACCTCGTCGTCCACCACCACGCGCTGTCCTGCGTGGATCTTGCAGGTCTTGCGAAGCTCCAGCGTGCCGTCCACGGCGACCACCCCGGCGGCAACGATGGCCTTGCCCGCACCGCCGCTGTCGCACAGACCAGCCAGCTTGAGCAGCTGGTTCAGCTCCACGTAGTCGTGCGGCGGTTCCAGGGCGAAGTCGATGTGTTCCATGGCAGTTCAGTCGTCGGTGGCGGGCAGGGGGAAGAAGGCAAAGAAGGGCCGGTCGTGCTCCAGCGCGAACGTGGCCGCGTCGTCGAGCACGCCGCGCAGGATCGCGAAGTCGTGCGGTGCACCCCGGCGCAGCGGGTCGACGTGTTCGAACAGCAGCACGTGGCCCCAGGCCGGCTGCCAGCCCGGGTCACGCAGGCAGTCGGCCAGCGCATCCCAGTTGAAGCCGAAGTCCTCCGGCAACTGCAGCGTATCGGCGATGCGCGCCAGCAGCGCGGCCTTGCCGGTGCAGTCGGCGAGGTCGATCCGGCGCAGTGCCAGTTCGTGCCGGCGCGCCTGCGCCGCGAGCGCGGGGTAGTCGCGCGCGTCCACGTCGTAGATGCCGGAAAGCAGCGGCCGGCTGAGGTCGAGGTGGCCTCCGGCGTGGCTCATCGCGCTCCCTCGATGCGGCGGAAACTGCGGTAGTGGTCGTCGGTGTAGTAGTAAACCGCTGGTGGATTGCCGCCGGTGATGATGCGCCGCGCACCGCGGGTGCGCGCGCCGGGAGTCTCCACGGTGTATTCGTGGTAGTAGCCGCGCGGCTGCGCTGGCAGCAGGCCTTCGTAGTTGCCGAACACCGTGCCGTCCTGCGCGTGCGGGAACGGTCCGCCCCGGGCGATCAGGGCCAGCGTCCGGCGCGCTTCCGGCGGCAGCTGGCCGTTCTCGCTGGCGCGTGGCCCGGCCATCGACGAACGATGCGCGGGCGGTGCCGGATCCGGCAGCGGGGCATGCGGCTGCTGTCGCCAGATCAGCAGGGCGACGACCAGCACGATCACGAGGCCGAGCAGTTTGCGCATGGCGGGCGGGGTCCGGGACGGGCGCGCAGTGTAGCGCCCGTGGCCGGATGGCGTTGACCGCCCGTTGAGCCGCGCCGCGGGACGATGCATGGTCGGTGCCCCGCTTCAGGAGTCTTCGCCATGCCGCCCCGTCCCCGCGCCGTACCCTCCTTTCTCCGCCCGGCGGCGGCTGATCCCGCGCCGCTGTGCGGGCGCCTGGTGCTGGTGACCGGAGGCGCCCAGGGCATCGGCCGCGGCATCGCCCAGGCCGTCCTGGCGGCGGGCGGACGCGTGCTGATCGGCGATGTCGACGGCGAGGCCGGCCGGGCCTGCCTGGAGGAGTGGCAGGCGGGCGATGCCGCGGCGTTCCTGCGCCTGGACGCAAGTCGCGAGGCCAGCGTGCAGCGCTTCGTCGCGGGGGCGCTGCGACGCTTCGGGCGGATCGACGGTCTGGTCAACAACGCCGGCATCGCCGATCCGCATACCGGACCGCTGGAGCGGCTCGACCTGCGCGAGTGGCGCCGCCGCCTGGGCGTGAACCTGGACGGTGCCTTCCTGTGCGCCAAGCACGCGCTGCCAGCCCTGCGGCAGGCGCCAGGCGGCGGTGCGATCGTCAACGTCGCCTCCAGCCGCGCCCTGCAGTCCGAACCGGATACCGAGGCCTACGCGGCCAGCAAGGGTGGCCTGCTGGCCTTCACCCATGCGCTGGCGATCAGCGCCGGCCCGGCGGTGCGGGTCAATGCGATCAGCCCGGGCTGGATCGCCACCGACGCCTGGCGCAAGCCGACCACGCGCCGCACGCCGAAGCTGAGCCGGGCCGACCATGCCCAGCACCCCGCCGGTCGGGTCGGCACGCCGGAGGACATCGGTGCACTGGCGGCTTTCCTGCTCTCGCCGCAGTCCGGTTTCATCACGGGCGAGAACTTCGTCGCCGATGGGGGTATGGTTCGCAGAATGCAGTACCAGTAGCCGACCGCAGCGGACGCGCGGCCCCACGTCACCGTCTCGCGTCGCACCCCTCATGCAGAAACCCGCACGTCCCGCCACCGAGGCGGCCCGCCTCGACGAACTGCACCGCTACCAAATCCTCGACACCCTGCCCGAGCAGGCCTACGACGACCTGCTGGCGGTCGCCGCGGGCATCTGTGGTACGCCGATGGGTTCGGTCAGCCTGGTCGATGCCGAGCGCGAGTGGTACAAGGCCGCGCTCGGCGTGGATGCGAGGGAGGGGCCGCGGGACGTCTCGTTCTGCGGCCACGCCATTCTGGACGCCTCGCGCCTGATGGTGGTGGAGGACGCACTGGACGATCCGCGTTTCCGCGACAACCCCCGCGTACTGGGTACCCCGCATATCCGCTTCTACGCGGGTGCGCCGCTGGTCAGCCCCTCCGGGCACGTTGCCGGCACGCTGTGCGTGATGGATCGTCAGCCGCGGGAGCTCAGCCCGTTCCAGCGCGAGTCGCTGACCCGGCTGTCTCGCCAGGTGGTAACCCTGATGGAGCTGCGCCGGGTGAACCGCCAGCTGCGCCAGCACCTGGAGGAGCGCGAGTGGTACGAGCAGCAGATGCAGGATTACCAGCGCCTGCTCGAGCTGCACAACGAGGAGCTGTCGACCCAGCTCGGGGTGGATCCGCTCACCGGCCTGAGCAGCCGTCGCGCCTTCACCGTGGCGCTGGAAAAGGCGCTCAGCCATGCGGCGATGGAACAGCAGCCGGTGTCGCTGGCGCTGATCGATATCGACCATTTCAAGGCGATCAACGACGTGCATGGCCATCCGGTCGGCGACCAGGTGCTGGCCGAATTCGGCCAGTTGCTGCGGCGGCTGGTGGCACCGGCCACGATTCCCGCCAGGCACGGCGGCGAAGAATTCGTCCTGCTGCTGTCGGGCATGGATCGCGCCCGCGCGACGCGCGAGGCCGAGGCGCTGTGCCGCGCGGTGCGCGAGGCGCGGCTGAGCCAGCCGTTGACGGTGAGCATCGGCGTGGCGGCCTGGCGCGTCGGCGAATCCACCGCCGAGCTGTATGCCCGCGCCGATGCGGCGCTGTATGCCGCCAAACGCGGCGGACGCGATCGGGTGATGGTGGCCGACTAGCTGTGATCTCTCGGTAGGTTGTTCACCCGTCGCTGCAGGGCCATGGCTGCGGCCGGGTTGCGGGCCTTGTCGGCACTGATGAAGTAGACGAATACATCGCGCGCACGACCGTTGCCGGCGGCCGGGCCGACGTGCGGCAGCGACGGCGGGTCGCCGCCATCGCGCCACTGCGCGGCGTGTCCCGCCCATGCATCGAGTTCGCCGGGCGGGTAGCCCTCCGCTTCGCCGGCACGGCTGCGCATCAGCCGGGCATAGGCGAAATCTCCGGTGAGGTCGGCCAGCGAGGGATAGTCCGGGGAGTCGGTGAATACCGTCGCCACGCCGTGCGCCCGGGCCAGCTCGACATAGGCCGGGCTGAGGAAGCTGGCGTGACGCACCTCCAGCGCGTGCCGCAGCGGCCGGCCATTGAGCGTGCGCGGCAGGCGCTCGAGGAAGGCCGCCAGGTCGTCCGCGTCGAATTCACGGGCCGGGGTGAACTGCCACACGATCGGTCCGAGCCGGTCGCCCAGCGCATCCAGGTCGTCGACGAAGGGCTGGATCATCCGCGCCGCGCCGGCCAGCCGGCGCTGCAGCACGATCAGCTTGGGCGCCTTGAGCGAAAACACGAAGCCATCCGGCACCTGCCTGGCCCAGTTGGCGTAGGTGGCCGGCTCCGGCGCGCGGTAGTAGGTGCTGTTGATCTCGATGCTGCGCAGCTGGCGGCTGGCGTATTCCAGCTCGCGCCGCTGCACCAGCCCGGCCGGATAGAAGTTGTTGCGCCAGGCGGAAAACACCCAGCCGCCGATGCCGCAGCGGATCGCCGGGCCGGTAACGGCCGCTGTCGCGGGAGCGCCGAAGAGATCGTCGGTGGCAGTCATGGCGGGCGTGGCGTCGGGCGGGGCCGGCATCTTGGCACAGGCCAGCACCCATGACCTTCGGACTAGGCGGCACGATGGCTTTGCCGCGATAGTGGGGCGATCCGTTCCGCAAACGATGGGGAATCCCGCATGTCCTTCCGTCCCTCCCTGCGCGCGGCGATCGCCGCGGCGCTGTTCGTTGCCGCTTCCGGCGCGATGGCCCAGGGCGCACCGCAGGCGGCCACGCCGCCGCCGGCCCGCGTCGACGACACCGCCCGCCCGGCACTGCCGCCGGACCTGTCCGACTTCGCCGCCTACGTCGACAGCGCCCGCAAGACCTTCGACGTGCCCGGCATCGCCGTGGCGATCGTCAAGGACGGCAAGGTGGTGATGGAGCAGGGCTTCGGCGACAAGTCGCTGGACCCGAAGCAGCCGGTGGACGCGCACACGCTGTTCGCCATCGCCTCGAACACCAAGGCGTTCACCGCCGCGGCGCTGCAGCAGCTGGACGAGGCCGGCAAGCTGAAGATGGACGACCGGGTCATCGACCACCTGCCGTGGTTCCGCATGTCCGACCCGTACGTGACCCACGAGATGCGCATCCGCGACCTGCTCGCGCACCGCAGCGGCCTCTCGCTGGGCGCCGGCGACCTGCTGTACTGGCCGCCGACCTCGTACACCACCCGCGACGTGGTCGAGCGCCTGAAGAACGTGCCGATCAAGAACGGTTTCCGCAGCGGCTACGCCTACGACAACATCCTGTTCGCGGTGGCGACGCTGGTGATCGAGCAGGCCTCGGGGCAGAAGTACGCCGACTACATCCGCCAGCACATCTTCCAGCCGGTCGGCATGGACGAGTCGCTGATCGACGAGACCTACATCAAGCCGGGCATGGACGTGGCCACCGGCTACGCGCCGGAGAACTTCAAGGATCTGAAGCCGGTGCCGCCGATGGCCTGGCTCAACGACCCGGGCGCCGGCGGCATCTACGCCAGCGTGCACGACCTGGCCAAGTGGATGAACGTGCAGCTCGCCGGCGGCGCGCTGCCGCAGACCGGTGCCGACGGCAAGCCGCAGCGGATCTTCTCCGAAGACAGCCAGCGCCAGATGTGGACCATGCTCACCCCGATCAAGGTGGGCAAGCCGCCGCTGCCGGAGTTCAAGCCGGTGGTGCCGAACTTCTATGGCTACGGCGAAAGCTGGTTCCTGTCCGACTACCGCGGCCACCGGCTGGCCTGGCACACCGGCGGCTGGCCGGGCTTCGTCTCGCGCCTGACCCTGGTGCCGGACCAGCACCTGGGCGTGGTGGTGCTGACCAACGCGCAATCAGGCGCCGCCTTCAACGCGGTGACCTACCGCGTGCTCGACGCCTATCTGCATCCGGGCCAGAAGACCGACTGGGTCGCCGTCTACGACAAGCTGGTGAAGAAGGGCGAAGCGCATGCGGACGACAGCTGGGCCAAGCACCTCGCCGCGCGCGAGAAGCACCCCAAGCTGGACCTGCCGCAGGCCAGGTACGCCGGTACGTTCCAGGATCCCTGGTACGGCGACGTGATCGTCAGCAACGAGGGCGGCAAGCTGCGCATGCGCTTCGCCCATACCAAGCAGCTGATCGGCACCATGACCCCGTGGCAGCACAGCACCTTCGTGGTGAAGTGGGACGACCGCACGCTCAACGCCGACGCCTTCGCCACCTACACGCTCGATGCCGACGGCAGGATCACCGAACTGCGCATGCAGCCGATCTCGCCGCTGACCGACTTCAGCTTCGACTTCCAGGACCTGCGCCTGAAGCCGGCAAAGGCGGACAAGGCGTCCGAAGACTGACCGACCGGCGCCGCCGAACCCGGCGGCGCCCTCCATCGATGAGGGGAGATCCGCATGCGCCGTTATGCATCGTTCCTGCTCGCCGGCCTGTGTGGGCTGGCGATCGCTTCCTCGGTCCCGGCGCGTGACAGCGCACCGGCGGCCCCGGCGCTGTTCCGCGTCGACCTGGGTACGGCTTCAGGCAAGCCGGTGTCCGGGCGCCTGCTGCTGTTCGCGGTCGACGCGGCCACGGCCCGCGTCCAGGCCAAGGACGGCAAGGTGGAGGAGGTGGACAGCAACATGCTCGATCCCACCCAGACCGCCATCGCCGCGCGCGAGGTGACCCACCTGGTGCCAGGGCAGGGCGTCACGCTCGATGGCGATGCCGTGGCCTTCCCCAAGGCGTTCTCGCAGCTTCCGCCGGGCGACTACCTGCTGCAGGCGGTGCTGGATACGAACCACGACTACAACTACTCCGGCCGCGAT
Organism: Dyella ginsengisoli LA-4; assembly: GCF_000334915.1. Taxonomy (GTDB): domain Bacteria; phylum Pseudomonadota; class Gammaproteobacteria; order Xanthomonadales; family Rhodanobacteraceae; genus Dyella_A; species Dyella_A ginsengisoli_A. The sequence goes on along the minus strand of NZ_AMSF01000037.1, from coordinate 113,444 downwards.
GCCGGCGACCTGATCAGCCCGGTGGTGGAAGTCCACCTGCCCGCCGTCATGCCGCGACTGGTGCTGGACAAGGTGGTGCCAGGGCATGACCTGTGGGACATCCCCGAGCACGCGCTCAGTCCGACCACCAGGCAGCATCTGGCCGAGGCGAAGGCCCACCTCAAGCCGATCGACTTCGTCAGTCCGGTGCTCAGCGCGTTCTGGGGCCGGCCGATCCACATGAAGGGCTGGGTGCTGCTGCCGCCGGGCTACGACGTTTCGGGCAAGACCACCTACCCGGTGGTCTATCACACGCACGGCTACACCGGCGGCTATCGCAGCGAGGCGATGACCGGCCTGACGATGTACGGACAGATGGCCGAGAAGGCCATGCCGCCGATGATCTGGGTGCTGCTGGACGAGTCCTCGCCCACTGGTACGCACGAATTCGCCGACTCGGTGAACAACGGTCCGTGGGGGCAGGCGCTCACCACCGAGCTGATTCCGTCGCTGGAGAAGCAGTACCGCATGGACGGCAAGGCCAGCGGGCGCTTCCTCAACGGACATTCTTCCGGCGGCTGGGCCACGCTGTGGCTGCAGACGCGTTATCCGAAGGTGTTCGGCGGCACCTGGTCGACCTCGCCCGATCCGAGCGATTTCCACGACTTCACCGGCATCGACCTGTATGCACCGCACGCCAACGTCTACCGCCGTGCGGACGGCACGCCGTACCCGCTGGTGCGCGACCATGGCAAGGTGATCGCCACCTTCCAGCAGTTCGCGCAGATGGAGCGGGTGGTCGGGCCCTACGGCGGCCAGATGGCCTCGTTCGACTGGGTGTTCTCGCCGCGCGGCAAGGACGGCCGTCCCGAGCCGATGTTCGACCGCGACACCGGCGACGTCGATCCGGCGGTGGTCGCGTACTGGCACGATCACTACGACATCGCCTATCGCCTGAAGACGCACTGGCCGCAGCTGAAGAAGGATCTCGACGGCAAGATCCACCTCTACGTGGGCACCGCCGACACGTTCTACCTCGACGGTGCGGCCCACAAGCTCAAGGCGGTGCTCGACGGGCTGGGCGCGAAGTCCTCGTTCCACTTCATCCCGGACCGCACCCACTTCGACCTGTACCGCATCGGCGACGACCGCCAGGGCCTGATGAAGCAGATCACCTGGCAGATGTACGCCATCGCGCGCCCGCATTCGACGCTGAAGCCGCCGGCACAGTGATCGTGACTCCGGCTGCCGCCTCGTCATGATGCGGCGATGCGCGGCGCAATTGCCGCCCGCATCGCCGCCCATCCGTAGCGAGCGGCCCCGCGGGCGCCCCCGGCCGTGGCTTCTGGCGGAGGCCGGCCCGCTGCGCCCGGCCCGTGCATCGCACGAGAGCGGCCGCCGGAGCGCTCCATCGGCCATACGCGGCAGCGATCCGCGGGCTTGATGTATCCTTTCTGGATGTCTTTGCCTGTTCCTTCTCCGCTCGCCGTCGTTGGCGGGCTCGCGCCTACGCCACCGTAGCGCGGCAACCCCAGACCCCAGCAAACGATCGGTCGCCCACCGGCGGCCGGAAATTCCTGTGCTCCCTTCCCCGCAGATGCATGCCGCGGGCGGGGCGCTTCTGACCCCGGATCCCTTTTCCCCATGACTCTCCGGACATTCCGTCAGGACTGGCTCTCCAACGTGCGCAACGACGTGCTGGCCGGCACCGTCGTCGCGCTGGCCCTGATCCCCGAGGCCATCGCTTTTTCCATCATCGCCGGCGTCGATCCGAAGGTGGGTCTCTACGCGGCCTCATGCATCGCCATGACCGTGGCGATCACCGGCGGCCGGCCGGCGATGATCTCCGCGGCGACCGGTGCGATGGCGCTGCTGATGGTCACCCTGGTCAAGGACCACGGGCTGCAATACCTGTTCCTTACCACCATCGTCACCGGCGTGCTGCAGGTGGTGGTGGGCCTGTTCAAGCTCGGCACGCTGATGCGTTTCGTCTCGCGCTCGGTGGTGACCGGCTTCGTCAACGCGCTGGCGATCCTGATCTTCATGGCGCAGCTGCCGCAGCTGATCGGCGTGCCGTGGATGGTCTACGCGCTGGTCGCGGTTGGGCTGGCGATCATCTACGGCTTCCCGCGCATCACCCGGGCGGTGCCATCGCCGCTGGTGGCAATCGTGCTGATCACCGCGTTCACCCTGCTGACCGGCACCCACGTGCGTACGGTCGGCGACATGGGCGCGCTGCCTGCAAGCCTGCCGCAGTTCCTGTGGCCGGACGTTCCGCTGAACCTGCACACGCTGGCGATCGTGCTGCCGTATGCGATTCCGATGACGGTGGTCGGCCTGCTCGAGTCGCTGATGACGGCGGCGATCGTCGACGAGTTCACCGATACCACCGGTGACCGCAACCGCGAGTGCGTGGGGCAGGGTCTGGGCAACATCGTCGCCGGCCTGTTCGGCGGCATGGCCGGCTGCGGCATGATCGGCCAGACCGTGATCAACGTGAAATCCGGCGGTCGCGGGCGGCTGTCCACCTTCTGCGCCGGCGTGCTGCTGCTGGCGATGGTGGTGTTCGCGCGCGAGTGGGTCAGTCGCATCCCGATGGCGGCGCTGGTCGCGGTGATGATCATGGTCTCCATCGGTACCTTCAAATGGAGTTCGTTCCGCAACCTGCGCGAGCACCCGAAATCGTCCAGCGTGGTGATGATCGCCACCGTGATCGTGGTGGTGGCCACCCACAACCTGGCCATCGGCGTGCTGGTCGGCGTGCTGCTCAGCGCGCTGTTCTTCGCGCGCAAGGTGGGACAGGTGATGCATGTCGGCTCGGCGCTCAACGCCGATGGCCGCATGCGCGAGTACCGCGTCACCGGGCAGGTGTTCTTCGCCTCGGCCGAGGCGTTCGTCGCCTCATTCGATTTCCGCGAGGCGCTGGATGTGGTGCGCATCGACGTCAGCCGCGCGCATTTCTGGGATCTCACCGCCGTGGGCGCGCTGGACAAGGTGGTGCTGAAGTTCCGCCGCGAGGGCGCCACGGTCGACGTCCATGGCATGAACGAGGCCAGCGCCACGCTGGTCGACCGTCTCGCTGTCCACGACAAACCCGATGCCGTCGAGGCCCTGGCGGGCCACTAGGAGCTGCACATGAACCATCTGCTGGTCTGTATCGACGACTCGAGCTACACGCGCAGCGTGGTCGACCACGCGGCCTGGGCCGCCTCCCGGCTGGGTGCCGGCATCGAGCTGCTGCATGCGATCGATCGCCATCCGGAGCGTCCGACGACGGCCGACCTCAGCGGCAACCTCGGTGTGGACACCGACCAGGCGCTGCTGTCCGAGCTGGCGGGACTGGACGAACAACGCGGGCGCCTGGCCATGGCGCGCGGGCACCAGTTGCTGGACGCTGCCAGGGCCGACCTGCAGCAGCGCGGCGTGTCCGGGGTGCGTGATTGCCTGCGCCACGGCAACCTGGTCGATCTGCTGGAGGACGAGCAGCTCACCCATGATCTGCTGGTGCTGGGCAAGCGCGGCGAAGCGGCGGATTTCGCCCGGCTGCACCTGGGGGGCACGCTGGAGCGCGTACTGCGTACCGCGACGCGGCCGGTGCTGGTGGCGTCGCGCGCGTTCCGCCCGATCGCCAGGGTGCTGCTGGCGTTCGACGGCAGTGCCAGTTCGCGCAAGGCGGTGGACCTGGTCGCGCGCAGCCCGCTTTTCGCAGGGCTGGAGTGCCACGTGGTGATGGCCGCCAGCGAAGACCGTGCCGCCACCGTGCACATGGACTGGGCGCACGCGCTGCTGGATGCGCTGGAGATCACCCACCGCACCGAGATCATCCCCGGCAACGCCGAGGAGGTGATCGGCGGTTACGTGGAGCGGCACGGCATCGACCTGCTGGTGCTCGGCGCCTACGGCCACTCGCGCATCCGCGAGCTGCTGCTGGGCAGCACCACCACCGCGCTGATCCGCCGCTGCCTGGTGCCGGCGCTGGTGGTGCGCTGAGGGGACCCTGCCCAGGCGGAAGGGCAGGCGAGGACGTGCGCCGGAGCCTGCCCTACTGGCCGGGGCCCTGGTCCTTCCACGGGTCGTAGCTGCCGAACCACCACAGGTGGCCTTCGACGTCGCGGCAGCTATAGCCGGCACCGCCGTAGTCCTTCTCTTCGTAGTCGTCCACGATCCGCGCGCCGGCGGCTTTGGCCTGGGCGTAGTGGGCGCGGCAGTCCTCCACGATCACGCAGGCGCATTGGGTTTCGCGCCCCTGGGTCTGGTCCGGGTGCAGCAGGTGCTCCCCGAAACCATCGTCGCGCACGCTGCCGAGCATGATCATGCCCGGGCCGTAGCTGAGCTGGGCGTGCGCGATGCCGCCGTCGTCGTCCGGGTAGACGGCGTGGCGCTGGAAGCCGAACGCGCGGCACAGCCAGTCGATGGCGGCGGGCGCGTCGCGGTAGCGCAGGCAGGGAATGATGGTGCTGCCCTGGATCGATGGCATGGCGGGTCTCCTCGATAGCGGGTGGGACAAGCCTGGCGCCGCGCGCGCGATGCCGTCTTGGCGATTTTCCGCGCGGCTACCCGATCACCAGGTGATTCAGGTGCGGGCCGCGCTGCGCCAGGAACGCGCCGGGGGTGAGCCCGGCAAAGGCACGGAACTCGCGCACCAGGTGCGCCTGGTCGGTAAAGCCGCCGTCGGCAGCCACCCGGCACCAGTCCACGGCGCCGGCCCGGTGCACCTGTACCACCACCGCGCGAAAGCGCTGCAGTCGCGCGTAGCGCTTCAGGCCGATGCCGATCTGGCGCCGGAAGCGCATCCGCAGGCGGTCGTCGGACAGGCCGGTCTGTTCCACCACGCCGGCGATGCGCGCCCACTGCGGCGCGCGATCCAGCGTTGCGGCGGCATGCGCCACCGCCGGATCGATCGCCGGTCCGCGCCGGTGGGCGCGCAGCCATTGCTCGAGGAGCTGCAGGCGTGCCTGCGGTCCGGTCGCTTCGAGCAACTGCTCGCGCAGTCGCCGTGCGTGGCTGCCGAACAGGTCTTCCAGGTCGATGTCCCGCGCCAGCAGGGCCTGCTGGTCTTCGGCCGTGAGCGCATGCGCACCGCCGGGTCGGAACACCACGCCCATCACGCGCACCTGCTCGGCGGTGTCGATGATCTGGCTGGTCACCCGCGGGCCGCCCAGCACGCTGCCGGATGCGCGCAGGCAGCGGCGCTGCGGCTCGTCGGTATAGACGCGCGTCTCGTCCTCGCGCAGGTTGATGATCAGCTGCGCGCCCGGTTGCGGCAGCACCCGCTCGAGGTGGTGTCCGCAGGTCGGCATGTCCCAGTCCCAGATCTTTTCGACCAGGGCATCCAGCGGGGCGGCCGGATGGCGCTGCGTGAGTCCCATGGATCGCCTCCGTCGAGGAACGGAGTTCCAGCCTCGCGCGTCGGGACCCGGCTGTCGAGTCCCGCCGGGCCGGCGCCTGTTCAGTCCTCGCCGGGTGCGGGCGGGCGCGGCGAGCGGTGCACCACCATGTCCTGCGGGCGGATCAGGCGCAGGCTCTCCTCGCGCAGGCGGGTCAGCAGGGTGAACAGGATCTCGCTCTTCACCATCGAAGCATCGCGCGGGCTGCGGGTGTAGGCGTAGGCGCCGAACACGATGTGGGTGGTGGTGACACTGTCCAGCCGTACGAACGGGGCCGGGTCGTCCAGCGTGCCGGGGTGGGCAGCGAGCACCGTCAGGATCACGTCGCGCACGTGCGCCGCGTCGGTGTCCAGCGGCATCGGCAGGGTGAAGCTGACCCGGCCCAGCGCATTGGCCAGGGTCACGTTGCGCACGTTCTGGGTGATCAGCTGCGAGTTCGGCACGATCACCGTGGAGCGGTCCCACAGCTGGATCTCGGTGGCGCGCACGTTGATCCGGCGGATGTCGCCTTCCACGTCGTTGATGCTGATCCAGTCGCCCACCTTCACCGGGCGCTCGGCCAGCAGGATCAGTCCGGAGATGAAGTTCGACACGATCGCCTGCAGACCGAAGCCGATGCCCACCGACAACGCGCTGGCGATCCAGGCGATGTTCTGCAGGCTCACCTTCAGCGTGGCCAGCGCCATCACCACCACCAGCACGCCGCCGACGTAGCCGAGCAGGGTCACCATCGAGCTGCGCATGCCGGGGTCGAGGCGGGTGTTCGGCAGCAGCTCGCGATCCAGCCAGCGCTTGAGCGTGCGGACCACGAACAGGCCCGCGACCAGCACCGCCAGCGCCTTGAGCACATCCGCCGGCGCCAGCTTCAGCTCGCCGAAATTGAATCCGCCCAGCAGCGAGCCGACGCTGGCGCCGAGGTCTTCCGGACTGGCCCCCAGGCGTGACACCACCGCGGCGATCGCCAGCAGCAGGGCGAAGGCGCGGGTCATGCCGGCGAGTACCGTGCGGGCCTGCTCCAGCCGCTCCGGCGTGACCTCGAACGCGTCCTGCAGGCGCTGGCCGTTGCTACCGCGGGGCGAGAGCAGCAGCTCCCACAGGTCGTTCAGCACGTGCGAAGCCAGGTACAGCGAGGCGACCACCACGCCGATCCATACCGTGTTCACTGCGATGAAGAACGCCAGCGCGATGTAGCCGGTGGCCACGCCCAGCACGCCCAGGATGGCGGCGACCATCAGCACGCCCAGTCCGATCCCCACCCACAGCGGGCGACCCGGCGGGGTCTCGCCGTTGGCCAGCTCGCTGCGGCGCGCACGCGCCTGGCGCATCAGCAGGGAGAGCAGCAGGCCACTGATCACCAGGGCGATCAATCCGCGGGTGGCCACCGTGGCCGGCAGGCTGGCGCTGATCGCGTGGTTCACCAGCTCCATCGCGCCGAGCAGGGCAACGGCCATGGCCAGCCGCCATGGCAGCGGTCGCAGCGCGCAGGCCTCGGCATCGGAGAGTCCCGGCATCCGCCAGCTCGGCCGCGTGGCAGAGAGCAGGGCGCGGCCGAGCCCGGCGATATAGGCACTGAGCAGTGCCAGCCGCACCATCTGCAGCCCCAGTGCATGCAGGTCGCCGTCGAGCAGGCCGTTCCAGTCCAGCGACTGCAGCGCCAGTTCTGCTGCCAGGCCGGTGTTGAGCGCCGTGAGCAGGGCGATTGCCAGGGCCAGCGCACTGCGGCGCAGGTGGCCCGCCGGCACGCGGTTCTGCGTGAAGCGCAACAGGCCGCGCTCGAGCAGCCAGCGGCCGACGCCCAGCAGCAGGGCGGCCGCCAGCAGGCAGGCGAGGAACGGCGTGCGGTTCGGCGGCAGCCATGCCGCGACGATCGCGTCGCGCAGGTCATCGCCAAGGTTGCGCAGCCGATGCAGGTCCGCGGGCAGGCTGCGCAGCGGGTCGGACCAGAACGCGCGGCTGAACGGCGTGGCCGTGCGTTCGGCCAGCCGTGCCTGGAACGCGTTGCGTCGCAGGTCCGAGAGCTGGGTGGCCAGTTGCTCGGCCTCCTGGCCCATCAGCTGCGCCTGCTTCATCTGCGCATCGACATCGGCCGCCGCCTTCTCCAGCTTGCGGCGCTGGTTGCGCACCTCCGGTGTCTCGGTGGTGTTCTTGTCCGGCACCGGGCCGAGCACGGCCAGTTGCGCCTGCGCGGCCTGCACCTGGGGGGAGAGGCTGGTCGCCAACTGGCTGGCCTGGTCCTGCACGGCCAGTGCCTGATTGCGCAGGTCGGTGAGCGCGGCCGTATCGGGCTGGCTGTCCAGCGCCTTCTTGATGCCGTCGAGCTGGCCGCGCATCTGTGCCAGCGCCTGGTCGGGTGTGGGCGGCGTGGCCGGGGCGTCGGCCTGGCGTGCCGCGGCGGTGGCGCTGCCGAGCAGGAGCAGAAGGGTCAGCAGCAGGCGCAGGAACTTGGGCATCCCGAAATGATCGGAGTCGCTCCGCGAGGGGTCAATGGAATCCCCGGCCGCGCTGGCATCTTCGGCGGCGGGCGTTCAGGCTGGCGGGATGGAAGTCCGACTCGACGTACCCCCCGAGCTGCTCGCCTGGGACGGCGACGTGCCCCGTGCCCGGCAATTGCAGGCGGAGCTCGCCACGCGCGTGCTTCTGCAGGACGATCTTGCTCCATTGCGGCGCCTCGCCGGCGTGGACGTGGGCTTCGAAGAAGGTGGCGCAATCACCCGCGCCGCCGCCGTGCTGCTCGATGCCGACACCCTGCAGCCGCTGGCTGAGGTCGTGGCCCGCCTGCCGACGCGGATGCCCTACATCCCGGGCCTGCTCTCGTTCCGCGAACTGCCCGCCGTGCTCGCTGCGCTGGCGCAGTTGCCGCAGGTGCCGGACCTGGTGCTCGTCGATGGCCATGGCGTGGCACATCCGCGCGGGCTGGGCATCGCCGCACACCTGGGCGTGATCACCGGCCTGCCCACGATCGGCGTGGCGAAGAAGGTCCTGGTCGGTCGCCACGAGCCGGTCGGGCCGAAGCGCGGCGATCGCCAGCCGTTGCTGTACCAGGGGCGGGTGATCGGCACCGTGCTGAGGAGCAAGGACCGCGTCCAGCCGTTGATCGTTTCGGCCGGCCATCGGGTCTCGCAGGCGACCGCGGCCGAACGCGTGCTGGCGGCCGGACGGGGCTACAAGCTGCCCGAACCGACCCGCCTGGCCGACCGGATCGCCTCGCGTCGCGATCGCTGATCGCGCGCACTGCCAGGGTCGTGGCCCACGCCATGCGGTGCGCGCCTCATGCCTTACACCTCTCGTGCCACGCCATCGGGGCCAACAGGCAAGCAAGCGCCGATGCAGCAATTGCCAGGCAGTAGAGGAACGTGGAATGGCGCAGCCCGTAGCCCATGATGAAGGCGCTTTCTTTCACGCTTGCCGCATGCGGGTCATAACGTACCTGAACCCCTTGGCCTTCGACGAACGCCGGCTCGCGCATACCTACGTTCGAGATGAAAGTGATGGTCTGTCCTTCGGCGGTGCTGAACTGCACGGTCGGGAACCATTTGCAGCGCGTCCTCCTGTGGCCGTCGTAATAGCCACACCGCGGAACGACCGCCGTGACGCGGCCATGGGCCTGAGCCAGCATGGCGTCGCGCCGATGCTCCTGCACCGCCGTCAGCCGACCGGCCACAAGCAACGCTGCAGCGATCAGCGCACTGAACCAGGCCTGCTGCATTCGCCCGATGCGCGGGCCCCGGTGGCGAGTCGTTCCCTGACCATGCGGCATACGCCGGTTCCTTGTCGGCGGCGCTGCTGTGGCCACCTCGTCGCGGTCTAGACTAGTGCCTCTCCATGCTCCTGGTTCGCCTGCCGACGCACCCCATTGATCGGTGAGTCGAAGCCCGAGCCGCTCTGCTCCCCCGGACACCCACATGCTCTTCCGCTGGTTCGAAAACCTGATCGACCCGTTCAAGGAACCGGTCGACGCCATGCCGCCGGCCACGGTGGGGCGCTTCTACGCGTTCTACCTGCGCCAGGTGTGGCCGATCTTCCTCGTCACCCTGCTGGTGGGCCTGGGTTTCGCGCTGATCGAGGTGGCGCTGTTCGGCTTCATCGGGCGCATCGTGGACATGGCCAACGCCACGCCGGCGGCGGACTTTTTCCGCCTGCACGGCCGCACGCTGCTGTGGATGGGCTTCGTCGCGCTGGTGCTGCGGCCGGTGCTGTCGGGGCTGCACGACCTGCTGGTGAACCAGGCGATCGTGCCGGGGCTGACTGGGCGCATCCGCTGGCAGAACCATCGCTACGTGATCCGCCAGAGCCTGGGCTTCTTCCAGAACGACTTCGCCGGGCGCATCGCCAACCGCATCATGCAGACCGGCGCGAGCCTGCGCGAGTCGGCGGTGCAGATCGTCGACGCGCTCTGGTACGTGGTGGTGTACACGGGCAGCGCGATCTTCCTGTTTGCCCAGGCCGATGCGTGGCTGGCGGCGCCGCTGGTGGTGTGGATCGTTGCCTACGTGGCGACGCTGGCGTACTTCATCCCGCGCACCAAGCAGCGCTCGTGGGAATCGTCCGAGGCGCGCTCCAAGCTGATGGGCCGCATCGTCGACGGCTACAGCAACGTGCTCACGCTCAAGCTGTTCTCACACACCCGCCGTGAGGAGGACTACGTGGCCGCCGCGCTGGGCGAGCAGATCGGCAAGACCCGCCGCATGACGCGCATGACCACCGCGATGGACATCACCATCACCTCGCTCAACGGGCTGCTGATCACCGGCACCTCCGGCCTGGCGCTGTGGCTGTGGAGCCAGGGCCGCGTCACCGTCGGCGCCATCGCGCTGGCCACCGGTCTGGTGATCCGCATCAACAACATGTCCGGCTGGATCATGTGGGTGGTCAACGGCATCTTCGAGAACCTCGGCACGGTGCAGGACGGCCTCACCACCATCGCCCAGCCGCGCACCGTGCAGGACGCGCCCGACGCGGTGCCGCTGGTGGTGCGCGAGGGCGGCGTGCGCTTCGAACACATCCACTTCCACTACGGCAAGCAGGGCGGCGTGATCGCCGGGCTGGATCTCGCCGTGCGGCCGGGCGAGAAGATCGGCCTGGTCGGTCCGTCCGGTGCGGGCAAGTCCACCCTGGTCAACGTGCTGCTGCGCCTGTACGACCTGGAGCAGGGTCGCATCCTCATCGACGGCCAGGACATCGCGCACGTCACCCAGGAGAGCCTGCGCTCGCAGATCGGCGTGGTGACCCAGGACACCTCGCTGCTGCACCGCTCGATCCGCGACAACCTGCTCTACGGTCGCCCGGATGCCAGCGAGGCGCATATTGCCGAGGCCGTGCGCAAGGCGCGCGCCGACGAGTTCATCCCGACCTTGCTCGACGGGCAGGGCCGCACCGGCTACGACGCCCATGTCGGCGAGCGCGGCGTGAAGCTCTCCGGCGGCCAGCGCCAGCGCATCGCCATCGCCCGCGTGCTGCTGAAGGACGCGCCGATCCTGGTGCTCGACGAGGCCACCAGCGCGCTCGATTCGGAAGCCGAAGCCGCCATCCAGGACAGCCTCGACCTGCTGATGCAGGACAAGACGGTGATCGCCATCGCGCATCGACTTTCCACCATCGCCCGCATGGACCGGCTGGTGGTGATGGACAAGGGCCGCATCGTCGAAACCGGCACGCATGCCGAGCTGATCGCGCACGAGGGTCTGTATGCGCGGCTGTGGGCAAGGCAGACGGGCGGGTTCGTGGCGGTGGAGGATGAGGTGGGGTGATAAAGCTGGTCCTGCGGTGGTGCACGCGACCGAGAGACCCCTGACGAGCCGTCTGTTACGCCGGCATATCTGCCGGTGTAACTCATACACCCTCACTTCCGCCGTGTAACACCGGTCACTACAGGCGATGCTTGCCTTGAGTTTTCTTTGCAACTGATTGAAGGGGCGCTAAATTTTCAACTTGCCCGCTGCGGATGGGGCCATGCATACTCGGTGCAACACCCCGGATGTGGGGTCTACTAAGCGTTAGGCTTTACTCATCGCAACGGAAGCGCTTATGAAAAACCTTCTGATCTTTGCCGGCGTGGCCTTTATGTTGAGAGGAGGAGTGGATTGCTTTGCCCTTATCCGCAACGTCCAGGCCGCTAGCATCAATTCGGCGTACTCCGCGGGTTACATCACGGGGCAAGCAATCGGCGCAATCGCACTCCTCGTAGCCGGCGTCGGTCTCATCAAACGTGGCAAAGCTGCCGCTAAATCAAGACTCCCGACAGTCTAACCACTCATCCAAGCGGACGGCTTCGCCGCCGCTTAACTCCGACGTTAGAAGGTTCTGGAGCGTATGGATTCGCCAATCGACCATCTTCACGAAAAGGTTCTAGTCAATAGCCTCCTTATGGGCGCAATTGGCAAAGGGTCAAAAAAACATGGATAAGTTTTCTGGCTGGCTTCTCGCGGGATTTGCCGCGGTTGTCGCCGTGCTCTTCGGCAACCTAAGCGAGGCATCAATGTATCTCTCAGGTTGCGCCATTCAGACGGTATTTGCGTGTTTCTTCATCGTGGCCATTCTCGGCATCGTCGCGAAGGGTCTCGCGGTGCTTGTTGCCAGCCCGAGTGCCGCAAAGACTGCCATCGTTCTAGCGAACGATGGCAGCATTCGTATGCCTGCGATACTACGTAACGTCGGCTATTTCCCTCTACCTCGTCTGATCACCGAAAAGGCAGAATATGGACAACTTTGGTGTTGGAAGGGGCTGTTTAGCCCTAGCGCTTGGCTTGGTGCCTGCGCTGGTTGTTGCCGGACAAGTGGCATATCAGGATCCTAACACGGATCGGGAAATCTGCCCGGATTTCTACAAAGTAGTCAATGGCGCCAATCTTTCGAAACTGACGGACGATGAGCTATGCAACTTTAGATTCTCAAATCTCGGCTTTCGACCTTCAAGAGATTTTTCGACCCCAAAGTGGGTTGTGCTGGACGTCAAAGATCCTGTTGCGACATATGAGAAGATGGTGAATGCAGACTATCCCGCATATGGTGTAAAAACAAGACCGGTCGCCGATGAGGAAACTCTTAACAAGATAAGTAGTTACTATAAAGACGGCTATATAGAGTTTGTGAAATCAAACGTGCCAATGGTTACTTATGATGTGACAAGTTCCAGGGTCCCAATTGGATCCATCACGCTGGTTGAGATGAGGTATCGAAGGTGTCCAGTTGGAAACAGAAATGCCGTGCCGGCACCCTATTTTGCGGCTTTTTACGATACAGATCTAAATCATCCAATGGTGGCGAACGGAATGTCGATCTCTAGCGAGATCGTTATTTGGAAAGGGTGGGTGCCAATAGCGCTTACCTATCCTGATCGTTGGTTGGCAGGCGACGATAGTCGCAAGGGTCTATTTGTAAACATCGACTCTGTGTGGAAATCCCCCATGCGTCGCGGGGGGTGGGAAATTTTGGGCGGTAAAATCTGCGGCTACACAGTCAATAAGGGATGATCATGGATGGCCTAACATCTCGTTCAAGGCGGACGCGCTGACGCGCGCCGCTTAACTCCAGCGTTAGAGGTAGGGCTCGCGGTCAGCGACACAAAGGCTCCGGGGATGATCACGTGGCACTTGCCAGAACGGAGGTGAAATGAAAGGGATGCAAATCGGTGCAGTAGTAGCTATTTTTGCTGTATTCGGTACTCTTGGGCTTTTTGGCGCTGCGGCCATCGCCATCCAGTGCGCCGACTCCCGATTGGTTCGTGCAAACGCTGCGAAGTTGCTATCTCCTTCCGAGCTAAAAACGTTGCACTCTGCAAATGGCCTCTGTTCAGACACATATGTCTTTATCCGCAACGGCAAGAAGATGTGCATCAGTGCGGGCATGGGGACTGTCGGCAGCTGTGGGTAGCACTCTAGCCAGTCATCCAAGCGGCTTCGCCGCCGCTTAACTCCAGCGTTAGGCAGAACATGCTTACTGTGTTCTGGTTCAACACAAGCAGTGGTCTTGGGTTTGGCGTAACCGCCGAGTCCCAGGTTGCGGCCGAAGATCTTCTGCGCAAGTATGGCTATCCATCGCGTGACGTCGAGATCACCAGCGTCGTTGCTGGTGTTAAGTTCGCCGACCTCGATCAAAAACATATAGTTCCAAACGCCGGGCCGATCATTGTGAAGGGGATCTGGTATCCGAGGCACAACGTTTGAGGCTGCGCCTAATAACTCCTTCAAGGCGAACGCACTGATGCGCGCGGCTTAACTCGAGTGGTGGGTTCGCATGGCCTTTCTGCAGCAACTATCTTCTTCGCTCTTTCCGCATCGTTGGCGGCTTCTGGCTATTTCCATGGCCGGTCTGCTGATCTGTGCCGTTCTCTTTTTCCTCGCACATTCGGCGATTGGGGTTGCGTTGGTGGGACCGCTGGTCCTTCTGCCTTGGGGGCTCATGTGCGTGGCCCGCGCCAAGTACGCATTTCAATCGGCGTTCTTTCTTGCCCTTGCCACTTTCGGTCTGGCATGGCCTCTGATCGTGCTCCTGGGCTAGCTACCCAACTCCTTGTTCATGGTGGAGCGCGCATCGCGCGCCGCTTAGCGCCAGCGTCAGGCGCCAAAAGGGCCTCGGCGTGCGCCACGGATGAACAGCCATCCAAGGCAATCGCCGTTCGAGGGGCTGGTCGATCGAACGGCGTTCGACGTCTTGCTGGCGCATGGCACGAGCGGGTGTTGGCCGATAAATCCGCACGGACTGCAGATTCCCCTCTCGGTCCTGGAAAGTTCTTCCCGACTGGCCGGGTGCTGCGCAGATAACGCGCGAGATCGATTTCGTGCCGCGCCAGAGTCTCGGTAGTGACCAGACGCCGAGCGGCTCCGGCTGATTTCGTCGAGATACGGGTGTGATGCCTCTCGATCGCCGGGAATCCTTGGGCCGGCCGCGCTGGTCAAAAAAGGCGCATCGCGCCTCCCAGCTTCAATCTATATCAGCCGCCTGGGCTTGCGGCAAGGCGCTCGCCCTGACCTAGGATCGCCACCCTGCCGATTGGGCAGGAAGCATGAGGCGCTCCGGGTCATGCATGAAGAAGACTGGACTCCCGTTTCCGTCGAGAACTGCGGTCAGGTTCGAGGGCCGTTCTATCACGGCACCAGGGTGGACCTCTCCGTTGGCGACATGTTGAAAGCAGGGTTCACTTCCAACTACGACGAGAGCGTCGTGATGAACCATGTCTACTTCACCAGCTTGCCCAAGGGGGCTGGTCTCGCCGCGGAGCTGGCGCTCGGAGCGGGAAGGCCGCGGGTCTACGTTGTAGCGCCAACCGGTGCGTTCGAAGACGACCCGAACGTCACCAACAAGAAATTCCCGGGCAATCCGACACGGTCCTATCGAAGCGCGCAACCTCTGAGGATCGTCGGCGAGCTGGAAAGTTGGGAGCTCTACGATCCGGAGTTCATTCTGGAACTCCGGAGGCGGGTCCAGGCGGGCATGGGAGAGATCATCAACTGATCCGGATGAGGGGGGGCCGGTCCGATCACGATGGCACGCGGGCCACTTGGCGCCGCATCTGTTGCTCGCCGTCCTATCATCGGTGGCGACCCGCGCCATGCGAGAGCCGTCATGTTCAAACCCTTGGGATGGATGTACCGCCCCACGTCGATCACCGGCTGGGTAATCACCGTGCTGGTGCTGGCGTTCTGCGTGCACATCTTCGTATGGGTGGATGCCCGTTCGCACTCGGTAAGCGATACCTTCTACGGCGTGTTTCCCTACGTCGTGCCGACGGTTACCGCGTGGTACGTGCTGGCGATGCGCTTGTCGGGGCACCGGGAGTGAGCCCGGCCTGCCGACTGCGACGGAACTGTCTTTCTCGGTGCCTCCACCTGACTCCCGGAAGCCGTTTGCCGTGACCGTCGATTCCCTGCTCATTCGTCCTGTCTCCCAGTCCGACCATGCGCCGTGGCGGCTGCTCTGGGACGGCTACAACGCGTTCTATGGCCGCGAGGGCGAGACGGCGTTGCCGGAGGCGATCACCGCGTGCACCTGGAATCGATTCCCGGATCCAGCCGAGCCGGTGTTTGCGCTGGTGGCCGAGCTGGACGGCGAGGTCGTCGGAATCGCGCATTACCTGTTTCATCGCAGCACCACCCGCATCGAACCGGTGTGCTACCTGCAGGACCTGTTTACCCGCACCGACCTGCGTGGTCGTGGGGGCGGGCGGCAGTTGATCGGGGCGGTTTATCAACGAGCGCGCGACGCCGGCGCGCGACGCGTCTATTGGCAGACGCAGATCGACAATGCCGCCGGCCGGGCCCTGTACGACAAGGTGGCGCGCCATCTGGGCTTCATCGTCTATACGCACGAGGTCGCCTGAAGCGCGGCCTGGTCTCCGCACGCGGCTTGCGCCGACAGCGGCGCGATCAGCCCTTCTGCTAGCCTCGCGGCCAAGGATCGTGTGACGAAGATCACTTCCGGCGCGCCGCGTCGGGACGCGGCGGGCTTGCCCCGCTTAGGATCCGGCTCTGACCTGCCATGGGACGGCATATGTCGCGAAACGTGTTTGCCCTTGCCGGGCTTCTGATGAGCCTGCTGCTTGCCGGCTGTGGCCCGGACACGCCGGCGAGCCACTCGCGCTACGGGTTGGGCACGTACTTCAGGGATCCGCGCGCACAGGCGCTGGCGCTGGCGGCGGAGCAGGGCGATGCCGCGCAGGTGCGGCACCTGATGAAGGACGAGCACATCGATCCGGACCGCTACTTCAGCGTGGACGGCAGCGGCATGCCGCTGATCGGGTGGCCGATCTACACGCACAACCCGGCGGGCCTGAGGGCGCTGCTGGACAACGGCGCCGATCCGAACGCACGCAAGCCGGGAACGCACTCCAAGCAGTATGCCGACGGCAGCGGCGGCACGTACTTCGACTACAACAACGCCATGGTGCTCGCGGCCACCGAGAAGGACCCGATCTACCTGAAGCTGCTGCTCGACCACGGCGGCGATCCGAACACGCGCAACGCCAACGACGAGCCGCTGCTGTTCCAGGCGTTCATCTGGCACAACCAGTGGCAGAACGTGCAGCTGCTGGTGGAGCGTGGGGCGGACGTCAATGACACCAGTCGGGGTACGTCGATCCTGTTGGATTATGCCGGCGCGGGTGACTTCAAAGCAGTTTACTGGTTGCTCGACCATGGTGCGGATCCCGACGCAGTGGGCTCGCTCCTGAAGCAACCGGCGCCGCCCGCGCCCAAGCGTAATCTCATCGTAGAGAGCATCTACTGGCACCCCGGCAATCCCGAAGACCCGACGTGGCAGCGCCGTTGCCAGCACTGGCTCCTCGATCACGGATATCAGCGGCCTCCCATGCCCGAGTCGTATCGCACCATGCGCAGAGACCTTGGTTTTCCCTATGAGGAAAAAGACATCCCCCTGCGTTGAAACACGCGATCAAGGAGTGATCCATGTCCGATGCCAGCGAGCGAGAGCTTTTGACCGTAGTAGCCGGGGTGCGATGTGGCGGCCTGGGGCGCCCGAACACCAGAGCGGCATGAAATCTGCCATGGGACGGCATATGTCGCGAAACGTGTTTGCCCTTGTCGGGCTTCTGATGAGCCTGCTGCTTGCCGGCTGTGGCCCGGACGCGCCGGCGAGCCACTCGCGCTACGGGTTGGGCACGTACTTCAGGGATCCGCGCGCGCAGGCGCTGGCGCTGGCGGCGGAGCAGGGCGATGCCGCGCAGGTGCGGCACCTGATGAAGGACGAGCACATCGATCCGGACCGCTACTTTAGCGTGGACGGCAGCGGCATGCCGCTGATCGGGTGGCCGATCTACACGCACAACCCGGCGGGCCTGAAGGCTTTGCTGGACAACGGCGCCGATCCGAACGCACGCAAGCCGGGAACGCACTCCAAGCACTATGCCGACGGCAGCGGTGGCACGTACTTCGACTACAACAACGCCATGGTGCTCGCGGCCACCGAGAAGGACCCGATCTACCTGAAGCTGCTGCTCGACCACGGCGGCGATCCGAACACGCGCAACGCCAACGACGAGCCGCTGCTGTTCCAGGCGTTCATCTGGCACAACCAGTGGCAGAACGTGCAGCTGCTGGTGGAGCGCGGGGCGGACGTCAATGACACCAGTCGGGGCACGTCGATCCTGTTGGACTACACCTCGCGTGGGGGATTCAGGCAGGCGTATTGGCTGCTTCAACATGGCGCGGATCCGGAGGCCGTGGGCGACCTGCTGAAGCAGCCACCCCCGCCGGCGCCGAAGTGCAACCTGATCGTCGAGGACGTCTTCTGGCACCCGGGCAATCCGGACGACCCGACCTGGCAGCGCAAGTGCCAGCAGTGGTTTCTCGCCCATGGCTACAAGCGCCCGCCGATCCCGAAGGATTACCGCGATATGCGCAAGAACCTTGGTTTTCCCTATGAGGAAAAAGACATCCCCCTGCTTTGAAACACGCGATCAAGGAGTGATCCATGTCCGATGCCAGCGAACGCGAGGCACTGCTCGGCCAACTGCAACGGTACGGAAGTCCGGCCGCCCGGGCGGAAGCGACCAGGCTTCAGAAGCTCTACCACGACCGCCAGATGGCGGATCTTGCGACCGACGCCTACGCCTCGGCGAGGCATGAGGGACAGCCGCCGCACGGCTGGTTGCGGGCCTCCGAACATCCGGAGCTGCTCGTACGCTATGCCGGCTCGCTGGGTATTTCGACCAAGGATCTGCTCGACCAGCTGCAGCCGGAGAGTTCGGGCTTTCGCGCCGAGATCTATCTTCCGGATTCGTCGGTGCTGGGGCCGGGCTACAAGCCGGTACTCGCATTCAAGGGATCGTCCGGGGAGGTGTTGACGCCTTCGGGCTTGCGCGACACTACGGCCGAGGATTTCGTCGCCAACAACTTCCCGCAGTCGGTGGGGCTGGAGACCGACTACTACGATCGCGCCATGGCCGTCGCGAGAAATCTCAAGCTCGCTGGTCTGGACTTCGAGCTCACCGGACACAGTCTCGCCGGAGGCATGGCTTCGGCCGCCTCGGCAGTCACCGGCAGGCCGGCGACCACATTCAATGCCGCCGGCCTGCATCCGAATACCGCGCTGCGGTTCGCCGAGCGGCACGACATGGCTGTGTACGACGTGAGCCACCGCATCACCGCCTACCAGGTGCAGGGCGAGCTGCTCAGCAACGGCGTGCAGGACAACATCCACGGCATGGACGCCAACCAGCGGAGCGAACTCGGTGGCGTGCTGCGCGACACCTGTCGGTTGCTACGGCAGGTGCCCGAGGCCCGCAACCTGCTGGAGAACCGCCTGATGGACGGTATCCCCACGGCGGAGCGGGCGACCGTGCGCGCGTTCGTCGACACCGTGGCCACCGGCGATACCGACAAGCTGCTGCGCGAGTTGCCGTTGGCCGCCGGTGAGGTTCCGCCGCTGCTGGCACCGATGCGCCGGCTGGATCCCAACGATCCGGGCAGCCAGCTGGTGGCCCGCAACCACGCGCTGTCGCTGCCCGAGCTCACCCTGTTGGCCGGGCCGGTGCTGGAGGCCGCCAACGCGGCGGCGCGCGGTGCCGACCTGGGGCGGCAGGGCGGCGAGCTGATCGCCGCTGGCGGCCACCGGGTGCATCAGGGGTTGGACCAGGTGAGCAGCGGCGTGCGCGCCACCGCCGAACGAGCCGGTGCGTTGGCCAACCAGGCGACCCGCTGGGGTGGTGGCTTCCTGCAGGATGGGGAGCGAGTCGCCGGCGAGGTGCTGGCGCAGGGGCGCGAAGCCTCCTCCCACGTGCAGGCCGGCCTGGACGAGGCGGTCGGGCAAGCGCGCGATGTCGGCGCCGAGATCGACGCCGGCGTGCTTCGCGGGATCGGGCGAATACTGCCCGATGGGGCGAGGCAGTGGATGGACCACCAGGCGGACCAGATCGATACCGCAGGCGACCGCGCGCTTGCGCAGGCGCACTCCGGGGCGGCAGCCAGTCTGCGCGACGGCCGCGCGGATGCCGATGCCATCCGCAGCCAGGTCCGGGCGGCCGCGGCCGCCACGGGGCAGGGGGCGGCGGCGCTGGGAGCACTCCAGCAACGGACAGCGATACAGGCCGGGGACCTGGCAGCATCGGGCATCGCCTTCGGCGGACGCGCCGTGGACGAGGTCACTGGACACGCGCCGCTGGCCGGCGCCGCGCTGGGCGGTGCGCCCGCTGCGGCGCCCACCGTGCTCGGTTCGGCGATCCTGGCCCGCTTCGGGGGCAGCGAGGCAATGCATGAGGCATTCGAAAGACACCTGATGTCCGCCACCGTCCTGCCCAGCATGGACAAGCGCATCGAGAACGTGGAGCAGGAGGCGCGGCAGGTGCTGCGGCAGCACGCGGTCGCTCCGCCGGCGGCGCGACGGCTCGATGATCCGTCGCATCCGGGGCATGCGATGTTCCGGCAGATCCGCGGCCACGTACACGACATCGACGCCTCGATGGGACGCACGTCCGACACGCGGAGCGACAACCTGTCCGGTCATCTTGCGGTGGCTTCGCATGCGGCTGGACTCAGCCGCGTGGATGCGGTGGCGATGAGCGAGGACGGCGCCCGCGCGTTCGCGTTGCAGGAGCGCACGCCCCGCGCGCTGAGCCTGGTGGCGCAGGTCGACACGCTGGAGGCGGTTCGCACGCCGCTGGCGCAGAGCAGCGCTGCCTGGCTCGCGCTGCCGGCAGTGCAGGCACAAGCGACGGAGCTGGCACCGCCGGCACGGATCCAGGCCGGGCCGGAGCACCCGCCCCTGCTGCCGAGCTGATCGACCGGTCGCAGGGCGCGAAGCCAGTGGTCAAGTCGGTCGGCTCGACCGGGCTTGACTCTGGACCTGAATCAAGGGTCTAGACTTTCGCCATGGATACGAACAGCTCGCTCACCATCGGAGCCGTCGCCCGGCGCGCCGGCGTTCCCATCGACACCATCCGCTACTACGAGCGCGAAGGCCTGCTGCCTGAGCCGGTTCGTCGTGCCTCCGGCTACCGCAGCTATGGCGAGAGCGCGGTGGCCCAGTTGCGCTTCATCCGGCGTGCCAAGGATCTGGGTTTCACGCTGGAGGAGATCCGCGGGTTGCTGGCTTTGTCCCACGACCGCCAGCGCGGCGTGAAGGCAGTGAAGCGACGTGCCGAGGAGCGCCTGGCCGCGATCGATGCACGCATCGCCGAGTTGCAGCGCGTGCGCGATGGCCTGGCCGAGTTGGTTGCCTCCTGCCCCGGCCACGGCGCACCGGAGCAATGCCCGATCCTGCGTGCGCTCAACGATGGGGAGGGTGCCTGATGGACACCGGAACCTCCTGCTGCCGGGGCGCGGAGACACCACGCACGGCGATTGACCCGGTCTGTGGCATGACCGTGGACACCACGGCCGGCAAGCCGAGCACGGTGCACGAGGGCCAGACCTTCCACTTCTGCTGCAACGGCTGCCGGACGAAGTTCGAGGCCGATCCGGCGAAGTATCTGGCGGCGGAACCGGCCAGCGGCGGTTGCTGCGGCGGCAAGGCGGTTTCGCAGGCGGGGCACGACCACGCACACGGCCATCATCACGGCCATGCCGGCGACCACGCGGTGAAGGACCCGGTCTGCGGCATGACCGTGGACCCGCACACGGCAGAGCATCGCGCCGGGCATGGCGGCCACACCTACTATTTCTGCGCGGCCCGCTGCCGCGAAAAATTCGTGGCCGATCCCGAGGCGTATCTCGGCGGGCGCAAGCCCGCGCCGCCGGCGCCGGCCGGCGCCATCTACACCTGCCCGATGCATCCGGAGGTGCAGCAGGTCGGTCCCGGCGACTGCCCCAAGTGCGGCATGGCGCTGGAGCCGATGATGCCCACCGCCGAGGACGATGGCAGCGAGCTGAAGGCGATGGCGCGCCGCCTTTGGACGCTGGTGGCGCTCACCGCACCGGTGTTCGTGGTGGCGATGCTGCCGCACCTCACCGGCTGGCATCCGCCGGCGCCGTGGGACCGCGTGGCGGCATGGACCGAGGCGCTGCTGGCCAGCGTGGTGGTGCTGTGGGGCGGGGCACCGTTCTTCCGGCGCGGCTGGAACTCGCTGCGGCCGTGGTCGCCGAACATGTACACGCTGATCGCACTGGGCACCGGCGTGGCGTGGGTCTACAGCGCGGTGGCGTTCCTCGCGCCGGGCGTGTTCCCGGCCAGTTTCCGCGACATGCATGGCCGCGTGGCGGTGTACTTCGAGTCGGCAGCGGTGATCGTCACCCTGGTGACGCTGGGTGATTTCCTCGAGCTGCGCGCGCGCCGCCGTACCGGCGAGGCATTGAAGGCGCTGCTCGGTCTGGCGCCGAAGATCGCGCATCGGATCGATGCCCAGGGCCGCGAGGCCGATGTGTCGCTGGACGAGGTGCAGCCCGGCGACACGCTTCGCGTGCGGCCGGGTGAGAAGGTGCCGGTGGACGGCGTGGTGCTCGACGGCGACAGCCATGTCGACGAATCCATGCTTACCGGCGAGCCGATGCCGGTGGCCAAGACGGCCGGTGACCCGCTCACCGGCGGTACGGTCAACCAGGACGGTACGGTGCGGATGCGCGCCGAGAAGGTCGGCAGCGAGACGGTGCTGTCGCAGATCGTGGCGCTGGTCGCCGCGGCCCAGCGCAGCCGGGCGCCGTTGCAGCGGGTCGCCGACAAGGTCGCCGAATGGTTCGTGCCGATCGTGGTGGCCTGCGCGGTGATCGCGTTCGGGTTGTGGGCCTGGCTGGGTCCGGACCCGCGGATGACGCGGGCGCTGATCGCCGCCGTGTCGGTACTGATCATCGCCTGTCCCTGCGCGCTGGGTCTGGCCACGCCGATCTCGATCATGGTGGCCAGCGGTCGCGGCGCCCACCTGGGCGTGCTGTTCAAGGATGCCGGCAGCATCGAGGCGATGCGCGACATCGACACGCTGGTGGTCGACAAGACCGGCACCCTGACCGAGGGCAAGCCGGCGCTGCGCGAGCTGGTGCCGCTGGGCGGGCGTTCGCATGACGCGCTGCTGGCACTGGCCGCCGCGCTGGAGGCGCCGAGCGAGCATCCGCTGGCCCGTGCCATCGTGCGCGCGGCGGGTGATCAGGCGCTGCCCGCGGTGGAGGATTTCCGCAGCATCGCCGGGCAGGGTGTGCAGGGGCGCATCGACGGCCAGGCCGTGGCGCTGGGCAACCGGGCGATGATGCGGGCCCTGTCGGTCGACGTGGACGCTGGCGCGGTGACCCATGCCGACCGGCTGCGTGGTGAAGGGGCGACAGTGATGTACCTGGCGCTCGGGGGCGCGCTGGCCGGGTTGATCGCAGTGTCCGACCGCCTGAAGGACGGCGCGGCCGAGGCGATCCGTCGCCTGCACGCCGAGGGCCTGCAACTGGTGATGCTTACCGGCGATCACCTGCTGAGCGCGCAGGCGGTGGCGCGTGAGCTGGGCATCGACGAGGTACACGCGGAGGTGTCGCCTGCCGGCAAGGCGGCGGTGGTGCAGTCGCTCAGGAAGAACGGCCGGCGTGTCGCCATGGCCGGCGACGGCATCAACGACGCCCCGGCGCTGGCCGCGGCGGACGTCGGCATCGCCATGGGCACCGGCACCGACGTGGCGATGGAGAGCGCGCAGGTGACCCTGGTGAAGGGCGATCTGGGTGGCATCGTGCGGGCGCGGGCGCTGTCGCGCGCCACCGTGCGCAACATCCACCAGAACCTGTTCTTCGCCTTCGTCTACAACGGCATCGGCGTGCCGCTGGCGGCCGGCGCGCTGTATCCGTGGCTGGGCTGGATGCTGTCCCCGATGGTCGCCGCGCTGGCGATGAGCTTCAGTTCGGTGTCGGTGGTGAGCAACGCGCTGCGGCTGCGCTCGGCGCGGTTGTGATGCGGCGGTGACGGTTGTCACCGGCGGTGGCTGACGGAACCGACTGCCACGGGAGAGGGGGGCAGCCGATGATGCTCCCACGCCCATCGGGGCGAGGGAGCACAGCCATGAACACCGTCAACGACACCCGCAGCCTGCTCGATCGCCATCTGCCCCTGCTGGTCGGCCTGCTGGCCGCACTGCTGGCCGGCAAGGCCCTGAAGAAGATGTTCTGGACCGCCTTCGGCATGTACTGGGCGCTGCGTGCCAGCGGGATCCATCCGTTTGGCTGAGCGGCGGCGGGAACGGGTGATGGCTTACACTTTCGCGTCCCCCGCCACGCCCCGGAGCCGCCCGCCATGTCCGACGCGATCGCCCTGATCCAGCGCTACTACGCCGCGTTCAACGCTGGCGACTGGGAGGCGATGCTGGCCTGCCTGACCGACGACGTGGCGCACGACCTCAACCAGGGCGGGCGGGAGCACGGTCGCGAGGCGTTCCGCGCCTTCCTCGCGCGGATGAACCGCTGCTACGCCGAGCGGCTGGAGAAGATCGTGGTGATGGCGGCCGCCGACGGCACCCGCGCGGCGGCCGAATACGAAGTGCATGGCAGCTATCTCGCCGACGACGAGGGCCTGCCGCCGGCGCACGGCCAGCGCTACGTGCTGCCGGGCGGCGCGTTCTTCGACCTCCGCGACGGGCGCATCAGCCGCGTCACCAACTACTACAACCTCGCCGACTGGATCGCGCAGGTCTCCGGCGGCTGACCCGATGGCCGTCCGCACCATCACCTGCACCGGCAAGGCGGTCGCGCCCTACCTGGCTGACCTCGCTCGGTTGCGCAGCACCGTTTTCCGCGACTACCCGTATCTCTACCAGGGCAGCGCGGACTACGAGAGCGAGTATCTGACCGCCTACGCGCGCTCGCCGCGCAGCGTGTTCGTGCTGGCGCTCGACGGTGACACCGTGGTCGGCGCGTCCACCGGCATCCCGCTGCTGGACGACCAGCCGGCCTTCCACGCGCCGTTCCGCGAAAAGGGCCTGGCCCTGGACGAGGTGTTCTACTTCGGCGAGTCGGTGCTGCTGCGCGACTACCGCGGGCAGGGGCTGGGCCATCGCTTCTTCGACGAACGCGAAGCGCACGCGCGCCGGCTGGGCGGTTTCGCGCTCACCGCGTTCTGTGCGGTCGAGCGCGCCGATGACGATCCGCGCAAGCCGGCCGGCTACCGCCCCAACGACGCCTTCTGGATCAAGCGGGGGTATCGCCGGCAGGACGATCTGTTCTGCACGCTGGACTGGAAGGAGCTTGGCGACGCCGCGGCCAGTCCCCACCTGCTGCGGTTCTGGTTGCGTCCGCTGGAGGGCTGAGCGTTGAGCGTGAAAGTGGCGGTGGCGCAGTGGCCGATCGGTGCCCCGGCGCGTTTCGATGATTTCGCGGCCCGCGTGGAAAGCGAGCTGGCCGGCGCCGCCGCGCAGGGGGCGCAGATCGCCGTGCTGCCCGAGTACCTGGCGCTGGAGCTGGCGCATGCGTTCGGCCCTGCGGTCTACGGCGACCTGCAGCGTTCGCTGGAGGCCGTGGACGGGCTCTATGCCGATTGGCGTGCGCTGTTTTCCGGGCTGGCGCGCCGGCACGGCATGTATGTGGTGGCCGGCAGCTTCCTGCGGCGGCAGGGCGGGGCGTTCCGCAACCGCGCGCTGCTGTTCGCCCCGGACGGTCGCGTCGGCGAGCAGGACAAGCTGCGCCTGACCGGCTACGAGAAGCAGGCCGGCTGCATCGAGCCGGGTGACGCGCTGAAGGTGTTCGACACCGAGTTTGGCCGCGTCGGCATCAACATCTGCTACGACGTCGAGTTCCCGCTGTTCGCACGCGCCCAGGCCGAGGCCGGCGCGGCCCTGCTGCTGGTGCCCAGCTGCACCGACACCGAGGCGGGTGCCTGGCGCGTGCGCATCGGCGGCCAAGCCCGCGCGCTGGAGAACCAGGTGCCCGTGGTGTGTGCGGTCACCGCGGGCGTCAGCGAATGGAGCCCGGCGCTGGACGTCAACACCGGTAGCGCCGCCGTCTACGTGCCACCGGACCGCGGCCTGCCGGAGACGGGCGTGCTGGCCGCGCTGGACGCCGACGCGGGCTGGCTGCTTGCCGACGTGGACGTCGCCGCGGTGTGCGAGGCCCGCGCCATCGGCCAGGTCGGCATAGCCGCCGACTGGCCTGGGCAACGCCTACCCGCCGTGCAGCGCGCACGGCTTGCCGGATTCGAACCCGCGTGAACACCCGAACCCTCGCCGACTGGCTGAGCTACCAGGAACAGGTCAATCCCCGCGCCATCGAGCTGGGTCTGGAGCGCGTGCGCGCGGTCTGGCAGCGGATGGGCGCGCCGCGGCCGGCGCGCCACGTGGTCACCGTCGGCGGCACCAACGGCAAGGGCTCCACCGTGGCCCTGCTCGAGGCGATGCTGCGCCAGGCCGGTCGGCGGGTGGGCTGTTTCACCTCGCCGCATCTGCTCGCCTACAACGAGCGCGTACGCATCGACGGCACCGACGTGGACGACGCGTCGCTGGTGGCCGCGTTCGAGCGCATCGAGGCGGCGCGCACGCAGGGGCCGGGTGCGCCGATCCCGCTGACCTATTTCGAGTTCGGCACCCTCGCCGCGCTGGACCTCTTCGCCCGCGCCGACCTGGACGTGGCGGTGCTGGAGGTGGGCCTGGGTGGGCGGCTCGACGCGGTGAACATCGTCGATGCCGACGTGGTGGCGATCACCACGGTGGATCTGGACCACATGGACTGGCTGGGGTCGGACCGCGACAGCATCGGACGGGAAAAGGCCGGTATTGCCCGCAGCGGCCATCCCGCCGTGGTGGGCGAGGTCGAGCCGCCGGTCGGCCTGCTCGATGCGCTGCATGCCATCGGAGCGCAGGTGGTTCGCGCCGGCGTCGATTTCCGGGTGGAGCACCTGTCATCCGGCTGGAGCTGGGTCCACCGCGACGGCACGGCGATGACGCTGCCCGACCCGGCGCTCGCCGCACCGGTGCAGTACGCCAACGCCGCCACGGCGATCGCCACCCTGCATGCGCTGGGTCACGGGTTGCTGGGAGATCACCCGGAGCATGCGGTGGCCTCGGCGCTGCGCAGCGTCTCGGTGTCGGCACGGCTGCAGGCGCTGGGGGGCGATCCGGCGCTGTATGTGGACGTGGGCCACAACCCCCAGGCTGCGCGCGCGCTGGCGCAGTGGCTCGATGCCGTGCCGCACGGGCGGGTGCACGCGGTGTTCGGCGCACTGTCGGACAAGGACGTGGCCGGCGTGATCGTCGCGCTGGGGGCACGTATCGACCACTGGCACCTGGCCGGGTTGGATCGCGACACGCCGCGCGGCCTGCCGGCACACGCCCTGGCCGAGGCCTTGGCTGCCGGCCGGCCGGAGGCCCGGTTCGACCTGCATCCCGGCGTGGCCGAGGCGCTGGACGCGGCACGCGCAGCCGCGCTTCCCGGCGAGACGATCCTTGCGTTCGGTTCGTTTTTCGTCGCCTCGGCGGTGCTCGCAGCGCATCGCGCCTGAACGCGGCCCCCCGGCGGTTTCCGGCGGCAGGGGTACGCCGGGTATAATTCCGCCGCTTCGCGCCGCGCCCGCCACCCCTGGAGCCCGTCTTGAAAACTCGCCTGCTGGGAGCTGCCGTTCTCATCGCGCTGCTGGTCCTCATCGTCCCGATGTTCTTCCCGAGCCATCCGCCGGCGGCACCGGGCGACCAGTCGGTGAGCCTGGCGATTCCGCCGGCACCGGATCGCGATCTGCAGACCCGCACGATGAGCCTGAACCCCGACGCTTCCGCACCGGCGATTCCGGCCAGCACGGGCGCAACCGTCATCCCTGCCGCCGGCAACGGCAGCAGTGACCAGCTCGCCACGGTCGACATCCCGTCGCACCGTCCGACCGACGTCGAGACCGGTGCCGCTGGCGCCGCAACGACCACGCCTCCTCCAGCGACGCCCGCCGCCAGCCAGCCGGTGATCCAGCCGCAGCCGCAGGCCCCCAAGGCTGGCAGCGCTCCGGCAAAGGCACCGCCCAGCACTCCGGTCAGCAAGCCGGCGCCCACTCCGGAACCGGCGCTGCCAGCGGCTGCGGCCGCGCGCGGCAGCTACACGCTCAACCTCAGCGCTTACGCCTCCAGCAGTGGCGCAGCCAGCCTGATGCAGAAGGTGCGCGCGCTGGGCTATCCGGTGCGCAGCCATGCCATCCACCAGGGCGGCAAGACGCTCACCGCGGTGGAGGCCGGTCCGTTCCCCTCGCGCACCGCGGCCGAGAGTGCGCGACTGAAGATCACCCAGAGCATCGCCGGCGTGCCGGCAAAGCTCGAGAGCAGCGCCAGCACCCCGGCCGGCGACGCGCCGGCCAGCGCGCCGGCCAAGGCCAGCCGGGCCGGCGGCTGGGCGGTGCAGGTCGCCGCGATGAGCGGCCAGTCCGACGCGATCGCCCTGCGCGACAAGCTGCGTGCGAACGGCTTCGATGGCTTCGTCGACTCGGTCGTCGTGGGCGGCAAGAAACTCTGGCGCGTGCGCGCCGGGCCGCAGACCCAGCGGGACGATGCGATGCGCGTGCGCGAGCAGATCAAGTCCAAGCTTGGCCTGTCCGGCAACGTCGTCAGCGTCCCCTGAGCAGCAGTCGTAACGGAGTGACCGCAGGATGAACTGGGCCGATTACGTCATCGCCGCGGTGATCGCCATTTCGGTGCTGATCGGCCTGTGGCGCGGGCTGGTGGCGGAGGTCCTGTCGCTGGCGATCTGGATCGGCTCGATCTGGGTCGCCTGGGCGTTCGGTCCGACCGTCGCGGGCTATTTCGACCACAGCATCCACACGCCCGAACTGCGTCTGATGGCCGGCTATGGCTTGTGCATCGTCGGCATGCTGATCATCGGCGCGCTGGTCAATGCGATCTTCCACCGGCTGGTGGTCGGCGCCGGTCTGTCCGGGCCGGATCGCGCGCTGGGCGTGCTGTTCGGTTTTGCCCGCGGCGTGCTGCTGGTCGCGTTGATGGTGTTCCTGCTCGGTTTCACCGCCGTGGTACGCGAGCCCTGGTGGCACCAGTCGCTGTTGTTGCCGCAGTTCCAGGGCGTGGCGATCGCCGTGGGTCAGCACCTGCCGGCCAGCACCGGGCGCTATCTGCATCCTTCGCCAGAGGTGAGCGACAGCCTGTCCCGGCTAAAGGCCGGTGCGGACGGTGCCGATCTCTCCGGCATGCGGCGCCTGCTCGACGCGCAGGCCGCAACCTTGCGCGGACCGCTCGCCGCACCCACATCGCCTGCTCCGGCGACGTCTTCTCCCGCGGTGGCTCCGGCCGGCGCACCTTCGCATCCGTAATCGCAACACCCCACGCAGGCACCCAACATCATGTGCGGAATCATCGGCATTGTCGGCATCACCGAGGTCGCCTCGGCGCTCTATGACGGCCTCACCGTCCTCCAGCACCGTGGCCAGGATGCCGCGGGCATCGCCACCGTGGATGGATCCCGCCTGCGCCTGCACAAAGGCAACGGCCTGGTACGCGACGTGTTCAACCAGACCTCGATGAGCCACCTGCGCGGCCGCATCGGCATCGGCCATTGCCGTTATCCCACGGCGGGCTCGGAGGGTGCCGACGAGGCGCAGCCGTTCTACGTGAATTCGCCCTACGGCATCGCCTTCGCGCACAACGGCAACCTGGTCAACACGGACGTGCTGCGCAAGGAGATGTTCGAGGACGACCGGCGCCACATCAACACCGATTCCGATTCCGAGGTGCTGCTGAACGTGCTGGCGCACGAGCTGCAGATCCAGGAGCGGATGGCGATCACGCCGGACAACATCTTCAAGGCGGTCGCCGGCGTGCACGCGCGCGCCAAGGGCGGTTATGCCTGCATCGGTCTGATCCTCGGCTACGGCCTGATCGCCTTCCGCGATCCCAACGGCATCCGCCCGCTGGTGCTGGGCGAGCGCGTCACCGACGAGGGTCGCGAGTATGCGGTGGCCTCCGAGTCGGTGGCGCTGGACGTGCTGGGCTTCAAGCGCCTGCGCGACATCGAGCCCGGCGAAGCGGTGGTGATCACCGACGACGGCCAGCTGTTCAGCCGCCACTGCGCCGAGGCCGCGGTGCATGCGCCGTGCATCTTCGAATACGTCTACCTGGCCCGCCCGGACTCGATGATCGAGGACGTGTCGGTGTACAAGGCGCGTCTGCGCATGGGCGAGAAGCTGGCGCAGAAGATCATGCGCCTGCGCCCGGACCATGGCATCGACGCGGTGATTCCGATCCCCGACACCTCGCGCACCGCCGCCAGCGCGCTGGCCGGCGCGCTGGGCGTGCCGTTCCGCGAGGGCCTGGTGAAGAACCGCTATGTGGGTCGCACCTTCATCATGCCGGGGCAGGGCGACCGCGTGAAATCGGTGCGCCGCAAGCTCAACGCGGTGGATCTGGAGTTCCGCAAGAAGACCGTGCTGCTGGTGGACGACTCCATCGTGCGCGGCACCACGTCGAAGCAGATCATCCAGATGGCGCGCGATGCCGGCGCCACGCGCATGTACTTCGCTTCGGCCGCGCCGCCAGTGCGCTATCCGAACGTGTACGGCATCGACATGCCGTCGGCGCACGAACTTGTCGCGGCCGGCAAGACCGAGCAGGAGGTCGAGGCGATGCTCGGCGCCGACTGGCTGATCTACCAGGATCTCGATGACCTGATCTGGGCGGTGCAGGACGGCAACGAGGACCTGACGCAGTTCGACACCTCGTGCTTCTCCGGCGAGTACGTCACCGGTCTGGAGAGGGACTACCTGCAGCAGATCGAGCTGATGCGCTCGGACGACGCCAAGGCGGCGCGCCGGATCGCCTGAGCCTGGGGACCCGCGGACGGTTCAGCCGTCCGCGAGCGGCCGTCCGCCGATGTTCTGGGCGATGCGCCAGAGCACGCCGGAAGGGTCGGTCAGGCAGAAATCGCGCATCCGCCAGGGCCGATCGGCCGGTGCGTCCAGGCGGATACCGTAGCGCTCGGCGATGCCCCGTTCGCACAGGTACCGGTGCCAGGCATCGACATCGGCAACCAGCAGGTGCATGACGAAGTTGCCGGCCAGGTCGGGATGGTGAAAGTCCTGCAACAGGAAGCTGCAGTCGCCGGCCGCGAAGTAGGCGACGCCATCGCCCTCGGATTTTTCCTCGAAGCCGACATCGGCGTAGAAACGCCGCGACAGCGCGTAGTCGCGGGCGGGAACGAAAGCCTTGATCTCGATGGTGTCCAGGCGATCCATGCGAATATCTCCGGGGTTGGGGGGCATGTCTGGCCGGCTACGGCCGGCGACGATCTAGACTTGCCACGATGAACGATCTGCACGCCGCCGCCAAGACCTGCCTGGACGCCGCCGACCCGGTCGAGAAGCTGCGCCTCACCCATGAAACCTGGCAGGCCCTTCTGGCCGGGGAGCTCGGGCCGGATGCGGGCTCGCCGCCACCGGGGCCGATCGGTGCGCCGGGCCGTCCGCTGCGTCCCCGACTGGTGCCGGCCCGCCAGGTGCCGCAGCGTGGCCTGGGGACGCCGGCCGGCCGCGCCGCGCTGGTCCACGCGGTGGCGCATATCGAATTCAATGCGATCAACCTGGCCTGGGACGCGGTCTACCGTTTCCGCGGCATGCCGGACGAGTACTACCGCGACTGGGCCAGTTGCGCGCACGACGAGGCACGGCACTTCGCCCTGCTGACCGAACGGCTGGCCAAGCTCGACCATGCCTATGGCGACTTCGACGCGCACAACGGCCTGTGGGAGATGGCCGAGAAGACCGCCCATCACGATATCGCCCGCATGGCGCTGGTGCCGCGGGTGCTGGAGGCGCGGGGACTGGACGTGACGCCAGGCATCATCGAGCGGCTGACCACCGTCGGAGACACGCGGACCATCGCGATCCTCGAAGTGATCCTGCGCGAGGAAGTGGCCCATGTGGCCGCCGGTACGCGCTGGTTCCGGTGGTGCTGCGCACGCGACGGGCTGGAGCCACGCGACACATTCATCGCGCTGCTGCAGCAGTACATGGGTCCCGGCCTGCGCGGGCCGTTCAACCACGAGGCGCGACTGCGCGCCGGCTTCGATGCCGGGGAAATGGATCGCCTGCTGGAACTGGCGAACGCCTGAACGGGCGCTGCGCTGCACCTTTCTCCGGAGACGGCAGGCGGGTAGGGTCGGTCGGGTCGCTGCCGGAATCGCCGGATCGCGATTCCGCCGCGACAGCCGATCCCTGCCGGAGGAGCTGCCATGCTGAGTGTGTCCGAAGCTGCCGAACTGAACGTGCCCGCGGACGTCGTCTGGAAGACGCTGGGCGATTTCGGCGCTGCCGATCGTTACCTCGATCTGGTCGAGCGTTGCGAACTGCAGCGCAACGGGGGCAGCGTGGAGCGTCTGCTCCACCTGCGTGGAGGAGGCCTGGTGCATGAACGCCTGGTGCTGGCCTGCCCGCAGGACCGCGCGCTGCGCTACACCATCGTCGATTCCCCGCTGCCGGTGGCCGACTATGTCAGTACGGTGCGGGTGGACGCGATCGACGGCGATCGCTGCCGCGTCAGCTGGTCCGCCACCTTCGATCCGTACGGGGCCGGCGAGGAGCAGGCCCGCGACGCCGTCGCCGCGATCTACCGCATGGGTTTCGACGGGTTGCGACGGTTGCATGCCGTGTAGGCCTGCCATCACCGAGGAGACATCGCCATGCCGAAATTCCTGATCGAACGCGACATTCCTGGTGCCGGCGCGCTCACGCCGGAGCAGCTGAAAGGCATTTCGCAGACCTCCTGCGGCGTGCTCGACGCGATGGGGCCGCGCATCCAGTGGGTGCACAGCTATGTCACCGACGACAAGGTGTATTGCGTCTACATCGCCCCGGACGAAGCCACCGTGCGCGAGCACGCCAGCCGGGGCGGCTTTCCCGCCAACAAGGTGACCCCGGTCCACGCCATCATCGATCCGACCACGGCGGAATGACGGCCACAAAAAAGCCGGCGCGGGGCCGGCTTTTTCGTCGAATTTTGGTCGGGGAGACAGGATTCGAACCTGCGACTTCTACGTCCCGAACGTAGCGCTCTACCAGGCTGAGCTACACCCCGTGGGAGCCGCGCATTCTAGCGACCGTCCCCGACCTTGGCAACAGGGGGCGCGACATTTCGATGCTCCCCGGGCGGTCGGGCATGGACTGCCATCTGCTAATCTTAAGGGCTGCCGTTTCGCGGCGTTCCACCCCGTCAAGCAGAGGATTCCATGGCGCTTACCCCGGCCCGCACCATGCCCGGCGTGCTCGAGCTGTTGCCGCTCGACCAGATCGCGTTCCAGCGCATGCTCGACACGATCCGCCGCAACTACGAGCGCTTCGGCTTCCTGCCGGTGGAAACGCCGGTGATCGAGTACTCCGACGTGCTGCTGACCAAGACCGGCGGCGAGACCGAGCGCCAGGTGTACTTCGTGCAGTCCACCGGCGCGCTGAATGCCGAGAAGGACTCCGACGGCGTGCCCGAGCTGGCGCTGCGCTTCGACCTCACCGTGCCGCTGGCCCGCTACGTGGCCGAGCACGAGCGCGAGCTGAGCTTCCCGTTCCGCCGCTACCAGATGCAGCGCGTGTACCGCGGCGAACGCGCCCAGCGCGGCCGTTTCCGCGAGTTCTACCAGTGCGACATCGACGTGATCGGCAAGGACAGCCTGTCGATCCGCTACGACGCCGAGCTGCCGGCGGTGATTTACAGCGTGTTCCGCGAGCTGGACATCGGCCCGTTCACCATCCAGCTCAACAACCGCAAGCTGATGCGCGGCTTCTTCGAGAAGCTGGGCATCGCCGATGCCGAGCAGCAGATGCTGGTGCTGCGCGAGGTGGACAAGCTGGACAAGCGCGGCGCCGACTACGTGCGCGACACGCTGACCGGCGAGACCTTCGGCCTGAGTGCCGAGGTCGCGCAGCAGATCCTCGATTTCGTGCAGGTGCGCTCCACCTCGCTGCAGGACGCCTACGACAAGCTCGACGCGCTGGGCGCCGGCCCCGAGGCGATGGAGCAGGGGCGTGCGGAGCTGAAGGAGGTGCTGGGTCTGATCCACGCCTTCGGCGTGCCGGAGACGCACTACGCGTTGAACCTGTCGATCGCGCGCGGCCTGGACTACTACACCGGCACCGTCTACGAGACCACGCTCAACGACCATCCGCAGATCGGCTCGATCTGCTCCGGCGGCCGCTACGAGAACCTGGCCGGCCAGTACACCAAGTCGCACCTGCCGGGCGTGGGCATCTCGATCGGCCTGACCCGCCTGTACTGGCAGCTGCGCGACGCCGGCCTGGTCAACACCGCGCAGAGCACGGTCGATGTGCTGGTGACCCAGATGGACGAGGCTCAGCTGCCGGCCTATCTGGCGCTGGCCAGCGAGCTGCGCAGTGCCGGCATCGCCACCGAGGTGGTGCTGGAGGCCGGCAAGCTCGGCAAGCAGTTCAAGTACGCCGACCGCGCCGGCATCCGCTTCGTGGTGGTGCTGGGCGAGGACGAACTGGCCAAGGGCGTGGTGACGGTGAAGGACCTGCGCCGCGAGGACCAGTTCGAGGTGGCGCGCAGCGAGCTGATCAAGACGCTGCGGGTGGAACTGGAACAGGCGGCCGTCATGGGCTGATGTTCCTGCGATGGCGCGGCGCAGCTTGCCCGTCACCGTCGCAGCCCCGAGCATGCGCCGTCGTTGCGGCCGCCCCAGGCGGTTCGCGCGGCGGCTTTTCACATCCGGTGTCGGCGCATGTCGCGCCCCACCATCCGACGACCCCGCGCCCTCGGCGCGTGTCGATCCCAGGGAGAAACGAGTGACTTCGCAGGATTTCATCACGCTGGACGGCTCCAGCCTGACCCGCAAGCAGCTGGTGGCCGCGGCGCGCGGTGGTGCATCGGTCCGGCTGGATCCGGCCCAGCTGGCCCGGGTGCAGCGCGCGGCGGATTTCCTCGCCGAGAAGGTGAGCTGCGGCGAGCCGACCTACGGCGTCACTACCGGCTTCGGCTCCAACGCCGACAAGCTGCTGGGCGCCCATCGCCTGCGCGACGAACTGCCCGGCGGCAATCCGCACCAGCCGGAAGGCACGCTGCTGGACGAACTGCAGCACAACCTGATCATCACCCACGCGGTGTGCGTCGGTAAGCCGTTCGCCGAGGACGTGGTGCGGGCGATGCTGGTGATCCGCATCAACACCCTGATGCGCGGCCATTCCGGCATCCGCGTGTCCACGCTGGAAGCACTCACCGCCATGCTCAACGCCGGTATCGTGCCGGTGGTGCCGGAGAAGGGCTCGGTCGGCGCCAGTGGCGACCTGGCGCCGTTGTCGCACCTGGCGATCGTGCTGCTCGGCGGCGGTGAGGCGTTCTATCGTGGCGAGCGCATGCCGGGCGCCGAAGCGCTGAAGCGCGCCGGGCTGGAACCGATCCGGCTGTCGTTCAAGGAAGGGCTGGCGCTGAACAACGGCACCGCGCAGATGCTGGCCACCGGCGCGCTGGCGCTGGACACGCTGGAGCGGCTGCTCGACACCGCCGACCTCGCCGCCGCGATGACGCTGGACGCCTTCGCCGGCCGCAGCGGCGCGTTGCGCGAGGAAGTCCACGCGCTGCGTCCGCATCCGGGCCAGGTGGAAACCGCCGCCCGCGTGCGCGAGCTGCTGGAGGGCTCGACCCTGGTCGACATTCCCTACCACCTGGTGCCGCGCTTCCGGCAGTGGACGTCCGATGCATGGAGCACGCCGGAAGACCAGGCGCTCAGCTTCGACATCGGCTGGGAATGGGTGCCGGCCAACCAGCGCCACGGCCGCGAGGCGTTCTACAGCCGCTTCCTGCCGTTCAAGGGCGGCAAGAAGCACCAGCCGCAGGATGCCTACTGCCTGCGCTGCATGCCGCAGGTGCATGGCGCGGTGCGCGACGCCTGGGCCCAGGCCTGCCGCGTGTTCGACATCGAGCTGAACGCGGTCACCGACAATCCGCTGATCTTCCCGGACAACGACGAGGCGCAGTTCATCGAGGAACAGGTGATCTCCGCCGGCCACTTCCACGGCATGCCGCTGGCGCTGGCGATGAGCTACGTGAAGGCGGCGATCCCGGTGCTGGCATCGATCTCCGAGCGGCGGCTCAACAAGCTGGTCGACCCGGCCACCAACGACGGCCTGCCGGCCTTCCTCACCGGCAACGAGGACGCCACCGATTCCGGTTTCATGATCGTGCAGTACACCGCCGCGGCGCTGGTCAACGACCTGGCTACGCGGGCCCATCCGGCCAGCGTGTACTCGGTGCCGACCAGTGCCAACGCCGAAGATCACGTGTCGATGGGCGCCAACGAGGCGCGCCACGTGCTGGAGATGTGCGAGGACCTCGGCCACGTGCTGGCGCTGGAGCTGTACACCGCCGCGCAGGCGCTGGACTACCGCCAGGAAATGCTCAACGCCGCGCGCCGCCTGGCCGCACGCGGGGACTGGCGCGCGCTGGCCGCCAAGGTCACCAACGCACCGCGCGAGGATAGCCCGCACTACGCGCAGTTCGTCGCCGAGGTGCAGGCCCTCACCAGCGCACTGGCCGAGGTCGGCGACTACCATGCCGGCAACGCCGTCCGCCGTGCATACGAGCGCCTGCGCGGGCGGATCGCCTTCATGCACCGTGACCGTGCGATGGATGGCGACGTGCGTGCCGTGTGCGAGCTGATTGCGCAGGGGGCAGTGCTGGACGGCGCCGCCTGACACGTCCACGGACGACCCGATCCGCCGATTTTCCCGGTGCGCCGGCCGGTGCACCGCACGACTCCGGAGTTTTCGATGAGCCAGATCCAGACCCCCGTCTCCTACGGCGAACTGATCGACAAGATCACCATCCTGGAGATCAAGTCGCAGCAGATCAGTGACCCGGCCAAGCTGGCCAACGTGCGCACCGAGCTGGACCTGCTCAACGCCACCTGGGCCGCCCATCCGGCCTCGCAGACCGACATCGCCGACGAGCGCGCCCGCCTGCTGGCGGTGAACCAGGCGCTGTGGGACATCGAGGACCACATCCGCCTGAAGGAAAAGGCCCAGGCCTTCGACGCCGAGTTCATCGAGCTGGCCCGTTCGGTCTACTTCCGCAACGACGAGCGCGCCGCGGTGAAGCGCGAAATCAACCTCAAGCTCGGCTCGCAGCTGGTGGAAGAGAAGTCCTACCAGGACTACCGCTGAGGGGGCGGCGGGGTCCGGCCCTGTCTAGAAAAGTCCTCTAAGTGACTGTTCTAATTGATGTGCCGGACAGCCTCGGACACGGGCGGACGCGGAGCGACGCTTGATTTTGGGTAGCTGGGTGGGTAGCTTGAGCGCCTAGCTACCCAGCCCGGGTGATCGCCATGCCCACGCGTGCTTCCCGCCGTTTGACCGATGCCACCCTGCGCCGGCTGGTGACCGCCGGCCAGCCGGCCGCCCAGTCGGACGGGGAGGGCCTGACCTTCACCGTCTCGGCAGGCGGCGTCGCCAGTTGGGTCTTGCGCTACCGCTACGGCGGCCGTCGTCGTGAGCTGACCCTGGGCCGCTACCCCGACCTCTCCCTCGCCGACGCGCGCACCGCGGCAGCCAAGGCCCGCGTCCAGGTCGCCGAGGGCGTGGACGTGGCGCTGGCCAAGCGGCGGCGCAAGCAGGCCGAGGCCCTCGCCTGGTCGGTCGATCAGCTGTTCCGCGACTTCGAAAAGCGCGTCGTGCCCAAGCTGGCTCCTAGTACCGCTTTCGGGCTCCTGAACTACCTGCGGACCGACGTGTTGCCGTTGCTGCGCGCGCAGGCCGTGCAGGAGGTGACCCCGGAGGACGCCTACACCGTCATCGACCGTGCAGCCCGGCGCAGCTACTGGGCCGGCGTCAACGCCCGCAAGGCCGGCATCGCGCTGTTCAAGCACGCGGTGCTCAAGCGCCTGATCCTGCGCAACCCGTTCAGTGCCGTCGTGATGGAGAGCGTGGCGCCCCGGCCGGCGGTGCGTCAGCGGGTGGCCCTCATCGACGCGCAGATGCGCACCTTCCTGTCCCACCTGGAGCGTCTGCCGCCGCGCGACGCGCTGCTGGCCGAGCTCCTGTTGCGCACCGGCGTGCGGATCGGCGAAGCACTGACCGCCGAGTGGGCGGACCTGCACGAGGCGGCGGGGGAGTGGCGCATTCCCCGGGCCAAGATCAAGACGCGCAAGGGCATGAGCGAGCCGTACTTCGCCATCCCGCTGACGCCGGCCGTGAAGCGGGTGTTCGATCGGCTGCGGGCGCTATCGGAGGCCTCCCGGTGGGTCTTCCCGGCCCTGTCGGGCGCGCTGGAGGACGAGCGCGGCATGGACCACGAGCGCGCCCTGGCGCGCCTGAAGGCCTACGTCGCGACGTTGGCGCCGTTCCCGGGCATCTCCTTCCACGACCTGCGCAGCACGGTCCGCAGCGGCATGCGCCGGCTGGGGATCCCGGCCGAAGTCTGTGAGCGTGCCCTCAACCACCGCCTGCCGGGCCTGCCGGGGGTGTATGACATCGTGCACCAGGAGCAGTTGAACGCGGCCTTCGAGCAGTGGAACGCGCATCTGGACAGCTTGCGGCGGTCGGGCGTCGTCGTGCCCTTGGCGCGTAGCGTGCTGTGACGCGACGCGGGATGGCGCCGCCACGTTCAAAGGCGCCTGCTCAGCGGTCTTCGACGGCCCCATCCTCCCTGCGGCCTTCCGTGTTTGAAGCCTTAAAGTTTTCAGCACGCGACGGATGGCAGCAGGCCATCGCGCTCTGGCGATCCGACCGTCCCCTCCCGCCATTGCTCGCGGAGTCGGTCGCGCAGGCGCTGGAGGCGTGCCTGGCGGATCCGGGAAATGTCGCGTTTCATCTGGGTTTGAAGGTGGGTCGAGGGCGTCCTCGTAAAGGGGGCAGTGGCCCCGTTCTCGAGCATGAGGTCTTGGTGGACCGCTCGCCGGAGGTGCCGGCGAGGTCCACTGGTGAGACGGTTCCGTCCGTGGTTCCTGCCGGTGAGGGAGCTGCTGAGGCGCTTGCACGCCTGATGTTCGATCGCGCGCAGGCCCGATTGCTACCTCATCCGGGGGACGGCGATCCGGTGCAGACACGGCAGATGTTCTGGCGGGAAGTCATCTGGCAGGTCCGCTTGGGTCATGCGCTGGCGCCGCGCCTGGCGCAGGAGGCGGCGAGGTCGTTGCAGGCCTGCATAGATCATCCGAAGGACATCCCAAAGCACTTCGGATTGAAACGCCCCAACGTCCGGCCTCGCAGCGACTCGGCATACTTCGCGTTGGCCAAGCGCGTCCAACACCACCTCAGGCGTGAACTGCAACAGGCATCGGACGATGCTGAGCTGGCTCTTTTCAGGGCGATCGGTGCAGTCGTCGAGGAGCTCCTGCCGGAAGAGTGGGGGCGCCGGTCTCAGCGGCATGACCTCGAAGGAGGCCGTTTCGAGCCGCTCGAGCGTTGGCTTAAAGGCCATGCCGCTGAAGGTCGGCGCAAAGCGTTACGTGAAAAGGTCGGTCGAGCGTGGGAGCGCTTTGATCGGCACGCAGACAGGACATATCGCCCGGTGTTTCCGGAGTTTGTTCCGTCCAATCCTTTGGCCAACCAAGGGCGCAAAAAGCCACGCCGTGCGGACTCGAGCGGGCCGTCCAACGGGGGGTGAGAGGCGTTCCGGCGACGACAAAAAATGCGCTTACTTTTTGCCGCTCGCGTCTCCAGAGCGGCTTGTCTACGGTTCCGGGCATGTACCGCGCCTTCCGCGCATGTCTGGAGCCGCTCATGATTCATCACCTCCACACTCCCTCTGCACCTGCCCTTCTCAGGATGCCGGAAGTCATCCGTCGGACCGGCCTTCGCCGCTCCAGCATCTACGACGCCATGAAGCGCGGGGACTTTCCCAAGTCCGTGCCGCTGACCTCCACCGCACGAGCCTGGCACAGCGACGAGATCGACGCGTGGATCGCTGAGCGGCGCGCGGTTCGTGATGCGCTGCAGAGTGCCGCCCAAACGATGCCGCAAGCGCATTCGGTAGGGCATCATGACACGGAGTAACCGAAACGCTGAAGTGCCGCGTGAGGTAGAGCTGGCCCCCGCACACGAACTCCCTCCTCAGCCCATCGAATGGGTTTGGGATGATTGGCTGGCGACCAGATGTTTGCAGTTGATCGCGGGTGCGCCTGGGGCCGGCAAAACGACCCTTGCCATGACCATAGCCGCCGCCGTCAGTCGCGGTGGCCAAATGCCCGACGGATCCCATGTGAAGGCTGGTAGCGTCGTGATCTGGTCTGGCGAGGACGATTACAGCACTACGCTTGTACCTCGCCTGCTGGCCGCCGGGGCTGATATGACGCGCATCAAATTCGTGATGGGTATGCGGCGTGGTGATGAAAGGTTTTCGTTCGATCCTGCGAGAGATCTCCCCGAACTCCATGCGGCGATACGGTCAATACCTGATGTCCGACTGATCATCATCGACCCGGTGGTCTCAGCCGTTGCGAAGGACAGCAACCACAACTCGGACGTTCGCCGGGGACTTCAGCCGCTGGTCGACATGGCTTCGGCTATGGGTGCCGCAGTACTGGGTATTACCCATTTCTCCAAAGGCACGCAGGGCAGGGATCCGCTCGAGCGACTGACCGGGTCCTTGGCGTTTGGCGCGGTGCCGCGCCTGGTCATGGTTGCGGTGCGTCAGCCGGCAAGCGAGGATCGGCCCGAGCGACGAATCCTTGTCCGTGCCAAATCCAATAACGGTCCCGACGGTGATGGCTTCGAATTTCACCTTCGAAATGGCGAGTTGCCGGACCATCCGAAGATTCAAGCGTCTTGGGTCGAATGGGGCCCTCAGCTGAAGGGGACTGCCCGAGCCCTCTTAGCTGAGGCCGAGATGGAGGCCGATGCCCAGGCTGGGCGAGATGGCGAAGCGGTGGCATTCCTGCGCGACGCGCTCTCCGGAGGACCGCTATCGGTTGAGGAGCTCAGGCAATTAGCGGCTGAAGCTGGGATCGGGTGGCGAACGATCGAGCGACAGAAGAAGCGAGCAGGTGTCGGCTCACGTAAGAGGGGCATGAAAGGTGGTTGGGAGTGGCTTCTGCTACACAACCCCGAAAGCCAGTTACCGAAGACCGCCGAAGATACTCACCCTGTGGACGTGGTCCCCTTCGGCGGTCTTCGCGAGTCTCTGCCATCCGAAGAGATTGCCGAGGCCGTTCATCGGGAGGATTTCTGACCATGAAAGCTATCGAGACCTTGCTTCTCGTCTGGGCTGCTGGCGGTGTGTTGTCGCGAACGGGAGACACCCTGCATTTGGAAAGCCGAAACAAGCAGCTCCCACCAGAGCTGAAGGAGGCTATTCGAGCGAACAAGACCGAGCTGCTTGCGATGCTTCCCCACCATGAGCGCAGCCCGTCGCATCTGGATAGGTCAGCGCAACAGTCGCGCTGATAATGGTTGAAGGCGAATGGATGAGGAAGCGAGGTCGCATGACCAATCGAGAAGCAGCGCCGTCCTCTTCACGGCGTCACTATGGCAGCCGCCCCCACCTCGAGGACGCCCTCAGGCTGGATCTCAGCGAGCTCCGTCGGCTGGGACTGTTCGAATGCGTAGGCGCTCAAGCCATGGTGACTGGCATCGTGGATGGCCGCACGGTCAACCTCTGCCGGGCTGAGGTCAGGCTGAGGTCACACGTAGGTTGGGTCGAGGTGCGTGAGGCGGATTGTCCGGGCATCTTCGGGCCGCCAGGCCTGCAGCGGATCGAGCTCGTAGCCACGCCCACGCAGTTCGGTGGGAGGCGCTGGTGGTTTTTCTGTCCCAGCGCACGCAAGCGAGCCACCAGCCTGTTTCATTTTCCCGGTGTGGAGGGCTTCCAAAGCCGGGCGGCCTTCGATCCGCCACCGGTGTACCCCTGTCAGCGCACCAGCCGGGGGACTCACGTGTACGAGCGGATAGGAGCGATTCGTCGACGGCTGAGATTCAACGGTCCGGTCTTCGCTGTCCCGCCCAGGCCCCGGTACATGCGCTGGAGTGTCTATCTTGCCCTGGTTGCAGAGCTGTCCCAGCTCTGGGGCTCGCCCGAGCTTCCGCTCGCCCGATTCATGAAAAAGTACGGTACTGGTAGTGCTCTCGAGGCATGCAAATAAGCAAATGTTTTAGGTTTCGCAGTTCGATGCCTGCCTTGGTCGAAAATCTGCACGGTGCGCCGCCTTTCGCAAGAGACTTGAATGTGCGTGGAAACGTCCGCCA
Source organism: Dyella ginsengisoli LA-4 (assembly GCF_000334915.1). Taxonomy (GTDB): domain Bacteria; phylum Pseudomonadota; class Gammaproteobacteria; order Xanthomonadales; family Rhodanobacteraceae; genus Dyella_A; species Dyella_A ginsengisoli_A. The sequence continues at coordinate 72,087 of NZ_AMSF01000037.1, read as the reverse complement.
CAGGTCTTTCGGTCTCTGCAATTGCGGGAACTGTTGTCGCCACCTACCCCGCATGCCACGAAGCGCCGAGCAACTGAGGATGCTGCGGCTATGGGTCGGGGATGCTGCTGGTAGAGCGATCCCCTTCGCCAAAGCCGTGATCAGATGTCGATGGCAGCCGTCTTCCAGACTTCCTGCGAAAGAGCAATGAGCATTGCGTGACGCTTCTCGATGGACGCGGCATTCCATGTTGGAAAAGCCGCTAACTTGGTGTTGATCCGCGAGATGGACGTGTTCTGCCCGACGTCGGTCAGGGCCAGCAGGCTGCGTGTCAGGTAGTTGCCGCTCTTGCCGTATTCGACCTGCTTTGCTGCGTAGAAATCATTGCCTGCAACGATATTGATTGGCTTTTCGAGCAAGGTGAGATTGCCGAGGCGATTCTTGTAGTCGTCGTAGGCCGCATTTGGATTCTCTGCAGCCCACCTCGCACGCAGTTCCGCCTTCGGGTTGTCGGGCAGGATGTGCTCGATTTCCAGCTTGGTGAAGGGCTCCAGACTGCCCGGGGTCTTCAGCCCACTGAATGCCATCTCGACGTGCTGGGTCAGGCGCGCCAGCAAGTAGCGTGTGCGGTACTGTTGCATCGAATACAGCGTGAAGCGCTTGAGCGCGTCGGCCAGTTCCTGCGACTTGCCTGCCATGTTCTTCTCGAAGCGGTCGGCAATGAAGGTGTTGAGCTGCACCTTCTGCTTCACCGGATCGCTGGCCTCGGAAATTGTGCGCAGCTCGTCGGCCCATTGGGAAAAGCTGCGTTCCAGATCTTTGGTCGGTGTCTTGGTGAAGATGTAGTAGAAGAGGAAGCTCTCCAGCTGCGCCACGAAGTGGTCGAACAGTGGCTTCGGAAAGTTCGCCGCCGCCAGCAGCAACACGTAGTGCAAGCTGAACGCGCCGCCTGCCAGCCGCTTGAGGCTGTCCATCGCCAGACTTGGCTTGCCGTCATTGCCCAGTCCGTTGGCAAAGGCCAGGTAGTGTTCGACGTTGCGGATCACCTTGCGAACGAACTCGAAGGGTTTGCCTTCGTAGTCGCATAGCGCCGCGTTGTCCTTGGCGATAAACCAGTCGTAGATCTCGTCCTCGCGCACCACCGCATCGCCGCGCTCGTTCTTGATCGTGTAATTGGCCATCAAGAAATAGCGCAGGAAGCGCAGCGGCTTTTCCTTCTCCTTCTCCAGCGGCTTGGTGATCTTTTTCCACTCGTCCTTGAGCTGGGTGAACTGCGTTTGCTTGACCTGCGTGAACAACAGGTTCTTGAGCAAGTCCATCGGGTTCAAGCCAACGCCGCGCTCGTTGATGGTCTCGAAAATCTTCAGCGCGCTGCTCACGTCGGTGGAGATCTGGATGAACACGACGTTTGTAGCGAGATAGAACCAATACTTCTTGAGCTTGGCGTCGTCGTCGTAGTTATCTTTCAGATAACGATACAAGGTTGAGTAGGCGTTGATGAGGTTTTCCAGCGATCCGAAGCTAGCGATTCCCGATGCCTGGACGCCGGAGCGCACGGCCACGGGATCGCCATTGATCTCGACCACCTTAGCCATGACCTCAGCCGCGCTTTCGTAGCGAGGATCAAGCTTGAGACGAGTCACGATCCCGGTATTGCCGGTGTAGCTGTCGGAAATCAGTCGCTTGAGGTGCTCGGCTTCCGGCTCTTGTTGCAGGAGGCGCCGCAACGCGCACAGCAACAGGAAGAACGTGGTTAGACGTTGCTGGCCGTCGATGACCTCGTAGTGGTTCTTCTGGTCGGTTGGCGACACCAGCACGGTACCGATGAAGTATTCGCGCGTTGTGCCCACATCGATCTGCTCGCCGATGTCCTCCAGCAGCTGATGCACTTCTTTGTCCGTCCAGACGTACTCGCGCTGGTAGTCCGGGACGATGTAGAAGCACTCCCTGAAGGCTTCCTCGATACTGTATTTGTGGTTTTCGATGCGGGCCATGTGCTTCCTCTGCTTGCTCTGTCAAAATTCCCGCATCACAGATACTCCGCCATCAATCTGAGCACTCTCTTGAACTCGTCGTCCGCTCCACCACCACCGGTGCGCGTTCCGCCCAAAGTTGCAGTCGTGTTTTTCTTAAAGGAGTCGTAGTTATAACCAAAGGTGGTACGCCCGAAAGAGCCATTTTGGGTTGCGACCCAATTTTTCAGATCCTTTCTAATTTTGGCATCATGCGCCACGTCATAAGGTTTTGTGGGATCGGATGACTTGATGCGATCAATATGCTGAGGGTGAGCCTCCAAAAACTGCTGTGCCACTCCCACTGCTTGCGTCACATGTCCACGAGTACCGTCGGACTGGCCGACTCCTTTTTCAAGCACGACCCAAGCCATATGAGAATTATGTGTATGGTTCTTTATCTCATTCAAACATTTTTTGTAGAACCACTCTTTAGATTTGATAGCCATAACGATTTCCCTTTGAAGAAGAAAGCCACGTAGTTACGTGGTGTTGCCGTGCGGGTGGTGCTTTCCAGTGAAAAACTACCCACTTGGAATAATTTCAATATATCCGATCAGTTCCGCAGAGTAGCTGCCGTCACCGTTTGCGGCTCCCTTGTGCTTCAGCTCACGCTGTAAGGTCGGCTCAACCATTCTGGCGAACAGATCAATCCGCTGCTCTGGTTGGAGGGTCGGCGTGTCGGACGGTGCTTGCAGGTATTTTTCGTATAGGCGCTCGACCGCCGGAATGCGGGTGCCGTCCTTTTTGACGGCGATGGGCTGCACGACCACGCGGCGTTCGCCTTTGCCATCAGATGCTTGAACCATCCAAAGCGACAGCAGTATCGGCTCGTCCACGTCGCCGGACACGGCAATACCGACCTCCTCCGGCGGCACACTGCGCCAGCGTCCCAGCTCCTCCTGTACCAACGGGTGATCCAAGCCCAGCAGTTGCAGTGATTCCTGATTCGTCGCCGCATCGCGGCTCAGGGTGAAGCAAGCGCGGCGCGTGCCGTCCGCTGCGACGAGGTCGTAGGTCGCAGCGTCCACCTTGACCAGCTTCTGTTGGCGTTCCGCGACCGCCGCCGACAGAAAGCGTACCAGTCGATCCAGGCTGGAGGACACATCTGAGAAGGGCTTGTAGTCGTCGAGAGTAAAACCGTCGAGGTCTTGGAACAGATCGAACACCACCTGCCGCGCCTCGCGTGAATTCGACAGCGCCGCCTCCAGCTCCACCTGCGTGCGTTTTAGCTCTGGGTCGGACAGCGCCTCCTGGTACAGTCGGTCGTAGTTCAAGCGTTCCGACAACTGCCCCAGAATCTGCGCACGCAGGTCTTCGGCCACATTGCCCTGGTCATCCACCTTGCCGACGGTGCGCGCGATCTCGGTGAGCTTTTCGTCGAGCAGCAGGAAGATGCGCCCTTCGATGGTGTCCGACAGCACGAGGTTGTAGACCTGCGCGGTGTGGCTCTGGCCGTAGCGATGGATGCGCCCGATGCGCTGCTCCATATCCATCGGATTCCACGGCAGGTCGAAATTGAACAAGACACGCGCGAACTGCAGGTTGATACCTTCGCGCCCGGCCGCCGTGCAGACCAGCACGCGCGGGCCATCCTTCAGGCGGAAGCGCCGTTCCGCAGCCACCTTCGCGCCGTGGTCACCGCCGCGCAGCACGGCGACGCCCTGGCCGGGGAAGGTCTGCTCGATCTCGCGGGCGATCATGTCCACCGTGCCGAGGTAAGTGGCGAAGATCACGATCTTCTCGTTGGCGTTCTGCCGCCACAGCGTGCCCAAGCCGTCGAGCAGCTTTTGCATCTTGGTCTCACGCTCTGCCGGGAACACGCGCAGCAGGTCGCCGATGCGCAGGCGCTCCTCTGGCAGATGCAGGTCCACCACCGCCGACGCGGCTTCTTCCGCGTGTGTGGCCGAATACTCGCTTCCGTAAGGATCGGAGGCCATTTCCAGCGCCTCCTCGTCCAGTTTCTTCACCAGCTGGTACTTCAGATCAGCCAGCACGCGATCCACTTCGCTGCGCCCGACGCTGTCGCGCGACAGGCCGAACTCCTCGTGGATCAGCTCGCGCGCCTCCTCAGTCAGGCGCTCGCGGCCTTCGATGTCCAGTTCCCTGTCGCGCAGAAACGCTTCGTGCAGCGTCAGCATCAGCAGGCGGCGCTTGAGCGTGCGTCGGACGGCGGCGAAGCTCGACGCCGCGATCTTCTGGAAGATCGCCATCAGGAAGCCCAGTGCACGACCTTGGTTGCCTTGGCGGCGCGCGAGGTCGAAGCCGTCCTCCAGATACTCGCGCAGCTTCTCGTAAAACAGCCGCTCGGCTTGGTTCATCACGAAAGATTCGGTGTGAACCCAGCGCCGCGCAAACAGCGGGGAGCCATCCGGCTGGCAGGCGTCCGCCTTGGTGCGGCGGAACATCACCGTGTTGAGCCGGTGCCGCTCCTCCAACATCTCCTCGGGGCTGCGGAACAGCGTCGGATTAAGCAGTTGCGCCAGCATCCAGAACTGGAAGTGGTTCCCCTGGTGCGGCGTGGCCGACAGCAGCACGAGGTCGCGAGAATGATCCTTAAGCGCCTCGGCCAGCTTGTAGTTTTCGGTCTTGCGCACCTTCCCACCGGTGCGATATGCGGTCAGATGATGCGCTTCGTCGAACACCACCAGATCCCAGCGTGGCGCGTTCAGGAGGCGCTTGATCCGGCCCGGGCGCTTCAGCGTGTCAATGCTGGCGATCAGACGGTCGTGTTTGGCGAAGGCATTGGTCTTGCGGTCGGTGATGTCGCCTTCGGAGCCGAACACCTCGAAGTCGAGGTTGAACACCTCGTTCAATTCCCGATGCCAGTTGTTCACCAGGCCCGCAGGCACCACCATCAGAGCGCGGGTTAATTCGCCCCGGCTGGCCAGCTCGCGCAGGATCAGCGCGGTTTCGATGGTCTTGCCCAAGCCCACCTCGTCGGCAATCAGATAGCGCCGGGGTGAGGCGGTGGCGATGCGGTGCGTGAGCACCACCTGATGCGGCAAAAGGTCGATCTTGGCTGAGGTCAGCGCCGAGGCGCTTTCCATCACCGGCAGGGCGTGCGCCTCGTAGGACAGCCATGCCTTGCGCGACCGCTCCGCGCCGCCATTCACGGCGTGCAGGATGCGTTCGGTGCGCGTGAGTTCGCGCCGCAGCGATGCCACTGGCACGCGGCGTTCCCCGATGCCGAAGAACGCGCGCAAATACCCGTCACGCGCCGGGTCGATGACGATGCCTTGGCCGTGCTCGTGGTGGGTGATGCGCTCGCCGGGTTGGAACTGAATTTCTGCCGTCACGCAGCCACCCTCAAGTAATACGCAGATGGAACAGGCCGGCAGGCTTGCTGCTGTCGCGTAGTAGAATTTCCTGCGGGTATTCGTTGGCTTGGCCCCACAGGATTCGGCCGAGGTCGATCTGATGCCCGTGGGGTGTGTGGCACAGCCAGCTCACCTCATCGGTGGCTGCATTCGCCTTGATGCGGTTGTGGCCTCCAGGCAGCCAGAACACCAACGCGCCATCGCTTCCCCATTCGTCCTGAAACGAGAGCACGGCAGGCTTGATGTTGTCCGCCAACCACGTTTCGGCATCGGGTGGCGTCAGCAGATCGAGGCTGCCATCCAGCCCGGCGACCACCAGCGTTCTGCCGTCATTGCTGGGCAATTCGTCGGGCCATTGACCTTTGGCACGCAGAAACTGGCGCAGGCTCAACACCTCGTTGGCCGCGCAGATCTGGTTGCGCGCTTCCTCGTCCCACACCCAACTGGTGCCGCGCCGCTGCCACACCGTGTCGCGCAGTTGCCTCATTGGTCGTACTCCCCATCGTCTTCAAACAACAAAGTCTGCGCGGGCTGGGGTGCCTGGTTTGCCTGCCATGCGTTGTGGATGGACACCGCACGCGATGCCGCGTTGCGGGTGGCCTGATCAGGGCCGTTGCGATGCAGCCATTCCAGCAACGGTCTCAGCGCGACGTGCGGCTTGAAGTTTTCGTTCTTCAGCGTGTCCGAGGCATTGATGCCGCTGTTGTCGAAACACGCTCCGATCAGTACAAGCGCCTGATCCAGATCGGACGTCAAGCGACGGCGGTGCTTGCCTTGCCATTCGCGTGCGAATTCCAGCGGATTGGTGCGGGTGAACACCTTGTTCTTCTCCGCGCACCATCCGCGCTGCACGAATTCGTCCGGTGTGGTGATCGAGCCTTTCAGAAACTTCTGCAACTGGTCGCGCTTCAGCTCGGCGGCTACTCCGAAGGTGCGCAGGAACTGGCGCGTGATCGGCTCGGCATTGACTGGCGGCGCTTCCTTGCCCTTGTCGGCATCCTCGTCGATGAGCTGGTTGATGCCGACCAGCGCGTCGCGCACGGAGATAGTTCGGCCTTCGTCCACATAGACCTTACCGTAATGACGCGAAAAATATTCCAGCGCCTTGCCGCGCCGGATGACCTGAATGTCCGCGGCAGGCAGACCTTCCTTCGCGTGGTTTTCCAGCATGGCTTGCAACTGGCGCACGTCGGCCATCACCTCACGGCGCATCCGGCCCCAACTCACCGGCTTGGGTTCTTCGGTGCGCTTGCGGCAGACGTGGATGATGTCGTACTCGATGGTCTTGGAACCGAACTCGCCTTCGCCCTTGGTTTCGTCGGAGCGGATGGGATACGTTGCTTCAAGGTAGTAGCCCGCGTCGAACAGCGACTCCAGCACAGCCACCCACGGCTCATCTTCACTGTGGTGGAAGGTGAAAGCCAGAATGCCGCTTGGTTTGAGTACGCGATGCGCTTCGCGCCAGCACTGCGTGAGCAGGCGCTGGTAGAAGCCATCTGGGTCTTCTGGTTCGCGTGCGCGGTTGGCCACTGCTTCCAGCGACTTGGGTGTGTAATCGGCGCGGAAGTAGTCGGGGTACTTGTCCTTCAGCGCGAGGCGCAGCCAGACGTAGAAAAAATCAGACAGCTCCGAGTAATGCAGCAGGCCACCGAAGGGCGGATCGGTGATGACCAGATCGAGGCTGGATGTGGAGACATGCGCGAGATCGGTGGACGATCCTTGGAACACGCCAACGTCGCCGACGGGATCACCGGGATAGACCTTTTCGCTCTTGCCAGCAATTTGTTCTGCCAATGTAGGAGCCTGACGCTTTAGGGTTTCGAGGCTCGCTGCTTCCCAAGGATCTACAGCCCATTCGCGCCCCTCAACGATGCCCTCGACGCAGGCCGCCCAGTTGCCGCGCCCAAGCGCGGGGAACACACAGTTTTCGACAACAGTGGACTTAGGATGAAAATTGTTGTTTGCAAACTGTGGTTCCAGCTTGTCGCCCTGCACATTCCATAAAGTGAATTGGCTCTGGTTGCGAAGATATTGCTGGAAGGCACCAAGCACATACTCGCGTGTTTTCCATTCATAGCCTCCAACCTCGACAATCGCTTTCAGAAGCTGTGCGTGAACGAGCAACTGGCGAGGATTGAACATCGTCCACCAGTGCGTGAAACCGTGGTTCGGAACGCCACCTTGCAGATGGTGTGTCATGAAGCCATAGGCCAATTCAGAGCGAGGCCAGTAGTCCTTGAGATCGGCATCCTTGCGCGTCTCCCATTCCGCGAACGCGGCGTCGTACTGCAGGGCGTGCGCCACATCGAATGCAGCGAAGAAGCGGCCGTTGTAGGGCTTGCCCGCTTCATCTCGTTTGGGTGCATACCCCTGGACCGAGTAGGCAGCCATCGGCCCGGTCTTGCCCGTAGCCTTGATGGTAGAAAGCACATCCTGCACCGTGCCGCAAGCCGAGCAGGCGTAGTGCGACTTCTTGGGCACCGTGCCTTTGTCGGGCGCAAAGGTGACACCCGTTTCCGGATCGGTCACTTCATCCGGCAACGCGCCGCGCACTTCCACCAGACGAATCTTCGCAGCGCGTGCAGCGTCCCATCGCGTGGTCGCCGCCACGTCGTCCTGCGCCGAACCGCCGTAGGGCGCGCCCGTATCATCCTGCTTCGCTTCGCCCGCTAGCCATTGCGGATGCACCAGCAGACTCAGTTCCACCTTTTTATTCTTGCCCTTGCCGAGATTCACTAGCGCGGCGTGGCCGCAGTGTGGGCAGATCACCCCCTTCTTGCGGTCGAGCACGGAGTACGGCGCTTCGGTAGGGGCGACTACGAGCGGCGCATCGGGGGCCATGCGCGCGGCTTCTTCCTCCACAGAGAACGCCTCACCGCATTTGCCGCAGATGTGTTCCCAATGCTTGACGGTCAGCGTTTTCACCGCCATCACCGGGCTCGTCATTATCGGTGTTCGGTGGCCGCAGCCCGTCACCTGACAGGGGCCGTGCTTGGCCCAGAAGGTATAGATGATCTCCGGGCCTTCGTACTGGTAGTCCTTGCGCTCGCCGCGCGGAATGGTGAGCGGGTCAAAGGCGGCGGGCATCACCTTGCCCGTGGGTAAATGCATCCATTTGCCTTTCTCCCCCTGCGGGCCGTCGCAGTAGTAATACGGCATGATCTGCGGCTTGACCTCCGCCTCGATGTCGGCGAGGAGCTTCTTCACCTCGTCCAAATCGACGTTGGCCAGTTCTTGCTTGACCACGAACCATGCGACCGGGTTGAGGTCGTTGCCGATCATCTGCATGCCGAGGCGCGAACCCTCCACCAGCGTGGTGCCGCCGCCCATGAAAATGTCCGCCACCTTCAGGTGTTTGAACGCGCCTTTCTTCTGGTGATTAGCGTAGTAGTTCTCCCAGACCAGTTTCGCCGCGTGCGAGGAATCTTCCGGTGCTTTGGTGGCCGCCGCGATCAGCATGGAGCGGAACACGCTGGAACGCCGCCGCGCCCACCATTTGGACATCTGGTAGATGGGCTTGCCCGCGTTGCCTTCGATCACCGCCACCTGATTGACCGGCAGGATGGGGAAATCCACCTCCAAGCAGGTCTTGGGGCGGTTGGGGTCGTTGAAGTCGACCGTCTCAAGCGCGACCGCCTTGCCTGCGCCAACGGCTTTGGCAACTTCTTGTCGGAGTAGTTGTTTTTTGGTGGCCATCAGCCGCAATCCTTACTTGGTCAGTTCGACGAAGGGCGACAGCACTTCCAGCAGTGACAGGCCGCCATGCGTGAGCGTCGGGTAGCCGCCCTGGCTGCGCCACTTCCTGCGGCCCAGGGCCAGCAGGTGCGCGCCGTGAGGGCCGTTGATCTGCAATGCCACGGGCGGCACGAAGGGGCCGGTGTCTGCGGTTCCCGTCTTGCTGCGCGAGCTTCCAAACGTCTGCTTGAGGAACTGGCCAACCTCGCCATCGGCATCGGGGAAGTAGCCGGTGGCCGCGTAGCCGTGATCGGAGGTGATGACCAGCCGCCGCCCGGTGGCGAGGCGCTCCACGAAAGCCCAGAAGTCATCGCTGGACAACTGCTCCGCCACGTCCTTGGTCAGCGGCTCCAGCCCCTGGCCTGCGCCGGAGCCGTCGTGCAGCTTGGCGTCGGGCCAGTGGTGCCAGAAAATCTGATTCGGCGCGCTGCCGATCAGGGCTTGGCAGTCCTTCCACGGCAAGTCGACGGTTTCGGTGTTGGCGCCTTGAAGCTTGTGCGCGAAGCCGCCGCCGTTGCTCTGGAGCTTGCTGCGGCTGGCGAAGCCAAGCGCGCGGGCAAATTCATCGGTTTCGCCGGGCAGTTCGGAGGCGCAGGCGGCGACCTCGTGCGTGGTGAAACCGCGCTCCTTCGCGCCCTGCAACAGCCACGGCAGCTCGCGCAGGGAAAGGCCGTCGAGGATCAACACTGCCTTGGCGCTGAAGGGCTCGACCCACCAGCGCACCAAGCGATCCGAGGTGCGCTCCACGCTGTCGCCGAACGCTTGCCACAAATCCCAGCCGCTGGAGGAGAGGAACAGATCCAGTGCGCCGATCTCGCGGTCGCGCTTGACGACCTCGCTGGGCGCATTGCCTGTGGCCAGCGGTTTGCTGGCAATTTCGACTGCGTGGCCGACGATGACGCGCCAAGCATCGGCGTCGGAGGCTTGGGTCAGTGCCTGCAAGGCGCTGGCGGTCAGTGCCATCAGTCGTCCTCCTTCTCAAGGTTCAGCTCGAAGGTCATGCCTTCGGGCAGCTTCTTGAGTAGTTCCTTGAGCTGCGCACCGGTGGCGGCAGAGACCTTGATGGACACCTCCGCCACCTTGGTGGCCGGACCGATGCCCCAACCCTCGATCTTGCCGATCAGGTTCAGCGGCGATGTAGCCGGGTTCGACAGCGGCGTGCGCGGCCTGGCGGCGGCGCCGTCACCGCCAAAGATGCCTCCGCCGGGCGTGGGGGCTGGTGTGGGAGTGGACGAACCGCCCGATATGGGTTCGGACACACCCGGTGCAGGGGCCGCGCCACCACCTGATGGCACACCACCCGGTGCTGGTGCGGGCGGCGTAGAGCCACCCGTTGCGGGCACTGCCGAGGGCAGCATCACGAATACGTCGTCGAGGTGGCGACCCGTGAGCGAGAGCTTGGGACGCAGACGCCGCCACGCGGTGTCCTCGTCCTCGCCGGGGTTCGTCTGCAGGTACTCCATGCCGCGCACGTTGATGGCGACCTTGCCCTTGGCGCACAGGTGCAGGAGGCGTTCCTTCATCGCTGTTTCGCCCAGCCAAGGGATGCAATCCTGCCCGGCCGGGCGCGGCTCTTGCAGTTCGCGCAGCAACTTGCCGACTGATTCGTTGTTGCTGGCGTATACGAGCACCAGATCCTCGAAGTCCTCTGGCACGAACAGGTCGCCTTTTAGCGCCTCTTCGATGGCTTCGGGGATCTGCGAGCCCTGCTTGTCGAGACGCTCGACGCTGAATTTGCACTGCGCGGGGTCGGCGAAGTTCCAGCGTTGCAGGATGGCGAAGCGGTCGAAGCGTTTCTTGAGGTTGTCGCGCAGAGTGTTCTCGAATTCCTTGTGCAGCTTCTTGTATTCGGGGTTCTGGCCGCCCCATTCCTGCGCCTTCATTTCGGCGCGGGCGAGGACGAGGAGGTCGCGATCCATGAAGGAGTTGGTACTGCCCGCGCGCGGCAGCAGAAAGCGCACGGTGTTGCGGCGCTTCTGCAACTGGTCTTTGAGCCAGCGGCCTAGCGTGGCGTCGAGCTTGTCGGCTTCCTCGGGCAGCACGAGGATGGGCAGGCGGTCATCCCATTTGTCGGGCTGCTCGGCTTCATCGAGCGTCGTCCACGGATCGTTGACCCACGACTTGGGCAGGGCGATCACGCGGAAGATCTTGGCGACCTCGTCGCTGCCGCCGATGACATAGCGCACTTGCTTGGCGAGCTGCGCCTGATCTGCGCCGTCGGCGAATAGCTTGTCGTTGCGCGCGTAGGCCATGAGCTTGGCGCGCGGGTTCTCTTCCTCGCGGAAGAGCAGCTTGGTGCCTTCCTGATGGATGTTGAAGCTGTTCTCGACGATGGTCGCCAGCTCGACCTGGAAGGCGTTGTCGTCCACCGGCTTGCCACGGGTGATGTCCAGCTGCAGCGTGGCGGGATCGGCTCCGGCAAGGTTGCCCACGGCAATCGAGCGCAGCCACAGTGCACCGATGATTTCTTGCAGGTGTGGCGCGACGCTGGCGTGGTCGTGCCGCGCTTCCTGCACCGAGATGATGTTCTGCTGCGCCTTTTCGCGCAGCGTGCGGTGGTGCTGGTTGGCGACGGCTTCGAGCAGTGCGCCGATGCCCGAGGTGTCGTCGTCAAGCCGGAAGTCGGCAGCGGTGAGCACGGGCACGGCCTCGCCACGGCTCTTGTAGAGGTTGGCCAGGATGCGAATCAGGTCGCGCGTTTCCTGCGCATCGGTGGCGATGAGCACCTGTTCTTCGAGCAGACGCAGCAGGTGCGGCGCATAGGGCCACGATTCGGTGAACTCCCGGCTCTTGCGCTCCTGTTCGGCGGACGGCACATCGAGCAGGCGGAAGGATTCTGCGACGTGCTGCGCGACCAGCGATTCGATGGTGCCTTCGGCGATCTGCAAGCGGTTGTCGAACAGACGGTGCAGCAGCATCCGGCGGCGGTCCTGCTGGATGCGCTCGGCACTGCCACCCGCCTTGAAGTCGATGGCGATCGGGTTGACGCGATGTACCTGCTGGTAGGCGTCGCTGCCGCCGTTGCGCACCGAGATAACCAACACCAGCAGATCGGGGCGCTCTTTGGCGATCTCCGAAAGAATCTGGATGAAGTTGAATGCCCAGTTCTTCCACGGGTACTGCTTGGTGTTGGTTAGACCGTCGTACCACGTCTGGAATTCGTCCAGCAGCAGCATCGTCGGCTTGTTCTCCAGCAGCTCGATGATGAGCTTGTCGGACGGGATTTCGGTCTTGGACGCGCCCTGACCGTCCCACTTGCCCTGGATGAAGGTGCCGTGCGGATGGTTCTCGAACAGCACGTCCCACAGAAATTTATAGCGGTGGCGGTGCAAGCTTTCACCGATGACGTGCATGCCGTCACGTAGGGCGATCTTGCCGATGCTGGGGGCGGCGAGCGTGGCTGCCCATGCTTGGAGCCACGCGCGGGTTGAGGTCGGGTCGGTCACCGCGTGGTAGAGCGCGGCCATCAAGTGCGACTTGCCGAGGCCGCGTTCGCCGATCACGACCACGGGGCGGCCCTGGTTGGGGCCGACGGCCTCGATGCCTTTCAGCAGGTCGTGCGTCGGATAGGTGATCTCCAGAAACTCTTTGGCTGCAATCTGGGTCGCGCCGGTCTTCTGATCGTTGGACAGCTCGATGGCTGTGCCCTTGAGGCGCTTGCCCCGGAATTCTTCTCGTAGCGTCAGTCCAAGCATTTCCGGTCGGTCCCCTGGTTCGATGTACCAATCTTTTTTGCGCTTCCAAACACCCGTTAGCCGCGATCCTGTGGCCTGGAGCGCGGCACCCTCTTCGTGATGATTTGCGACCAGAGGCCGTATGAATGCCCCAAGGCGTGCCAAGGTCCATCTGGCCTGAGGTCGGAATGAACGGTCATCCTCAGTGGGCGCAATCCTATGCGGCAGGGTGCTCGACCCTACAAGTCTTACAGAATACGCGCGGCTTGGGGACCACTGATAAGGCCTCGAGGCATGTAGCGTTCGTCATGCTTGGCGCCCGCCCGCAGGAGCAGACCAAAGAGCCAGTCATCCCCGCAACGGAGCATGTTTTTGCCGTTCGGACGAATACCGGAGTAGGAGGGAGCAAGAAAGGCCGACGTGAATGAACCGAGGAAGGTCGAGGGACAGCCTAGAGACCGTCCCTCGAGACTGCGGCCTGCGATCAGCTCAAGAAATGCACGGCTTCTTCGCGGTCGATGTGCCGAATGACCACGCAGTCCTTGGACGCCACACCGCTGGCCTCGGCGACGCTGACGAGCTCACGATAGGCTTGGTCGGCCGTGTCGTATCCGAAGCGCAGCGCTTGATAGTGCGCTGCATCGCTGGCGGGATCGGGGAAGGTCACGTGGCAGATGGCGTAGGGTCCAGGGATCACAAAGGCCTCCTTGAAAGGGATGGAAAGGACGTGAGCTTGCAAGCGTGGCGGCTCATCGGCTGAGACGCGGTGGCGGCCGCGCAAGAAATCACGGGGGCGCATCCTACGCATCCCGCGCGCGTTGAAAAGAGGGGAGGTCGCAGTGAGGTCGGATGAGGTCGCGGCGAGGTGTGCGCGTGTCCGGAAAGAGGATGAAGCAGCCCCGTGCCCATGGGTAGCCCAATGGGTAGCTAGAAGCATCAATGGCCTGGAACCCTGTGCTGCATAAGGATTCTCAGAGTCCTACCAGGACTACCGCGCCGTCTGATCGATGCGAGTCGCGCAGGAGCCCGCTCGCGGGCGATGCTCCGGCTCTGATGCTGCATCAAAGCGAAAGGCATCGCCCGCGAGCGGGCTCCTACATGGGTCAGGGGGAGGTCAGGCCAGGCCGAGATGGCTGGCGGCGGCCTCGAAGCGTTCGATCACGTCGTCGACCGTGATCAGGTCCATCACGCCGGGTTTCTCGATCTTCGCGCCCCAGGCCAGCTCGCTGGCGGGCTTGCCGAGGAATCGACGCGCGGCATCGCCGTAGCGGTTCACGCACCAGCGGCGGTCGGAGTAAGGGCCGGAGCGGTCCGGGTTGCTGGCCGCGTGCAGGCCGAGCACGGCCGTGCCCATCGCGTTGGCCATGTGCATCGGGCCGGAATCCGGGGTGAGCAGCAGGTGCGCGCGGCCGAACATCGCCAGCGCACGCTTCAGCGTGTCCTTGCCGGTGAGATCCAGGGGCTGGTGCCGGCAGGCGGCGAGCACCGCGTCTGCCATGGTGCGCTCGGCTGCGGAAGGGCCGCCGACCAGCGCCACGCGCCAGCTCCTGTCCATCGCGTGGTCGATCACCCTGGCATAGCGCTCGGGGCGCCAGTTGCGCAGCGCATGGCTGGACGTGGGGCTGACCAGCAGGGTGGCGCGTTCGCCGGGCAGTTGCTCCTCGGCCCAGGCCTGGTCGGCCTCGGGTACCGGGATGTCCCAGCGCACCTCGGTCTGCTTCAGGCCCAGCGGCTCGCAGAAGCTGCCGATGGCGTCGAGCACGTGCTCGCCGGTGCGCGCCGGGATGCGTTCGTTGATCACCAGGCCGTGCAGGTCCTTCGAGCGGGCACGGTCGTAGCCGATGCGCCGCTCGGCGCGGATGCCCAGGCTGAGCAGGTTGGAGCGCAGCGCCACCTGCATCTGCAGCAGGGCGTCGAAACGCTCGCCCTTCAGCTCGGCATGCACGGCGCGGATGCCGGCGCGGCCGGCGGATTTGTCGAAGGTGACGAAGCGCACGCCGGGCAGATCGCCCACCAGGCGGCGCTCCAGCTTGCCCACGATCCAGGTCAGGGCGGTGGCGGGCAGCGCCCGCTGCAGGGTGCGCACCAGCGGCACCACGTGGGTGACGTCGCCGATGGCGGAGGTGCGCAGCAGGCAGATCGAGGCGGGAACGGTCATTGGCTTGGGCTAGAATCGTCGCGCCATGAATGCAGACAGCGCCCCCGACGTGCCCGGCACGAGCATGCGAGAACAGGTCCGCCGGGGCGCGGAAGGCGTGATTCTGTTCGACCCCGGCGTGTTCCCACAAGTCGACGGCGACTGGTTCGACCCGGACTACTGGCGACGCCACGGCGTGCTCAAGACGCAGAAGGGTGGGCGCGGTGGTGTGGCGGTGATCGAGACGCCGGTCGGCGAATGCGTGCTCCGGCACTACCGCCGCGGCGGCGCCGTGGCCGTGCTGATGGGTGACCTCTACCTGTGGACCGGCGCGGCGAGGACCCGTTGTTTCGCCGAGTTTCGCCTGCTGCAGGGACTGCGCGCGCGGGGTCTGCCAGTGCCCGAGCCGGTGGCGGTGTGCTACCGACGCCGCGCGCTCTGGTACAGCGCCGACCTGATCACGCGCCGCATCGCCCGCGCCGAGACCCTGGCCGAACGGCTCACCGTGAACGGCATCGGCACCGAGTTGGCTGAAGAGGTCGGCGCGCTGGTGGCGCGCTTCCATCGCGAGGGCGTCTGGCATGCCGACCTCAATGCCCACAACATCCTCATCGCGCCGAACGGGCTGTTCCTGATCGACTTCGACCGCGGCCGCCTGCGCGCGCCGGCCGAGGGTTGGCGGCTGGCCAACCTCCAGCGGCTGCGCCGTTCGCTGATCAAGCTCGGCGCGATGGAAGACCAGCCCGATGCCTTCGAGCAGCGCATCTGGGCGCCGCTGCAGCGCGGCTACGAGCGGACCTTCAGCGCGTGAGCTGGTCGCTGCATTTCCTCGGCACCGGTGCGGCGCATGCCGTGGAGCTCGGATCCTCGTCCGCGGTACTCGAACGTGACGGTCGCCCGCTGCTGCTGATCGACTGCGGCCCGGACACGCTGGACCGCTACGAGGCGGCCTATGGCGAGCCTCCGGGTGCGCTTTACATCACTCACACCCACATGGACCACGTGGCCGGGATGGAGCGTCTGTTTTTCCGGCTCTGGTTCGATTCGGAACGCCGGGGCCGCACCCGCGTGTTCCTGCATGCCGACCTGCTGCCGTGGTTGCAGATGCGGGTGGCCGATTATCCCGGTGCGCTGGCCGAGGGCGGCGCGAACTACTGGGAGGCCTTCCAGCTGGTGCCATGCACGCGTGGCTTCTGGCTGGACGGTCTGTGGTTCGACGTGTTCGCCACGCGCCACCATCGCCCCGGTACCTCGTTCGGCGTGGCCCTGCGTGGCAGCTTCCTCTATACCGGCGATACCCGGCCGATCCCGGAGATGCTTGCCGTGCAGGGCGCCGGGACCGGATGCATCGCGCACGACTGCGGGATGGTGGGCAACCCGTCGCATACCGGCGTGGACGACATCGAGCGCGAGTACGATACCGCGCTGCGCGAGCGACTGTGCCTTTACCACTACGGCAGTGCGGCGGATGGCGAGGCCCTGGAAGCGCGTGGCTACCGCGTCGCGCGTCCGGGCGGACGCATTCCGCTGGATGCGCCGCCCGCACCGCATGCCGACGCTGGCTGAACGTCGCGCCGCTTGTCTCGGCCCATGCGTGCCGCTATCCTTCCGCCTCTTTGCCGGGGCAGGTTCGCCCGGCTCGCAGGTCGCCCGTCCACGGGTGTCTGCGGACCGGCGCCGCAGGACGCAGCCCGGGAAAGTTTCGCGGAGAGGTGTCCGAGTGGTTGAAGGAGCACGCCTGGAAAGTGTGTATACGGCTTATCCCCGTATCGCGGGTTCGAATCCCGCCCTCTCCGCCAATTCCTGAGGTGCGCGACGGTCGAAAGTCGGCGCGAAGGTAAAAAAGCCGCCGATCCGATCGGCAGCGACAGGGCGTAAAGCCCAACGTCTATGGTGGCCCCGTCGGTCCCCCCGCGACGATAGTCCGCAAACTCCGCCAGGTCCGGAAGGAAGCAACGGTAGTGGATGATTCGGGTGCCGGGGTGTGGCTGGCGGGGCCGCCACCTTTCCGGGACCCGCGCGGCTGACTTGCCCGTCCCGACTTGGCACAATCGGCCTTTGCCCCCAAGTCCTCCCGGACTGATCCGGCGCAGCAATACAGGCCTTTCCCGCATGTCCTACCAGGTACTCGCGCGCAAGTGGCGCCCCCGCAAGTTCGCCGAACTGGTGGGCCAGGAACACGTCGTGCGCGCGCTGACCAATGCGCTCGACACCGGTCGCATGCACCACGCCTACCTGTTCACCGGTACCCGCGGTGTGGGCAAGACCACCATCGCGCGCATCTTCGCCAAGTCGCTGAACTGCGAGCGCGGCGAATCGGCCGATCCCTGTGGCGAGTGCTCGGTGTGCACGGCGGTGGATGCCGGCCGCTTCGTCGACCTGCTGGAAATCGACGCGGCCAGCAACACCGGTGTGGACGACGTGCGCGAGGTGATCGAGAACGCGCAGTACGCCCCCTCGCGCGGTCGCTTCAAGGTGTACCTGGTCGACGAGGTGCACATGCTCTCCAAGCCGGCCTTCAATGCCCTGCTGAAGACGCTGGAGGAGCCGCCGCCGCACGTGAAGTTCCTGCTCGCCACCACCGACCCGCAGAAGCTGCCGGTGACGGTGCTGTCGCGCTGCCTCAAGTTCAATCTCAAGCGCCTGCTGCCCGAGCAGATCTCCGGCCAGATGCGGCACATCCTCGGCGCCGAGGGCATTGCCTTCGAGGATGCGGCGATCGCCGAGCTGGCGCGTGGCGCCGACGGTTCGCTGCGCGACGGTCTGTCGCTGCTCGACCAGGCGATCGCCTATGGCGGCGGCGCGCTGAAGGCCGACGACGTGCGCGCCATGCTCGGCAGCGTGGCGCGTGGCCAGGTGCTGGGCCTGCTGCAGGCGCTGGCGGCTGGGCAGGGCGAGGCGCTGATGCTCGAGTGCGCGCGCATCGCCTCGTACTCGCCGGATTTCGGCGGCGTACTCGATGACGTGGCGGCCGTGCTGCACCGGATTCAGCTGATGCAGCTGGTGCCGGGCTACCAGGCCGAGGGCGACGAGGGGGCCGGCGAGGAGCTGGCCGCGCTGGCGCAGCAGTTCGCTCCGGAGGACGTGCAGCTCTACTACCAGATCGCCACCACCGGCCGCCGCGACCTGCCGATGGCGCCGGATGCGCGCACCGGCTTCGAGATGGCCGTGTTGCGGATGCTGGCGTTCCGGCCGGGCGAGGTTGGCGATGCGCCGGCGGCCCGTTCGGTTCCGGCGCGCGCGATGCCAGCTGCCGCTACGGTCTCCAGCCCGGTGCGCCCGGCCCCCGAACGTGCCACGCCATCGGCGGCCGCGGCACCGCGGCCACCCGCACCGGCTCCCTCCGCACCGGCACCCGCACCGGCCGGCGCCGCGCCGGCGTCGCGCCGCGCCGTACCGACGGATGCCCGCGGCCTGCCCGACTGGGTCGCGCTGATCGACCAGGCCGGGCTGCGTGGCCCGCTCGGCCAGCTGGCGCAGAATGCCGCGCTGCGTGACCGCGACGGCCAGACGCTGACCCTGGTGCTGCAGGAGGCGCACATGCACCTGGCGGTGGAGCCGATGGTCGGCCAGATGGAGGAGCGGGTCAGCGACGCACTGGGCGAGCGCATCCGCCTGCGCTTCGTCAGTGATGCCAGCGCCGCCAACCAGACCCCGGCCGCCCGCGCCGCCGAGGCGCGCGATGCCGCCCAGGCGCGCGCCGAACAGTCCATCGAGGAAGATCCCCTGGTGCAGGCGCTCAAGCGCGATTTCGGCGCCCGCGTCGTACCCCAATCCATCAAGCCCGTGTCGGGCTGACCCCAAGAACGACGGAGTACCCCCCATGAGAGGACAGATCGGCCAGCTGATGCAGCAGGCGCAGCGCATGCAGGAAGACATGAAGCGTGCGCAGGATGAACTGGCGAAGATGGAAGTCACCGGCAGCGCCGGTGGTGGCCTGGTCAGCGTGATGATGACCGGTGCGCATGAGGTCCGCCGCGTGCAGATCGACCGCAAGCTCTTCGCCGACGATCCGGAGATGGCCGAGGACCTGGTGGCCGCCGCCGTGAACGACGCGGTGAACAAGGTGGCGGCGGCCAGCAAGGACCGGCTTGGCGGCGTGACCGCCGGCCTGAACCTGCCGCCGGGCTTCAAGATGCCGTTTTGAGACAGGAGTGAGGGAAGGGGAGTGAGGAGCGAGAGTGCGGTCATCGGCGATCCTCCGCTTTTCTCTCACTTCTCACTCCTCTCCACTCACTCCTCGAATCTCCCCCATGTCATCCGCATCCCCCCTCCTCGCCGAACTGATCGACGCCCTGCGCTGCCTCCCTGGCGTGGGCGCGAAGAGTGCCCAGCGCATGGCCTTCCATCTGCTGGAGCGCGAGCGTGAGCGCGGGCTGAAACTGGCCGGCGTGCTGGAGCAGGCGATGCAGCGCATCGGCAACTGCAGCCGCTGCCGCAACTTCAGCGAGGAGCCGGTGTGTGCGCTGTGCGCCAGCTCCAGTCGCGACCGCCACGTGCTGTGCGTGGTCGAGTCGCCGACCGACCTGGCGGCGGTGGAGCAGGCGACCGGCTATCGCGGGCAGTACTTCGTGCTGCTTGGCCGGCTCTCGCCGCTGGATGGCCTGGGCCCGCGGGAGCTCGGCCTGCACCTGTTGACCGAGCGGCTGGCCGAAGGCGAGGTGGAAGAGCTCATCCTCGCCACCAGTCCGACCGTGGAAGGCGAGGCGACCTCGCACTATCTGGTGCAGCTGGCGCGGGCGGGCGGCGTGAAGGCCACACGTCTAGCCCATGGCGTGCCGCTGGGTGGCGAACTCGAGTACGTCGATCGCGGCACGCTGGCTCACGCCTTCGGCAGCCGGCAGGCGGTGGAGTGAGGCGATGGGAGCGGAGCTTTCCCTGACGCCCCCCGGCGAGGACGAGTACCGCGCACTGCGCATCGCGGCCGGACTCAGTGCGATGAGCCCCGAAGGTGCGCGGCTGGGCCTGCCGGCCAGCTGGTGCTCGGTGTGCCTGCGCCACGAGGGCGAATTGGTCGGCATGGGGCGTGTGGTGGGCGACGGCGGGCTGTTCCTGTTCGTCGTCGATATCGCGGTGACTCCGGCCTGGCAGGGCAAGGGTCTCGGGCGACGCATCATGCAGGCGCTGATGGACGAAGTGCACGCGCGCGCGCCGGCGCGGACGATGGTCGCCCTGATCGCCGACGGCACGGCTTACCGGCTGTACGAGAAATTCGGCTTCAAGCTGGTGGGCCCGGGTGCCCATGGCATGCTGATGCGTCTCTAGAGAACGGAACAGGAGTTCACCGATGGGCGATACGATTTTCGGCAAGATCATCCGGCGCGAGATTCCCGCCGACATCGTCTACGAGGACGATGAGGTACTGGCCTTCCGCGACCTGAATCCGCAGGCGCCGGTGCACGTGCTGTTCATCCCGAAGCAGCCGATCGCCACGCTCAACGACGCCGCGCCCGATGACGCGGCCTTGCTCGGCAAGGTGCTGCTGGCGGCGGCGGAGTATGCGAAGCAGGAGGGGTTCGCCGAGGATGGCTACCGCACGGTGATCAACTGCAACACCCATGGCGGCCAGACCGTCTACCACCTGCACGTGCACCTGCTGGCCGGCCGCAAGCTCACCTGGCCGCCCGGCTGAGCGTTTCGCGAGGACAGCAACAAAAAACGCCGGCCCATGGGCCGGCGTTTTCCTTGGACGTGCGTCGCTTACTTCTTCGGCGGCGGGGGCGGCGGCGGGCGAACCACGATCACCCGCGGCTGGTACCAGTACGGGTAGCCGAAGCCCGGCCCCCAGGGGCCCCAGAACGGGTCGTAGAAGCCCGGCGGGTACGGATAGTTCACGGTCACCGGACGACGCGGCCACAGGTACACCACGTCGGCCTCCACCCGCGGATAAGCGTAGTCGTAGTCCCCCACCTTGCGGGTGACCATGCCGTGCACGGTACCGGTGACGGTCAATTCGCGACCCTTGGAGAACACTTCCGGATCGTAGAAGCCGGCATGGCAGGCGACGAAGCGGCCATCCTGCCTGTCGTCGCCCCGGCCGGCGCGCGGGCGAGCCTGCGAGTCGAGCGGATGGGCCAGCATGTAGAAGCAGGTTTCCTGC
Source organism: Dyella ginsengisoli LA-4 (assembly GCF_000334915.1). Classification (GTDB taxonomy): domain Bacteria; phylum Pseudomonadota; class Gammaproteobacteria; order Xanthomonadales; family Rhodanobacteraceae; genus Dyella_A; species Dyella_A ginsengisoli_A. The sequence continues at coordinate 51,130 of NZ_AMSF01000037.1, read as the reverse complement.
GGGCCGGGTTCGGTCTTGATGATCTCGCCGCCCCAGCGCACCTTGGTGCCGCCGGCTCCGCCCTGCTGGGCGTTGAGTGTGCTGACGTCGGCGTAGGTGCCTTCCAGTGGCTTGGGCACGGTGGCACAGCCGGCCAGCAAGGCGACGGCTGCGGCAAGCGTGAGCGTTCGGTAATGAGCCATGAGTCTCTCCAGCAGGGACGATGGACGTGCCATCGCGTCGACTTTATTGGACCACGCGAGCGGTCCGAAAATCCCGCACCTTTCTGCGGAAGTCCCGCAGCGATTCATCGGCCGGTTCATCGCCGGCGTAGCGCAGTTGCAGATACTGCTCCATCAGCACCCGCAGCGCCTCGCGTTGCCCAGGCAATGCTCGCGCAGCCCGGCGAAGATAGTGCTGCGGCCCTTCGCCACGTCGTCGCGTCACTCCGGCCCGGGCGAGCTTGCGCTCGAGCCGGCGAAACGCCGCCAGCGCCGGGTCGATCCGGTTGCGCCGTGCCATTGCCCACGCCAGCCCAGCGCCGCCGAACAACATGCTGCCGGCCGCCAGCAGCCAGGCCAGCGTCTGGTTGTCGGTGCGCTCCACGCCGAACGGCGTGAGCAGGCCGCGCTGGCGCAGCGCGTCGAAGCCGATAACGCCCTTGTCCCACCACCGGTTGACGATGTCCCATCGGTTGCGCAGGCCCTGCAGCCAGGCGTCCTGGTACCACGGACGTTCCCCGCCACCGGTTGCCGCGGCCCCCAGGCTGACCCGTTCGGGGCGTACCGCGGCGGTCGGGTCCACGCGAACCCAGCCTCGGCCTGTCATCCACACTTCGCTCCAGGCATGGGCATCGGATTGCCGTATCAGCAGGTAGTTGCCCAGGCGGTTCCAGAAGCCTCCCTGGTAGCCGGTCACCACCCGGGCCGGCACACCCGCCGCACGCATCAGCACGGTGAAGGCAGACGCGTAGTGTTCGCAGAAGCCCTCGCGGGTGGAGAACAGGAAGTCGTCCATGGCATCGCGTCCCAGCGGTGCCGGGGTCAGCGTGTAGCTGAATCCGCCGTCATGGAACAGGGCCAGCGCGGCACCGGCGATCGCTGTCGGATCGCCGTGGAAACGCTCGCGCCACTGGCGTCCCAGGGCCAGCGTGCGTGGATTGAGGCCGGCCGGGAGTTCCAGGGCGGGCGCCCGTTCCGGACCGAGCGTGGCACCGAACCGGTAGTGAAGCGCCGAGGTCAGCCGGTAGCGCAGGAGGTCGTCGACAGGCTTGCCGCGGGCCAGGACACGGCCTGCGCGCAGCACGGCGCCGTCCGGAGCCGCCAGTGGTACCCCCAGCGCCGGAAGCACCCGCTGTCCGTTCGGCAGCAGCGTGACCGCGTAGCTGACGCGGTCCGTCGCGTCGACCGGCTCGGGCTTCGCGTAGGGAGTCGACGCCCGCCAGCTCCTGCCGTCGTAGTTCCACATCACGAAGGCGCGGAAATACAGGTCGTTGCGCGGTGGTGGTGCCGTGTCGAAGCTGACGCGCATGGCCGGGCTGTCGTCGACCAGCAACTGGGTCATGTCGCCGGGTGACATTTCGTTGCTCAGCCCGGTGCGCGCCTGGTCGTCCTGCGGCGCCCCCCACAGCGGCGTGCTGAGCCTGGGAACGACTGCAAAGGCGAACAGCGTCAACGGCAGCGACACCGCCAGCAGGGTCAGTCCCGGCAGCAACTGGCGCGGCAGGGTGGTCGGCGCCTGGGCGGGTTCCAGCGAACGCAGGGCGGCAAGCACCGGCAGCAGGCCGAGCGCCACGCCGAAGGTGGCGGCCAGTCCCTGGTCGAACAGCAGGGCGGCCATCAACGCGAAGCAGGCAAAGGCGATGCCGACCCGGGCGTCGCGGGCTGTTTCGGTTTCCAGCAGTTTCAACACCAGCAGGCCGACGGCCAGCGATGCCCCCGGGGCGCGACCGAACACGGTGCCGTAGGTGGTGACGATGGCGAGCGTGAGCAGGGCGATCAGCGGAAGCTTGAGCCAGGCTGGTGTCTTGCCCGGGGCGCGGCGCCGCTGCCACCAGCGCAGCGCCAACACGCTGCCGAGCCCGAGGCTCAGCCAGACCGGCAGGTGCGGGGCATGCACCGCCAGCACCATCAGCATGGTCAGCACGGTGAGGTCGAAGCTGCGTGGTGTCAGCAGCGGGCCCTCGACACGTCGGCGCCAGTGGATGCGCCAGTTCATGGCAGCAGTGCCAGTGCGCTCATGCAGCGCGCGTAATGGTCGCTGCCGCTGTCGGCGGCGATCTCCTGCGTGGGCAGCCACAAGCCGTAGCGGCGACGTTGCGCGTGAGCCTCGCCGACCCAGCGGGCCAGGCGGGCGATGCGCGCCTCGTTGTCGAGTGCGCCGAGTTCGCGCCAGTCCAGCCGCCATTCCTCGTGCGCACGGGGTTGCTCGAAATCCTTCACCAGCAAGCCTTCGTGGCGGGCGCTGGCCTTCCATGCCACATGGCGTGGCGGATCGCCGGCGCGGTAGTCGCGCAGGGCGGCGAGATCCTCGCCTCGATGAAGCTGGCGCTCCGCGGCGTCGCTTTCCGGCAGGCGCGGCGGCGGGCCCTTGGCCTCGGGCTGCGGCCAGACCAGCACCGACTGCTCGGGATACAGCCAGCTCCAGGCACGGAACAGGCCCAGCGGCCAGGTACTCCAGACACGCATCCGCGGCAACGCCAGCCAGCCGCGGCGACTCGTGGGGAGCTGGAAGACCAGTTCGACCTCGCCGCCGGCGGCGAGATGGAATGCCCGCGACTGGCCGGTCAGGTCCACGCGGATCGACTCGCGCGCCCGGGCGGCGGCGAAAGCCAGGTGCAGGTCCAGCGGTTGTCCGGCGATGGCCTGGCCGGCGCGCACCGTTGCCAGGCTCAGCCCGTCCAGCGCGCGGAAGGTCAGCAGCATGCTGGTCATGCTGGCCGCGCCGAGCAGGCAGGTCAGCAGCAGCGCGGCGTTATTCGTGTAGTTGAGCGCGCCGACCAGCATCACCAGCAGCAGCACGCCGAAACCCAGGCCGAAGCCGGTCGGGACGATGTAGATGCGTCGTCGGTGAAGCTCGATCGGCAGCGGTTCGGCGCGGCGGTAGCGGGTGAGCGCAGGCAGGCGCCGTTCGGCCCACTGCTGCAGGCGTGCCAGCGGAGCCCGCATCAGTCCACCGCAACCTCGGCGAGCAGTTCGCGCGCCAGTGCCTCGCCGCTGCTGCCGCGGCTGGGGACCAGGCGGTGGCCGGCCAGCGGCACGAACAGCGCCTGCAGGTCTTCCGGCAGCACGTGGCCGCGCCCGCTCAGCAGCGCCCAGGCCTTGGCCGCGGCCAGCAGCGAGAGGCCGGCGCGCGGCGACAGTCCCACGCGAATCTCGGCGTGGCGGCGGCTTGCGGTCAGCAGCCCCTGCAGGTAGTCGAGCAGGGCGGTGCTTGCGGTGATCGCCTGCGCACGATCGCGCAGGGCGATCAGCCCCGCGGCATCGAGCTGGGGAACCAGCCTGGCCAGCAGATCGCGGCGGTCCGCCCCGGACAGCAGCGCCCGTTCCGCGCCGGCGTCCGGATAGCCGAGCGAGATGCGCAGCATGAAGCGGTCCAGCTGCGAGTCGGGCAGGGCGAAGGTGCCGTGCAGGTCCAGCGGATTCTGCGTGGCGACCACGTAGAACGGCTGCGGCAAGGCGTGGGTCTGGCCGTCGACGGTGACCTGGCCCTCGGCCATCGCCTCGAGCAGTGCGCTCTGGGTCTTCGGCGTGGCGCGGTTGATCTCGTCGGCAAGCAGCAGCCCGGCGAAGATCGGTCCCGGGTGGAAGCGGAACTGCGATGTCTCGCGCTCATACACGCTCACGCCGATAATGTCCGACGGCAGCAGGTCGCTGGTGAACTGCACGCGCTGGAAGTCGAGCGAGAACGTGGCGGCCAGTGCGTGGGCCAGCGTGGTCTTGCCGACGCCCGGCACGTCTTCCAGCAGCAGGTGACCGCCAGCGAGCAGGCAGGTGAAGGCCAGCTTGACCTGGCGCGGTTTGCCGAGCAGCACCTGGTTGACCTGCGCCAGCGCCGCTTCCAGGCGCTGCATGAGCGGATCGTCGCGGAGGGGAGTGGCAGACATGGCGATGGGTGGTTTCCTTGCGGCTGGCTGCGGCGTGGCGCATGCGTGACCGGGTCAGTGTAGTGGTGCCCGTCGCGCGCTGGCGAGCCGCTTTCCTCACGGTTTTCGCCGTGCAGTTCGCGATCAAGGCGTGGCTGGCGGCCACGCTGGCGCCGTTCACCGACGAAGCCTTCTACTGGCTGGAAAGCCGGCATCCGGCGTGGGGGTACAGCGATCTGCCGCCACTCACGGCGCGGCTGATCCGGGGTGGCGAGGCGGTTGCCGGGCACGGGGTGATCGGCATGCGCTGGCCGTTCCTGCTGCTCGGTGCGGTACTGCCATGGATCGTGGTGCGTTTCGCGCGCGAGGCCTTCGACCCGCGCACCGGCTGGCAGGCCGGACTGCTCTGCCTGCTGCTGCCGCTGGCCGGCACGCTGGGCGTGCTGGCAGTGCCCGACGTACCGCTGACCGTGGCGATCATGCTGGCTGTGCTCGCGTTGCTGCGGGTGACGGCGAGGGATCGTCTGCGCGACTGGCTGTTGCTTGGTGGCGCGCTCGCGCTGGCGTGGGCAACCCATTACCGCGCGGCGATGCCCATGCTCGTTGGGCTGCTGTTCGCGCTGGCTGCTCCGCGTGGACGGGCGCTCTGGCGCCGACCGGGGCTGTGGCTGGCGCTGGCGGTGGCGGCACTGGGCCTGGTGCCGCTGGCGATATCGAACTGGCACCAGCACGGCGCGGGTCTCTCCTTCCAGCTGGTCGATCGCAACCCCTGGCGATTCCACGCTACTGCGTTGGTGCAGCCGCTCGAGCAGGCTCTGGCCTGTACGCCGCTGTTGTACGCGATGCTGCTCTGGGCCGGTTGGCGTGTCTGGCGTCGTCGTCGGGAAGGGGCGCCATGGGATGTGATTGCTTTCGTCTCGATGGGTTTTCTCGCCTTGTATTTCCTGCTCGGCCTGTTTGCCGACGACGTGCGCTTTCGTGCGCACTGGCCGTTGCCTGGCTACCTGCCGTTGCTGGCGGCGTTGCCGGTGCTGGTGGCGGCGAAGACGGGGGCGTCGGCCCGTCGATGGCTGGCGGCTGCGGTGTTCGTGGCTGTGCTGGGGCAAGGCCTGGGCCTGGCCTGGCTGGGCATGGCGGCGACGCCGGGTGCTGCCAGGCGGCTGGCGGATCTCAAGGCGTTCCCCTATGCCTTCGTCGGCTGGCGCGAGGCGGCGGCACTGATCGAGCCGGCGCGGCAGGGTGAGGTGCTGGTGGCGGACAATTTCGCACTGGCTGCCGAGCTGGCGTTCTTTCTGGACGATCGGCAACCGGTGTACAGCCTGGACAGTCCGTTGAACGTCAAGCACGGACGCGCGCCGCAACTGGCGCTGTGGCATCTGGATGAGGCGGGGCTGCGCGCCGCGCACGCCGGTCAGCCGATGCTGCTGGCGGTGGAGGAGACCGCGCAGGGCGAGCGTGAGCGTTTCGCCTGGCTCGGCACGATCTGCCGTCGTATCGACGGCCCCCGCGAAGTGGCGCGGGTGTCCCTTTATGACGGACGCAAGCGGGTGGCCTTGTATGCGGGAACGGTACCGCTGCGCATGCCGGCGAGCGGCGACGCCTCGCCAGCCGAGCGCGGGGCCTGTCCGATCTGGCTGGCCTCCCAGGCCGCCGCCGACTCCGCCGCCCGCTGATTCTCAGGGGATGGCGCAGCCAGCCTCGCGCAGCAGGCGCGCAAGCGCGATCAGCGGCAGCCCGACCAGGGCGGTGGGATCGTCGGTTTCGATGCGTTCGAACAGGCTGATGCCCAGCCCCTCGCACTTGAAGCTGCCAGCGCAGTCCAGCGGCTGTTCGCGTGCGACGTAGCGCTCGATCTCGCGGTCCGAAAGAGGGCGGAACACGGCACGGGTGACGTCCACGTGCACATGTTGCGCACCGTCGCGAGCATCGAGCAGGCACAGCGCGGTGTGGAATTGTATGGTGCGGCCGGACGAGCGCCGCAACTGTTCCCGTGCGCCCTCGGCCGTGCCCGGCTTGTCCAGGGCGAAACCATCCAGTTCGGCGACCTGGTCGGAGCCGATCACCAGCGCCCCCGGATGCCTGGCGGCCACCGCCCCGGCCTTGGCGATCGCCAGCCGGAGTGCGCGGGCGGCGGGCAGCTCGTCGGGCAGGTGGCCCTCGTCGGTACCGGGGGCGTCCTGGACGAAGTCTTCGCACACACGACGCAGCAGGTCGGCCCGGTAGCGCGAGGTCGAGCCGAGCACCAGCGGCGGCGTCACGCGCCCGGTCCCCGGTGGATGTGTTCGCGCATCGCACTGTCCAGGTCCTGCTGGGCCTGGCTCAGCGCTTCGAGCAGGGGGCGCAGGCGACCGCGGGTGTCGCGCATCGACTGGGCCGTGGCCTCCAATTGCTGCTCGCTGGCCTCGCTGGCGCAATCGCGGATCCACAGCCGCTGCTGCAGCAGTGCCCGCAGTCCGGCGTCGATCGCCTGGCGGGCATCCTTCTCGCTTGGTTGCGGGCTGTCGGGGTTGAGCGACATCACCGAGTGGGCTTTCTGCAGTCCGGTGCGGCAGGTCTTCAGATCGCCTTCCAGTCGATCGGCGAGGTCGAGCAGGGTCTGCAGGTTTTCGTGGTGCCGCCGTTCGCGCTGTCGCTGGCGCAGCAGCAGGACCACCACGACAATGGTCAGTCCGAGCAGGGCCGCGCCGCCCGCTATCATCATTTCGGGAGTCACTGGGGGCGTTCGCCGCAAGAAAATCGGGCGGCCAGTCTGCCTGAAGCGATCCTTTGCAGGCAAAATGTCCGGCCGCCTGCCGGATCGGCACCGATCCGCGGCGGGTTGACTTGGACCGCCGTCAAACCGATAATTTCGCGATTATGTCCGTGACACTGCCAGAGTCCGTGGACGCTTGGCGCATGGTTTCGGCGCGGCGTTCCTTTGCGGGAACGCTTCCGGTGGCCTCGATGCCCCGCCTCTGCGGGATGCTCGCAGGCGATGCGGGGGAGGTTGCCTACGAGCTGGAGTTCGGCCGCGACGACCTCGGCATGGCTTATCTCGACGTTCGTGCGGATGTGCCGCTGACAGTCACTTGCCAGCGATCGCTCGAGCCGTTCGTGCTGCCGGTGTCGATCAGCAGCCGACTGGGGCTGATCCGCTCGGAGCGCGAGGAGTCCGGGTTGTCGCCCGAGTCCGAGCCGCTGCTGGTGGGCGAGGATGGCAAGCTGGCCATGGCCGATGTCATCGAGGACGAGTTGTTGTTGGCGCTGCCGCTGGTGCCGGTCAATCCGAACAGCGCGTTGCCCGAAGAAGTCACCCGTCCGCCGTCGGAAACCGAAGCCGGCGACGAACGCACCGAAAACCCGTTCGCGGTGTTGCGCGAACTGAAGAAATAACCCGCTAGCTACAAGCGATTACGTTGGAGATTCGCCATGGCCGTTGCCAAGAGCCGCAAGACCCCGTCCACCCGCGGCATGCGTCGTTCGCACGACAAGCTGAAGACCGTGCAGCTGTCGACCGACCCGACCAGCGGTGAGGTGCACCTGCGCCATCACGTGACGGCCGACGGTTACTACCGCGGCAAGAAGGTGATCGACACCGCCACGGCGGTGGTCGAAGAGGATTGATCGGTCCCGCAAGGGATTCCGGTGGCAAAGCGGCGCGGTAACGCGCCGCTTTGCTTTTGCGCGCGCGCGAACGTACCTTTCCCGGCTTCGGTGTGGTTGCGACATCCAGAGGGGATGCGCGACGCCCGATCGACCGCACTGACTGGATAGTGGAATGACCCCGATCTACTCCCGCATCACCGGTACCGGCAGCGCCCTGCCGGAGCGCATCCTTACCAATGCCGACCTGGAAAAGCTGGTCGAGACCAGCGACGAGTGGATCCAGACCCGTACCGGCATCCGTCAGCGCCACGTCGCCGCCGAGGGCGAGACCACCGGCGACCTCGCCACGCTGGCTGCGCAGCGCGCGCTGGAGGCGGCCGGCGTCAAGGCGTCCGAGATCGACCTGATCGTGCTCGGTACCACCACGCCGGACATCATCTTTCCCTCGACCGCCTGCCTCGTGCAGCATCGCCTGGGCGCGAACGGTTGCGCGGCATTCGATGTCAACGCGGCCTGCTCGGGCTTCATGTACGCGCTGGGCGTGGCCGACAAGTTCATCAAGAGTGGCCAGTCGAAGAAGGTGCTGGTGATCGGCGCCGAGACGCTGACCCGCATGGTCGACTGGACCGAGCGCGAGACCTGCGTGCTGTTTGGCGACGGCGCGGGTGCCGTGGTGCTGGAGGCGTCCAGCGAGCCGGGCATCTACGCCACCTGCCTGCATGCCGACGGCGGTCACAAGGAACTGCTGTACAACCCGGTCGGCGTGTCGGCCGGTTTCACCGACGAGCCGAATCATGGCGTGCGCATCCGCATGGCCGGGCGCGAAGTGTTCAAGGTCGCGGTCAAGACGCTCGACTCCCTGGTCGACGAGACGCTGCAGGCCGCCGGCATGCAGGAATCGGATATCGACTGGCTGATCCCGCATCAGGCCAACCTGCGCATCATCGAGGCCACCGCCAAACGGCTGAAGATGTCGATGGACCGCGTGGTCGTCACCGTCGACAAGCACGCCAATACCTCGTCCGGTTCGGTGCCGTTGGCGCTGGACTTCGCCGTGCGCTCGGGCAAGGTCCAGCGTGGTCAGAACCTGCTGCTCGAGGCATTCGGCGGCGGTTTCACCTGGGCGTCGGCGCTGCTGCGTTACTGAGCCCAGGCCCGGGACCGATCCGCGCGAGCCGCCCTTCGGGGCGGCTTTTGCGCTCTACGGCACGTAACGTCGCGATACGGCTGCGTACGTCATCGATTGCTGGCAACATGCCGCTTTTCCCTCGACGGTTTTCCAATCCATGACTGCTTCCGCACCCTCGCTGGCCTTCGTGTTTCCCGGGCAGGGCTCCCAGTCGGTCGGCATGCTGGCCGAGCTGGCCGAGCTGCATCCGGAAGTGCGGACCACTTTCGAGGAAGCCTCCGAGGGTGCAGGCGTCGATTTGTGGGCGCTGAGCCAGCAGGGTCCGGAGGAGCAGCTCAACCGCACCGAGTACACCCAGCCGGCGCTGCTCGCGGCGAGCATCGCGGTGTGGCGTGTCTGGATGGCCCAGGGCGGCACCATGCCGGCGCAGTTGGCCGGACACAGCCTGGGCGAGTACAGCGCGCTGGTCGCCGCCGGATCGATCGCCCTGGTCGACGCCGCGCACCTGGTGCGCATCCGTGGACAGGCCATGCAGGACGCCGCGCCGGCAGGCACCGGCGCGATGGCCGCCGTGCTCGGCGCCGAGGACGCCGTGGTCGAGCAGGCGTGCCAGGACGCATCCGGTGTGCACGTCGTGGTCCCGGCCAACTTCAATTCGCCCGGCCAGGTCGTGATCGGCGGTCATGTCGAGGCGGTGGACAAGGCGCTGGCGCTGCTGGCCGAGCGCGGTGTGCGCAAGGCGATCAAGCTGCCGGTGAGCGTGCCGTCGCATACGCCGCTGATGCGCGAGGCCGCCAACCGGCTGGCCGAAGCGATGACCGCCTATGCGTGGCGCGAGCCGGCGATCCCGGTGGTGCAGAATGTGGACGCCAGGGTGCACGAAGGTGTCGCGTCGATCCGCGAGGCGCTGGTCAGCCAGCTCTACCAGCCGGTGCGCTGGACCCAGTGCGTGCAGGCGCTGGCTGCCGGTGGCGCCACCCGTTTCGCCGAGTGCGGTCCGGGCAAGGTGCTGGCGGGACTGGTCAAGCGCATCGACAAGAGCCTGGAGGCGCGCGCCCTGGGCACGCCGGGCGACTTCGAGGCTGCCCGCACCGAGTGGGCCTGAGCCCTTTCGATCACGAACTGCAAGGACAGATGCATGAACGACGTACTCAAGGGTGAGGTCGCCCTCGTCACCGGGGCCAGCCGCGGGATCGGTGCGGCCATTGCCGACGAGTTGGCGGCGATGGGCGCCACGGTGATCGGCACGGCCACCAGCGAGGCTGGCGCGGCTGCCATCGGCGAGCGGCTGGCGGCCAACGGCGGTCACGGGCGCAAACTGGACGTCACCGATGGGGCGGCGGTTACGGGCCTGATCGACGCGATCGGCAAGGAGTTCGGCGCGGTCTCGATCCTGGTCAACAACGCAGGCATCACCCGCGACCAGTTGCTGATGCGCATGAGCGACGAGGACTGGCAGGCGATCCTGGACACCAACCTGTCCTCGGTCTATCGCACCTCCAAGGCGGTGATGCGCGGGATGATGAAGGCGCGCAAGGGCCGCATCATCTCGATCGCCTCGGTGGTCGGCGTCACCGGCAACCCGGGCCAGGCCAACTACGCGGCGGCCAAGGCCGGCATCATCGCGTTTTCCAAGTCCCTGGCGCGCGAGATCGGCAGCCGCGGCATTACCGTGAACGTGGTCGCCCCGGGCTTCATCGACACCGACATGACCCGCGCCCTCAGCGAGGAGCAGCGCGGCGCACTGGTCGGCCAGATCGCGCTGGGCCGGCTGGGCGAAGCGGTGGACATCGCGAAAGCGGTGGGTTTCCTGGCCTCGCCCGCGGCCGCCTACATCACCGGCGAGACGCTGCACGTCAACGGCGGGATGTACATGCCCTGAGTTTCCGGGGCGGGGTGCGAGCCCTGTCCCATGCCATTTGGCCGGTTGTCGCCAGCAGACGTTTTTTGGGCGACAATGGCCACTTCGCGCCGGCCGGATGGCCAGCGTTGCTCCACTGTCCGCGACAAGGTGGCCGGCTCCCAAGGGGGCCGCGCAGCGCCAGACGCGGGCCTCTGCCGGAACAAGCCGGCGCAGCACGAAAATTTCTCCTTGGGAGGTTTTGCAACATGAGCACCATCGAAGAACGCGTCAAGAAAATCGTCATCGAGCAGCTGGGCGTGAAGGAAGATGAAGTCACGGCGAACGCTTCGTTCGTGGACGATCTGGGCGCGGACTCGCTGGACACGGTCGAGCTGGTGATGGCCCTCGAAGAAGAGTTCGAGACCGAGATTCCGGACGAGGAAGCCGAGAAGATCACCACCGTGCAGCAGGCCGTCGATTACATCAAGGCCCACTCCAAGGAGTAATCGCTACGCGGGGGAGTGCCGCTGCGGTGGCGCCGATCTCTCCGCGTTCCGATCACGAAAGCTGCGCCGCACCGGCGCAGTTTTCGTTTCCGCATTTCGTAACCTGCGACCGCGTATGGTTCGCGCGGCCTCAGTGAAGGAACAGACGCATGAGCAAACGACGCGTGGTAGTGACCGGCATGGGCATCGTCTCGCCGGTCGGCAACGACATCGCCACCGCCTGGAAGAACGTGCTCGAGGGCAACACCGGCATTGGCCCGGTCACCGCCTTCGACGCCTCCGCCTATGCCACCCGCATTGCCGGTGAGGTCCGCGACTTCGATCCGGTCGAGGCTTACTTCGTCGGCTCCGACGCTCCGGACGACGAGCGGCGCGCGATCGCCAAGGACTTCAAGCGGATGGACCCGTTCATCCACTACGGCATCGTGGCGGGTACGCACGCGCTCCGTCAGTCCGGCCTGGTCGTCACCGACGAGAATGCCGGACGCATCGGTATCGCGGCAGGCGCCGGCATCGGCGGCCTGCATACGATCGAGAGCACGGCGCTGGAGCTGGCCGAGAAGGGGCCGCGCAAGGTGTCGCCGTTCTACGTGCCCAGTTCGATCATCAACATGGTCGCCGGCAACCTGTCGATCTACCACGGCATGAAGGGACCCAACATCGCACTGGTGTCTGCCTGCACCACGGCCGCGCACAACATCGGCATGGCGATGCGGCTGATCCAGTACGGCGACGCCGATGCGATGCTGGCCGGTGGCGCCGAGTTCGCCACCACGCCGACGGCGATGGCCGGCTTCTGCTCGGCCAAGGCCATGTCCACCCGCAACGACGATCCGGCGCACGCCAGCCGTCCGTGGGACACCGGCCGCGATGGCTTTTTGCTGTCCAACGGCGCGGGCATGCTGATGCTCGAGGAATACGAGTTCGCCAAGGCGCGCGGTGCCAACATCCTGGCCGAGATCATCGGCTTCGGCATGAGTGGCGATGCGTACCACATCACCGCGCCCAGCGGCGACGGCGCCGAGCTGGCGATGCGCAATGCGTTGCATGATGCCGGCCTGAAGGCGGAGGACGTGCAGTACGTCAACGCCCACGGCACCTCGACCCCGGTCGGCGACCTGGGGGAGGCGAAAGCGATCCGCAACGTGTTCGGCGAGCACGCCACGAAGAAGGGGCAGTTCGCGGTCAGCTCCACCAAGTCGGTCACCGGCCATCTGCTCGGTGCGGCCGGCGGCGTCGAGGCGATCTTCTCGATCATGGCGCTGCGCGACGGTGTGATGCCGCCGACCATGAACCTGGAAAGCCTCGATCCAGAGGTCGAGGCGCTGGGTATGGACCTGGTGCCGAACAAGGCGGAAAAGGCCGACCTCAACGTGGCGATGTCCAACTCGTTCGGCTTCGGCGGGACCAACGGCACGCTGGTTTTCCGTCGCATCTGAGCGACGGATGGACGGTCATCGCCGCACCCTTGGCGGCCGGCGCGACCTGCTCGCGCCGGCCGCGTCGTTTCCGCAGCGCTATCCCGGCATGCTGCAGAGCGTGGTCTCCGGCACGCCGCAGGCGCGTCATGACCTGCTGTTTGCCGGCAGCGGCGAGTTCATCGCATTGCACGCCGACGGCATCGTCCGCGATGAGTCGGGCCGGCCGCTCCCTGGCCGCTTCCTGGATCAGCTCGATGCCCGCTGGCGTGCACTCCGGACCGGCCCGGTCACCGAAGGGACGCTCCCGTTCCGGGGTGGCTGGCTCCTGTTCCTGAGCTACGAACTGGCCGGCGAGATCGAGCCGCGCCTGCGTCTGCACCCGCATGCGGTGCTGCCCGTCGCGCTGGCGCTGCGCTGTCCGGCCGCGGCGATCGTCGACCACGCGCGCGACGTGACCGAGCTGGTCGCCGAGCCGGGGCACGAGGCACTGCTCGAGCAGATGGCCGCCGATCTCGAGGTGCCGGCACGCTGGCCGGCCGCGGCGGCGCCGTTGGCGATCGAGGAAGACGATCCGCAGCACTTCCTCGATGGCGTGGCGCGCATCCACGAGCACCTGCACGCCGGCGACATTTTCCAGGTCAACCTCTCGCGTGCCTGGCGTGCGCGTTATGCAGCCGCGCCCCGGCCGGCTGCGCTGTACGACGCGCTGCGCCGTGCCAATCCCGCGCCCTTCGCCGGCCTGCTGCAGCAGCCGGGCTGGTCGATCGCCAGCTCGTCGCCGGAGCGGCTGGTCGAGTCGCGCGCCGGCCTGGCGCAGACCCGGCCGATCGCCGGCACGCGTCCCCGCCTGCCCGGCGAGGACGAGGCCGCACGCATCCGCGAGCTCAGCGACCACCCGAAGGAGCGCGCCGAGCATGTGATGCTGATCGACCTGGAGCGCAACGATCTCGGCCGCGTCTGCGTGCCGGGCACGGTCGAGGTGGACGAGCTGATGGTGGTGGAGAGCTACGCCCACGTGCACCACATCGTCTCCAACGTGCGCGGCCGGCTGCGGGCGGGCGTCACGCCCGGCGAGCTGATCGCGGCCACCTTTCCCGGTGGCACCATCACCGGTTGTCCCAAGGTGCGCTGCATGGAGATCATCGCTGCGCTGGAGCAGGCGCCCCGCGCCGCCTACACCGGCGCGCTGGGCTATCTCGACCGCTCCGGCGACATGGACCTCAACATCCTGATCCGCACGCTGACCCAGGTCGGCGACGCGGTGAGCCTGCGGGCGGGGGCGGGCATCGTGGCGGACTCGGTCGCCGCGAACGAGCTGGAAGAAACCCGCGCCAAGGCGCGCGGGCTGCTGCGTGCGCTCGCGGCTGCCGACGCATGACCGTGCGCATGCTTGTCGACGGTCGGCCGGGCGACACCGTGTCGGCCCAGGATCGCGGGCTCAGCTACGGCGACGGGCTGTTCGAGACGGTAAGCGTGATCGGTGGCCGCGCGCCGCTGTGGTCCAGGCACATGGCTCGGCTGGCCGAGGGCGGTCGCCGTCTGGCTATCCCGTTGCCGGATTCCGAGGTGCTGGCGAAAGAGATGCGCGCCGTCGTCGGCGACATGGCTGCCGCCGTGGTGCGCATCACTGTTACCCGGGGTGTCGGCCCCCGCGGTTACGCGCCGCCGGCGGTGTCGATGCCTGCACGCATCGTCGCGGCCTTTCCGATGCCGGCGCCGGACCCGCACCTGGCGCGTGACGGGGTGTGCCTGCGTGTGTGCAGCCTGCGCCTGTCCGAGCAGCCGGCTCTGGCCGGTCTCAAACACCTCAATCGCCTCGAGCAGGTGCTGGCCCGGGCCGAATGGGTCGATCCGGCGATCCATGAAGGACTGCTGCTCGATGTCGCCGGCCGCGTGGCGTGCGCCACCATGGCGAACGTGTTCGCGGTGATCGGGGGCATCCCCGTCACGCCCTCGCTGGCACGCTGCGGTGTCGCCGGTGTCGCCCGCGCCGAAGTACTGGCGACGATTCCGGCGGTGCAGGTGCGCGACCTGGCGCTGGAAGAGCTGCTTCGTGCCGACGAGCTCTTCCTCACATCGAGCGTTCGCGGCATCCTGCCGGTTCAGGCCGTCGGCGATAGGGTCTTCGCCCCCGGCCCCGTGGCGCGCGCGATGCAGCGACATTGGCGCGGGCTGGGTTTTCCATTGGAGTTGGCATGAGTCGTTTTCTGGTGCGTGGCCGCGCGTTGTGGCGTGCGCTGATCCTCCTGTCGCTGCTGGCGGCGCTGGCCGCGGCCTGGCTGTGGCGCGACCTGGACCGCTTCGGGCGGACGCCGCTGGACATCGTTTCCGCCGGGCAGACGATCGATGTCGCCCGGGGCACCGGCTTCAAGCAGATCGTCGACGAGCTGCGCAGTCGCGGGCTGAGCCATGCCGCGCCGCTTTACTGGCGAGCGCTGGCCGAGCAGATGCACGTGGCTGGCCGCCTGCATGCGGGCGAATACGCGCTGCTACCCGGCCTCACGCCGCGTTCGCTGCTGGAGAACATGGCTGCCGGCCGCGTGCTGCAGCACGATTTCACCATCATCGATGGCTGGACCTTCGCCGAGCTGCGGGCAGCGTTGGACAAGGCCTCGCCGCTGCGCCACCTCACCCGGGGCATGGACAACGCCACGATCATGCGGAAGATCGGCGCGCCCGGTGAAATGCCCGAAGGCCGCTTTCTGCCTGAAACCTATGCCTACGTGAAAGGCGACAGCGATCTGGACGTGCTCAAGCGCTCTTACGCAGCCATGCACAAGACGCTCGATGCGCTGTGGCCCGGGCGCGATCAGGGGCTGCCGCTGACCACGCCCTACGATGCGCTGATCCTGGCTTCCATCGTGGAAAAGGAGACCGGTCGCGCGGACGAGCGCAAGCGCATCGCCGGCGTGTTCGTGCGCCGGCTGGAGCACCACATGCTGCTGCAGACCGATCCCAGCGTGATCTACGGCATGGGGGCCAGCTACACCGGCAACATCCACAAGCGCGACCTGACCACCGACACCCCCTACAACACCTACACCCGTCCGGGGCTGCCGCCGACGCCGATCGCCCTGCCGGGCAAGCCGGCGATCGAGGCAGCGCTGCACCCGGCCTCCGGCGACGAGCTGTATTTCGTCGCCAAGGGCGACGGCACGCACGTGTTCGCCAGGACGCTGGCCGAGCACGACCGCAACGTCGACTGCTACCAGCTCAAGCGGTGCCGCTGACGATGCGCGGTGTGTTCATCAGCCTGGAAGGGGGCGAAGGAGCCGGCAAGAGCACGTTGCTGGCCGGTCTGCGCGATCACCTGGTGGAGCGCGGTATCGATCTGGTGCAGACGCGCGAGCCGGGCGGCACGCCGCTGGGCGAGGCACTGCGAGCGATCCTGCTCGATCCGGACATGCGCGGGATGAGCGCGGAGAGCGAGTTGCTGATGATGTTTGCCTCACGCGCGCAGTTGGTGCGCGAGTGCATCGCCCCGGCACTGGCGGCCGGGCAGTGGGTGCTCTGCGATCGCTTCGCCGACGCCAGCTACGCCTATCAGGGGGGCGGTCGCGGCCAGCCGGTGGAGCGCATCGCCGGGCTCGAGACCTGGGCCTGTGCGGGCATTGCCCCCGACCTGACCCTGCTGCTCGATCTGCCGGTGGCCGATGGTCGTGCGCGGGCGGCCGGCCGTGGCGAGGCCGATCGCATCGAAAGCGAGGCCGATGCATTCTTCGAGCGGGTGCGTGCCACCTACCGCGCGCGTGCCGTGGCCGAGCCGAACCGCTTCCGTGTGCTCGACGCCAGCGCGGCACCGGGGCAGGTGCTGGCCGCGGCGATCGCCGCCCTGGCGCCACTGCTGGAGCGTGCCCGATGAGCGTGATGCCCTGGCTCGACGATGCCTGGTCGCGGCTGCAGGCGCGCCGCGAGCGCGGTGCGCTGCCGCATGCCTTGCTGGTGTGCGGTCCCGAGGGTCTCGGCAAGCGCGATTTCGCCGACCGCTTCGTCCGCGGCCTGCTGTGCCAGCAACCGGAGCATGGCGAGGCGTGCGGACATTGCCGCAGCTGCGTGCTGCTGGACGCGGGTACGCACCCGGATCGCGTCGCGGTGGGCTACGGCCTGCGCAAGGACGGCGTGCAGCGCAGCGAGATCGTGATCGACCAGGTCCGTGACCTCTCCGCCCGCCTGGCCATGGCCAGCCAGTTCGGCGGCTGGCAGGTGGCGACCATCGACCCGGCCGACGCGCTGAATGCCGCAGCGGCCAACGCCCTGCTCAAGACGCTGGAGGAGCCGGCGGCGCAGACCATGCTGGTGCTGGTGGCCGACGCGCCGTGGCGCCTGCCGCAGACGATCCGCAGCCGTTGCCAGCGGATCGAGTTCCATCTGCCCGAACCGGCCCAGGCGCTGGCCTGGCTGCAGGCCCAGGGCGTGGCCGATCCGGCGTCCGCGCTGCAGGCCGCCGGAGGCAACCCGGGGCTGGCCCGGCGCTGGGCCGAGGAAGGGGCGCTCGAACGTCGGCGCGACGTGCGGCGGGACCTCGCGGCACTGTCCGCCGGTCGCGGCGAGGCGACCGAGGTGGTGCGTCGCTGGCTCGACAGCGAGCCGGCGCAGCGGGTCTGGTTCGCCGCGCAGGCGGTGGCCGACGAGTGCCGCGCCCGCGCTGGCGGCGAGGCCGGGCCGCTGGTCAGCGGTCTGGACGAGGTGGGGCTGGCTGACTGGTACGACCGTGCCAACCGCACGCGCGAATCGCTGCGCGGCCCCCTGCGCAACGACCTGGCGCTGCTGGAGCTGCTGGCCCGCTGGCGCTGAGCGCGGCACGGACAGCGTCGATCATGGACATTCTGTCGGCACGCACGCGACTGCTGGTGGTCGCGCCCCATCCGGACGACGAGACGCTGGCCACCGGCATCCTCATCCAGCGGGTGCTCGCTGCCGGGGGCTCGGTACACGTACTGCTGCTCACCGATGGCGACAACAATCCCTGGCCGCAGCGCCGGGCGGAGCGGCAGCTGTGGATCGGGCGGCAGGCCCGGGCGCGGTGGGCGAGCCGTCGTCGCACCGAGTTCATGGCTGCACTCGGCGAACTCGGTCTGTCCCGCGCCGACATGACGGCGATGGCCTGGCCGGACCAGGGGCTGACCAGGCTGATCGCCGTTGATGCGGCAGCCCGCGTCGAGGCGCTGGACGCGGTGGTCGGGCGGGTGCGGCCTACGCTGGTGGCGATGCCGGCGCTGGATGACCGGCACCCTGACCATGGTGCCGCCCATGTGCTGATGCGGCTGGTGCTGGAGCGGCAGACTCCGGCGCCTGTCGTCTGGCTCTACCGGGTGCATGGCGGCGCGCGCCGATCGTGCCCCTCGGTGGCCTGTGTTGCCGACGCGTCCACCTGGGCGCGGAAGCGGGCGGCACTCGCCCGGCATGCCAGCCAGCTGGTGCTGAGCCGGCGGCGCATGGAGCGACTGGCCGCACGCACCGAGCGGTTCGAGGCACTCCCGACCGAGCCGTTGCCGACGGAGCTGCCCTGGGCGCCACGCTGGCCGCAGCGGACGTGCCTGCGTCTGACCGCGGCGGCAGCCGGCGGCGGTGCCGCATGGCGATGGGTGCATGCGCCGCTCCATCGCCAGCCGGGGCAGGGCTGCCGGCTGGCGGCGGAGGCATTGCCGGCGGGCGAGGGGGTATTGTTCGTCAAGCTCGAGCTGACCCTTCCGTCGCCCTGGATCTTCGATCACTGGGGCTGGCGCGAATTGCGCCGGTAGTGCGACCTGCGCGCTTTGCGCAAGCCCGTGCGCATCGCTAGGATTCGATATCCGATGCGCTCGCGGATGGTCCGCCAGGAGCACGCATGAATCCCGTCGTCGCCCGCCAGGGCATCATCTCGCTGAAGATCAAGGACATCCCGACGCTGTACAGCGCCTACATGCCGTTCCTGAAGAACGGAGGCCTGTTCGCGGCGACCACCCAGCGTTACGCGCTGGGCGACGAGGTGGTGCTGCTGCTCAGCCTGATCGACGAGAGCGAGCGCATCTCGGTGGCCGGCAAGGTGGTATGGATCAGTCCGGTCGGCGCGCAGGGCAACCGGCCCGCTGGCATCGGCGTGCACTTCAACGAATCCAGCGATGGCGAAGTGGCGCGCCAGCGCATCGAGAACCTGCTCGCCGGCATGACCGCCTCGGACCGCGTGACCAGCACGATGTGACGCGACGGCGCGCCCGCCGGGCGCGCACGGCTTTCGAAAGTCCGTTCGAAAGCGGCTGAATACTTGTCGTGTTACCTGCCCTCGCTGGTACAATGGCGCGATCCCCGAACCAGACCGTGGTCAATCGGACGCTCGCAAACGGACCGTGAGCGATGGTGATGGCGCCTCGGGCGTCCATTGCTCTCCGCTGATCACTTCCGGACCGTCATCCTCACGGTCACTGATGCGCCCGCGGGCGCGGAGGTACGCTGCATCGTGCTTGCCGAATACTGGCCCATCCTGCTTTTCATTGGCGTCGCCACCGGGCTCGGCCTGGTGCTGCTCGCCCTCGGTCTGCTCGCCGGCCCGCGCCGCCCCGAATCGGAGAAGCTCTCGCCCTACGAGTGCGGCTTCGAGGCCTTCGAGGACGCCCGCATGCGCTTCGACGTGCGCTACTACCTGCTGGCCATCCTGTTCATCATCTTCGACCTGGAAATCGCCTTCCTCTTCCCGTGGGCGGTGGTGTTCAAGTCGATCGGGCTGACCGCGCTCATCGAAATGGCGCTGTTCCTGCTGCTGCTGGTGATCGGTTTCGCCTACGTCTGGAAGAAGGGAGCACTGGAATGGGAGTGATGTCTTCCATCGACCGGGTGATGCACAACCCGCAGCCGCTGAACCTGGTGGACGACATCCTGCGTCCGGCCGGCGACAACCCGGTGATCCAGCGCGGCTTCGTCACCACCAGCGTCGA
This sequence comes from Dyella ginsengisoli LA-4, assembly GCF_000334915.1. Classification (GTDB taxonomy): domain Bacteria; phylum Pseudomonadota; class Gammaproteobacteria; order Xanthomonadales; family Rhodanobacteraceae; genus Dyella_A; species Dyella_A ginsengisoli_A. The sequence goes on along the minus strand of NZ_AMSF01000037.1, from coordinate 31,672 downwards.
CGCACTGATGAACTGGGCACGCACCGGTTCGATGTGGCCGATGACCTTCGGACTGGCCTGCTGCGCGGTGGAGATGATGCACGCCGGCGCGGCGCGACTGGACCTGGACCGCTACGGCGTGATCTTCCGCCCGTCGCCGCGCCAGTCCGACGTGATGATCGTCGCCGGCACCCTGGTCAACAAGATGGCCCCCGCGCTGCGCAAGGTCTACGACCAGATGCCCGACCCGAAGTGGGTCATCTCGATGGGCAGCTGCGCCAATGGCGGCGGCTACTACCACTACTCCTACTCGGTGGTGCGCGGTTGCGACCGCGTCGTGCCGGTGGACATCTACGTGCCGGGCTGTCCGCCGACGGCCGAGGCGCTGATCCACGGCATCCTGCAGTTGCAGAAGAAGATCCGCCGCACCAGCACCATCGCGCGTTCCTGAAGGCGTCCGTACCATGACTGATACGCAAGACACCTCGCTCGCCGGCCGCCTTGCTGCGCGCTTTGGCGACACGCTGGCGATCCGCGTCGAGCGCAACGAGACCATCGCCGAGGTGCGTCCGGCCGACCTGATCGCCGTGGCCACCGCGCTGCGCGACGAGGCGCCGTTCCGCTTCGGTCAGCTGATCGACCTGTGCGGCATCGATTATCTCGGCTATGGCCAGAGCGAGTGGGAAACCAATACCGCCGGCGGTGAGGGTTTCTCGCGCGGCGTGGAAGGGGAGGCCATGGGGCGTTTCGCCTGGGCCAACCGTCCGCGTGCCGGACATGATCCTCGCCGTTTCGCCGCGGTGATGCAGCTGCTTTCGATCGAGCACAACCACCGTCTGCGCCTGCGTGTGTTCTGCGAAGACGACACGCTGCCGGTGATGCCGTCGGTCACCGGCATCTGGGCGGGTTCCAACTGGTTCGAGCGCGAGGCGTTCGACCTGTACGGCATCCTGTTCGAAGGGCACCCGGACCTGCGCCGCATCCTCACCGACTACGGCTTCGTCGGTCACCCGTTCCGCAAGGACTTCCCGCTGATCGGCAACGTCGAAGTGCGTTACGACGCCGAGCAGAAGCGCGTGGTGTACGAGCCGGTCTCGATCGAGCCGCGCGTGCTCGTGCCGCGCACCATCCGTGACGACGCGGACCTTTTGCAGGCCCAGGCCGAGGCCGCCGACGACTGGCGCAGGAACTGACATGGCCCAGGAAATCCGCAATTACACGATGAACTTCGGCCCGCAGCATCCCGCTGCGCACGGCGTGCTGCGCCTGGTGCTGGAGATGGACGGCGAGACCATCGTCCGTGCCGATCCGCACGTGGGCCTGCTCCACCGCGGCACCGAGAAGCTGGCCGAATCCAAGCCGTTCAACCAGTCGATCGGCTACATGGATCGCCTGGACTACGTGTCGATGATGTGCAACGAGCACGCCTACGTCCGCGCCATCGAAAACCTGATGGGGATCGAGGCGCCGGAGCGCGCGCAGTACATCCGCACCATGTTCGACGAGATCACCCGCATCCTGAACCACCTGATGTGGATCGGTTCGAATGCGCTCGATCTCGGCGCGATGGCGGTGTTCCTGTACGCCTTCCGCGAGCGCGAAGAGCTGATGGACTGCTACGAGGCCGTCTCCGGCGCGCGCATGCATGCCACCTACTACCGGCCCGGTGGCGTCTACCGCGACCTGCCGGCGCAGATGCCGCAGTACCGCGAGTCGCCCTGGCACAAGGGCAAGGACCTCAAGCGCCTGAACAGCTGGCGCGAGGGTTCGATGCTCGACTTCCTCGATGCGTTCACCGCGGACTTCCCGTCCAAGGTCGACGAGTACGAGGAACTGCTCACCAACAACCGCATCTGGAAGCAGCGCACCGTCGGCATCGGCGTGGTGTCGCCGGAGCTGGCCCAGCAGTGGGGCATGACCGGCGCCATGCTGCGCGGCTCGGGCGTGGCCTGGGACCTGCGCAAGAAGCAGCCCTACGCCAAGTACGCCGAGATGGACTTCGACATCCCGCTGGGCGTCAACGGCGACTGCTACGACCGCTACCTGGTGCGCGTGGAAGAGATGCGTCAGTCCAACCGCATCATCCAGCAGTGCGTGAAGTGGCTGCGTGCCAATCCGGGCCCGGTGATGCTGAAGAACTTCAAGGTGGCGCCGCCCTCCCGTGTCGAGATGAAGGACGACATGGAAGCGCTGATCCATCACTTCAAACTGTTCACCGAGGGCTACGGCGTGCCGGCCGGCGAGACCTATGCCGCGGTCGAAGCGCCCAAGGGCGAGTTCGGCTGCTATCTGGTCTCCGATGGCGCCAACAAGCCGTTCCGCGTGCACCTGCGTGCACCGGGCTTCGCCCACCTGTCGTCGATCGACACCGTCGTCAAGGGCCACATGCTGGCCGACGTGGTGGCGATGATCGGCACCTACGACCTCGTGTTCGGCGAAGTCGATCGCTGAGCGCACGGGAGCCAAGACCATGAAAGCCACCGGACATTACGATCAGGTCAAGGACGTCGATCCGCTGGTCGTGCTCAACGACCACACCCGGCATCACATCGATGCGTGGGTGGCCAAGTTCCCGCCCGACCGCAAGCGCTCGGCGCTGATCCAGTCGCTGTTCGCCGCGCAGGAGCAGAACCACGGCTTCCTCACCGACGAGCTGATCACCGCGGTCGCCAAGTACCTCGGCCTGCCCGCGATCTGGGCGTACGAGGTCGCCAGTTTCTACTCGATGCTCGAGACCAGGCCGGTCGGCCGCAACAACGTGGCCATCTGCACCAACATCTCGTGCTGGCTCAACGGCGCCGAGGAGCTGGTGAAGCACTGCGAACAGAAGCTCGGCATCAAGCTCGGCGAGAGCACGGCGGATGGCCGTGTGTATCTCAAGCGGGAAGAGGAGTGCATCGCGGCCTGCGTGTACGCGCCGGCGATGACGGTCAACGGGCATTACCACGAGCGGCTCACCACCGAAAAGCTCGATGCCATCCTGGACGGGCTGGAGTAAGACGATGGCGAACACCACCACCGGTCCGGTCGGACCCGCACCTCAGGACCATCAGGTCGTCTACACCACGCTGCATTTCGACAAGCCCTGGGCGATGTCGAGCTACGAGCAGGTGGACGGCTACAAGGCCTGGCGCAAGATCCTCGCCGAGAAGACCGATCCGACCGCGATCATCGAGGAAGTGAAGAAGTCCAACCTCCGCGGCCGCGGCGGCGCGGGCTTCCCCACCGGCCTGAAGTGGTCCTTCATGCCGAAGGGCGACATGCAGAAGTACATCCTCTGCAATTCGGACGAATCCGAGCCGGGCACCGCCAAGGACCGCGACATCCTGCGCTACAACCCGCATGCGGTGATCGAGGGGCTGGCCATCGCCTGCTACGCGACCGGCTCCACGGTGGCCTACAACTACCTGCGCGGCGAGTTCCACCACGAACCGTTCGAGCACTTCGAGGAAGCGCTGAAGGAAGCCTACGCGGCCGGCCTGCTGGGCAAGAACATCCAGGGTTCCGGCATCGATGTGGACATCTGTGGCGCGCTTGGCGCCGGTGCCTACATCTGCGGCGAGGAAACCGCGCTGATGGAGTCGCTCGAGGGCAAGAAGGGCCAGCCGCGCTTCAAGCCGCCGTTCCCGGCCAACTTCGGCCTGTACGGCAAGCCGACCACGATCAACAATACCGAGACCTACGCCTCGGTGCCGGCGATCCTGCGCAACGGCGCCGACTGGTTCCTCAATCTCGGCAAGCCGAACAACGGCGGCCCGAAGATCTTCTCGGTCTCCGGCCACGTGGCCCGGCCGGGCAATTTCGAGATCCGTCTCGGCACCCCGTTCGCCGAACTGCTGGAAATGGCCGGCGGCATGCGCAACGGCAACAAGCTCAAGGCGGTGATCCCGGGCGGCTCCTCGATGAAGGTGCTGCCGGCCGCGACGATGATGGAAGCCACCATGGACTACGACTGCCTGCAGAAGGCGGGTTCGGGCCTGGGTTCCGGCGCGGTCATCGTGATGGACGAGACCACCTGCATGGTCAAGGCCTGCCACCGCATCTCGCGTTTCTACTACGCCGAGTCCTGCGGCCAGTGCACGCCGTGCCGCGAGGGCACCGGCTGGATGTACCGCGTGCTCAGCCGCATCGTGGAGGGGAAGGGCACCGAGGACGATCTGCACCGTCTGAAGGCGGTCGCCGGCCAGATCGAGGGCCACACCATCTGCGCCTTCGGTGAGGCCGCCGCCTGGCCGGTGCAGGGCTTCCTGCACCACTTCTGGGACGAGTTCGAATACTTCGTGCGCAACGGTCGCTCCATGACGGACGACAAGCTTGCCGCCGCAAACCAGGGAGTCGCCGCCTGATGAGCGCGCAGCCAACCCCCGCCGCCCCCGATCTGCTGAACATCGAGATCGACGGCAAGCCCACCCAGATCCGCAAGGGCGCGATGATCATCGAGGCGGCCGACGCCATCGGTGTGTCGATCCCGCGCTTCTGCTACCACCGCAAGCTTCCCATCGCCGCCAACTGCCGCATGTGCCTGGTGGACGTGGAGATGGGCGGCCGCATGATGCCCAAGCCGCAGCCTGCCTGTGCCACTCCCGTCGCGGAAGGCATGAAGGTGATGACGCGCTCGGAGAAAGCGCTGAAGTTCCAGAAGGACGTGATGGAGTTCCTTCTGATCAATCATCCGCTGGACTGCCCGATCTGTGACCAGGGCGGCGAGTGCGAACTGCAGGATGTCTCGCTGGGCTACGGCCGCAGTGTGTCCCGCTACACCGAGCGCAAGCGCACCGTGGCCGACGAGAACGTCGGTCCGCTGGTCGCCACCGAGATGACCCGCTGCATCCAGTGCACCCGCTGCGTGCGCTTCACCAGCGAGATCGCCGGCACCTACGAGCTCGGCGGCATGAACCGCGGCGAGAACCTGCAGATCGGCACCTACATCGGCAAGACGATCGAGACCGAGCTGTCGGGCAACATCATCGACGTCTGCCCGGTCGGCGCGCTGACCAACAAGCCGTTCCAGTTCAAGGCGCGCGCCTGGGAGCTGGTGGCCAGGCCGTCGATCGGCTACCACGACGCACTCGGCTCCAACCTGTGGTTGCACACGCGCCGCGGCGAGGTGCTGCGCACGGTGCCGCGCGACAACGAATCGATCAACGAGTGCTGGCTGTCCGATCGTGACCGCTACAGCTATCAGGGTCTGTACGCCGCCGACCGCATCACCGCGCCGGAAGTGAAACGCAACGGCCAGTGGCAGGCGACCACCTGGGAAGACGCACTGTCGTTCGCCGCCGAGGCGCTGCGCAAGGTGCCGGCCGGCGAGCTGGGCGTGCTGGCCCACCCGGCCACCACCAGCGAAGAGGGTGACCTGCTGGTGCGTCTGGCGCGCGGCCTGGGTTGCGCCCATGTCGACCACCGCCTGCGCCAGCTCGACTTCGCCGACGGTGCCGTCGCCACCTCGTTCGCCATGCCGGTGGCCGACGTGGCCAAGGTGCGCGCCGCGCTGCTGGTCGGCTCGAACCTGCGCCACGAAATGCCGCTGCTCAACCATCGCCTGCACCAGGCGGTGAAGAAGGGTGCGAAGGTCTACACGGTCAACCCGGCCGCGTTCGATTTCAATTACAAGCTGGCCGGTGAGTCCGTCGTGGCTCCGCACCAGTTGGTCGATGCGCTGCTCGGCCTGGCCAGGGCCGCCGTCAACGGGGGCGCGACCGCGCCGGCCGCGCTGGCCGAGGCGATCGCCGCAGCCCCGTCCGACCAGGGCGATGCCGACGCGCTTGCCGAGCTGAAGAAGGGGCCGGCGGTGATCGTGCTGGGCGAGTTGGCCGCAACCCATCCGCAGGCCTCGTGGCTGCGCGCCGTTGCCCGCTTCATCGGCGAGGCGACGGGGGCCACGGTCAACGAGCTTCCGGTCGGAGCCAACGCGCTCGGCCTCGCCCGCGCCGGCGTGCTGCCGGGCAACGGCGGGCTGGACGCCCGGGCCATGCTGGCCAACCCGCGCAAGGCCTATGTGCTGTTCGGCGTCGAGCCGCCGCACGACTTCGCCGACGGCGGGATGGCGCTGAAGGCGCTGCTCGGTGCCGATGCGGTGGTGGCGTTCGCCGCGTTCGCCGGCCCCACGCTGCGCGACGTGGCCGACGTGATCCTGCCGATCGGCCTGCTGCCGGAAATGGACGGCACCCTGGTCAATGTCGACGGCGTGCCGCAGCAGGTTCAGGCCGGGGCGAAGCTGCCGGGCCAGGCCCGACCGGGCTGGAAGGTGCTGCGCGCGCTGGGTGGCCAGTTGCAGTTCGCCGGTTTCGAGTTCGACGATCTGGCCGGTCTGCGTGCAGGCATGGCCGAGGCGTCGACCCGTCCGGGCGCGGCGGGCCTGGCCACCCGCGAAGCGGTTTCCGGCCTGACGCGGCTGGCGAGCTGGCCGATCTATCGCACCGACGCGGTACTGCGCCGCGCCGAAGCGCTGAACGCGCACCCGCTCAACCTCGCGCCGGCCGCGCGCCTGAACGCCGACGAGGCGGCCCGCCTGGGTCTGGCGGCCGGTGAGGCGGTGAAGCTGGAGCAGTCGGTGTTGCCGGTGGCGATCGACGCCGCGGTGCCGGATGGCGCCGTCTGGATCGAGGCCGCGCACGACCTCACCGCGACGCTGCCGGCTTACGGCGCAACTCTCACCCTGAGCAAGGCTTGACCATGGGCGACCAGATCCTCAACCAGCTCGTCTGGCCGATCGTACACATCCTCGCCATCGTGCTGCCGCTGGTGCTGGCGGTGGCGATGTTCGTGTACTGGGAGCGCAAGATCATCGGCTGGATGCACGTGCGCATGGGACCGAACAAGATCGGTCCACTCGGCCTGCTGCAGGCTTTCGCCGACGTGGTCAAGCTGCTGATCAAGGAAGTGATCCTTCCGACCAACGCGAACCGCTTCCTGTATTACCTCGCGCCGTTGCTGGCGCTGGTCCCGGCGCTGGCCGCGTGGTCGGTGATCCCGTTCGGCACGAAGATGGTGCTGGCCAACGTCAACGCCGGCCTGCTTTACCTGCTGGCGATGACCTCGCTGGGCGTGTACGGCATCATCCTCGCCGGCTGGGCCTCCAACTCGCGCTACGCGCTGCTCGGCGCGATGCGCTCGGCGGCCCAGGTCATCTCCTACGAACTGGCCATGGGCCTGTGCCTGGTCTGCGTGCTGGTGCTGGCCGGTTCGCTCAACCTGACCGACATCGTGATGGCGCAGTCGGGCAGCAAGGGCATCGGCGAGTGGTTCATGTGGCCGCTGCTGCCGGTCTTCGTCATCTACTTCATCTCCGGCGTGGCCGAGACCAACCGCGCGCCGTTCGACGTGGCCGAGGGCGAGTCGGAGATCGTGGCCGGCTTCCACGTGGAGTATTCGGGCTCGGCGTTCGCGCTGTTCTTCCTGGCCGAGTACGCCAACATGATCCTGGTGAGTTTCCTCGCCTCGATCCTGTTCATGGGCGGCTGGCTCAGCCCGTTCCCGGAAAGCTGGGGCTGGATCGGCCACGGCAGCTTCTTCTGGCTGTTCGCCAAGGCCTTCGCCTTCGCCTTCCTGTTCCTCTGGTTCCGCGCCAGCTTCCCCCGCTACCGCTATGACCAGATCATGCGGCTGGGCTGGAAGGTGTTCATTCCCATCACCATCGTGTGGGTCCTCGTCGCCGGCTGCCTGAAGTACTACGGCTGGGTCACCATCGGCACGGGGGTCTGAAGAAAGCCATGTCCCGCATTACCCACTATTTCAAGAGTCTGCTGCTCATCGAACTGCTCAAGGGCATGGCGCTGACCTGGCGCTACCTGTTTGCGCCCAAGTACACGATGCGCTACCCGATGGAGCACATCCCCAAGTCGAACCGCTTCCGCGGCCTGCACGCCCTGCGCCGGTATCCGAACGGCGAGGAGCGCTGCATCGCGTGCAAGCTGTGCGAGGCGGTGTGCCCGGCGCTGGCGATCACCATCGACTCGGCGCCGCGCGCCAGCGACGGCCAGCGCCGCACCACGCGCTACGACATCGACCTGTTCAAGTGCATCTTCTGCGGTTTCTGCGAAGAGAGCTGCCCGGTCGACTCGATCGTCGAGACGCACGTGCACGAGTACCACTTCGAACAGCGTGGCGAGAATGTGGTGACCAAGCCGCAGCTGCTCGCCATCGGCGACCGCTTCGAAGCTGACATCGCCGCCGCCCGCGCGCAGGACGCGGCGTACCGCTGAGGGCAGGGGAAACACATGATCAATCCACAACTGTTCCAGCTGATCTGCTTCTACGCCTTCGCCACGGTGACGGTGGCCTCGGCGCTGGCGGTGATCACCCTGCGCAACTCGGTGCATGCCGTGCTCGCGCTGGTGCTGACATTCTTCAGCTCCGCCTGCATCTGGCTGCTGGCCGAGGCGGAATTCCTGGCCATCGCGCTGATCGTCGTCTACGTCGGCGCAGTGATGGTGCTGTTCCTGTTTGTCGTGATGATGCTCGACATCGACCAGGAGAAGATGCGCGAGGGCTTCGTGAAGTTCCTCCCGGTCGGCCTGATCGTCGCACTGGTGATGCTCGGCGAGATGCTGGTGCTGATCGGCGTGCGCGCCATGCATGCCAGGGTGCTGGGCCCGAACCCGGCGACCGAGGCGGGCCTGTCCAACACCGCGTGGCTTGGCCACGCGCTGTACACCGACTACCTGCTGCCGTTCGAGATTGCCGCGTTGATCCTGACCGTCGGCGTGGTCGCGGCGGTCGCGCTGACCCTGCGCCATCGTGGTGGCGTGCGCTACCAGACCGCCAGCCAGCAGGTGGCGGTCAAGGCCAGCGACCGCGTGCGCATCGTCAAGATGGACGCGGACACGAACTACGGCCGCACGCCGGCCCCGGCCGCTTCCGAGGAGTCCAAGTAATGCTCACGCTCTCGCACTACATCGTGCTCGGCGCGGTGCTGTTCTGCATTTCCGTGGCCGGCCTGTTCATCAACCGCAAGAACGTCATCGTGCTGCTGATGGCGATCGAGCTGATGCTGCTGGCCGTGAACATGAACTTCGTGGCGTTCTCGCGCTTTCTCGGCGACGTCTCCGGCCAGGTGTTCGTGTTCTTCATTCTCACCGTGGCCGCGGCGGAGTCCGCCATCGGCCTGGCGATCCTGGTCCTGCTGTTCCGCAACCGCAGCACGATCAACGTCGCCGAAATCGACAGCATGAAGGGTTGATTGGATGGAACTCTCGACGGCAATCCTTCTCACCATCCCGCTGGCGCCGCTGGTCGGCTGCCTGCTGGCGGGCTTCTTCGGCAAGTTCATCGGCCGGGCCGGCGCGCACAGCGTGACCATCCTGGGCCTGCTGGTCGCCTGCGGCCTGTCGTTCTACGTGCTGTACCAGATCACCGCGGGCGGCGCGCCGGTCTACAACCACAACCTGTACACCTGGTTCGAGATCGGCAAGTTCAGCGCCAGCGTCGGCTTCCTGATCGACCGGCTGACCGCGATGATGATGGTGGTGGTGACCTTCGTGTCGCTGCTGGTCCACGTCTACACGATCGGCTACATGGCCGACGATCCGGGTTATCAGCGCTTCTTCAGCTACATCTCGCTGTTCACCTTCTCGATGCTGATGCTCGTGATGAGCAACAACTTCATGCAGCTGTTCTTCGGCTGGGAGGCGGTGGGGCTGGTGTCGTACCTGCTGATCGGCTTCTGGTACAAGCGGCCGACGGCGATCTTCGCCAACCTGAAGGCGTTCCTGGTCAACCGCGTGGGCGACTTCGGCTTCCTGCTGGGCATCTCGGCGGTGCTGTACTTCCTCGGCACGCTGGACTACGCCACTGCCTTCGCCGGCGCCGATTCGCTGGTCGGCAAGACGCTGACGATCACCCAGGGCGTGCACTGGGATGCGCCCACGGTGATCTGCGTGCTGCTGTTCATCGGTGCGATGGGCAAGTCGGCCCAGGTGCCGCTGCACGTGTGGCTGCCCGACTCGATGGAAGGCCCGACCCCGATCTCGGCGCTGATCCACGCCGCGACGATGGTGACCGCCGGTATCTTCATGGTCGCCCGCATGTCGCCGCTGTATGAGCTGTCCAGCTCGGCGCTCAGCTTCATCATGATCATCGGCGCCACCGGCGCGCTGTTCACCGGCCTGATCGGCATCGTGCAGAACGACATCAAGCGCGTGGTGGCGTACTCGACGCTGTCGCAGCTCGGCTACATGACCGTGGCGCTGGGCGTGTCGGCCTACTCGGGCGCGGTGTACCACCTGATGACCCACGCGTTCTTCAAGGCGCTGCTGTTCCTCGGCGCGGGCTCGGTGATCATCGCCATGCACCACGAGCAGGACATGCGCTACATGGGCGGTCTGCGCAAGTACATGCCGGTGACATGGATCACCATGTGGATCGGTTCGCTGGCGCTGTGCGGCGTGCCGTTCTTCTCCGGCTTCTACTCGAAGGACGCGATCATCGAGGCGGTCGGCGAGTCGCATCGCTGGGGCGCCAGCTACGCCTACTTCTGCGTGATGGCCGGCGCCTTCGTCACGGCGCTGTACACCTTCCGCCAGATGTACCTGACCTTCCACGGCAAGGAGCGCTTCACCGTCAAGGCCCACCACGGTCATGGCCACGATGCGCACCATGACGATCACCACGACGACCACGGCCACCACGAGCCGGGCGTGCTCGAGCACGCGCCGACCGAGTCGCCGTGGGTGGTGACCCTGCCGCTGGTGCTGCTGGCGATCCCGTCGCTGCTGATCGGTTTCCTGACCGTCGGCCCGATGCTGTTCGGCGGCTGGTTCGGCCAGGCGATCCACGTGGACGAGGCGAACAACGTACTTGGCGAGCTGGCCGGCGAATTCCACGGCGCGTTGTCGATGGCGCTGCACGGCTTCAACCCGGTCGGTCCGTTCGGCCTGGTGCTGCTGGCCTTCGCCATCCAGACCTACATCTATTTGTTCAACCCGGCGCTGGCCGGCCGGGTCAAGAGCGCGCTCAAGCCGCTGTGGACCGTGCTGGACCGCAAGTACTGGGTGGACGACATCTACTTCGCGGTCTTCGCCCGCGGAGGCGTGAAGCTGGGTCGCCTGTTCTGGAAGGCCGGTGACGCGGCCGTGATCGACGGCGCCCTGGTCAACGGCTCGGCCGGCCTGGTGCAGAAGATCGCCGCGGCGATGCGCCGCCTGCAGTCCGGCTACCTCTACCACTACGCCTTCGCGATGATTCTCGGCCTCATCCTGCTGCTTGGCGGGTTCTGGCTGGTCGGGCACTAAAGGGAATCCAGCTCCATGTTCAATCACCTGCTCAGCCTGCTGATCTGGCTTCCCGTGGTGGGCGCCGTCCCGGTGCTCCTCGCGGGCTCCGGCCGTCCCTCGCTGGCCCGCTGGCTCGCCCTGGCCGTCGCCGTGCTCACCTTCGCGGTGAGTCTGTTCCTGATTCCGCAGTACCACCTCGACGGGGCGGTGATGCAGCTCGGCGAGGATCACCTGTGGATCGCCTCGCTCGGCGTGCACTACGGCCTCGCGGTGGACGGCATCTCGGTCGCCCTGATCCTGCTCACCACCTTCGTCAGCATCCTGGTCATCGTCGGCGCGTGGGAGGTCATCCAGGACAAGCCGCACCAGTACATGGCCGCCATGCTGGTGCTCGAGGGCCTGATGATCGGCGTGTTCTGCGCCACGGACGCGTTGCTGTTCTACGTGTTCTTCGAGGCGATGCTGATTCCGATGTTCATCCTCATCGGCATCTGGGGTGGCCCGCGTCGCGTCTACGCCACGATCAAGTTCTTCATCTACACGTTCCTCGGCTCGATCTTCATGCTGATCGGGCTGATCTACCTGTACCAGAAGGCCGGGACGTTCAACCTGCATGCGCTGGCGGCGTTGCCGCTGTCGATGACCGAGCAGACCTGGCTGTTCTTCGCCTTCCTGCTGGCCTTTGCGGTGAAGGTGCCGATGGTGCCGGTGCATACCTGGCTGCCGGATGCCCACGTGGAGGCGCCGACCGGCGGTTCGGTGGTGCTGGCCGCGGTGATGCTGAAGATCGGCGGATACGGTTTCCTGCGCTTCTCGCTGCCGATCACTCCGGATGCTGCTGCACACTTCGCGCCGCTGGTGATCGTGCTCAGCCTGATCGCCGTGGTGTACATCGGTTACGTGGCCCTGGTGCAGGACGACATGAAGAAGCTGGTGGCCTACTCGTCGGTGGCCCACATGGGCTTCGTGACGCTGGGCATCTTCATCGCCTTCATGCTGGTGCGTGACGCCGGCAACCTGGATGCGGCCAAGCTCGGCATGCAGGGTGCGATGGTGCAGATGATCTCGCACGGATTCGTCTCCGGCGCGATGTTCTCCTGCATCGGCGTGCTCTACGACCGCCTGCACACCCGCCAGATCAAGGACTACGGCGGTGTCATCAACGTGATGCCCTGGTTCGGTTTCTTCTACGTGCTGTTCGCCATGGCCAATTCCGGCCTGCCGGGCACCAGCGGCTTCGTCGGCGAGTTCATGGTGGTGCTGGCCAGCTTCAGCGCCAACCCGTGGATCGCCCTGTTCGCCGCCTTCACCCTGATCATCGGCGCGGCGTACACGCTGTGGATGGTCAAGCGCGTGCTGTGGGGCGACATCACCAACCCGCACGTGGCAGAGATGAAGGAGATCAATGGGCGCGAGACCTTCGTGCTGGTCGCCTTCGCTGCCGCAGTGCTCGCGCTGGGCATCTGGCCGCAGCCGCTGATCCATCTGATGGACAACTCGGTGGCGCAGCTGGTCCAGCAGCTGGCTGTTCACAAGATCTGATCGGGACCGACCATGCCCTCAATGAATGACATCCTGATCCTTGCGCCGGAGTTCTACCTGGTCGCCGCCGCGTGCTTGCTGTTGCTGCTCGACGCGTTCATGAAGCCCGAGCAGCGGCACTGGCTGCACTGGCTGTCGATCGCCGTGCTGGCGGTGGCGATCTACATGGTGGTCGGTGCTGCTCCGCCGGTCGCGGTGAGCGCGTTCCACGGCATGTTCGTGCGCGACGGCGTGGCGACCATCCTCAAGGTGTTCGCTCTGCTGACCACGATCCTGGTATTCGTTTACTCCCGCCCGTACCTGCGCGACCGCAAGCTGTTCATCGGCGAGTTCTACACACTGATGATCTTCGCGGTGATCGGCGTGATGCTGCTGGTGTCGGCCGGCAGCCTGGTCACCGTCTACCTCGGCCTGGAGCTGCTGTCGCTGTCGTCCTATGCGCTGGTGGCGCTGAACCGCGACGCGCCGCTGCCTTCCGAGGCGGCGATGAAGTACTTCGTGCTGGGCGCACTGGCCTCGGGCATGCTGCTGTATGGCATGTCGATGGTCTACGGCGCCTCCGGCATGGGTGGGCAGGCCACGCTGGACCTGTCCCAGCTGAAGGCGGTGATGGGGTACACCCAGGCGCCGACCCTGCTGCTGTTCGGCCTGGTGTTCATGGTCGTGGGCATCAGCTTCAAGCTGGGCGTGGCGCCGTTCCACATGTGGATCCCGGACGTCTACCAGGGCGCGCCGACGCCGATCACCACCTTCATCGCCTCGGCTTCCAAGCTGGCGGCGTTCGGCATGGCCTATCGCCTGCTGGCCGGTGGCATGGCCGAAGTCGCGCACCAGTGGCAGCTGATGCTGGCCGTGCTGGCGGTGCTCTCGCTGGCAATCGGCAACCTGGTTGCCATCGTGCAGACCAACCTCAAGCGCATGCTGGCGTACTCGACCATCTCGCACATGGGCTACCTGCTGCTCGGCCTCTCGGCGGCCAATCCGGAGGGCTACTCGGCGGCGATGTTCTACGCGATCAGCTATGCGCTGATGAGCACGGCGTCGTTCGGCGTGATCCTGGCACTGAGCCGTGCCGGTTTCGAGTGCGAGGAGATCGACGACCTGCGCGGTCTCAACCAGCGCTCGCCCTGGCTGGCCTTCCTGATGATGCTGGTGATGGTCTCGCTGGCCGGCGTGCCGCCGATGTTCGGTTTCTTCGCCAAGCTGCTGGTGCTTCAGGCCGCCGTGCACGCGAACATGCTGTGGCTGGCGATCGTCGGTGCGGTGTTCGCCATCATCGGCCTGTACTACTACCTGCGCGTGGTGAAGGTGATGTACTTCGACAAGGCGGTCGAGGGCTCGGAACTGCGCATGCAGCCCGACGGCTCGCTGCGCGTGGTGCTGTCGCTCAACGCGCTGGGCCTGCTGGTCATTGGCCTGTACTGGGGGCCGCTGATCGCCTGGTGCCGCAACGCGCTGGCCGGCTGAGTCCATTTTTCCGGGAAATATTCCCGGAAGGACTTGCAAGAAACCGGCCATGTCGCTATAGTCTCTGGACTCTGATGCGGGGTGGAGCAGTCTGGCAGCTCGTCGGGCTCATAACCCGAAGGTCGCAGGTTCGAATCCTGCCCCCGCTACCAGATCTTTCTTAGAACAAGAAAGCCTCCTCGTGAGGCTTTTTTGTTGGGCGCAAGGAAGCGTCGCCAGCCGTCCAAGGGCAGCGCCCCAGGGGCGCCGTGCTCGGAAAGGCTGGAGAGCCGGTACATCGGCGAGTTGAGGGAATGGGCCGCTATGAGCCCATTTTTTGTTTCTGGCACCGGAAAAACCGACCATGGATACCCTGGCACTGGCAAATCGGTTCAGCGAAGTTCTGGCGGATCTACAGCTGGAATGCCTCGGCGTGGAGTTCACCCCGTCGCAGGGGCAGAGTACGCTTCGGGTTTACCTGGACGTCCTGGATCATTCGGGCGGGCGCGAGGTAGGCATCGACGATTGCGAAGCGGCCAGCCGCGAACTGTCGGCGCTGCTGGACGTCGAGGATCCCGTGCCGGGCCATTACGTGCTGGAGGTGTCCTCGCCGGGCATCGATCGGCCGATCTTCACGGCCGAGCAGTTCGGGCGCGTGCTCGGGCAGGAAGTGAAGGTGCTGCTGAAGGCGCCGATCGAGGGTCGCCGCCGCCTGCGCGGCAAGCTTGTGCAGGTGGAAGGCGAGCGGATCGTGCTGGAGGCGGAAGGCAAGTCGTTCGAATTCGACCAGGCGGACATGGAAAGCGCCCGCGTGGTACCGGACTGGGTGGCGCTCGGTTACGTGCCGCAGCCCAAGCCGGGTGGCAAGAAGCCGGCCAAGAAGGCCAAGTAACACCTATCCCTAGCGAGCGGGCGCCGGAGAGCGGCGACCCACGGAGTAGCTGCAATGAGCAAAGAACTGTTGCTGGTCGTCGACGCAGTCGCCAATGAAAAGGGCGTGCCGCGCGAGGTCATCTTCGAGGCGATGGAAGCCGCGCTGGCATCTGCGGCGAAGAAGCGCTACCCCGATGAGGATCCCGACATCCGCGTGGAGATCGACCGCCACTCCGGTGAGTACGAGACCTTCCGCCGCTGGGAAGTGATCGCCGACGACGGCGAGATGGAGTCGCCGTTCTACCAGGTGCGCCTGATGGACGCCGTGGACGAGCGTGAGGACGCCCAGGTCGGCGAGTTCGTCGAGCAGCAGATCGAGAACGCCGAGTTCGGCCGCATCGCAGCGCAGGCCGCCAAGCAGGTGATCGTGCAGCGCGTGCGCGAGGCCGAGCGCCAGCAGGTGGTCGACGCCTTCCGCGATCGCGTGGGAGAACTGGTGGTGGGTATCGTCAAGCGCGTCGAGCGCGGCAATGTCTACCTCGACCTCGGCAGCAACGCCGAGGCCTTCATTCCCCGCGACAAGACGATTCCGCGCGAGTCGCACCGTGTCGGCGACCGCGTGCGCGGATACCTCTACGAGGTGAAGTCCGAGGTGCGTGGTCCGCAGCTGTTCGTGTCGCGCGCCGCGCCGGAATTCATGATCGAGCTGTTCAAGCTCGAGGTGCCGGAGGTCGGCCAGGGGCTGGTCGAGATCAAGGGGTGCGCCCGCGATCCGGGTGACCGCGCCAAGATCGCCGTGCTGGCCCACGACAGTCGCACCGATCCGATCGGCGCGTGCATCGGCATGCGCGGGTCGCGCGTGCAGGCAGTGTCCAACGAGCTCAATGGCGAGCGCGTGGACATCATCCTGTGGCACGAGAACCAGGCCCAGTTCGTGATCAACGCAATGGCGCCGGCCGAGGTGCAGTCCATCATCATGGATGAGGAAAAGCACTCGATGGACATCGCGGTGGCCGAGGACAAGCTGTCCCAGGCGATCGGCCGCGGTGGCCAGAACGTGCGCCTGGCCAGCAAGCTCACCGGCTGGCAGCTCAACGTGATGACCCAGGACCAGGTCACCGCCAAGAGCGAGGCCGAGCAGCAGGCGGCGCTGGCGCTGTTCATGGAAAAGCTCGAGGTCGACGAGGAGATTGCCAACATCCTGGTGCAGGAAGGCTTCTCCAGCGTCGAGGAAATCGCTTACGTGCCCAGTGCCGAGCTGCTGGCCATCGAGGGCTTCGACGAGGACATCGTCGAGGAGTTGCGCGCTCGCGCCCGCGATGCGCTGCTGACCGAGGCACTGGCGGTCGAGGAGGGGCTGGAGGAACACCAGCCGTCCGAGGAGTTGCTTGCGCTCGAGGGCATGGACGAGGCCACGGCCTACGCCCTTGCCGCGCGCGAGGTAAGTACGGTGGACGATCTGGCCGACCTCGCGGTCGACGACCTGATCGATATCGAGGGCATGGACGAGGAGCGTGCTGCGGCGCTGATCATGGCTGCGCGTCAGCCGATGATCGAGCGCCTGGAGAAGGGCGGCTAACCGCGAGCGGCCGCGCCCTGGGACGGGCGCGCCGGGGAGAGTCCACGCGGACTCTCCACCAGGGACGGTGGTGGACGTGCAGGCAAGGCCGCACGGACGTGAAGCGCGGGAACGGCGGAGAAAGAACACGATGTCGGATGTCACGATCAAACAACTCGCCAAGGTACTTGGCATGCCGGTGGACAAGCTGCTCGGACAGCTTGGCGAGGCAGGCATGAAATTCTCCGATCCGGAGCAGGTGATCAGCAGCACCGAGAAGGTGAAGCTGCTCGGCTTCCTGCGCCGTACCCACGGCAAGAACGAGCCGGCGCCGGAGGTCGACGATGCGGCGCCTCGGCAGATCACCCTCAAGCGCCGCAAGGTCAGCGAGCTGAAGGTCGCGACCCCGGGCGGGCGTGGCGCGGCCAGCAGTGCCAAGACGGTCAACGTCGAGGTTCGCGCCAAGCGCACCTACGTCAAGCGCAGCGTGATCGCCGAGGAGACCGCGGTCGACAGCGAGCGCGAGGAGGCTGCCCGCAAGCTGGCCGAGTCGCAGCGCCAGCGCGAACAGGAAGAGAAGGATCGGATCGAGGCAGAGCAGCGCCGCGAGGAAGAGGCGCGCCAGCGTGCCGCCGACGAAGAAGCCCGCACCGCCGAGGAAGCTCGCCGGCAGGCCGAGGCCGAGCACGCGCGCCAGGCCGCCGAAGCCGAGGCGTCGGCCGAAGCCGAGGCAGCTCCCGAGCCGCCCGCTGCTGCACCGGTCCAGGACAAGCCTGCCGAGGCCGTGGAGGCTTCATCCCAGACCACGTCGAGCGGCAGCACCGACCACAGCGCGTTCGGCCTGATCGTTCCCCGCATCCACGAGCCGCGTCGCCGCGAGAAGAAGGTCGTGGCCGCACCGGCACCAGCCCCGGCACCCGCACCCGCCCCTGCACCGGCCGCAGCAGCGGGCGCGGATGCCGCGCGCGGTGCGAAGGCGCGACATGGTCGCGATCGTGACGATGTCGCCGGTGGCAAGCGTTTCGCCTCGGGTGAACTGCATCTGTCCGATGCCGACCGCGCAAGGCGTTCCAGCAAGCGTGGCAAGCCGGGCCGCTCCGGTCGCGATTCCGGTCGCAGCGCGTCGGCGTCCACCAGTGGCGGCCCGCATGGCTTCACCCGTCCGACCGCCGCGGTCGTGCGCGAAGTGGTGGTCGGCGATGCCAACCTGGTCGCCGACCTGGCGCAGAAGATGGCGGTCAAGGGTTCGGAAGTGGTCAAGGCGCTCTTCAAGATGGGCGTGATGGCCACCATCAACCAGACCATCGACCACGACACCGCGGTGCTGGTGGTCGAGGAGCTCGGCCACAAGGCCGTGGCCGCGAGTGAGGACAACGCCGAGGCGGCGCTGGCCGCGCACACCCAGAACGCCGAGCTGGAAGGCGAGAAGGTCGCGCGTCCGCCCGTGGTCACCATCATGGGCCACGTCGACCATGGCAAGACCTCGCTGCTGGACTACATCCGCCGCGCCAAGGTGGCGGCGGGCGAGGCTGGCGGCATCACCCAGCACATCGGCGCGTACCACGTGGATACGCCGAAGGGCGTGATCACCTTCCTGGATACCCCGGGCCACGCGGCATTCACCTCGATGCGCGCCCGCGGCGCCCAGTCCACCGATATCGTGGTGCTGGTGGTTGCGGCCGATGATGGCGTCATGCCGCAGACCAAGGAGGCCGTGCAGCACGCCCGTGCCGCCAAGGTGCCGCTGATCGTCGCGCTCAACAAGATGGACAAGTCCGACGCCAACCCGGACAACGTCAAGCAGGGCCTGGCAAACCTGGAAGTGGTCCCGGAAGACTGGGGCGGCGACACCATGTTCGTGCCGGTGTCGGCGAAGACCGGCATGGGCGTGGACGAGCTGCTCGACGCGATCTCGGTGCAGGCCGAGGTGATGGAGTTGAAGGCGGTCGAGGACGGTCCGGCGTCGGGCGTGGTGATCGAGTCCAGCCTGGACAAGGGCCGCGGTCCGGTCGCCACGGTGCTGGTGCAGCAGGGCACGCTCAAGCGTGGCGACTTCGTCGTCTGCGGCATCGAGTACGGCCGCATGCGCGCACTGGTGGACGAGCGCGGCAAGACCGTGCAGGAAGCCGGTCCGTCGATTCCGGTGCAGGTGCTCGGCCTTTCCGGCGTGCCGGAGGCGGGCGACGACTTCGTGGTCGTGGCCGACGAGCGCCTGGCCCGCGAAGTGGCCGCCGAGCGCCAGCAGAAGCGCCGCGAGACGCGCCTGGTCAGCAAGGCCAACCGCCTTGAGGACATCATCGCCCAGATGGGCCAGGGTGCCGAGCAGCAGACGCTCAACATCCTGGTCAAGGCCGACGTGCAGGGTTCGGTCGAGGCGCTGCGCGAGTCGCTCAGCGCGATCGGCAACGAGAACGTGAAGGTCAACGTGATTGCGGCGGGCGTCGGTGGCATCACCGAGTCCGACGCCACGCTGGCGGCGGCGTCCAAGGCGCTGGTGATCGGCTTCAACGTGCGTGCCGATGCCTCGGCGCGCAAGGTGATCGACACTGCCGGCCTGGACGTGCGCTACTTCTCGATCATCTACGACGTGATCGACCAGGTGAAGCAGGCCGCGTCCGGTCTGCTGGGCGTGGAGATCCGCGAGGAGATCATCGGCATCGCCCAGGTGCGCGAGGTGTTCCGCAGCTCCAAGTTCGGCGCGGTGGCCGGCTGCATGGTCACCGAGGGCTCGGTCAAGCGTTCCAAGCCGATCCGCGTGCTGCGCGACAACACTGTGGTCTTCGAAGGCGAGCTGGAGTCGCTGCGCCGCTTCAAGGACCTGGTCGACGAGGTGCGCAACGGCATGGAGTGCGGTATCGCCGTGAAGCAGTACAACGACGTCAAGGTCGGCGACCAGATCGAGTGCTTCGAGCGCATCGAGGTGGCACGCACGCTGTAACGGACCTTCCGGGCCGGCGTTTCCCGCCGGACCCGCGGCCCGAGATACGGAGCCCGGGCAGGCCTGCCCGGGCTTCCTGCTTTTCCGAACATGCGGCGCGCTGCGCCCGAAGGAGGCCCCATGCCCTCACGCGATTTCAAACGGACCGACCGGGTCGGCGCCGAACTGCGCCGCGAACTCGGCCTGCTGGTGCATGCCGCCGTGCGCGACCATGCGCTGCCGTCGGTGAGCGTGTCCGATGTGGAGGTGACCCGGGACATGGACTGGGCCACCGTGTGGATCACCGCCCTGCAGGCCGAGCAGGCGCCGGTGGCGCTGAAGGCGCTGAAGGAGCTTGCCGGCGAGTTCCGCCGTTCGCTCGCCCGCGGCATGCGCCTTCGGCGGGTGCCGGAGCTGCGCTTCAAGTACGACGACTCGGTCGACAAGGGCGAGCGCATCGACCAGCTGCTGCGCGCCGACGAGCCGACGGCGGCTGACGGAGCCGACGAGGACTGATGGGTCGGATCGTTTTCCGCGAGCTGCACGGTCTGGTGCTGCTCGACAAGCCGCTGGGACTGAGTTCCAACCAGGCGCTGCAGGAAGTGCGCAGGCTGTTCCGGGCCGCCAAGGGCGGCCATACCGGTGCGCTCGATCCGCTGGCCACCGGCCTGCTGCCGCTGTGCTTCGGCGAGGGCACCAAGCTGGCCGCGCACCTGCTCGGCGCGCGCAAGGCCTATCGCGCTACTTGCCGTCTGGGCATCACCACCACTACTGGCGATCTCGAAGGCGAGGTGGCCAACGAACGCGCGGTGCCCAACCTGGATGACGCCGCGATCGAAGCGGCGCTGGCTCCGCTGCGCGGACGCATCCGGCAGGTGCCCCCGGTCTACTCGGCGATCAAGCAGGGTGGCGAGCCGCTCTATGCCAAGGCACGCCGCGGCGAGGCCGTGGATGTTCCCGCCCGTGAGGTCGACGTGTACCGCCTGGTGCTGGCTGGCCGCGAGGGCGACCTGCTGCACCTGGAGATCGAGTGTGGCACGGGTACCTACATCCGCAGCCTGGCCGTCGACCTCGGCGAGGCACTGGGGTGCGGCGCGCACCTGACCGCCTTGCGCAGGATCTGGGTCGAGCCATTCACCTCGCCGCGGATGCATACGCTGGACGAACTGCGCGAGCGGGCCGGGCAGGGCGACGATGTCCTGCTCGAGGCTTTGCTGCCGGTTTCCGCGGCGGTTGCCCACCTGCCGGCGCTCCATCTGGATGCCGCACAAAGCCAGGCGATCGCCCAGGGACGGCGGATCGCGCTCGACGGGACGGGCATTCCCAGCGGGCTTTGTGCGGCGTTCGCCGACGATGGCGCCCTGTTGGCCCTGGTCGAACGCGGACCGGATGGACTGCTGCGGGTCCAGCGTGGCTTCAACCTGCCGCCCGGTGGCTGAGGTGCCGATGGAGTTCGGCGACAGCCCGGTGGCGCGGGGATGACGGTCTTGTTGTGGCGCGGCTCCCCTCGCTACAATAAGGAGCTTGATTCAACCGTTCCAATCAACCAGTCGAAGCTTGCGCAACGTCATCGGGTGGTGACGTTGCGCAAGCTTCGCATTCGCTTTTGAGGAAGAGATACCCATGTCCCTGACCGCAGAACAGACCAGCAAGATCATTGCTGAATTCGGCCGCGTGCCCAACGACACCGGTTCGCCGGAAGTGCAGGTGGCCCTGCTGTCGGCCCGCATCGAACACCTCACCGGCCACTTCAAGACCCACAAGCAGGACCATCACTCGCGTCGCGGCCTGCTGCAGCTGGTCAACCGCCGCAAGAGCCTGCTCGCGTATCTGAAGGATCGCGACCTGGCTCGCTACCAGAGCCTGATCGAACGTCTCGGCCTCCGCCGTTAATCCACGAGGAGACCTAACGTGGCGAAAGTAACCAAGTCATTCCAGTACGGTAATCACGAAGTCACACTGGAGACGGGCGAAATCGCCCGGCAGGCATCCGGTGCGGTAATGGTCAGCATGGGCGGCACCGTGGTGCTGGTCACCGCGGTCGCGGCGGCCAAGCCCCGCGAAGGGCAGGACTTCTTCCCGCTCACCGTCGACTACGTCGAGAAGTTCTACTCCGCCGGCCGTATCCCCGGCGGATTCTTCAAGCGCGAAGGCCGTCCGACCGAGAAGGAGACGCTCACCTCGCGTCTGATCGATCGTCCGGTGCGCCCGCTGTTCCCGGAAGACTTCAAGAATGAAGTGCAGGTGATCGCGCAGGTCGTCTCGCTGAACCCGGAAGTCGACGGCGACATCCCCGCCATGCTCGGCGCATCCGCCGCGCTGTCGCTGGCCGGCATCCCGTTCCAGGGCCCGATCGGCGCCGCCCGTGTGGGCTATGCCAACGGCCAATACGTGCTGAACCCGACGCACACCGAGCTGAAGACCTCCGATCTCGACCTCGTCGTCGCCGGCACCTCGGGCGCCGTGCTGATGGTGGAGTCCGAAGCCAAGCTGCTGTCCGAGGAAGTGATGCTCGGCGCGGTGGTGTTCGGCCACCAGCAGATGCAGACCGCGATCAACGCGATCGCCGAGCTGGCCGCCGAGGCGGCCAAGCCGTCCTGGAACTGGCAGCCGCCGGCCCGCAACGAATCGCTGATCGCCGCGCTCAAGGGCGCGGTGGGCGACAAGCTGGAGCAGGCGTTCCAGGTGCGCGACAAGCTGCAGCGTCGCGATGCCATCTCGGCGATCAAGGCCGACGTGATGGAGTCGCTGAAGGCCGACGCCGAGCAGCACGGCTGGACCTCCGCCGAGCTGGGCAAGGAGTTCGCCGAGCTCGAATACCGCACCATGCGCGACAGTGTGCTGAAGACCAAGGTGCGCATCGACGGCCGTCAGCTGGACGACGTGCGTCCGATCACCGTCCGCGTCGGCGTGCTGCCGCGCACCCACGGCTCGGCGCTGTTCACCCGCGGCGAGACCCAGGCGCTGGTCGTCACCACGCTGGGCACCGCGCGCGACGCGCAGATCATCGACGCGCCGGAAGGCGAGTCGAAGGATCCGTTCCTGTTCCACTACAACTTCCCGCCGTTCTCGGTGGGCGAGGCCGGACGCTTCGGCGCGCCGAAGCGTCGCGAGATCGGCCACGGCCGCCTCGCCAAGCGCGGCGTGCAGGCGGTCAAGCCGAGCATGGAAGAGTTCCCGTACGTGGTGCGCGTGGTCTCGGAAATCACCGAGTCGAACGGCTCCTCGTCGATGGCTTCCGTGTGCGGTTCGTCGCTGGCGATGATGGACGCGGGCGTGCCGCTGAAGGCGCCGGTGGCCGGCATCGCGATGGGCCTGGTGAAGGAAGGCAACGACTTCGTCGTGCTGTCCGATATCCTGGGCGACGAGGATCACCTCGGCGACATGGACTTCAAGGTGGCCGGTAGCGCCGACGGCATCTCCGCGCTGCAGATGGACATCAAGATCGACGGCATCACCGAAGAGATCATGAAGGTGGCGCTGGAGCAGGCCAAGCGTGGCCGCCTGCACATCCTCGGCGAGATGGCCAAGGTGATCAGCACGCCGCGTTCGGAGATGAGCGAGTACGCCCCGCGCCTGCTCACCATCAAGATCCACCCGGACAAGATCCGCGAGGTCATCGGCAAGGGCGGCGCCACCATCCGCTCGATCACCGAGGAGACCGGCACCACCATCGACATCAGCGACGACGGCACCGTGGTGATCGCCTCGGTCAACCGCAGTGCCGCCGAGGACGCCAAGAAGCGCATCGAGCAGATCGTCTCCGACGTCGAGCCGGGCCGCATCTACGAGGGCAAGGTTGCCAAGCTGATGGACTTCGGTGCATTCGTGACGATCATGCCGGGCAAGGACGGTCTGGTGCACGTGTCGCAGATCTCCTCCGAGCGCGTCGAGAAGGTGTCCGACAAGCTGAAGGAAGGCGATATCGTCAAGGTGAAGGTGCTGGAAGTGGACAAGCAGGGCCGTATCCGCCTGTCCATGAAGGCCGTGACCGAGGACGAAGCCGCCGGCGCCTGATCGGCTGCTCCGCGGTAATCGAACGAAGGCCCGGCGGCGACGCCGGGCCTTCGTCGTTTTATCACCACGCCCATTTGCTACGATGCCCGGTGACCCGCATCCGGAGGCAGGTATGGCTGATCAGGCAAGCGAATTCATCAGGCAGTCCCAGGCCATGGCCGAGCAGTCCTGGTCCCAGTGGATGCGCTACCTGCAGCAGGCCGCCGGCCAACCCGCCTCGCCGTTTGCCGGATTCGGCGCGCCCGGCATGCCGGGTATGACAGGCATGCCCGGCATGGCTGCGTCGTCGGCCCCGATGAGCGACATGCTGGAGCGTGGCTTGTCGGGCATTTCCTCCTACCTGGAGTGGATGCAGCGTGCGGCAAACGCGCAGGCGAGCCCGCCAGGCATGGACTGGCAGGCGTCGGTGAAGGATTTTCTGGGCGGCGCGGCCCAACCCTTCGCCCAGGCGTTCAGCGGCATCGACAGTACGGCGGCGCAGGGTTTCGTGCAGCAGTGGCAGGCGTGGCTGGCCGCGGCGAGCCAGGCGGGCACGACCGACTGGCGCGCGCCGGCGTACATGCCCGGATTCGGCCTGCACCGCGAACAGCAGGCCCAGCAGCAGGCACTCGTCGCCGCGATGATGGAAAGTGCCGAGCAGCAGCGCCGCTACCAGGCCCTGATCCTCAAGGCCAACGCCCAGGGACTGGAGCGCCTGCAGGACAAGCTGGCCGACCACGTCGAGCCCGGACGCCAGCTCGAATCGCTCAAGGCACTTTACGACCTGTGGGTCGATGCGGCCGAAGAAGCCTATGCCGAGATTGCGCTCAGCGACGAGTTCCGCGAGGTCTACGGCGCGATGGTCAACGCTCAGATGCGCGAGCGCCAACTCGTGCAGCAGCATCTGGAAGACCTGTGTCGGCAGCTCGGCTTGCCGACGCGCAGCGAGATCGACAGCCTGGGACGCCGCCTGCAGGAGGTGCGTCGCGAGTTGCGCGCCATGGAAGGCGGGGGCGGGGCTGCGGCCGGCGAACTGGCTGCACTGCGCGCGGAGCTGCAGGCGCTGAAGAGGTCACAGCATGGGGCTGCCGCGCCCGCGCCCGTCGCACCCGCGGCGGCCGATGCGGCGCCGGCCAAGCCGAAGCGCAAGGCGAAGGCCACCGGGACCCGCCCGGTGGCCCAGGCAACACGAAAGAAGAGCGCGGGCAAAAAGGCGGGCTCGGCGAAGTCTCCAGCCAAGGCGTCTAAAACCGGGAAGCCCGCCGGCAAGACCGCCACGAAACCGGCGACCGGGTCGTCCGCGCCGTCCAAGGACAGCCGCAAGCGTACCGCTTTGCGAACTCGCCGCGCCGCTGCCGCCGTCAAGTCGAGCGGAGCCAGCCGCCGCTCGCTGGTCAGCCCCGGCATTCCCGCCCCGCATCGCGCACGGCGCAAGTAAGGAATGATCATGGACACGCCACTGCGCATCGATCCGGCCGAGGCCCTGGCCGAGATCAACCGTTTCCAGCGCAAGCTCGCCGCGGGCCTGCAGAACCTGCCCGGCCTGGGTGAGCCGGAGTACGCCAACACGCCGCGCGAGCTGGTCTACGCCGAGGACAAGCTCAAGGTGTGGCACTTCACCGGTAGCCGCCCCACAGCGCGGACGCCGGTACTGATCGTCTACGCCCTGGTCAACACGGTGTGGATGACCGACCTGCAGGCCGACCGCTCGCTGGTGCGCAACCTGCTCGAGCAGGGCGAGGACGTCTACCTGATCGACTGGGGCTATCCGGATGGCGCCGATCGCTGGCTGACCCTGGACGATTACCTCAACGGCTACCTCGACCGTTGCGTCGACGCCGTGCGCCACCGCCACGGATTGGACGCGATCAACCTGCTGGGTATCTGCCAGGGTGGTGCGTTCTCGCTTTGCTACACGGCGATGCACCCGGACAAGGTGAAGAACCTCATCACCATGGTCACCCCGGTGGATTTCCACACGCCGGACAACATGCTCTCGCACTGGGTGCAGCAGCTGGACGTGGACCGCTTTGTCGACGTCATGGGCAACGTCCCGGCGGCGTTGATGAACTGGGTCTACCTCACCCTCAAGCCGTTGCGGCTGAACCAGCAGAAATACGTGGGCCTGGTGGAGATCCTCGACAATCCGGCGGAGCTGGAGAACTTCCTGCGCATGGAGCGCTGGATCTTCGACTCCCCCGACCAGGCCGGCGAGGCGTTCCGCCAGTTCATCAAGGACTTCTACCAGGGCAACAAGCTGGTCAGGCACAGCCTGGAGATCGGCGGCCGTCCGGTCGACCTGGGATTGATCCAGCAGCCGGTGCTCAACATCTACGCCCAGCAGGACCATCTGGTGCCGCCGGATGCTTCGCGCGCGCTGGGCAAGCACATCGGTACCCAGGACTACACCGAGATCGCCTTCAAGGGCGGCCATATCGGTATCTACGTATCCGGTCGCGCACAGCGCGAAGTGCCGCCGGCGATCCATCGCTGGCTGCGTGCGCGCGACTGACGGCAAAGGACAAGCCATGAACGAATCCAAGCGTCTGACCCGCTCCCGCGCCAGCCGAAGCATCGCCGGGGTATGCGGCGGCATCGCCGAGTACTACGGCTGGGACCCGACCATCGTGCGGGTCGCCTGGATCGTGCTGACCCTGCTGGGCGGCTCCGGCATACTGCTCTACCTGATTTTCTGGCTGGTGATGCCCGACGCGTCCTGAGTCGGCGCTTCGCACCGGCCCCAAGCCCCGGCGCGATGCCGGGTGCGGCTTTTTCCCTTCCTCGAAGAACAAACCCGATGGACTACGACCGTTATGACCGCGTCCGTGCCGTGCAGTGGCAGGGCGACCACCTGCGCCTGCTCGACCAGCGCCTGCTGCCGCGCGAGGAGCGCTGGCTCGACTGCCGCAATGCGGCCGATGTGACCCGGGCCATCCGCGACCTCGTCGTGCGTGGCGCGCCCGCGATCGGCATCGCTGCCGCCTGGGGCGTGGTGCTGGCCGCGCAGCAGGGCGAGGCGCTGGATCCGGCGCTGGCGATGTTGCGCGCAGCGCGTCCCACGGCGGTGAACCTGATGTGGGCGCTCGACCGAATGAAATCGCGGATCGCCGCGGGCGCCGACGCTGCGGCACTGGCCGGCGAGGCACAGGCGATCCAGGCCGAGGATCTGGCCGCCAACCGTCTCATGGGCGAACTGGGCGCGGCGCTGATCGCTCCTGGCTCGGGCGTGCTGACCCACTGCAACACCGGCTCGCTGGCCACGGCCGGTTTCGGCACGGCGCTCGGCGTGATCCGTGCCGGCGTAGCTGGCGGCCGCATCGAACGCGTGTATGCCGGCGAGACGCGGCCCTGGCAGCAGGGCGCGCGCCTGACCATGTACGAGCTGGTGCGCGATGGCATCCCCGCGAAGCTGATCGCCGACTCGGCCGCGGCGCACCTGATGAAGTCCGGCGAGGTGCAGTGGGTCATCGTCGGCGCAGACCGCATCGCCGCCAACGGCGACACGGCGAACAAGATCGGCACCTACCAGCTGGCCATCGCCGCGCGCCACCACGGCGTCAAGTTCATGGTGGTGGCGCCGTCGTCCACGGTGGACATGGCCACGCCGGATGGCGAGGCGATCGAGATCGAACTGCGCGATCCTGCCGAACTGCTGGCCACCGCCGGCCAGCGGACGGTGGTCGAGGGTGCCGAGGCGTGGAATCCGGTGTTCGACGTGACGCCGGCCGGGCTGATCGACGCCATCGTCACCGAGCGTGGCGTGATCGAGCACCCGAACGCGCTGGCGATGCAGGCGGTATTCGGGCGGTGAGGGAGGTGCGCACCATCGGGCTGTTTGCCGTGGGTGGATTGATTGGCCTGGTCGTCGATGCCGGGATATCCCAGGCACTGGTCAGCTTCGGTCACTGGAACGCCTACGTCGCCCGTATCGTCTCGTTCCTTGCCGCGGCGACGGTGACCTGGTGGTGGAACCGACGGCACACGTTCGCCGGGCGCTCGAGCGGGCGCAAGGCGCACGCCGAACTGTTGCATTGGCTCGCCCTGATGAGCGTGGGAGCCGTGGTCAACTACGGCATTTTCGCCGCCTGCCTGATGGCGTTTCCGGCGCTTCACCGGTGGCCGGCCGTGGCGGTTGCGGCCGGTTCGGCGGTCGCTGCGCTGGTTAATTTTTCGACAGCCCGCGGACTGCTTTTCCGGCACCCCAAGGCCACGCGCTAAGTTATTGATCTGGAAGACCAAAATACTGTCACGAAATAGCCTTTCGTGATACACTCCGGCAGTTGATTTCAGGGCCGCTTGAGCACGCACCTGAGGTGTTGGCGAAGCGGCCTTTTTTCGTCCCATGGGAAGCCGATTGATGGCAGAACTCGCCAAAGAAGTCATCCGCGTCAACATCGAAGACGAGATGCGCCAGAGCTATCTCGATTACGCCATGAGCGTGATCGTGGGCCGCGCCCTCCCGGACGTGCGCGACGGCCTGAAGCCGGTCCATCGCCGCGTGCTCTACGCGATGAACGAACTGAGCAACGTCTGGAACAAGCCCTACAAGAAGTCGGCCCGCGTGGTCGGTGACGTCATCGGTAAATACCATCCGCACGGCGACTCGTCGGTCTACGACGCGATCGTGCGCATGGCCCAGCCGTTCTCTCTGCGCTACATGCTGGTCGACGGCCAGGGCAACTTCGGTTCGGTCGACGGCGACAACGCCGCGGCGATGCGATACACCGAGGTGCGCATGTCGCGCCTCACCCACGAGCTGCTCGCCGACATCGACAAGGAAACCGTCGACTTCGGCCCCAACTACGACGAGAGCGAGCACGAGCCGCTGGTGCTCCCCACCCGCGTGCCGAACCTGCTGGTCAATGGTTCGGCCGGCATCGCGGTGGGCATGGCCACCAACATCCCGCCGCACAATCTCACCGAGGTGATCAGCGCGACCATCGCGCTCATCGACGACCCCTCGCTGGGCATCGACGAGCTGATGACCTACATCCCGGGGCCGGACTTCCCGACCTACGGCATCATCAACGGCGCCGCCGGCATCGTCGAGGCCTACCGCACCGGTCGCGGCCGCATCCTGGTGCGCGCCAAGACCGAGATCGAGACCGAGCCGAACGGCCGCGAGACGATCATCGTCCACGAGCTGCCGTACCAGGTGAACAAGGCGCGGCTGATCGAGAAGATCGCCGAGCTGGTGAAGGAGAAGAAGCTCGAGGGCATCAGCGAACTGCGCGACGAGTCCGACAAGGACGGCATGCGCATGGTCATCGAGATCCGCCGCGATTCGATGGCCGACGTCGTGCTGAACAACCTGTTCCAGCAGACGCAGATGCAGGTCACCTTCGGCATCAACATGGTGGCGCTGTCCGAGGGCCAGCCGAAGCTGCTGAACCTGAAGGAGATCCTCGAGGCGTTCATCCGCCATCGCCGCGAGGTGGTGACCCGCCGCACCATCTTCGAGCTGCGCAAGGCGCGTGCCCGCGCGCACATCCTGGAAGGCCTCACCGTCGCGCTCGCCAACATCGACGAGATGATCGAGCTGATCAAGACCTCGGCTTCGCCGGCCGAGGCGCGCGAGCGCATGCTGGCGCGCAAGTGGCAGCCCGGCGTGGTCGGAGCGCTGCTCTCGGCGGCCGGCGCCGACGCCTCGCGGCCGGAGGACATGGACCCACGCGACGGCCTCAAGCCCGAGGGCTACCAGCTGTCCGAGACGCAGGCGCAGGAAATCCTCGCCATGCGCCTGCACCGCCTGACCGGGCTGGAGCAGGAAAAGCTAAGCGACGAGTACCGCCAGATCCTGGAAACCATCCGCGGCCTGATCGAGATCCTCGAGCATCCCGACGTGCTGCTGCAGGTGATCCGCGAGGAACTGGAAGCGGTCAAGGCCGAGTTCGGCGACGCGCGTCGCACCGAGATCCAGGCTTCGCAGGAAGACCTCAATGTGCTCGACCTGATCGCCCCGGAAGACGTGGTGGTCACGCTGTCGCACACCGGCTACATCAAACGCCAGCCGGCCAGCACCTACCGGGCGCAGCGCCGCGGCGGCAAGGGTCGCTCGGCCTCGGCGCTGAAGGACGAGGACGTGGTCGAGCAGCTGTGGGTGGTCAACACCCATGACACGCTGCTCACCTTCTCCAGCACCGGCCGTGTGTACTGGCTCAAGGTCTACCAGATGCCGGAAGCCGGCCCGGCCGCGCGCGGCAAGCCGATCGTCAACCTGTTGCCGCTGGCCGAGGGCGAAAAGGTGCAGGCGGTGCTGCCGGTGCGCGAATACGACGAGGATCGCTTCGTGTTCTTCGCCACCAAGAGCGGCACGGTGAAGAAGACCCCGCTGACCGACTTCGCCTTCCAGCTGCAGAAGGGCAAGCAGGCGATCAACCTGGCCGAGGGCGACGCGCTGGTCAACGTGGCCCTCACCGACGGCAACAGCGACGTGCTGCTGTTCGCCTCCAACGGCAAGGTCAACCGCTTCGACGAGAACACCGTGCGCTCGATGGGTCGTACCGCCACCGGCGTGCGCGGCATGCGCCTGGCCGACGACGCCGAGGTGGTGTCGATGATCGTGGCGGCCGAGGGCGACATCCTCACCGCCACCGCACGCGGCTACGGCAAGCGCACGGCGCTGGACGAGTTCCCGAAGAAGGGCCGCGGCACCCAGGGTGTGATCGGCATCCAGTGCTCCGAGCGCAACGGCCCGCTGGTCGCCGCGGTGCAGGTCACCGAGGCGCACGAGCTGATGCTGATCTCCAATCAGGGCACCCTGGTACGTACCCGCGTGGCCGAGGTCTCGCAGCTCAGCCGCAACACCCAGGGCGTCACCCTGATCAAGCTGCCGGCCGACGAGGCCCTGGTCAGCGTGGTGCGGCTGGACGCGGAAGAGGAGAACGGCGAAGAAGGCGAGACGGCAAACGTCGAAGGCCTGCCGCCGCAGGGCGAGGGCGATACCACCGTCGCCGAGCCGGCGGGTGGCGACGAGGCCTGACCGGCCCCACCGCGTACGAAAGACCCCGGCTCCGGCCGGGGTTTTTCGTTTCCGGGGCGGCGTCAGCCGCCGACGGCTTCCAGCATCGCCTCGGCCGCCGACACCCGGAATTCGCCCGGCGCCTCCACCGCCAGTGCCGTCACCACACCATCCTCGGCCACCAGCGCAAAACGGCGTGCGCGCAGGCCCATGCCGTAGGCGCTGCCATCCAGCTCCAGGCCCAGCGCCCGGGTGAACTCGCCGTTGCCATCGGCCAGCATCTTCAGGCCGGGCGGCACATCCTGAGCCTGGCCCCAGGCCTGCATCACGAAGGCGTCGTTGACCGACAGGCAGAACACCTCGAAGCCGCGGGCGCGGAAGGCATCGAACTGTGCAACGAAGCCGGGCAGGTGCTTCTCCGAGCAGGTGGGGGTGAAGGCGCCGGGCACGGCGAACATCACCACCCTGCGTCCGGCGAACAGTTCGCCGCTGCGGGTGTTCTGGCGCTCGCCGCCGTCGACGACGATGAGGGGGACGTCGGGCAGTGGCTGGCCGGGCTGGATGGTCATGGCGTCTCCATGCTGAAAGGTGGGCAACTGCCGGATGCTAACCCCGGCCGTGGCGTTCTGTCGCCTTGAATCGCCGCCGCCCGCACCTACTTGACAGGGCAAGCGGCGACCGCGCCGTAACCGATTCGAGGAGTCCGACATGAGCAACCGCAATCCGACGCACTGGAGTGCCACCCGCATGTTTCCGGAGGAGGTGCGCCAGGCCTTCGACCGTCTGTTCCAGAACGAGGAAGGCGACGCATCCAACGTGGTCACCAGTCAGTGGGCCCCGCGCGTGGACATCCGCGAAGACGAGCAGCGCTTCGTGATCCTCGCCGATATCCCGGGCGTGGATCCGGCGCAGATCGAAGTGAGCATGGACAAGGGCATCCTGACCATCAAGGGCGAGCGCCAGGCGCCGAACGGCGAGGGCGGCAAGTACACCCGGGTCGAGCGCGCGCATGGCGTGTTCCACCGCCGCTTCACCCTGCCGGACAGCGCCGATGCCGAGGGCATCACCGCCACCGGCAAGTTCGGCGTGCTGGAAATCGTGATCCCGAAGAAGCCGCTGGCCACGCCGCGTCGCATCACCATCAACGCGGCCGGGTAAGCTTGTGGTCCATGGGATCGTGGCGGGGG